>NZ_BAFV01000030.1 GCF_000308515.1 Nocardia carnea NBRC 14403 | reverse complement strand
TCTGCGGTCGATCGTCGGCTCGATGACGGTCGAGGAGATCCATCCGCGAACGGCAACGCCTGGCCGACGAAGTGCTGGTGGCCTCCAAGGTGGAGATGAGCAATATCGGCCTGTGGGTCGATTCGTTCCAGATCCAGTCCATCGACGACGGCGATCTCGGCTATATCTCCGCCCTGGCCGCACCGCACAATGCCGCCGTGCACCGCGACGCCCAGATCGCCAAATCGCAGGCGGCCCAGCGGTCGGCCGAAGCCGAACAGGAATCGCTGCGTAAACAGGCCGAATACTCGCGTGAGACCTCGATCCTCAAAGCGAGCTACCAGCGCGATATCGATAAGGCCGAGGCGGAAGCGGCCGCGGCCGGTCCGCTGGCCGCGGCGCTGGCCCAGCAGGAGGTGCTCAGCGCGCAGGCCGCCCAGGCCCGCAAGGAAGCCGACCTGCGCGAACAGCAACTGCAGGCAGAAGTGGTCAAACCCGCGCAGGCCGAGGCCGACCGGGTCCGGATCCTGGCCGAGGCCGAGGCGAACCGGACCCGGATCCAGGCCGAGGCCGCGGCATCGAACAACCGGATCGCGCTCGACCAGATGCTGATCGAACAGTTGCCGCTGATCGTGGAGCAGGCCGCGCGCGGGCTGTCGAATGCGAACTTGACCGTGCTCAACGGGCCCGATGGGGTCGGCGAACTGCTCAACGGCATGGTCGGGCAGGGGCTGACCGTGTTCAACTCCCTGCAAAAGGCGCTTATCACCGACGACGAGGACAAGCGGGATATAGAGTGACCGCGTAACTGCGGCGAGGAGCGTGTGGTGGCCAGCGGGAAATTGGTGTCGTTCGACGGATCGCGGGGATTCGGTTTCATCCGGCCCGAAGACGGTGGTCCCGATGTATTCGTCCACGTCAACGATATCGGCCTCGGTGAGGACGAACTGCGTCAGGGACGGATCTTCGAATTCGAGGTCACCGAGGGGGACCGCGGGCCGAAGGCGGTCAATCTGCGGTCGCCCCGGGTATCCGGGCCCCGCCCCGAAGCGGCCGCCGGTGGCGGTTCCCGGCTCACCGCCACCGAATACACCCGGCTCGTCACCGAACTGCTGCTCGACGCCTCCCCGGCGCTCACCGCCGGGGAGATCGTCGTGATCCGCGAACGACTCACCGATTTCGCCGGGGTTCAGGGCTGGATCACGGACTGACGCGCGGATCCGCCGACTTGTCGGCGTGAACTCCTATGCTCGGGGGCGATGAATCGGCGTCGGTCGCGACGTCGATACGGGTGAGGATCGACCCCCAGGAGGACCGCGTGGATCTACCGGTGATGCCGCCCGTCCGGCCCATGCTGGCCAAAACCGCGCCCGAGATCCCGCCGGGCCCCGGGCTCAGCTATGAACCCAAATGGGACGGTTTCCGCTGCGTGGTTTTCCGCGACGGCACCGAGATCGAACTCGGATCCCGCAACGACCGGCCGCTGACCAGGTATTTTCCCGAGGTCGCCGAACTGTTGAAGGCGGCGTTGCCCCCGCGGTGCGTGGTGGACGGGGAAATCGTCGTGGTGACCGAGCACGGGCTCGATTTCGACGTTCTGCAGCAGCGTTTGCATCCGGCGGCGTCGCGGGTCACCAAACTCGCGGCCGAAACACCCGCGAGTTTCGTCGCGTTCGACCTGCTCGCACTCGGCGACCGTGATCTCACCACCGCGCCGTTCACCGAACGACGCAGCCTGCTCGAATCGATCCTTGACACCGCGCCGGGCCGGGTTCACCTCACCCCGCTCACCGGTGATCCGGCCCTGGCCCGGGACTGGTTCACCCGGTTCGAGGGCGCCGGATTCGACGGGGTGATGGTGAAGGCCGACGACCAGCCATATCAGCAGAACAAACGCGTGATGCTGAAGGTCAAGCACGAGCGCACAGCCGACTGTGTGGTCGCCGGATTCCGCTGGCACAAGGACGGCGCGGGCGTCGGATCGCTGCTGCTCGGCCTTTTCGACGACCAGGGCGGTCTACATCATGTGGGGGTCGCCAGTAGTTTCACCGCCGCCCGCCGCAAGGAACTGGTCGGCGAGCTCGCGCCGTACCGGGAGCGCGCCCTGGACAACCACCCGTGGCGCGACTGGGCCGATGCCGCGGCGCAGGCCGCATCCGGTGGTTCGATGCCCGGCGGGGTCAGCCGGTGGAGTGGCGGTAAGGATCTGTCCTGGGAACCACTGCGTACCGAACTGGTGGCCGAGGTCCGGTATGAACATGTGCAGTCCGGCCGCTTCCGGCACGGCGGCCGGCTGGTCCGTTTCCGCGCCGACCGCACCCCCGAATCGTGCACCTATGCTCAGCTCGAGGAAGTCGCGCCTGCCGAACTGCACGAAATCTTCGGGACCCCGGTGGCGAAATGAGTGAATCCGTCGATATCGAGGTTGCGGGGCGGGCGCTGACCATCAGCAATCCCGGCAAGGTGTATTTCTCCCGCCGCGGCGAGACCAAACTCGATCTGGTGCGCTACTACCAGAGTGTCGCCGAGGCATTCCTGCGCGTGAACGGCGGGCGACCGCTGCTGCTGGAGCGCTATCCCGACGGGGCGTCGGGGAAATCGTGGTTCCAGAAGCGGGTGCCGAAATCCGCGCCGGACTGGCTGCACACCGTCGAAGTGTCCACACCGAACGGCACGACCAGCGACGCACTGGTGGCCCACGATATGGCGCATGTGCTGTGGGCGGTGAATCAGGGCTGCCTGGGCTTCCACGTCTGGCCCAATCGGGCCACGGAGCTGGGTATCGCCGACGAGCTCCGGATCGATCTCGATCCCTCGCCCGGCATTGGCTTCGACGAACTGCGCGCCGCGGCGCTGCGTACCCGCGAATTGTGTACCGAACTCGGTATCGAGACATGGGTGAAGACCTCGGGTTCCCGCGGGCTGCACCTGTATATCGCGCTGGAACCGCGTTGGGACGGCTACCAGGTGCGCGCCGCCGCCGTGGCGCTGGCGCGGGAACTGGAGCGCCGGTATCCGGACGAGATCACCGCCCACTGGTGGAAAGAGGAACGCGGCCGGCGGGTTTTCGTGGACTACAACCAGAACGCCCCGCACAAAACCGTTTTCGGGGCGTGGTGCGTGCGGCCGAAGGTCGGCGCGCAGGTGTCGACCCCGCTGCGCTGGTCCGAACTGGATACCGTCGTGCCCGAAGAGCTGACGATCGCGACCGTTCCGGCGCGGCTGGCCGAAACGGGCGATCCATGGGCGGATCGCCCGCCCCAATCCATCGAACCGCTGCTGGAGTGGTCCGAACGCGATCTGGCGGGCGGGCTCATGGATGCGCCGTGGCCGCCGCAGTACCCGAAGATGCCGAACGAACCACCCCGGGTCCAGCCCAGCCGCGCCCGCAAACCGGATCCGGCTGGATAGTCCACGCGCCCGTCGATCCGGGTAGTTCCTGAGCACGTGAGGACGGGCGGGTCAGGGTGGCGCGCACGATCCTCGCGCCGCAAACGCAGCTGCCGGTCTGCGTGGTCACCACCTCGCTGGGTGGTCCGGACGGGCAGGTCACGGGCATTTCCGGACGGATAGGTCACGGGCACCCCGGCGGGGAAGTTACGACCATCCCCGGACGGGGCACGTCGGGGCCACCCCGGACGGATCGATCACGAGCACGTCCGGACCATGGCCTCACCGGCCGTGGTCGTCCCCGTTCCGGGCGGACTCGGCGGGCGCCGCCGGCATCCGTCGAGGCTCGGTTCAGGAGACCCATAAGGCCCAGGTGCCGTCTTCGCAGACCAGTGCCTGCCCCGCTGCGGTGCGGGCGGTAGCGCCCGCACCGGCAGTGCACTCCCCGCCCTCGTCCCGTACCGCCGCGGCGACCCGGTACGGCCCGGACCACTGATATCCGGTGACAGACCCGGTACCGGCCAGGCACAGCAGGGTGGTGCCGTCGGCGGCCGCCCCGATCAACGCGGGCTCCGGGCAGGCCGTGTCCTGTTCGGCGGCAACCGGTGCCGCCATGTCGGGTGCGGCACCGGTGACCGGCGGCTGGGTCGGCGGTGCCGGCGGCGCGCCGGGTGGTGCCGGGATGGAGACGGCGGTGGCGCTTTCCACGGCGCCCTCGGCGGGAACACCTGCGGCGGCGCCGGATCCGGTGGTCACCCCCAATGCATCGCCGACCCGGGAGTACATATCCGATACCCGGTCATCGGGCAGCACGACGAATGCCACCAGCACTGCCGCTTCCACTGCGCCGAGCAGGAACGCGGCCGAGGCCATGAGCCGGCCGCGTGGATAGGTGAACGCGATCAGCCCGAAGACGAGGGCGACCGGGAAGAGCAGAACCAGGGCCGATACCAGCGCGACGACGGCGTACGGGTTCACTACCGGCCGGTCGGCGTCGAATGGCGAATCGTCGGGGTAGTCGAGATCCTCGGGTTCCTCGTGCGGTTCCGGTTCCGGATGCTGTTCCGGCCGGCGCCGGCCCGTCCGGGCGGGTGGGTGGGCGTCACGGTCGGGCGGTACCTCCGGCCAGCGCTGCTCGCCCCAGCGCTGCGTATATGCCATGCGCGATCCCTTCGAACTGCTGCCGGGGGAACCCGGAGCAGTCGACCCGCCCGGCATTGCGCCAAGAATAAGCGGGATCGGCCCTGCTTTTACGAGAAACGGGAGTTGTCCGGATCACAGATGTCCATCCGACACGCCGTGGTTTTCCATAACGAGACCCGTTGCGGCGGTCAATTCTCCTCGTTCACTCGTGGAAGGGAATCGGTGACCAGTGTGGTGAGGACATCGACCAGCAGGGCGTGTACCTGGTCGCGGGTCATCGTGCCTCGGGTGAGCCATTCGCGACCGGCAACCTTCACCATCCCGCCGTAGGCCCGGACCATCGCCCGGCGCGGCTCCGCCGCCTCGTCGCCCGACAGGCCGATCATCAGCAGCAGCCGCTGGGCCGCCGCATCGTCGGCGGCGTCCAGGATCTGCTGCACTTCGGGATCGTCGCCGACCCCTTCGTGACTGGTGACCTTCACCCAGGTGCTGCCGTGCTCGGAAATCGTATCGAGCAGCCAGCGGACGCTGGCATCGATCCGTTCACGGGCGGTGCCTGCCGGAACGCGGAGGTCGTCGGGCCGGGGCAGGGTCACCATCCGGCGCACCACGGCCAGGTACAGGTCGCGCTTGTTGCCGAAGTAGTGGTTGATCAGCCCCCGGGCCACGCCGGCGCGCTGCGCGAGTTCGGCGGTGGACACTGCGGCGTAGGGCCGCTCCCCGAACATCTCGATCGCCTTGGCCAGGATCTGGGCCCGGCGTTCGTCGGGTTCGAGGCGGCGCCGCCGCGCCTGCGCCCCGGACCCGTTCGCGCCGGGGCCGGGGCCGGTGACGGCTTCGAGGTCAGAGCCCACGGGCGATGAGATCCTTCATCACCTCGTTGCTGCCCGCGAGGATCCGTAGCACCCGGGCACCGGTGTAGAGCTGGGAGATCGGGTATTCGGTCATATATCCGTAGCCGCCGAACAGCTGCAGGCAGCGGTCTACGACGATGCCGAGCTGATCGGTGGACCAGTACTTCGACATGGCCGCGGTCTGGATATCGAGTTCCCCTTTCAGGTGCCGGGTGAGGCAGTCGTCGAGGAAAACCCGGTTGGTGCGGGCGATGGTCGCGCATTCGGCCAGTTCGAACCGGGTGTTCTGCATGGCGAACAGTGGTTTGCCGAATGCTTCGCGGCCCTTCGTGTATTCGACGGTGAGTTCGACCGCACGTTCCATCATCGCCACCGCCATGATCGCGGTGACCAGCCGCTCCTGGGCCAGCAGCTGCATCATCTGGTAGAAGCCCTGGCCCTCGACCCCGCCCAGCAGGTTCGCCGCTGGAACGCGCAGGCCGTCGAAGAACAGCTCCGCGGTGTCCTGTCCCTTCCCGCCGATCTTGGACAGGATCCGGCCGCGGTTGAAGCCGGGCGTATCGTCACTCACCTCGGCGAACAGCAGCGAGACCCCGGCCGCGCCCTTCTCGGGGTCGGTTTTGGCGGCGATGATGATGCCGTCACACAGCCAGCCGTTGGAGATGAAGATCTTCGAGCCGGTGATCACGTATTCGTCGCCCTCGCGCACCGCGCGGGTCTTGATCGCCTGCAGATCCGAGCCGGTGCCCGGTTCGGTCATCCCGATGGACAGCACCATATCGCCGCTGCATGCCTTGGGCAGGACGCGCTTCTTGAGCTCGTCGGAACCGAATTCGGCCAGGTACGGCGCGATGATCGAACTGTGCACCGGGATACCGAGGGCGCCGTCGCCCGCACGCACCTGCTCTTCGATGATGGCCGCCTCATGGGCGAAGGTGCCGCCACCGCCACCGAATTCCTCGGCGACCGCCGGACAGAGCAGGCCCAGCTCGCCGGCCCGCCGGTACAGCTCGCGGTCCGGGTGGCCCTGTTCGATGAACCGCTCCTCGTGCGGCACCACTTCCTTTTCGAAGTAGGTGCGGGCGAGTTCCCGTACCGCCTCGACCTCGTCGTCGCTCCACGCGGGGCGTGCCATATCCGCATCCTCCGGTTCATGATCATCAGCTCGGCACGGGGAGGTGCCGGATCGTCCGGGAACGACTTTCCCGCACTATTGGCGTGATGTCAACGACGGGGTGACGAGGGCGTACCCGCCCGGTCGCGGGCCTGCTCCCCCGCCTTGCCACAATGATGGGCACGCTTTCCCAGCTCACGAAGGACATCCCCGCACCGATGGCCGCGACCAGCATCGATCCGAACGACCTCACCACCTGTCTGCGCGTACTCGAACAAGCAGGCCGGCTGGACCCCGGCCACCCGGATTCGGTCACCGTCCAGCGTGCCGTCGGCGGCATGTTCAAGGAGCTCAAACGCCAGCGCCGCATCGCCGCCCGGCAGGCCAAACTCGAGTCCGATCGTGCGGTGGTGGCCGCTACGGCCACCGGATCGCCGAATCGGATCGACGACGAAACGGCCGGGATCCCGATCAGCTCGGCCACCTCCGGCGCATCGGCCGGAACCCTGCTGCGGGCGCGCGGCTGCTATATCTGCAAGGAGAAGTACACCCGCGTCGACGCCTTCTATCACCAGTTGTGCCCGGACTGCGCCGCGTTGAGCCACGACCGTCGCGACGCCCGCACGGATCTGTCCGGTCGCCGCGCGCTGCTGACCGGTGGCCGCGCGAAGATCGGTATGTACATCGCGCTGCGGCTGCTACGCGACGGCGCGCACACCACCGTCACCACTCGGTTCCCCAACGATGCGATCCGCCGTTTCGCGGCCCAGCCCGACAGCGCCGACTGGCTGCACCGGCTCCGGATCGTCGGGATCGATCTCCGTGATCCCGCCCAGGTCGTGGCGCTCGCCGATGATGTGGCCGCCCAGGGGCCGCTCGATATCCTCGTCAACAACGCCGCGCAGACCGTGCGCCGCTCCCCCGGCGCCTACAGTGCCCTGGCCGCCGCCGAATCCGATCCGCTGCCCGCCGGTGAACTCCCCGAAACGGTGACCTTCGGCCAGACCACCCGCGCGCATCCGACCGCCCTCACCGCCTCGCTCACCCCCGGCCTCACCGGTGCCGATGTGGCCGAGCTGGCGCTGGTGGCCGGTTCTGCCACGCCGGACCGGATTGCCAGTGGGGTCGCCATCGACGCCGGCGGCCTGGTGCCCGATCTGGCACACACCAACAGCTGGGTGCATACGGTCGGCGAGGTCGACCCCACTGAACTGTTGGAAGTGCAGCTGTGCAATTCGGTGGCACCGTTCATCCTGGTGTCGCGGCTGCGCCCGGCGCTGGCCGCGGCGGGGGCCCGCCGTAAGTATGTGGTGAACGTTTCGGCCATGGAGGGCCAGTTCTCCCGCGGCTACAAGGGTCCGGGGCACCCGCACACCAATATGGCCAAGGCGGCGCTGAATATGCTGACCCGCACCAGCGCCGGTGAGATGTTCGAGGCCGACCGGATCCTGATGACCGCGGTGGACACCGGCTGGATCACCGACGAACGACCGCACTACACGAAAGTCCGGCTGGCGGACGAGGGGTTCCACGCCCCGCTGGATCTGGTGGACGGCGCAGCCCGGGTCTACGACCCGATCGTGCGCGGCGAAGCCGGAGAAGACCTCTACGGCTGCTTCCTGAAGGACTATCAGCCCTCACCCTGGTGATTCCGGCGCAGCGATCACGATCAGGACATACCCTGGAAGGGTGTGGTACCGGCTGCTCGCCGATCTGACCGCCGCCGTGCATGTGCTCTTCATCGGCTATGTGGTGGCGGGAGGTTTTGTTGCCTGGCGGCTGCCGCGCACGATCTGGTTGCACGGCGTTGCGGCGGGCTGGGGGTTCGGCACGGTTCTGGTCGGTTACGACTGCCCGCTGACCTATGCCGAGAACTGGGCACGTGAACGGGCGGGGATGCAGGGGCTGCCGCCGGAGGGGTTCATCGACTACTACCTGACCGGTGTCATCTATCCGGAGAGCATGCTCGCCGAGGTGCGCCTACTGGTCGCGATCTGCGTGCTGGTGTCGTGGGCCGGCTGGTGGTGGCGGGTCCGGCACCAGCCGGGGAGCTCCAGCGTGCGCACTCTTGTCTGAACTGTGCGCATCCCGGGTGACGGTGTGATGAAAATCGCTGTGCCAACCGGTAACCCGAGGATCGGCTGCGCCGAACGCCAGTACGCTCGGAGCAGTGGATGTGGGAGCACGGCTGGTCCGTGATTACGAGGACGGTGCGGGCGTTGCCGCGTCGGCGCAGGTGGAGTGGCCCGACCCCGGCCGCTGTCTCGCCGCCACCCTGCCGGTATGGGGATTGGCCGCCGGATCCGTCCAGGCCTTCGTCGCTGCCACCGACCGCTATCGCCAGGCCGCGGCAACAGCACCGATCCGGCACCGCCTCGACCCGGAACGGATCGCCGCGTCGTTCACCAGTGACCGGCTGCTGCGAATCGACGGCGCCCCGGTCGCCGGGTTCGCCGATCTGTCCGGTTTCTTCCCCACCTTCGACGGCTGGGTACGCACGCATGCCAACTACCCGCATCACCGCGCCCGCCTGCTGGCCGCGCTCGAGTTACCCGCCGACGCGCTCGTGGAGCAGGCCGAATCCCAGATCGCCGTGATCCGCGCCGCGGATCTCGAGGAACTGGCCGCGGCCCGCGGCGCAATCGTGGTGCAGGTCCGTGACGAGGCACAGTGGCGGGCCCATCCGCAATCGGGTGCGGCCGCCGCCGGTCCGCTCGTCGCTGTCGTGGAACGGCCGGACCGGCGGCGCTACACGCTGCCGGTATCCGGCACCCCGTATCAGCCCCTGCGGGGTGTGCGGGTGCTCGATCTGACCCGCGTGATCGCCGGCCCCGTGGCCACCCGGGCGCTGGCGCTGCTCGGCGCCGAGGTTTTGCGGGTGGACCCGCCCGCACTCCCGGAGATCCCGTGGCAGTTCACCGATACCGGGCAGGGCAAATCGTCGGCCCTGCTGGATCTGCGGACGGCGAGTTCGCACTGGGAGAGTCTGCTGGATACCGCGGATGTCCTGGTGACGGGGTACCGGCCCGGTGCGCTCGAACGGCTGGGGCTGGCCGGCCGGCCGGGGCTGATACACGCCCGCGTGAGCGCCTGGGGGTTCACCGGCCCCTGGGCGGGCCGCCGCGGCTTCGACAGTATCGTGCAGGCCGCCACCGGGATCGCGGTGATCGAGGGGGCTTCCGCGGTTCCCGGGGCCTTACCTGCTCAGGCCCTCGACCATGCGTCCGGTTATCTGCTGGCCGCCGGTATCGTCGACGCACTCGCCGCCCGGACCGGAGACGGTCGCGGCCGGGACGTCCGGGTCTCACTGGCCCGCACCGCCACCTGGCTCCTGTCCGAACGCGGCCGGACCCCCGGTCATCCCGCACCCGCGGTACCCGGCCCACGCACCACGGTGACGCACGGGCGGACCGTCACCGCCGCACCCGCGCTCGCCGAATTTCCCGATTACCCGTTCCCGGCACCCGGTTACGGTCGCGCCGAAGCCCGCTGGACCGAGACACCGGTCCGCGAACCGCGATGATCCGGCCCGAAGCCGAGGTCAGAGTCCGGTGGACAACTGCACCACGACCTTCTCCTGGGTGACCTCACGGACCGTCAGGTCCAGGCCCTGGGCGGATTCGGTCGAGCCCATCGGCACGGTGACATCCTGACCCGCCACCTTCAGGGTCACCACATTGCCCTCTACCGCGGCGAGTTCCGCGTCCACGCCGAGAACGCTGATCTTCGCGTCCACGCCCCGGTCGAAGGTGACGGTACAGCCCTGGACATCGCATTGGCTGGTAGCCCCCGCGCCGGTGGCGGTGCAGGCGGACACTCCCAGTGACAGTGTGGCCACGAATCCGGCTACGGCGATCAGCCGTCGAACATACATGCGGTCAGTGTAGGGAGGAATCGCGGCGCCGCCACCGCAATCGGCGGCCGACCTCACAAACCACCGTAGGTTCGGATCTGTGCCGGTGACAGGCCACGGCGCCGGCGGATGAGCGCACGTAACGCGCTGGCGTTCACATAGCCGACCTCCCGGGCCACCCCTTCGACCGTGAGGCCGGTCGTCCGCAGGAGGCGGGTGGCCCGGTCGAGCCGGATATCGTCGGCGAAACCCTTGGGTGACATCCCGAGTGCCGCGCGGGTGGCGCGCTGCAGGCTGCGTTCGGTGATGCCCAGTTCCCGCGCCGCGGCCGAGATCAGGAACTGCTCGGAAATATGCTCGCGCACCCAGCGTTCGTACGCGACGATGAGCGGATTACCGCGGGCGACCACCTCGGGGATGGCGTACGGCGCCTGGCTGGCGCGGCCTTCGAAGGCGAGATACCGCCGTGCCTGCTCCGCCAGCTCCGGGCTGGTGCGATATATCAGCGACAGCGCCATATCCAGGTGTGACAGCGAGGCACCGGCCGTGGTGAGGCCGTCGCCGTGGCAGACGATGCTCCGCTCGTCCAGATCCACTCTCGGGTACCGCCCGCGGAAACTCGTCCCGAGCCACCAGCTGGTCGTCGCCGGCGACCCGTCGAGCACGCCGGCTTCCGCCAGGAAGAACGTTCCGGTACAGGCCGCGGCGAGATGGACACCCTGTTCACGTGCGCTCCGGATCCGGTCGAGGAGCCATGCGTTACCGGGGTCCGAGACGAGTGCGACCAGCGGCTCGGGCTCGAGAACATTCACCGCGGCCACCGCGAGGGCGTCGAACGACGTCGATACCTCCCTCAGCGGGATGGTCTGCACCGTGTTTCCGCTACCCGACCGCACCGAGGTACCGAGTGAGACCGTATGCACGTTCCACGCGGCCGGTGGATGGTCGAGTTCGCTGCGCAGCACGTTCGCAGTACCGAATGCCCCGTGGAGGGCGCCCAAGCCGAGTTCGCCCACGCCGTCCACGACGAAAATACCCACATCCACGGTGGCAGGATACGGATCGTAAAACGTCCTATGAAAACCGATCGGTCTTTTACATCGGTGGAGCGCCCCGGGCTTGTCGCAAACGGATCGCATCCTGTCGCTTCCGCCCCTCCGATCGGGCCGTCGCACACAGTAGCGTCGGAGGGCAACGGTGCTGTCGCGTCCGGCGACCGCACCGTCGTTCGTGTGAGCACTGGAGATCGAGGTGAACCGCCGGATATGAGCATTGCGCGACCCGCCATCCGGGCGCGTGAACGAGGTCTACGGCGCACCTGTCCCGCACCGCACGCTTCTCCGAACGTCCGGCCGGATACCGCGGCCGGCGAACCGTCCTCGGGGTTCGGGGTGCGCATTCGATGATCCCGCCGTGAATCTGCCGGTGGGGTCGGTGTGTACGAAGGTATGGTTGCGGCGCTGCGGGGTGCGCCGCAGCTTTACGTTCCTACACGCCGGTTCGCGAAAGCCGTTGGCCACCAACGGCCGCCATCGCATAACACCCTGCCGGCCCGGGCAAGCTGCACGACAGTGGCCGGTTACCGGGGAACTGCCCCGGTAACCGGCCACCCGTCGAACGACTGATCAGAAGCCCGGCATATCGACGTCGATATCGGGATTCAGGATCCCGCACACCTTCCAGCCGCCGTCCTCCTCGACCAGATCATAGGTCGCGGTCGTGGTGGTCTCGTCGCCCAGCATCTCCATGGTCATCTCCATGGTGAACGTCCCGGAATCGCTGCCCGAGGGCACATCCACGCTCTTCAGCGTGGTTTCCGGCGCGGACACACCGGAGGGCGCACCCGTCGGCTGAACAGGATTGTCCTGCTCGTACTGCGAGATCTCGTCCAAATCGGCCTGGCAGACCAGATCTTCGGGATTACCGTCCTGATCCACCCAGGCCTGCGCCACCTCACGCGGATCGTCGTAGCCACCACCCACGGCCGAGCCACCGCTGCCGAAAACGAAGAACGCGCCGACCCCGACCGCGACGAGTACCACCGCGACACCGCCGATGATGAGCGCGATCTTGCCGCCGCCACCCCCCGAGGAGCGCGGCGGCTGACCGTAGCCCATGGGCGCACCCATCTGCGGCTGCTGACCCGGATACTGCTGGCCGTACTGTGGCTGGCCGGGGTATGGCTGGCCGGGATACGGCTGCCCCGGCATGGGTTGCCCTCCCATGGGCTGTCCCCCCATGGGCTGTCCCGGATACGGCTGCCCCGGCGGTACGGGTTGACCAGGCTGATGCTGGTACGGATTGGGTGGTTGCGGGTGACCCATTCGGAAGTCCTGTTTCCCTTGCTGTCCTGCACGGAGCCGGGGTTCGGCGCCGCGTCCTCACATTGATTTCCCCACGGCGCCGTGCTGTTAACACTGTCTGCGGCACACTCACTGTACGCAGGGTCGAACCGGTCCGCCCAGCACAGGGATTCGACAGCCACCCCGGGACCGATGAGAAAACCTGCCAGGCCCCGTCTACCCGAACGAGACACAAGCCCCGCGCCACATCGCGGAAAGGCCGCAGCCCAGCAGCTGCCGGAAAGGACACCAGCATGGGAACCATCGCCGTACACGAGTTCGTCTCCCTCGACGGGTCGTACGAGGATCCGTCGTTCACCTTCGAATTCGGGTTCGATCCGCAGATGGGCGAGACCCTCGCCGCGATCACCGGGGCTGCGCAGGCCATTCTGCTCGGGCGCAACACCTTCGACATGTTCGCACCGGCCTGGTCCACCCGCACCGTCGAGGACGACCCGGGCGCCCCGTTCTTCAACGACACCACCAAATATGTGGTGGGCGCGCGGGAACCGCAGGCCGAATGGGCCAACAGCACCTCCCTCGGCGCCTACGATCCCGAGAAGATCCGCAAGCTCAAGAGCGATATCGACGGGACCATCTACATCAGCGGCAGCGGCACCCTGGTGCGGGCGCTGCTCGCGGAGGGGCTCGTCGACGATCTGCACCTGTTCGTCTACCCCATCGTCCTGGGCACGGGCGAGAAACTGTTCACCGACGGTGTCGATACGACGAAGCTCGAACTCAAAGCGCACGATATCTACCCCAACGGCGTGGTGCATCTGGACTACGGGCCCGCACGGTCCTGAGGGAGTGCGGGCGGGTCAGGCCAGTGCGGCGACCCGGGCGCGCGCGAGGCGGTATTCCTCGGCAAGGCGGTCCACCACCGCCGCGGTCGGCCGCACCTCGTCGACCGCACCGATACCGTGACCTGCGCCCCAGATATCGCGCCATGCCTTCGGCCCGTCGGAGCTCAGGAATTCCAGTGAGCCGGAGCCGGCGCCCAGTGCGTCGGGATCCAGACCGGCCGCGGTGATACTGGGGCGCAGGTAGTTGCCCTTCACCCCGGTGAAGTAGTCGGTGTAGACGATATCGCCGGCGGTGCCCGTGACGATCATCTTCTTGTATTCGGGTTCGGCGTTCGCTTCGTCGGTCGCGATGAACAGCGAACCCGCATAGGCGAAATCCGCGCCGGCTGCCAGGGCGGCGAGAACGCTGTCACCGTGCGCTATCGAGCCCGAAAGCGCCAGCGGGCCGTCGAACCAGTCCCGGATCTCCTGGATCAGCGCGAACGGCGAGACCACGCCGGCGTGGCCGCCCGCGCCGGCCGCCACCGCGATCAGACCGTCGGCGCCCTTGTCGATCGCCTTACGCGCATGCACGTTGTTGATCACATCGTGCAGCACCACACCGCCGTAGGCGTGGATCCGGTCGTTGATCTCCGGCCGGGCGCCGAGCGAGGTGATCACGATCGGCACCCCGAACTCCTCCAGGATTGCCAGATCCTCGCCGAGGCGCTCGTTGGTCTTGTGCGCGATCAGATTCACCGCGTATGGGGCGGCTTCGGGAGCCGCGCCGAGTTCGGCGGTGATCCGGGTGAGCCATTCGCGCAACCGACCGGGTGTGCGCGCGTTCAGTGCCGGGAAGGAGCCGATGATGCCGGATTTCGCCTGGGCCACTACCAGGTCGGGGCCGGACACGATGAACAGCGGCGCGGCGATAACGGGGAGCCGCAGGTTGGTGCGCAGGATCGCGGGGAGTCGCTCGGTCACGAGAGCGACATTAACAGATGGCACGTGCCATCAGTTATGGCCCCGCCCGTCGGGACAGCGCACAGCGCCACCCGGCGGACCGCTCGCCTACTTCCGCGGCAACCCCATCACCAGGGTCGCGATGGTGTTCAGCTGGATTTCGAGGGTGCCGCCGCCGATCACCCAGGTCGGGATATCGAGCTCATGATGCACCGGCTCGGAAACCGCCTCACCGAGCGCGGCCGCCGGGCCGATCAGGTTCAGCGCGGCAGCCGCGGCATCGGTGTGCAGCATCGAGGCGGCCGCTTTGGCGACACTGGTGGCCGGGCCGATGGCGTGACCGTCCAGCCGCCGGATCGTCTCCCGCAGATTCATCGCGGAGATGGCGGCGCCCCGCGCGCTGATCCGCCCGAGGGTCCGCACCGCATCGTCACGGGTACCGGCGTATTCACCGCGTTCGATGATCCCCCGGATCCGCTCGTTGTGTCCCGGATCGCGGACGCCACCGATGAACAGGCGTTCCTGTGCCAGGGTTTCCAGGGTCAGCGCCCAGCCCTGACCCGGTTCGCCCAGAACCATCTCGTCCGGTACGAAGGCGTCGTCGAAGAACACCTCGTTGAACTCGGCGTCACCGCTGGCCTGCACGATCGGGCGCACCTCGACGCCCTGGGCGTGCATATCCACCAGGAACATGGTCAGCCCCTGATGGCGGCCGGCCTCCGGGTCGGTACGGGCCAGCAGCAGACCCCAGTCGGCGCGATGGGCAAGAGTGGTCCAGATCTTCTGGCCCTGCAACCGCCAGCCGCCGTCGACCCGGGTCGCGCGCAGGCTCAGCGACGCCACATCCGAACCGGCCTCGGGTTCACTGAACAGCTGGCACCAGATCTCCTCACCACGCAACGCCGGACCCGCCAGCCGGGCGAGCTGCTCGGGGGTACCGCGATGCAGCACGATCGGCACCACCCACTGCCCGATCCCCATGGAGGGCTGCGCAATACCGTGCCGGTCGTATTCGTCCTGCAGGATGAGCTGTTCCAGCGGCCCCGCTTCGATACCGAAGGGCTTGGCCATCGGCGGCGATACCAGGCCACTGTCCGCCAGCAGGGTACGGCGGGCGCCGGTGTTCACCGCATCGTGATCGCCGACCTTCGACGGATTCGGATTGTCCAGTTGCGCCGCGCGGTCCAGGATCTCCGAGACCCATTCGCGGAACGACGAATCCGTTTCCGGCAGCGGAACGGCGAAGGTGCGCGGCCCCTGCAGGGCGGCGTCACCGAGCCGCAGTTCCCACGATTCCACCGGCCCGGCCAGACCGGCCAGTGCCATCGCGCGCCGCCAGTACAGATGCAGATCGTGCTCCCAGGTGAAGCCGATCGCCCCGTGCAGCCCGAGACATTCCACCGCGGCGTGCACCGCATTGCCGAGCGTGGTCAGGACCGCGCCGGCGACAGCGTGGGTCCGCTGCCCGGGTTCGTCATCGAGGCCTCGTACGGCGTCCCAGGCGGCGGCCGCGGCGAGTTCACTGGTGATCAGCAGCCGGGCGGTGCGGTGCTGCACTGCTTGGAAGGCGCCGATCGGCCGGCCGAACTGGACCCGGGATTTCACGTATTCGGTGGCGGTATCGCTGCACCAGCGGATGACACCGGCCGCCTCCACGGCGAGGAACGCGGTGGTGAGGGCTTCGGCCCGACCGGTGTCCAGCTCGAGCGGCGCGGCCACGGCCACCTCGCGGAACCGGACCACACCGAGATCGCGGCCCAGATCGGCGCCGTCCTTCGCCTCCACCTCGACACCGGCGGCGGTGCGCTCGACCAGGTACCACCGGGTCTCGGCCCCGGCGAGAGCCGCCACCACGAACAGCTCGGCCGACGCGGCGCCCAGGATCACGCCGGTTTCACCGGTGAGCCGCGTGGCGTCGCCGCCGGTTTCTGCGGTGCAGCCGACCCGGTGTTCCGGGCCGATCACCGCACCGGGGGCACCTTCGGCGATCCGCCGCAGCGCCTCGCCGGCGTTATCCCCGGCGTCCGCGAGCACGGCACCGGCGACCGCGGTGGACAGTAGCGGACCGGGCAGCAGCGCGCGGCCCGATTCGGCGAGCACCACGGCGAGATCGTCGAGCGTTCCGCCCTGGCCGCCGACCGCTTCCGGAAGGTGCACGCCGGTGAGCCCCAGCGCGACCAGTTCCGGCCAGAACTCCGGCAGGTTCCCCTCTTTCAGGCGATCGGTGTGCTTACGCGTGTATTCGCGGGCGGCATACCGGTCCGCGAATCCGGCGACGGTTTCGGCCAGCGCCGCTTGGTCGGCGGTCAGGGCAACGGGCACGGCTATCACTCCGGTCGTGGGTGTCGGGCAACGATCCCGGTTCGATGCGGGATATCCAGATTAGAACACGTTCTACTTGTCTTGTGGCAAATCCGGACAACCGCCACACCCCATACCGCCCGTCTGCCTTCAGATCGTGGTGCCCACATCCCGGGCGACCAGATTGTCCAGCGCCCGTTCGGCCACCGCAGCGATGGTCATCGACGGATTACAGGCGGCGGCGTTACCCGGTAGCAGCGCACCGTCGAGAACGTAGAGCCCCCGCTGGCCCAGCACTCGCCCGTCGAGATCGCAGACCGAACCCATACAGGCGCCGCCGAGCGGATGCCAGGTCGACGGGAAGGCGCGATTGGTATCGCCCAGCACCGACGCCGGACCCGCGATCGCCTGCACGGTTTTCTCGATATGCCCGTACTGGATCGCCGCGTCGCCGTCCGCGGGCCAGGACAACCGGGCGCTGTCGGCAGCCGAGTCGTAGACGAAGCGGCCGCGCGCATCGCTCACGCCGTATCCGACGAGCATCGTGGTGCGGGCGTCCATTCCCAGCGGCGGGATCGAGGCCTGCACCACGGTATGCGCGGAGGCGGGGTCGTTCCAGTTCAGACTGCCGAAGACGACCGGCCCGCCCTGTTCGGCGCCGAACCCCTCGGCCAGGTCGGTCCAGGTGTAGATCCGGTCGGCATTGGTTCCCCAGCCCGCGCCGAGCGCGTCGGGCAGATCCGGGATCAACCCTTTCCCGCCGGCCCGCATGAGCAGATCGGTGCTGTTGAGACTACCCGCGGCCATGATGAGCGCCTTGGTGGTGAACACCTTTTTCGCCAGTACCCGGGCGTTTTCGTCGGTCTGGTCGACGTGCACGATCCAGCGACCGTCCGCACCACGTTCCACATCGGTGACGTTGTGCATCACCTGGACGTCGACCGATCCGGTGGCTTCGGCCGCCGCGACATAGGTGACATCGACGGAATGCTTGCCCCCGTTGTTGACACCGAATGCCCCGGCACCGTTGGTGTAGGAGGCCGTCATCTCACCGCGCGTTTCGGCCAGCGCGTAGCTCCAGTCGATGGGCATCGGGATCTTCGATACCGGTAACCCGGCCGCCGCGGCATTACGCGCGAATATCCGCGCGGCCTTGTAGTTCGGGTGCGCGACCAGTTCGTCCGGAGCCACCGCCAGTTGCAGCATGGCGGCAACCCGCGGATAGTGCACGCGATCCATCAGCCGCCAGTCGAGTTCCTGCGGGAAATGGGTGTTGAAGACCGCCTCCGCCGGTTGCAGCGACATCCCTTGATAGAGCAGGGAACCGCCGCCGAGTCCGGCGGCGCACAGGGCGGTCATATTCTCACCGGTGACGGCGTCGAGCAGGCCGGTGTAGGGCTCGAAGGCGACCGGCTTGCCGAACAACTGCGGATCCGAACCGTGCCACAGTAGTCGTTTGTCGGGGTTCAGCGGATTACCGAAGGTATTCGCGTTCGGGCCGGTGGGCCAGCGTTTTCCGCGTTCGAGCAGCAGGACCGGGACACCGGCCTGCGCCAGCCGCAAGGCCGCGATACCGCCGCCGAACCCGGAGCCCACCACTATCACCCGATGGTCCTCGCGGACGACCGGAGTCCGGCGCCGCGGGATCCGCAGGGTGCTGTCCGCCGCCGCGACTGTCGTACCGGCAACCGTGATTCCGGCCGCCGCCGCGGCACCTCCCAGGAATACGCGTCGAGATATTGCGGACAAGAGCGACCTCCGAACAGCTGTGCTTACGACTCGCCGCGGCAGTGCCGGCGCGCGGGCGGCCGGAAGAGCCGACAAGCGTCAGTGCCCGAGGCGCTTTCCGCGGGCGGGTTCGAAAGTAGATAGATGTCACACCGGGTGTCAAGAACCTATCGGTCGATTGCCCAGCAACGCCGCCGCGATCTTGATTGGCCTTATCACACCAGCTCAGAGGCTATATAGACAGCCCCCCGAACAGAGATATGGACACTTGTCCATTGCAGGTAGAAGCCCTCCCCCGGCTCAGCCTGCAGCCTCGAGTTCCGCTTTCAACCGCTCCAGAGTCCGGCGAATATTGCCCTTCTGAAATTCGGCGAAACCCCGCTTGCCGGTGGCCACCCGGTCGAACCACAGGGCGGGCGTATCGGGCCAGTGGGTGCGGTCGTCGTACCAGATCTCGGTGATCCGGGTTCCCTCGGCGACGGCCTCGAACCGGTACTCCCAGGTCGCCACGGCCACCGGCAGCAACGGTTTCCACAGTCCCCACCGGCGTACCTGGAAGACGAACCGGCCCGGCCGCTCGGCCACGGTCACCGTACATTCGGTATGCCAGCGCATCGCCCCGCGCCGGTTGGCACCCACGAAGGTCATTCCCGGATACGCCGGCCGGCCCGGTTCGGCGACCGCCGCGCCCGTATTCTCCGGGCTCCAGCGGCCCATCTGGGTCACATCACTCACCGCGTCGTAGGCGGTACCGGGGTCGGTGCCGACCACGATGCTGTCGGACACCTCGGTGGTCCGGGTTATCTTCGCCACGGCGGTAACTCCTTATCGGTCCTCGTCGTTGTCGATCCTAGGTACAGCCGATCCAGGACGCGGTGCGAGCGGTAACGGATCCGGGGCGCCCGGCGCACGTGTACCGGCCGCCTCGCTACGACCCGACCGCGCGCTCCGACGGGGACGGCCCCTCGCTACCGGCATCCTCGCCCCCTGACCGGATGCCGTACTTCATCAGCGGCACGATGGTGCTGCGGATGAAGGCCCGCGCCGCCTGCTCATCGTCGAAATCGATCCCCGCGGTAGGAGTGAGCATCAGCGAATGCGCCATCCGGGCAACGAGTTCGGCGACCGGCCGCGGATCGTAGCGGGCCAGCACCCCCTGGCCCTGACCGGCCGCCAGCACACCGGCGATGTATTCGATGCCCTGGGACACCATTTCCTCGCCACGCACGGTGTAGAAACCCAGTGCCTCCTCCGGTGCCACCGCCAGCAGCTGCGTGACCAGGGGATGGGTCCGGGTGAGCCGGAGTACGAAAAGAACAGTCTCCTCGATCTGCGCATCGGTGCCCTCGGTCGTGGACGCGATCGCCGTCGCCTCCGCCAGCACCCGCGCGATCTCCCGGGACAGCGCCGCCTCGATCAACGCATCCTTGCCGGAGAAGCGGCGATAGAGCGTGACCCGGTTCAGGCCGCAGCGGCGGGCGATATCGTCCAGACTGCTCCGCCGGATGCCGACCTGCAGAATCCGCCCGAGGGTCGCGTCCAGAATCCGCTCGTCGACTTCGTCATAGGTACGGAACATGTAGCGGAATTATAGTCCGCGTTGCATTGTGTCCCGGTCCTCGTGCAGGGTATGGGCGAGTAGCGCCTGCACGGCCCGCTCCGCACTCTGCGCGGCGCTCTCCATCGTGGCCGACCAATCGGTGCGGGTCCAATCCCCGGCCAGCATCAGATTCGGTACCGAGGTCCGCTGATCCGGACGTAAACCGGAGGTGCCGACGGCCTGCGAGAAGGTGGCCTTGGGCATTTTGACGACCTGGGCGTGCACCAGCTTCGCCGCCTGCGCCTCCGGATAGTAGCGGCGGATCAACGCCAGCTGCTCGGTGACGATCTCGTCGTTGCTCTTGTGGATCTGCTCGTAGGCGCCACTGGTCGTGAGGCAGTACAGCCAGGAGCCGTCCGGGGTGCGCCGATGCATACGCTGGCGGTCGAAGACCTCGTCGATCACACCGGTGCCGCCGATCAGGGCCTCCATCGCCGATTTCGTACCCAGCGGGCGATCCAGGTACAGGTTGGTGCTGACGATCGGGGTAACCCCCAGTTTGTCCGCGGCGGCATAGATTTCGGCGTGCTCGGGCAGATCGTCGAGGAGGCCGTGGATCCGCGAATTGGGGACCGCGCACACCACGGCATCGGCGGCGATCTCGGTACCGTCGACCAGCTGCACACCGGTCACCAGACCGTCGGTGACGACGATCTTGCGGGCGACCGACCGGTACCGGACGTCCACGCCGCATTTCTGGAAAACCCGTTCGGCGCCGGTGATGTAGAGCGTATCCAGATCGACCGTCGGGTAGCCGATGGTGACACCGGCCCGATCCCGTACACCGATCCGGATACCGGTGGCCAGTACATCGGCGAACACCTTCGCCGATTCGCGCTGCACCGGTTCGGCGGCGATCCCCAGGGCCAGCCAATCCCACAGGGCTTCCCGGGCCTTCGCGGGCATACCGACGCGTTCGAACCATTGCTCGGTGGTGATATCGGCCAGATCCGCGGGCTGGAACAGCGCCTGCCGGCCGAGGCGGACAGTGGCCCGCAATGCCCGCAGCCGGTCCAGCGGGCCGGCGTCGGGGTGGGCACCCAGCAGTGTGCGCACAGCTCCCGGACCCGAAGTATGCAAACGGACCGCCCGGCCACCCGGCCAGCGCAATGTGCCGCCACCCGGGAACTCCACACAGTCGCGCGTACCCACACTCTCCAGGTACCGGAACAGGCTGCGGTAGCCGCTGGCCACCACATGCTGGCCGTTGTCGGGAACATCCCCGATCTCGGGGACCTGCATCGCCTGGGTACGCCCGCCGAGCCGGGCGCGGCGTTCGAGCAGCGTCACCTGCTTACCGGCCTCGGCCAGCCATACCGCCGCGGCGAGCCCGGCCAGCCCGCCCCCGATCACGACGTATCGGCGGGAATCGTTCATGTTGCACTCCGTCTCACCGTAGACCCCATCATTGACACAATGTAACGCACTCAATACATTCGTTTCATGGCTTCTTCAGACACGGGTGCCGAAATCCCCACCCGACACCCGTCCGGTCCGGTCCCTGTGCCCGGGTTGAAACCGTTCGCCATGCTGATGGGTATCGGCGCACCGGACGCACAGCGCTGGGCGGCCATGGGCGAATCGCTACTGATCGGCGACCGGGCGATGGACGACCTGGTCGACTGGATGATCCGCACCGGGATGGCCGATACCCGGCCACTGTTCGAACAGGCCGTGGCGGGCGGTATCGACTCGGTCACCGACGCACCGCAGCCGCTGCGCGAGTTCTTCACCACCGTCGAAACTCCCCCGGACTGGCTGGACGAGGACATGCTGCGCCGCGGCGAACAGGTCCTGCGCCGCGGCGGCTACGACGGGCTGTATCTGGCGCGCGACGTATCCTTCCTCGGCGGGTACCTGGCGTCCGGATTCAACAAGACGCTGCTGCGCACCGGCGCGCTCGAGAAAGGGCCCGCCCAGCGGTTCGCCGAGACGATGCAGTGGGCCCTCGACGTCCAGAACGGTATGGGCAAGTTCGAACCCGGTTACCGTTCCACCCTGCATGTGCGGTTCGTCCATTCGCTGGTCCGCCGGCACGTGGGCGCCATGCCCGACTGGGACCAGCGCGCATGGGGTGTGCCGATCAACCAGACGGATATGGCCGCGACCCTGGTGGGCGCGCTCATCGCGCCGTTCGTCGGCGGCCTGGTAATGGGTATCGTGCCATCCCGCGAGGACCGGGAGGCCGCGGCCCACCTCGCCCGCTACGTGGGCCGGCTGATGGGCGTTGCGGACGAATGGCTGCCGACCGGATTCCGCGACAGCGTCCGAATTCTCTACCACACCATGACAGCCATCACGAATCCCGACGAAACCACGCGTCAGCTCGCCCTGCCGATGGCCAACGACCCGCTCACCTGGAACTATCCGAATCTGCCGTGGTTGCGCGGCCGGATCGCGCGCGCCCAGCATCTGTCGATCTCCAGCATGTACCTCGGGCCGGGCGCCATGCGCAAGCTCGGCCTGTGGCCGTATATGCCGCCGTGGTATCCGATGGTGCGCATCCCGGTCAACCTCGCACGCAGCGCGACCACCCGGGTCAGCCCGGCCGCCCGGCAGCGTGCCGAGGAACGTGGACTACGGGAACAGGCGGCGTTCAAGAAAATGCTCGTGGGTTCGGGGCCGGCGGATGTCGGGATGTCCGCACACCACCTGCAGGCCACGGCGTAAACGAGCCCGCCGCGCGGCGATGCCCGGTATCTCGCACCAGCGCCGGGCCGCGCCGCGGGCGGTTCCGCTCGGCAACTCGGCCGCGAACACCTGCACCGGCGCCGCGAGTAGCGAGTGGTATCACCGCACCGAAATATGTTGGCCCGTAATCGCGGGGCTGGAAGGATCGGCGATCGTGCGCGACTACGAGATCCTCGTCGACAAGGTTCGTGGAACCCTGGTGGGAGGTGCTGTCGGGGATGCTCTCGGATGGCCGATCGAATTCCTGTCCCGGACCGAAATCCTGCGCCGGTACGGCGAACCGGGTGTCACCGGGTTCCTGCCCGGGCCCGAGCCCGGGGCACCGGCGGCGATCACCGACGACACACAGATGACGCTGTTCACCGCCGAGGGCCTGCTGCGGTGCCCGCCCGGTAGCGACGCCCTCCCCGCCCTGCACCGCGCCTATCTGCGCTGGTTGAACACTCAGCAGTCACCCAGCCCGGCACCCGACCCCGACGGGTGGCTGGCGGCTCAGCGGTTCCTCTATGCGGTCCGGGCACCCGGTAATGCCTGTATGACGGGGCTGCGGCGGCAATCCGCGGGGCTGCTGCCGCCGCGGCCGCTCGGCACGGAAGGCCCGGTGAACTCCCATTCCAAGGGATGCGGGACGGTGATGCGTTCGGCGCCGTTCGGATTGACCGGTTCGGGTCCGGCCGCCGCCTTCGACCTCGCGGCCCGATGCGGCCAGCTGACTCACGGTCATCCCACCGGCTACCTGGCCGCCGGCGCGTTCGCGGCGCTCATCGACCACTCGATCCGGGGAATGGAATTACGCACGGCGGTGCGCGAGGTCGTGGCGCTGCTGCGCACGTTCACCGGCGCGCAGGAAACGATCGACGCGCTCGAGCTCGCGGTATCGCTGGCCGATTCGGATCCGGGGTCCGCGGAAGGTGTGGCACGGGCCGGGGAAGGCTGGATCGCCGAGGAATGTCTCGCGGTGGCCGTCTACTGCGCCGTGTCCGCGCAGGACACCGGCGATGTGCGGGGTGCGCTGCTGGCCGCGGTGAATCATTCCGGTGATTCCGATTCCACCGGCGCCGTGGCCGGCAATCTCCTCGGCGCCGGGCACGGACTGTCGACGCTGCCGGCGGAATGGGTCGGGGCGGTGGAGGGTCGCGATCTGCTGATCCAGGTCGCCGACGATCTGGTGACCTGTTTCCACTACGGCGACCGGGCCCGCGCCGCGGCCAGATATCCACTCGACACCGCACCCCGCGGCTGAGCGGTTGATCAGCGCTTTCACCGATACTTCTGCGAAACACTTGGGTGCGGGCTCCCTCGACGGATATAACGTAACCAGGCCCCATCGGCATCGATGGTCTGTGCCGTACACCGAGAAGGACAGGAAATATGGAGATTCAGGGAGCACGTGCAGTCGTCGTCGGAGGCGCCTCCGGAATGGGCCGGGCAAGTGCCGAACTGCTCGCCGCCCGCGGCGCGAAAGTTGTCGTCGTCGACCGCACCGCCAGTGAGGGCAGCAAGGTCGCGGCCGACCTCGGCGGTTCCTTCTTCGAAGCCGATGTCACCGATCACGCCGGCGTCGAATCGGTACTCGCCGAGGCGGTGGAACAGCTCGGCGGGCTCGATATCGCGGTCAACACCGCCGGTGGCGGTATCGCCAAGCGCACGTTGTCCAAGACCGGGCCGCACGATCTGGAATCGTTCCAGCAGATCATCAACCTGAACCTGGTCTCCACCTTCAACCTCAACCGTTTGCAGGCCTGGCATATGAGCCAGGGCGAGCCGAACGCCGACGGCGAGCGCGGTGTCATCGTCAACACCGCCTCCATCGCGGCGTTCGAGGGCCAGATCGGGCAGGTCGCCTACACGGCCGCCAAGGCCGGTATCGCCGGTATGGCGCTGACCATGGCCCGCGATCTGGGTTCGGTCGGGGTCCGGGTGCTGGCCATCGCGCCATCCCTGTTCGATACCGGCATCCTGGCCGGTGTACCGGAAGAAATGGTGACACCGCTGGTCGCGGGCAACGCCTTCCCGAAGCGGATGGGCCGGCCGGAGGAATACGCGAAGCTGGCCTGCTCCATCGTCGACAACCCCATGCTCAACGGCCAGTGCCTGCGCCTGGACGCCGGTATGCGCTTCGCGCCCAAGTGAATCGATGAACCCGCCGCGGACGACCCCGCCGTCCGCGGCGCGGCCGTCCGGGGCAGCGCGCACCGAAGGAAACCGCGCACCATAATGTTTCCCGGCGCATAAGCGCGGCACCGGGGGGCCGAACCCTGCCGCAGTACGTACGCCGGACCGGAACGGCGGCACGATACGCCCGCTCGAACACCGCGGCTCATGGCCGCGCACCACTGGAGGTTGCCATGAGCCCGGAAACCGTGCGGCCCGCGGAATCGGTGGCCGACCGCCTCACTCTCGAACGCCTGGGCGAATACCGGTTCCGCGGACGCACCCACGACGGGCCCGGGCAGCGCAGCTATGGCGGGGAAGTCGCGGGTCAAGCCGTATTGGCCGCGGGCCGTACCGCTCCCGCGGACCGGCCGATCCATTCCGCGCAAACCAATTTCCTGCTCCCCGGCGACACCACCGTTCCCACCGAATTCGTGGTCGAACCGGTGCGCGACGGCGGTTCGTTCTCCACCCGGCGGGTCGAGGCGCTCCAGAACGACCGGGTGATCTTCACGATGCTCGCCTCCTTCCACCGGCCGGAGGAAGGTCTCGAACATCAGGTCGCCACTCTCGACGCCCCCGGACCCGAGGAACTACCCGATATCGCCACGGCTTTCGCCGGCTTTCCCGAGGCCCTGAAATGGACCTCCTTCTTCCTCGACGCACTCGGTATCGAGGCCAGGTTCCCAGAACCACCGGCCCGCGCGCAGGCTATGCGCGGCGAAGTGGCCCCAGCTCGGCAACGGGTGTGGTTGCGAACACGGGCACCGCTTCCCGATGCGCCGCTCGAGCAGGCAGCCTGTCTGATGTATCTGAGTGATCTGCTGTTGCTTTCGGCGGCCACCGGCCCGCACGGCGACGAACTCGGCGACCGCGATCTCCAGGTGGCGACCGTCAACCACTCCATCTGGTTCCACGCGCCGCTGCGGGCCGACGACTGGTTCCTGCACGACCAGTACGGCCGCTGGGCCGGCGGTGGCCGCGGGCTCGCCCACGGCGAAATCCTCGACCGGTCCGGGCGGTTGTGCGCGACCACCATGCAGGAAGGCCTGATCCGCCGCCGTTGAGTCCACGGTGATCCCCGGCGGCTGTACACAGCGCGGCTGCGGTCCGGGTGACGGTGACCGGCACAGCAGCCGCGCCGGCCCGCCCTCGGCCTCGGTCGAACGCCGACCGGGGCCGGCTTACCGGCGTATGTCCTGCGGCCCGCCCGGCCGCATCGTATCGATGTCGCCGAGGCCCGCATCGGGGCCGTGCGGTTATCGGCTCCGATCCAGCGCCGGGCCTTCGCCGGCCGCTTCCCCCACGGATGATTCGATATGCCGGGCGGCCGGGCTATCGCTCGGCGTCGCCGGAGTAGTTGTGCCGAGGGTGAATTCCACGCCGGTCAGTTCTTCGGCCACCGCCCACAGCCGGCGGCCGATTTCGGGGTCGTGTGCCGACGGCGCGGCGGGCACGGCGATCGGGGGGCCGACCAGCCCGCCGCGGTGTGCGGGGCCGAAGAAGCCGGCGCCCTCGACCGTGGGGTCGAGGGCGGCCCGCAGAATCGGCTGTGCGCCCTGTTCCGGCGTCTGGGTGAACAGGCGGGCCAGGGTCATCACGATGCCGCTGTAGGCGATCCGGGCAACGATGCTCTGTTCCCGCAGAATGGTCGACCGCACGCCGCCGGGGTGGGCGCCGACCGACAGGGCCGGCGCACCGGCGGCCGCGAACCGGCGCTGCAACTCCACCATGAACGTCGTGGCGGCCATTTTCGACCGCGAATAGGTGACGAGACGGCCGAAACTGTGCTCGGACTGCAGATCGTCGAAGTCCAGTTCGGCGTTGCCGCGACCATGACTGAGACTACCGACACTGACCACCCGTGCGGCGGGGGCGGCAGTCATCAGATCGATCAGTTGCGCGGTGAGCGCGAAATGGCCGAGAAAGTTGATCCCGAAATCACTTTCGAAACCGTCGACGGTCAATGTCCGGGTACCGGTGACGACACCGGCATTGTTGATCAGTAGGTCGAGCCGGGGCAGTTCGGTGTGCAGGCGGCGCGCACAATCGGCAATGGAGGCGAGGCTACCGATATCGATATGTGTGGTGCGGATATCGGCCCCCGGAACCGAATCCTCGATATCGCGCTTGGCTTGCGCGGCCGCGGTGTCGTTGCGGCAGGCGAGGATCACGCGCGCGCCACGGCGAGCCAGCCCGCGCGCCACCTCCAGGCCGATACCGGTGTTCGATCCGGTCACCACTGCGGTACGGCCCGACTGATCGGGCGCCTCGGCCACTGTCCATGGTTGGTTCGACGAGATCACGGCATCTATCCAGTTCCGGCGGGTGCGGTGCCGTCCGGGGTCGCGCTCCGTCGCCTTCCGCCGGACAGCCGGTCCAGCGGAAGTATAAGACAATTCTCCAATCAAGAGAATACTGTTACCGCACGGTGTCTACTGCACCGCCAAGAGCCCGCTCTTACGACCCACCCCGCCCAGGATCAACCGCTCCTCGGTGGTCTCCGGCGGACGCACCGGCCCCGACGGCCACCACTCGTCGAGCGGCACCACGCCCGGATCGATCAATTCCAGCCCCGCGAAATAGGATTCGATCTCCGCGCGGGTGCGGTACCAGCCCGAACCCAGACCCTTCTCCACGAAACGCCGCTCCACCTCACGCGCGAGCTCATGATCCGGGGAATCCTCGCCCGGATCCCAGAAATGCGTAATCGCCACATACGACCCCGGACTCAGCGCCTCCACCACCCGGGCCACGATGCCCGCGGGATCCGCGGAATCGGGCAGGTGGTGCAGGACGGAGCCCAGGACCACCGCGACCGGCCGGTCCTGGTCCAGGTAGCGCCAGACCGACGAGTCCGGCCCGAGCACCGCGGGATCGGTGAGGTCGCCGTGGAGGTAGACGGTGTCCTCGTTGGTTTCCAGCAGCACCCGGCCGTGCGCGCTGACCATGGGATCGTTGTCCAGGTAGACTACCCGCGCCCACGGATTCACCAGCTGGGCGATGTCGTGAGTATTGCTCACGGTGGGCAGTCCGGCACCGGCATCCAGGAATTGCTCCACACCGACGACCCCGGCCAGGTACCGCAGCACCCGGCGCAGCCAGGCCCGGTTCCGGCGCGAAACCGCGCACATACCGGGCGCGATCTCCAGGACTGCGTCGAGCGCCTGGCGGTCGGCCTCGAAATTGTCTTTGCCGCCGAGGCTGGCATCGTAGACGCGGGCGATACCGGCCCGCGAGGTATCGACCCCGGCCGGGGGGCGGCCGGCGTCCGGCGCGCTGAACGACGAATCTGCCATCGGTTTTCTCTCTATCCGGTTGTGGTGTGGTGCGACGTCGACAGGTAGGGCTCGACAGTGGTGACGGAAGCACCGCCGCGAATTCATCGCCGGGCGGAGAAACATTCGAAGAATATTTCCTCTACCCGCGTCCGCGCAGGTAGACGCCGAAAAATCATTGGCCACACCACGTCCGGTCGATCATGATCATCTGGGGACGGCGCCGGGGACAGGTGCGCTCACGCGCCGGGCACCGCACTCCGGTGGGATACGAAGGAGGACCACGGATGAACCACACGCACGATCTGCTGCTCGAAGGGGTGGTCGGTTCGACGGCCTACGGTCTGGCCGGTCCTGCCAGTGATATCGACTACGCCGGAATCTATGTGGAGCCGACCCGGAACCTGCTGGGCCTGCATCCACCGGCCCGGCAGACCCGGCAGGGCCGCGCCGGTGCCGATGCGACCTATCACGAAGTCGGCAAGGCCATGCGGCTCATGCTCTCGTGTAACCCCACCGCGACCGAAATCCTCTGGCTCGACGGCTACACCGCCGATTCCGAATTCGGCCGGGAACTGGTGGAATTGCGGACCTGCTTCCTGGCCGCGGACCGGGTGCGCGAGGCGTTCTTCGGGTACGCCACGAGCCAATTCCGCCGACTGACCGGCCCCCGGCCGCAGGCGACGACCGCGCGCCGGGCCAAGCACGCCCGGCATACCTTGCGCCTGTTGTGGCAGGGCTACGAGCTGTACACCACCGGCAGGCTGCCGATCCGTGTTCCCGATCCCGACCGATACCACGCACTGGGCGCCGCAATCGAGACGGATCCGGCAGCCGAAGCCGTTCACCGGATCGTCGCCGACTACGAGTATCGTTTCGCTACCGCCGTCACCGTGTTGCCGCAGGCGCCGGACGAAGCGCCGCTGGACGAGTTCCTGCAACGGGTGCGCCGGGCGCATCTGGATTCGCCGGAAGCCGCCGCCCGGGAAGGAATGGCGCTCTAGAGTATTTCTACGACTCGCGCGCACTCAGCCTGTTCCGCGCGCGCACCATGGATCACCGAGCTCGGAGTCGCTCATGAGCCCTATCGACAGCGCGCCCGCCACCTCGCGCCGCTACCACCGGCTCGATATTTCCCAGCCCGCGTTCTGGGCCCGGGATTTCCATGCCCGCGACGAGGTGTTCGCGCAACTGCGTACCGAACCCGGACTCACCTGGCACGCACCGCCGCCCGCGGTGTTCCCGCATTCCGAACCCGGCTACTGGGCGGTGACCAGGCACGACGATATCGCCTTCGTCAGCCGCCATCCCGAGCTGTTCACCTCGGCACTGGGTATCAGTATGGATCCGATGCCCATCGAGCTGCAGCGGCCCACCACGTTCTTCCTCACCATGGATCCCCCGCAGCACACTCGCTACCGGCGGCTGATCAGTTCGGCGTTCACGCCGAAGCAGGTGCGGCGTATCGAATCCCAGCTCCGGGCCAATGCCGCCGAGATCGTCGGCGAATTCCTCGCGGACCTCTCCTCGGGCGCGCCGGTGGATTTCGTCGACAGCGTCTCGCGCAAACTTCCCATGCGCACTATTTCGGACATGATCGGCATCGATCCGGCCGGACGTGATGCGGTCGCCCAGGCCGCCGAGGCCATGTTCGGCTCGAGCGACGACGAGTACGCCGCCTTGGAAGAGCGCGCGGAATTCTTCATGGCGCAGTTCGGGATTCTGCACCGCGCCGGAACCGATCTGGCCCGGTTGCGGCGTGCGGAGCCGCGCGACGATCTGATGTCTGCCATCATCGCCGCCGAGGTCGACGGTCATCGGCTCACCGACGAGGAGATCGGGGCGTTCATGGTGCTGCTGGCCTCGGCCGGTAACGACACCACCAAACAGGCGACCTCCCATGCTTTTCAGGCACTGGTGGACCGGCCCGCTCAACGGGAATGGCTACTGGAGGATTTCGACGCGCGAATCGGCGGCGCGGTGGAGGAATTCATCCGCTGGTCGACACCGATACTGCATTTCGCCCGCCATGCGGTATCCGATACCGAAGTCGCCGGCACCCGGATCCGGGCCGGCGAAAAACTCGTGCTGTTCTACTGTTCGGCCAACCGCGACGATACCGCACTCGACGATCCGCATATCTTCGATATCACCCGGACCCGGAATACGCACTCCGGGTTCGGTGGCGGCGGCGCCCATTTCTGCCTCGGCGCCTGGCTGGCCAGGATGCAGTTGCGGCTGCTGTTCCACGAGTTGCTGACCCGCGTCCCCGAAGTGGTACTCGGCAAACCGGAGTACGTGCACAGCGATTTCGTCCACGGCATCAAACGGATGGCGGTGCAGCGGGCCTGATCGGTCGTCATCGTGGCGCCCCGGCTATTACGCTGAGCGGCGTTATCTCCCCATGACGAAAGGACAGCCGATGAAAACCCAGCTCAACTGCCCCTGCGGTGAACACCTGACCGGCGCGAACGAGGACGAACTCGTCGAGAACGTGCGCAAACACCTGACCGAGAACCACCCCGGCCACGACTACACCCGGGATCAGATCCTGTTCATGGCCTTCTGACGTCAGGCCCGTCGCGCCCGTACCGGCCGCCGGCCCCGGCCGGACACGGGCCGCCGCGCCGCCGGCCGTACAGTAACCGCGCGGCGAGGCGCCCGGCGCAGGCGTGTTATATGGATCCGGACGGCAACGCCCGCCAGGAAGGATCCCCATGGACGATCACACCCTCGCCGCAACCTTGGCCGAAGAGGCCGGCGAACTGCTCCTGTCGATCCGCGAACTCGGCGGGCGGGTCGGTGACCTGCGATCCAACCGTCTGCTGCTCGACCGATTGGCCGAACTGCGACCGGCGGATGCCGTGCTCTCCGAAGAGTCCCCCGACGACTCGGCCCGGACCGAACGTTCCCGGGTATGGATCGTCGATCCCCTCGACGGCACCCGGGAGTTCGGCGAACCGGGCCGGCCGGACTGGGCGGTGCACGTGGCGCTGGCGGTGGACGGCGAACCCGTGGCCGGCGCCGTCGCGCTCCCGTCCGCGGGCGTGGTCCTGCATACCGGCCGGCCGCCGGTACTCGCTCCCCCGCCGCCCCCGGGCACCGTACGGGTCGCACTGTCGCGCAGCCGCCCCTCTTTCGAGGTCATCCAACTCGTGGCCAGGTTGTCGGCCACCGAGGTTCCGATGGGGTCGGCCGGGGCCAAGGCGATGGCGGTGGTGCGCGGGGAGGCCGATATCTACGCCCATTCGGGCGGGCAGTACGAATGGGATTCCTGCGCCCCGGTCGCTGTCGCGCTCGCGGCCGGGCTTCATGTGTCCCGGCTCGACGGATCCCCGCTTCGCTACAACCGGCCCGATCCGTACCTGCCCGATCTGCTCATCTGCCGGCCGGAACTCGCCGAGATCGCGCTGAAAGCGTTGTCGGAGTAGTGTATTTCGGCCGCGAACGAGACCCGCAGCGCTGCTGCGGGCGGTTCCCGGCCCGTCGGGGAGCCCCGGCCTGTGCGCGTGGAACACCTGTCGGCCCACAATGGTCGGACGTTTCCCGTAACGACAGGAGTAGGGCAAGTGAGCGGTCGACTATCCGGCAAAGTAGCTTTCGTCACCGGGGCGGCGCGTGGCCAGGGCCGCGCGCACGCGCAGCGACTGGCGGCGGAGGGCGCCGAAATCATCGCGGTCGACCTGTGCGCACCGTTGCCGCCCGCGGTGCCCTACGATTCCGCGACTCCGGACGATCTCGACGAAACCGTACGCCTGGTGGAGGGTGCCGGCGGCAAAATCTTCGCCGCCGTCGCCGATACCCGTGATCTCGCGGCGTTGCGCACAGTTGTGGACGAGGGGGTCGCCCGGTTCGGCCGCCTCGATGTGATCGTGGCCAACGCCGGGATATGCCCGCCCGAGCCCTGGGACACCATCACCCCGGAATCGTTCCAGGCGGTGATCGACACCAATGTCACCGGAACCTGGAACACGGTGATGGCCGGCGCGCAGCACATCATCGACGGCGGGCGCGGCGGGTCGATCGTACTCATCAGTTCGGCGTCCGGGGTGGCCATGCAGCCGTTCATGGTCCACTACACCTCCAGCAAGCATGCCGTCACCGGGATGGCGCGGGCATTCGCCGCCGAACTCGGTAAGCATTCGATCCGGGTCAACAGCGTGGCCCCCGGGCCGGTGGCCACACCGATGGGTTCGGGCGATATGGTCGGCGCCCTCACCCGGGCCGCCGAGACCAACGGGCAGCTGACCGGGATGAACACTCCGCTACTGCCGGAGGGGATCGCGATGCCGGAGGATATCGCGGACGCGGTGTGCTGGCTGGCGAGCGAGGAATCCCGGTTCGTCACCGCCGGCAGTATCTCGGTGGATCTCGGTTCGGCGCAGTACTGACAGCAGCCCGCCGCGGCGCGCTCCGCGAGGCGCCGGGGCGGGTTCTCGTGCGGGTCGTGCGGAAAACCGTAGGAAAATTCGATATAACACTTTCCGAGAACGGCATTATCAGGCAACCTGGGTACTGCCGTGGACCACGTGCACGACCGTCACGACAGTTAGGGAAGCCGATGAAATCCAAGGGTGCTTTGATCTGGGATTACGCGCAGCCGTGGTCGGTCGAGGAGATCGAGATCGGCGATCCCCAGCAGGGCGAGGTGAAGGTCCGCGTCGAAACCGCCGGCCTGTGCCAGTTCGATCAGCGGCTGGCCAGCGGTGATGTCCCCACCGCCGAGTTCCCGATCCTCGGCGGGCACGAAGGCGCCGGAGTGATCACCGAAGTGGGTGCCGGAGTCGACCAGCTCGCGGTGGGCGATCATGTGGTCTTCTCGTTCATCCCGGCCTGCGGGATGTGCCAATCCTGCCTATCGGGTCACCACAACCTGTGCGATCGCGGACAGGAGCTGCTCACCCGGGGCGCCGTATCCGACGGCACCTTCCGCATCCGGGCCCGCGGCCACGATGTGCACCCCACCTCCCTGATCGGCGCCTTCGCCCCTTACGCGGTGGTGCACAAGAGTTCGGTGGTCAAGATCGACCCCACCATCCCGTTCGATATCGCCTGCCTCGCCAGCTGCAGTGTCACCACCGGATACGGCGCCGTGGTCAACACCGCCACGGTGCGGCCCGGGGAAGATGTCGCGGTGATCGGCGCCGGCGCGGTGGGCACGGCCGCGGTACAGGCCGCCGTGATCTCCGGGGCGCGGCGGATCTTCGCGGTGGACCCGGTCGAGGCCAAATGCACGCAGGCCGCGAAGTTCGGGGCCACCCACACCTACTCCGATATCGATAGCGCGATCGGCGCCATCGAAGAGATCACCGGCGGGCAGATGTGCCGCACGGTGATCGTGGCGGTCGGCCGGTGCGATGGCCACGATCTGGCCAAATGGATGCGGATCACCGCCAAGGCCGGCAGCTGTGTACTCGCCGCCACCGGTGACGCCGCGGAAACCAATCCCCGGATGAACCTCTCGGCGCTGACCTTCCAGCAGAAGAGCCTGTGCGGCACCCTGTTCGGCGGCGGAAACCCACAACTGCTGATCCCGGAGGTCCTGGCACTCTACAAGCTGGGCGATCTCGGACTCGGCGATATGATCACCCGCGAATACTCGCTCGAGCAGATCAACGAAGGAGTCACCGATATGCTCGAAGGCCGCAATATCCGCGGGATCATCCGGTTCACCGACGCCGATCACTGACCGGCGCCGGTACCACCGGAGATCAGAACACGACCCGGCTCACCGCCTCCGCGATCAACGCGGGTTTGGCGCCACCCTCGGTCTCGACGGTGTGCTGCACGACCAGTTGCAGCGCACCGCCGGATACCTCGGTGGCATCCGCCAGTACGGCGGTGGAACGGACCTTCGCGCCCACCGGCACCGGACTCGGGAACCGGACCTTGTTGGAGCCGTAGTTGATTCCCAGTTTCGCGTTCTCGAACGCGAAGATCTGCGAACCGAGCAGCGGCAGCATCGACAGGGTCAGATAGCCGTGGGCGATCGGCCCGCCGAACGGGCTCTCCCGTTTCGCCCGTTCCGGGTCGACATGGATCCACTGGTGGTCGCCGGTCGCCTCGGCGAACTGGTCGACCATCTGCTGGGTGACCTCCACCCACTCGCTGGTGCCGAGAGTCTCCCCCACTGCTGCCAGAACTTCGTCCTTGCCGGTGAATGTGCGCATAGGTGTCTCCTTCGATCCCGTGCCGCTGTCGCGACATCGCAACTCCGCTAATAGGTATTCCGCACTTTGCTCCGGAGTTCAAGCCGAACTGAGACATTCTGAATTTTCGTCCCAAATATCCTCGTCGTGTAGCTCATTCCTGAGCGCGATATGCTGCCGCAAGTCGTCGGATGAATGCCCGCGCGGCGGCAGCCGCCCTCTCCGGCGACCATCGAACGGGCCCGTTCCATACAGGAGACCATCACCGTTGACCGTGCTCACCGTCGGACTTGTCACGGTCGCCGGATTCTTCGCCGGAATAGTCGGTTACGTCACCGGTATCGCCTCGCTGATCTCGTATCCCGCACTACTGGCGGCCGGATTGTCCCCGGTATCGGCCAATGTGACCAACACCGTCGCCATGGTCGCAGTCGGCGCCGGATCCACGGCGAAAGCAGGTGCGGCGGTAGCAGACGACGCACGGTCGCTCGTCCTGCATGCCGGGTGCGCGGCACTCGGCGGGCTCGGCGGCGCGATACTGCTGCTGACCACACCCGCCGAAGTCTTCGACGCCGTCGTCCCGGTCCTCATTGCGCTCGCATCGACGAGCCTGCTCCTGCAACCGAAACTGCGGGCACTCGCGGGCAACCGCACCTTTCCCCGGCTGTACCCGCTCGCCACCGCCGTCGTCGCGCTCTACGGCGGGTATTTCGGCGCGGGTGCGGGCGTGATGTTCCTGGCGCTGATCTTGGTCTGCACCTCCGAGACGATCTGGCGGGCCAGCGTTCTCAAAAGCGTGCTGACCGGAGTTGCCAACCTGGTTGCCGCGGCCGGTTTCGCGGTCTTCGGCCCTGTGCACTGGCTCGCGGCGGCCGCCATGGGTATCGGCGCCTTCGCGGGCGGCTGGTTCGGACCTGCGCTGGTCGCCCGGCTGCCACCCGCCGGAATGCGGATCGGGGTGGCGTTGTGTGGAATCGGCCTGGCAGGATACCTCGCGATCGCGTGACCGTCGGGCGACGAAGTTCGTCAGGCGGCGGGATCCAGCACGACCTTGATCGCGCCGTCGTCCTTGGCCTGGAACATGCGGTATGCCTCGGGCGCCGCGGACAGGGGCAGGTGGTGGGTCGCGAAGTTGTCCACGCCGAGCGGATCGCTGTCGCCGAGCAACGGCAGAATATCGTCGGACCAGCGCTTCACATTGGCCTGGCCCATCCGCAACTGGATCTGTTTGTCGAACAACACCCGCATCGGCAGCGGATCGGCCATCCCGCCGTACACACCGATAATCGAGATCGTGCCGCCGCGCCGGACGATATCGATCGCCGAATGCAATGCGGCGAGCCGATCCAGACCCGCAGTGTTCATCGCCGGCGCGGCCACCGCATCGGGCAGGTACGACACCATCCGCTGCGCCGCGGCCGCCACCGGTGATCCGTGTGCCTCCATACCGACCGCCTCGATCACCGCATCACTGCCCCGGCCGTCGGTGCGGTCGCGTACCGCATCCACCAGGCCACCACCCACGGCACCCAGATCGATAGTGTCGATACCGTGGGCGGCAGCGCGATCCAGCCGTTCGGCGACCAGATCCACGCCGATCACCCGCAACCCGCGATGGTGTGCGATCCGCGCCGCCATCTCGCCGATCGGGCCGAGCCCGAGGACGGTCACCGATCCGCCGTCCGGTACGGCGGCGTACTCGACGGCCTGCCACGCGGTCGGCAGTACATCCGACAGGAACAGATACCGGGTGTCGGCGGGACCGTCGGGCACTCGGATATGGGTGAAATCGGCATACGGCACCCGCAGGTATTCGGCCTGGCCACCCGGCACCTGACCGTAGAGTTTGGAGTAACCGAACAGTGCCGCGCCACACCCCTGATCCCGCACCTGCGTGGTCTCGCACTGGGTCATCAGCCCCTGCCGGCACATCACGCAACCCCCGCAGCTGATCTGGAACGGCACCACCACCCGGTCCCCCTTCGAGAGGTTCGTGACCTCGGAACCGACTTCCTCGACCACCCCGATTGCCTCGTGCCCGAGCACATCGCCCGCGGACATGAACGGGCCGAGTAGTTCGTACAGGTGCAGATCGGATCCGCAGATCGCGGTGGAGGTCACCCGGACGACGGCATCACCCGGCTCCTGGATCCGCGGGTCGGCCACATCGGATACCTGCACATTGCGTTTGCCCTGCCACGTCACAGCTTTCATATCCGCTCCCTCGACCGACGGGTCCTACGCTGTTCCGGCCCGAACACGGCGCGGCCGAGCGGCCGCGCCGGCTTGCCGGTTGGTCCGGTGGGCGAGCTACCCGGGACCGGTTGCCGCAAACGTCACGGGTACGAGCAATCCGCCCGGTGCGACAGGCTCGCAACGCCCGTAACGAGCTGCTCGGACCGGCATCGGCAGTGAGACTTGCGGGCGCCCGCAACGGGATCCCCCGCCGGCGTCGAGGGGGCTCGGCGCCGACCGGCAAGTAGCGAACC
>NZ_BAFV01000031.1 GCF_000308515.1 Nocardia carnea NBRC 14403 | reverse complement strand
GGTCACCAGGAAGATGGTGTAGTCGACACCCAGCGCCACCAGGAAGAGGAAGGCGAACAGCGGTGTCGTGGTGTCCAATGCCGGGAAACCGAACAGATGGGTGCCGACCAGGCTGCCCAGCCCCAGAGCCGCGAGAGCGCTCAGCACGGTGACCGCGATCAGCAGAACGGCAGCGGGGACGGCCCGCAGCAACACCAGCAGCACCGCGAAGACCACCACCAGGATGAGTGGGATGACCAGGAACTGATCACTGCGAGCGGCATCGCGGGTATCGAGAGCCTGCGCGTCACTGCCGCCGACCAGCGCTTCCGCCGCGGGTACATCGGCCAACGCCGCGCGCATCTGCTCGATCGTGTCGAAGGCCTGCGCGGATTCCGGCGCGGCCTCGAGTGTGACCATCCACTGGTCGGTACCCGCATGACTACCGGCGGGGTTCACCGCCGAGATCGCCGGAACGGTCGACAAGGCTCCACGGACCTCATCGGCGGTGCCCTGGCGGGCCAGCACGATCGTCGGATCGGACGATCCCGACGGGAAATGCGCGGCCAAGGTATCGAAACCGTCGACCGATTCCGCCTCGACCCGGAATTGCTCGGTCTGCGACAACCCGATGGAGACCCCGAAGAGACCGGCACAGCAGCCGAGCAGGACCACGATCGCGGCCGATGAGACCGCCACCGGCCGGGCCACCACCCAGGTCGCGATCCGATGCCAGACGCCCCGCTCGGTGATGTCGTCCTCGCGCAACCGGGGAACGAACGGCCAGAACACGTTCCGGCCGCACAGTGCGAGCGCAGGTGGCAGTGCCACCAGAACGAACAGCACGGCGACCAACAGTCCGGCCGCGGCCATCAGCCCCAGCGACCGGGTATTCGGCAGCGTCGCCAGCAGCAGAGTGCACAGCGCGAGGACCACGGTGATATTGCTGGCCAGGATCGCCGGGCCGGCGCGGCGCACCGCTTCGTGCAGCGCCTGCCGGTGGTCGCGGTGGCGGTGCAGTTCGTCGCGATAACGGGAGATCAGCAGCAATGCGTAATTCGTTCCGGCGCCGAAGACGAGAACGCTGGTGATGCCCGAGGTGGAGCCGTCGAAACTCAGGCCCGTGAGCTTGGCCAGCGCGGTACCGACCCCGATGGCAGTCCGGTCGGCGATACCGATCACCAGCAGCGGGATCAGCCACAGCACCGGGGACCGGTAGGTGATGATCAGCAGCAGCGCGACCACCAATGCGGTGATCGCCAGCAGAGTGATGTCCGCGCCGGCGAACGAATCGGCGATATCGGCGCCGAATGCGGGACCGCCGGTGATCTGCATGGTCAGCCCGGGCGGGGTCTGCTGTGCCGCCACCTCACGGAGCCGGTCGATCTCCTCGGTGAGGGTTTCGCCGCTGAGTTCGGCCGAAACGCTCGCCCGGCCCAGCGCGGCCGCACCATCGGGCGAGGGGACGAGCCCGGGGCCGCCCGCCTCGGCACCCGCAACCTTGCCGACCGCCGTCTCGGCCGCCGCGAGGTCCGCTTCGGACAGGGGTCCGCCGTCGGCCCGGCTGATCACGATGATGACCGGCGCGTCCGCACCGCCGGGGAATTCGGCCACCGCGGCCTTCACCTGCGCGGATTCCGACGATTCCGGTAGCGAGGTCGGCGCCCGGCCGGCGTCGTCGTTGCTGCCGGCCCCGAGGATCGCCGCGCAGGCTGCCAGGACGACGGCGACGAGTAGCCACCACGAACGGCGGCCGGTGACCAGTGCGGCATAGCGCTCCCACGCATTCACCCGGCCGACTATTTCAGAAACTTAAATAATACGCAAAACCCCGACTACACTCGGTGCGCCGATCAGAACAGGGAGGACCCCCGAGCGTGACACCAGCAGGCGAAACGACCGATGTCGCGGCGCGCATCTCCGCCGAGACCGATATCGCCACCGATATCCGCGCGCTCACCGCGATCTCCGAGCAGGTCGCCCACCTCTTCGCTCGTTCACATGAGCTGCGCAGCACCGATTTCCGCGCCCTCATGCATATCGCCACCGCCGACGCCGAAGGGCGGCCGCTCACCGCGGGACGACTCCGCGAACTCATGGGGCTGTCCCCCGCCGCCATCACCTACCTGGTGGAACGGATGATCGCCTCCGGCCATATCGAGCGTGAGATCGACTCTCGCGACCGCCGGCGCGTCCTGCTGCACTACGCCGAACACGGTATGGCGGTGGCCGGCGAATTCTTCGGTCCCCTCGGTGTGCGCACCCGCACCGCCATGACAGCCCTGCCGACCGACGATCTGCGCGCCGCCCACCGCGTACTCCAGGCAGTGGTCGCCGCCATACGGGAACACCACACCACCCTGACCGAACAGCAGCCGACCGGCCGCCGAGAAGCGGCAGACAGCTGATTGTGACGGTAGCGGGCGGGTATACGCCACCGACAGGAGGTGTGTCATGCCGAAGGAATGGACAGGTCGACAGGAACGGCAATACGAGCACATCAAGGATTCGGAGCAGGACCGCGGCGCGGGTACGAAACGCGCGAAGGAGATCGCCGCGCGGACGGTCAACAAGAACCGGGCGCAATCCGGCCAGTCGAAAACCGCGAGCCGCTCGTCCACCCGGGATATCTCACCGCAGCGCCGCGGCGGGAAACGGTCGCACAGCAGCGGACCGAAGGGCCAGACCCGCGATCAGCTGTACAACGAGGCACGGCGCCGCGGGATACAAGGCCGCTCGAAGATGAGCAAGGACGAACTCGCCGACGCGCTGGGCCGGTCGTAACGGCGATGGGTACCGCAGCGAAACCCGTCGGTGCGGCCGAGTTCGTCCCCGCCGCCGCCGATCTGGATGCCGTCCGGGCGGCGGCTGCGGGCTGCCGCGGATGCGATCTGTACCGCAACGCCACCCAGACCGTTTTCGGCGAAGGTCCCGCGGACGCGCCGGTGGTCATGGTGGGTGAACAGCCCGGCGATCAGGAGGATACGCAGGGACAGCCGTTCGTCGGCCCGGCCGGGCAGCTGCTGGACCGGGCACTCGGCGAGGCGGGTTTCGATCGTGAGGCGGTGTACCTGACCAACGCGGTCAAACATTTCAAATTCGCCGAACGCGGTAAACGCCGCATCCACAAGCAGCCGAGTCGTACCGAGGTGGTGGCATGCTCGGCCTGGCTGGCGACCGAACTCGAACTGGTGGCACCGGAGCTGGTGGTATGCCTGGGCGCGGTCGCCGCCAAAGCGGTCCTCGGACCGTCCGCCACCGTCGGCGAACTCCGCGGGCAGGTGGTGCAGCGGCCGGATTACCGGATCACCGGCACCGTGCATCCCTCGTCGGTACTGCGCGCGGCCGACCGCAAGACCGCCTATGCGGATTTTCTCGACGATCTGGCGTATATCCGGGATGCCGCGCGGCAATGAAGCCGCTCAGCGAGCGGTTCCCAGATCCAGTCGCCGGGTGACCCGGTCCACCAGATCGGGCGGCATCCCCGGTTCGCGCCGCGCGGCCAGGGCTTCGCGCCGGCCCGCTTCGGCGAGTTCGGTCCTGATCCGTTTGACGGTGGCGGCCATTCGCGCCTCGCGTTCGGCCAGCGCCCGCGCCTCCTCGCCGGCGGCTTCGGGATCGGCCCGGGCCATCCGTTTGCGGACGCCTTCGCGTAGCCGTTCGTAGAGTTCGACGGGGATATCCTCGGATTCGGCGAGCTCCTCGAGTCGGGCCAATTCGGCGTCGACGACGCGTTTCCACAGGTGCCGTTCCAGCCGGCGTTCGGCGCGGGTATCGGCGTGCACACCGGTGAGCCGCACGATCAGCGGCAGCGTCGGCCCCTGCACGAGCAGGGTGAACAGCACCACCGCGAACGCTATGAACAGGATCTGGGTGCGGCCGGGGAAATCGGCACCCGCTTCGGTGGACAAGGGAATAGCCAGTACCAGCGCGACGGTCGCGACACCGCGCATACCGGTCCACCAGGTGACCACGGTTTCCCGCCAGGTGTAGGGCTCGTCGGCGTCTTCGTCGTGCCACCAGGAACCGCGCAGCCACCAGGTCACCGTCAGCCAGATGAGCCGCAGGACTACGACCACAGCCACCACAGCGGCGGCGACCGCAACCAACTGCGGCCATTCGTCGCCGGTGGCGGCGAGGACCGCGCTCAATTCGAGGCCGATGAGACCGAAGGCGAAACCACTGATCAGCAGCTCGGTGATATCCCAGAACGATTCACCCGCCATGCGATAGGCGGTATCGCCGAATTCGGTCGCCGCGTCGGTCAGGTACAGGGCGCACACCAGGACCGCCAGTACACCGGATCCGCCCCACGATTCGGCGAGCCCGTAGGCCGCGAACGGCAGCAGCAGGCTCAGCGCCACCTGCCAGCTCGCCTCGGCGAGGTATCGGGTGAGTTTGCTGCCCAGCATGCCGAGCAGCAGCCCGACGGCCACCGCTACCACCGCGGAGACGACGAATTCGAGGCCGGCGTGCGCGGCCGAGAAATGGCCCGTGACCACCGCCTCGATCGCGACCGTATAGATCACGATCGCGGTGACATCGTTGAACAGTCCTTCGCCGCCGAGCACGACCACCAGCCGCCGCGGAAGCCCGAGCCGTCCGGCCAAGGCGGTCGCGGCCACGGGATCCGGCGGCGCGACGACGGCCCCCAGCACAATGGCCGCGGCCAGCGGCAGACCGGGGTACCAGGCGTGGAACACCGCCGCGACCGCCGCCGCGGTGGCGATCACCAACCCCACCGCACGCAGCACGATCGGTTCCCAGTTCTCCGCGAACTGCCGCCAGGAGGTGCGGCGGGCGGCGGCGTAGAGCAGTGGTGGCAGCACCAGCGGCAGGATCAGTTCCGGCGGGATGCGGATCTCGGGGACGAACGGCAGCAGCGCCAGCACGCAGCCGAACAGCGTCATCAGCACCGCGGAGGCCACGCCGATCCGGCGGCCCAGGGCCTCGGCGAGGACCGCGGCGAACAGTAGCGTGAACGTCAGCACCAACTGGTCCATAACGGTCCAGTCTGCGATGTGCGGGGCGTCCCGCCGGTGCGCAATGCCGGGACGCGGCGAAATCGGCATCCAGGCGCGGAATTCCGGCCGGCAGTCGTTCGGGCACGCGTAATCGTTGTCGGTACCAGGTCATACGATGCTGCGGTGACCGAATACGACCACCTCGACACCTCCGTCCTGCCCGACCGTCAGCGCCGCATCCTCGCGGCCATTCAGGAGTGGGTGATCCGGCACGGTTATCCGCCGAGCACCCGTCAGCTCGGTGACGCGGTCGGTCTGCGGTCGGGCTCCTCGGTGTCCAGGCATCTGAAAAGCCTGGAGGAGAAGGGTTTCCTGCGCCGCGGTGACGGTATGGCGCGGCCGATGGATGTGCGGTTGTTCCTGAACACCGGGCAGGGCGGCGCGGCGGACCGGGAGGATGCCGTATCGGTGCCCGTGGTCGGCGATATCGCCGCGGGTACCCCGATCACCGCCGAGGAACATATCGACGATGTGCTGTCGCTGCCGCGGGAACTGGTCGGGCGGGGCACCGTATTCGGGCTGCGGGTGCGCGGGGATTCCATGGTGGAGGCCGCCATCTGCGACGGCGATATGGTGGTGGTGCGGCAACAACCCGAGGCGCAGTCCGGTGAGATCGTCGCCGCGATGCTGGACGGGGAGGCCACGGTGAAGGTGTATCGCCGGCGCGGCGGGCATATCTATCTCGAACCCCGCAACCCCGCCTATCCGGTCCTCGACGGTGACCACGCCGTGGTGCTGGGCAAGGTGGTTTCGGTGATGCGGCGGATGTGACGGCGCCGGAGGCGGCGGCCTGCGCTCCCCAGCGATGGGGCATGATCGAATTCATGGCCGCCGACCCGGGACCGCGGGTCCCCGACAGTATCGACGAGTTCCGCGCGCTCGCCCGCGCCCGGCTGAATACATTCGACCGCATCGCCGTTCCGGACGATCTGGCGACCAGGCGCGCAGCGGTGGCACTGTGCGTAGTGGACAACGGCGCCGGACCGGCGGTGATCGTCATCAAACGGGCCTACCGGGGCCGCAATGCCGGGCAGTGGGGTCTGCCCGGCGGCCGGGTGGAGCGTGGGGAAACCCTCGAACGGGCCGCCGCCCGCGAATTGCACGAAGAGCTCGGTCTCGTCGCCGACCCCGCCGATGTGCTCGGGGTTCTCGACGATTTCCCGGCCGCCTCCGGCTTCGCCATCACTCCGATCGTCACGACACTGAGCGATATCGCGGATCTGGATCCCAGCGCCGACGAAGTGCACTCCGTACATTTCGTGGACCTGCACAGTCTGGCCGCCGAAGGGACACCGCACTGGGTGCGCCGCGGTGACACCGATACTCCGGCGACCCCGGAGACCGGCCTATTGCAGATGCGATTGGCCCCCGATATGACCATCCACGCGCCGACGGGCGCGATGCTCTGGCAGTTCCGGGAGGTCGTCCTCCTCGGGCGGCGGTCCGCAGCGGCCCGGGTCGCGCATTTCCTGCAGCCCGATTGGACCCATCACTGACCAGCCGTAGGGCCGGTCACTCGCGGCGCCGGTCCCTGTCCGGTGCGGTTCCCGAACGCTCGCCCTCCGCGACTGTATCCGGACGCTCCTCGGCCAGCCGGTCGTCGAGGGATTCCCCCTCACGCTGTTCGCGGGGCGTGGTCGCATAGCGGTCGGCCGCAGACCAATCGTCGGGTGGGTCCATCCCTTCTTCCAGCGGGTCGGCCGCCAGTTCGTCCTCGTCCAGCTGTTCCTCGGTCGGTGGAACGCTCGCCCATTCGGAGACCTCGGCGGATTCCTGACCGGTGTCATCGGTTCCGTTCATGGTCGCCGGATTGCCCGGTGTTCCCGGTCGAAACACCTCCACCGCATTCCGGGCTCAGCCGGGGATCGTTCCGATGGCCCGCCCGGTTTCGCGGTCCTCGGCACCGCGGCCGCGCCGGCTACCGGTGTAGGCGGCCTCGCGGATCCGCTGCACCACCTGCGGTACCGGTTGTACGTTACCGGGATGGTTGAGCATCGGATCGAAGAAATCCGTCCGGTGTTCCTCCGGATCCGCCAGGCGTAAGGCCAGCTCACCGACCGTCCGCGGGTGCGAGCGAAAACCCGCCGCGGTGATCTCGAAATCGAACGGATGCTCGTGCAGATGCTGTTCGAGATCCCCGAGCGCGGCGCTGCCGGGTTGCGGCCCGACCGGATCGGCGAAGATCCAGCGCAGGCTCGAATCGGGGAAACGGTACGGCAGCAGCGATCCGTAACGGGCATGGGACCATCCGCGCGCGGGGGTCACCACGAATCGGCCCGCCATACCGCGGCCGGTGGTGGCGAGTGCGAAATCCCAGGGGTGTTCGTCGCGGGCGAGGACGCGGAAACCGAGGCCGAGAATATCCGGCACGGTGCCGGGTGTGCCGGTGCCCTTGGACAGGCGGGCGATCACCGCGCGATCACCGCTGCCGAACAGCTCCTCGAATTCGGGTTCGGCACGGAACCGCCCCG
>NZ_BAFV01000032.1 GCF_000308515.1 Nocardia carnea NBRC 14403 | reverse complement strand
CATCAGGTCGGCATACGAAATATTCAGCGGCACACCGTTTTCGTGGACGGTCAGCATAAGTCCCTCTTTCACTGGTCGCCCAGTACAACATCGAATAGGCCGAGGGGTGGCGCCGAGCACCACCCCGAGGTGACCCAGGCTAGCCTTGCCTATCAATCCAGTGTCAAGCGGGTCTGTTTCACTTGCGCGCGAGCGCGTTCGGCCACCACACCTTCGGGCCGACAACGGTGAACAGCGCCGGAATGACCACCGTGCGCACCAGGAACGTATCCAGCACAATGCCGATACCGACGATGATGCCGAGCTGGGTGAGCGTGATCAGCGGCAGCACCCCGAGAACACAGAACACCGCCGCGAGCACGATGCCCGCACTGGTGATCACCGCACCCGTCGCCGACACCGCGCGCACCATACCGCCGACGGTGCCGTGATCCGGGGT
>NZ_BAFV01000033.1 GCF_000308515.1 Nocardia carnea NBRC 14403 | reverse complement strand
CGGGCGCGGACCGCCGCCGCCCGCACTCAGGTGGTGATGTGCGCGAAATACCGGTTCGCCGGTCCGAGCGCGCGCCGTTGTCGTTCAGTCGCCGCCACCCGCGTATGCCTGGATCACATCGAGTCGCTTGACCTTCCCGGTGGCGTTACGGGGTAGCGGTTCGGTCGTGATCTCCCACCGCGTGGGCACCTTGTAGCGTGCGATCCGCTCGGCGACGAACGCATTCAGCTCCGCGGCAGCCACCGCATCTGCTGCACCGGTGACCACCACCGCGCACACTTCCTGGCCGAGGTCCGCGTGCGCGACACCGAGCACGGCGCATTCCCGTACCGCGGGGTGTTCGCTCAACGCGTTCTCGACCTCGATCGGATACACGTTCTCCCCGCCGCGCAGGATGAGATCGGAGCGGCGGCTGCTCACCCAGAGGTAGCCGTCGTTCATGGTGCCCAGATCGCCGGTGTGCATCCAGCCGTCCGCGGCGATCGTGGCTGCGGTGGCCTCCGGGTTGTTCCAGTAGCCGAGCATCACCAGCGGGCCGCGCAGGCAGATCTCGCCTTCGGTCCCGTCGGGCACCGGCGCACCGTGTTCGTCCCGGATCTGCACGCTCATCGTCGGTACCGGGGTGCCGACGGTTTCGGGGCGGGCCTGCAGATCGGCCGCGGTCGCGAAGGTCGCCGCCGTGGAGGATTCGGTGAGCCCGTAACTGGTTCCCAGCGACCTCGCGGCGACCGGCAGGACCGTCCGTAGCCGTTCCTTGAACGACGCGGACGAGGGCGCGCTGTTCACCGAGATCATCCGCAGCGACGACAGGTCGTATCCCGACAGGTCGCCGTGTTCCAGGAGACGGTGCAGCATCGTCGGCACCGCACCCCAGTTCGTGACACGTTCGGTTTCGATGAGCCGCAGCACCCGGTCGATATCGAAACGGCCGGTGTGGATCACCGCGGTATCGCCGAACGCGAGCCGGGGGACGGCGAGATTGTGCAAGGCAGCGATATGGAACAGCGGGGTGGCGAGCAGGAACCGCCGGGCGCCCGGGGGGCTGCCCATTTCGGCGGCGACGGCGTCGTTCAACCGGTAGAAGTCGACCGCGGCGATCATGTTCCGATGCGAATGCACGGCGCCCTTGGGGCGTCCGGTGGTGCCGCTGGTGTAGAGGATGACCGCCGGATCGTCCTCGTCGATCTCGGTTTCCGGTAGCGGCGTACCGGGCGCGGCCGTGGCCAGCCGCGGAATATCCGTCTCGATCGACAGCACAGGGGGCTCGATCTCGCCCAGCAGGGCCCGGCGCGCTTCGTCGGCGACGACGATCTTCGGGGTGGAATGCTCGATCCCGTAGGCGATTTCGCGGGCGGACCACATCGAGTTCATTCCGACGGTGATGGCGCCGAGCGAGGTCGTCGCCCAGAACGTGAGAATCCATTCGGCGCGGTTGGCGGCGAGGATCGCCACGCGGTCGCCCTTGCCGATCCCGTAGGTGGTGCGCAGTGCTTCGCTCAGCGATGCCACGCGGTCCAGATGTTCGGCGAAGCTCCAGCGGGTTTCGCCGCTGACGAGGTATTCGCTGTCGCCGTAACGGGCCGATTCGATCAGCAGCTCCGTCAGGGCACGCCTGCGATGCCGGAACACCGGCATGGCAATACCCCGGACCGGCTCCCGGGCGATTTCGAGATCGGCGCCGAGCGCGGTGAGACGGGCCTTGACGGCCGCGGGGGGCTCGGGTGTCGTCGATCGATCGGACATGGGGAAGATCCCTTTCCTCGGAGACCGCAGCGGGGCGGTGAATGTACTACGGCGGATCGGTCAGCGAACGGTCAACTGACCACCGTCGACATTCCAGGATTGGCCGGTGACCCAGCCGGCCTGTTCGCTGGCGAGAAAGACCACCGCCCAGGCGACTTCACGCGCGTCCCCGACCCGCTGCAGCGGCAGATTCGCCTCGACATAGTTCTGCCACGCTTCCGCCGACAGATCGTCGAGCCGGCTGGTCCCGGTCACCCCGGGGCAGACCGCGTTCACCCGGACCCCGGCGGGACCCAGCTCCTTCGCCATCGACGAGGTCAACGCCTGCACACCGGCCTTGGAGGCGGCATAGGCCGCAGTGTTCGCGCCACCGAGTTTCCCGGCGATCGACGAAATATTGACGATACTGCCGCCCGTACCGTGCTCGACCATGGCGCGGGCGAACGTACGACTCACCAGGAAGGTGCCCCGCAGGTTGACCCGCATCACCGCATCCCATGCCTCGGTGGGAAGGTCGAGCACCGGCACCCGGTCCCCGGCGCGCGCGGTGGCGGCATTGTTCACGACGATATCCACGCGCCCGTAGTCGTCCAGTACCTGCCGAACCAGGGTGTCGACTGCCTGTTCGTCCGCGATATCGCAGACCGCCGCAGTAGCGCGGCGCCCCAGTGCGCGGATCTCGTCGGCGACCGAGTCGATATCGCGCCAGCCGCCGGCGCGTTCTTCCTCGGTGTACCGGCTGCGTCCGGTGCCCGTGACGACCACATCGCATCCGGCGCGGGCCAGCGCCAGCGCGGTTTCGCGGCCGATGGATCGCTTCCGGCCGGCGCCGGTGACCACGGCCACCTTGCCCTCGAACCCGGTGAGCTGCATGGTGTCAGACCCTTTCGATAATGGCACCGGAGACCATGGCGCCACCGGCGCAGACGGCGACGAGGGCATGCTCGCCGTCGCGGCGTTCGAGCTCGTCGATCGCCGCCCCGACCAGCCGGACCCCCGAGGAGCCCACCGGATGTCCCAGCGCGATCGCCCCGCCGTTGACGTTCAGCCGGTCCTCGTCGATCCCGTGGGTGCGCGCCGCGGACAGGGCGACCGCCGCGAATGCCTCGTTGACCTCGACGACGTCGATATCGCCGAGTGACATCCCGGTGCGGGCCAGCAGATGTTCGATCGCCAGGACCGGGCCGTCGAGCAGATAGGGGACCTCACTGCCGAGCAGGCACTGCCGGACGATGCGGGCGCGCGGCCGCAACCCCAGCGAACGCGCGAGGTCTTCGTCCATGAGCACGGCGGCCGCCGCACCGTCCGAGATCTGTGATGCGGTCCCGGCGGTGTGCAGACCGCCCTCCAGAACGGGAGCGAGCGCGGCGAGCGCCTCCAGGGAGGTATCCCGCAGCCCTTGGTCGCGGGATACCGTGCCGGGCGCGGCCCCGTCGCCGCCCGGGACCTCGACGGGAATGATCTGCCGGTCGAACCGGCCTTCTTGCCAGGCCCGCGCGGCGCGCTGCTGGGAGCGCAACCCGAATTCGTCGAGATCGGCGCGGGTGAAACCGCGACGGTGCGCGATACGGTCGGCGCCGACGAACTGTGTGGGCAGATCCAGCGACCAATCGCCGGGACGGGGCCGGCCGACGTTATCGGGGATGTTCGACAGCAGCGGTACCCGCGACATCGCCTCGACGCCGCACGCCATACCCGCGTCGATCACCCCGGCGGCGATCTGGGCCGCCACGATGTTCACCGACTGCTGACCGGATCCGCACTGGGCGTCGATGGTGGTGGCGCCGGTGCGCTCGGGTAGTCCCGAATACAGCCATGCGGTCCGGGTGATATTCGCCGACTGCTCACCGGCCTGGGTGACGCAGCCACCGACGACCTGTTCGATCAGCGCGGGATCCAGCGCCAGCCGGTCCAGGATGCCCTTCTGTACCGCCCCGAGCAGTTCGGCGGCGTGCAGCCCCGACAACCATCCGCCACGGCGGCCGATCGGGGAACGCGCGGTATCGACGACAACCGGTTTGCCCATGGGAGTCCTCCTTGACCGAAAAATGAAGGTGCTGCCCTCTCGATCGATAAGGACTGCTGAAACACGATTCTATCCAACCAAGCACTTGTTTGGTAGCCGGTTCACGGAACAACTCCGGCGATTCCCGCCGCGAACAAGCCACAAGACCGTGCACTTACTCCCGCAACGACAAAATCTGCTGCTCCAGCTCCGGATCGTCACGTAGCTCCGCCCGGACCGCGGCCTCCCAGAATCCGTGGAACCCGTTCCCGTCGCTGCGGCGTTGCCGGTCGATCCACCAATCGGGGAGTGCCGACTTCTCCGGCCCGCGGGCCGCCCGCACCATCCACGCATTCTTCGCCCGCTGCTCCAGCGCCACCGCCCGCAGGAACACCGCTCGCGCGGTACTGCCGATCACCAGGACACCGTGCCCGCCGAGCAGCGCCAGATCGGCGTCGCCCACCGCCGCGATCGCCGCGGTCGCGGCCTGCGCACTGTTCACGGCACCCGCGTATTCGTCGACCACGACCAGTTCCCCGCCGCCGAGACTCGAGCTCTGGTCGTAGGCCGGGGGTACTTCCGCGAGATCGCCCCAGATGGTCCCGAATTCGGGATGGTTGTGCACCACGAACTGCACATCGGGTCGTGCGTGGTGCAGGGCGAGATGCAAGGGAATACCCAGCGGTACCGGCCACTCCCCTTCGAGCAGAGTCCCGTCCAGGCCGATCCGGAGTACATCGCCGGGGCCGAACTCCTGCCAGGTCAGCAGCCACGGATTGCACAGCAGCGTGCCGTCACCCATATTGCGGGTGATGTGGCCGGCCAGGTGGTCGCGATACCCCTCGCGCCACAGGGCACGCGCCAGCAGCACGATCTCCTCGGCCGGTGTGAGCTCGGGAACGAGCCGGTCGGCGCTCGGGCGGAAAACCATCCGAACCTCCTCAGTCCCGCGGCAGCACGATATCGGGCAGCGGATGGCGATAGAGCTGTGCCGCGTTCTCGCTGCACATCTTCCGGAGTTCGGGTGCGGGGATCCCGGCCCAGTACTGTTCGATCACATCCTGGGTATGCGGCCATGTGCCGTCGCCGTGCGGGTAGTCGGTCTCGAGCATGATGTGGTCGACGCCGATCACCTCACGCAGGGCGATCGTGGACGGATCGTCGAGGGTGCAGAACCAGAAGTTGCGGCGCAGGATGTCGGCCGGGCGCTCCGCCCAGCCCAGGCCGTAGCCGGAACGATCGATGATGTTGTTCAACCGGTCGATCAGCATCGGCACCCAGCCGATACCGCCTTCGCTCATCGCGATTTTCAGCGTCGGATGGTCCTTCGGATATCCCGACCACAACCATTCGCTGCACGCCCCGAGCGAGAGCTGGCCGAACATCGTGGCGCCCAGCTGGAGGCCGGGCGCGCCCTGCGGGTAGGAGTACATTCCCGAACTGCCCACGTGCAACGAGATCACGGTGTCCGTTTCGACACAGGCGCGGATGATCGGATCCCAGAAGTCGCGCTCCCACAGCGACGGAAGTCCGATCGCGTGGGGTCGTTCGGGGAGGGTGACCGAGGTGAATCCGCGGGCGGCGTTGCGCTCGGTCTCGGCGACGGCCTCCACCGGGTCGCCCAGGTAGGTGATACCGCCGGGGATCACGCGGGACGGATAGGCCAGATACCACTCGTTGTAGAGCCAATCGTTCCAGGCCCGCACGGCCGCCTTACCGACTTCGCGGTCCGCGGCGAAAGCGAACACCCGGCCGCAGAAACCGGTGATCTGGGACGGGAAATTGAGCATCGCCCAGATACCGCCGAGATCCATATCCTCGACCCGGGCGTGGATGTCGTAGCAGCCGGGGCGCATCTGCTCGAAACGGAACGGCTCGTACTTCACCGATTCCGAGCGCCGCCCGGCCACCGCGTTCATGCCCACCTGGGAGTAGGTCTTGCCTTCGAACTCCCAGATCTGTGCGCCTTCCGCGGTCTCGCGGATCTGCGGACCGCGCTCCCGCAGCGCGGCCGGCATCCAGGTTTCGAACAGATGCGGCGGTTCGACCACATGGTCGTCGACCGAGATCACGGTGTAGCGGACGTCCGCGGGATCGGGTTCCGGATCGAACAATTCGGGATCGAGTTGCTGCTGCGGTGCTGCCACGGCGTTCTCCTCCACACAGCGGTGCGCTACCGAAAACGGCCCACACCCTTGACTGAAGTATCTCTATACGATACCTTGGTATTTCTTATTGATACTAAGGTAGGGGTGATCCACATTCCGGTCAAGACTCTGAGCGGACTGCTGCGCGGTCTACAGGTGGTCGAAGCGATCGCCGCGGACCAGCCCGCCGGGCTGACCGAGCTGTGCCGGACGCTCGGCGAGGACAAAAGTGCGATGCAGCGCGTCCTGGCGACCCTGCACGAAGCCGGATGGATCCGGCCGCTTCCCGATTCCCCGCCGCGATGGGAACTCTCGGCGAAAATCGTCACGATGGCGGGTCAGGCACACAGCACGTCCTCGTTGCTCGACCGCGCACGTCCAGTACTGGCCGCCCTGCGCGATACCACCGGAGAAACCACCCATCTCGCACTCCTCGAAGGCGGGAAGCTCGTGGTCGCGACCGTCGCGGACGGTACCCATACGGTGCGCACCGCCCTACCGATCGGCCAGGTCCACCCGCCGGAGACGAGCGCCGCCGGGCGCGCGATCTTCGCGCACCTCACCCCCGCCGAACGCATCGACCGCGCCGGATCGGCCGAAGCGCTGCCCACCGCTACGGAATACGACCGGATCCGCACGCGCGGGTGGTCGCTGTGCGAGGGCGCGGTACAGCACGGTTCGACCAGTATCGGCGCGGCGATCTTCGATATCGGCGGAGCACCCCAGGGGGCGATCGTGGTCAGCGCGCCCGATACCCGGCTCACCCCCGACCGGTACGCGCGGACCGGGGAACTCGTCCGGGATGCCGCACGCCGGTTGAGCGGGTCGGCTCAGGCGTAATCCGCGAGGACGAGCCGGATCACGTCCTCCACATTCCGGAGCGCCTCCGCGAAACTGATCCGCCCCGACGTCCACGAGGTGAGCGCGGTGAACATGGTGCCGCCGATGGCCAGCGAGGCCACCCGGGCCGTTTCCGGCGGCACCCCCTCCAGGAGGTCGAACAGCGCACCACGGTTGGCGGTGGCGCGCTGATCCAGGGTCTCGATCACGTACTCATCCGTGGACGAGAACAGCTCGATCTCCAGCCGGGCGAAATGCGGGCCCCGCTGGAACGCCCGCATCTCCCGCCGGTACAGGCCCAGCACGCGTTCGCAGATACTGCCGCCGTCCTTCGGGCCGGGCGCACGGCGTTCGGCTTTCAGCTTCTCCGACAGCCGGTTGTTCCAGCCGAGCATCGCCGCCGCCAGCAACTGCTGTTTGGCGGGAAAATAGCGGTACAGGGTGCCCAACGCCACCCCGGAACGTTCGGAAACCTCCCGCATCTGGATACGATCGGGTTCCATCTCGTGCAGCATCTCGATCACCGTCTCGGCCAACCGGCTACGGCGTCCCAGCTGGCCCGCAGTCATCGATTCGGTGGTCATCGGCAACTCGGCCCCACGGGAGGTCACGGCGGTGATACTAGCCGGACGGGTGGCACCCGCCGTCACTGCGTCCGCTCCCGCGGCAGTCCGAGAATGCGCTCACCGATGATGTTGAGCTGGATCTCCGCGGTACCGCCGCCGATCAGCATCGCGGGTGTCGAAAGGTACGCCGCGAGCGTCCGTCCGGCCTCCCCGGACGTCTGTGCCGCGGCAGGACCGGCCCATTCGATCATGGTGCGGGACAGCTCGACCTGATGTTGCGCCGACAGGTATTTCAAGACATTGCCTTCCGCGCCGGGTTCCAGGCCCGAGATCCGTTTACGCAGAGCGCGGCGGCCGAGCGCATCCAGCGCCCCCGAGGTCGCCGTCACCGTGCCGAGCGCGGGCAGGGCGGCGGCCCGCGCCGCGGCGGGTAGCTCCGCCACGGCGGCGACCGGATCGAGCCGGATCCGCGCGCCCACCGCACCGGACCCCATCGCGATCCGTTCGTTGCCCAATGTGGTGCGCGCCAGCCGCCAGCCGTCCCCGGGCGCGCCGACGAGGCAATCGTCCGGTACGAAAACGTCGTCGAGGAACACCTCGTTGAACATCGACTCGCCGTTGGCTTCCCGCAACGGCCGCACCTCGATACCCGGTGTGGTCATATCGATCAGGAAATAGCTGATACCGGCCCGCTTCGCGGCGCTGCGGTCGGTACGGGCGAGGCAGACGGCCCAGTGCGCCTCCCGGGCATGCGAGGTCCACACCTTCTGGCCGTTGAGACACCAGCCGCCGCCTACCTTTTCCGCGAAGGTCCGCACCGCCGCGAGATCCGATCCGGCGCCCGGCTCGCTGAACAGCTGACACCATTCGATCTCGCCACGCAGTGTCGGGCCCACCAGCCGTTCCCGCTGGGCATCGGTGCCGTGCTGCAGAATCGTCGGCAGCGCCCACTCCCCGATCACCGTGGTGGGTTGCGCCATCCCCGCCCGCCGGAACTCTTCGGCGATGATCACCTGATCGGCAGCATCGGCGGCGCGACCGTAGGGCGGTGGGTAATGCGGAGCCACCAGGCCGTGGCCGGCCAGGATCCGGCGCGTAGTTCGGTCGTCGGAGTTGTCCGGATCCGTCGCTTCCGCGATCGCCGCCGCGACCTCGGCCCGCAAATCCGGCCGGTCCTCGACCCCCACGGCGGGCGCCCGCTCGGTGTTCAGGGCCAGCTCACCGGCCCGGTAAGACCAGTCCTGGTGCGGACCGAGCAGCGTGAACAGGCCGGTGGCGCGCCGCCAGTACAGGTGCAGGTCGTGGTCCCAGGTGTTGCCGATACCGCCCAGGACGGTGAGTGCATCCAAGGCGATATCGGCAGCCTCGGGCAGGCACTGCACAGCGGTCCGTGCCGCGGCGAGCGTGCTCTGCGGGCCGTCCGGCCCGTCCTCGTCCGCCGCGCACGCACCGTCCCATGCCGCCGCGGCCAGAAGTTCCACGCGCAGGAACAGCTGGGCACATTTGTGTTTGACGGCCTGGAACGATCCGATCGGGCGGCCGAACTGTTCACGTACCTTCGCGTACGCCACGGCGGTGTCCAGGCACCAGCGGGCGATGCCGACGGCCTCGGCGCTGAACAGGACGGCGGCCAGATCGCGGACGTGGTGGGTGGAGCAGGACAGAACATGGTCGGCCGGGACCACCAAGCCGTCGAGCTCGAGCCGGCCGAGATCGCGGGTGAGGTCCACGCCCGGAACCTGCTCCCGGGTGATACCGGGAGAATCCGGCGGGACGGCGAACCAGACAGGGCCCTCCGGGCCGGATGCCCCCAGGACGAGGATATCCGCGCCCACACCACCGAGAATCGGGCCGCTGAGACCCGAAACCCGCAGGCCACCGCCGGCCGCCGTGGCCACCGGACCCGTCGCGTCGAGCGCGCAGGCTCCGGTGGCGCCGTCCGCGAACCGGGTGAGCAGATCGCGGCGGGCCGCGGATGAACCGTGGCGATCCACGAGCGCACCTGCCGTCACCGTGGGCAGCAGGGGGCCCGGGATCAATCCGTGCCCCGCGGCGTCGAGCGCCACCGCGAGCTCGACGATCCCGGCTCCCCCGCCCCCGAACTCGGCGGGCAGATGGATCGCGGGAATACCTTGACGGCACAGCTTGTCCCAGATCGGCGGGCGTACGCCCGCGGCCGAGAGGTCGAAATGTTCGCGGGTCAGCGTGGTCGGCGCCGCCTGCGCGGCCAGCGCGGATATCGCCGCCATCAGATCGGTGTGTTCGGTGGTCAGCCCCACACAACTCGTTACCATCCGCGGCTAACCTTCCAGCTTCAGAACACGGCGCGCGTTCCCGGCCAAGAATTTCGGCCATACCTCGTCGCGGAACGGCACAGCCGGCATCTCGTTCGCGATCCGTTCCAGCGATAACCCCGCCGGGAAATACCCGGCGTAGATGATCTTGTCCGCGCCGCGCGTATTGGCGTAGTCGATAATCGCCTTCGGATAGTGCTTCGGCGCGAACGCGGAGGTCGAATAGTACAGATTCGGCCATTTGAGCATCAGTTTGACGGCCAGATCCTGCCAGGGCTCGCACCCGTGCCTGGTCACGAAGACCAGTTCGGGGAAATCGAACATGACCTCGTCGATGAGTTCGACATGCTGCACCGCCGCCTTCAACCGCGGACCCGGAATTCCGGCGCAGGCGAAGATCGGGATATCCAGTTCCACACATTTGGCGTAGATCGGATACATCTGCGGGGCGTTGAGCGCGACCTGCGGAAACGTCCCGGCAGCAAAAGAACTCACCGAACGGATCCCGAACTCCTCGAATTCGGCTTCCATCCGACGCAGGGTTCCCATGATGTCGTTGGGGTCCACGGCGCTGCCCTGCGGTACGAAACGGTCCGGGTACTGTTTCACCGCCCGGCGCCCCGACTCGCCCGCGACACTGACCATTCCCATCGATACCCCGTGGCGGTCCATTTCCCGCAGCGTCACCTCCACGGGATCATCGGTCGGCAGATCCTGCGGTACCCCCTTGAACATGTACTCGGCGGGAAAAGAGAACTTCTCCTTGCTTTCCCGATCCTTCGTCTGCCGGGTGATGAAGTCGTACTCGTTCTTCCCGGGCTCACGGAAACCGATATGGGTATCGATAACCGGGAGCCCGGCCCGGAAACCGCCGCGCGCCTCCTGCCCGCCGGTCATGCGCGCACCGCCGCGGCGAACGACTCACGCAACAGCACATCGTTCGGTTCATCGGGCAGTTCCGTCAGCGGCTGCGCCACCTCCGCCACGGTCGGACCGTACTCCGCAGCCAGCGGCGCCAGAGCGTCGAGATCGAAATCGTACAAGTCGGCCGCATTGCAGGCGAGCATCTGCCGCAGCTCACCGGGGTCGACGTCGTGCATCACCTGCCGCAGGCATTCCCGGGTGAACGGGTAGGTCCCCTCCGAATGGGGGTAGTCGCTACCCCACATGAACTTGCCGGCACCGAGCACCTCACGGGCCGCCATATCTTCCGCGGACGGCATACTCACACCGATCCAGCAGTTGCGGCGGAAGTACTCGCTCGGGCGCAGCGGCAGCTGTTCATCCCGGCCGTACACGAGCTCACCGATCCGCCCGGACCGTTTGATCCGGTGATCGATCAGATCGAGCTCGCGCACCAGGCGCGGGGCCCATGCGCATCCCTGTTCGGACATTGCAAACTTCAGGTTCGGGAAACGTTCGAAAACTCCGGACAGAATGAACTGCACCAAGGGTCGCTGCGCGTAGAACGAGACTTCGGTGATGTAGAGCAACCCGGCTGTCTTGTACCGCCCGTAATCGGGCAACCCGTTACCGGCGTGGCTGTTCACCGGGACGCCGAGCTCTTCACACGCCCGCCAGATCGGGTCGTAGACCGGGTCGTACAGCGGTTTCACCCATTTCACATCGGGTGCCACATTCGGAATCAGGATGCCGCCGCGCAGACCGTTCTCCTTGATCCACTGCACATCCTCGACCGCGCGGTCCACATCGTTGAGGAAGATCTGGCCGACACCGGCGCGCTGTGCGGGAGAATCGGCGCACCAGTCGGCGAGCCAGCGGTTGTGCGCGCGGATACCCGCGAGCCGGCGTTCGAAGTCCTCGCTGTCCGGCGGCGCCGCCATCACGGCCGCACTGGGAAAGAACGGTGGGACGGTGTTCGGGTAGATGACCTCGGCGACGACACCGTCGGTCGCCTGTTCGTTGATCCGGCGGTCGCTGTCCCAGTTGCGGGTGCGGCCGTCGTCCTGCAGATCCCGGTACGGGTTGCGGTACCGGTTGCGCCACGCATCGAATTCGTCGTGCCACCGGGGGTCGAGGTACTCGCGGTAGGTGGCATGGTCGGCGCCCGCATGGCAGTCGGCGGAGATGAGCGTGTACCGCTCGCCGGAGTCGGCAGGATGTGCAGCCATCGGATCCTCTTTCTACGTCATTATTGAAACCCAGTTCTATTTCTAGAACCCGACCATACGTCACACACTGCGCCCACACACCAGTTTTCACCCACTTTAAAGAATCGGGTTCTATTTTACCGTTTTACCGCCCGGATGGATACCGCGCTGCAGCCCCGGACACCGCGGCCGCGGGGAGCGCCGATCGCCCGGCACCGGAAGCCGACCCGCCCGACCGGATCGAACCCGGCCACGCGGACCGCGCTGCCGGTAAGCGAACACCGGCAGCGATAAGCTCGGGCAGCTGGGCTCGTGTCGGCGACAACCTCTCGGAGGCGGCTGTGCACAGACGTCGGTTGACGGCTCTCGGGGCCGCGGTGGCGACCGCCGCCGCACTGGCCACCGGATGCGGGATCGAGGAGCCGGTCCCCGGGGCCACGACCAGCACCAGCGCGGCCGCACCACAGCCCGCCCGCGCACCGGGGATCACCATTCCCGACGGGCGCGTGGAACATATCGTGGACCGGGTCGATCAGCGTGCGCAGGAGCTGATGACCAGTACCGGCATCCCGGGTATGGCGGTCGCCATCGTCGCCGATGGCGAGGTCGTCTACCAGGAGGGCTTCGGGGTCCGCGAGGTGGGCACCGAGCAGCAGGTGGAGCCCGAGACCGTGTTCCAGCTGGCGTCGATGTCGAAACCGGTCGGGGCGACAGTGGTGGCCCACGAGATCGCCGCCGGGCCCCTCGAATGGGATACACCGATCCGGCAGCTCGCGCCCTGGTTCGCACTGAACGATCCCTACGTCAGCGAGCACGCGACCATCGGCGATCTGTACGCGCATCGCTCCGGGCTGCCCGACCACGCCGGGGACAAGCTCGAGGACCTCGGATTCGACCGGGCGCAGATACTGGAGCGGTTGGGGCTGCTGCCGCTCGCACCGTTCCGGGACTCCTACGAATACACCAATTTCGGGTTGACGGCGGCGGCCACCGCGGTCGCCGAGGCGGCGCACACGGACTGGGCCGACCTGTCGAAACGCTCGATCTACGAGCCGCTGGGAATGACGGCCACCAGCTCCCGCTACGCCGATTTCGCGGCAGCCCCTGATCGCGCGGTGGGACATTCCCGCGTAGGCGAGGACTACCGGCGCACCGACCCCCCGCGGGAGCCGGACGCGCAGTCACCTGCCGGCGGGGCCAGCTCGTCGGTGGCGGATATGGCGCGCTGGATGACGATGGTCCTCGGGAACGGGTCGTACGAAGGCCGGGAAGTGGTCGCGCCGGAAGCTTTGCTGCCCGCGGTATCACCACAGGCCGTATCGTCACCGCCGGAAACGCCGGATGCGCGCACCGGTATGTACGGTTTCGGGTTCAACGTCGGCACCTCGGCGGCCGGCCGGGTGGTGCTGAGCCATTCCGGGGCGTTCAACGCGGGCGCGGCGACCGCGTTCACGCTGATCCCGTCGGCGAATGTGGGGATCGTGACCCTGACCAACGCCGCACCGATCGGGGTGCCGGAAACCCTCAACGCCGAATTCGCCGATCTGGTGCAGTTCGGCGAGGTCCGGGAGGACTGGTGGGGGCTGTACCAGGAGGCCTTCACGCAGATCGAGGGACCCACCGGTGAGCTGGTGGGTAAAGAGCCCCCGCCGAATCCGGCGCCCGCGGGGCCGCTGGACGATTATGCGGGGGTGTACGGAAACGACTATTTCGGCCCGGCCGAGGTAGCGGTGGAGGGCGACCACCTGCTGCTCACCCTGGGACCGCGAAAGGTGACCGTACCGCTACGCCATTGGGACGGCGACACATTCGCCTTCTCCCCCACCGGCGAGGCCGCGAACCCGGGAACGATATCGCAGGCGCGCTTCGACGGCGACCGCTTGTGGCTGGAGTTCTACGACTCCGACGGATTCGGCACTTTCACCCGCTGACCGGGGAACGACTGCCCCGGCCACCGGCGGCGTGATTCACCGCCGGTGACCGGGGCAAGTTCTCCGGCTCGGTCAGCTCCCGACGTAGGCCGCCAGGTGTTCGCCGGTGAGGGTGGAGCGGGCGGCGACCAGATCGGTGGGGGTGCCTTCGAAGATCACCCGCCCGCCGTCGTGGCCCGCGCCGGGACCGAGGTCGATGATCCAGTCGGCGTGCGCCATCACCGCCTGATGGTGTTCGATGACGATCACCGATTTACCCGAGTCGACGAGCCGGTCGAGCAAGCCGAGCAGATTCTCGACATCGGCGAGGTGCAGGCCGGTGGTCGGTTCGTCGAGGACGTAGATCCCGTCTTTCTCACCCATCCGGGTCGCCAGTTTCAGCCGCTGGCGTTCGCCGCCGGACAGGGTGGTGAGCGGTTGCCCGACCTTGATGTAGCCCAGGCCGACGTCGACCAGGCGGTCGAGGATCTTGTGCGCCGCGGGGATACGGGCGTCACCGGCGCCGAAGAACTCCTCGGCTTCGGCGACCGACATTTCGAAGACCTCCGCGATATTGCGGCCGCCGAAGGTGTAGTCCAGGACTTCGGCCTGGAAACGCCGGCCTTCGCATTCCTCACACGGTGATTCCACAGTCGCCATGACGCCGAGATCGGTGTAGATGACGCCGGCGCCGTTGCAGGCGGGGCAGGCGCCTTCGGAGTTGGAGCTGAACAGGGCCGGTTTCACCCCGTTGGCTTTCGCGAAGGCTTTCCGGATCGGGTCGAGCAGCCCGGTGTAGGTGGCGGGGTTGCTGCGGCGCGATCCCTTGATGGGGGTTTGGTCGACCATGGCGACGTCGTCGTGCCGGGCGACGGCGCAGTCGATCAGCGAACTCTTACCGGACCCGGCGACACCGGTGAGCACGACCAGCACACCGAGCGGGATATCGACATCCACATTCTGCAGATTGTGCGAATCGGCGCCGCGGACCTCGAGCGCACCGGAAGAGGTGCGGACCGACGGTTTGAGGGCGGCACGGTCGTCGAGGTGACGGCCGGTGATGGTGTCGCTGCCGCGCAGGCCCTCGATGGAGCCCTCGAACATCACCTGCCCGCCCTCGGTACCGGCGCGGGGCCCGAGGTCGATGATGTGGTCGGCGATGGCCATCACTTCGGGTTTGTGCTCCACGACGAGCACGGTGTTGCCCTTGTCGCGCAGTTGCAGCAACAGTTCGTTCATGCGCTGGATATCGTGCGGGTGCAGGCCGATGGTGGGTTCGTCGAACACGTAGGTGACATCGGTGAGCGAGGAACCGAGATGCCGGATCATCTTGGTCCGCTGCGCTTCACCACCGGACAGGGTGCCCGCGGGACGTTCCAGTGACAGGTAACCGAGCCCGATCTCGACGAACGAGTCGAGGGTCTGCCCGAGCGCGGTCAGCAGCGGCGCCACCGACGGTTCGTTCAGATCACGCACCCAGGCGGCGAGATCGCTGATCTGCATCGAGCAGGCGTCGGCGATGCTGATGCCCTTGATCTTCGACGAGCGCGCCTCGGCGCTGAGGCGGGTACCACCACAATCGGGGCAGGTGTCGAAGGTGATCGCCTTGTCGACGAACGCGCGGATATGCGGTTGCATCGCTTCCCGGTCCTTGGACAGGAAGGATTTCTGGATGCGCGGGATCAAGCCCTCGTAGGTGACGTTGACGCCCTCGACCTTGATCTTCGTGGGTTCCTTGTAGAGCAGGTCGTTGAGCTGCTTTTTCGTGTATTTCTTGATCGGCTTGTCCGCGTCGAAGAAACCGCAGCCGCGGAAGATCCGGCCGTACCAGCCGTCCATGCTGTAACCGGGGATGGTGAGGGCGCCTTCGTTCAGCGACAGGTTCTCGTCGTAGAGGGCAGTGAGGTCGAAATCGGATACCGAACCGCGGCCCTCACAGCGCGGGCACATCCCGCCGGTGATGCTGAAACTGCGGCGCTCCCGGACGGTCTGCCCGCCCTTTTCCACGGTGACGGCGCCGGCGCCGCTGATCGAGGCGACATTGAAGGAGAACGCCTGCGGTGACCCGATATGCGGGGTGCCGAGCCGGCTGAACAGGATCCGCAGCATGGCGTTGGCGTCGGTGGCGGTACCGACGGTGGAGCGGGGATCGGATCCCATCCGCTCCTGGTCGACGATGATGGCAGTGGTGAGCCCGTCGAGGACATCGACATCGGGGCGGGCCTGATTGGGCATGAAACCCTGGATGAACGCGCTGTAGGTTTCGTTGATCAGCCGCTGCGATTCGGCGGCGATGGTACTGAAGACCAGTGAACTCTTCCCCGACCCGGAGACGCCGGTGAACACGGTCAACCGGCGTTTCGGGATTTCGACGCTGACGTCTTTGAGGTTGTTCTCCCGCGCGCCGTACACGCGGATCAGATCGTGACTGTCGGCGAGATGCGGCTCGGACGTCTGTCTACCGGTCTTCGTGGCCATACTCATCTGCTCTCCTGGTCTCCCTCTGGTGCGTGCCGCCCCGCGCGGACCCCACCGCTGTCGTCATCCGGTCGATCCAACCAGAACGCGGTGACATTTCTCGTTTCGCCGGGCCGGGTGCGCGTGGGCGCCGCCGGCCTTCCGGCGTGCCCGCGCGGGGAGCACCGGGCCCTCGTGGATCCGGCGCCCACCTGCTCGGGTATCGACGTTTTCCCTGCGGGCGCTACCACGCGATGTGGACGCGTGCCCGGGTTGTTTCAGCCGGCCTGCTGGATACGGATCATATTTCCGGCGGGATCGCGGACGGCACAGTCGCGGATACCGTACGGCTGATCGGTGGGTTCCTGGATGACTTCGACGTCACCGGCCTGGAGCCGGTCGAAGGTGCCGTCGAGATCCTCGGTGGCGAAGTTGATCCCGGCGTAGGTGCCTTTCGCCATCATCTCGCTGATGATGCGGCGTTCGTCGTCGGTGATACCGGGATCCACGGCCGGCGGGGTGAGCACGATGGAAGTACTGGGCTGGCCGACGGGGCCCACGGTGATCCAGCGCAGCCCTTCGTAGCCGACATCTTTGCGCACCTCGAAACCGAGGAGATCGCGGTAGAAGGCCAGAGCCGCGTCCGGGTCGTCGTGTGGAAGGTAGCTGGAGTGGATGGTGAGGTTCATGACGACGACGCTAGCCGCGCCGCGGTGACCTGCGCTTCTCGATTCCTGATCGGTCTTGTCACCTGTTTGGCGACACAGCTCGGCATCCCGGCCGCTTCCCCGTCGGCCTGCTGCCGGTAGGTGCTGGGCGGTACACCGACCAGTTCGGTGAAGCGGGTGCTGAACGTACCCAGCGAGGAACAGCCGACGGCGAAGCAGACCTCGGTAACGCTCATATCGCCGCGGCGCAGCAGCGCCTTGGCGCGTTCGATCCGCCGGGTCATCAGGTAGCCGTAGGGCGATTCGCCGTAGGCGAGGCGGAATTGGCGGCTGAGGTGGCCGGCCGACATATTGACGCCGCGCGCGAGCGCGGCGACGTCGAGGGGTTGCGCGAACTCGCGGTCCATCCGGTCCCGGACACGCCGCAGCAGGGCGAGGTCACGTAACCGCGGATCGGCACCGGGTTTGCTGGTCACGCCAGAAATCGTGCCACAATATGCACCCGGTTGCCCAGCCGGCAGTCCGCGCAGGCGACAGACGCGTAGACCTCGGGTGTGCACGATCATCTCAGCGGAGCAGGCTATCCATCGGTGAGTCCCTGCTGGTTCGGCCCGCTCCGGGTGCTCGATTCTCCCGGTTCGGCGCGGCGATGGCGGACGCGCCGGCGGCGGCGCGGCGGCCGGGCGCCGCGCAACGCCTCGGCCAAACGGGTGTGCGGCTGCCATTCCAGGCCGTTGGGTAGCCCCCAGCCGAACCGGACGGCGGCCAGCCGCAGCAGCAGTGAGCAGACGATGCCCGCGACGATACCGATCGCCGGGGCGCCGAGGTAGGTGCAGACGACCATGGTGCCGGCCACGACGGCCGCGACGGTGGCATAGAGACCGTTACCGCCGAATACGGCCGGCACTCGGCGCAGCAGTACATCGCGGGTGGCGCCGCCGCCGACTGCCGTGGTGACACCCAGCAGGATCGCGGGCAGCCAGCCGAGCCCCGCGGCCAGGGTTTTCTGTGCACCGGTCACCGCCCAGAAGCCGATAACGGCGGCATCGAGGGCGGTGAACAGCCGGTCCCACGCGTTTTCGCTGAGGTGGATGACGAAGGAGATGACCGTGCCGAGCACTGCGGTGGGCAGATAGGCGTAGTCGGTGAGCGCGACCGGTGGGCCCTGTTGCAGCAGAGTGTCGCGGATGATTCCGCCGCCCAGCCCGGAGACGATACCGACGACGAGGAAGCCGAACAGGTCGAGTCCCTCACTGCGGGACACCGCACCGCCGAGCATGGCGCAGGCCAGGACGCCGGCGAGATCCAGGTACCGGGTGACCTGGTCGATGGTGTCGATAGGTGCCGCCACCGGTTATCCGCCGGCCGCCAAACGCATGAGGTCGGTATCGAGATCGATACCCACTTCGCTACCGCCCGCACTGCCGAAAGTGTGCTGGTAACTATCCCAGGATTCGTCCTTCACCCGGTGCGCGAATTCGCTCTCCATGAGCAGCACCAGTTCCAGTGCGGCCCGGTCGATCCGCTTGTTCAGGTCGGTGTCGTTCCAGTCTTCGGCGGCGGCGAACAGGGAGGTGGGCACGGTCATGGTGCGCAGGAAGGCGAACAGGGCGCGCATCTGCTCATCCACGACCAGGGCGTGCCGGGAGGTGCCGGCGGTCGCGGCCAGAATCACCGGTTTGGCGATCAGCAGATCATTGTCGAGGACATGGAAGAAGGAGGTGAGCAGCCCGCTCGGGGCGGCCTTGTAGACGGGAGCTGCCACCACCAGCCCGTCGGCGGTGGCCAAGCTCTCGATCGCCGCCGTCATCTTCGGGCCCATCAGCTGCGATACCAGGGCGGTGGTGATCTCGGTGGCCAGCTCCCGCAGGTCGATCACGGTGACGGTGACCCGGGCGTCACGGCGGGCGGCCAATGCGCCGATGCGGGTGGAGATCCGGTCGGCGAGCATCCGGGTCGAGGACGGGTTGCTGGTACCGCCACTGACCACGACCAACCGGTAGGGGGCGCGTACCTGTCCATTCGATGTCATTGCTGGTTCCTGTTCGTGGTGTCGGCGAGTTTTCCGCAGATCTGTTCGAGTGCGCGCAGCTCGTCGTCGGTGAGTGCGCCGGTCAGCGCCCGTGCCACGCCGACCGCGTGCCGGCCACCCACCCGGCGCTGCCGGGCCCGGCCCTCGGCGGTGAGGGAGAGCCGGACCCCCGGCCGTCGTGCGGGTCGCGGGTGCGTTGTACGAAACCGCGTTCGACGAGCCGGTCCACCATTCGGGACAGTGCCGGCTGGGTGAGCAGAACGTGCCGGTTCAATTCGGCGGGCCGGATCGGTTCCGGGCATTTCGACAGCGTGTAGAGCACGTCGTATTCCCGCATGGTCAGCCCGTGCCAGACGTCTTCGGCGGCGAACTGCTTCATCAGCGCGGCATGCGCGGTGAGCAGCGACTCCCAGGCGTCGTTGGCCAGTCGGCTGCTGGTCCTGCTCATACCCGGGTATCCAGGTATGGGCTGGCGCCGGCGAGGTTGTCACCCTGGTTGGCGCCCGGCCGGGCCTGCCAGGGCGGGGTGTCGCCGTATTCGGCGGTGACCCGCGACCGATGGGTCGGGGCGGGCGCCGATTCCGGGTCGCGGCGCGATTCGAGTTCTTTCCGCAGGACCGGCACCACTTCCGAGCCGAGCAGCTCGAGCTGGTTCAGCACGGTCTTCAGCGGCAGTCCGGCATGGTCCATCAGCCACAGCTGACGCTGATAGTCACCGAAGGTGTCGTGGAAGGTGAGGGTTTTATCGATGATCTCCTGCGGGCTGCCCACCGACAGCGGGGTCATCTCGGCGAAATCCTCCAGCGAGGGGCCGTGGCCGTAGACCGGAGCCTCGTTGAAGTAGGGCCGGAATTCGTTCCACGCATCCTGGGATTTCTTCGCGATATACGCCTGCCCGCCGAGTCCGACGATGGCCTGCTTCTTGGTTCCGTGCCCGTAGTGCTCGAACCGCTGCCGGTAGAACTCGATGAGCTGCAGCGAATGCGCCGTCGGCCAGAAGATGTGGTTGGCGAAGAACCCGTTGCCGTAGTAGGCGGCCTGTTCGGCGATCTCCGGAGTGCGGATGGAGCCGTGCCATACGAACGGCGGTACACCGTCGAGGGGCCGCGGGGTGGCGGTGAAGCCCTGCAGCGGAGTGCGGTACTTACCTTCCCAGTCCACCACGTCCTCGCGCCACAGCCGGTGCAGCAGGTTGTAGTTCTCCAGGGCCAGCGGCAGACCGGCCCGGATGTCCTTACCGAACCACGGGTAGACGGGCCCGGTGTTGCCGCGGCCGAGCATGAGGTCCATCCGGCCCTTGGACAGATGCTGCAGCATCGCGTAGTCCTCGGCGATCTTCACCGGGTCGTTGGTGGTGATCAGGGTGGTCGCCGTGGTGACGATGAGACGCTCGGTGAGGGCGGCGATATGGGCCAGCAGAGTAGTCGGCGAGGAGGAGAAGAACGGCGGATTGTGGTGCTCGCCGATGGCGAAAACATCCAGACCCACTTCCTCGGTTTTCTTCGCGATCTGCACGATCGCCTCGATCCGTTCGGCCTCGCTGGGGGTCACGCCGGTGACGGGGTCACGCGTGATATCGCTGACCGAGAAGATTCCGAACTGCATTGATGTCACTCCCGCCGTAGGTTCTATGCATTTGCATCTACTTGAACCGAGGGGGCGGCGGGGTTATTCCGGTGCGTGCCGGGCACTGCGTCAACCGCAGGTACAGCGCGTTTCGGCGCTCAGGCGGCGCCGGGGTGCGGGGTGCGTACGGGCGCCGGTCGGGCGGTGAGCGAATCCAGATCACGGATGGCGGCGCAGCTGCGGCGGATCATGGTCGCGAACATGGCATCGCCCCGTTCGGTGGGTGTGCCGTAGGCGGCACCGAAGACCGCGACCAGCGGACCTTGCAGCGCCGCGAACCGATAGTCCTGGCGGCAGTCGTCGAGCGAGTAGCCGGTGACCCCGAGTGCGAGCAGACGCCGGTGATACGTGGTGAGGAGCTCTTCTTCTTCGGCTCGCCGGATCTCCGGATCCAGGCCGGTGGTGACGAAGTAGGCGAGGTCGCGGGCGGGTAACCCGAGGTTGACCGTCTGCCAGTCGACCGCGGTCACCACCGCCGGTTCCCCGGCGCCGAACAGGAGGTTGTCCAGGCGGTAGTCGCCGTGGACCAGGCCGAACCGTTCGGGCCGGGCGACCAGCCAGTCGGCGATCACCGCACCGCAGGCGCGCACGGTATCGCAGTCCTCCGCGGTGAGGCGATCGCCCAGGCGGTCGACGAAGAGATCGGTGGTGGGTCCGTAGAGTTCGCCCAGTGTCGCGGCTTCTTCGGGCCCGTTGCGGCTGAACCCGTCGATTTCCAGTAGCGACTGGTCGCACCAGCGCGGCGCGTGCAGGCCGGCAAGGTTCGCGACGGCCTGGTGGGCGTGCGCGACCGGGCAGCCGGCGATCTGATCGCCCTGGGCGGCGGGTGCGAGATCTTCCAGCAGCAGCACGAACTCGCTACCGTCGCCGTGGATTCCGGCGTAGTGGCAGTGCGGGGTGCGGACTGCGACCGTCGTGGCGATCTCGCGGTAGAACCGGACTTCTTGCCGGTAGGCACCGGCGAGCATCGCCCGGGTGCCCGGGTCCGCGGCGGGGAGTTTGGCCAGCAGCTGGTCCGGGACGCCGGCGCCGGTGAGCCGCAGCCGGTACACCGACCCGATCTGGCCGGTACCGACGGGTTCCGCGACTACCTCCTCGACGGGTCGGCGGAGCGCCGTGGTGAGCCATTCGGGGGTGAGTTCGGCGACGGTGGTGGGGATACTCATCGATCACTTCTCCGGAAATCGGTCCGCCGGGCCCGCGGACTTCTCGTTGCTGCGGTATTCCCGCCACGCGGTGAGCACGGGGGTCAGCTCGGCAGGTGTGTTGCCGTGCAGGATTACGCCGTCGACCCCGGCCCGGAACTGAGCGGCGATCCTTGTGGCGCAGTGCGTGGCGGTGCCGGTCGCCGAGGCGGCGAGCCATTCGCCGGGTAACAAGTCCTCGACGGCGGTGAGGGTTTCCGGGCTCGCGACCGCGTCCAGCGCCCCACCGGCTCCGGTGACCAGGGGGTGGGCTCGGAAGTCGTCGAGTACTTGCTGCTCCCAGCCATTGACCCGGACGAGGATATCGCCGTATCCCTGCAGGTAGGTGCCGAGGCGGCCGACGAGTTTCCGTAGCCGCGCGAGTTCGCCCTGCGATTCGTCCACGACGGCCAGCACGGACCAGATCCGGAGAGCCGCGGGGTCACGGCCGGCGGTTTCGGCCGCGGTGCGGATGGTGCGCACCGCGCGGGCGGTGGTGTCGTCGGTGAAGAAGGTGTGCAGGACGACGGAGTCCGCGATCTCCCCGGCGAGCCGCAGGGTGGCGGGGCCGATGGCGGTGAGGGTGATCGGGATGTTCTCGTCGTAGGACGGGTCCAGTTGCAGCAGCGGGTATTTCCCGGCAGGGCCGTCGTGTCCGAGGACGGTTTCACCGCGCCAGAGGCGGCGATAGATATCGACAGCGTCGCGGAGCTGTGCGGAGGTGATACGGGGTAGGCCGATCACGTCGAACAGGGCGTCGAAACCGCGCCCCAGGCCGAGGCTGTAGCGGCCGCGGGTGAGACGGTGCAGGGTGACCGCGCCGGCCGCAGTGACCAGCGGGTGGCGGGTGTTGTGGTTGGTGGCGGCGGTGCAGATTCGCAGGTCGGTGGTCACTGCGCCCGCGGCACCGGCGAGGGTGAAGGCTTCCTTGGTGTTGAAACGTTCCGACAGGAACAGGGTGCCCAGGCCGAGGTGTTCGGCGGTGCGGACTTCGTCGAGCAGGGCGTGCGGGTCGGTGGCGTGCCCGGCGAGCCCGTAGCAGCCGAGTTCGGGGAATTCGCTCGAACGGCGGGTGCCCGGCATGACCGCCGGCTCTCCCCGGCTACCCACGTCCCGTACCGGTTCGCTCATGCCCGCCCGGCCTGTTCACTGCTGCCGCTGATCATTGTGTGAAGTTCCTCGGGTGTCCACGGCGGGGTGTCGTTGTGGTCGCGGAAACCGAGAATGCTCGGGGTGGGCCGGTCGTAGCGGCCGACGAACCCGCCGGCGGCGACGAAGATCTGTCCGGTGACATCCCGGGCTTCCGCGCCGGCGAGGTAGAGGTAGAGCTGGGCGACGTATTCGGCGGGCGGAGCGTCGAGGGCGGCGTCCTTGCTCATTTCGTCGAGCATGCCGCGGCGATACAGCTCCATGATCTTGGCTTCGTAGGCGAACCCGCTGGACAGTCGTGTTTTCGCACCCGGGCATACGACGTTGGCGCGGACCTCGTGTTCGGCGAGTTCGGCGGCGATGGCGAGGGTGAGGCTGTTGACGGCGCCTTTACCGGCTGCATAGCCGGTGCCGCCGTAGTCGCCGAGATAGGCGAAGGAGCTGGTGTTGATGATGCTGCCGCGGCGTTGCGCCACCATTTTCGGGGCGGCGGCGCGGCAGGTGTTGAAGGTGGTGGTGAGGTGCGAATCGAGCAGGGCCCGCCAATCGCGGGTGCTGACATTCAGAATCGAGGATTCGGCGGGTTCGGCGGCGCCGGCGCAGTTGACGAGGATATCGATGGTGCCGAAGGTACGCACGCAGGTATCGACGATTTCGGTGGCGACGGTTTCGTCGGCCGCGCTGCCCGTGACGCCGACCGCGCGCTGTCCGCCGAGGGTGAGCGAGTTGACGGTACGTTCGACGGCGGATTCGTTGCGGCCGTTCACGACTACTCCGGCACCGTTACGAGCCAGGGCGTGGGCGACGGCGTGACCGATACCGCTGGTGGCGCCGACGACCACGGCGCCGCGGCCCCATAGGGATTGCTGACCGCTCATGGACCTGCTCTCGTTTCCGGGGCCGGCGACTGACCGCGGGCCGAACACTCTTCCGTACAGGTGTCCGGACAGTATGGCATCCTGGCGTGGCTGCGTCAGCGGTTCACGAACCCGGCCCGGGTCGCACACCTTGATTGCAGTCCGCTTGCCGTAGTACTGTCTGGACAGGTGTCTACCATAGATCCTGGACAGTAATCTGGGGAAGGATTTCCACATGACTTCGGTGAAACCGCCGCGGGTGTCCGGAGGCGAACACGAACACGGCCATCTGGAGGAATTCCGCACCGACCCGATTGCGCTCATGCGCCGGGTACGGGAGGAATGCGGCGACGTCGGCCAGTTCGAGCTCGCCGGCCGCCACGTCATCCTGCTCACGGGGTCCGAGGCGAACGAGTTCTTCTTCCGCGCCGCCGACGAGGACCTCGACCAGGCCGCCGCCTACCCGTTCATGAAACCGATCTTCGGTGAGGGCGTGGTCTTCGATGCCAGCCCGGAACGCCGCAAGGAGATGCTGCACAATTCCGCGCTGCGCGGCGATCAGATGCGCGGCCACGCCGCCACCATCGAACGCGAAGTCGACCGGATGCTGGCGAACTGGGGCGACGAAGGCGAAATCGACCTCCTCGATTTCTTCGCCGAACTCACCATCTACACCTCCTCGGCCTGCCTCATCGGCACGAAGTTCCGCGAGGAACTCGACAGCCGGTTCGCGCACCTCTATCACAACCTGGAACGCGGGACCGACGCCCTGGCGTATGTGGACCCGTATATGCCGATCGAAAGCTTCCGGATCCGTGACGAATCCCGGGCGCAACTGGTCGAGCTGGTCCAGGAGATCATGAACACCCGGATCGCGAACCCGCCCGCCGACAAGGAGGATCGCGATCTGCTCGATGTGCTGGTATCGGTGCAGAAGGAAGACGGCACACCGCATTTCAGCGCCAGCGAGGTCACCGGCATCTTCATCTCGATGATGTTCGCCGGCCATCACACCACCTCCGGTACCGCCGCGTGGTCGGTGATCGAACTGCTGCGCCACCCGGAGGTGCTGTCGGGTGTCGTGAAGGAACTCGACGAGCTCTACGCCGACGGCCAGGAAGTGAGTTTCCACGCGCTGCGCCAGATCCCGCAGCTGGAGGCGGTGCTGAAGGAAACGCTGCGGCTGCATCCGCCGCTGATCATCCTGATGCGGGTGGCGCAGGGCGAATTCGAAGTATGCGGACACACCATCTCCGAAGGAGACCATGTCGCGGCGACCCCCGCGATCTCCAACCGGCTACCGGAAGATTTCCCGAACCCGGACAGTTTCGACCCCGGCCGCTATATCGACCCCAACCAGGAAGATCTGGTCAACCGCTGGACCTGGATCCCGTTCGGCGCCGGCCGGCATCGTTGCGTGGGCGCCGCGTTCGCGCTGATGCAGTTGAAGGCGATCTTCTCGGTGCTGCTGCGGGACTGGGAATTCGAGATGGTGCAGCCCTCGGAAAGCTACCGCAACGACCACTCCAAGATGGTGGTGCAGTTGCAGCAGCCGTGCACGGTGCGATACCGGCGCAGGCGCCGGGAGAACTGATGACGTACGTCATCACGCAGCGCTGCTGCAATGATGCGAGCTGCGTGGCCGAATGCCCGGTCGACTGCATCCGGCCGCGCCCCGAGGACCCGCAGTTCGCGACCGCGGAAATGCTCTACATCGATCCGGATACCTGTATCGACTGCGGGGCCTGCTACGAGGCCTGCCCGGTAGACGCGATCTACGCCGAAGAGGATCTGCCCGGACATCTCGAAGGATTTCTCGAGGTCAACGCCGGATACTTCGCGAAATATCCACTCGAACCGGATATGGCTCCCCCGCCGCCGGTGCGGCGCCTCGCCAAGGATCTGGGGACATTGCGGGTCGCGATCGTCGGGACCGGCCCCGCTGCCTGCTATGCCGCCGAACAGTTGCTGTCCGCCGGGTCGGTGGAGGTCGAGATGTTCGACCGGCTGCCGACCCCGTGGGGGCTGGCCCGCTACGGGGTGGCGCCGGATCACGCACAGACCCGCGGGGTCACCGATATGTTCACGGCCGCGTTCAAACGCGACACCCTGCAGATGTATCTCAACACCGAAATCGGTAGTCACCTCACGCACGAAGAACTCCGGGACAGCGTGCACGCGGTGATCTACGCAGTCGGCGCGCCCGCGGACCGGAAGCTCGGTATCCCGGGCGAAGAACTACCGGGCAGCCATTCCGCCACGGAGTTCGTGGCCTGGTACAACGGCAACCCCGACTACGCGGACCGGGAATTCGACCTGTCCGGGCAGCGGGCGGTGATCGTCGGCAACGGCAACGTCGCCCTCGATATCGCGCGGGTGCTGACCATGGACCCCAGCGAACTGGCGGCCACCGATATCGCCGACCATGCGCTCGCCGCGCTGCGGCGCAGCGAGATCCAGGAGGTTGTGATCCTCGGCCGGCGCGGGCTGCTGCAGGCGGCCTACAGCGCCCCCGAATTCCGGGCGCTGGGAAGGTTGACCGGGGTCGATATCGTCGTGGACCCGGCGGATGTGGTTCTCGACGAGGCCGGGCAGGCGTTCCTGGACAGTCCGGAAGCACCCTACGAGCTCGGGCTCAAGGTCGCCGCCGCCGGCGATTACGCGGCGCGGCCGCTGCGCGACGGGCACAAGCGGATCCGGTTCCAGTACTGCGTCTCCCCCACCGAGATCGCCGGCGACGAGCGGGTCCGGTCGGTGCGGTATGTGCACAACGAACTCAGCGGTCCCGCCGGATCACCTACCGCCCGGCCGACCACTGATACCGGTGAGGTGGAGGCTTCGCTGGTCCTGCGCGCCGTCGGATACCGCGGGCAGCCGATCGGCGATCTGCCGTTCGACGACGACCGCGGGGTGCTGCCCACCGAATCGGGCCGGGTCGTCGATTCGGCCGGAACACCGGTTCCCGGAATCTATGCGGCCGGTTGGATCAAACGCGGACCCCGCGGGGTGATCGGCTCGAACCGTGCCGACGCCGCCGAAACCGTCGCCGCCATCCTGGACGATTTCAAGGCCGGCGCACTGCGCGCTCCGGTCCGCGACCGCACCGCGCTGACGGACCTGGTCCGGCAGCGGCAACCCGATATGGTCGACCGCACCGCATGGCAGGCGATCGATCGCGCCGAACGCGCCGCCGGCGCCGCCGCGGGCCGGCCGCGGGTCAAACTGGCCACGGTCGACCAGCTGCTGGCGACCGCCCGCCGCGGCTGAATCGGACTGCCCACCCGATCCGGCCCGCGGGTGTCGCCGACCTCGACAGCGGCGGGCGCCGATCGATCCATCACTCCGTCGCCGGCGGTCGGGGCACGATGCCGCCCGAGCGGAACGACCCGGCCGGTCGGGCCCCGGTCAGGCGCCGAAGCGCGCGACCAGGCGCCCGGTGACCTCGTTGCGGCGCAGCCGTTCCAGGCCCTCGCCGATCTCGTCGAAGGCGATCTCGCTGTACGCCGGTTCGATCTCACCGGCGAGCAGCAGGTCGAAAACCTCTTCGATGTCCTGAACCGTCCCGCCCAGCGAGCCGACCAGGGTCTTACCGAGGATCGTCGCGGAGGCGACGGTGAACGTGGGCCGCCCCAGCCCGACCTGGACAACCATTCCGCCGCGCTTCACCGCGTCGATGGCCTGCTGTGTGGTGTCGAAGCCCGCGTAGTCGACCACGAGATCGAAGCCCTGTCCTGCCCATTCGGAGGCGTCGCGGACGAGATCGGTGGCACCGGCGGCCCGGGCGAGGTCCCCGAGGCCTCCGATACCGGGCACTGTCGTTCCGGGCGATGAATTCAGGTCACGAGGGCTCGGCGCGCGTAAGCGCGAACATCCGCGTCGGTATCGTCCACCGCCCCTTGCAGTGCCAGGCGAGCCGGTTCGAACCCGGGCCAGGTCGCCAGAGTCAACACCGCTGCCTTGCGTACATCCAGGTGTGGGTCCGCGAGCGCGTCGGACAGCGCGGTAATTGCCGAGCCGGAATCGGCCGCCGCCAGCCCCCGGGCCGCACCGACTCTGACCTGCCAGGCGGAGTCCCGCAGCGCGGCGATACAGGTATCGATATCGGCCGTCGCGGCGCCGGTGCCGGCGAACGCGGCCAGCGCAGCGGCCCGCACCAATGGGTCGCGATCGCCGGACAGCGTTCGCACGATATCGGCACCCCCGTCCCCGATCGTGGCCAGGCCCTGCGCCGCCGCGATACGTACTTCGCGGTTGGGGTCGGTGGCCGCGGCTGCGATCGCGTCGCGTTCGTCGAGCGAGACCAGCGCTCGCACACCTTCGATCCGGACGCGATGGTCGGGATCGCCGAGAGCCGCACGGAAATCGGCAACCGTGCCCGCGCGTAGCGCGCGCAGCAGATCGACGACGGCCGCGCGGACGACCGGGTCGCCGGAAGCGAGCCGGCCGGCGAGGCCCGCCGGGGAAGGCAGGACTTCCACGAGTTCACGCAGTGCTGCCGCGGCGGCCGCGCGGACAGACGCCGCCGTGTCGTCCAGTGCCTGCATCAGGAGCGGCGCGTAGCCGTCGGGAGTGTTCTCCGTCAGTGCCGCGATCGCCGCGACCCGCACCCGGCCGTCGGGATCGCCGAGGTATTCCGCCAGTTGCGCGGCGGTGGGCGCGTCCAGGGCGAGCAACGCGACGAGCCGCGGCGAGGCGGCGGAGGCGAGTTCGGCGGCCACACCACTCGGCTCTGGCGTAGCGGTTGCCGGGGCGCGGCGGTGCCCGACGAGGTCGGGTTGCGCGACGACGACCGGCTCGTCCAGGGAGGGTAGAGCGTCGAGTCCGGGGACCGGCACCAGATACGGTGCGACCGGACGCTTCAGGAACTCCATCGCACCGTCGGCGCGTTTGCGGAGGTTGAGATGGTAGCGCCACTGCTGGTCGTCACGTTCGGGGAGATCGGAGCGTTCGTGGTAGAGACCCCAGCGGGATTCGGTGCGGGTCAGCGAACTGCGGGCGGCCATTTCCGCGCAGTCGCGGATGAACGACACCTCGACGGCGCGCATGAGTTCGTGCGGTGTGCGCGCACCCATGTCGGCGAGGTCGCCGCGCATCCGTTCGAAGGTTTCCACCGCCAGCGAGAGTTTGGCGGCGGTTTTCGGGGGCGCCACGTAGTCGTTGACGAAACGGCGCAGTTTGTATTCGACCTGGGGTTGCGGCGGTCCGTCGGGATTACGCAGCGGCCGGTAGACGAGCTCGTGGGCGGCCGCGATCTGGTCGGCGGGCAGAGTTTCCGGGGCGGGCACATCGGCGAGGGTTCCGGTGGCGTGGGCACCGGCCAGTTCGCCGAAAACGAAGGCGCCGATCATGTAGTTGTGCGGAACGCATGCCAGATCACCGGCCGCGTACAGACCGGGCACGGTGGTCCGGGCGTTCTCGTCCACCCACACCCCGGACGCGGAATGCCCACCGCACAAACCGATCTCGGAAATATGCATTTCGATATCGTGGGTGCGGTAGTCGTGGCCGCGGTTGGCGTGGAAGGTGCCGCGAGTGGGGCGTTCGGTGGTGTGCAGAATCCCTTCGAGAGTGCGCAGGGTTTCGTCTGGCAGATGTGACACCTTCAGGTAGATGGGTCCACGCGCAGAATCGATCTCGCGTTTCACCTCCGCAATCATCTGCCCCGACCAGTAGTCGGAATCCACGAAGCGCTCCCCCTGGGCGTTCACCTGGTATCCGCCGAACGGGTTCGCCACGTACGCGCAGGCGGGACCGTTGTAATCCTTGATCAGCGGGTTGATCTGGAAGCATTCGATCCCGCTCAGCTCCGCGCCGGCGTGGTAGGCCATCGAATAGCCGTCGCCGGCGTTGGTCGGGTTCTCGTAGGTGCCGTACAGGTAACCGGAGGCGGGTAATCCCAGGCGCCCGCACGGGCCGGTCGCCAGGACGACGGCCTTTGCCGCGACGGTAACGAATTCGCCTGTCCGGGTGTTCAGCGCGGCCGCCCCGACCGCCCGGCCGCCGGCGGTGAGGACCCGCACCGGCATCAACCGGTTCTCGATCCGGATCCGCTCCCGGTTCTTCCGCTGCCGCAGCACCCGGTACAGCGCTTTCTTCACATCCTTGCCCTCGGGCATCGGCAGCACATAGGACCCCGACCGGTGTACCCGGCGCACCGCATACTCCCCGTACTCGTCCTTCTCGAATTTGACGCCGTAGCGTTCCAGCCGCTGCACCATGGCGAAACCGCGGGTCGCGGTCTGGTAGACGGTGCGCTGGTCGACGATTCCGTCGTTGGCGCGGGTGATCTCGGCGACGTAATCCTCCGGTTCGGCCTTCCCCGGGATCACCGCGTTGTTGACGCCGTCCATCCCCATGGCGAGCGCGCCGGAGTGCCGGACGTGTGCCTTCTCCAGCAGCAGCACATTCGCGCCGTGTTCGGCGGCGGTCAGCGCGGCCATCGTGCCGGCCGTGCCGCCCCCGATGACGAGAACATCGCAGTCGAGGCGGACGGTATCGGCGAGGTCCGGCGCCGTGAACAGGGCGGGTGCGGTCACGACAGGGCCTCCATGATTCGGGCGCGAGCGTCGCGCCGGTCGGCGGTTTCGCGCGGATTCGGAATATCGACGAGGGCGCGCAGCGGCTGCCCGGCGCGACCCAGCACTGCGACCCGGTCGCCGAGCACTAACGCCTCGTCCACGTCGTGGGTGACGAATACGACGGTGGTGGGGTGGGTGCGCCAGGTCTCGACGAGCAGTCGTTGCATGGTGGCGCGGGTCTGGCTGTCCAGCGCGCCGAAGGGTTCGTCCATCATCACCGCGCGCGGCGCGCCTGCCAGGCCGCGCGCCAGCTGCACACGCTGGCGCATACCGCCGGACAGGCTCTTGGGCAGGAAATCGCCGAATCCGGTGAGACCGACCTCCTCGATCCAGCGGTCGGCAGCGGTCCGGCGCCCGTACTTCGGTTCGCCGCGTAACCGCAGCGCCAATTCGATATTGGCGCGCACACTGCGCCACGGCAGCAGCGCGTTGTCCTGGAAGACGACCGCGCGGTCGCGGGAGGTGGTGATGACCGGATCGCCGTCGGCCAGCACTCGGCCGGAGTCCGGTGTCAGCAGACCGGCCAGTGCCCGCAGAACCGTGGATTTCCCGCAGCCGGACGGCCCGGTGAGAACGAGGATTTCGCCGGGCCGGACATCCAGGGTGAGATCGTGGATCACCGGGTCACCGGTATAGGACAGCGAAACGGCGTCCAGCTGTAGGGCAATCCCGTGTTCGCCGGTGTCCGTTTGCGGGTCTCGGGTGGTGAGGGTGCTGGTCATCGGGTGTTCTCCTCTCCCCTGGGCAGCCAGCGCGTGACCCGGCGGCCGAGCAGTTCGACCGCCGCGGAGGTACCGAATCCGAGGGCGCCGATGGTGATGATCCCGACGAACACTCCGGGATAGTCGACGATGGTGTACGCCTGCCAGGTGCGGTAGCCGACACCGAGGCGGCCCGAGATCATCTCCGCGGAGATCAGGCAGATCCAGGCGACACCGAGTCCGACGGAGAGCCCGCCGAAGATACCGGGCAGCGCGCCGGGGAAGATCACGCGCACCAGCACATCCCAGCGATTACCGCCGAGGGTGCGCACCGAGTCCTCCCACAGGGTGGGCAGGGCGCGCACCGCGTGCCGGGTGCTGACCATGATCGGGAAGTAGGCGGCGAGAGCGGTGATGAAGACGATGCCGGCTTCGTCGTCGGGGAACAGCAGGATCGCGATCGGCACCACCGCGATCGCGGGGATGGGCCGGGCGAGTTCGGTGAGCGGGCCGAGGATTCCGGCGAACACCCGGGACCGGCCCAGCGCGATCCCGCTCGCGACACCGAGCACGGTCGCGACGGCGAACCCGGTGAGGATCCGGATCAGCGATTGGGCGAGATCCAGGTAGTAGACCTCGGTACCGAGCTGACGCCCGAAGGCCGCGAGCACCTCGGTGACGGCGGGCAGAGTGTCGAATCGCAGCCACAGCCGGATATCGGCGGCGGTCAGCAGCTGCCAGATCAGCACGGCACCGGCCACCGAACCCACCCGTAGTGCCCGGCCCGGCCACGGTGAACGGGTGCCGCGCCGGGACCGGGGGTGGTCGCTGTGCAAGGCAGTGCCGGAATCGGCGGGGGCGGCGACGGTCACGATCGGACCTCCGCGACGGCCTGGTCGTAGCCGACGGTTCGGGCGGTGGGGTGCGTCTGCCGGTGACGGTCGGCGGCCGCCGGAGTGGTGAATGCCAGGTAGGTATCGCCGTCACGCAACCACACGGCCTTGTCGGCGAACCAGCGGGTGCCCAGTTCGGAATCGACCACGTAAGCGGCGCGGATCGTTTTCCCCTGTGCGCGGGCGGCTTTCACCGCCCGCAGCAAGTCGGTGGGGTCACCGGCCGGCTGGGTGGTGTCCTGCCCTTCGACCCAGAGTTCGTTACCGGAACCGCTGGTGCGGTTCGTGGTGTCGGCCAACGCCGCGTCGTAGTCCTGGCCGCGGGCGGCGAACGCCGCGCGGATCAGGCGGTCGTCGGCGAACGCGGCCGTGTCGAGGTCGGCGAAATCGCCGATCGACTTCAGGTATCGCACATCGTCTGCGAACGCGGCGAGCAGGTTCGGTTTGAGAGTGGTGTCGAAGGAGGTACCGCCGGGGCCGTTGTACAGGTAGACCACTTCCTGCGGCAGTTGCGAACCCTCGGCCACGATCCGCGCCGCCTCCAGCGGTTGGCGCCACAGGAATTCGGTGGCGTCCAGTTGCGCCTGCAGGAAGGCATCGACCACTTCGGGATGCTGCGCGGTGTAGTCCTGCCGGGCGACGACCCCGTGGAACGTCGGAACATTCAGCTCGGCACCGTCGTAGAGAAGCTTCGCCTTGTCCTGGAAAACGAGCAGTCCCGGCCACGCCACGAACTGCGACAGCCCGCTGACCTGACCCGACTCCAGGGCCGACGCCCCTACCTGCGGCTGCTGGTTCAGCACCTCGACACCGGTGACCGGGTCGATCCCCGCACGGGTCAGCGCCTGCACCAGTGTGCCGTGGCCGGCGGATCCGACGCTGGCCGATACCTTCGTGCCCGCCAGGTCCGGCAGGCCCGTGGCCGGCGAATCCGGCGGAACCACCACCATGTTCAGTGCGCCTTTGGCGTTGTATCCGGTGACCGAAAGGAATTCCGTGCGAGATCGCTCGCCGGCCTGTGTGCGTGACCCGTTGATCAGCAGCGGGTAATCACCCATGGAACCGATATCGATCTTCTCCGCCACCATCTGCGCGGTGATCGGGGCGCCGGTGTCGTAGTCCTGCCATTCGACCTCGTAGGCCGGGCCCCCGTTCTCGGTGAGCCGCGCCAGCCGCTGCTCCAGATACCCCTGGGCACGCAGCAGGGTTCCCGCGGTGACGGTGTTGATCGTTTTGGACTGGTATCCGATGACGACACGCACCGTATCGCCGGTGGCGGCGTCTTCCAGCGAGCACCCGGTGAGGGCGAGCGCCCCGGCCGCGAACAACGCGGCCAGGCGTTTCAGTGTGGGCATGGTGGGTCTACCTCAGGAGATACGGCATGTTGACGGTGACGGCACCCGTAGGACAGCGGGCCGCGCAGGGGCCGCAGTACCAGCATTCGTCCACATGCATGAACGCTTTGCCGTTGTCGGGGTTGATCGCGAGGGAGTCGAGCGGGCAGATCTCGACGCACAGGGTGCAGCCTTCGATACACAGGGATTCGTCGATGGTCACGGGGATATCGGTGCGCTGGTTCGCCAGGGCCATCTACAGGACCTTCCATTCGGGGTTCGTGCGGGAGAGACTGCCGCGCAGGGTGATCCGGTCACCGCGCATCCGGATGTACTCGAGGTCTACCGGTGTACCGTCGTCGAGACGGGTGAGCCGTTCGAGCATCAGCAGTGGTGCGCCGGCGGGGACGTCGAGAGTGGCGGCGGTGTGCCGGTCGGCGGGTATCGCCTCGACGGTCAGGTCCGCCGAACCGAGGGGGTGTCCGCTGAGCTGTTCGAGAAGGACGAACACATCGGTGTGGGCGAGATCGTGGTCGAGGATGCGGGCACCGATATCGGGGGCCAGGTAGGTGAGGTCGAGGCTCAACGGCCGATCGCCGAGATAGCGCAGGCGTTCCAGGTAGACGACCTGCTCACCGGGTTCGAGGCCGAGCCGTCGAGCGACCACCGGCGGGGCGATGATGCGCTGGCCGGCCCGGACCTCGTTGCGGACTGTTCCGCGCCCCTCCAGGGTTTCCTGCAGGCCCAGCAGCGCGTCCAGTCCGTGGTCGAATTTCTGGGCGGCCACCCGGGTTCCGACCCGGGGGGCGCGGTCGATCAGACCTTCGTCACGCAGGAGAGCCAGCGCATCACGGATGGTGTTACGTGAGCTCCGGTGTTCCGCGGCCAGTTGCTGTTCGCCGGGCAGGGTGTCACCGACGGTGCCGGCGTGGATCTGGTGGCGCAGGATATCGGCAACTCGCCTCGCCTGGTCCGCACGCACGCGGCGGACAGTCGCACCGCTGCCGGACCGCTCGGTGTTCATCTCACTGACCTGCATGAACTGTGACGATAGCCGCGTTTCGCCACGGTCCCGGGCGGCCGCAGAGACAGCGGATATGCAAGTTGGCGATTACGCCGGGAGTACGATGGGCGCGACCAGCGTGGACACGCGGAGGCGCGGCTATTCCGCCACCCCACGGCGCGGCCGGTCAGGTTGGGATCAGCCCGATTCGAATGAACGGCGAGAGCGCAGGCAACCGATGCCGTGCCGTGCGCCATGGGACGGCCCACCGCGCAGGCAGGGGCTTTCCGGCAGCGTCATCCGCCGTCCCACCGGTGTCGAGCTCACCGGTTGCGATCTCGTCGAAGCAAGCAGACCGAAGGTCTGGGGACCGACGGCCCGCACTTCCAGCACTCGGCGCCGTGCCGCCGTCCGTCCGTCCGTGGACTGAATCGGTGGACTGTGCGCAAGCCGTGCTCGCTTTCCACCGGTTGGCGCGACAGGAGGCGAGCTACTTCCATGCGGCCGTGAACAGACCGTTCATCGCTCCGCATCGTGTGTGGTGGCGCGCACCGCCCTGCGCATCTGCATCTCTGCTTGTTCTGCGTCGGTGGCGGGATCGATCACCAGTAATCGGATCCGGCGATCGTCCGGGCCGAAGACGTACATCATCTGGGCCGGCTGGTCCGGAAGCGGGCCGGTGATCTCGATCCCGTCGGGTGGGTCGATACCCCGCTGGGCCGCACTGAGAACATTCCAGTCGAACGAGATCCGGGTGGTCGCTCCGAGCCGCGTGGTGAGAGCGGCAATCAGGTCGTGCAGTTCGGTGGTCAGGTTGTCGGTCCTGGGCCACCACGCGCCATCGACACCCTCGACACCCCCGGCACGGTCGCCGAGCAGCAATCGCGGGGTGCGCGTGGGCGCAGCGAATGGTTGCCCGCCACCGGCAGCGGGCTGGAATCGGCCCGGATCGCGGTCGCCTGCGCGACCACCGCTCCGGCTCTGTGGATTCTGGGTCATATCAAGCTCCTGGAACTGCCTTGGACGCGGAGGGGGTAGGCACCGGGATTCCGGGAGCGGCGCGATGAGACCGCCTTCGTCGTCCCAGCGACGTAACGCGCACGCGTATTGAGCGCGCTCTGCGTTGCGCCCGGCGACGGCGGCCATCGATTCCTCGGTCGCACGCCCGCCGCTGTTGGCATTCGCCGGGTGTGGCAAGTCCTCGGAGGTCTCATACGAAACGCCCGGGCTCCTCCATACTACCCGGGCATCTGGCCTGTTCACCGCCCGCGCCGGGGCGTCGCCCGGCGCCGTGACCGCAGCCACCTGTCGATATCCGACCCCGGTCCGCCATCGGGGATCGAGCGGTGCTGCACCGCGCTCGTTACTGCCCCAGCGACCGGGGTGATGATCCGAAGAGTCAGGGTGGCGCCGACTCCGGCGATATCGAGAGTGCGCGCGGGCATATGCCGATATCCGTCGAGCCGGGTCCGATGCCCGCCGCTGACCAGCTCCCCCGGTGCGGCGGTCCACTCGTCGCGGTGATAGCTCACGCGAAGAACCGGACCGAACCCGGGCCGCAGTGCGGAGAGCAACTCCCCCAGCTCCGCGACCAGATTACGGCTGTACGGCCACCAGGCCCCGTCGGCGTTCCCCATACCGACAGGATCGAGTTCGAGCCGCAGCCGCCGAGTGGACCAGTCCTGGCGACGCGTGTCGATCGCGTTCGATTGTGACCTCATAATCGTTACTCCTGTTCGGTCGAGGTGCTGGTGCGCTCGGCAGCTACAACGGTTCCCGTACCAGGCGCCGAGCGTGCTGTTGGGTCGATATCAGCGCCAGCGTCGACTCCGCACCCTGGTTCTCATTGCGACCGATGGCTTCCAGCCCGTCCGAGCATCCGAAGCTGTCCGGATCGAGCAGTGGGACGCCGATATCGTTGCTGCCGCGGAACCAGGCTTCGCACAGCATGACCGCGTCTTTCCACTGCCGATCGCCGGTCACGTCGTAGGCACGGGCGCAGGCGTCGGCCAGGCATGCGACCTCGACGGGCTGCTGATCGAAGCCCGGCCTGGGCTCCCCGGTCGCCCAGCCGTCGACCGGGGTCACGGAGAGGTGATCACCGGCGGTCTCGGTCGCGAGCAGCCATCGCAACATCGCCAACCCGTCGGCCAGGATGCGCTCCTTGCCGGGAAGCGAGCCGACGGCGAGCAACGCCTCGGCCAGTACGGCGTTGGCGTACTGCAGCCGTGGTTCGGGCCACCGCCAATCGGGTCGGCGCGTCGGCGGACCGATCAGCGTCGCAGCATCGCTCGCGAACTCACGAGCGCAACGATTCCTCGGATCCGCCCGCAAAATCTCGGCCGCTCCCAGGGCGCCGAAAGCCATCGCACGAACAGACCGGGGCCGGTGCCGGGCAGCAACCGCAAAGCGCGCCAGCGCGATCTCCGCCAAATCGGGTCTGTGTGTGACCACGACGCCGAGTGCCCACAGGGCGCGGCCCCAATGATCGTCGAGGCTCGCCTCGTCCTGCCAATGCCGATCCGACCCGCATCGATTGTGGCACCGCCCATCCGGAGTGAGCGCGTCGATCAGGAAGTCGAAATACACGGTGGTGAGGTCGAGCAGCTGCTGGGAGGGCTCGGGTTCGCGGACAGCGACCACGACACCGCGTGCCACATCGTCGACGCAGTAGCCGCCGTCGACACGAGGTTCGGTAAGCCGCGCGTGCTCGAATATTCCCCGGTCGTCACTGAGCCGGAACAAGTGCGTGTAGGAGATGGTTTGCGTGGTCATGGGCATGAGTCCACCCCGTTCCCGGGTTGTCTGTGACCGTCCGCGCCAACGCGGCGGTGCGGCAATCGGCGATCGGTAGGTGCGAATCTGTGCATATCTGCCTTTCTTCGTCGGGAGAGGCGGACCGCGCCACCAGGAGGTATCAGCGCTGCAATGCCATTCGGCGATGCCGCCGGTGGGCACGGTGGCGGGTGCCGGCCGAAGGCCGGACACGGGCTGGGCGGGCCGCAATCGCATGTAGCGTCGAACGCAAGCCTGTCCGGTCGGCCGACACTGCCCGGTCGCTGCTGTCGGCGTGGTCGCCCTCGGATTCATTGCGTCCGAGGAATTTTCGCTCCGAGGCCGTTTCGGGTGCATCGTCGCTGGTCGCGGTCAAGAAGCTGTCCGGTAGAGCGAGTTTGTGGATGGTGCGCAGGGTCAGCAGATACTGGCGCCACAGCGGTCCCGTGGTGTATGGGAGGTCGTACTTCTCGCACAACGCCCGCACCCGGTGGCTCATCTCCGCATAGCGGTTGCTGGGCAGGTCGGGGAACAGGTGGTGTTCGATCTGATAGCACAGGTTCCCGCTCGAGAACGCCGGCAGCGGACCGGCGTCGAAGTTGGCAGTGCCCAGCATCTGCCGCAGATACCACTCGGGCTTCGACGTGAGAGTGCGCCGCCACCGCCGCCCGCTCAACACCGGGAAAAGCAGGAAATCCTTACCGGCCTGCCGGCCGATCTTCTGGACGAAGGCCTTGGTCTGCGCGTCCTTTTTCGCGGGTGTGGCCGCACGGTCGCGTTCGGAGTCCAGATCGTGCAAGGCGATCCCCCATTCGAACGTGGCCGCGAGCAACAGGTTCTGCAGCGGTTGCAACAGCAGCCGTGGTCGCCAGGGCTGATCGCGAGTCACCCGCATCACGCCGAAACCGATATCGTCGTCCATGCCGAGCACATTCGTGTACACGTGGTGGCGGAAGTTGTGGGCGTAGCGCCATTGCGCCGACACCCCGGCCATATCCCACTCCCAATTGCGAGAATGGATTTCGGGATCGTTCATCCAATCCCATTGACCATGGCCGATATTGTGACCGAGTTCCATGTTCTCGACACTCTTGGCCACTGCCAGGCCGCCGGCTCCCAGCAGCCAGCCGGTCTTACCCCTGCTCAGGGCAATGATGAGGCGGGAGACCACGTCCAGCCCCCGCTGGAAGGCGATGGTGCGGCGGATGTACGCCGCATCCCGCGCGCCCCGTTGATCCACGATATCGCGCCGTATCGCATCGAGCTCGTTGCCGAACGCTTCGACATCGGCGGGACTCAGGTGTGCGTAGACACCGACTTCGGTAATTGCCATTGCTCATAACCTCGAGTTTGCCGAGTGTTGTGCCACGACCGAACCGATGCCGGTGCATATGCGCACCGGTCAGCGTCTGAACGCGTTTCCTGCCGCGTTCCTGGCCCGGTCGATGAAAATCCGTGCCGGTGGGACGCTCCGTTGCGCTCGATCGCGACTGCCGCTGCCCGTTTTGCCGGACAGCTTGTTCAGGCTCGCTCTCGCCGCCTGAATCCGGTGCATGATCATGTTTTTGCCGGCCATCGGGACGATCCCGTCTCCGGATGCGCGGTCTGGCCGCGGTCGCCCGGATCGGCCGACCGGTCGACGCATATATCCGGTTATGCGACCAGCGTAGACGCGTATACGACGTATGTCTACAGTGTAGACATACGTTGTTATCAACAGCAGATGAACGGGTGGTGCGCGCAATGAACGACACAAGGGCAGGCCCCTTCCGCAGCCAGGACCGATCGGACGATCAGCGCGGCGTCCGTCGCGCCCGTCCACTGACCCGCGTGACGGTATTGGCCGCCGCGCTCGAGATCATCGACCGCGACAGCGTCGAGCAGCTGACGATGCGACGCCTGGGCAAGCGGCTGGGCCACGATCCGATGGCGCCCTACCGGCACGCCGCCGATAAATCCGCACTACTCGACGGCGTCACAGAATTCGTGCTCGAGCAGCTGAGAGTCGATATCGAGGACCCCGACTGGCGCCACCAACTGCGCGCCGTCGCCCGGGACTTCCGCCGGCTCGCCGTCGCACACCCACATGTGGTGCCACTACTGGCCACCCACCCGCTCGTCACCCCGCTCGGCCGGCGGCCATTGGGCACCCTGCGTCCGATGGAACGGATACTGGAACTGCTCATCCGGGCCGAATTCAGCGGTAGCGACGCACTGTTCATTCACCGCGCCCTGTTCGGATTCCTGTACGGGCACGCGCTGAACGAGTTGCACGAGATCGTCGACCGGCCGGAGGAGGGCACAGATCTGCCGCGACTCGGCATGGATCATCTCCCGATCGGTGAGTTCCCGCTGTTGCGCGGACTGGCCGCCGAGCAGGCCGGCTACGACGGCGGCGCCGAACTCGAACGTGGCCTCGACATCCTGATCACCGGTCTCAGCGCCACCCTCACCCCGGCCGCACCGCAACCGGAGCAATCCAGCGGACCGGACGCACCCCGTCATCGCGCGGCGGGCGCATCCTCCGGTCCGGGGAGAACGGCAGCACCGGAACCGGGCAACGGCGCGTGATCCGGCCCCGGCAAGGTCGCCGCCAATCCGGCCAGCAGGATATCCAGACCACGCTCGAGCTCCACCGCCCCGTCGTAGGCCGCCAGCACCGGCGCCAATGCGCGTATCAGCGGGAACTCACCGATCGGTAGCCGATACAACCCGAGCCGCAACAGATCGTCGGTTTCCTCCGGACGCTCCACGATCTCCTGCAATTCGTTGAGCACATGGCCGTACAGAAACCCGAACAGCGCCCGGTAGATATGCAGGGCATCGACCTCGGTATACCCGACCCGCGTGAGCAGCGCGAGCATATCCTCCAGCGGTCGAACCACCGCCGGGGGCCGCAAGCCGAGCGGCGTGCCCAGCGGCCGCGTCACCAGCAGCGGCACCACTCTCGGATGCGCCGATGCCATCCGACGGAACTCCCGGGCCACCCGGCGCACCTCGGCGACCCAATCGGAGGCCTCGGCGTCGACCGACAAGGTCCCGAACACCACCTCGGCGATACCGTCGAGAACAGCGGCCTTGTTCGGCAGATGCCGATAGATCACCATCGGATCGCGGCCCACCGCCTCGGCCAGCCGCCGCATCGACAACCCGTCGACCCCATCGCGGTCGACGATCTCGACCGCCGCGCTGAGCACCGCCGCCCGAGTAACCGGACTGCCCCGGCGTCCGGCCCCGGCTTTCCTGCGGTCATTCGGCGATCCGGCCACGACAAGGCTCCGTTCCTCGGGACACGCGCGATCGAGTGTAGACCTACAACGTTGACACACTCGGCCGCGCGAAGTCTACGAAGGTTTTACGGCCGGTCGCCTCCGTACGTTTCGCGGCCGAGGCACTCCGGTCGCTGGTCGGCTGGTCCCTGAAATGCGCTCGACCGCGACGAAATCATCAGGGGCGCCCGTTGCGTGTCCGGGCGGTCGTCAGCATATTCGCGGCTACGCGCGAAAACCTCCGAGGGCGACCTCGTAGCGGACACTCGGATCGATTACGAAGTGATCAAATGCCGGGCGGTCGGTATGGGTCAGGAGTCTCCGTCGATTAGTCTCACCGCGGTCGTCCGGTGGCGTCGGCACAGCCGCTTCCGGGCGCCACATTCGCCTCTACATATGGAGTGACACCGTTGTTTTCGCCCCCGTCCGATTCCCAGTCGGCCGTACTTCCGCTCATTCAAGGGTCACCGCAGACCACCCCCGACGAGCCCCGAGTTCCGTTCTACCGCGACGAGATCGCCCAGGCGCCGCACGCCGCCTATCGCGAAATGCGCCGCCGATACGGCGCGTTGGTGCCGGTCGAGTTGGCTCCCGGCGTCCCGGCGACACTCGTCGTGGGCTATCACACCGCTGTGCGCATCCTCAATGATCCGGAGCACTTCCCGGCGGATTCTCGTATCTGGCAGAAGGATATCCCGCGCGACTGTCCTGTACTGCCCCTGCTGGAATGGCGCCCGTCGGCTGTCCGGAACTCCGGTCGTGTGCATGCCCGTTACCGGCAAGCGACCGTCGCCGGGGTGAACGGGGTCGATCTGTATTCGCTGCACAGTCGAGTGGAAAGAATCGCCGTACCGCTCATCAACGCGTTCTGCACCACCGGCTCGGCGGAACTCATCACGCAGTACGCGTTTCCGCTGACCTTCGCGCTCATCAACGACATACTGGGCTGTCCGCCCGAGATCAGCCGGCGCGCGGCGGCAGGAATGGCCACGATGATCGAGGGATCGACAGCGGCGGCCGGCAAAGGCAACGCCATGTTGGAACAGGCCATGGCGGACCTGGTGAACCTGAAAAAGAACGAACCCGGTCACGACATCGTCACCCGGATGGTGCAGGACCCGGCGAACCTCGACGACGAGGAGATGCTCCACAACGTATACAGCTTCTACGGAGCGGGTATCGAACCGCTGCAGAACCTGATCGTCAATTCGCTCCGGCTGATGCTCACCGACGAGCGTTTCGCGGGCGACGTGCTCGGCGGGAGCCTTTCGACCCGGGATGCCGTGGACGAGGTGTTGTTCACCGATCCGCCGGTGGCGAACTACGCGGTCTCCTTCCCCCGCCGGCCCGTCCTGATCGACGGCGTCTGGCTACCCGCACATCAGCCGGTGATGATCAGCATCGCCGCGTGCAACAACGATCCGGCGATCGACACCGGGGAGTACACCGATAACCGTGCCCACCTCGCGTGGAGCGTCGGCGCGCATATGTGCCCGGCGAAAGAGGTGGCCTACCTCGTGGCAGAGACGGCCATCGACCAACTGCTCGACGCATTACCCGAAATACGTCTCGCCGTACCGTCCGGGGATCTCACCTGGCGTCCGGGGGCTTTCCAACGTGCGCTCACCGCGTTGCCGGTGACGTTTCCCGGTTCCGCGCCACTGACGATCTGATCCCGGCAGCCCTGCCGCGTGAGCCGGCGTGACCGCTGCACGAAAGATGCCCCACCACACCACCAAAAGGTAGTGTAGCCTTCCCTAAGTACCGGCAGGGGTCCCCGGCGGGGGCCCTCCCAGGGGAGGCAGAAATCCATGTCACCACACACCGAGTGGCTACCGCGTGCCGAGAGGCGGGCCGGAGAATCGTTCGACGCCGCAGAGAATCCGGTGCCCAGGCGATGACCTCCGCAGAAGGAGCACATGTGGCAGCGATCCAGGTCGTCGATCTCGTCAAGAAATACGGCGAGGTGACGGCCCTCAACGGGATCTCGTTCGAGGTTGCCCGCGGAGAGGTACTCGGCCTCCTCGGCCCCAACGGCAGCGGGAAGACCACCACGGTCACACTGCTGTCCACCCTGCAACGACCCACCTCCGGTAGCGCCCGCATCTGCGGCCACGATGTGATCGCAGAGGCTGCCCGGGTACGCGAAACCATCTCGCTCACCGGGCAATACGCCGCGCTGGACGAGGGTCTGACCACCGTGGAGAACCTGTCCGTATTCGGCCGGCTCACCGGTATACGCGGCCCGGGTCTGCGCACCCGGATCGACGAACTCGTCGAGCAGTTCGATCTCGCCGCGGTGCGCAACCGGCGGGTCGGTGCCCTGTCCGGCGGAATGCAGCGCCGGGTCGATATCGCGAGCGCCCTGGTCACCCGGCCCGAGGTCCTGTTCCTCGACGAACCGACCACCGGTTTGGATCCGCGCAGCCGCGCCTCGGTCTGGGACACCGTCGCCGGCCTTCGGGACGCAGGGATCACGGTCCTGCTGACCACCCAGTATCTGGAGGAAGCCGACCGGCTCGCCGATCGTATCGTGATGCTCAACCGTGGTTCGGTGGTGGCCGCCGGCACACCGGGTCAGCTGAAAAAACAGGCCGGCGCTGCTGTTTGCGAAGTAACCCTCGTGGAACGCACCGATACGGCCCGGGTCGTCGGCCTGCTCGACGGGCTGGACCTCGTCGAATCACCATCGGACGGCACGGCCGCGGGGGCGCAGGCGCATCCTCGGCTCGTGGTCCGGGCCCCGAACGGAATGGCGACGGTCGCCGGCGTTATCGACCGACTGGACACCGCGGGAATCGACGTGGTCGATATCGGCCTGCGCCAGCCCTCGCTGGACGAGGTGTTCCTCCAACTCACCGAGACGAGCTGATGGTGACCGCAGTCGAATACGCGCCCACCCCGAGCGCCCCCGGCACAACTATGCCTCGGAGTACGGTCGGGCTCGTACCGGCCACTGCGACTCTCGCCCGCCAGAAGATTTCGGCCGCGGTCCGTTCGGGTGATGTCGTCTTCGCTGTCTTCGGGCCGGTCGTGTTCTTCCTCTGTTTCTATACGCCGCTGCACCGCCAGTTCGAACTCGGTGGGGCCGATTATGCGCAGTTCCTCACCCCGATAATCCTTTTGCAGGCCGGGCTCTTCACCGCCATCACCGCCACCGAGTCCGCCGGGCAGGACGCACGAGCCGGGGTGCACGAGCGGATGATGTCGCTGCCGATCCCGCGCGCCGCGCCGTTCCTCGGGCGCATGGCCTGGGTGGTGGTGCGGATGGTTCTGGCACTCGGCGGCGGGCTCGCCATCGGCTGCGCCCTGGGCTTCCGGCTTCAGGGCACGATCGTGGAATCGCTGGTCTTCGTCGCTCTGGTCGTTGTTTTCGGACTGGCAGTGAGCATGGTCACCGATGCGATCGGCACCGTGGCCCGCAATTCGGTATCGATCGCGAGCGTTCTCATGATTCCGCAGCTGATCCTGGTGATGGCGTCCACCGGCCTGGTCGCCGCAGCGGCATTCCCCGACTGGATACAGCCGTTCGTTCGCAACCAGCCGATGTCGGTCTACGCCGACGCGCTCCGGGCGCTCGCCTCGGGCGCCGATGTCGAACTGACCGCGGTTGTGCTCTGGTCGGTGGCACTGCTCGCCGTCGGCGGTGCGGCAATTGTGATCGCGGGCCGAGCACAGGTGAAACGATGACGGAGACAATGACAGACACAGCAACCTGGCCGGCCCGGCAGACCGTGCCGATACTGCGTCAATCGGTCGTCCAGGCGAGTGCGCTCCTGCGTTCCTGGTCGCGTGATCCGGGAATCGTGGTGCAGTCGATAGTTTTTCCCGCCTTCCTGCTGCTGATGTTCCAGCTGGTCCTGGGCAAGACCGTGACGTCGATGGGCGGCGGCGACAGTATCTTCGGCAACACCGGTCTGGTGGCGCTGGTGGGCGCCCTGTTCGGCACTCTGGCCACGGCGATCAGCCTTATCCACGAACGCGATACCGGACTGCTGGCCCGCATGTGGACGCTGCCGGTGCCGCGCCCGGGTTTCCTCGCCGGCCGGCTGCTCGCCGAAGCGGTGCGCACCGGGATAGCCACCGTTGTCCTGTTCGCCGTGGCGATCCCGCTCGGGTTCCGGTTCGAGCAGGGTATCGCCGCCGGAATCGGCGCTGTCCTGGTGGCGATGGTATTCGCGGTAGGAATCGCGGTGCCGGTGATCGCCATGGCCACGGTCGCCTCCGGCCGGCAGGCCGTCCAGCAACTCAATGGGTTCTTCCTCCTGCTGTTGTTCTTCAACGGAGGTTTCGCACCCGTCGGCGAGTATCCGGGCTGGCTCCAGCCGGTGGTCCGGCATCAGCCGATGACACCGGCGATCGATACCGTTC
>NZ_BAFV01000034.1 GCF_000308515.1 Nocardia carnea NBRC 14403 | reverse complement strand
ATCGATGACGTCAAGGCCATTGCGCCGGATCGTCCGGTCTTCCTGTACTACGCGCCGGGCTGCGCGCACGCACCCCATCACGCGCCGCAGGAATGGATCGAACACTATCGTGGAAGGTTCGACGCCGGCTACGAGGCGATGCGCGCGGAAATCCTCGATCGGCAGAAACAGATGGGTCTGGTTCCGCAGAACACCGAATTGCCGCCGCTCAACCCGATCGGTACTCCCGAGAACCGCAGCGGTCCCGAGGGTGAACCATTCCCGCCGCTGGATTTCACCCGTCCCTGGGACACGCTTTCCGAGGACGAGAAGAAACTGTTCTCTCGCATGGCCGAGGTGTATGCGGGATTCCTGTCGCACTGCGACGATCAGATCGGGCGTCTGCTCGACTATCTGCAGCGGATCGAGGAACTCGACAACACGATCATCGTGGTGGTCTCCGACAACGGGGCCAGCGGTGAGGGCGGTTCGGACGGTTCGGTCAACGAGAACAAAGTCGCCAACGGCGTACCCGACGATCTGGCCGAGAACATGGCGAAACTGGATGAACTGGGCAGTCCGAGAACCTACAACCACTACCCGAACGGGTGGGCGATGGCGTTCAACGCCCCGTTCAAGATGTGGAAGCGGTACTCGTTCAACGGCGGCACCTGCGACCCGTGCATCATCTCCTGGCCCGCCGGGATCAACGCGCACGGCGAGACCCGCGACCAATACCACCACGCGGTCGACCTGGTCCCCACACTGCTGGACTGCCTCGGAGTCGAGCTCCCCGACATGGTCAAGGGCCACGCCCAGATACCGCTGCAAGGGGTGAGCATGCGCTACAGCTTCGACGCCCCCAATATCCCGACCGCCAAGCACACGCAGTTCTACTCCATGCTCGGTGGCCGTGGGATCTGGCACGACGGCTGGAAAGCGGTCACCACCCACCCGACCCTCAGCGGCTGGGGCCATTTCCCCGACGACACATGGGAGCTCTACCACACAGAGGTGGACCGTGCCGAGATGTACGACCTGGCTACCGAGGAACCGGGCAGACTCGCCGAACTGATCGGTTTGTGGTTCTACGAAGCGGGAGTCAACCAGGCATACCCGCTCGACGATCGATCCGGCGTCGAAATCCTCACCACCGTCCGCCCCCAGCTCGCACCGCCGCGCAACCGGTACATCTATCGCCCCGGCGGCGCCGAGGTGCCCGAATCGGTCGCGGTCAATATCCGCAACCGCTCCTACTCGATCGGCGCGGTCGTCGACCTGCCCGGCCCCGGCGCCTCCGGTGTGCTGTTCTCCCACGGCGGCCGGTTCGGTGGGCATGCGCTTTACATCAGGGACAACCGGCTGCACTACGTCTACAACTTCCTGGGCAGCGAGGAACAGAAGATCAGCGCAAACGAGGACCTGCCGACCGGGCAGAACCTGATCCTGGCCGCCTCCTTCGACAGGGACGGCGAGGACTCGCCCGGGACCGCGCGCGGACTACTCAGTCTCTACTACGGCGACCGCAAGGTCGGCGAAGGCCGGATCCGCACCCAGCCCGGCAAGTTCAGTCTCGGCGGGGAAGGTCTCAACGTCGGCCGTGACAGCGCCGAAGCTGTCACCGACGACTACCCCGGTGAAGTCCCCTGGCCCTTCACCGGCGGGACCCTCGACCGGGTCGCGATCGACGTCAGCGGTGAACCCTTCGTCGACCTCGAACGCGAAGCCGTCGCCATGCTCTCCCGCGAATAACAGCACCCGGCCCGTCATCACCGGACACGACAACGACAGCCTCGAACGCGATGGACCGGTGCCTGTAGGTGCGCGAAGGCGAGCCCGCAGGCACCGCCACCGGATGCGCGGTGCCTATCTCCGGCGTCGATGCGCACGGGCGAGATACGAGGAGCGAAGGGCGTGACCACACAGAACCGGACCGAGACCGACGTCCGTCGGCCCCGTCGACGGTATGGAAGGGGTCGGGCTGGGTTGCTCGCAGAGACAGCCTGACCTCGGCATTCCAGGTTCTGTCCAGCCTTTCATGACGCGCTCAGCCCGTCCAAGTAAAGCCCGAGCTGGTGCGGCCGGGCGTACTACTCATGACCGAGTTCATGACCCTCCCGAACGACGAGGGACAACGTGTGGCCGTGTTCAACGCCGAACCGAGCTCACCCTCCGAATCCGCCCTACAAATCCTCCCGGATCTGACCGCCACAACGACTCGCTCACCGCAGCCACCTCGACGCCGGATGCCGTCTGCCACCAGGCGGGTCTGAAGTTTCTCGCGATCGACAGCGGCAACCCGGAGCCACTGAACAGCGACCTGCTACCCACCATGCTCACGCTTCTCGACATATCTCCGTGGACGAACACGCCATAGGGACGCAGCCCCTGAACTCTCACTACCGGAGCGCGGCCGCCGACAGATGCAGCCGGCCGTCGCGCACTTCCGCGACCTGGTCGGCGACAGCGAGATGGGCGCGATCGTGAGTGACCAGGACTGTGGCACTGGACCGCTGACGAGTGAGACGGGCGAGCAGATCGAGGACCGCGACCCCGCGTTCGTGATCGAGGGCACTGGTGGGCTCATCGACCAGCAACACCTTCGGCTCGTTCATCAATGCCCGCGCGATACCGACACGCTGCCGCTGACCACCCGACAGCTGGTGCGGACGACGCCCCGCCACACCCGCCAAACCGACTGCATCCAGCAACTCCATCGCCCGGCCGCGCACCGCACCCGGTGTACGGCCATCGATATGGGCCATCACCTGCAACTGCTCGACAGCGGTCAGCGAGGCAATGAGATTCGGCTGCTGGAAGACGATCCCGATCCTGCTGCGCCGCAGATCGGTCAGCGCGCTGCGGCGCAGACCGGTCGTCGGCGTACCGTCGATGACCACAGTCCCGGCATCGGGAGTGATCAAGGTAGCCGCGACAGCGAGCAGACTCGACTTACCGGAACCGGAAGGACCGACCACCGCAGTCACATTTCCCCGCGGAACTTCCAAATCGACCCTGTCCAAGGCCGTCAGACGACGGTCGCCATCCGGATAGGTAAGAGTGATATCGATCAGATTCAAGCTCATCGGGCGCTCCCCAAAGCAGTCAACGGGTCGACAGAAGTGATACGGCGGACGGAAACAGCGGCGCCTACAGCACCCACCAGAACCATCACCACCGCCGGAACAAGGACGGTGGCCGCAGTGAGATGGAACGGGACGGCGGAGCCCGCAATGAACACACCCAGCGCGGCAGCAAGAGCCGTACCGAGCACCGTGCCACCCACCAGCAGCAGCACAGCTTGAGCGAGCGCATCCACCAGAAGCCCGGCCGTGGTGGCACCGAGTGCTTTCAGCACCGCGATATCGCCGCTGCGCTGCACCGTCCACACCGTGAAGAACGCCCCGACGACGAGAGCCGAGATCACGAACAGGAACCCGCGCATCAACTGCAAAGAGCCGTTTTCCGAGGCATAGGAACCGATCGCCGACAACGAATCGCCGACACCGACAGTCCTCGTCCCGGCCCTCTGATCGACGGCCGCCACATCCGTCCCGGACGTAGTCTGCACGGCAACAACCGAAGCCGCCGGCTCCTCACCCGACCCTGAGGGCGGCGCGATCTCCCGCCAGAAATCCAGGCCCGCCCACACCACCGGGGTATGACTGAAATAGGCATCACCCTGCACGGCAGCCACTCGCAGCCGCTGACCGGCCACCGTGACGAAATCGCCGGAGCCCACCCCCAGATCCGACGCCGCCGGCGTGGACAACACCACCGATCCGTCATCGATACTGCCGCTGTCCGGAGCAAGGCGGGACCCGGGACGCACACCGAACACAGACACACCAGCACTGCCTGTATCGGTCGCTACCCGAGTGGTGGTGATGCCCAGCGGTTCCGCGTCCGCTACACCGGGGGCCTGCGCCCACTCCTGCCACTGCCGAGCAGTGACCGAAGAACCGGTATACGACACCTCCTGACCCGCACCCGGGGCCGAAAAAACAATCAGATCCGCCGGTAGCGACGTAATCGCCGAAATGTTCTGCCGGCCCAGACCGGCCGTGAGACCGGACAACAACCCGACAAGCAGCGTGATCAGCACGATCACAGTCCCCATCAGAGCGAAACGCCCCTTGGCGAACTTCAGATCTCTCCAGGCAACAAACACGACCCCGGCCAGTCCTCTCCGACGGTGGAAAACGGTACGACTCCACCCTCGCCATCCCGCCTGCCCCGCACATCCCGCGCCGGACAGCACTTCCCCAACCGGAAGACACCACCCGAATTCCCACTTTCGACAGAGGCCACCGCAAGACCGGCCTCCGTAACCTGGTAAGCACCGTGAACACCACCGCACCCGACCCGACCCCCACCACCCGGGCCCTCGCCTGGTGCCTGCACCTGCTGGTCCTCGGCCTGCTCACGCTCGCCGCGGTACGCGCGATCACCCAGCACCAAGCCCACGCCGCGGCGATCACCTCCACCGCAACGATCTGCGCACTCGTCTACGCCGCCGGACCACTCCTGCCCCGCATCCACCGCTCCCGCCCCGCCGCCACCTGGTGGCTCGCTGCCGTGGGCGCCGTATGGCTCGTACTGCTGGTCCTGTCCCCGGACGCCGTCTGGGTCGCGTTCCCGCTGTACTTCCTCCAGCTCCACCTGCTGCCCCGCCGCGCCGGACATATCGCCGTCGCCGCCACCGCCGCCACGGCCATTACCGGATTCGCCGCCCACCAGCATTCCTTCGCCCCCGCCATGGCGATCGGCCCCGCACTCGGCGCCGCCGTCGCCGTCGCTGTGGTCCGCGGCTACCAAACCGTGTACCGGGAAAGCGAACAACGCAGACGTCTCATCGACGAACTCACCGCTACCCGCGCCGACCTCGACCGAGCCCAGCGCACCGCCGGCATGCTCGCCGAACGCGAACGCCTCGCCCGCGAAATCCACGACACCCTCGCCCAAGGACTGTCCAGCATCCAGCTGCTGCTGCACGCCGCCGAACGCGCCTTACCCGACCGGCCCGACACAGCCACCCGCCACGTCGACCAAGCTCGCCGGGCCGCCCAGGACAACCTCGCCGAGGCCCGCCGCTTCGTCGCTGCCCTCACCCCGCCCGCACTGGAAAACACCACGCTGGCCGACGCACTGGAACGACTCTGCACCACCACCGGCACCCGCCATGGCCTGGACGTGCAATTCCATCGCACCGGCGACCCGGGCCCATTGGCCACCTCCGACGAGGTCGCACTACTGCGCATCGCCCAATCCGCGCTCGCAAACACCGTCCGCCACGCCGACGCCACCACTGCCGAAATCACCCTCGGCTACCACGACGATCACCTAACCCTCGACATCACCGACAACGGCCGCGGTTTCGACCCCACCCACCTCCCTGCACCCGAACCCGAACACGGTGGATTCGGGCTGGCAGCCATGCGTGCCCGCGTGCACGCCCTCGGCGGCTGCCTCACCCTCGAATCCGCACCCGGCCACGGCACCGCACTGGCCGCCCGAATACCCCGCACCCCACCGACCGAACCCGAGGGCCGCCCGTGACCATCCGACTCCTTCTCGCCGACGACCACCCCGTAGTCCGAGCCGGGCTGCGCGCCGTACTCGACACCGAACCAGGCCTGCTCGTCGTCGCCGAAGCTGCTACCGCGGAGGACGCCGTCGACCGGGCGGCCGCAGGCGATATCGACGTCGTCCTCATGGACCTGCAGTTCGGCAAAGGTATGGGCGGCGCCGAAGCCACCGCCCGGATCACCGCCCGCCCCGGCGCACCCCGCGTCCTGATCGTCACCACCTATGACTCCGACGCCGACACCCTGCCCGCTATCGAAGCCGGCGCCACCGGGTACCTCCTCAAAGACGCCCCACCCGAGGACCTCGCCGCCGCCGTCCGCACCGCGGCAGCCGGCCGGACCACGTTGGCACCCACCGTCGCCGACCGGCTGATGAACCGCCTCCGCACGCCCGGCACCGCCCTCACCCGCCGCGAAACCGAGGTGCTGACCCTCGTTGCCGACGGCCTGTCCAACCAAGCCATCGGCAACCACCTCCACCTCACCGAAGGCACCGTCAAATCCCATCTCGCCCGCATCTACACCAAACTCGGCGTCGACTCCCGTACCGCCGCCGTCGCCGCGGCCACCGACCTCGGCCTCATCCGGCGCTGAAGTACGCGCAGATCATGACGGTGTCATCTCGATCGGGCATCGCCCCGCGACGGGGGTGCGCATATCCGCCGCCGTGGTGCCACCGTCACGTCCGATAACCGCGAGCGGGCGCGCCACCAGCGGATATCCAGTGTGTTCCGCGGGAAATCGCAGGGTTGTCACCGGGCGGTGCTGTGCGAGGATATTGAGCGCTCCACGAGTCAGTCCGTTTCAAAACCCCCCTTTGGAAGGATGCTCAGATGGCGCAAGACACCAGTACCGCGGCCGCACGCACCAGCACCAGCAACGGCAACGGTCAGCAAGTCCAGACCCTGGAAATGCTGCGCATGGGCCTGGACGAAATCCGGCAGGAAGCGCAGAGCGCGCGGCAGTACGCCCAGCAGGCGCAGAACCTCGCCCGCCAGGTCCAACAGCAGGCCCGGCAGGTACAGCACCAATCCCAGATCGCACAGAGCCAGGCCAACCAGGCCGCGCAGCAGGCCCAGCAGGCCCGCCAGCAGGCTCAGCAGGCACAGAACCAAGCGCAGCAGGCGCAGAGCGAAGCCGACCGGTCGCAGAGCCAGGCCCAACAGGCCCAGGCCGACGCCAACCAGGCCAACCAGCGCTGTCAGTCGGCGCAGGACCAGGCCGACCAGGCCGCCTACCTCGCCCAGCAGGCCGAGGAACAGTCCACCCGCGCCCAGGATCGCGCAATGCAGTGGGAACTGCAGATGCACCAGATGCGCCAGCAGGTACGGCAGGCGTAGTCACACCGGGCAACCGCAGGGCAGTAGCCCTGTATGCCTTCGCGGGGCCCGGTGGAATCACCGGGCCCCGCAACCGTGATTCGGCCCGCTGAATCAGCAGTGGATTCCGATACAGGTAACCGACGTAGCTCACAATTGCGCTTTTGATAATTGCCGCGTGTCTCGGTCGACGGCTACCGGCCGGGCATATAGCCGAGGATACGGGCCAGAATTATCCCGGAGAGCGGATCGGGCGCCTCCTCGGGGATCCAGTGACCCACTCCCTCCAGCACCTCCAAGCGGTACTCCCCGTCGACATACTCAACCGTCGCGTCCACACCGGACCGCGCCACAGCCAGATCGGCATCACTCCACACGAAAGTCGTCGGGACGCTCACCGCAGGAACCGAACTCCACGAATCACCCGCCGCGCGGTACCAGTTCACAGCCGCCGTCATCGCCCCCGGTTCCCGGAGCCGCGCAATATGCTGCGCCGCCTGCACCATCGGCACCGCATCCCCGTAACCCGCACGCAGACCCGCGCAATCATTCGCCAGCAGCAGTTCTTCGGGTGCGTCCGGTTGCTGGAAAAAGGCCATGTACCCGGATTTCTCGGCTTGCACAGGATCGTTCTCGATCGCCCGGGCGAACGCCGCCGGGTGCGGCACCGACACCGCAGTCAGTGAAACCACCCGCTCCGGATACCGGGCCGCCACATCCCAGCCCACGATCGCGCCCCAATCGTGGCCGACCAGGTGAACTCGCTGCAGGCCCAGCGCATCGCAGAGGCCGACGATATCGGTGCGGAGCTCGGAAAGACGGTAGGACGCAATATCCGCGGGGCGGGCTCCCGGCGAATAACCGCGCTGTTCCGGCGCATAGGAACGGACTCCGCGGGCGCTCAGCCGTTCCGAGACGAAGTCCCAGGACGCCGCACTCTGCGGAAACCCGTGCAGCAGCAGTACGTCCGCGCCGTGCACCGGCTCACCCGGGTGGACCCGCACCTCGAATTCGAAGTCACCAACGCGCACTGTGCGAAGTTCACCCGTGGACATGGCTGCATGCTAGCCAAACCCGGGACGAGCTGCTAGACAGCTGTATAGATATATGTCCGAACCGGCGGGTCGGTCACACCCGTCCCGCTATCGTCACGGAGGAACCGCCATGAGCACACCCGGACAGAACGCGATCATCATCGGCGGCGCCTCCGGAATCGGCTGGGCCACCGCCCAACTCCTCGCTGCCCGCGGCGACACCGTCATCATCGCCGACCTCGACGGCGCCGCCGCCGGCACCCGGGCCACCGAACTCGGCGGAAACACGACCGGACATCAGGTCGAGGTGACCGACGAACAAGCAATGCGCGCCCTCTTCGAGACGGTTGCCGCCGACCACGGACCGATCGGCACCGTCGTCGACTGCGCCGGAATCTCCCACCCCGGAACGATCGCCGATCTCTCCCTCGCCGACTGGAAAGCCACCGTCGACGTCTGCCTCACCGGCGCCTTCCTCACCGTAAAAAATGCCGCTCACACCGTGCGAGACGGCGGATCCATCGCGCTCGTCGCCTCGCTCAACGGCCGGCAGCCGGGTGTGGGGATGGGCGCATACTGCTCGGCCAAGGCCGGAGTTCTCATGCTCACCGAGGTCGCCGCCATGGAACTCGCACCCCGCGGCATCCGCGTGAACGCGGTCAACCCCGGGTTCGTCCACACACCTCTCACCTACGGTGCGACACTCGTGCCCGGACTTGTCGACGAATACATCGAGAACACACCGCTGGGCCGCGCCGGTACGCCGGAAGACGTCGCCCGCACCATCACATTCCTCACCTCCGGCGACGCCGGCTGGATGACGGGCGCAGCGATCGACCTCAACGGTGGTGCGCATACGATGCGGTACCCGAACATCGTCGAACGAGTTGCCGAGATGACCGCTACCGGCACTGTCTCCGAGTGAGGTAGAAGTCCCCTCCCTCCTTGTCAGGGAGTGAGCTGATGGTTTCTGGTGAGTGAAGAGGAGGGACTTTTCATGTATAGATGCGCATATCCACGTAGCGCTCTATATAAATCTCGTCTGCATTCGGTTCGAGGGCTCCATCGGTCGTCGTCGTTCCGGAAAGCCGGTCCTACGGTGTCTCATGTCTGCGCGTCAGCTGGAGGCTGTCCACTTGCCCGCGCTGCGGGCTCCACTCCCCTACCCGAGGTGTGACCGGAGTACGGCAGAAGGGGGCAATGGGCCTCTGACTTGCCTGGTAACGGACTTCGCGCAGCGGTAGGGGCACCCGGACGGCTAGCCTCAGCGGGGTGAGCGAACTCGGCGAGCAGAACTGGTACTCGCCAGAGAAGATCGGGTTCTTCACCGATGTTGTGCGGGAAGGAATCTCGATCACGGTCGGGCAGATCGAGCTGTTCGCACCGGCGATCGAGCAGCCGTACCGGCTCGACGACGCCACGGTGAACCATGCGCAACGTATGTACGAGGACCAACGTGATCAGCAGGTGCTGTTCCGCAACCCAGGCCGGCCGGTGGGCCGCTGAGGTCGCGTCGGAGCAGGAGAAGGTAGCGCTGGCAGCGTATGTGGCCGCGCTCGACGAGCTGGACCGTCTCACCGAGGAGGTTTTGGTTATGTGCGCCACGCTGGCCGGTCAGACGATCGAGAAGCTGATGGGTAAGTCCGACTTGGAGGTCGGTCTGGAGGCCCTTGGGATACGTCTCGACTGATTCTGAGAGCCTCCAGCAGGGGCCTACGTCTGGTCGGCGGTAGGTTCCGGGGTCGGTGTCACGGCCTGGCTGGTTCGATGCAAGAGGGCGTCGTACGTGGTGGGCCGGGGCGGCGCCGGCCTTCAGACCGAGAGGGCAACTCCCGGGAAGGGGTTGCGGGCGCCGGTGCGGTCGCTGCGGGTCGGTGTCGTTGATGCCGCGGAAGGGGGCCGTGGGGCAGGACGGAGGTAAGGAATGCCGATAGGTACTCGTGTGTGGCGCGTCGCTGCTTACAGGGTTATCCGCGACGTCGCCAGCTGGACTCAGCGCCCTGTCGACGTAGTTCACGGCTCACATCGCCGTTGCGGCCGACTCGGCGACGGTTTTGTCTTGGTCCCCGGTGCCGCCGCTGACGCCGACCGCCCCGACGACCTGGCCGTTTTGCCGCAGCGGCACACCACCGGCGAAGATCATGATGCGCCCGCCGTTGGAGACGTGTATCCCGTAGAACTGCTCGCCCGGACCCGCGTCGGCCGCGAGGTCCTCGGTCGAGATGTCCAGCGCCCGCGCGGTGAACGCCTTGTTGATCGAGATGTCGATGCTGCCGATCCAGGCGCCGTCCATCCGCACGTGGGCCACGAGGTTGCCGCCGGCATCGACCACCGCAATGTTCGACGGCGACTCGATCTCGGCGGCTTTGGCCTGTCCGGCGGCGATCACCCGCTGCGCATCGTCGAGGGACACCGAGGTCTTGTTCACTGTCATGACGCACCCGCCCCGGGCTTCGCGAACTGCTCGACGACGGCCTGACAGAACGCGGGGAGGTCGTCGGGCGAGCGGCTCGAGATCAGGTTCCCGTCGATCACAACCTCTTCGTCGACGACGTCGGCCCCGGCGTTGCGCAGGTCGGTCCGCAGACTCGGGTATGAGGTGAGCGTTCGGCCTTTGGCCACACCGGCCTCGACGAGGGTCCAGGGACCGTGGCAGATTACCCCGACCGGCTTTCCCGAGCCGACGAAGTCACGCACGAACGACACCGCCGCCTCCTCGATTCGCAGCTTGTCCGGGTTCACCGTGCCGCCCGGCAGCAGCAAGGCGTCGTAGTCGTCGACCTCAGCATCGGACACGACCCGGTCTACGGTGAATGTTCCGGCCGCGTCGAGGTCATTGTTGCGTGCCTGGATCTCGCCGGTCTCCGGCGACAGCAGCTCCGTGTGCCCACCGGCTTGTTGCACCGCGTCGCGGGGTTGCTCGAGTTCGACTCTTTCGACCCCGTCAGCAGCCAGTATCGCGATCCGCTTGCCCTGCAGTGCGGTTGCCATCGTTGCGCTCCTCTCGATCCGGGCCGCCTCACGGATGCAGTACGACTTTGGTCCAACCGTCGTCGCGGGCATCGAAATGCTGGTAGCTCGACTCGGCCTCGGCCAGCGGCAGCTCGTGAGAGACGATCCAGGACGGCTTGGCCCTGCCCTGATGGATCAGGTCGCGCAGCTGCCGATTGTAGTGCTTGACATTGGCCTGTCCGGTCCCGACCTTCTGCCCCTTGAACCAGAACTTGCCCATGTCGAAGGCGATCTTGCCGTTGCGTTCGAGTTCGTCGGGGCCGTTTTGGTCCTGCGGCAGGAAGATGCCGACCACGCCGATGTGCCCGGTGAAGCGCACCGAATCGACCAGCCGGTTCATCGTCATCGACGAATCCTCATTTCCCTGCGGGTCGTGGGCCTGATAGCCGACACACTCACAACCCTTGTCGGCGCCTTTCCCATCGGTCTGCTCCAGCACCTGCTCGACCGGGTCGTCCTTCGAGTCGTCGATGGGTATGACGCCGATCTGTTCGGCCAGGCGCAGCCGGTCTGGATGCCGATCCACGATCATCACCTTGCTGGCGCCCTGGATCATCGCCGAGTATGCCGCCATCAGGCCGACCGGCCCGGCCCCGTAGACCACCATCGAATCGCCGGGCTGCATGTCGGCCAGGCGGGTGCAGTGCCATCCGGTGGGAAAGATGTCCGACAGCATCACGTAGTCGGTTTCCTTGTCCTGGGCATCCTCGGGCAGCCGCAGACAGTTGAAGTCGCCGAACGGCACCCGCAGATACTCCGCCTGTCCGCCCCAGAATGGTCCCATCCCGGCGAAACCGAATGCTGCGCCGGCCATCTTCGGATCCGGGTGCACCGTCAGGCAGAACGCGGTCAACCCTTCCTCGCAGTTGCGGCAGAACCCGCAGCCGATATTGAACGGCAGGCACACCCGATCCCCTGGTGAGACCTTGACCACGGCATTGCCCACATCCGCGACGATCCCCAAATTTTCGTGACCGAGGACCATCCCGGGCTCCAGATCGGTGCGGCCCTCATACATGTGTAGATCCGACCCGCAAATGTTGGTGCTGGTGATCTTCACCAGCACATCGGTCGGCTGCTCGATCCTCGCATCGGGCACATCCTTCACATGAACCTCGCGGGGCCCGTCGTACACAAGCGCTTTCATCTCGACACTCCCTGACCCTGCGGCGTTTCCGGTTGACGCCCGGCCGGGTTGCCGCAGAAAGTACGTGAGCGACCGACCGAACGAAAAGTTCTGCTGAGGGCCGACGACGCGGCAGCGCAACGCAAGTTCCGATCACACCAAAACTGCCCACCAATATGTCTCACGGCGGGCCAACACAGCGGGCGCACTCCAGGCGTCGCATTCCCTCTATGTCAAAGTCTCCTCTTTCGGTTCCACGATGGCTAGGGTCGAGATCGGTTTATTGATTTGCGGGCAGGGTAGGGCCCTTCCCTCCATCGGTCGATGGTGTGATGCTGGACCTTGTCCACCACCTCGAACAGGAGACCCGACATGGCCACCAAGGCACTGCTTGTCCGGCTCGAAGCCAAGCCCGGCAAGGAAAACGCGGTCGAAGAATTCCTCCGATCGGCGCTGCCACTCGTCGAGCAGGAGCCCGGCACGAAGCCCTGGTTTGCGGTACAGTTCGGCCCCTCGACGTTCGGCATCATCGACGCATTCCCGGACCAGACTGCCCGCGAAACTCATCTCAACGGGCCGGTCGGCAAGGCCCTCGCCGAACGCGCCGACGAACTCTTCGCTTCGCCGCCCGAAATCAGCAACCTCGACGTGCTCGCCAACAAGCTCTGAACCACCGAATCGAAACAGCCCGCCCGCAAGCTCGACACACCCAGGTCACCCACGTGACCGCGAACTTTGACACGGTAGGGCAACGACGACGTGGCGGCCTTATGGAAGTAAAGCCCGCTCCGTGGATGCCCAAGTTTCATACGGATTACAAGAGCTCCCGCTCACCGCCATGGGCACCCACCAGCATGACTGTCATCAACAAGACCGGCCCCAGGCGCAATCCAGTGACGTCGCCAAAGGACCCTTTGGCGACAGGCCTCGGAGTACGGCTACAGCCCGTTGGGGTCCTGCGGAAACGGCCCTCCCGATCCAATGCGATCCGATCACGATTAACGACAGGGTTTGACGACAGAAGATAGGGTGAATGGAACCCAGCGCCCGATCGGAAGAGGCTCCGCGATGGCCGAACTCGTCTACGCCCGTGTCTCCACCGACGAGCAGTCCACCACCCGCCAGACCCACCTTCTTGCCGAGGAAGGTCTCGTCGTCGGTGCCGACGGGGTGCGGATGTTCTCCGATCCGGCGACCTCGTCGAAGATCCCCGCACTCGAACGCGAGGGCTTCCAGGAACTGGCCAGGTACGCGCGTGCCGGGGACCGGCTGACGGTGTCGGAGCTGTACCGGCTGTGCCGCGACCTCGCCGACATCCTCGCCGTGCGCGAGTGGTGCCGTCGGCACACTGTAAAGCTGCGGGTCCTGTCCGGCGCACTGTCGGGGATCACCGACCTGGCTGCCACCGATGCCACGACCACCATGCTGGTCAACGTGCTGGTCTCGGTCGGCCAGTTCCAGCGCGACCTGCAGAACGAACTCACCCGCGAGGGCCTGGCCGCCGCCTGGGCCGGCGGCGCGAAATCTGGGCGCCGCCCCCGGGTCGCGGCGCTCGGCGCCACCGATCAGGTCCGCGACGACTACCGCGACGGTGTCAGCATCGCCGCCTTGGCCCGCCGGCACCGGGTGAGCTGGGTCGCGATCCGCACCGCGGTCGCAGACCTGATGCCCGGCCGTGACAACCACCCCGACCCCACCGGCGCGGAAAGGCAACCACAGCAACCGATCCGGATCGAGATTCCCGGAACCATCGCGCGCCACCTGACGAGCCGCGTCACCGAACTCGGCGACATTGAACGCCTCGCGTTCCAGCGCGGCCGACAGGTCCGGCGCGGGCAGGGCTACAGCCTGCACGTCACCGCGCCGCCGGCGGCGCACCGGGTGCTGCCGGCCGCCGCCCAGGCGGCGGCCAGGGAGAACGCGTCGAGCGCCGACCGGAAGGCACTGCGGATCTACCGAGACCGGCTGAACACCGCGGCCGGCGAGGACACGGAGTCCTGACCAGCACCGCATCGAACGCGGCACCGCTCATGTACCTGGTGACACGATCCTTACCGGCACCCCTAATTCTGGTCCCACCCCGGCCACATACCGGCCGCTACGTCGGTCCGGGCGGGAACAATGCTCGCGGTTCGAGGTCCAGCCGCGTCACGGGCACCGATTCCGGCGGGGTGAGGTTGAGCACCCAGTCACCGAACCGACGGATCGTACGCGTGATATAGGGAGCGATGGTGGCCAGATCGTCGGGGTCGACCGGGTGCCCTTGCGCGGCAAGGGCGTTGGCGGCGTCGGTGATATCCAGGGCGGTGGAGTAGATGGCACAGTTGGCGACCAGCTCGTTGAACTTCACCACCTTCTCCTGATGCTCGGGGTCGTTGTGTCCGATCAGTCGGCCGCCGATCATCAGCCACCCGGAAAACCCGTGGAACGCCTCGACCCGGTTGGTGACCGCCGTGATCTGCTCCCGCATCTCCGGTTCCGACAGAAACCGCAGCAGCGTGATCGTCCTGACGACGCGCCCCAGTTCCCGGAACGCCTTGTACAGCCGGTTCTTGCGCGAATGATTCCCCAGCCGACGCAGCAGCGTCACCGACGACAATCGGCCCTCCCGGATCGAAATGCCTGTCCGGAGCAGATCCGGCCAGTGCCGTTCGATGAGGTCCCAGTCGATCGCGTGGTCACCGAACAGGGAGTCGATGTGCTGATATCGTGCACCTGGCTCGGGCCGGTAGAAGATCAGGTCGTGCCAGTGCCGGATGCGGGGCAGCAGCTCGAATCCCATCAGCGTGGCCAGGCCGAAGACCGGCAGCGACTGGCCTTGAGTGTCGGCGTGTACGACATCGGGCTGGATGTCGGAGGTGTTCTGCAGCAGACCCTCGATGATGTAGATCGCCTCCCACACCCCGCAGGGGATGAAGTGGGTGAACAGGGCGACGTAGGTGTTGGAGATGTGGCGCATCGCCAACCCACCGAACCCGCCGTAGCGGATGTGGGACTCCGCGAGCAGGTTGTTCTCCCAGGTGTCGATCTGGGAGCCGTCGGTGGCCACCACCTGCCCGTCACCCCACACCCCGGCCACATCGAGTTTCGCGAACGCGTTGATCACCTCGGCGGAGGCTTTGTGGATCTTTCCGGCGTCGGCGTGCTTGTTGCCGGCGGTGTAGATCTCGTGCGCGGACACATGTTTCATGTGCCGGGCCACCTCGGTCGCGGTCAAGTTCCCGCCGTAGGTGAAGGCCGTGATCACATACCGGCCCATCGCGTCACGGATCTTCGGGTCCGACCCCGACGCCGGCCCGAAGTGCCGCCACCAGTCAGTCAAGTACGCGACGCGGGTGAGCACGTCGAGCAGGCTGCGATGCGGCAGACGTTCATGGATCGCCGCCTCCAGCACCAGCGCTTCCGAGCGCCGCTCGTCGCCCTTGCGGCGCTTGAGGACCGGGCGGCCGCCGTCGAGCACCAGATCGGTGTTCGACGGATAGCCGGCGTCGACCCGCGCCGCAGTACCGGTCAGCTTGCGTTTGTAGAACGTCACCAGCTCGGCGGCGTCGACCGGGATACCCGCTTGGGCGCAGAACTGCTCGGCCAGCGGCTCGCACTCCTCCCAGCTCATCAGCTGGTCGTTCAGGTTGGCATACGAATCGGACCCAGCGACCGCGATATCGCCCGAGCGCAGCTCGGCGGCCAGGTGCGAGAACACGCACACCTCCAGATGCCGCCGCGACAACATCCCCGGCTTGTGCTTGTCACGCACCACTTTCCGCCACGCCTCGCTGGCGAAAGCGTCCACATCCACCCGGACCGTCAGTTTCTCACCGCCGTCACGTTCGACGATCGCGATCTCACCGATCCAGTCGCTGCGCCGGTCACGGATCGCGCGCACGAACTCCACCGCGTCCAGCACACTGCGCTCGGTGGTCACCGCCTCCAGCTGGATCGAATCGACCAACGTGAACAGTGCTTTACGGTGCGAACGATAGAACCGCTCCAGCAGCGGCAGATAGTTGTTGCCGTGATGAGCCGACACCGCCTCATGCGCCGCCGCCAGCTGCTCGAGACCACCGCCAGCTTCGAGCACCTTCAGCATCAACTGCCCGGCCCGGCCGAATACCTCTGAATCATTCACCCCGCCAACAGCTCCAGCACGTGGCGCCGAGACCGGCTCGCCCTCGGCCTCAAGGTCGTTCGGCGCGACAGCGTCACGAGCGGCACCCAGGACATCGCCGAACACGCCCAGCAGCCGCTCGGATTCCTCACGATGCTGCTCACGCAGCTTGTCGAGCAGCTCGCGACCGTTCTTGTGGATCGCGGAGATCCGCTTGCAGAACATGTCGCACACCTCGTCGCGGGCCGCAGTCCGCAACGTATGGATCAGGCTGACCAGCAACGTCAGCCGTTTGTCCTCACCGTACTTGCGGAAATCGGCGACATCGGTCACCTTCGCCTCCCCGGCGAAGTGCCCGATCTTGCCCGAGGGAATCCCCTCGAGCCACTGCTCGGTCGCGCCGAGCGCGTCGAGAGCGGCCAGGTGTTCCAGACGCTGACGGAACTTGCCCAGGCTCGCCTGCCTCGCCGGATCCTTCAGACGGTCGAACTCGCTGCGCCGAGTCACCGGATCCACCAGCAGCAACCGCGCCAGCCGGGCCCGATCCGGTGGGCTGATCCGCTGGGCCACCGCCGTGTGGAAACTGATATTGACCTCGGTGCGGATCGTCTTGGTCATCGCGTCCAGGGTCGTGTAGCCGGGCAGTTCGCACGAGGAGCGCACCAGCTCCTCCAACGCAACGTTGATCAGATCCGCCGGATTGTCCTTCGTCTGTGCCGCCGTCCGGATCGCTGCTTCCGCGACCGCCCGCACCCGCGCCGGCTCGTAGACCACACCGAGGTACTCACGAATCAGCTGACGATGCCACTTCGCGGTACGCGGCGAATTATGTTCCACCGCAACAACACCCGAACCCAGGTCAGCCGCTGCACAGACATGGGCGACAACAACTTCCGGTACATCAGCCAGCTTCGGGAAGTACCCCAGTCGCTGAAAAGACTTCAGCCACACCAGCAGAGCCAGCGCATGCAACTCTGATGTCGTACGCGACCTGGCCCACTCCACCTCGGTCAGCAGGGGCGCGAACGAATCGGCCAGCTCCCGACCTGACACCACCCGCTTGAACCGCGGATACGCGGTCCGGTCGATCGACGCCACACGACTCCCCGGGAGCAATCCTCTGGTCTACGCCGCCGTCCGAACCCTAAACGATCTGCACGGCCCCCGCGACCGATGCCTGTGACCAGCCACTACAGGGCGTCATTGCCCCTTTCTGCCGTACTCCGGTCACTCCCCTACCCCGCCGGTCATCATGGCGTCCCGCAGCGCGTCGTCATATCCGGGGAAGAACATGGGCAGAATTGAGACATCTGTCCTGTTGTGCGAAGCGCGCATTCATGCCCGGCACTGACGCAGTTGGCCCATCACCGGAGCTATGACCTGGAGCCGGGCGGCACGGCGAGTGCGTTACTTCACCAATGCAGCTCGACCGGTCGACTTCCCGTTGTGTGAAGCGACATTTTATGGCCTCCGGGGCGGGCAAATAGCGTCCGATTCATGGAGTGGAACTTGCAGTCGGCCGAAGAACTCGCGGCCGCCTTACGTGCCGGTGTAGTGACATCGGTGGAACTGACCGACGAAGCGATCGCGCGTATCGAGCGCGATGACAAGGCGATCAACGCGATCTGCGTACCGGACTTCGAACGTGCACGGGCCGCCGCACGCGACGCCGACCAGGCACGCGCCCGCGGCGAGGACCGGCCGCTGCTCGGTATCCCGGTGACGGTCAAGGAGAGCTACGACATCGCCGGACTTCCCACAACCTGGGGCATCCCGGCGCAGCGCGACTATCTCCCTGCCGAGGACGCCGTACAGGTATCGCGGCTGAAAGCAGCCGGCGCGGTGCTGCTCGGAAAAACCAATGTGCCGTTGATGCTGCGAGATATCCAGAGCTACAACGAGATCTACGGCACCACCAACAACCCGTGGGATCACGGCCGCACATCGGGTGGGTCGTCCGGCGGTTCGGCCGCGGCCCTCGCGGCCGGATTCGGCGCGCTGTCCATCGGCTCCGACCTCGCCGGGTCGCTACGCACCCCCGCACATTTCTGCGGTATCTACGCGCACAAACCCACACTCGGTCTGGCACCGACCCGCGGCATGGTCGCGCCGCCCGCACCGGCCGTACCGATCGACCTCGACCTCGCTGTCGCCGGCCCGATGGCGCGCACCGCCCGCGACCTCACCCTGCTACTCGATGTGATGGCCGGACCGGACCCGCTGACCCACGGCCACGCCTACGACGTCGCACTACCACCCGCGCGGCACGAGCGGCTATCGGACTTCCGGGTCCTGATCGTCGAGGACCATCCGCTCATTCCCACCGGATCGGCGGTGCGGGCGGGCGTGAACCGGGTCGCCGACGCGCTCGTCGACGAGGGTGCCCGCGTCGAACGGCACAGTCCGCTGCTGCCCGATCCAGCCGAAGCGGCGACGCTCTACATGCTGCTCATGATGTCGAACGCCGCCGCAAGCCTTCCCACCGACCTGTACGAACAGCTACAAACCCACGCCGCCGCCCTCGCCGCGGACGACCGGAGCCTCGATGCTGCGCGACTACGCGGCATGGTGTTGCGCCACCGCGACTGGGTCGAGGCGAACAACCGTCGCGAACTCCACCGCCACGCCTGGCGGCAGCTGTTCACCGAATTCGATGCCGTGGTGTGCCCCATCACGCCCACTCCCGCGTTCCCGCACAACCACAACGGAGGTCTGGAGGACCGGCACCTCGATATCGACGGCGTCGCGTACCCGTACTTCGACCAGCTCGTCTGGGCCGGTGTAGCCACCATGCCCGGATTGCCCGCCACCGCGATACCCGCGGGACGGTCCGCCGCGGGGCTGCCGGTGGGAGTGCAGCTCATCGGGCCGATGTTCGAGGACCGCACACCACTGCGACTGGCCGAACTGCTCGAGCAGAAGATCGGCGGCTTCTCGCTCGGCTAATCCGCGGCGGTGGCGCGGAGCACGCCATCGGGATCGACCCCCTCACTGAAGTCTTCCCAGTCCATGTTGGCGACAGAGAGTTCGATTTCGACGTTCACCAGCGGACGCGTGGCGGGCAACGAACTCGCGGAGACGAGCCACAGCCGGGGTGGGGCGGTGGTTTCCGGAAACCAGGCCGATACTTCGCTCGACCGGGGTGCTCAACGCGATTCGGTGCAGGTCTGGATGCGGCGTTTCGGCTTCGGGAAGTAACGCGATACCGAGATTCCGGGCGACGAGCGCGCGCAGGGTGTCGAATTCGGTGATCTCGAAGACCACTTTCGGGGTGAACCCTACTGCGGCGCAGTGCGAATCGAGCAGATGCCGCAAGTGGTAAGTAGGCGGGTTCGCAATGAACGACTCTCCGGCGAGGTCGGAGAGTTCGGCGGTCTCCTGCCCCGCCAGCCGGTGATCGCGCGCAACATAGAGGTGGATGCGCTGGTGACCCAGGGGGATCGCAGGCAGGTCCGCGGGAGCGGGGATCATCACCGCGAGGTCCAGCCTGCCGTCGCGGACCATCTCTGCCAAGGCCTCACCGTGGGCTTGGACGAGATGCAGCCGAATTCGTGGCGCGCTGCTGTGGAAATCAGCCAGCAGCGACGGGATGCTCACCGGACCGAGGGTGAGCGGGAATCCGAAGCGGACCAGGCCGCTGTCGGGGTCGGCGTGACTGCGCACCACCGCGACCGCATCGTCCAGGACGCCGGCCAGATCCCGGGTGCGGGCGAACAGTTCGCGACCCGCGGTGGTGAGTGCGATACCGCGACCCGCCGGCTGGAAAAGCGGCACACCGACCGACCGCTCCACCGCTTTCAGACGCCGGCTCAAAGAGGACTGCGGAACACCCAACCGCTGTGCGGCCCGGGTGATATGGCCCTCGTTCGCGGCGGTGGTGAACGCGGCCAGCAACGGAACCAGCTCCTCCACCTGCGGTGACATCGATTCATCCATATTTGGATTATATTCGCGCATTACTGGGCGTAGACGGATCACTTTCGGTGGCGCGACGATATCTGCACCAGCCCTACAGGAGGCAAAATCATGAAACTCCGCAGATCAGGCGGCACCCCGGAAACGGCGCAAACAACGACAGATGTGCTCGACGTGGCATTGATCGGTGGCGGCATCATGTCCGCCACACTCGGCGCGATCCTGGCGAAACTCGAACCGGATTGGTCGACTGTGCTGATCGAACGCCTCGATGAGCTCGCCGGGGAGAGTTCCGGCCCCTGGAACAATGCCGGCACCGGCCATTCGGGACTGTGCGAACCGAACTATATGCCCGATCCCGACGACCCGGAGAAACCCGCGGGTATCGCCCGGCTGTTCCATCTCTCGCGGCAATTCTGGGAGGCACTGCTGGACGATGGCTCCCTGCCCCGTCCGGCCTCGTTCCTCAACCCAGCCCCGCATATGACCGTCGCCTTCGGTGAACGCGATATCGCCTATCTGCGGCAACGTTACGAAACACTGCGGTCACTGCCGCTGTTCTCCGGCATGGAGTACAGCGAGGACCCCACCACCATCGCCGAATGGGCGCCACTGATCACGGCCGGGCGTAAACGAGGCGAACCTCTGGCCGCTACGCGACATCGAGCCGGCACCGATATCGATTTCGGCGCCTTGACCACGGCACTCACCGAGGTGACGACCGGCAACGGGGCACAGGTGCTGCTCGGCCACCAGGTAACCGGTTTGCGGCGGGACGCCGACGGAATCTGGCGGCTCGTGGTGCGCGACCGGAATACCGGCGCGCGTCGGGTGATACGAGCGCGGTTCGTCTTCGTCGGCGCCGGCGGGCAAACCCTCCGGCTACTACAAAAGGCCCGTATCCCGGAAGTTCGCGGCTATGCCGTTTTCCCGTTCGGCGCCCAGTTCCTGCGCACCGACCGCCCCGACGTCGTCGGCCGTCACGACGCCAAGGTGTACGGCCGGGCAGCCTTCGGCGCTCCCCCGATGTCGGTGCCGCATTTGGACAAACGGTTCGTCGAAGGTCGGGAAGCGCTGCTGTTCGGGCCCTACGCCACGTTCAGTACCCGGCTGCTCAAACACGGCCGCCCGACCGAGCTATTCGCGACACTGCGCTGGGCGAATCTTCCCGTACTGGTCGCCGCGGGCCTCCAGAACACGGGGCTGGTCCGGTACCTCGCCGGACAGCTGGTCGCCACTCGGCGCCGGAAGTTCGCGCAGCTGCGGCGCTTCTATCCCGAGGCGGACCCCGCGGACTGGTATCCGATACAGGCCGGGCAGCGTGCCCAGCTCGTCGTACCGGATCGGCGCAAGGTCGGGATTCTGACGTTCGGTACGGAGCTCGTCGCCGGCGCGGACGGCACGATCGCCGGCCTGCTCGGGGCTTCGCCGGGCGCGTCCACGGCTCCGGCGATCATGCGGGAACTACTGGGGCGCTGCTTTCCGGAGTACACCGCGCGATGGCAACCCGCGCTACGCACCATATTTCCCGATGCGTGAGTTCGAGTTTCATGAGGACGGACCACTCCCCTGCCTCATTGTCTGTGTTGGATATGAGTGTTGTCGAATGAACGGACCGGTCGATCAACCGGTGACATAGTTGGATGCGCATATCTGCGTATCCAACTATGTCACTGACTGGACCTGTTCACGGAACACCGGATTCTGGTCGGCGCCGACCGTTAGGCTGTTGCGTCGGGGCCGGCAACCGGCGGGATGCAGAAGAGGAGGCCGATTCGATGGGGCCGTGGAACCGTCGCCGTTTTCTGACCACCGGGGCACTGGCCGCCGGAGCACTCACACTGGGTACGGGACCGGTGGCCGCGCGCCCCGCTCCCTCACTGGAGGTCGCCCCGCTGGGGTCCGAATTCCTGTGGGGCGTCGCATCGTCGGGGTTCCAGTCCGAGGGGCATGCACCGGACAGCAACTGGACACGCTATATCGCTGCCGGGAAAACCGAAGACCCTTACCACGATTCCGTCGATTTCTACTCGCGGTTCCGTTCCGATATCGCGCTGGCAGCGCAATTGGGTGTGCGGGTGTACCGGATCGGGATCGAATGGGCCCGGGTACAACCGCGGCCGGGCCAATGGGACGAAGCCGGGTTCTCGTTCTACGACGAGGTCGTCGGCGCCATTCGCGCGGCGGGTATGCGGCCGATGCTCACCCTCGATCACTGGGTGTATCCGGGCTGGCAGGCCGAGCGCGGCGGCTGGCGGCGCGCGGGCATGGTCGACGACTGGCTGGCCAACGCCCGGACCGTCGTCGACCGGTATGCGGCGACCGACCCACTGTGGATCACCTTCAACGAACCCGCGGCCTATCTCATGAACGAGGTGCGGTACGGCGGAATCGGCGTCGGTGATATCCCGGTGATGCAGGAACGGATGGCCCTCGCGCACGACGCCGCCTACGACCATATCCACCGTGTGCAACCGGGGGCGATGGTCAGCAGCAATGTCGCCTACATCCCGGCCGCCGACGACGTGATCAACGGTGCGTTCGTGGACCGGATCGGCGGGCGGCTCGACTACATCGGGATCGACTACTACTACGGGTTCTCACCGCACAGCGTGCTCACCCAGTTCCCGGATCCCGGGAAACTGTGGACGCTGTCGCTGCAGGCCGAGGGCATCTACTACGCGCTCGACCATTACGCGCGACGGTTCCCCGGTAAACCGCTCTACATTGTGGAGAACGGTATGCCGACCGAGAACGGCAGGCCCCGCGCCGACGGTTACACCCGGGCGGACCTACTCCGCGACACCGTCTACTGGCTGCAACGTGCGGCCGCCGACGGGATGAACTTGATGGGGTACAACTACTGGAGCCTCACCGACAACTACGAGTGGGGTTCCTATACCCCGCGGTTCGGGCTCTATACCGTCGATGTCCTCGGCGATCCGGCACTCACCCGCCGCCCCACCGACGCGGTCGCCGCCTACACCGCGGTCACCCGGCAGGGCGGTGTGCCCGGCGACTACCGGCCGACCCGGGCTCCGGCGGTCTGCTCGATCGTGGACGGGGTGTCCAGTTGCGCCGATCAGGTGACCGTGCCGCGCTGACCCGGAGTCCACCGCGCCGCGGAGGTGGTGTACTGCCCGGACCGGCCGGTCGTGCGAGACTGGCCGAGTGAACGGGGAGAAAGAAATCCGCGACGACAGCACCGGCACGTCCGCCGGCACCCGGCTGGACCGGGGGGACGTGATCGGTTCCGGGGTGCTGTGGCTGGCGAAATGGGCGTTGTGCATCGTGGCGATCGCGGCCGGGGCCTGGGTGCTCGGGTTCCTCGCGTCGAAACTGTGGGTGGTGCTGTTACCGGTGCTGCTGGCGATCGTGATCGCCACCGTGCTGTGGCCGCCGACCGGACTGCTGATGCGGGTCGGTCTACCGCCGGCGGCCGCGGCATCGGTGACTCTGGTGGGGTTCATCGGGGTGCTCGCGGGCGGGATCGCACTGATCGTGCCGTCGGTGGTCGATCAGATGCCCGAACTCTCCGACAAGGCCACCGGCGGTATCAACACCGTCCGGGATTGGCTGCAGGGGCCGCCGCTGAACATCCGCGACGAACAGCTGGATTCGGCGGTCGACGCGGTCGTCGAGCGGGTGCAGTCCAGTGCCGAACAGATCGCCTCCGGAGTGTTCACCGGGGTCAGCACCGCGACCTCGGTGCTGGTCACCATCTTCCTCGTACTGATTCTCTCGTTCTTCTTCATCAAGGACGGGCCCAAACTCCTGCCGTGGCTGCACAAGTTCCTCGGCGGTCGCAGCGGGCAGCATTTCGAGGAAGTGCTGGTGCGGGTATGGCAGGTACTCGGTGGGTTCATCCGTACACAGGCAGTGGTCAGCTTTATCGACGCCTTCTTCATCGGCCTCGGCCTGGTGATCCTCGGGGTGCCGCTGTGGGGTGTGCTGACCGCGCTGACCTTCCTCGGCGGATTCATCCCGATGGTGGGTGCGTTCGTCGCGGGCGCGCTCGCGGTGCTGGTGGCGCTGGTGGGCAACGGATTCACCACGGCGTTGATCGTGCTGGTGATCATCATCGCGGTGCAGCAGCTCGAGGGCAATGTGCTGCAACCGGTACTGCAGAGCCGGACCATGAAATTGCATGCGGTCGTCGTTCTGCTGGCCGTTACCGGGGGCGGCACCCTGTACGGGATTACCGGGGCATTCCTGGCGGTTCCGGTGGTTGCCGTGGTGGCGGTGGTCATCCGCTATATCAGCGAACAGGTCGATGTGAAGGTGGCCCGGTCCGGTGAGGGGACCGAAGTATCCGAAGAGCCGGTGCCGGCCGAGGATGCCGGCGCCGCCGAGAAGACCTAGACACTTCAGGAGGGGTAGGCGGTTCAGGCGCCGAGCAGTGATTCCAGAGCCGCGATATGGAGGTCGAACACCTGTCCCCGGTCGGTGAAGGTATCGCCGCCGTACATATCGAACACGTCGAAACTCACCGCCCCGAACAGAGTGCACCAGACAGTGAGCGCGCGGGCTAGTGCCCAGTCGGGTAGTTCCATGCCGAACTCGTCACGGATCCGGGTGAAATCGCGGGCCAGGGCGGTCGAGACGGGCGGGTCCACGGCCGGGCGGGTCAGCAGCTGCCGGGCGTGGGCGTCCGCGATGATCCGCACCAAGGTGAGGATCACCCGCGTTCCGGGGATGATCGTGCGGTCGGCCGGTGCGGTGTAGCCGGGAACCGGGGTGCCGAACAGCAGCCCGTACCACGCCGGTTCGGCCAGTGCCCAGGCGCGGACGGCGCGCGCAGTGATCCGCAGGCGTTCGACGGGGTCGTCGCCGGTATCGGCGAGCGCGGCGTCGACGGCGTCGCCGAGGGCGTCGTAGCCGTCGACCACGAGCAGGGTCAGCAGTTCGTCGCGGCTGCGGACGTAGCGGTATACCGCCGAGGAGACCACTCCGAGATCGCGGGCCACGGCGCGCAAGGACAGGGCCGAGGCGCCGCCGGTGGCAAGATGTTCGCGCGCGATGCGCAAGATATCCGACATGGTCTGGGCGCGAGCCCGGGCACGTGGGGTGGTCACCTGCACCAGCCTGATCATTTCGGAGAGCGGTGTCAACAAAAGTGATCAGCGCTCCCTGACCATTGTGTTAATGTTACCGCCAGTCACTGCTGACCTTTCCGAAGCAAGGAGTAGTCCATGTCCGAGGCGACCACGGATTTCGATGTACTCGTCGTCGGGTCCGGCTTCGGTGGCAGTGTCACCGCGCTGCGACTGGTGGAAAAGGGCTACACCGTCGGCGTACTCGAGGCGGGCCGCCGCTATCCCGACGACGAGCTGCCGAAGACCAGCTGGGACCTGCGCAAATTCCTGTGGGCACCGAAACTGGGCTGCTACGGAATCCAGCGCATCCATCCGCTGCGCAATGTACTCATCCTCGGCGGCGCCGGAGTCGGTGGCGGCTCCCTGAACTACGCCAACACGCTCTATGTTCCGCCGGAGCCGTTCTTCCAGGACGCGCAGTGGCGCGATATCACCGACTGGCGCGCCGAGCTCACGCCGTATTACGAGCAGGCGAAACGCATGCTGGGCGTGGTGCAGAATCCGCATATGACCCCGGCGGACGAGGTCTTCCGTCAGGTCGCCGAGGATATGGGCGTCGGTGACACCTTCGTCCAGACACCGGTCGGGGTATTCTTCGGCGAACCGGGCGAAACAGTCGACGACCCCTACTTCGGTGGCGTAGGCCCGGCCCGCACGGGCTGTATCGAATGCGGCGACTGCATGGTCGGCTGCAAGTACGGCGCGAAGAACACTCTGGTCAAGAACTATCTGTATCTCGCCGAACAGGCGGGGGCGCAGGTCGTGCCGATGACCACGGTCACCGAATTGCGGCCGCAGGCCGACGGGAGCTGGGTCGTCGCCGCGGAACGCACCGGCGCGTGGATTCGTAAACAGCGCACCACTTACACCGCGCGGCAGGTCGTGGTCGCCGCCGGCACCCTGGGCACCCAGCGGCTGCTGCACGATATGCGTGACCGCCGGATCCTGCCCGAAATCTCCGACCGGCTCGGCCTGCTCACCCGCACCAACTCCGAATCCATCGTCGGCGCCGCCACCAAGAAGCTCGCACCCGGCCAGGATTTCACCCGGGGCGTCGCGATCACCTCGTCGATCCATCCGACCCCCGACACCCATATCGAACCCGTGCGCTACGGGAAGGGTTCGAATGCGATGGGGCTGTTGCAGACACTGATGGTCGACGGCGGCGGCCGTATCCCGCGGTGGCTGCGGTTCCTGGGGACCGCGCTGCGGCACCCGCTGCTGCTGATCAGTTTCCTCAGCGTCCGCAACTGGAGTGAACGCACCATCATCTCGCTGGTGATGCAACATCTGGACAACTCCATCACCACCTACACCAAGCGCGGTCTGTTCGGGCGGAAACTGACCAGCCGGCAAGGGCACGGGCAACCGAACCCCACGTGGATTCCCGCCGGTAACGAGGCGACCCGGCGGGTGGCCGAACAGATCGGCGGAACCGCGGGCGGAACCTGGGGCGAGGTGTTCAATATCCCGCTCACCGCGCATTTCCTCGGCGGCGCCGCTATCGGCGCGGACCGGGAGGCCGGGGTGATAGATGCCTACCACCGGGTTTTCGGGTATCCGACACTGAGTGTGGTCGACGGTGCGGCGGTTTCGGCGAACCTCGGGGTGAACCCGTCACTGACCATTACCGCACAGGCCGAGCGGGCCGCCGCGTACTGGCCGAACAAGGGCGAGCAGGACACCCGGCCGGCGCCGGGCGACGGGTATCGCCGGATTGCGCCGGTGGCACCGAAAGCACCGGTGGTACCGGAATCGGCGCCGGGCGCGTTGCGGTTGCCGATCACTCCCGTCACCGATCCCGCGGCGGGCTGAACGGGAGCGTTCAGCCCGCAACACGGAGTTCAGCCCTTGAAGTAGACCAGCTGGTGGCTGGTCGCCAGCAGCATGCCGTCGTGACCCCAGAGGTGGGCGTTCTGATCGAAATGGCCGTGCGCGAAACGATGGGCCCGGGCGCTGCCCAGCAGGTGTTCGGTGCCCTGGGCGGCCAGTTCGGCGGCGGTTGCGTGGTAGTAGACGGTGAGGGAGATCGTTCCGGCGGGGAGATACTGGCCGCGGCGCAGGAAGACCCTCGGGTAGAACGCATCCGACATCGCCGTCAGTGAGGCGAAATCGAGCGGGCGGGCCGGTCGATCGCGCAACCAGAGGGTGCTCACCGAATCCGGGTTTCCCGGCTGCGCTTCGGACGGGGCGGGTTCGGGAACGGCGCCGGTGACGAAACGTAGATCATAGTTGCGGCCCCAGGCGATGAATTCCGGAAACTCCTGGGGTTCGGCCTGGTCGGGGCCCGGTACCGACGGCATGGCCAGTTCCAGATCCGACCAGGTATCGCGGCGGATACCGAACACCGCGGTCGCGGTAGTGGTGATCGCGCCCTCCTGGGAGAGCTCGAGCTGCCAGTGCTGATTCGTGCGGTTGGTGCGGACCGGGCGGGCGTTGATCTCGAATTCGCCGTCGGCTATCGGGCCCGCGTAGTTCACCGTCAGCGCCAGGGGGTCACCCATCCGGTCCGGGTGTCCTTCGATCGCACGTAGTAGTGCCGCCGCGGTGACACCGCCGAACGGGCCGACCATGTTCGCGTAGTCCGCGCAGGTCCGGCCGGCGATACGGTGCCCGCCGAGGTATTCGGTGGCGACCGCGGTATCGAAGGGATGGGGCGGCGCATCGATCCCGGTCACGGGGTCCTCCTGGGGATTGTGGCGGTATTCGGGTGGTGGGACGAATATAAGTATGACAACATACATAGGAATGGGAGGCAACAGGGAGCGGTGTGATGCCACGACGTAAGGATCCGGACGGACCCCGGGCGGCGATGATCCACAGTGCGATCTCGCTCATCCGCCGGCGCGGAGTCGCGGCGGTATCGTTCGCCGATGTCCTGAACGCCAGCGGCGCGCCCCGCGGATCGGTCTACCACCACTTCCCCGGCGGGAAGGCGCAATTGGTCACCGAGGCGACCAGGGTTGCCGGGGCGCGGGTCACCGGCGAACTCACCCGGGTACTGGATACGCCGGAAACCGCGGCCGCGCTGCGTGAACTCGCCGAAACTCTCGCGCGCGGGCTCGACCGCGGCGATTACGCCGTCGGCTGCCCGATCGCCGCGGCCGCCCTGGGCAACGAACCGGATGCGGTGGCCGCCGCAGGGGCCACCTTCGATACCTGGCGTGATCTGATCGCCGGGAAACTCGTTCGCGACGGCGCGACGGAGCAGCGCGCCCGGTCGGTCGCCGTGCTGGTGGTCAGCGCCTTGGAAGGTGCGCTGATCATTGCGCGCACCGAACGCGACCCCGCCGCGCTCGATACCGTGGTCGAGGAGTTGAACGGGCTGTGCCGGTCGGCGGTCGGCGCGGGTGCCGGGTCACCGGTCATTCGACAGGACGGGTTTTGATCGCATCCCGCGAAATGTAGACGTCGTACTCCCCCGGCATCGCGATCACCGCATTGCCGTAGGCGGAACGTACGAACGGTCCGGTGAACCAGCGGTCCTCGGTCATCTCGCGGAAGAAATCGCGATCACCGCCGTTCAGGAGGATATGGTCCTGAACGGTCGCCTCACCGTCGAGGCGCTGCCCGTACAGGCGGGACACCTTGTAGCCGGAATGGAAGCCGAGCGTATTCACCCACGGCTCCAGTTCGACGATCTGTGCCTGCAACACCCACAGGTCGCCTTCAACACGATGTGTGCTGCGTTCGGTTGTCGCGCCCTCCTCGTCGTACAGGGTCAATTCGACCTCGAGGTGGTGCTCCGTATCGGCAACCGGGGTCACCACCACGTGGGCGGCGCGAACCTCTCCCGTCAAGCCCAGATACGTCTGCACGAGGGTCGCCGTCCACAGCACCAGCGCCGCAGCCGCCAGGAGCAGCAGCCCGCCCCCACCACGGAGGAGCAGTATGCGGGGCCCCTTCCCGCGCAGCGCTGTCAGCGCCGAAATCACGAGGGCCACACCGGCGATGATCACGACGATCGCACCGGCCTGTAGCACCCCGAGGTCCACCGGGTAACTCATGGGCCGGTTATACCCCGTGCGGGAACGTCCGGCAGCACGAATCCGAGGTACCCGGTACCGCATCCGCCGGTGTCCGGGACACCGGCACGATCCGGCCCCATACCCGGGCCGACTCTCGTATGTTTGCCCTACACGATGTCGAAAGGTGCGAAGGTGACAGAAGTCAGTGCGGACTATGTGATCGTCGGGTCGGGTTCGGCGGGCGCGGTGCTCGCCGACCGGCTCAGCGCTGATCCGGGACGGTCGGTGATCGTGCTCGAAGCCGGACCGGCCGACAAGGACAAGTTCATCCGGATCCCGGCCGGCTTCTCGAAACTCTTCCGCAGCCCCTACGACTGGGACTATCTCACCGAACCGCAACCGCAGCTCGGCAACCGGCAGATCTACTGGCCGCGCGGTAAAACTTTCGGCGGATCGTCCTCGCTCAACGCCCAGATGTGGGTCCGCGGTTTCCGGGCCGACTACGACGAATGGGCCGCGGCCGCCGGCTCGGACTGGGGATTCGACAAGGCGGTCGAACAGTTCCGCACCATCGAGGATGTCGAAGGGCCCGCCGGGGACGATCACGGCACCGGCGGCCCCCTGCACATCTCCCACCAGCGCAGTCCGCGGCCGTCCACGGCCGCCTATCTGCGGGCCGTCGCCGAACGTGGATTTCCCGTCGAAACCGCGAATCTGCCCGAACCCCAAGGGTTCACCCAGACCATGGTCACTCAGCACCGGGGCCGGCGCTGGAGTACCGCGGACGCCTACCTGCGGCCGGCGATGAAACGGCGCAATCTCACCGTGCTCCCGGAAGCCACCGCGACCCGGGTGCTGTTCGACGGGGACCGCGCCGTGGGGGTCGAGTTCTCCCGCGCCGGGCGCCTCGAGCAGGTCCGGGCCGGCCGGGAGGTGATCCTGTGCGGCGGGGCGATCAACAGTCCGCAGTTGCTCATGCTGTCCGGGATCGGTGATCGGGCCGAGCTCGAGCGCCACGGAATCGACGTCCGCCGGCATGCTCCCGAGGTAGGCGCCAATCTGCAGGACCATCTCGTCGCGGGGCTCGGATACTCGGTGACCGCCGATTCGCTGTTCGGCGCCGAAAAACCCGCGCAGCTGGTCAATTACCTGGTGCGGCACCGCGGCATGCTCACCTCGAACGTCGGCGAGGCCTACGGTTTCGTGCGCAGCGACCCGGGTCTCGAGTATCCCGATCTGGAACTCGTGTACGCGCCCGCGCCGTTCTACCACGAAGGCTTGATCGACCCGACCGCGCACGGCGTCATCCTGGCCACCGTGCTGTTGCGGCCGCGCAGCCGCGGCGCCATCACGCTGGCCTCGAACGACCCGCTCGCCAAGGCGGTGATCGATCCGAAGTACCTGTCCGACCCCGACGGCGCCGACCGGGCCGCGCTGATGGCCGGATTGCGGCACTGCGCCGAAATCGCCGGGACCGACGCCATGAAGGGGGTACTCGGCGACCTGTGCTACCCGCCGGACGCCACCGACGGGATGGCGGAGGAAACCCGGACGGAATCGCTCGAGCAGTACGCGCATACGCTCTACCATCCGGCCGGTACCTGCCGGATGGGATCGGACGATACGAGCGTGGTGGACCCGCAACTGCGGGTGCGGGGAGTACAGGGGCTGCGGGTGGCGGATGCCTCGATCATGCCGGTCCTGGTACGCGGCCACACCCACGCGCCGAGCGTATTCATCGGCGCCCAGGCCGCCGCGTTCCTGACCCGCTCCTGAGGTGCGGATCTGCCGGCCCGGACGCGGTGCGGGGCCGGCAGATCCGCGGGGGCAATACTGCACGCTCCCGGCGAACCCACCGATGGCGAATATGCGGTGACACCATCGGTGGGTTCGCGGCCGCCGCACCGGTTCGGTAGCAGGACCGGAGGCACCCGGACCCGTCCGAACGGGAAACGGCGGTCGTGTGCGCACCGAGCGGAACTGTGGAGTCGGGCAGCCCGCCGGTGCGCACCGTCTTACCGGCGGATCACAGTTTGCCGCCGCCGCCGATCAGCCACGGATTGAAGGTGCACTGCAGCGCCGGGAACTGCACCGGGTCCAGCGCCTGCAGGGCAATGGACAGCGCGCGCGGCGAATACATCATGGTGAGGTGGTCCGACAGATCCTGTTCGCAGCCGTCCTGCAGGGTGATATTGCGGACGGGTGCGTCCGGCCCGGGTTTCAGGAAGGTCAGATCGAACGGAGTGGTGACCTCGTCGTAGCGGGTACCGACGACGGTGTAGTCCACACCGGGCACCGTATCGCCGCCCGCGTTCAGCTCATTGACGAAATCCGAGCCCACGGTCTGCTGGATCCCGGAATGCCCCACGAAGATCTCGATGAATCCGAGGATATCGATACCGAAGTTGTTGATGGCCCGGCCCAGCGCCCCGATCCCGTCCAGGGTGGTGCCGTGGTGGGTCGCCCCGTAGGTGATCAGTTTGGCGACCTTGCCGGCACCGCCCTCGAACTTCGTGTACCAGTTCGACATCGAGCCGCCCTGGGAATGCGCGACGATATCCACCTCGGCGGCGCCGGTGGCGTCGAGCACCCGGTCGACGAAAACAGCCAGTTGCTTCGCCGAATCCTGAATGTAGCCGGTGCCCATCGTGCCCGGTAGCACCGAACCGAGCCCGCCGCCCTGGACGAGATTTGCGCGGCCGTAGTTGAAGGTGAAGGTGCAGAAACCCGCGTCCTTGATCGGCTGCCCCATGAACGCGAAACCGTTGTAGGCGTTCATCCAGGTGCCGTGGATCAACAGCACGGGCCGCGGATGTTCGGCGGTGGGTTTGCAGTTCCAGTCGTTGGCTCCCGGCGGCGCGACATCGGCATTGAACAGGCCGTGCGCGAATGCCGACAGGAACGCCGTCTGCGCGGGACCGTGGCCCACGGTATCGGAGGCGTACCCGCCCGACAGACCCGAACTGCTACCCGAACCGCCGTAACAATCTCCGGAGCCGTTACCCGACCCCGCTCCGCTACCCGAGTTACAGGCCGAACCGCTGGCGCTACCGGAATCGGCCACCGGCCCGGCGGTCCGGCCGGCCGCGATGTAGGCGGCCAGGTCCTGTTCCGTGGAAGCCGCCGGCGGGTCCGCGTTCGCGCCCGCACCGGTGAACCCGAAAACGAGTGCGGTGGCGGCACACAGCACCGCGGCGCGCAGCCGGCCGGAGGTAGGTCGAATCATCAGGACCCTTTCTGCCGAGAACATCGTCGTTCGATTCCCTTGCCGCACAAATATTTCGCAGTAGAGAAGCTGCGCCGACAGTACGGCCGGCGGATCGGTTCTCCAATGTTTCCGGTTGCAGAATTGGACAGCTCACCAAAGCGTTCGAACCGGCTTGGTGCCGGTCACAGAAGATTCGGCCGCGAATCAACGGAAACCGCCGAGGGACTCACCGGTGGGCGCCGTTGCGCGCACTAATAAACGCGCCCTCGTTCCGTGGATTGTCCAATAACACACCGGATCACGAATCGATCACGTCCGAATGGCCGAGAATACAGTCACCCCATTCCGATACACGGCCGATTCCGGCCCCGTCATTTCGGAGTTCCCGATGCCCGATACCCGCCGTGGCCGCCACCGGCGCCGCCGCAGCCACTCACTCCGGGTGGGTCTGACCACCGCCCTCACCGCCGCCGCGATCACGGCGGGCCTGTGCGGACCGGCCGGCGCCGCCCCTACTCCCCCGGGCGGGTTACCGGCCGGAATCGGCGATCTGCTGACCGGCCCACTGACCCGTCTACACGGGCCCGGGACCGCGATCGTGATACTCGGCTACGGCCTGCTACCCGACGGCACCATGCGACCCGAACTGGTGGATCGCTTGCGGGCCGGGTACATCCAAGCCCTGCTCGCGCCGCAGTCGCCGGTGATCGTCACGGGCGGAAACCCACGCAACGGGATCACCGAGGCCGCCGCCATGGCCGACTGGCTCATCCGCCACGGATTACCGGCGCATCGCGTCCACCAGGAGCCCGCGGCCACCACCACCGTGCAGAACGCGCGGCGCAGCGCACAACTCATCCACACGCTCGGGGCACACGATGCGGTGGTGGTGACATCGGAGAACCATATCGGCCGGGCGGCGGACAGTTTCACGGCGGCGGGCGTACCTGTCGCCGCCACTCTCACGCCCCGTCAGATTCCGGAATTCGTGGCGGTATGGGGCCCGTGAAAGAGCCGGTGCGGTGAACATTCCGGGCCGAATTCCCATTATCTCGACAAGCCGGAAATACCGGCCACTCATCATGGCCTTCCGGTGATCTCCAGGGCACGGGAGAGAGTGGGCCAGCTCCGATGCAATTGGATCTCGAAATCCGGCCAGGAATGCATACCTTCGGGCAGGAAATCGACGACGGCGGGAATATCGAGTTCGTCCAGACGGGCGGCCAAGCGTTCGGTGCACAGGCGCGCACCCTGTTCCAGTAATGAACCGCCCCCCAGCAATACCGCCAGGATCTCCGGGCTGTCCCCGATCGACATCAAGGCCGCACCGCTCGGCGTTCCATTGGCCACCGACAGATAGATCTCGGTACCGCGCAACTTCTCCGCACCGAGCAGACTGTCGTGGGCCCGCCATTCCGGCGAGGCCGGCGGCCCGAACAAGTTCTCCGGATTACCACCCCGGGAGGCCACTGTCATCACCGTGACCGCGCGACCGAGCTGATCGGCGGTGGAATAGCAGCCGCTCAACCCGGCTACACCCCGGTAGAAACCCGGATGCCGCTGCGTCAGCATCATCGCCGCCTGCGCACCCATGGACACCCCGGCGATGGCGCGGACACCGTCGGACCCCAGATACTTCTCGACGATCGGCGGTAGCTCCTCGGTGAGGAAGGTTTCCCACCGATTCAGGCCCAGGGCGGCGTCCACCCGAATCCAGTCCGCGTACAGACTCGCCGTTCCCCCGGTGGTGAGCACGACATCGACGGGTTTGTCGGCGAAGAATTCCGCGGCGCCGCCTTCGGTCAACCAGCCCGAAGTGGGGCCGCCGTCCACCCCGTCCAGCAGGTACAGCGTCGGGCGCGGCGCCGGGCCGGTACCGACCAAGGTGTCGATCGCGACCTCCCGGCGCATGGCCACAGAACGGATGTGCAAGCGGATCCGACGGTCGCTCAACACCTCGACCCGCAACAGCCGCGGACCCGGCTGATCGGTCGCGGCGGCGGGGCCGGGTGGCGCGCCGGGCGACTGCACCGGCGGGACACCGGTCGCGGGGGTAGCGGTGGCAGCGATACTCATCACTGCCAGTGCGGCCAGAACCGTCAACCGGGATCTCATCTCACACCTCGCGGTACCACTTGTCATCCGGCCCCCCTGTCACGCCGCCCCTGGTTTGCCCGGACGAGCGGACATACCGGGCGTGACGCGCGGCAGGCGGCGCAACCGCCTCGCGTCCACCACCGAATCCGGCTCCGCGGCCTTACCTTCCGTGATCCGGTACAGGCCCGGTGGCCGGCCGCCGGCACACAACCGGTCCAGGAGTTCATGGGTGCGTCCGGCCAGTTCCGGTATCTGTTCGGTGGCGCCGACGGCCACGGTCGCGGTCGGCGGGGCCTCCGCGGCTTCCGCGACCAGCTGCAGCACCTCGGCGCTCATCACTCCCGCCGTCATCGGGCCGGCACCGGTGTCGTGCGCCGCTTCCAAGGGAATCAGTACGGTGCCGCCGTCGGCGTGCAGCAGCGGCAGGCATCGCGAACCCAGCGGTGGCCCCAGGGCCGCCTGGACCCGGCGGAGCTTGCGGCGGGACGCCGATACCGTGCCGGGGCCGCCTGCGCGTTCCTCGGCGTTCGGCGGGATCGCCAGAGCCACCACCTGATAGGCGGGGGCGACGCGGAGACCCGACCTGCGCGCCAGCGCGCTCACTCCGTGGCCGGCGAGCAGGGCCGCCACCATCGTCTGCGCCGAAGTCTGGTGCTCGCGGGCCACGATCCGGTGTTCGTCCAGGTATGCGGTGGCGGCGGCGGTGGTCACCACCTCGACGACACGCACCAGAAGGCGGGCGGCGTCGGCCATGGGCTGCCCGCTCGCGGCGGCTTCTGCCATTCGCGCCGCGAGGAATTCGAAACCACTGCGGGCGCAGTCGTGGCAGGTCGTGAGCACCGATTCCAGGGTCACCCCTTCACGGGCCCAGCGTGCGGCCGCCGCGGTGATCGTCGCCGCCGCGGCGGGGCGGGCACCGAGGTCGTGCGCCGCGGCGGCCAGACAGTGCCGGATGGTGGTGGCCATATCGGCCGCGTCCATTTCCGGTTCGGGAGACCGGAAATGCGCTACGAGTTCGGCTTCCAGGTCTGTGCTTCCGGAACCGGCTACCTTACTGCCCACCATAACTACTGGACAGTAACCACGGACTCGGGCGCGGGCGCCCCATCCGGTATCAGTCCGGAGAGTTCATCAGGGGAGCGACCGCGAATTGGGTTCGGTCACAAACGGGTAACGACGTAGAGAACGGTGCGTTGCGATGCCTCCCCGCCCCCGGAGGCAGGGAGAGCCGCCGCCGGGTTCAATGACCGCGGCCGGCTTCCCGGCGCAGCGGCTGGTCCAGGGTCCGCGGCTGCCGGCGCCGCAGGGCCGCCAGCAGCCCGGAGGTGTGCTCGGGAGGTGCGGCATGCACCGACAACTGGTTCGCGACCGACCGGTAAGCGTCCAGATCGGCCTGTTTGTCCAGGTACAACGCGCCGGTGAGCTGCTGTAAGTACACGATATCGGGCAGATCGGCCTCCGCGAACCGCAGATAGGTGAATGCGCCGTCGGTCATGGCCGGACCGCCGACATGATCGGCCAGTACCTGCACGGTGACATGCGGCTGTTTGGCGGCGGCCAGCAATCGATCGATCTGGGCCGACCAGGTCCGGGACCCGCCGATCCGACGGATCAGCGCCGCCTCCTCGACGATCAGCCAGAGGTGCGGCGGGTGGGGCCGGTTCAGAATGTGCTGCCGGCGCATCCGCAGTGCCACCCGCCGTTCGATGGCTTCGGTCGTCTCCCCCGGATGTGCGAGCGTGAGCAAGGCCCGCGCATACTCCGGGGTCTGTAACAGTTCGGGCACCGCACGCGGTTCGTAACACCGGATCACCTGCGCCGCCTGCTCCAGGCCCAGATACATATCGAACCATTTCGGCAGCCAGTCGTTGTCGCGGTGCCACCAGCCGGAGGTATTCGCCTGCCGGGCCAGTTCCTGGAACGCCGCCAGCTCCTCGGCGTCGGTGATCCCGTAGAGCTCGAGCAGATCCACCAGATCACGCTCGCGGATACTGGTCCGGCCCAGCTCGAGCCGGCTGATCTTGGAATCCGAACCGCGGATATGATCGCCGGCCTGTTCCCGGGACAGCCCACTGGCTTCACGCAACCGCCGCAACCGCCCCCCGAGCACCATGCGCAGCACAGTGGGTCCGCCGTCCACCGCGGCCCGCGCCGTGACCCCCGACCCGGTCGAGGCAGCCGTCTCCAACGCCGATCGCATCCCAGAAGCACCCATTATTCGAGTTTCGCATGGGATCGGTACGGGAGACCAAACGAAACTCCCGTGGAGTAAACGACATTCGGGCGCCGGGCAGTTCAGCGGCACCGCAGCGGCGTGGACCCCTGCGATACCACTCATATCGGGCACCGGCCCGAGCTCGGGCACCATCGGCTGTTGTCACGGCCCCGGCCGGGTCGCAGATGCTTCGTGACCCCGCCCGAGAGGACCCGGCACATGCTGTGAATCACCCAGACCCTGTTCCGGAACATGTTCCCACCCATGGTCGGGACTTAGGGTTACACACAACGGCGTCGACGGGGACGCTGCCCGGAAGGAGGCGTGAATCGTGGACGCTACAGCACCGACCACGGCCGAACGCGACAACAACAGTCGCGATAACCTCACACGCCGGGTGACGGTCTACTTCGACGGCCCGGCACCCGACAATGCCCTCGTCCTGGAATACGCGGCAACCAATGCCGAGGCCTGGGAGTTCACCTCCGCGGCCGTCCATGCGGGGCTCACGGTCACCGTGGACAGCAAGATCAGGCCCGGACTGCGCCGGCTACCGTGCCACACCCTGTGGCGCTGATCCGGCTCGACCCGCACGCCCCCGTACGGCCCGGAAAACCCGCGGCGCACTCGGCGGCCTCCCCCCACAACTACGGCCCCGGCCTCTAAGCTCGGAAGCACCGGCGCGACCCACCGCCGGGAACCGACCGCAGGAGCGTCCATGCCGACCGACCCCACCTCCCGTGTGGCCGGTTCGTTCGCTCTCCTGTGCGCAGCAATGCTCACCGGCTGCGGCTCTCCGGATCCACCGGAGCCGGGAGGTGTTGCCGCGGCCGAAACCACGACCGCAGCCCCGGCGACCGTGCGTCCGACCGGATCCCCGGCGGCAACCGTCGTACGCACTTCCACCCCGGTCGTCGATCCCTACGCCGGGATGTCGTTGATCGACCGGCTGGAATGGACCTCGAATATCGACGGTCCACGTCTCATGGTCCACCCGACCCGAGCAGGCCGCGACACCACCTTCCCCGGCGCCGCACAACGCGCCTGGCAGGAAATCGGCACGCTCGACCCGGCCGCGGACACCCCCGGAATGTGGGATCAGTTCCGCTGCCATTGGGAATGGGCGCGGCTCATCGCGCCCGATAAGCCCACCTGGAATCTGGAACCCTGGCGGCCGCCGGTGGGCTACGACGAAACTGTCGGCGCCGCCTGCAACCCCGGCGGGCCCGAACGCTGAGATACGAGAGGAGTCCGGTATGCGCATCGTCATCGCCGGCGGACACGGCAAGATCGCTCTACTGCTCGCCGAACGACTCACCGGCCGCGGACACAGCGCGATCGCGCTGATCCGCAACCCGGCGCACGCCTCCGAGATCTACGCCACGGGCGCCGAACCGGTGGTCCTGGATCTCGAAAAGGCGGTCGTGACCGATCTCGCCGCGACCCTGCAGGGCGCCGACGCGGCGGTGTTCGCCGCCGGCGCCGGGCCGGGTAGTGGCGCCGCCCGCAAATACACTGTGGACCGGGACGGCTCGGTTCTACTCGCCGAAGCTGCCGAACGAGTGGGCACCCGGCGGTTCGTGCAGATCTCGGCCATGGGAACCGGTCTTGCGCCGGCACCGGGCACCGATGACGTATGGGCCGCCTATATCGAGGCGAAAACGCAGGCCGAGGACGATCTGCACAGCCGCGACCTGGATTGGACCATTGTGCGTCCGGGCCGCCTCACCGACGAACCCGGCACGGGTTCGGTCACCCTGGCACCACCGCGAATCGGCCGGGGCGATATTCCCCGTGCCGATGTCGCCGATACCGTCTTCGCACTCCTCGATGCCCGGCATACGGCCGGTCGTACCTTGGAACTGGTCTCCGGTGACACCCCGATCGAGGCTGCGGTCGCCGCCCTGGCCGACTGACAAGATCATCCGAAAACCGTTCCGACACAATGAATCGATCGTGCAGATGTACTTGCATTTGAAAGCACTACCGACCTAGACTCATCCCACACCGCTACACAGGGGAAAACATGGGGAGGCCGCGTGAGTGAGCCGACGACAACATTCGCCAGTGGTTTACTGCCACAGCTGCGGGACAGCCCAGGGGGTCCGAATCATTTCGGTAGCAGCACAACCCGAATGGATCCTGTCCCGATAGGAAATCCGGCGAACGGTATTGATATGAGTACATTCGGCGTCCGCGACGGAAGTCTCCGTGCCGGTTCGTCCCGGGAGACCGCCGTCGAGTTCGTCATCGACGCAATCGAATCCACCGGCGCAGCGACACGTGACGATTTCGATATCGACCAGATCGTCACCACGGTTCATGCGCTGTCCGACGACTGGGATTTCCGGTCGCTGCAGCCGGATACCTTCTGGCGCGTGGCGTCCACATTCATCCGGGCCTGACGGACGCGCGTAATCCACCGTCTCGGCGGCTCGGCGCCGGGGCGGTCCGGTACCGGCACGGTCCGGATACTCTCCCGCCGTTGGCGGCTATTCGCCTGGTATTACAGGCCTTTCGTATATTCGACGATAATCGCCCGGGATTCCTCGGGCGTCGCGGCCTGCACACTCAACCGGTCCATCACCGAGAGGTACAGTGCCAAATCCTCGCGCCGGTCCAGATACAGCGCGCTCGTCAACTGCTCCAGATACACGATATCGGGCAGATCCGGCTCGGCGAAACGCAGAATGGTGAAAGAGCTTCCGGCCGCGGGATGTTCACCGGCGGAGAACGGAACGACCTGAATGGTCACATTCGGCAGGCGGGTCAGGTCGAGCAGATGTTCCATCTGCGCCCGGTGCACGTCACGACCGCCGACGGGGCGATGTAGAGCCGCCTCGTCGATCACCGCCCAGACGACCGGCGGATCGTTGCGGTGCAGAATCTCCTGCCGGCGCTGCCGGAAAGCCACCCGCCGATCGGTATCGGCATCCTCGTAACCGAGGGTTACCACCGCACGCGCATAATCCGGGGTCTGCAAAAGCCCCGGGACCAGATGCGATTCATAGGTGCGGATCTTGCTCGCGGCCTGCTCCAGACCCAGATACTGCCCGAACCAGGACGGCAGCAGATCGCCGTAGCGATGCCACCATCCCGGTTCGTTGGCTTTACGCGCGAGATCGAGAAACCTCTCGCGCTCTTCGGGATCGGTGATGCCGTACAGCGTCAGCAGGTCCCGGATATCACGTTCTTTGAAACTCGACCGGCCCAGTTCGAGCCGGCTGATCTTGGCATGAGAGCCGCGGATGGCATCGCCCGCGGCCTCGCGGGTGATTTTCTTGCTCTCACGCAGTTTCCGTAGCTGGCCGCCCAGAGCGATGCGTAGGACCGTGGGGCCACGCTCCGCCTCGACGGGTTGCCTGCCGCCACGATTCCCGGGCTCTGCGATCATGGAGTCGTCTCCGCTTTCGGGTTAACCCACGGTGCGCCACAGTGCAATCCGCGGCGCACCACGCCGACGGCCCATGCTACCTCTCATACAGCCAGATCGTCGAACTCTCCAGCTTTCGCGCCCTGCAGGAACGCCTCGATCTCCGGGCGGGTATAGAAGAGCACACCGCCGTCGGGGAAACGCGAATTACGCACGGCCACCTGGTCGCCGGCCGCTTCGGCGAACTCGACACAGTTCCCGCTCGGATTGCTGAAGGTGCTCTTGCGCCAAGCTCCGACCACCCGATTGGTTACTTCCGACATAGGACCTACTCCTTGCTCATGGTTGCTGACACCACTCGTCGCATACCGCCGGTCCTTACAGATGCACTCGCAAGTGTTCTTGCATCTGCACCGACATCAGGACGATAGCACGAAGTTCGCCGATGCGCCCCCACAAGCCTCCAGGGCAGGCTCCATCGCCCCGCCGGACGCAGCCGCCGGCGCCGGATCCGGCCCCACCGCAGGGGAGCACCGCACGATTCCGTAGGGCCGCGCGCCTGCCCGGAGCCCACCGGCGGGCCTTGTACTGTCGCAAACCGACACCGGTTCCACCAGCCCCGAGAGCCGGCCGCGGCGCATCCTCCGGCACGCTTCCGGCCCGTATCGCCGAGGAGTCCGCCATGTCCGACGAGCACCAGCGCGCCATCAGAACCGATATCCCGCACCCCGCCCGGATCTGGAACTACTGGATGGGCGGCAGCGACTACTACGAGGTCGACCGGATCGCCGCGGACGCGGGCAGCGCCGTCTATCCCGGGATCACGACGCTGGCGACAGAGTCCCGGGAGTTCCTCGTGCGCACAGTGCGATACCTGGCCGCCGAGAAGGGAATTCGCCAGTTCCTCGATATCGGCACCGGACTGCCCACCATGCAGAACACCCACGAGGTCGCGCAAAGCGTGGCACCGGAATCCCGGATCGTGTACGTGGACAACGACCCGGTTGTGCTGGCCCATGCCCGCACCCTGCTGACCAGCACCAGCGACGAGGGCGTCACCACCTATATCGACACCGATTACCACCACCCCGAGATCGTCGTGGCCGACGCCCGCCACATCCTGAACCTCACCCGGCCGGTGGCGGTGATGTTCATGGGCGTTCTGGGCCACGCCCACAGCGCCGCGGAAATGCGCCGCATCGTGCACACCGTGCTCGAATCGACCGCCGGCGGCAGCTACCTCGCGCTCTGGGACGGCACCGATGACGATGACGACTATGTGCGACTGTGCGCCGAGTATGCCGATATAGGCGGTGAGCCGTATGTGCCGCGGACACAGTCGGAGATCCGCGCGCTTTTCGACGGGCTCGACCTGGTCGAGCCCGGATTCACCACGGTGGCCCGGTGGTATCCCGGGCAGGTTGTTGCCGGCGACGACCGGCCGATTCCGGCGTACGGGGGTGTGGCGCGCAAACCGTAGCCCGGCCCGCAACCGGCCCGGCCCGCAGTCGGCGAGAAGTGCAGTGCCACTGGGCCGATGACACACCGAGGACGGGCGCTCGGGCCGAATGTTTTTTCGTATGTTGTTTGCAGATGTACTTGCATTTGTAAGCGACGGCGACATAGACTCGCACCACCAAGAGGGGCGATACGCAGCATCTTCCGGTCGCTTCACCGGACCGGAGTGTCGCCCCCGCACCATCGCACGTGAGGGGCAACCGAATGATCCAGCCATTCCGAAGTCCCCACCGGAACGCGGTCGGAAGCGTTCCCGGTACGCACACCCTGGGGCACAATCCGGAACCCCTGCGCCACTTCGCCCCCGAGGCGGGAGCCGACTGTAGCGCCGAACCGCCGGTACTCACCTACCGGCAGGCCCGCGCCATCCTGCGCATCCACGATGTCCACGGGCCCCAGTGCCGGCAATGGCTCGCCGCCGCGGCCTACCTGTCCGCGGGCCTGGACGACGAATAGCCCCGTCGAACTGCCGTTTCTTTCCCAGCCGATACGACGGCGTCCGGTCGATGCCGATTCGTGCTGGTATTCCTCCCCCGGCCGCGGGATTGTAGAAATCCCGCGCTCATGTGGATGGTGACCATGCGTATCGCCGAGATCCTCAACACCAAGGGCAGCGCCGTAGCGACCGTCCGGCCCGAAACCGATATCCGGGCGTTGCTGGCACTGCTGGCCGAACAGAACATCGGCGCCGCCGTCGTCTCCCCGGACGGCAATCGTATCGCCGGGATCGTCTCCGAGCGTGATGTCGTCCGCGGCCTGCACCGGTACGGCGCATCGCTATTGGAATTCCCTGTCACGCGGATCATGACCACCGAAGTCCGGACCTGCAGCCCCGACGACCGGGTCGACGGGCTCCGGGGAATCATGACCGATCACCGGGTACGCCATCTCCCCGTGGTCGACCAGGGCCGCCTCACCGGCATCGTCAGTATCGGCGATGTCGTCAAGAGCGCACTGTCCGAACTCACGACCGAACGGGAACAGCTCGTCGGATACCTGCAGGGCGGGTACTGAGTTTCCTCAGCCGAGATCCCCGGAAAGCCAGCGCTCCGGCCGCATCCGGACGATGACGTGCTCCCCCAGCTCGGCCTCGGCAAAGGCCAGGTAGCCCTCCACCTGATCCGGCGGAAGATAACGCGCGACCATTTCGCGGTGCCGGGCATCCGGCATCGGTTCGACCGCGGTGACCGGCCCTTCCACGCTCACGTAGCGGACCGTCGGCTGCACCCGTTGCACCATCAGGCTGAACCTGCCCGCATCGCGGATCCGGCGCATCTTCACCGATTCCGGACCGGTGATCACCCACAGATCTTCGCCCGGCGTGTACTGGTACCAGATCGGGAGCGTCAGCGGCCCCCGGTCCGGGCCGGCGGATACCGACAAGGCACCGATATGTGGTTCGGCCAGGAAGGACTGTCGTTCCTCGGGAGTCAGGGGCATACGCGCACCCTAACGCGCACCCCCGACAAAACCGGGGAGGCGACGGCCGCACCGGTACCACTCACCCAAAATGATTGCCGTTCAAAGCTACTGGGCGTGGCCGCCGGTGATCGGTATCGTTGTTGCCGTCCGGCGAATCGGCGGAGGGAGCGAAGACGATGCGATCCTCCCTGCCCGGCCGGGATCACCCGGCTCGGGTCCGCCCCTCCCCGGCCGAAGCACTGCTCGCGCCGCAAGTACGGGAGTCTTTTCCTGCTGTGGCCGAGGCCCGGGAGGTGTATCTCGACAGTGCGGCCACAACACAGAAACCGCATGCCGTCATCGAGACCATACGGAAGTATCACGCGTCCGCGACGGCCAACGCCGCCCGCGGAACCTACCCGTGGGCAACCGCGCTCACCCAGCAGATCGCCGCAATCCGGGCCCATACCGCCGGGTTCGTCGGCGCCGCCCATCCCGACGAGATCGTTTTCACCGGCGGCGCGACCGCGGCCCTGAACGCAGTCGCGCTCTCCTGGGGGCTCACTGCACTCCGCGACGGAGACGAGATCCTCTACAGCCCCCGCGACCATGCCGCCAACATCCACCCCTGGTATCTCCTGCGCGACACCCTCGCCCGATTCGGGCGGCGGATCGAACTCGTGCCCTACCGGGTGACCGCAACGGGGGCCGCCGACCTGGCCGATATCGCCGCAAAGGCCGGGCCGCGGACCCGGCTGCTCACCGTCACCCATCTGCACCATGTCTTCGGCAGTACAACCGCCCTGAACGATATCCGCGCGCTACTGCCCGAGCGTGTGTTGCTGTGCTACGACTGCAGTCAGAGCGGCGGTCATCTACCGGTCGATGTGACCGCCCTGGCCGCCGATTTCGCGGTATTCGCGGCGCACAAGATGTTCGCCGCGCCCGGCGCCGGCATCCTGTACTGCCACCGCCGGGTCCACCCGGAACTGCGCCCGTTCCTGCCCGGCGGGACCACGGATGTACGGCTCACCGCCACCGGATTCGAATCCGGGCGGATGCCCGGGCTGCTCGAGGGTGGCACCCCGAATATTCCGGGCATTCTCGCCCTCGGTACCGCCCTCGAGGTCCTCGAGTCGTACGGGATGCCCGCGATAGCGGCACACAACACCGCGTTGACGCACCGATTGCTGACCGGCCTGCGTACCGTCCGCGGGCTGGATTTCCTGCCCGGTCCCGCATACGGCGGGCACGATACGGGCCACGGCATCGTCTCCTTCACCCTCGACGGCATCTCGGCGGCCGATCTGGGTTTCGTACTCGCCGAGTACGGCTTCCTGGTCCGCACCGGCGCGCACTGCGTCCCGGGTGGCGCCGCCGGTGACGCCGTCCGGGTCAGCACCCAGATCTACACCGGGCCCGACGATATCGACCGCTTCACCGACCGTGTCCGCGCCCTGGCCGAGGAGATTTCATGACCATCGAGACCGGCATATCCACCGGGAGCACCGAAACGACGGCCCGCTACCACCGGCGTACCGCTGCGCAGATCCTGTCCGGACTCGCGCGGCCCGGGCTCTTCGGTCCCGGCGCACCGCGTCCCACACGCAGGTTCGAGTACACCGCGACCGAACTGCAGCCCGAAGCGGGCAGCCACCTCACCTTCTCGCAGCGGTTGTATCTGGAGCGATTCATGCAGCCGTGCACTGCCGGCGAAGTCACCTCCGCGACCCACCGGATGACCTGGACCGACAGCGCCGGCATACCCAACACCGGCTTCTATCGCGACGACGGGTTCGGGCCGCAGGTCCCCATCGCGACCCGGGAGGCAGTGCTCGTGCTCTGGGAACAGATCGACGCCGAGGGTGCGCTGGCCGAGCGTATCGCCGCGCTCGGGGCCGCGGCGCGAGATATCCTGGCGGGCACCACCACCGATCACGAGCCGATCGATATCTTCCGGGTCGGCGTCGAATCCGCCGGGCGGGCGCTCGCCCAGCATGCACTGCTCGCGGGCCGGACCCCGTACCGGTCCGCGGCCGACTTCGCGCGCGGACTCCTCGATTCCGGGATCTTCACCGCAGTCGCGACCCGCTGGTTCTGGGAACTCCAGGCCTCGACCTACCGGCGCGGGATGATTCCGGTGGATCTGCGGGTCACCGCCGACGGCACAGTCCGCTATCCGGAGCAGACGGTCGCGACGCTGCGGGCGATGAAGGACGCGACCATCGCCGACGCTCACCGCGTGATGCGCCGGGCGACCACAGAAGAGGGATTGTCCGTGGCCGAAGCAATCGCTCGCTATCACGACGATCTCGACCTCATCTCACGCCAGTACGCGCTGCTACCGGCGGACGAACATCCGGTATGCCTGGCGGCGGTCACCCACCGAGCCGGCGGGGAGAACTACAGCCTGCTTCCGCTGGTCGCCCGGCGTTTCGTAGAAGTGTTCGGCGACCTCGTCGTCCGGTGCGAACCGGTGGCGGCGCAGACGGCCGCCGACGCCCCCGAGGATATGCCCGTGGCCACCGAGGACCGGATCTTCTACGTGCCCGATATGACCTGTAAACACTGTGTGCGAACCATCGGCGGTGTATTGGAATCCATGGATATCCGGGTAGTGGATATCGACCTCGACAGTAAACGGGTGATCGCCGAGTTCCGTAGTCCGCGCAACCGATCCCGGGCCTTCGAGGCGCTGCGTGACGGCGGATACAACCCCGTGGACCGGCGCCCGGATACCGCGGCGGCGGTACCCGGGCGATGACCGCGCGACAGGTCACGCCGGATCCCGATACCCGGACCGCGGCGGATACCGCCCCGCCACCGGCGTTACCGGCACGCTGGGATCCGCTGGTGCGGGATTTCCTGGCAGACCGGCCGGCACTCGACCGTGCGACCGGCCGGTTCGGGACTCCGCTGCACCTGGTCTTCCCGCAGGTGTTCGCCCGCAATCTCGCCCGTTTGACAGCGGTACTCGACGCGGAGCGGGCCGGGTACCGGATCTGCTATGCGCACAAGGTGAATCGTTCGGCCGCGCTGGTGCGCACCGCGGCGGCCCTGGGCGCGGCGGTGGATGTGGCCTCGGCCGGGGAGCTGGAATCTGCCCGGCAGGCCGGGTTCACTCCAGATCGGATCGAGGTCACCGGACCGAAGGGCGAGAGGTTCCTGCGGGCTCTGGTGCACAGCGGGGTCACGATCAATATCGACAACCAGTGGGAGCTGGAAACGCTGGCCGGCCTCGCCCGGCCGGAGGCAGCCGTCCCGGTGCTGCTGCGGGTCAGCGGATTTCCCGGCTCCCGGCCCAGCCGGTTCGGTATTCCGGTGGGTTCGGTGGGCCGGGCCTTCGAGGTGCTCGCGCACCGTCGTGATCGGCTCGACTTCCGCGGGCTCGCCTTCCATCTCGACACCGGCGATATCGCAGAACGGCTGCGGGCCGCGGAGACCTGTTTCGCACTGCTCGAACAGGCGTATTCCCGGGAGCTGACGCCTTCGGTGCTGAATATCGGCGGCGGGCTACGTCAGGTTTTCACGGCCGACGCGCAGCAGTTCGACGACTATGTGCACCGCCTGCGCGACGGGCTGAGCGGACGCGGTCCCCGGATGAGCTGGGACGCCAACACGTTCGGATATCAGGTGGACGGGACCTCGGTGCGCGGTACGCCGGTGTTCCACAAATACGCCAATACCGTCGCGGCCGACACTATGCTCGCCGACCTGTTGACCGCGCCGCTCGAACGGCACGGTGGGCACGGAATCGGCCGGGTTGCCGCCGACAACCTGCTGGAGATCTGGCTCGAACCGGGGAAATCCCTCGCCGATCACGCCGGAATCACGCTGGCCCGGGTCGAATTCGTGAAGGAGGCCGCCGACGGCAGTGTGCTCGTCCATCTGGATCTGAGCCGGGATTCGGTGACCCCGGCAGATCAGGAAGTAATGGCCGACCCGCTGTTGCTACCAGGGCATACGCCCGCACCGCCCGGTGACCCGGTGGGGGTGTATCTCGCGGGACGACTCTGCCTGGAGCGCGACCTCGTCACGGCACACAAGATATGGCTGCCGTGGTATCCCCGGCCGGGCGATCTCGTCGTATTCCCCAATACGGCCGCCTACCACTCCGATCTGTCGTCCGCGGCGGCCGCCATGCACGCACCGGCGCACAAGGTCGCGATCGACCGGCGGGACGATACTTTCCGGGTCACGCCGGACGCCGAGTTCCGCCCGCTTCCACCGGGCGGCGAATCACTATCTCCCGAGGACCAGTGACGATCTATCAGCACATCACCGAACTGATCGGTGACACTCCCCTGCTCCGCCTCGACCCGGCCGTCCACGGGCTCGACGGCGTCGACCTGTACGCGAAACTGGAATCGCACAATCCGTTCGGGTCGGTGAAGGACCGGGTCGCCTGGGCCATGCTGCGCGACGAACTCGGTACCGTACGCGCCGAGGACCGCACCCTGATCGAGGCCTCCAGCGGAAACACCGCCAAGGCACTACGCGTCCTCGGGGCAATGCACGGTATCGGTTTGCGGGCCATGACCAACCGGATCAAGGTCGGTGAGGTACGCGATCTGCTGCGCTTACTCGGCACCGATATCGTCGAACTACCCGGGCTTTCCGAATGCCCGGACCCCACCACGCCCAACGACGTCTACTCCGCGATCGAGAATGCGATGGCGGCGGAACCGGAGCGATTCCGCCACCTGTCGCAGTACACGAGCGAGAAGAACATTGCCGCACATCAGGACGGTACCGGCCGGGAGATCCACGAAGACCTCGCCGCCGCCGGTATGGACCGCGTCGACTATCTCATCGGCGGTCTGGGCACCACCGGCTCGAGCCGGGGCGCGGGAAGCCACCTGCGCAAGTTCCATCCGGAGCTGCGGACGGTGGCCGTGGTGTCCGACCGCGGCGATTTCATTCCCGGTATCCGTTCGGAACGGGAAATGTGGGAGGTCGGGTTGTTCCAGCCCGACTTCTACGACGAGATCGTCACCGTCGAATCCGGGCGCGCCATCGAGGGCACCCTGGAACTCGCCACGGGCTACGGGGTGCTCGCCGGGCCCACCAGCGGAGCGGCCTACACCGCCGCCCGCGATGTTCTCGCACGATCCACTCGTAGCGGGTCGCCGGTGGTCGCCGTGGTCATCGTATGCGATCGGCTCGAACCGTATCTGTCCTATATCCGGCAGCGGCGCCCCGAGCTGTTCGGCCGCGATACCGGGCACCGGGCGCCCGCCCCCGCCGATATCGCCGAGGCCGCGGTGCTCGGCCCGGCCGAGCTCGCAGAGATGATCCGGGCACGACACACCGTGGTGGTCGATACCCGTGGCGCAATGGCCTACCGCATCGCGCATGTACCGGGTGCGATCAATATCCCCGACGACCGGCTGAACGATCTGTTCACCCACGGCACGCCGTTCTCCCGGGCACATCCGGTGGTGTTCACCTGCCCCACCGGCGATATCTCCCGGCAGTTCGCTGCCACCGCGCAGCAGACGGGGCATCTCGCCTACAGCCTCGACGGCGGGATCGCGGGATGGCGGGCGGCCGGCCTCGAACTGGAACGCGGGTAGCGAGGTTCAGGCCGCAGTACCGGCTGTGGATGCCGCCTCCGCACGCGGACGGGACGCGGCGGAATCCTCGGCGACAGTGTCGCCGGGGCGCGCGGATCGGCCCACCCGGCGATGTATCAGCACACCCAGCAGCACCAGCAGCACACCGAGCGACCAGCCGGCCAGGACATCGGTCGCCCAGTGCGCACCCAGATAGACCCGGGACAAGCCGACCAGGCCCGCGAAGACCGCGGCGAGCACCACCGTGATCCGGGCCGCGATCCGATGCCGGAACCTCAGGTAGCACAGCACCGCCAGCACTCCGATCACTGCGGTCGAGCCGGCGCTGTGCCCGGACGGGAAGGCCGGGCTGTCGACGGCGACCAGCCGGTCGTCGAGAGGTGGGCGAGCCCGGCCGATCAGCTCCTTGGACACCGGAACCAGGACGGCGGCCGCCGCGCCCACACCCGCGACGAGCGCAGCATCACGGCGCCGGCCACGCCACAGCAACCCACCACCGGCCACCAGCGCCAGCATCCACATGACTGCCGACCCACCGGCGTGCGTGATCACCACCGCGACGGTGGTCAGCGTTTCGTCCCGTAAGCCCAGGATCCACTCGTGTATCGCCGTATCGAACCCGGTCACGGCCCCGGAGAGCACCGACCCGGTCAGCGCGGCGAACGCGGCGAGCAGCAGCACAGCGAACAAGACCATGCATTTCACGATAGCTGCTGGGCATTTGCCACAAACCGGACACGGTCCGCCGGAGTCGCCCTTCCTGATCGGAGTCGGGGCGTACGTGGAGCAAAATGGCATGGACCTGGCGGCCGGGCGGCTCCGCGATACCGACGAGCCGGTCGAGTCGATCCAGGGCAAGGCCCCGGGCGCGTACCGTTCTCGGCTCCGCAGGTGATCGCAGGCCTGGGGCGTCGCCACCACCCGACTGAAGGCATGCGGCGGCAGATTAGTGTGGACGGGTGCATGCAGACCAGCGATCGGACGACAGCGGGCCCCGGATCTGGGGCGGCACCACGCTTTCGGAGCGCCGGCAGGCACGCCGCAGTGCGCTGCTCGAGGCGGCGCTCGATCTGATCGGTGAGGCCGGTGCGGGCGGTGTCACCATGCGGGCGGTGTGCCGCCGGGCCAACCTCACCGACCGGTACTTCTACGAAAGTTTCGCCAGCCGCGACGAATTGCTCGATGTGCTCTACCGGCAGACAGCCGAGGATTTCCTGGAACCGATGACCGCGTTCGCCGTGGCCGACGATTCCTCCCGCGATCGGGCACTGTCGGAGGCACTGGTGGACAAGGTGCTCGCCGACCCTCGCAAATCCCGCCTGTTCCTGGTCGAACCCTATTCCAGCACGGGTCTCGGCCAGACCACCATCTCGGTGATGCCCGCCTTTACCCGGCTCATCCAGGACCATCTCTTCGCCCGGATCGACGATCCCGTGCGGCGCCGGCTCGCGGCCGTCACCATGGCCAGCGGGAACGCCGGGATGTTCTCGGCCTGGCTGAACGGTTCGCTGCGGGCGACGCGCGAGGAGATCGTCGACCATCTGGTCGCGATGCTCGGCGCCTACCGCACGCTCTACCAGTAACCTCACGGAGGCGGAAACCACCGCACAGCTTGGAGGTTCGGGGAAATTGCAGGACGAAGTCATCGGGTCGACGGGTAAGCTGATCTCGCCGATCCGCGGCCCCGGGATGCTGGGTGAGGTCCTGGTCGCCGTCCGAGGGGGAACCGAAGGCTACATCGCGCGGGCGACCGAAGCCATTGCGGCCGGGAGCACCGTGCTGGTCATCGCGGTCGATTCCGGCCGTATCGCCGAGGTGGTGCCCTGGATACCCCTCGGCCCGGACCCGGCATCCGAGTAGACGAACGCGAGGAGTCATTCCGTGCTGGGTTATCACGTCCCGGACCCCGACGAGGCGATGCTGGTCAGTGGCGCCAAGAGCAGCGATGCGGCACCGTTCCGGGTGATCATCGGCCGCGGTTCCTGGGTCATACCGTTCTTCCGCAAGGTCCGGTATCTGTCGCTGGCCATGTTCGAGGCCGAGATCTCCGAACGCTGCGTCACCAAACAGGCCATTCAGTTGCAGGTGCGGGCGGTTATCGCCTTCAAGGTCGCCAACGACACCGCCTCGATCGTGAATGCCGCGCAGCGTTTCCTCTCCGAACAAGAGCAGGAGATGTCGGTGCTCACCGGGCGCATCTTTTCCGGTC
>NZ_BAFV01000035.1 GCF_000308515.1 Nocardia carnea NBRC 14403 | reverse complement strand
CAGCGTCACCGCGGCAAGTACGGCGGTGGTGGATTCCGGCCCCACCGACAGCTGCCGGGAGGTCGCCAGCAGCGGATAGAGCACCAACGGTCCGATCGCCGCCCACAACCCCACCACCGGTGGCAGCCCGGCCACCGTCGCATAGGCCATCACCTGCGGCACCAGATACCCCGCGACCGTGACACCGGCGACGATATCCGCCCGCAGCCAGGCCTTACGGTAGCCATGGAGCTGCGCGAGACCAGGAAGCAGCCGTGCCAGCACGGCTCCAGAGTGAACGATCAGCTCACGCGCCCGGGACGGGCAAAAGTCACCGGATCCGTAACTTCTCCCCGGCACCGCCTGTGTGCCCACCACTTGCAGCCGGTCCTCGGACCCGGCCCACCCCGGGACCTCTGTGTGGTGGCCGAAGGTCACCACACAGCTTCACCATTCGGCACTGCCGAACCGGCCGTCTGCACCGGTAGCTTCGGTAGAAGCGAGACAGTATCGCCGCTGTTCACAAGTAGGCAGGAGATCCGCAGATGCGTGCACGCGTCGTGTATGAATCGGTATTCGGCAACACCGAGGCCGCAGCGACCGCCATCGCCCGAGGGCTGCAAGAGCATGCCGAGGTGGACGTGGTGGACGTGGCGGATGCGACGCCCGACAGCCACTCGCCGGTCGATCTGCTGGTCGTCGGAGGGCCGACCCACGCCTTCGGAATGAGCCGCCGCCAAACCCGGCAAGATGCCGCGGACCGCATCGGGGCCCGTTCGGGCCGAACGAGAGCACAACAGGCATCCGCGAGTGGCTCGAGGACGAACACCAGGCAGCCACCGGTTCCCGGGCCGCGGCCTTCGCGACGAAACTACAGCGCCCGAGCTGGCTGCCCGGGTCCGCAGCCCGGGGGATCGGCAGACAACTACGGCGGGCAGGTTTCGTGCTCGTGCGTCGTCCGATCGACTTCTATGTTGTCGGTATGACCGGACCGCTGGCCGCAGGAGAATTCGACCGCGCGAAGCTGTGGGCCCAACACATGGCCTCCGAGGAAAACGATCGCCGCGCCCGGCAATCCCGATAGGTGGGTGAGTTCGGTGTCGAATCATGTCACTGTCGACCGCACGGAACCGCAGACCGTCCTGGAACTGCGTCGCATCGTGCGCCCCGACCACGCCGGTGACGACATCGGCGCGGGGATGCAGGCATTGTTCGAGGTCGCTGCCGCCGCCAACCTCGTCACCGTGGGCCCGCCGTCGACGACCTACCTCGGCGATTTCGGCTCCGGCGAGCCGACCGCAGTCGACTTCGGGATCGCGGTCACCTTCGGTGCCGGTGAGGGCCGCACCGGCGAGTGCACCCTGCGCCGCACCGAACCGACCCGCACCGCGCGCACCGTGCACCGTGGTGACTACAGCCGGCTCGGGCAGGCCTACGACGCACTCCAGCGGTGGCTCAGCAACTCGGGGTACCGGCCGGTCGGGCCACCTACCGAGCTGTATCTGGTGGGTCCAGAGGCCGCGGTCAACCCGGGCGACCTGGTCACTGAGATCCGCATTCCCGTGGTGGCCGAAGAGCTGGCGGTCCGGGTCACCGACACCTTCGACCACACAGTAGCGTTGACGCGGCAAGCCTTGGCCGACACGGGTTTCACGGTGCTCTCCGATATCGATCTACAGGCGGTACTGTCGGCGGAATCAGGCGTCGAGACCGAGCCGTTCCGCCTCCTGGGTGTCTGCAATCCGCAACTCGCCCACCGCGTACTGGCCATCGACTCCCACCTCGGGCCGTTGTTGGCCTGCACTGTCGGTGTTCGTGCCGAGTGCGGTCACACGGTGGTCGAAGCCCTCGACCCCGAACTACTCACCGGCGCCGGCGAGTCCGCGATGGAGCTGGAACCGATGGCTCGGCTGACGCGCGAAGCATTGGCCGCGGCACTGCACACCATCGAGCACCACTCGACCGCATTGAACCAGTAGGAGACGCCGGCCCGTATCGCTGGGGCACTGCGGGCCGGCGTCGGTCACCGGTTCGATCATTGCACCGAGCGCCTCGGTTCACTCGGCCACGATCCCCGGATAACCGGCCCGGATCGACCACGAACTGTAGCGTCTGCGATCGGGTCGACGGCACGAAATCGAAGAGGCCGGCGCGAAGTACCGATGATCGTCGCCCACCCCGGCGACCCACGCGATCGGTGGCCTGTCACCGGAAGCGGGTGAGCGCGAGGGAGCCGGGACCATGGGACTGGTGCGAACACGATCGGCTTCGGTTCCGGCGCTCCGGTGGTCCACTACACTCGGAGGTAGCTCGTCGAGTATTGCCGGTGCGGAGAAAGGATATGGACACCGACCACGACAGACCCGGCCCACAGTGTGACCGCCGGCGGTGGTGATAACCGTGGACACGCTTGTCAACGTGGTGTTGGTGCTGATTTTCGTCCTGGTCGGTGGAGTGTTCGCCGGCGCCGAGATCGCGCTGGTGTCACTGCGGGAGAGTCAGCTGCAGTCCCTTTCCCGGCGCGGCCGCCGCGGTGCCCGGACCGCAGCGTTGGCGCGGAACCCGAATCGGTTCTTGTCCGCGGTACAGATCGGGGTCACGGTCGCCGGCTTCTTCTCCGCCGCCTACGGTGCCTCCACGATCGCACCGGATCTCAGTCCCGCCCTACAACAGTGGGGATGGTCGGAGGAGACCACGAACGCGGTCGCCCTGGTCGCTACCACGCTAGTGATCTCCTACCTGTCGTTGATCCTCGGTGAGCTGGTGCCCAAACGGATAGCGCTGCAGCGTGCCACGGGGGTGTCGCTGGCGACGGCCTCGCCGCTGGATCGGTTCGCCACGGTGATATCGCCGGTGATCTGGCTGCTGTCGGTCTCCACCGACGCGCTCGTTCGCGTCCTGGGCGGCGATCCCGGGCACAAGGGCGAGGAGATGACCCGCGACGAGTTGCGGGAGTTACTGACCGGCCATCGCAGCATCCCCGACGCCGAACGCGAAATCATGGCCGAGGTCTTCGATGCCGGAAAACGGAATCTTGCCGAGGTGATGAAACCCCGCACCGAAGTGGATTTCCTCTCCGCCGACACCCCGGTGGCGCAAGCGTGTGAGCAGGCGATCGAACTTGGGCACAGCCGCTTCCCGGTGGTCGCGGATTCGCTCGACGATGTGGTCGGGTTCGTTCATCTACGCGATCTGCTGCGCGCCGACCGATCCGCCCATGCCACTGTCGCGCAGCTGTGCCGGCCGCTGTTGCCGCTACCTTCGTCGAAATCGGCGTTGTCCGCGCTGGCGCGGATGCGCCGCGACAATACACAGCTGGTGGTCGTGGTCGACGAGTACGGCGGCACCGCCGGTATCGCCACCGTGGAGGATATCGTCGAGGAGATCGTCGGCGAGCTCGGCGACGAATTCGATCCGCTCCCCGAGGACGACCCGGATTCGGCTACGTCACGGGTGCCTTATCGCATCGACGGGCTGCTGGTCGTCGAAGACGCCGAGCAGATTTTGGGAATCAGCTTGCCCGAGGGACCCTACGAAACCGTCGCCGGCTGCGTCCTGCACCACCTGCAACGCCTCCCCGGCCTCGGCGACGGCGTCGTCATCGACGGGCACCGGTTCACGGTCAGCGACATGGACGGCAAACGCATCGCCGGGCTACGGGTAACACCTCGTCGAACTCCACCACTGCAATAGTCGCAGCGCACCGAACCACCGAGGAACTGGGTAGCGCGCCGCCTGCACTACGGCATCGGAGTCTGCAGCGACTCTGCGGTCTCGGTCACGGATCTGCGAGGGGTTGCCGGAAGCGGCGCATCACTGGTCGGTGACCAGCCGATCCTGATGACGACCTGCGGGTAGGCGACGTTGTTGAGCACACCGACGCGCACGTCACGGCGCAGTTTCGGGATCTCGAGGGGCTCGGTCATCGGGCAGGTCGCCAGTCCGATATTGGTAGCGGTGAGCAGCACAGAACTCAACGCTTCCCCGGCCCGCAGCCGGGACAGTCGATCGTCACCGGAGGTACCCACGACGAGCAACTCGGCGTAATCGGGCTCGTAGGCGGGATCTTCGAGCGACGCGGCGGCGAAGGCCCGCGCCGGCAGCTCGTCGCCAGGCCTCGCCGGTGGAGCGCTGCGGGCCGGCACCCCCTCGGTGTCGCCGTGCCGGCCGGTCCAGATCGCCAGCTCCGACAGATACTTCGGGTCGGCGGCATGCCAGGCCGCGGCTTTGCGGATCGCGTCGGTGAGCCGGTCGCGTGAACCGTCGGACACCAGTTTGATCGTCGCGCCCAGCGCCCCGGCCCGCTCGGTCACCAGCCCCAGGTAGCCCGCGGGAATCGGCCACGAACTGTAGCGTCTACGGTCGGATCGCCGACGTGAAATCGCTGAGGACAGTGCGATGTCCAGGGGTGTCGAGCGGTGCGGCACCAGCTCGACCGCAGCCAGGTGTCCGGGATCGTCCGGATTCGGTAACCGGTGCACCACGGCCGACCATTCCAGCGCCGCGAAAGCGACACAGAGATGATGCAGCGCGGCGCCGCAGCTGATCACCAGATCACGCCGATCGGGATCGGTTGCGGTGAGCGCCCGGTTCGGATCCAAGTACAGGTGGACCGACCGGTCACCGACACGCCACCGCCACGGCTGGGTGTTGTGGATCGACGGCGCCCGCTCGGCCTGCGCCAGCGCAGTCGCGACCGTACCGTCGTCGGGCAGTCCCTGCTCCATGGCGCGTCCTCCGGATGGATTCTTTTCCTGCTGCGCACCAGCTTCGCGCAGCATCCCCGGCCCGCGTAGGGCACGAGGACCCCGGTCGCGGTGACCTCCGATAGCTGCTCCGATTCCCAACTGCACCGGCAGCGAACCGCTCTTGCGCTGCGATACGGAATCACGCGGCGGTATCCGGCTCGCCTCGGGAAATGGGTGTCAATGCTTATTTCGTGGTCGCGTCGAGGGTGAAAAACTGGCTGTGTACCACGCGACACACCCGTGCGTGACCGCATGGGAAGGATGCCCCGCGGTGACGGGCGCCGGGCCGCGCCGGAGTCTGCTCGATCTGTCCTGCTTTCCTTCGAGTAGCTGTCTTCTTTCGCGGACCCGCGGATGCTCATCGAAGCCGATGTTCGCCCGGCGGGGCGCGGCAGCGGAGGCGATGGTAGGCGATGCGATGAGCGACGACCTGGATATGCCCCGGACACGCGAGAGTACGCCCGCGTGGCATGCGCTCGATGCCACGGACACGCTGGCGCGGCTCGATTCGACTCCGACCGGGCTCAGCTCGGCCGAGGCTGCGCGGCGGCTGGCCGAACACGGGCCTAATACGCTACCCGCCGGTAGGCGCAGCCGGTGGTGGTGGCGATTCCTGCGGCAGTTCCACAACATGCTGCTCTACGTGATGATGGGCGCGGCCGTCATCACGGCGTTCCTGGCGCACTGGATCGATACCGCAGTGCTGTTCGGCGCGGTCGTGGTCAATGCGGTGCTGGGATTCGTCCAGGAGGGCCGCGCCGAAACCGCGCTCGATGCCATCCGTGCGGTACTCGCCCCGCGGGCACGTGTGCACCGGGACGGGGTGATCGTCGATATCGCCGCGGCGGAGCTGGTGCCCGGTGATGTGGTCCGGGTGGTGTCCGGTGACCGGGTCCCAGCGGATCTGCGGCTTATCGACGTCGGTGATCTGCGCGTCGATGAGGCCGCCTTGACCGGGGAGTCGGTGCCGGTCCACAAGACCGCTGCCGCGGTGGATCATGCGGCCGAACCGGCCGACCGGCGTTGCGCGGCGTTCGCGGGCACGGTGGTGGTGTTCGGGCAGGGCGACGGCGTGGTGACCGCGACCGGCATCGGTACCGAACTGGGGCGGATCAACGAGCTGCTGGTGGGGATCCGCAGGACCACCACACCGCTGCTGCGCCAGATCGGCAGGTTCGGCCGCTGGCTGGCCGCGGTGATCCTCGCCGTGGCCGGCGCGGCGTTCGTTCTCGGCGTGGCCTGGCGCGGCGAGCCGCCGTCGGAAATGTTCACCCTGGTGGTCGCGCTCGCCGCTTCGGCCATCCCGGAGGGGCTGCCGGCGATCATGACGGTGACCTTGTCGCTGGGAGTGCAGCGGATGGCGCGGCGTAATGCCGTGATCCGCCGGTTGCCTGCGGTGGAGAGCCTGGGTTCGGTCACCGTGATCTGCTCGGATAAGACCGGCACATTGACGCGGAACGAGATGACCGTGCAGAAAGTGGTCACCGCCGGGCACACCGTCGACGTCGGCGGGGTCGGATACGCACCGGTCGGGGACCTCACCGATACCGACGGCCGTCTCGTCGACCCGGCCGGCGATCCGGTGTTACGGCTGGCGGCGCGGGCCGGAGTGCTGTGCAACGATGCGCTGCTGCGGGAGTCCGAGGGCACCTGGGAGATCGAGGGCGACCCGACCGAGGCCGCACTGCTGGTGTTCGGCGCCAAGACCGGGCTCGACCGCGACGACGCCGAACAAGCATGGCCGCGCCTGGATGTGATCCCGTTCGAGTCCGAACGGCGTTTCATGGCCACCTTGCACGAGGCCGACACGGCCGGGGCGCAGCGCATCTATCTCAAGGGTGCCCCCGAGCGTGTACTGGCCGCGTGCACCGGTCAACTCGAACCCGGTGGCACGAGCACGATGGACCGGGCCTGCTGGCAGGAGCGGATAGCCGAAACCGCCGCACAGGGGTTGCGGGTGCTGGCGATCGCCTACCGGGACCGCCCACAGGCCCGTGAAACACTCGATCTCGCCGAAACCGAAGACGGGTTCGTGCTGATCGCACTCGTCGGAATCATCGATCCACCGCGGGCCGAAGCGGTCCAGGCGGTACGTGACTGCCACCGCGCCGGTATCACGGTCAAAATGGTCACCGGCGACCATATCGCCACCGCCGCCGAAATCGGCGCGCAGATGGGCCTTGGTCGCGGCCGGGAACCGTTGAGCGGTAACGAGATCGCCTCCTACGACGACGCCGGGCTGCGCAGCGCCGCCGCGGAAGCCGAAATCTTCGCCCGGACCTCACCCGAACACAAACTCGACCTGGTTCAGGCGCTGCAGGACAACGGCGAAGTCGTCGCGATGACCGGCGACGGCGTGAACGATTCACCGGCCCTCGCCCGGGCCGATGTGGGCGTGGCCATGGGACGCGGCGGTACCGAGGCCGCCAAGGAAGCCGCCGACATGATCCTGGTCGACGACAACTTCGCCACGATCGCCGCGGCCGTCCGCGAAGGACGCGGAGTCTATGACAACCTGCGCAAGTTCATCCTGTTCATGCTGCCCACCAACGGCGGCGAAGCACTCGTCGTGATCGCGGCGATCCTGTTCTCGCTGACCCTGCCGCTCACCCCCGCGCAGGTGCTGTGGATCAACCTCGCCACCGTCAGCACACTGGGATTGGCTTTGGCATTCGAGCCCACCGAACCCGACGTCATGCGGCGACCGCCCCGGCCACCCACGGAATCACTGCTGTCCGGATTCTTCGTCTGGCGGGTGGCCCTGGTCTCCGCCCTGATGATGACCGGTGCGCTCGGCCTGTTCCTCTGGGAACTCGAAGCAGGCACCACCCTCGAGACCGCCCGCACCATCGCGGTGAACGCCATCGTGGTGACCGAGATGTTCTACCTGATCAACAGCCGCCACATCAGCGAATCGGTGCTCAACCGCGAAGGGATTCTGGGCAGCCGGTACGTCCTGGGTGCCATCAGCGCGTGCATCGTTCTCCAGCTGCTGTTCACCTACGCCCCGTTCATGCACACCGTCTTCGGATCCGCCGGGCTGACCGCGATCGAATGGGCGAAGGTACTCGCGGTAGGCGTCTCGGTGTTCCTGATCGCGGAAGCGGAAAAGGCAGTGATCCGGCGCCTGGGTATCCGCCGCCGGCGCCGCGCCCACGCCCGCCGCCGGCCACCGCTCGGTGGCGCCCCGCCGGCCCACATACTCGTAGCCACAGATTTCTCCGACACCGCCGGCCGAGTGGTCGCGCGCGCGGCCGCACTGGCCCGCGAGCACCACGCCCGGCTGACCGCGATACACGTACTGAGCGGCCGGACGCGGGCGGATACCACCGATTCCGCCGAACTACGCCTGCGGGCCCATATCGATCGTTTCGCCGGCAACGCCCGCGCCGACACCGTCATCCGCATCGGCGATACCAACTCGGCGATCGTCGAAGAAGCCGCTGCCCGCACGGCCGATCTCCTGGTCATCGGTGCGCACGGCCGCGGTGCCACGGTCGGTGCGCGCCTGGGCGGCACCGCCGAAACACTCGCGCGATGCAGCCGCATCCCGGTGCTCGTGGTCAAGAACGCACCCGCGGACGGATACCGCAGCGTCGTACTCGCGGTGGACTCCTCACTCATCGCCGCCGACGCCGCGCGAGCGGGAACCACACTCACCCCAGCCGCCGAGCACACCCTGTTCCACGCCGGAACCGACCCCGGCGAACACGTGCCGCGCGCCCCCGGTGCTGATACGCAGGGTGTACGGGAACTACGGGAAACCGGTAACCGGGCCGTCCACCCGCATATCGAGCAGTTGGCCCGGGATCTGTCGCCCGCGCCTGTCCACACGCTGATCGATTCGGGTCAGCCGGCGCCACAGATCACCACGACTGCCGAACGCCTGGGCGCCGATCTGATCGTGCTGGGCGCCGGCCGGCATTCCCCGCTCGGCTACTCGCTGCTGGGAACCACCGGTCACGCGGTCCTGCTGCGTTCCGGCTCCGATGTCCTACTCGTCCCCGATACGGAAGGACGGCGATGAAGAAGGGGCACATGAGGGTGCACCCGGCGTCGAGCACACCGAGATATCCGCCGGCGCAGATCGTGGCGGCCGTCGACGGCTCACCGTGCTCGCACCGCGCAGTCGCCTGGGCAGCGGCAGAAGCCGGCCTGCACCACTGCCGGCTCCATATCGTCACCTCGATGGCGATCCCCGGCAGCCCGGCGCTGCCACCGAGCCACCTCGGCAGACAGTGGTTACGCGACCGGGGCCACACCATCGCCCACCGGGCCTACCGCATCGCCCGGACCGCCCCACACGCCCGCCCATCCACCACTATCCATCTCGAGGTGACATTCGACCCCGTGATACCGGTTCTGATCGAGCGATCCGCACAGGCCCGGATACTCGTGGTCGGCCATCACGGCACCCACCACCGGATACAGTGCCGCAACCCCGGCTCTGTCAGCACGGCGGTACTGCACCGCGCACACTGTCCGGTGGCGGTCGTCCCCGCCGGCGCGACGGTCGCGGCACCCGGGTCGACCCGCCCGGTCACGGTCGGCATCGACCACAGCGGTAACAGCGCTCCCGCGGTCCACACAGCATTCGACGAAGCCGCGCGCCGCGACGTAGACCTGCTGGCCGTACACGCCGACGACGGCACTACTCTGCCTCCCCACGCGCCCGGCCGGCAGGCTGCTACGGCGGTGCTGGCGCAAGCCCTCGCCGGTTTCGGCGAACGCTACCCCGACGTCCGGGTCCAAACCGTACTCGACACCGGGCCGCCCACGAGCTCGCTGCTCGAGCAATCAGCAGCCGCGCAACTATTGGTCGTCGGCAGCCACGGCCGCAGTGAACTCGGAACCCTCGTCTTCGGCTCCACCAGCGCCGCAGTTCTGCAGTCGGGCCGACTGCCGATCCTCGTGGTCAGGCCCCGGCAAGACTGAGCAGCCGAGAACGCGAGCCATCTGAGTCACGCACCACCGGACCGACACCTGCTGCGCTGGCTGCGACAGTGCGCTCGATATGCCCCGCACGGTCGTAGTCTGAAGACATCGCTGTAGGAGGTGAGGTCATGATCAAGGTTTTCCTGGTCGACGACCACGAAATCGTCCGGCGCGGAATCGCAGGACTGCTCAACCTCGAATCCGACATGGATGTGATCGGGGAGGCAGACAGCGTGTCGCACGCCCTCGCACGGATACCGGCCCTGCAGCCCGATGTCGCCGTCCTCGACATCCGGCTGCCCGACGGCAACGGCATCGAACTGTGCCGCGAACTGCTCTCGATCGTGCCCGGCCTGCGCTGCCTGATCCTGACCTCGTTCACCGACGAACAGGCGATGCTCGACGCCATCCTCGCCGGAGCCCGCGGCTACGTCATCAAGGACGTCACCGGTCTCAATCTGATCGACGCCATCCGCGATGTCGGCGCGGGACGCTCACTGCTCGACAACCGGGCCGCCGCCGCACTGATGGCCAAGCTGCGCAGCGACGCCGAGAAGAAGACCGGCCCCTTGGCCGACCTGACCGAACAAGAACGCACCCTGCTGGCGTTGCTCGGCGAAGGGTTGACCAACCGGCAGATCGCCGAACAGATGTATCTCGCCGAGAAAACGGTCAAGAACTACGTGTCACGGCTGCTGACCAAGCTGGGAGTAGAACGCCGCACGCAAGCTGCGGTCATGGCCTCCCAGCTCGGTCAGCAGCAGAAACGGTATTGAAGCGTTGACGAGTCACAGTTGACCTTCGTCGGCTGCCCGGTGCAACAATAGGGTTATGGGCGCACAGGGCGCGGAACCAGGCGACGCCCGGGGCCGAGCTCCGGTGATGGAAGCGTTATCGCAGCTGAAGCTCCGCGAGCTGCTCAACGAGCTCCGCGACCGCATCACCCAGATCGTCGACGTCCGCGACCGCATGGACCGGCTCATGGAAGCCATGCTGGTCATCACCGCGGGCTTGGATCTGGACAACACGCTGCACTCGATCGTCCACACCGCCATCGAGCTCGTCGACGCCCAGTACGGGGCACTCGGTGTCCGTGACACCGGCACCACCAAACAGCTCGCCGCCTTCATCAACGAAGGTATCGACGACCACACCCGCATCCTGATCGGCAATCTCCCCGAAGGCCGCGGAGTCCTCGGCCTGCTGTTCGAACATCCCACCCCCATCCGGCTCGCCGACCTGTCCGCGCACCCGTCCTCGGTCGGCTTCCCACCTCACCACCCGCCGATGCGCACCTTCCTCGGCGTCCCGGTGAAGGTCCGCGACGAAGTCTTCGGAAACCTCTACCTCACCGAGAAAGCCGACGGCCAGGAATTCACCGAAGACGACGAGGTCGTTGTCCAGGCGTTGGCCGCCGCCGGAATCGCCATCGAAAACGCCCGCCTCTACGAACAATCCCGCGTACGCCAGCAGTGGCTCGCAGCCACCAAAGACGTCGCCACCGAGCTACTCACTGGTGGCGAACCCCACGAAGTGCTCGACCTCGTCGCCGAACGCGCATTGACCCTCACCGGCTCGGCGTGCACCTTCGTCGCCCTACCCGAAGACACCGACCTACCGGTGGAAGAAGTTCCGGAACTGGTCGTAGTCGCCACGGCCGGTGCCGAGGCCGGCCGGCTGGCCCGGCAACGGCTACCCATGCCCAGCTCCCCCACCGAAGCATTCTTGCGCGGCGAAACAGTCACCCTCGATTACAGCCGCCACGACGACCTGCCGGAACTCGAAGCAGACGTCGGCGCCACCCTGATTCTGCCCCTGCGGGTCGAACGCACCATCATCGGAATCCTCGGCGTCATCCAACCAGCCGATACCGAACCGCTGGACCCCGAACAACAAGCGATGATGACCGCAATCGCCGACCAAGCAGCACTGGCCCTGCAACTGGCCAACAGCCAACGCCGAATGCGTGAACTCGATATCGTCGCCGACCGCGACCGCATCGCCCGCGACCTACACGACCACGTCATCCAACGGCTCTTCGCCGTGGGACTCTCACTACAGAGCACCGTCCAGCGTGCGCGCTCACCGGAGGTCAAAGCACGACTCGGGGACACGATCGAGGACGTCCAGGCGATCATCCAAGACATCCGCCACTCCATCTTCGACCTGCACAATGGCCCCGACGCCGGCTCGGTCGACTTCCGCCAACACCTGCACTCGGTGATCGCGGAACTGACCGCAGACACCGGATTGCGCACCACCGTAAGAGTCAGTGGCCCTGCCACCGTATTGATGGATCCACTGACCGACGACGTCGAAGCCGTCATTCGCGAAGCAGTCAGCAACGTCGTCCACCATGCGAACGCCACCAGTGTCGCGGTCGAACTCGATATCGGCGACGATGTCACCGTGGAGGTCACCGACGACGGCATCGGCATCCCCGAAAGCCCGGAACGCCACAGCGGCCTGGCCAACATGGCAGCCCGAGCAGAGCAGGGCGGTGGCAAGTTCACCATCACCGCACGACCCGACCGAGGAACCACGCTGTGCTGGAGCGTCCCGTTACCGTAGAGCCCTACCCGCAGCGCGAGCATCGAGTCCCCAACACAGGGGGCGCCGCCCGCCGCGGCGATCAGCACCTCCTCGACAATCTCCGGTGAAATATAGACCGCGTCACCGGCTGTCCCCCGATCACCGACAGCCCGTCACGCTGAAATGCAGCCTGCTGTCGCCCTGGGGTTGTTCGTCGAGAAAGCGCCCGTAACGGGCACCCAGGCTGACCACCGTCGGCTTCTGACCCGCCACTTTCAGTCACTTCATGATCGGGCTTACGCGCTGCGCAGCCCTCTGCCCGTTGTGGTCGGCGAACAGCAGGCGCCCCTACATCGCTACGTATTCTCGAGGTATGGCCTCATCCACCATGCGCGAGCCTTAAGCGGGGCGGGACGCCGGCAACCAGTTACTTCGCGCTCTTGGCTGAGCTGGCATCCAGCCACCGAAATGCGCCACCAGCTCGTTAAAAACACCCGCCTTGCGGGAGTGTCACGTTCGGGAAATATGGTTCTTCTGTTGGCCACGGAACATGTCCTTTTCCCGAACGGCCTGCCACCGAAGGGGAGGCGAACTCGACGGCGGCCGACAATACCGGACACCAGAACTCGGACTATTGGTAGTTGGCCTCCATTGTCCGAACTATCGCTATTCGCAGGTCTTCACCGACGAAGCCGTGAGTTGCCAGGGCTATCGCCTGCCGTCGTGTTCGGTTAGCGTGGCGTGCCTCCAGCGATTGGGTCGAGAGCAATATGTATCGAGGTCACGGCAGCTTGTTCTGCTGCCCTTCATAGGCGGTTCGCAGGTCCTGCTCGATCAACTGGCGAATTTAGGCCGACCGGCTCAACTGCAGATCACTCGCCCGAATCTGGCATCTCACGTCCAGTTCGCCGGGCATCGCCACTCGTCGCGGCCGCATCTCTGGTTTGCGGTCGGCATCGGTATCAGGAGCCAGGGCGATGTCGAGCGGCACGTCGGTGAACTCCGAACGATAAGCTGCGGCCATCAGCTGCTCCGGAGTCATGGACTCCGTTTCAGCGCCAGTTGCCGCTACAGCGGCAACTTGGTCGCTGAATTCGCCGGTCATATCGGTCATGTAACGCCGACAGGCCCACTGGTCACTGGTCTCAAGGCAAACGTCGTCGCCGACCTGATCGGGCATCCACCCCTACAGTCGACCGATAGGTTCGCCATCTTCGAAGGGGCCCTGGCCCGCCTGCCTGGCCCAAGTCTGAAGCAGCGCCTATCGCGACGGCCCGCCGGGAACGGGCAGCTCGGACACATCGGCCGGTTCGCCACTGCGGACCAACCGTCCAGCCAGGAAATCGTCGATCAGACCGGCATCGGCTGCCTGTGCGGTCAACTCTTCGATGCGGCGTTCGAAATCGAATTCGGCAGACGGGCCACTGCCCTCACCTGCTGCGAGGGCGGCCCTCAACGCCTCTAGCTCAGACGAGCTCTCATTCACGATCGAAGAATACCAATTACTGGTGCCGGTGCACCATTTGACCTGGCCAGACGGGTGAACTGGTTCTATCGGTGAACGCTGGCATCGGTGCCGATCGGACGATGTTTGTATCAACAAATTCTGACGTTGTGCCCTCTGTTGCAGTGCGCCCACCCGTGGGTTCCGGGAACCAGTTCCGCGCGCGGAAGATGCCGCGGCGGTGACGGCGCCGGCAGTACCGTCGGCCCGCCGATACGTTCGATTCGCGCATGACCCCGGTGGGATCTCGAGCGCAAGGCTGTGAGGCCCGTCCTGTGCCCGCACAGACGGTCACTGGGTCACATTGCTGCCTGGCAAAACCCGACGAACCCGGTCAATCGGCCGAGCGGAAATGCGATTAGGTCTCCTGCACACAGGAGAAGTCACCGGTGGATAGCGGCGCGTCCATCGTATCCACCGGATGCGGCCGGATTGTTTCGTTGTTCGGCCGGCCAGGCGCGGATAATCGAAGAACAGATATTTGCCGATCGGGAGAGCTAGCAGCTGGGCCTTGTCTGTTGGAGAGGAGTCTTCATGGCCGTCAGCATCGAGGAGCTCGACGAGGTCGAGGCATCGAGTCGCGAGGAGGGCCGCGCCGAGGGGATCCCCCGTGTCCCGATCGGCACCGCTTTGCAGACTCTTGTGTCCGCCAGTCAGGACGGAATGTGTCCCTCCTTGTCACAGGTAGCTGGTCGATTGGGACAAACGGTGAACTCCGGGGCATTCCGGAACCGGATGGCGTCGTGCAACCATTACGGAATGACGGAGCGGGCCGGGGCCGGATCGATCCGTATCACCGACCTCGGTCGCCGCCTACTCGATGAACGCACACGCGGCAAAGCACTGGTGGAGTCGTGGATGAGAATCGGGGTATTTGCCGCGATCTTCGAACTCTACGACGGCACCAAACTGCCGGCCAGCAGTGCGCTCGATGCCGATCTGGCGCGGATGGGTGTTCCCGCCAAACAGGTGGTCCCTGCCCGCAGAATACTGGTATCGGGTGCGGAAACTGTCGGGCTACTCAATGCGTCGCGGGACCGCATGGTGATGCCGAGCTTCACCGCGCCCGAGCCGGAAACGGAGACACCGGCGCCCCCGCCGGCCGCAGCCGGTGCAGCGCTGTCGAAGACCGCTGCGCTTGCCGACCTGGGGACGGTCACCATCAGCGCGGATCTGCAGTGGATGGACCTGCCGGAACCGATCCGCGAGAAGCTCTTCTCCATGATCGATGATCTGGCCGAGCTCGAAAGGCTGGCCGGGACCGATGATCACACCTACATGACGCGCGATCCCGGACGTGGTGGAGATGCGCCGATCCTGCTGCCCGATACGGCCGAGCAGGCCGGTGACACCCCACCCCCGTGAGCGACATGGACAGCTCGAGGAGACCTCGCCATGGTCGCGCCGACCGATAGGGCGCTGTGGTTCAACCACTGTGCCGAAATGGCGAAACCGCCCGCACCGAAACCACAAGCCACGTTCTCGGAGTTGTCGGTGATGAGCCCCGCGGCGCGCGCGCAATTCGACGACTCTCGTGTCGATTTCCTTCTGCGCGACCGGGTCTATACCACCGACGACGTGGTCTGGATCGACAAGACCCTGGCCCGGATGTTGACCAGGTCTCGCTTCTACAGTGCGGTCGCTCGTCCCGGCCTTCGCGTGTCCGGTCCCTCAGGTACAGGGAAATCGACGGCGGTGCTGTGGACGGGAGCGAACATC
>NZ_BAFV01000036.1 GCF_000308515.1 Nocardia carnea NBRC 14403 | reverse complement strand
GCCCTCGAGTCGCCGCCGCAACCACAGTCGCCCACGCCCCGCTTCGCCAGACACCGTCCGATACGGCGTGCTGGTCGGATTCGACGGGACTCGGAGCGAACAGTCGGAATCCTCCCTCGCGCGACGCGGCGGTGCGGGCGGCCAGCCGGGGAGGTCACCGGCCCGGTAGTGCGAACATCGAAGCATCGCCGCGACGGTTACATCAGGTGTGGACCAGGACGGTCGTCAGTGCGACGTGGACGGCGGTGCCCGTCAGGATGCTGAGGACGGCATTGTGGCGCCACAGGTGCAGGGCGAGGGTGACGGCGAGGGCAGGACCGGTGATCCACAGTTGCGTGGGCGCGATATCGCGCAGGGTGTACGCGGCGAGGATGACCATGACGCCGACCGGCATATGGCGGCCGAGATAGTCGACGATACGGCTGGCGCGCAGCGGGGCGAGTACCGCGAACGGCAGGGCGCGCAGCGACCAGGTGATCACCGAGCACAGTGCCGTGGCGGCGATCAGATAACCGATATCAGGCATCGGCGGTCTCCTTCTCGGTGAGGGCCCGGCGCACGAGCAGGGCGGACAGGAACAGCCCCAGCGCGACCGGCAACATCTGCCCGGGCAGCAGAACCCGGGCGATCAGTGCGCAGAGCAACGCGAGCACCGGGACCGGAATATCCCGATCGGCGCGGTAGCCGTCCACGGCCAGCACGACGAACAATGCGGTCAAAGCGAAATCGAGGCCCTCGAGCTGCACCGGTACCAGCGCCGCGCCCGCGGCACCGACGGTGGCCCCGGCCACCCAATACCCCTGGCACAGGACTTGCAGCCACAGGATGCGCCGGCCACTCCACCGTTGGGCGGCCGGGCCGGTGGTGAGTGCGTAGGCCTCATCGGTGAGCGCGAAGGTCGCATACCCTTTGCCCCACCGGCCACGGATCCGGTGCAGCGGGAACGACAGTGCGTAGAAGACGTGGCGGAAGTTGACCAGGAACGCGGCCAGCGCCACCTGTGCCAACGGTGTGGCGGCGGTGACCAGCCCGATCAGCAGGAATTCGAGCGATCCGGCGTAGACGACCCCGGCGAATACCGGGGCCCACCACCAGGCCAGCTGGCTGTGCACCACCAGCACCCCGAGCGCGAGACCGAGCGGAAACAGCGCGAGACCGACCGAGCTGGTATCGGCCAGTGCCGCCCGCAGGTCCGATCGCGGCGTGACCGGAGCCGGGGTGCCGGATATCGCTGTCGGTGCCGAAGTGCTGCTCACCAGGTCATTTTATGTTTCTTGCGGCGTAATATGGTTTCCTGATCTGACCGGAAACAAGCACTGTGAGACATATATGCATCTGGATTCGGTGGATAGAGATATTTTGTTTCACCTCCGCAAGGACGGCCGTCTCACGAACGTCGAGCTGGCCAAGAGGGTGGGCCTGACCCCGCCCCCGTGCCTGCGCCGGGTGAAACGGCTCGAGGAAGCCGGCGTGATCAGCGGTTACTGCGCACAGATCGATCCGGCGGCGCTGGCCCGCGGGTTCGAGGTGGTCGTCGCGGTGGAGATCAGCATCAACGATCTGCAGACGGTCGAGGAATTCGAGACCGCCATCGCCTCCTACGACGAGGTGGTGGAGTTCCATCGCCTGTTCGGCCGGCCCGATTACTTCGTCCGGGTCGCGGTCACCGATCAGGAAGTCTTCGAGACCTTTCTGACCGGCAAGCTGATGGGTCTGCGTGCCGTGGCCCGGGTGGATTCCCACTTGATCATGAAGAAGATCAAAACCGACGACTGATCCCGGGCACGCGCCGTCACGGGGCCCGGTGGGCGGCTCCGGCCAGCAGATCCGGCATCGGAATCGGGCGCGAATTCTCGCGCAATGAACGAGCACCGGCGACACCGACCAGTGACGCGGCAACCGCGGGCAGTACGGGGACGAGGGGCGGTCGGCCGTCTTCGACGCACGCACGCAGCCCTTCGAGGATCCGCACCGTACCTTCCGCCTTCGACTCCGCTCGTGTCCCGTCGGGAAGGATCAGCGGCGCGGGCTCACGCTCCTCGTCGCGCACGTTTCCACCGGGATCGGTCCACGAGTCCTTGCGCACACGCACCGACCACGCGCGCTCGCCGGGCGCCCGCACCGATTCGGCGAGCCCCTCGCTCCCGCGCGCCGAGAACCAGCTCCAATGACTGTCCGGCTCGCCCTGCAGGAAACCGTGCCGGGTGATCGCGAGCCCACCGTCGTCGAGTCGCACCAGCATCACCACGGCGGCGCGCGGATCTGCGCTGTCGACCGGGTAGGCCGCCACCTCGGTGGGCAGCGCACCGGTGAGTGCGAGCACGGGCGAGAGCGTATGGGTGCAATACGCTGTCGGCTCGATCCGGCCACGCCAGTGCTCCGGATCGCCGATCAGCGACGCGACCGCGTCCGGCGCCATACCGTGCAGGTAGTCCGCCTCGATCAGGTTCACCCGCCCGATTTCCCCCGCTTCCACAATGGTGCGTACCAGCTGGATGTGCGGATGGAACACGTAGTTCTCGGCGAACGAATAGGTGGCCGCGGAACGTCTTTCCGCTGCGAGCAGTGCCCGCGCCTGCTGTTCGTCCACACAGGCCGCGGATTCGGAAAGCACGTGGACGCCCGCCTCGAGAAATGCGATGGCCAGGGGCGCGTGCTCGTCGAAATCGTTGGCGAGCACCACCGCATCGAGCCGCTCCTCCAGCAGGGCGGTCCATTCGTCGACCAGCGTCGCGTCCGGCAGCAGCTCCCGCGCTTCGGCCCGCCGTCCGGGGTCACGGTCGCACGCGGCCACCACTTCCATACCGAGCCGGCGACACCACGTAGCCAGAAACAAGCCCATTCCCAAACCCACAACACCCACGCGCATGGCCGAATCCTCGGTCGCCCGGGCGGCCTCGTCAACCGAATAACAGGAGCCTCATCGCGATCACTACCCCGACCGGCTTCGGTCCGGACAGAGCCGACTGCCCCTGGCGCGTACTGAACTGCGCTGGACTGGTTCCGATCCCGGGAGTAGGGCCGGATCAGGCAAAGATCATGTGACCGGGAACGGGCACACCAGCGACCGCCGGCCCGGACGCATTCAGTGCGAGGCGACTCCTGCCAATTCGAACACCGCATGCAGCAGAACGTCGATACCGTCCGCGCAGGCTTCCGGAGTGGAGTATTCCCGCGGGTTGTGGCTGATCCCGTCGTACAGGCCGGGCACGAAGATCATGCCGGCGGGGCACAGGGCGGCGATCTCGCCCGCATCGTGCCCGGCGCCGGAAGTGATCGGCGCACTGCTCATCCCGAGATTCGCCGCATGTTTTTCGACCAGGTCCCGCATCTGTTCCGCGAACACCACCGGCGGGGTCTCGGCCGTGGTGCGAGCGGTGATCGTGACCCCCGCGGCCTGCTCCACTTCGGCGATGTAGGCCGCGAGATCGGTTTGTGCGCGTTTCATGGCACCGCCGTCGGGATTGCGCAGGTCGATCGTGATCAGCGTACTCTCGGGGACGATATTGATCAGGTTCGGATAGTTGACCTGCCGCCCCACTGTGGCCAGCATCGCACCGTATTCGCCCGATTCGACCATCTCGTTGAGCCGCACGGTGATCAGCGCGGCGGCCAGGCCGGCATTGCGGCGCAGATGGTGTGGTGTCGCGCCGGCGTGCGCGGCCCGCCCGGTGATCTGGAGTTCGAGCCAGGTGATCGCCTGGACTCCCTGCACTACTCCGATACGAGTGTCCCCCGCCGCCAGGATCGGTCCCTGTTCGATATGGCATTCCAGGTAGGCGAACGGCGCCCGGATCGGCACGGCGACCTCGCCGACCAGCCCGTGCCGGTCGAGTTCGGCGCCGACACTCACACCGTCGGGATCGGTCCGCTGCCGTGCGCCGGCCAGGTCGATGCGGCCCGCGGCGACCGCGCTGCCGAGCATATCGGTGCCGAACCGCACCCCTTCTTCCTCGGTGAACACGGCGACCTCGATCGGCCGTTCGGTGGCGATACCATGATCGTTCAAGGTGCGGACTACCTCGAGTCCGCCGAGGACACCGAGGCATCCGTCGAACCGCCCGGCCGTGGCAACGGTGTCGATATGTGATCCGACCATCACCGGCGCAAGGGTGTTGTCGTGACCGTCGCGGCGGGCGTATATATTGCCGATCCGATCGGTTGTCACCGTGAGCCCGGCGGCACGCATCCATCCGGTGACCAGTTGCCGCCCGGCCACATCGGCGTCGGTCAAGGCCAGCCGGCGCACTCCGTGCAGGCCGGTGTCCTCGTCGGAATATGCTCCTACGTCACCCAATTCGCCGAGTGATCGCCACAGCCGGTCGGCGTCGACCCGGATATCGGATGTAGTCATGAATTCCTCCACTCACGCGCCGGCGAGCGCGGCGCCGGTGACACGGTTGAAGTTGGCGATATCGGTGGCGCCTTCGGTGGAGAAGATCAGGATGTGATCCTCGGGCCCCAACTCCAGTTCGCCGGCGTGGGTGAGCAATCCGGCCAGCCCGGCGGCCCCGCTCTCACCGGATACGACTCCGTCGGTGTACATCAGCCGCATCGCGTCTTCGGCGGCGGTGTCGGTGACCGTGGCGAAAATATCGTAGCCGCCGGATACATCCGGCCAGGCGATCACCGACGGTGTGCCACAGTTGAGTCCGGCCATGATCGACCGCTGCGGGCCGGGAATGGTGATGATGCCACCGGCCTCGATACTGGCGGTGACACAGTCGGCGTCGAGGGGTTCCACACCGAGCAGCCGGGTGCCCGCACTGTCGCGGAATCCGCGCGCGACCGCGGCACCGAAAGCGCCCACTCCGATCTGCGCGACCACCACGGTCGGCCGGGGCATGCCGCCGGCGGCGATCTCGTCCAGGATTTCGCCGATCATCGTGGAGTATCCGTCGATCACCCAGGAGGGCGGGTCGGTGTATCCCTCCCAGGAGGTGTCGGAGACGACGAGCGAATCGGTGCCGGCGAGTTCGGCACTGCGGCGGATGGCGTCGTCGTAGCCGCCGGGCACCACTTCCACCCGGGCGCCTTCGCCCGCGATGGCGTCGATCCGTTCCTGCACCATATCTTCGGGCACCAGGATATGGGCCGAGAGCCCGAGCAGCGCGGCCATCCGGGCCACCGCACGACCGTGGTTGCCGTCGGTGGCCGAGACCAGTCGTAGTCCCGGCGCCTTCGCGCCGAGTTCGGTTTTCAGCTCGGTGAGCCCGATACCGCTGTCGGCGGGGTGGCCGAGGTACGCGAGCAGGGTCCGGTAGGTGGCCCAGGAGGCGCCGAGGATTTTGAACGACGGCATACCCATCCGGGCCGATTCGTCCTTCGCGTGCACCGAGCCGGCGCCGAGGCGGGCGGCGGCCGCGGGGAGCGCGGCGAGCGGAGTGGGGCGGTAGCCCGGCATCGACCGGTGGAATGCCCGGCTACCGTCGACCAGCGGACGCACGGTGTCCTTGGCTACCAATGGGTTCCGCACCAGTCGCGGTTCTGACATCACGTTCCTCCCGGGCTGAAGATGACCGATTCAGAATAGAAATTTGTATGACAACTGTCAAGTGACTTAAGCCAAATCGCCCTGCTAAGCTGCGCAGGCGTCCCCGCACGTATGTCCGACCGCCGCACAGTGAAAGGGCTCCCGCGATGGCCACCAGCGCCCCTGCCGAATCGGCGGGCCTCGGCGACGACATCTCCCGGATCCGATCCCGGCGCCAGCTGCACACGGAGATCCGCGAAGCCATCCTCAACGAGTTCATCCTGTCCGGGAAACTGGCGGCCGGTGCCCGGCTGCCGTCGGAAAGCGAACTCTCCCGGCTGTTCGGCGCCTCCCGGGTGACGATCCGCGCCGCCCTGCAGAGCCTCAAGGACCAGGGCTACATCCGGATCGTGCGCGGGTCGGGTTCGATCGTGCTGCCGCGACCGGAATCGATCAGCTCGGGTATCGACCGGCTCTCGTCCTTCGATACCTTCGCCCAGCAGTCCGGTAAGAAAATCCGCACCGCCGACCTGGAATTCACCCGGATCGACCGGGACGACGATCCGCTGGCCGAGGTTTTCGAACCGGGCCCGGTCACCGTCGTGAGCCGCACCAAGACCATCGACGCGCGTAAGGTCGCGCTCATCGTCGACTATGTCCCGGAATCGGTGCTACCGCTGGATACGATGCGGCGCCGATTCGACGGTTCGGTCCTGGATCTGCTGCTCACCGACGGTGTGGCGGAATACTCCGACTGCACCCTGATCCCGGTGGTGGCGACCGGCGAACTGCGCGACCGGTTGGGTTGTAAGGACGGCAGCCCGCTACTGCAACTCAGCGAACTCACCCGCGATTCGGTGGGCGCCGTCGTCAACCGCAGCGAGGCCTGGCTGTCGCCGGAGACGTTCCGTTTCCAGCTGCGGCGCCGCCGCGAAAGCTGACGGCGCCCCGCCGCCCGATCGGGCGGCGGGGCGATTCCGCTACGGAGCCACGGGCACCGGCTGCTTTTCGGCCTCCGGTCCGTAGGCGTCCGGGACCAGCTTGCCGCGGCGCGCGTCGACCATATGGATCACCAGGAACGAGGTGAGACCGCACAGGCTGCCGAAGATGATGGCCGCGACGGCGAACGGTTCACCGGCCACCTCCCAGACGAACCCGCTTACGGTGCCGACAATGATGGAGACGACACCGGCCAACCGGCTGGTCTTCTTCAGCAGTAGCGCGAAGATGAAAGCAGAGAACGGCCCGGCCGACCGCATCGTGAACGCGAACACCAGCAGCGGAATGATGGCCTGGCTCCACAGCGAGATCAGCGTGGCGAGCACACCCACCACCAGTACGCCGATCCGGCTGTACTTCAGCTCGTTGTCGTCGGTGACCTTACCGCCGAGCTTGGGCAGCAGATCCTTGATGAAAATCGTCGAAGAGCCGAGCATATTGCCGCTGGCGCTGGACAACGTCGCCGAAACCACGGCGCTCAGCAGCAGACCGGCGATCACCGCGGGCAGCAGCCCCACGGAGACCGTGGCCAGCGCATTGTTCGGGTCGATATCGGGGTAGACAGCCAGCGCGATCAATCCGAGCACCGCGGGGATGAACGCGTACACCGACATCAATATGCCGCACAGCACCGAGCCGAGAACCGCCGTGCGGGGTGTGCGGGCGGAGTAGTACCGCTGTACCGCTTCCTGACCGGTGGAGAAGGTCATGAAGTAGAGGACGACCAGGCCGATGATGGTCGGCCACCCGATCTTGGTGAAGCCGAGCTGCCCCTCCGGGAGGTTGGCGACAACGTTGTCCCAGCCGCCCGCGTTGTGCAGGGCGAACGGAATGGCCACGGCGAATCCGCCGACGATCAGGAAGAACTGGACGAAATCGGTGAGCGTGACGCTCCACATCCCGCCGATCCAGGTGTAGAAGATGACCGCGACCCCGGTGAACGCGATCGACCAGGTCAGGCTGATACCGCCCAGGGTGGAGACGATGGTCGCCGTCGCGGTGATCTGCACCGCCGTCAGCGCCACCAGCGCGACGCTGCCGAGTATCGCCGACATCGTCTGCGCGGCAGGCCCGTAGCGCCGGCCGATCACCTCGGGCACGGTGACCGCCATCGTCCGGCGCATTGCCGGAGCCACGAACGACACCAGCAGAATGCCTATCCCGGCGGCGACCACGTACCACCCGGCCGAAAGTCCCCAATCACCGTAGGCTTTGCTGGCCACACCGACCGAACTACCGCCGCCGATCTCGGTGGCGGCCAGGGTTCCGGCCATCATGAACACGCCCAGCCGCCGCCCGGCGAGGTGATAGTCGGTACTGTCCTTGATCCGGGTCCGTGCGTACAGGCCGATACCGACCATGATGGCCAGATAGACCACCATGATGGTGATAACGGTCGCGTTCATGTGTCGATCCTTCGATATTCAGAGCTGCTCGGGCGCAGACTGTCCGATTTCCGCGGCGAGCAAGGCCTGCAGCAGCACGGCATAGCCGTGGGCACCCAGGTACAGGTCGTCGAGGGCGATACATTCGTCGGTGGTGTGGGCCCGGCCGGGGTCGCCGGGACCGAAACCGAGCGTGGGAATTCCGTGCCGGCCCGCACTGGCCGACCCGTTGGTGCAGAACTGGTAGTAACCGGGGCGGGCGTCCATACCGGCCGCCTCGAATCCCTGGATCACCTGCGCAGCAGGCCATTCCGTGGCCGGTACACACCACGCCGGAGCGAAGGATTCGGTGCGCACATCGACGCCGGTCCAGGTGGTGAAACTACTGCGGGCGAGTTCGACAGCCACCCGGCCCCCGGCCTTGCGGGCTATCCCCTCCCCCAGCGCGCGTAGCGGCTCGAGCACATCGGCCGCGGATTCGCCGAGTACCGTGCGCCGGTCGTAGGTCGCGACGCAACGGTCGGGGAGCACCGAAACATTCGGATACGGTTCGGATTTGAGATTGGTCAACGCGATCATGGCCGGCCCGAGGTCCGGGTGCTGCGGAAACTCCAGATCGCGGACGGCGGTGATCATATCGGCCATCACCTCGGCGGCGTTCACTCCGGCCGCCGGGTAGGCCGAATGACTCGACCGCCCGATCACCTCGATATTCACCTCGGCCCGGCCGCGCTGGCCGAGCATCAGCCGATTCGCGGACGGCTCACCGATCACGACCACATCGGGCCGCACCTGCTCGAGCACCCGGCTCAGCGCGGGACCCTCGACCAGCTCTTCGCATACGGTTCCCGCGACGACGATGGTGCCGCGCAGACCTGCCGGCAACGCCGCTGCACCGTAAACGGCCGCCGCCAGAGCGCTTTTCATATCGACCGTGCCGCGGCCGTACACCACTCCGTCGGCCACTTCACCCCAGGGACTGCGCGACCACCGGTCCGGGTCGGTCACTTCCACCGTGTCCAGGTGACAGTCCACGAGCACCACCGGACCCGCACCCAACCGCAGCGTGCCGATCACATTGCCCCAGTCGTCGGTGGTGACCCCGAAGCCCAGTGCGACGAGTTCCTCGGACAGCACCCGGACCGCGGGTTGTTCCTCGGTGGCCGGGCTACGTGCCGCGACGAGCCGCAACAAAAAGTCCCGCAAGCCGTCTCGGTCGATCCTCTGGTCCGCTACCTCGGCGCCCATCTCAGTTGTCCCCCCGTGGGCTGCCGCCGGTAACGGCTCCGGGCCGCCGGCCGGTATGTTCGCCGGACCGCCAGACCGTTTCGCCCCCGACGGTGACCAGTTCGACGCCCGGCGGGGTGGTGTGCGGTTCGGCGTAGGTCGCGGTGTCCACATACCGCTGCGGATCGATCAGCACCAGATCCGCGCGCCGGCCCTCGGCGACCGCGCCGCGGTCCTCGAGCCCGAGCAGCCGGGCCGGGCCGGCCGCCAGCCGGGTCACCGCTTCGGGAATCGTGATCAGCTTGTCTCGCAATGCGAAGCGGCCCAGCACTTTCGGCGCTGTCCCGTAGAGCCGCGGGTGCGGATGCGGATTGAACACCCCGTCGGAACCGACCAGTGCACCCGAGCGAACGAAGATTTCGCGTACGACTTCCTCGGCGGAGTAGTGGTCGATCATGGCCGCGTCCAAGGCGGTATCGACGAGCAGGTCCAGAACCGCGAACGCCGGGTCGGTTCCGGTTTCTCCGGCGATCTGCGCGACCGTTTTGCTGACCGCCGCCTCGCGGGGCGCACCGGCCTGGGTGACCACGATGTTCTCCGGCCCGCACGCGCCGAACAGGTTCTCCCATCCGGGCAGCCCCCGGTGCATATCCCGGCCCATCCGTTCCCGTTCCGCGGTATCGCGGACCCGTTCGAGTGTCGCGGCCGGACCACCGTCGAAGGCGTACGGCGGCAGCAGCGCGCTCAACAGGGTGCTACCGGCCCCGTAGGGGTACTGGTCGAAGGTGAGCCGGATCCGGTCCTGCGCCGAACTCAGCAGGTCGATGAGGTCGGACAGCAGTTCGGGGACACCGACGAGCTTCACATGCGAGACGTGCAGTGGCGCGCCGGTGTGTTCGCAGACGCGGACGAACTCGGCGATCGAATCCAGCACCCCCGCGGCCTCGTTGCGGACATGCGGTACCAGCGGAACATCGAATCGGGCGGCGGCTTCGGCGATACCGATGAGCTCCGCGGTATCGGCGTACAGGCCGGGCGCGTAGATCATGCCGAACGAGACCGCCCGGCAGCCCGCCGCCAGCGATTCCTCGACGAGGTCTTTCATCGCCGCCATCTCGCGGGCGTCGGGCCGGCGGTCGGCATTGCCCATCACCGCTTCGCGGACCGCGCTGTGCGGAACGCAGGCCACCATATTGGCGGCGGGCCGGGCCTGTTGCAGCGCGTCCAGGTATTCACCCATGCTCCGCCAGGTCCACGGGGCGGAGGTGCTGGGTTCCAGGCCCCGCAAGTAGCTGCGCCGGCTCGTCAGGGTCGCGTCGGTGATCGGTGCGGGGCCGAGGCCGTCGGGACAGATCAGTTCTGTGGTGAACCCCTGCGCAATCTTCGGCGTGAGCAGCGGATCGTCGAACGGGCGCAGGGCGGAGTGTGCGTGCAGGTCGACGAATCCCGGCAGCAGGAGCCGGCCGGTGCCGTCGATGCGCTCACCAGCGGATTCCACCGGAAGCCGCGGCCCCACCGCGACGATACGTCCCCCTTCGACGGCGACGTCGGCGGTCCGGACACCTGTTTCGTCGACAACCTCGGCATCGGTGATCAGCAGGGCCGCTTCCACAGTTCCTCCAATTTGTATGACAACTGACATGAGTTCTAACACAAGGCGTGACTCTGGGGAAGAGTTCCGCAGAATGAAGAAACATGATGGTTACGTGTCCGGGCTCGGACTCCGGAGACAACGACGAGGGGCGCAATCGTGTCGGACAGCGGCTCAGGGCCGGACAGCGGAACCTCTCCTACGCCATCTCCGGTGCTGATCGTGGTAAGTGGGCCACCGGGCAGCGGTAAGACCACACTCGCACACGCGATAGCCCAGCGACTCGGGCGTCATGATGCGGGCCGGTGTCACTGTGGTTGCCGAAGCCGCCTTCCAACGGCGACTCTGGGTGCCGAACCTGGTAGCCCTGTCTCCGGTAGCCGATATCCGGGTCGTTCACTGCACAGCATCGACATCGGAAATCCGGGACCGAATCATCCGCCGGGCCGAGATGAACCCGCACCGGCGGGCACGCGATCGCCCGGTTCGCGGTCGCGCCGAGCTGACAGAAGCTGCGCAGCCCTCCGGTCGCCGGCGTTCGGTAACCGGAAACAACGATCAGCGTGAGCGCGTGCGCCGGGCCTCGATGCGAGCGAGTTGCTCGGCGGTGAAGTCGGCTGTCCAGACCCGTTGCAGCATATGCCAATCGGCGGGGTGCGCCGCGATACCGGCGGCGAACCTGTCGGCCAGCCGCTGTGTCGTCGGCACGATGCCACCGGTGGTGTCGATGGGAGCGCCGATATCGAACCCCCAGCCCCCGGGAGTGAACCAGCAGTGCACCGGCAGCAGGGGTGCACCGGTCTCGATGGCCAGCTTGGCCGGGCCTGCGGGCATGGTGGCGGGTTCACCGAAGAAGTCGACCGGCACGCCCGCACCGGACAGGTCGCGTTCGCCCAGCAGGCCCACTATGCGGCCTGCCCGGAGCCGCGCGGCCAACTGCTCGAACGGCGGCGTCTCCACACCGGTGAGCGGAATGATCTCGAAACCCAGGCTCTCGCGGAATCGGACGAAACGCTGGAACAACGATTCCGGTGCCAGCCGCTCGGCCACCACGGTCGGCGTGCCCAGCCGGCGCACCACCCACACCCCGGCCAGGTCCCAATTCCCGCTGTGCGGCAGCGCGAGCACCACGCCACCGCCACGCGCGAATGCATCACGTATGTGCTCGACACCGGTTGCCGAGGACTCGATCGTCTCGGCCAGCCGCACCGGATCCATCGAGGGCAGCCGGAACGCCTCGCACCAGTACCTGGCGTAGGAACGCAGACTCTCCCGCACGAGGTCGTCGGGCACTTCCGCCGGGGTGGTGCCGAGCACGCGGGCCAGGTTGCGGCGCAACTGTTCCGGCCCGCCACCACGGGCCGCCCGATCGGCCCCGATCCGGAACAGTCCCGCGGCCCACCGCTGCGGCAGCAACCGCACCAGCCGCCAGGCCGTCGCGTATCCGAGGTCCGCGGCGCGAGCTCCCGCGTTCACCCGGGGACCCCGCGGTGGCGGTGGGCGGTATTGCGCCGATCTGTCATTCTCGATACCTCGACTCGAGCCTCCGGTGGACCGATCCCCGAAATGAACCGTGAGGACACGCGTAGCCGCGTGCGCTGCGCGAACGCCTCGATCCTACGCAGCGGCCGGCGTGGGACCCCGAACCGGCGCGCCACTCGGCGTTGCCGGTGGAACCGCGAACGCGGACATCTTCGTGCCGCGGTCCCGACAGCGCTGGATCGCATCCGGGGCGAAGCGGAGTCCCGACCGGCGATCATCGGAAGGGGCATCCGCACCGGCCGCGCACCGCAACGTCCTCGGCCGCGCTCCGGCCCCGATTGCACAGTGGTGTCGCCACGCCGGATGTCGGTGGTCCTCGGTAGCGTCGGTACCTGTGGAAACAGGGGAACGTATCCAAGAGCTGGCCGACCGCATCGTGGTCCTGCGCGATGCCTACTACCAGGGCTCGCCGCTGGTCGCGGACGCCGAGTACGACACGATCGAGGACGAGCTGCGCGGCCTGATCGAAACACATCCCGAGCTCGCGCCCGACCCGAACCCGCTGGAACAGGTCGGCGCACCCGCGGTGCTGCACGCCCCGGTCCGGCATTCGCGTCCGATGCTTTCGCTCGAGAAGGCGACCACACCCGATCAGGTCGCGGCATTCTTCGATCGCTTCCCCGGCCGGGACGTGGTGGTGATGCCGAAACTCGACGGCCTGTCCTTGGCCCTGGTCTACGAAGACGGGCAGTTCCTCCGGGCCGTCACCAGGGGCGACGGCACCACTGGCGACGACGTCACCGTCCTTGTGCGCGCGCTCGTCGACGGCGTCCCGGCACGGATCGACGTCCCGGGGCGGGTGGAGGTGCGCGGCGAGGCGGTGATGCTGCGCTCGACATTCCTCGCCTACAACACCGGCCACCCGGACAAACCGCTGATCAATCCCCGTAACGCCGCGGCGGGAACGCTGCGGGCCAAAGACCCGGCCACCGTCGCCGAGCGGCGCCTGCAATTCTTCGGTTTCGACCTCGACGCCCCCGCCGGCGGCGCCGCGGACGATCTGGAGCAGGGCCTGCGGGCGCTGGGGATCGCGGGTGCACAGATGCGGGTCTGCACCGGCGCGGAGCAGGCCCAGGCGGCGATCACCGCGATCGAACAGGGCCGCAACGACCTCGACTACGATATCGACGGAGCAGTGCTGCGGCTGGCCGACCGCGGCGCCTACGCCGCCGCCGGCACCCGATCCGCCAGCCCGCGCGGCGCGCTGGCGTTCAAATTCGCCGCCGAGGAGAAGACCACACTGCTCAACGAGGTGGTCTGGGATGTCGGCAAAACAGGCAAGATCGTCCCGGTGGCCTGGCTGGAACCGGTCTTCGTGGGCGGCACCACTGTCACGAAAGCGACGCTGGCCAATCAGGAAGTGATCCGCGCCCGCGATATCAAGGTCGGCGATACCGTGCTGGTACGCCGGGCAGGCGATGTGATCCCGTTCGTGGCAGGGGTACTCGACGCCGCGAAACGTACGGGCGAGGAACGCGAGATCGTGCCACCGACCGCCTGCCCGTCCTGCGGGCAGGCGGTGATCGAACAGGGCAACAGCCGGGAACTGTTCTGCACCAACGTCGCGTGTCCCGCGCAGACCGTGCGCAGGCTGATCCACTGGGCGTCGCGTGCGGCAGCCGATATCGATGCGTTCGGGCAGGTGTGGATCGAGCGTCTCGCCGAGGCCGGCATCCTGGAGCGCCCGTCGGACTTCTACGCGCTCACCAAGGAGCGCCTGCTCGAGTTCGACCGTATCGGCGAGGTCTCGGCCGCGCGCATGATCGATTCGGTCGACGCGAGCCGCGCGGTCGGGTTGCGCCGCGCGCTGATCGGGCTGGCCATCCCGATGGCCTCCGACGGTACGGCAGCTCGCCTGGCCCGGGCCGGCTTCCGCTCGTTGGAGGAGGTCGCCGACGCGGGCGAGGAGCGACTCGTGGCGGTGGAGGATATCGGGCCGAAGGTCGCCGCCTCGCTGGTCGAACACCTCACCCGCCTGCGGCCGGAACTAGAACGCCTGCGGCAGGCCGGCGTCTCTCTGGATGTACGGGAAGAGGATCTTCCGCCGGTCGTCGAGGCCGGCGCTCCCCTGGCCGGTAAAACGGTGGTGATCACCGGCGCCCTCAGCGACCCCCGTTCCGGGGAGAAGGTGGCCCGGCCGACGTTCCAGCGCCTGTGCGAGAAGGCGGGTGCGACAGCCGCCTCCTCGGTATCGGCCAATACGGACCTGCTCATCACCGGTGCCGGAGTCGGCGACAGCAAATTGGCCAAGGCGGAGAAACTCGGTGTCGATATCGTCGACCAGGGTGAGATCTGGAACCTCCTGATCGATGCCAAGCTGATCTAGGGGTCCACGGTGTCGGGGCGCGGCGGTCCCCGACACGGTCCTGGGAGTCTTTGTCCGCGCACATATGGTCTACGCGGACTCCCGGGGAGCGTCCGGCCGCCGCCGCTGTGCTCAGCCGGGTTCGCCGGCTCCGAGTTCCGACAGGGCGATTCGTGTGGCGGCGGCCAGCAGGGCGCCATCGGGTTCGGCGTCCTGCTCGGGTTTGGTGCTGAGCACGGCGATGACGAGCGGAGCCCGGCCCGGCGGCCAGGCGACGGCCACATCGAGTGCGGAGCCGTAGGCGGGGGTTCCGGTTTTGTGCCCGACTGTCCAGTCGGCGGGCAGGCCGGCGCGGATGCGGTCGGCACCCGAGGTGGTGGCGACCAGCCAGGACCGCAATTGCTCGCGCTCGGGTTCGGGAAGCCGGTCCCCGACGACGAGGGCCCGGTAGCCGGCCGCCAGCGCGGCCGGTGTGGTGGTATCGCGTTCATCGCCCGGAATCGCGGTGTTCAGTTCGGTTTCCCAGCGGTCCAGCCGGGAGGTGCTGTCACCGAGAGACCGCAGGAAGGCGGTGAATCCGGCGGGCCCGTCGAGAAGTTTCAGGATCTGGTTACCGGCGGTGTTGTCGGAGACCGTGATCGCCGCATGGCACAGATCGGCAACCGTCATACCGGTATCGACATGCTGCTCGGTCACCGGTGAGTATTCGACGAGTTCGTGGCGCGGATAGTGGATCACCTGGTCGAAGAACCCCGACGACAACCGATGCCGGTCCAGGAGGCCACCACAGGCCAACCCCTTGAACGTGGACGCCATCGGGAACCGCTCATCCATCCGATGACCGACACTGCGACCGGTGCCGGTGTCGAGTGCGAAGACCCCGAGCCGCGCACCGTGGGTCGTTTCCAGGTCCGTGAAGGCCGCGGTGCCGGTGGCCGGGGCGGCAACGCTCGTCGATCCGGACGCGGCCGTACCGTTGGTCGACCCGGGCTCGGAGCCACAGGCAACAGTGAACGAGAGTGCGGATACCGCCAGCGCGGCGGCCAGAAACCGTAGCCGGTTTCGCGGGGCGGGCTGGTCGGGAACTGAGAAAGTCACCGCTGCAGAAGATCACCGAACCTCCAGTCACGGCAAATATGCCGGCCCGGCATTTACCAGTCGGGATGAATATCGCCGCAGGTCGACTACCTGGCCGATACCGGGCACAACATCAGCCGGACCGGCACCCTGCGGTGGTTACGCAACCGATCACGGCGGATTGTCGGCCGCGGCGGCACGTCCCGTTCGGATTCAGCGGGCGGCGATGAGATCCAGGGTTGCGTCGAGGACGGCGCGGTCGGCGGAGCCGGGGACCAGGATGAACTCGTCGAGTCCGGCCGCTTCCGCCGCGTCCAGCGTCCGGTGCAGCGCGTCGGTGTCGTAGGTCTTCATGGCCGCCGCGGCCGCCGTGGCATTGCCGGAACCGAGAAAGTCCAGATATTCCGCGGTGAAGCTGTGCAGGATCGGCTCGGCGTCGGGAATCCCCAGGGTGTAGAAGCAGCCGCTGACCAGCCGAGGCGTTGTGCGGTCCGCGTCGGTCCAGGCGCGGCGGGCGGCCTCGGCGGACCACGCGATCTCCCCCGGCACCCCGCCCACACTGAAGGACACCACCCCGTCGGCCCATTGCGCGGCGCGGGCCAGAGATTTGGGGCCGAGGGCCCCGGCGAGCACGGGCGGGCCCCCGGGCTGGACGCACGGCGGGCCGACGGGATCGGCACCGTCGAACGGCGGCTCGCCCGCCCACAGCGACCGTAGTTCGGCAACCGCCCGGTCGAGCCGTTCGTGGCGGCGTTCGGAATCGGCCCCGAGGCTGCGGTAGTCGCCACCCCGCCCGCCGACGCCGACACCGAGGGTGAAGCGGCCTTCGGACAGCACATCGATCGTCGCCGCCTGTTTGGCCACCAGCGGTACCGGATGAGCAGGCAGCACAGAAAGGTTCGCGAATATGCGCACTCGTTCGGTCACCGCGGCCGCGGCCGCCATCGTCGTCCACATTTCGGGATTGTGGTAGGTCATCCGTTCCCCGCACGAGATACTGGAGACCGGCCCCTCGTCGGCGAGACGCGACCATTCGACGGTGGCCGCCCGGTCATAGCCTCGGCACATGGTGGGCAGTGCGATCCCGATATCCATCGCCCCAGCATCGGGCACCGCCCCCGGCCTTCGCAAGAACACGTTCCGGCCCGGCACGATGACCAGGGCCATATCGGTCACCAGGTGTTCGCATTTCCGTGCTAAATGTTGAAGAGCGGTCATTCAGACCTGCCGCGAGAATGAGGCACGACCTGCTGGTGCGTGCGCCGGAGGGAGGGCGGACCATGATCTGTCCGCATTGCAGTGGGAGTCTGCTGCGCCGGGAACGCACCGATCACCGGTGCTCCAAATGCGAGCGGGAGTTCGCCCTCGACCCCAAAGCGGAGCCGCTGGACCTGCACGATCTGCGGTTACGGTCGCTGACCGAACGGCTGTCGGCCGGTCGCGGCCTGTCTGCCACCGTGACGCAGCTCTGGTATGCGGCAGCGCGGCGGCGATTGCCCGACCTGGACCGGTACATCGGCGGTACAGCGGGGACCTGGGGGATCCTCACTGTCCTGGCCACCTACATCCTGTGCCTGCTCAGTGGTATCCAGGGGTGGAGCGGTCCTTTCGTGTTCTGGAAAGTGCTTCTGTCCGGCGTGGTTGTCCTGGCGGCGGGACTGGCGGTGATCTATATCTGCCGGCCGTTGTTCCGGCGGCGCACCCGGATCGAGATGCCGTTGACCGCGTACGGGTTCCGGACGGATGTGATCGGCCGCTGGGTCAGCGTCTACGGCGAATTCCCGCCGGGCATCCTCGACGAGCAGCAGGTTCCGATTCCGGTGGTCGAACGGCCCCGGGTCGCCCTGATCTGTGATGATCCGAGTGTGCGGGCATGCCTGGCGGCCAATGGAATCCCGCAGGCCTACGATATGGCCCTTGCCGACCGGATCGAGAACGCCCCGCCCGGCGTCCCGGTGTTGTTGCTGCACGACGCGAGCCTGCAAGGATTCGCCACCGCCAAAGCGGCCCGGCTGTCCCTCGGTGACCGTGTGCGGATCCTGGGTCTCGCTCCGCGTGCGGTGCTGGACAACGAATCCGCCATCCGGTTGCGCGAACGACCACCGGCCGGCAACCGGCTCTCTTTTCTGCACTCCGTAGGGCTCACTCAGCGGGAAATCGATTGGCTCGCGGACGGATGGTGGTCACCGATCGCGGCGATCCCACCGGCGCGACTCATCGCGGTCGTGACCCGCGCCGCCGAGAAACTCGAGGACGAAACCGATGCCGAACGGCGCACGGCGCGGCGGACCGGATTCTTGACATGGCCGGCGGCGTGATGGCCGGTCCGCTGGACCGCCTCGTACGTATCGCCGCCGTACGGGCCGCGGCGCCGAACGGACTGCTGTTCACCGAACGGCAGCTGTACTACGAGGTGTGCCGCACGATTCTGCCGGTGCACCGGTTACCCCGCCGGCCCGCGTTCACGGTGCCACCGGTGGTGCCGTATCGCGCTTTCCTGGCGGCACTGGACCAAATCGGCGAGGTACCCGGACTACTCGGCCCGCCCCCGGCCCCGCCGGCCACCGTAGGCGCGCACACACCGGAACCGGATCTCTTCGACTACGGCCTGCCGCGACTGCTGGTCTGCCGTTCCACGGCGGTCGCGGCCATGTTGCGTGCCAACGGGATACCGATGGAATCGGCGTGCCCGGTGGTGAGCGCCGCGGAACTACCGCTCGATCCGGGGATTACGGCAATGCTCGCCCGCGCGCACGGCACCGTCTATGTCCTGCACGACGCGACCCCGGCAGATCTCGCCTTCCCGGACCGGTTGCCCACCCTGACCGATATCCCCGACGGCGTCGATATCGTGCCGATCGGACTGCGCCCTGCGCAGACCGCACCACTGCACCTGACGCGCAGCGCACCCCTCGGCCGGGGCCGCGCCGTCGAGGTGGAGTCGGTGAATCCCGCGGTACTGCTGCGCAGTGTGCACCGGCTGGTCCGCGATGTGCACCGGCCCGGTAGCGCACTGATCGAAATCCGCCGGGCCCGGCGGGCCGGCTTTCTCACCTGGCCCGCCTCATGAAGGAGCCGAGTTTGCGCAACGAGATCACCTACACCGACGAGCTACTGGCCGACCGGACGGTGCACCGCAGGTATTCCGACGGCCGCCAGGAATGGCGCACCCGCGGACCGGACGGGCTGGTGTCGTGGCGCGACGACAGCGGCGCCACCGGCACCGACGAGCCGCTGGGCCGGCACCTCATCAAACGCACCTACGGCGACGGCCGGGTCGTCTACGGACGCGAGGCAGGTTACGGCCGAACCCTCTGGGGTGACGGCACACTGACCGCCAATCGCTCCTCGTTCGGCGGCCGGCTCGGCGGTATCCTCGCCGCCGCGGCGGGGGCGGTGCTGGTGGGCAGCCTCATCGCGCCGCCGGAGTCGCTTTCCCCCGAGCAGGAAGAAGAACTGCGCCTGGCCGCCGAAGAGGATCCGGCCGGAGCCACGGACAGCACGGGCGAATACGGCGAATGGGGCGGCGATGCCGATTCCGACGGCGATTTCGGCTGAGGAGCAGCAGTGAGCCGATGGTGCGCCTTCCTGACAGAGCACGACCCGGCCGCGCAGGTGCGCGCGGCCGGTGGCGACCCGGTTTCGGTATCGGGGCACAGCGCCTTCGGGCTGCTGCACGACGAACCGGGCCGGGCCGCGGGCCCCTTCACCTGGGGTGATCTCACAGCAACAGGCGAGGTCACGCTGTTCAACGCCGCGGAACTGCGTAAACGTCTGGGCCCGGACGCCCCACCACCCGATTGCGCCGACGGGCTACTGCTGCTGGCCTGTTACGCACGTTTCGGCACAGCAGGTCTGACCACGGCCGACGGGATGTTCGCCCTCGCGATCTCCGAGGGCACCGAACTGGTGCTGATCCGCGACCACGTCGGCGCCCGCACCCTGTTCCATGCCCGCGCCCGCGGCCACTGGGCGGCGGCGACCTCGCTACAGGCCCTGCGACGCTGGCCCGAACTCGACACCGGACTGCATCTGCCCGCAGTCCGCTCGTTCCTTACGTTCGCCTACCTGCCGGGATCGGAAACCCTACTGCGCGGAATCCACGAGGTGCTGCCGGGCCGATGCCTGCGGCTGCGGCTCGACGGTTCGGTCGATGAGCAGATCTTCTGGGAACCCGCGGAACACACCGAGGACAGACCCGCCCAGGAACACGCACAGCGGTTGCGTGAACTCCTCGAAAGCGCGACCGCGCGGCGTCTACCGGCCGGCGAACCGGTCGCGGTCCTGCTGTCCGGCGGTATCGACAGCAGTCTGGTCACCGCGCTGGCCACGAAACTGCACGAGCATCCGGTGCGGTCGTATTCGATCGGTTTCGACGGCACCACCCCGAACGAGCTGGCCTATTCGGGTCTGGTCGCCACGCACTGCCACACCGATCACCGGGTTCTCACCGTGCCCGGATCCGCAGTCGCCGACCGGCTCGCGCATACCGTCTCCCTGCTGGACTGCCCGGTCGGTGATCCGCTGACCGTGCCGAACCTGCTGCTCGCCGAAGCCGCCGCGGCCGACGGTGCCACCACCATCCTCAACGGTGAGGGCGGGGATCCGGTATTCGGCGGCCCGAAGAACCTGCCGATGCTGATCTTCGAACTGTTCCGCGACGATCCCGCCCCGCAGGCGCGCGCCCGCGCCTATCTCGACAGCTACCGCAAATGCCACGGCGACCTGCCCGTCCTGCTCACGCCCGCGGTCCTCGCCGAATTATCGGACGCACCACCACTGACCGACCTACTGTCCCCGTATCTGCGGCAGGGACGGATGACCGGCTTGCTCAATCAACTCCTGCACACCAACCTGCGTACCAAAGGCGCGCACCACATCCTCACCAAAGTGGAGCGGCTCACCGCTGCCAGCGGAGTGGAGGGGCGCGCCCCGCTGTTCGACCGTGCGGTCATCGACTATTCGTTTCGGATCCCGGCGAACCTGAAACTCGCCGGGACCACGGAGAAATGGATTCTGAAGGAAGCCGTCCGCGATCTGCTGCCCGCGACCATCGTCGACCGGCCGAAAAGCGGGATGCGGGTTCCGGTGCAGCAGTGGCTCACCGGCCCGCTCGCCGATCTGGGCAACGATCTGCTCTTCGGTCCCAGCGCACGGGCCCGCGATCTGTTCCGCGCCGATACCCTGCGCGCGTGGTTGCGCGGTGACGGCTCCCTGCTCCCGCGGCACGGCGGCAAGCTCTGGCTGATTCTGACTCTCGAGCTGTGGTTACGCTCTTTCGAGGTGGGCCCCTGAGATCTGCTGCGCCGTTTTGTCAGTGTCCGAAACCAGGAGTCCCCCAACGATGTCCGCACCGCACGATCCCACCCCGCTCAAACAGCAGGCCGACGACGACAACGAGATCCACGATATCGCCACCTTCCGGGATGCGGGCCGTAATTCCGTCACCCCGGTCGCGCAGTTCCCGGAGCCCGTCGCGCTGGCTGTGGTGAACGCCTTCGCCGATATCGTGACCCGCGCAAAGCAGAGCGCGGCGGCTACGACCCCGGATTCCGACGGCATCGTCCGCTCCCAGACTTTCGAGGAGGGCGATGTGTACATGATCGAGAAACCGTTCGACGGTTTCTTCGCCGACCGCTACATCATGGATTTCTACGATGTCGTCGAACGCGATATCTGCTCCCGGATGCACCTGCACACCGGACTGCGATTCGTGCGGATGATGACCGGCCCCGGCACCCGCATCCGGGTCGGCAGCCTCTCCCCCTTCGCCATCACCGACGTTCCCGGTGTAACACCGTTCCGCCCGGCCACCTTCGAAGACGATCTCCCCGACACCCCCACCGGTGTGCACCGCCTCCGATACAACCTGATCGTGCCGCCGTGCTCATTCGTGGATATGCAGATTCCGCGCGGGGTCAGCCACCAGTTCAACGCGATCGGCCCGCACGCGGTGATCGATTCGGTGCACCCGGAAGAATCCCTCGAGGTCTTCCGCGAGCAGATGTCGGGCTACAAGATGATGGCCCAGACCGTCTTCCTCGCCGACGAACTCCCCGCCGCCGCGACCTGCACCGATACCGTCACCACCGATCAGTGAACCCTGCCGGTCCGGAAACGGGTGACGACCGGTCCGACACCGCAGCCGCCCGGCGACGATACCGGCAAGAAAACCGTTCGCCGGCTCGTCCGGCGGGGGCGTCGGCGGACGAACCGGGCAGCGCAGTCGGCCGCCACTACGCGACGCGATCGAGGTTACGCCCGGCCCGGCGCTACGCGAAGTCCGCGAGGCAGCCGGTCGACCGGCCCGACTCTGGCCGGTGCGGTCCGTCGCCAGCGCTCCGATGACGAAGTCCCACCCGTGCGGCTTCCCGTACTGATACAACTGACTGCGGCTGTAGTCAGTGGCGGGCGGTACCGCCCGCAGAGCGAGAGGGTGGCCGGAGTGGACAAGGACTCGTACCAGAAGCTGTTCGACCTGAGCGGCCGGACCGCGATCATCACGGGTGGAACCCGCGGTATCGGGCTGGCGCTGGCCGAGGGCTTCGCCTGCGCGGGCGCGAATATCGTGGTGGCCAGCCGTAAACCGGAGGCCTGCGACAAGGCCGCGTCCCGGCTACGGGAACTCGGCGCGGAAGCCATCGGAGTCCCGACCCATCTCGGTGAGGTGAGCGCGCTGCACGACCTCGTGGAGACCACAGCGCAGACCTTCGGTGGTGTCGATATCGTCGTCAACAATGCCGCCAATGCGCTCGCGCAACCCCTGGGCAGTATGCAGCCGGAGGCGGTCGACAAATCGTTCGGCGTCAACGTGCAGGGCCCGCTGTTCCTGATCCAGGCTGCGCTGCCGTATCTGCGGGCCAGCGAACACGCCGCCGTGCTCAACTTCGGTTCCGTCGCGGCAATGCAGTTCGCGCCCGCACTTTCGATGTACGCGGCGGGCAAAGCCGCGCTGCTGTCGTTCACCCGCTCCATGGCCGCCGAATTCGCCGCCGACGGTATCCGCGTCAACGCCCTGGCGCCCGGGGCGGTCGATACCGATATGGTCCGCAAGAACCCGCCCGAGTTCATCGAGGCCATGGCCGGCGGATCCCTTCTGGGCCGCCTCGCCGAACCCGACGAGATGGTCGGGACGGCACTGCTGCTGTGCTCCGACGCAGGCAGTTTCATCACCGGCCAGACCTTCCTGGTCGACGGCGGCACCGTCGCCCGCTGAGCCGCTTCCGGAAAGGCCCGAACCGTGTCCCAGCTCGTCACCGAATACCTGCCCTCCGGCGTTGCCGTCCTGACAATCGACCGCCCGCACCGACGTAACGCGCTAGACAACCAGACTGTCGCGGAATTGCACACCGTGTTGGATGAAGTGAACGGAAAGCCGGACGTCCGCGCCGTCGTCATCACCGGCGCGGGCGCCGGTTTCTCGGCCGGCGCCGACCTCAAAGCGCGGCCCGAAGACTTCACCGCCACGGATGCCGGCCCCACCGCCGCCCTGCTGGGTTCGGTCCACTCCCCGGTGGCCCGGATCTACGCCGCCCAAGAACTGATGGCCTCGGCGTTCGAGAAAATCCACCGACTCCGCCAGCCCGTGATCGCCGCCGTGAACGGCGCCGCGGTCGGCGGCGGATTCGCCCTGGCACTCGCGTGCGATATCCGGTTCGCAAGCCCTGACGCGAGTTTCGGCGCCGTTTTCATTCGGCACGGCATCTCGGCCTGCGATATGGGCACCAGCTATCACCTCCCACGCCTGGTCGGTGCGTCCCGTTCGGCCGAACTCCTGCTCACCGGCCGCATATTCGACGCCCACGAAGCCGAGCGCATGGGCCTCGTACTCGAAGTGACCGGCACCGACGACCTCCTCGACCGCGCGGTCGCCAAGGCCGAGGAAATCGCCTGCCACTCGCCACTCGCGGTCTGGATGACAAAAGAAACGATGTGGCAGACCGTGGACTCCCCGAGCCTCCGGCACGCCCTCGATATCGAGAACCGCACCCAGGTGATGTGCAGCGCCACCGGCGAACTCGACGCCTCCTTCGCCGCATTCCGCGAAGGCACCGACACCAGGTGGGGTCCCCTGTAAGTTCCCCGTTCCGGCAATACTCAGCGGCCCGTCGACAGTGCTCGACGGGCCGCCCTTCGCTACCTCCCTCCGACAGAACCATCCATGGCTGCCACGGTCGTCAGGCCGAACCATCCCGCGGTTGGGTACGCACTTCCGGCGGGGGCACCGGCTGGTAGTTCGCTACCGGAGGCTCGCTCGCAGGCTGGTCACCCGAAGCTCCGTCCCCGGTGGGGTCGGGCTCGCCGGTAGGAGAATCACCTTCCGCGGGCGGTTCGCCCTCCGCGGGCGGCTCACCTTCAGCGGGCGGCTCACCTTCAGCAGGAGGCTCGCCCTCAGCGGGCGGCTCACCTT
>NZ_BAFV01000037.1 GCF_000308515.1 Nocardia carnea NBRC 14403 | reverse complement strand
GAAGGCGGTCCGGTGGCAGCGCCACTGGCCGGCACGGTGCTGTGGACGATCGGACTGGGTCGTCGTGTTCGGTCCGGTGGCGTTCCGCGGCTTCCGGCATGCCGCGGAACGCCGCTGACCCACGGGGCCACTCCCCCGCGTCGATCAGTCGCTCTTCATATCCCCCGTGGACAGGCGCACAGTTCCCAGCACGAAGACGACCAGGCACGGGACCGCGAAGTACAGCAGTGAGCCGTTCGGGCCGCCGAAGTAGCTCTCGATGGTGGAGAGCTGGCCGACGCCGAGTTCGCCGTTCTTGAACGGCGACAACCGTTGCAGCATCCGCCCGAAATCGTTGTTGACGAAGGTGACGAAGACCTCGATGCCGAACTTCCACAGCAGCACGATCATCACCACCAGGCCCGGTTTCGGCAGCAGTGCGGCCAGGCCCAGGCCGAGAGCGCAGACCAGCAGGGTGAAGACCGGCACGCAGATCAGCAGGCGGATACCGGCACCGGAGAAGGCGTCGACGTCACCCCATACGTCCGGGAACAGGTGCGGGAAGCCGCCCAGCAGAAGGAACGTGGTCGCACCGGCGACCACGCCGGAGAGCACACCGAACACGACCAACTTCGCGACGGGCAGCAGCCAGCGGCGCGCCTGGATTCCGGCGACGGTCTCGACGGTCTTGTCCTTGAATTCGTTACTGAGGGAGGACACCGCGCCCGACATGAGGATGAAGGTCGAGAAGATCAGCACCCAGTAGGTGGCGTTGCTGGTCTCCATTCCGCCGTAACCGTTGATGGCTTCGGCCTGGGAGGCCTTGGCGATTCCGAAGTTGAGCGCCACCGGGATCAGGATCGCGAGCGGGACGACGGTGTACCACAGGGGGTTGCGCCATGACAGCTTCGCGAGTTCGCTGTGGACCGAGCGGATCAGATAGCGGGCGAGCATCAGCCTTCACCTCCGCCGGTGGTGTATTCGACGCTGTTCGCGGTGATCCCGAGGTAGGCGGACTCCAGTGGTCGTGGACCGGAGCCGCGGGCAACCAACTCGTCTTTGCTCGTGTCGGACAGCACCTTGCCCTTGCCCATGATGATGATCCGGTTGCCGGTGATCTCGACTTCGGTGAGGTTGTGTGAGGCCACCAGCAGGCATTTCCCCTCGGCGGCGAGCCCGGTGACGAGTTCGCGGAGCCATAACGTGCCTTCGACGTCGAGCCCGTTGGCCGGTTCGTCCAGCACCAGGGTTCGCGGATCGCCCAGGAGCGCCGCGGCGATCCCGAGCCGCTGCAGCATGCCGTAGGAGAATTTGCCGACCGGACGCTTCGCGACCTTTTCCAGCCCGACCCGTTCCAGCGCCCGGCCGGCGGCGGCCGCCGGCAGTCCGCCCAGGCGGGCCTGCCATAGGAGGTGCTGCGTGGCCGTGTGCTGGGGGTTGCGGGTGAACGCGCCGAGGCCGAACCCGATTTCGCGGAGGGTGTCCCGGAATTCCAGTAGGCCTTTACCGTTGATGGTGAGGGTTCCGCCGGTGGGCCGGGTGAGGCCGGCGATCATCCGCATAACGGTGGTTTTGCCGGCGCCGTTGGGCCCGAGCAGATAGGTGATCGAGCCCGGTTCGGCCTCGAAGCTGACATCGTCTACGGCGACGATATCTCCGAAGCGTTTGGATACGCCGCGAATACTGATCATCGATATATTCCTGAACGACTGAGTGACTGGTGAATGGATATATACGCAGAACGACTCCCCGTTCGGCCGTGGCGTCGACGGGGAGTCGTTCCGGAAATCTCTGCGGCTGTCAGTACCCGAAGTCCGGGTCACCGGCGCACTGCATTTCGGCGCAGATCGCCTTCCAGTCGTACTTCCACAGACCGCCTTCACGAATGAAGCGGTAGTTGATGGAGGTGGCCGGGAAGCCCGCCATCACGCCCTCGACAACCACCGACATCGTGTTGCCCGAGATGTTGATATCGCCGACGGCACGGCCCTGGATCGAGAAGAAATCCATGGTCTGGCTGTTCGCCATGACCTGTTCGAGCGCGCCACGCGCCTGCGGGCCGTTGTAGCTGACCTCGAGCTTGGGTTCGACGCCGATGTTCGGATTCCAGAAGGCAGCGAACTGCCGCTCGAGCTGGCCGAGGTTCGGGACCTCGTCGCGAATGTAGAGATCGCCGACCTTCCCGTCGCGAATCGACACATCGGCCGCGGCGGGCTGGGCCAGGCCCAGGCCGAGCAGAGCGGCGAAGACTAAGGCGGAAACGATCCTGATGAATTTCGGCATGGGCGGTCCCTTCGAGCCAAACAACCAACAAACCCGGGCCTCCGGGCGGTCCAACAATAGGCCGCAAAAGTTAGGCAAGTCAATCCTAACTTTCACTGCTCTTCGATCAAGACGAAATGAGACTCGCAGCCGACGAACGGCGTAACTTCCCCGACGGAGTCTTGGGCAGTGCACCTTTGTGCACGATCGTGACGACTGCCGGAGCGATACCGATATCGTCGAATACCGCTCGCGCCACTTCCTTACGAATCCGCTCACTCTGCTCGGCATCCTCGGCGAGATCGGATTCGGCGATCACGGCGATACCCTCGCGGGCCATACCGGGCAGACGCACGGCCAATGCCGCCACACTGCCGGCGCGCACACCGTCGATTCCGGCCGCTGCGCGCTCGACCGTGGTAGGCGCGATATTGCGGCCGGAGACAATGATGATGTCCTTTTTGCGGCCGGTCACGACGGTCTCACCGGTATCGGTGATATATCCCAGATCACCGGTGGCGAGCCAGCCTTCGCCATCCACCGCCGATACGTAACCATCGGGCAGGAGATACCGCCGGGTCACCGCGTCTCCGCGGACCAGTATTTCGCCGATCCGGTCGGCCGGTAGCGCCGCCCCGGAACCGTCGACGACCTTCAGTTCGATCCCGGCGACCGGTGTTCCCAGCCGCATCAGAGTTCGCGATGCACCGGCCGGATCACGCTCGACCACGCCCGCACTTTCGGCGCGTCCGGGTTCGATGGTATCCACCGAATAACGCGCGTCCGCAGCGGTGAACGAGGTGGCAAGGGTGGTCTCGGCCATCCCGTAGGCCGGCGTCAGGGCCTCCGGTCGGAACCCGAAACGCGCTGCCGCATCGAGGAATTCCCGTAGGGTCGATTCGTCGACGATCTCCGCGCCGTTGACTGCAACCTGCATACAGGACAGGTCATAGGCGCCGTCGGGCGCCCGGCACAGCCGCCGGGCCAGCAGCGAATAGGCGAAATTCGGTGCTGCGGTGTAGTTTCCCTCGAATCGGCTGATCAACTCCGCCCAGCACAGCGGATTCTTCAGGAACGCGAGCGGCGGAACCACCACCGCCGTCGCCTGCGCGAGCAGCGGGGTCATGAGCAGGCCGATCATTCCCATATCGTGGTAGAGCGGCAACCAGCTGACGCCTACCCAGTCGGCGGTGAAGCCCGTCCGGTCGACCATGGCGACCTGATTCTGATGCAGGTTCCGGTAGGAGATCGCCACTGCCTTCGGTACACCGGTGGTGCCGGAGGTCAGCTGCAGGATGGCGGTATCGTCTTCGGCGGTCGGCACATGCGCGATCGTCTCCGTGCATTCGGCCAGTTCATCGATGACGGCAACCGGTGCACCGAGGTCGAGAGCTCGCACCGCCTCGGTGAACGGCTCGCTCAGTACGACCACCCGGGCGCCCAGCATACCGACCACGGAACGCGTATCCGTCAGCCAGGTCTCGAGATTCATGCGCGGTGTGGGCTGGTGCAGCATGGTGAATACCGCGCCACGCATCCAGATCGCCTGTACCGCAACGATGACATCGTCGGCCGCGCCCGCGAGGATCGCGACGGAATCACCCGGCCTCACACCCGCCTCGGCCAATCCGGCGGCGACCCGGCGGGCCGTGGCCCGCAACCGATCCCACGATCGGAAGGTCAGCTCCGATGTGTCGGGCCCGCTCCACAAACCTTTGACTTCGGAAACCGGTTCGTCGAAAAGCAACTGGGTGATTCTGCTCATTGGAGTTCCATTTCTGCCTGCCGGGATACTTCCGGCCGTGGCGTCCTACGCCTCGCCGAGGACCCGGTCGAAGTGCTCGACGAAGGTGTCGGCGTACCCCGGCGGCAGGGCCGCGGGGTCGATGACAATGCCGAATGATGTCCGCTTGCGCAGGATCAGCGACGTCACCGAGAACGAGTAACCGGCCAGCGGCGACAGCGCAGTCAGTTCGGTGATCTGTTTTCCGAGTACGGAACGCGCCCTGGAGAATCCGGGGTTGATACCGATATGGATATCGGGACTCATATGTTTCATGGCCGCGCTACCGATCACCCGCCGCAGCGCCCAGGGCAGCCCGGGTTCGATCGCGGGCGCGGCGGAAGTCAGTTCGGGGCGGCGCTTCTCGATGACGGCCAGTTCCGTTTTGCATCGCTCGAGCTGCCGGTCGAGATCGGATTCGTTACCGGCCAGATTGAACGGTGTGACGATCACGGCGTTACCGGTGTGCCGGAACTCCGGATCGTTGGTCACCGGCAGGGTCACCCGGATGACTTCGGCGGGTACCGCACCGGGCGGGGCGAGGCTGAGCGCGCGGCCGACGGACGCGAGCAGGAACTCGTGCACCGAGGCGCCGTGTGCTTTGGCGGTGCGGCGCAGGTCGCGGGTGGAGGCACTGTACACCGCGTATTCGCGGCGGCCGGATGTGGTGAGTTTCGGCCAGTTGCGGCCCGTCTTTCCGGCGGCATGCTGTGCGGCGAAGGCGGCTTTTGCCTCCTTCATGACCTCCGGCTCGATATCGGGCGTCCGGAATCGTGGGCTCGTCGCGAACCGTTCGAACTCGGCTAGTTCCTCGGCCGTACCGTCGGCCAGCAGCGCGGCGAACGCGGCGCCGGCGATACCGTCGGATACCGCATGGTGCACGCGCAGCAGGAAGTATTGGGGACCGGCGCCGGCCGGGGTGAACAGCGTGATGTGCCACATCGGTTGCGGACGGGGCAGCGGCGCCTCGAGCAGTGCGGTGACCTCTTTGCTCAACTCTGCCGCATCGGTGTATTCGGCGGCCGCGAGATGGCTGTCCACCTCGACCTTCTGGGCCACGACTTCGCGGGGTCGGCGCCAGCGCCCGCGGTCGATGCCGAGCCGGAACAGTTCGAACAGTTCACTACGCTCGCGCACCCGTTCCCGCACCTCGCCGATCGGCAGGTGGGTGCCGTCGGCGGACAGTTCGAGCAGCATCGCCCAGTGCATCGGGCTGCTCTCGGTGTCCAAGTGCAGGTATGTGTGATCCGAGGGGGTCAGCGTCGTTACCGAGGCGTCTGTCATTGCGTATCCACTTTCGCGAGTAATGCCCGGTAGCCGTCCGTGTCGGGCTTCATGGCCGCGGCCACCAACTCCCACAGCACCTCGTCGGTACCGCCACCGACGCGCGCCAGTTTCATATCCCGGAACCAGCGGTTCAGCGGGAGACCGGTATCGAGATAGCCGATACCACCCCAGATGTGCAGGCACTCCGAGGCCACTTCTTCGCCGAGATTGGCCGCGGTGACTTTGAGCGAAGCGGCCGTCCGCAGATTGATCCGGCCCTCGGCGGCGACGCCGGCCAATGCGTGGCGCAGGGTATCGACCCGCGACTGCAGGTCGGCGACGCGGAGTCGCAGCGCCTGATGGTCGTAGAGGCGCTTGCCGAACTGGGCGCGGTCGTACATCCGGGCCAGGGTTACGCCGAGCATGCGCTCGCAGGACGCGGCGATCTGCCCGGCCACCGAGTAGCGTTCGTGGGCCAGGCCCCAGCTGATCACCGCCAAACCCGTGCCGGGACGGGCGATGAGCGCGTCCTCCGGGATCCAGGTGTCGATGCTCACCGGGGCGGTATCCAGCGGGCCGGCACCGAGCTTCCGGTACGGCTCGCCGACCTGCACCTGCGATACCGGCACCACGGCCAGCGCGACATTGCCCGAATCGGTGGCCGGTTCGTCGCCGACGCTACGCCCGACGACGAGCATGTAGTCGGCAATCGGCGAGAGCGAAACGAACTTCTTGTGACCGACGATCCGGTAGCCGCCGCGCTCCGGCTCGATCCGGGTCCGGGCGTTCTGCAGATCCGAGCCGCCCGATTCCTCGGACGCCCCGATGCACAGCACTGTGTCGACCGCGATCGCCTGCTCGGCGAGTTGCCGCAGGAAATCGGTGCGCCCGAAGCGGCGCAGCACGGCGATCGCCGAATCGTGCAGGCTGACTCCGACGCCGATGGCCGCCGAGCCGAGCGCGCCCAGCTCGCGGGCCAGCGCGAAATGGTCGCCGAGGTCGGTGGCCTTGCGGTCGTTCCATTTCCGCGCGAAAACGCCTTCGGCACCGAGATGCTCGAGCAGGACCCGCGGGAACCGGTTGTCCTGTTCGGCCTGTTCGGTCCACCGGACCACCCGGTCGTCGAAGGCCCGGGCGAGCAGATCTGAGTACGAGTCGGCGGGCGCGGCGACTGTCATGCGGCGGCGCCGGATTTGGCGCGGATCAGGTCCTCCAGATCACCGACCGATGCCGCCTCGGCCATCTCCCGTTCGGTGAGCTTGACGCCCAGGCGCTCTTCGATGGCCACGACGCCGATGGCGAAGGCGACCGAATCGATGCCGAGATCCTCCACCAGAAGTGACTCCCGGTCGAGGTCGGTGAGCGACAGGTCGAGATCTTCTTCCAGAATGCTGTGCAGTACGTCGCGAATTCGGTCGGACATCTAGAAACTCCTCGCAAAATATTCGGATCCGTCGGCCCCGGGGCCGACGGTGTTCCTCCGGTCGGACGGAGGGACATCACTGGTGGAGAGCGTGCGGCGAACGGGCTCGGCAAACGGACGCACTGGGCAGCGCATACCTGGCAAAAGGTGCCGGCCCACTATTCGGAAACCTCCTCGCCGGTGACCCCGAAGCTGGTGAACGCGGTATTCCGCGGAATGCGATAGATCTCGCGCCCGGTCACGGTGTTGAGGATCTTGGCGTTGCGCACGGCACCGATATCCAGGTTCGGCGCGGAGACACCGTGACTGTGTTCGTCGGCATTGGCCACGAACAGCCGGCCCCGCAGCGCGTCGCCGGCGCTCACCGCATGGTTGCTCTCGATCACCAGACGGCCGCGCGAATCACGCCGCAGGTGCTCTTCCACGGGTCCGAGGAAGTCGGTCCGGCGGGGCCGGTAACCGGTGGCGGCGATCACCAGGTCGGTGGTGTGTGCGATCTTCGTTCCGGTGTCCCGGTGCTCGCCCCGGACTCGGAGGCGGCCGTCGGGCAGCGTATCGAGTCCCTCGACCGTGACACCGTTGCGCAACTCCACCGGCTGTGGCTTCTCCAGCAACTGACGTCGGTAGAGCAGATCGTGCAGGCGTTCCAAGGTATCGGTGGAGATGCCCTTGTGGAACTGCCAGTGCCCGGCCCGCACTCGGTCGCGGGTGGCCTCCGGCAGACCGTGGAAGTAGTCCATGTACGCCGGTGTGGTCATTTCCAAGGACAGCTTGGTGAAGTCCAGCGGCGCGAACCACGGGGTGCGGGTCCACCAGCGCACAGCCGGACCGCCGCGAAGATTCTCTTCCAGCAGGTCGATAACGATCTCGGCGCCGGACTGGCCGGAGCCGATCACGGTGACGGCCTCCGCGCGATGGGCGATATCGCGGTGGTACAGATAGTCTGCGCTGTGGACCAGCGCGGCGGAGCCGGTCGAAAGCACCTGCGGGATGGACGGTTCGGTACCCACGCCGACCACCACATGCGCCGCGTACAGCATCGAGGTGGTGCCGCGGCCGGACAGCGACACCTCGAAGTGCCCACGGTCACCGTCCCAGTGCACCGCGTCCACAGTGGTGCCGAACCGCAGTGAGTCCAGCTTCCCGGCTGCCCACAGCAGGTAGGCCTCGTACTCGCGCCGGGTCGGGAACCAGTCCTCCCGCACCAGGAACGGGTACAGGCGGTCGACGTCGGCCAGATAGGCCAGGAACGACAGCGGGTGCGTCGGGTCGACCAGGGAGACCAGATCGGACAGGAAACTGACCTGCAGTTTCGCCTCGTCGAACAGAAGGCCGGGATGCCAGCGGAATTCCTCGGCGGAGTCCACCACGAGGACATCGAGGCCGTCGATCGTCGAGGCCATGGCCGCCAACGACAGGTTGAACGGCCCGCAGCCGATACCCAGTACGTCGACTTTCCGGATATCAGTCATGGATCTTCACCATCTCGTCGTGATCGCGACGCAGACCTTCGGTCTCCACTTCCAGCCCGATACGCAGCAGTTCGTCGAACAGGGCATCGATATCCTGCTCGGTGGTTTCCGGGTTGAGCAGGGTGAGCTTCACGCAGGTCCGGGGCTCGCCCTCGCCGTCGACGCAAACCTGGGTCCGGCCGATGAGCGCCTTGCCGGAGCTGATCAGGCGGCGGCGCAGTTCCCCGTTCACCTGGTCGAGGTCGAGATCCTCGCATCGGTAGCGGAACACGACCGTGGTCATGGTGACGGGGGCGACGAGCTCGAGCTGCGGTTCGGTCACGATACGGCGCTCGGCATGGCGGGCGAGATCGTGGCAGGTGTCGAGCATCTCACCCAATCCGGTGCGGCCGTACGCGAGAAAGGTGGCCAGGACCTTGAGTACATCGGGGCGGCGAGTGGTCTGCAAGGTCTGGCCGAGCAGGCCGCCGAAGCCGGCCTCGATATCGTCGTCCGGGTTGAGGTAGGCCACCGACCGGTTCAGCGAGGAGAATCGCTGCTGATCGGCCAGCAGCAGCACGCTCGCGGCCGCGGGCTGCCAGCCGACCTTGTGCAGGTCCAGTGTCACGGAGTCGGCCCGTTCGAGGCCGGTGAGCAGACCGCCGAGCTTATCGGAGAACAGTGTGCCGAACCCGTACGCGGCATCGACGTGCATCCAGACGTCGTGGCGCGCCGCGATGCGAGCGATCTCGGGCAGCGGGTCGACGGAACCGAAGTCCGTGGTGCCTGCCGTGGCCACGATCGCTACCGGGGTGTGGCTGTCGGCGAGTTCGGTGAGCAGATCGTCGAGGGCCTCCGGGATCATCCGGTGTGCGGAATCGACCGGAACGCCGATCGCTGCGGTCTCTCCGAGACCGAGTGCCGCGCACGCGCGGTGGACGGAGAAATGCGCGATCTGCGAACACAGCACCACCGGGCGTGGCAGGCCGCTCACGCCGTTGCTGCGGGTATCGATGCCGAGCCGGGCGGCGCTGTAGTCGCGAGCGATCAGCAGCGCGAGCAGATTCGAGTAGGAGCCGCCCGGGCCGAAGACGCCACCGGATCGTTCGGTGAAACCGGCCAGCCCGGCGAGTGCGCCGATGGTCCATTTCTCGATGGCCAATGTTGCCGGTCCCGAATCATAGGTATCCAGCGATGCATTGGTGGCACTGGCCAGCGCGTCGGCGATCACCGCCACTCGTAGCGAGGGTGGCTGCAGGTGTGCCGCCGCATGCCGGTGGGTGAGGTCCAGGCCGTAGGCGGCGATCAATTCGGCCACCCGGTTCAGCGCCGCGTCCTCCCCCGCCCCGTGGTCCGGAACCTGCTCCGGGCCCAACTGCTCGGCTACGGCGTGGAGCACGGCGGCCGGATCTCCCCAGGGCAGCGGTGCGCCGTGATGCCGGGATTCGACCGGGCCGGCCAATTGCGCGAGGCCGTGGCCGATTGCCGTCCACCCCTCTCCCGGCGTGGCGAACTTGGATCTCTGTCTTCGTGGGAATGCGATTTTCTCTGACACGGGTAGCCCATCGACTCGGATATGGATAGCGACTGCGTTCGTCTCCCGTCCGTCCCCACGCGGCGCGGCGAAGCAGTTTTCGACTGCGTGATCTAGGTGGTTATGGGTGTGGATTCGCGGACGGTCCGAACGAGTTCGTTCAGGGGGCGGTCCAACGCACGTGGAACGGCCGCGACGACCGCGGACACGACAGCGCCCGCACTGCGGGCGAGATCGGCGCCGACCGCATCGGGCTGGTAATCGAGCTCCAGGTGGACGCGTTCGTCGGCGCCGCGTTCGAAGGCCAGCGTCAGCGGATAGTTGCCGACGCCGTGGAATACGGATTCGTAGTTCACCGGGCCGCGATCCGATACCGGGATGCCGCGCAGTGGCGCGTTCCGCACGGACGCCATGATCTCGGCAACGGGGAAGCGCCCACCCGCGCTGCGCAGGGCGGTGAGCACGGTGCCGTAGTCGACAGTGGCGAACTCCATCGCCCGGTACACCACCGAAACCGCCGCGCGCAATGAATCACGTACGCTCGCCGCCGGGTCGAAGCGGAAGCGCATCGGGACGATATTGCCGCTGTAGCCGACCCGGTCGGGGCCGTCATCGGGATCACGGTTGTCGGCGGGCACCAGCAGGACGTGGTCGGCGGCGCCGGTGAGTGCGTACACGCTCACGGCGCATACTCCGATGAGAAGTGCGTTGAGGGTGGCACCGACTTCGCGGGCGACACCGTTCAACGCCTCGATGCCGGCGGGCTCGATCGGTGTTCCGAGGCGGATACCGGGGGCCTCGACGAGCGGAGCGAGCCAGCTTTGCTCGGCGCTGTCACCGGGCAATTCACCCGACAGCGGGTACCGGACGCCGGCGGCCGCCCAGGTGTCCTGGGCGTGCCGCAGTGCCCGATCGATTCCCTCGGGGCTCACGACCGTCGCAGGACGGGCGGGCCGGTCGGTGACGGCGGGCCAGGAACCGGAGACCAGCGTCCCCAGCAGCAAGGGCCAGGAGGTGTCGTCCACAGCCAGGTGATGAACGACCAGCGCCACCGTGACCGCACCGCCGGCATCCGCGAAGATTCGCGCACGTAACGGCGGCTCCCGGGTCAGGTCGAACGGTGCCTGCGCCAATGCCTCGGCCGCCGCCCGGATCTGCTCGCGGCCGATCGGTGTGCCGGTAACTGTCAGTGCGGCGTGCGCCGGCAGGGTGCCCCATTCCCAGACGACGCCGGGCTCGCCCCAGCGGCCGGTGTGCTCGATGGCCTCCCGGCGCGGATCGCCCGCCGCCCCGGTGACGATCACCGAGCTGAGCACCGCCGCATTGCGCACCATGACCTCGAACGCGGCGATCACCGAGCCGATCGTATGGGAGCCGGTGAAGTCCAGGATCAGGCCGATATTGTGGGATATCGAGTCCGGGTCGAGCTGGTAGATCTTCCACATCCGGCGTTCGGCGACGGCGAGACCGCCGGTGGAAACCGTCTCGGCTGTCGCAGGAGCCGCCGCCGGGCCGGCACCGGCTCCCGCGACAGCCAGGCGCCGTCGCAGGACTTCCAGTCGTGCGTCGGTCAGTAGGTTCGTCATACTTCTTCCTGCTTCGGAGACTTCTCGGCTGTTGCGGGCACTGCGTATGCGAGCCGCAACGTCCCGGCGGTCCGGGTGAATTCGTCGCGCCGGACCGCGGTTTCCCGCAGCGTCGTCCAGTCGCTGACGATGTCGATCAGCTCGCCCTGTGCCCAGAGCGGCGCCTGATCCTCGAACCAGGGGGAACGTGGATCGCCGCTCACGCCCAGCGGCACGATCCACCGGCTCGCGTCACGGTCGGCCAGGTCCCACGCATAGCGAGCGGCCGATCCGACGCCGCACGCGTGCGAGAAGCCCACCGCACTGCCATTGGCCATGACGCACTCGGCATCCCCGCCCAGCGGTTGCGGTTGCGGGCGGAGCTGCCGTGCGACCTCGGGGTGCTTCGCTGTTGCGCCGACCAGGTCCCATCCGTGGATCGGAGCGAGTACATGCACACTTCCCCAGGTCGGAAGCTGCGCTTCGGCGTCGGCAGCTTCCGCGACCGCGTCGAGTGCCCCGGTGACCAGCCGGGTGATATCCACACCCAGCGCCGCGGCACCGGCGATCACCGATTCCAGTGCGGCCGCGATCCTGGTCTGTGCCACGAACCACGGGGTGAAGGTGGCGCCGAAACCGTGCGGCGCGGCGAGCCCGGACAGCGCGGGGTCGGCGGCGATCGCCCGGACCAGATGAGCTCGCACTTCGGCGAACAGATACGCATCGGTACTGGCGGCATGCATCCCGCGGTCCCATTTCAGCAGCCGTCCACGTAGCCGGTCGGCACCCGCACTCAGCCCGGTCAGCGGCGGGAGCAGGCTCGAGAGTGCGTCGGCCGCACCGTTGTGCACATCGGCATGGACGCGTTCGCAATCGGCCACCGTCATGGCCGGTGCATCCGCGAGCAGAGCATCGATGCGGTCGGCTCGATGAGGCGGCACGGCCTCGGTGGTGGTGGGCTGCAGCGGAATCGTCTCCGGGATGCGCTGGTTGGCGATCACCGAATAGCCGGGCACGAGGGCATCGAACTGCTCGTCGCGTACCGACTCGGTGACGTACCCGTGCCACTCGTAGCGCTCGTCCCAGCCGGGCACCGGCAGCCAGTAGTTCTCCGGGGCCCGCCGGGGGAACTTTCCGGTGACGTGGTGGGTGAGCCGCCCGGCGGCGTCGGCGATGACGATCCGGTTGACGGGTTCGACCCACTGGGTGAGGGCTCGTTCCACATCGGCGGTGTTGGCGGCGAACAGCACGTCCAGTGCGGCGTCGAAGGTCATTCCGGAATCGGTCAGCATGGGGGTGCGCAGGCTCACCGCGAACGACGCGTCCGGACCGCCGAATACGACCGCGCCGTTCCCCGTGGTGATGGTCTCGATCTCGACCGGGTCGCCGTCACGCACGAGAATCCGCTCGGTTCTGGTCTCGGCCGGGCGGCGGCCGGTGGCGGTATCCGCGAGCACGCAGCTCCCGGACCGGGTGAGGCGTTCGATGTAGAGGTCCTGGTAGTCGGCCATCCCGTTGGTGATGCCCCAGGCCACGGTGCCCGCGTGGGCGAAATGCGGCGTGCCGGGTACCCCGGCGAAGGCGAAGCCGACGATATCGAATTCCGGTGCCGCCAGATGGAACTGCTGGTAGATACCGGGCAGTTCCAGGAACCTGTGCGGGTCGCCTGCGATCACCGGTGCACCGGTCGCGGTGCGGGCACCGGCGACGCCCCAGGCATTGCTACCGGACAAGGCGTCACCGAACGACCGTGTCGCCGAGGCACTCCGCTCGGACCCGGCGGGGAAATTCGCCAGCAGTTCGGTGATAAACGCGTCGTCCGGATAATCGGGCACAGTATCTCCGGCCGGATCCACGCCCTCGCAATCGAACAAGGTCAACGCGTCGCGGCCGAGTGCCCGCACCGCATGCAATCGCCACAGCTTGGTGAGAAAACGACCGAACAGGATGTGGTGCATGAGGAATACCGCGATCGGTGTCCACGGCTGCCAGGGCGCCGGCCGGTGTGCGAGTTCGGTCAATTCCGGGGTATCGGCCGCATCGAGAGTGCTGTTGACGCCATCGGCATAGGCCGCGAGAAGGGAGCGGGTGCGCGCCGAGGAGGCCTGGTAGATCCGGCGGGCGGCACGATCCATTCCGGAGCGCCGGGCAAACGCGTCCCATTCGACGGTGTCGGCACCGAAAACCTCGGCGGTGCGTCCTTCGGCGCGCAGCCGCAGGAATTCGATCTGCCAGGCACGGTCGATACCGCACGCATGTCCCTGGCCGAACAGTGCGGCCTCCGCCGAATCCGCGGTGATATGCGGGATACCCCGCGGGTCCCGGATGATTTCCAGAGCGGGCCTGCCGTTGTCTGCGGTGCTCACGCGGCATGCACCTCCGCACCGGAGGTCGTCGTGACCGCGCCCCGGTGCCCCGCGATGGGGTTCACCAGCGCATGCTCGTTGTCCACCAGTGTCGAATACGAGTCGCCGAGATTCACCATGCGCCGGTTGTTCGACAGTTGCAGGCGATTCATATGAATGGCCGGGAAGGTGGGTGCGAACAGATCCCATTGATCGAAGCGATCGGCCAGATCCGGATGCCGGGCCTGGAATTCGGCGACGCTGTGCGCGACGGTCGCCCAGAACTCGCCGTCGGTGAGTAGCCCGCTCTCGTGCAGCAGCAATGCGAAGTGACGCAGGAAATCGTCGAATACATCCGAGAGCACACCCAGATTGCGGATCTCGTCGGCTTCCTCGGTGACCGCACGACGACAGCTCTCCGGAATATCGTCGGGAGCATCGAATATGCAGATCTCTTCACCGATGTCCTTGAGGACAGCGCGTACCGGTGCCCCGCCGTCGAGTACGAGGATCAGGTTCTCGCCGTGTGGGGAGAACTTGAACTCGTAGCGATAGAGGAGATAGATGATCGGGTGCAGATAAGCCCGCAGATACCGGGCCAGCCACTCCTGCGCGGCGAGACCCGATTTCTGAATGAACTCTCCGGCCAGGGGAATACCGTTGTGGTCGATATGTAACAGGGCGGCCATGGTGGTCAGCTGCTCGTGTTCGGCGACCCGGGAAACCGGGCTTTCCCGCCATAGCGCGCTCAGCAGTTTCCGGTACTCCGAACCCGGCCGGGTGATCGCGGTGAGCGTGGTGTTGCGATAGCCGATCGCGGCGACCTCGTAGATCATCTCGAACCCGATCGAGGCCAGGTACGGGTCGCCGTGCACCCGGCTGCGGACCCAATCGTTGATCAGCGGGGTGGTGCGCATGTAGTCGGCAGACATCCCGCGGGTGAAGCCCATATTGACGATCGACAGCGCCGTTTTCACGTAGTGGCGCGTCGGAACCGATACGTTGAACACGGTCCGGATGGACTGCTGCGGCTGGTACCGATCCGGTCCCGCGCCCACCGGCACGATCCGGCCTTCCGCGATATCGACCGCGTATATCCGGGCGATTTTCTCCGCCCACTGCCAGGGATGTACCGGCATGTAGTAGTAGGACGCCGGGTCGAGCCCCCGCCCGGTGAGCACGCGATCGAACCGAGCGAGGGTGTCCGCACCGAGTTCGTCGCGGATCAGGGTGTCGTACTCGGTACCCGACATCGCGGCGAAATCGGTGTTCACACGCAGCACGGCGACCCATTCCAGCGCGAACCGACCGCCCGATTCCGGTGCGTACCGCTCGATATCGTCGGCACTGAAGCCGAGCCGACCCGCGTTGGCGACGAGGCACGGGTGTCCCTCGGTCATCGTCTTCTCGATGGTCTGGAAATCGGCGACCGCCAGTTCTGCCGCCGGGATCCGGCGTGTATCGGGCCGATCCATACTGATCGAGGCGGTGTTGGTGAACTCCTCGAGGTATTCCGGTAGCGCGTCGACCGGGATGCCGAGGCTGCCGCTCATATCGACGATCAGGTCGATCGCGTCGATACGCAGTTCCTCGCCCTTACGGACCCGCCGCAGCGACGCCGCGTCGATACACCAGCTGTCGAGGGACAGGATCTCGGCGCGAAACCGGTATTCGGTTTCGCGATCGTCGGAATGGACCACGTATCGGCCCGGAGACAGTTCGGTGGGCCGCACTAGACGTTCATGACAGAACTCGGCCAGTATCTTCCTGGCGAGCCGGGTGTTGTACACCTGCCGGTACGAGCAGGCAGGTGCGGGTACCTCGGTGGCACCCCGGATATCGATACTCACGACTCGACCTCTCCGGCCAGGGTGCGGCCGTTATCGGTCGCCCTGGCGAAATCCTCACGGGTGCAGTAGCTGAGCCGGGCCGTTTTGCCGGGTACCGGGAAATCACCGGCGACCCGGAAGCCGACGGCGGCATTGAGCCGCTGCACATCGGCGTTGCGCACATCCGGTTCGACCACCACACGACGGGCACCGGCTTCGAAGAAGGCGGTGCGCATGATGTGCAACATGACCGCACCGGTGAAACCGGGCAGTCGCCGCTCGCTGCTGGACACCAGCAGATGCATGCCGATATCACCGGTTTCGTACACGTAACCGGTGCCGGGCCGGGCCAGATCACTGGTCAGCGGGTTGTACAACTCGAAGAGGAACTGGCGTTCCCCCTCGAAGTACCCGATGCGCATGCCGAAGCGCGGATCCGGGTCGGCGCCGGCGTCGCGGATCAGCTTCTCCACATCGGCGAGCGAGCTGTTCAGCATGTCCCAATAGTGGGATTTGGGGTGGCCGAGCCATCGGTGCACGGATTCCAGATCGCGATCCACATCGATTCTGCGGGACTGGAAATGATAGGTCGTAGCACCGTTACCGACCTCGGCCCGGACCTGCTCGTCGGATAGTTGCGCCACTGCGAGAAAGATCTCGGCGACCTGCGCGGTCCGCGCACCTTCCAATTCGACGAGTCGTTCGGCCAGCGCGGCCAGGGTGCGACGCCGGAAGATATCGGACACCGTCAGGCGCGGCACGTCCAGCCACTGGCGTACCTGCGCGACGAACGAGGTGGCCAGCACGGAATCTCCGCCGAGAGCGATGAAATCGTCGGTGACGCCGATCGGGCGGGTACTCAGCAGTTCGCCGAGCACAGTGACCAGCGCGGTCTCCACAGGGGTGCGGGCAGCGACGGATCCCACCCGGTCGGCAGCCGTGACCAGTGTGCCGATGGCGGCGCGATCGTATTTGCCGTTCGAGGTCAGCGGTAGCTCCTCGAGCACGGTGACGGTCCGCGGAATCAGATGGGGCGGCAGCACCTCGGTGAGTGCCTTGCGGATCGCCGGGCCGTCCGGAGTTGTGGCGGTCACCGCCGCGAGCAGTTCGTTTCCGTCGGACCAGGCGACCGCGGCGGTGACCGCATCCAGGGTCAGCAGGCCGGCCTCGACCTCGCCGAGCTCGACTCGATAACCGCGGATCTTGACCATATGGTCGGCCCGGCCGAGGAAGTCGAGGAAGCCGCCGGGCAGGTAGCGCACCATATCTCCGGTGCGATACCAACGGACGCCGTCGTATTCGACGAATCGGTCGGCGGTGCGCTCCGGGTCACCCCGGTAACCGGCGGCCACACCTGCACCGCCGATCCACAACTCGCCGGGGACCAGATCGGGCCGGTCCCGCCCGGTCGGATCGACCGACCGGCAACGCACGCCGCCCAGCGGGACTCCGTACGGTACGAAGGCCGCGCCCACGGGCATATCGCGCGCTTCGCAGACAGTCGAGTGGATCGCGGTCTCGGTGGTGCCACCGAGACCGGCGACACGGCAGCCCGGCAGGTGCCGCGCGACCCGGTCGAGCAGGGAGACGGCGACCTTGTCGCCGCCCATGATGATCGCCCGCAGCGACTCGGGCAGCGGCGCCAGGTCCAGCAGCATGCCCAGGATCGACGGCACACAGTTGAGCACGGTGACCGCGCCGTCACGCAGCAGCCGGGACCATTCGTCGACCTTGGTGTCCTCGTCGGCGCCGGGGACGACCACGGCACCGCCGACGGCGAGCAAACCGAAGATATCGAAGACGGAGAGATCGAACTCCAGCGACGAGACCAGCAGGCTGCGGTCTTCGGGACCGAGACCGTATCGCCCGGTCAGGTCGGTGAGAGTGGCGACCGCGGCGCGATGGGGTACCTCGACGCCCTTGGGTTGTCCGGTCGAACCCGAGGTGAACAGGATGTAGGCGAGCGCCTCCGGTGAGACCGGCACCGGTTCGGCAGCCGTGGCGGTACGAGCGACCGCCAGGTCGACAACCGGATGCTGCGAATCCGCCCAGCGCCCCGGTAGATCGGTGAGTACGGCGGCGGGGGACGCGACCGCGGCGATCCGTTCTCTGCGTACCTGCGGCTGGGTGGGCGCCATCGGCACATAGGTGGCACCCGCGGTCAGCACACCGAGCGCCGCAAGGATTTGTTCACCGCTCTTCGGTAGGTCGACGATCACGGTGTGGCCCGACCGCACTCCCACAGCGTGCAGGGCGCCCGCAATACGCCGAGCCTCGGCAGCGGCTTCCCCGTGCGTCCACGTCCGGGTGCCGGTGATGATGGCGGGGGTATTCGCGCGGTGAGGGGCCGCGGCCAGGAAATGCCCGTGCAGAGTCCCGTCGAAAACCCCGGTCGCGGGTAGTGGGTGCTCGGTCGCCCGCCGTTGCGCCCGAACCTCCTCCGATACCGGATCGGGTGCGGGGCCGTCCCACTCCCCCGCGATCAGCAGATCCAGTAGGCGCACGTAGTAGTCGAACATCGCCCGCGCGGTCCGCAGTTCGAGATCGGAAGCGCGCACGTCCCAGTTCAGCAGCAGTCCGCCCGAGACCTCGGTGATCTGCGCGTCCAGCAGCACTTGCGGGCCTTGAGAGACGATCCAGGACGGCTCACCGAGCACGTCGGTGACAGCCTGTGAGAAGAGCTCACCGAGGCCCAGCGCACTGGTGAAAACCACCGGCGACACCACGGGTTCGCCGCGCCGGCGGCTGAGTTCGCGCAAAACATCCAGACCGCCGAAACTGCCGTGCGCTGCGGCGTCGTGCATCGCGGCACGCATCTGTCCGGCCCGCTCGGACAGGGTCGCTGGAGTACGCAGGTCGGCATCGACCACGAGCGACGACGTGAAGTCGCCGACCACCTTGTCGACATCGGCGTGCGCCATGTCCCGGTCGAACAGCGGCACGGTCAGCAGGAAACGCGGGGTTCCCGAGTACGCGCCGACGGCCTCCGCGAAAACGGCCGCCACCGCGGCTGCGGGTGTCACGCCGCGGCGATGCGCGTGTTCCTCCAGCCGGCGACGGTCACCGGCGTCGATAACGTGATGTAACCGCACGGTGGCGGCATCCCGCCCTGTCCGCTCCGCATTCACCGGTAGCTCCGGAGGGCCCGGCAGATCGGCGATCTTCTGCTGCCACCAGGCGATATCCTCGGCGCGGGCGGTTCGCGATGCGCGTTGCGCCGACAGCTCCGGGAAGGTCACGCCCAGTTCGGGTAGCTCCTCGCCCCGGTAGAGGCGGGCCAGATCGTCGACGAGCACCCGGTAACTCATGGCATCGGCGGCAATCATGTCCACGTCCAGGTGCACCCGCGAAGTGCCACCGGGGAGCCGGGTCAGTTCGATGCGGAGCACCTCGCCGTCCTCGATCGGTAGCGCGCGATGAGTACCCTCGTCGCGGCGGCGTTCCAGGATCTCGGCGGCGGCCTGCGGAGCTTCCGACGACAGGTCGTGTACCGAAAAGACATTCGTGTGCTGCCCGATGATCTGCCGGCCGTCGGGCAGCACCCGCAGCCGCAGCATCGGATGACGCGCCACCAGAGCTGCCACGGCTGTCCCGAACCGTTCGGGATCGAGCTCGCGGCCATCGAACTCCACGTAGAGGTGGGCGGCCACACCACCGTAGGTAAGGCTCGGGGAGCGACCTATCCAATACGCGTGCTGCATGGGCGCCAAGGGGAAGGGCTGCTCGATATCGATGGCGGGAGCGGCATCGTGGGTGGAACCGAGCGGCTCCGCGGTGTCGCCGGGCCGCAGAAGCCGCGACCACGCGCCGATCGTCGGCGCCGTGGCGAGCCGCGCGAAGTCGATATCCATTCCCCGCTTACGCCACCGGCCGGCCAGGCGCATCATGCGCAGCGAGTCCAAACCCTGCGTGACCAGGTCGGTATCCGGTTCGAGGGACTCCGGTGAAATACCCAGGATCGCTCCCACTTCTCCCCGGATATCGATATCCGTACCCGCCTCTGGACGAGCAACCACCATGAGGACGCCTCTCGAAGATCACGATACTGCGGAGTTAGCATACCCTAAGAAATTAGGATGCACTTACCAATCCCGACGCGATCGGCTGCCGCACGGAAACCGCTGCACCGCAGCACATCCATGGGCGCCGGCGCATCAGGGTTACCAAAGATAGCTTAGCCTAAGCTAAGCCAAACAGAAATGGGATGTATTCAACTTCCCTCGCACTGCCCTCGGCCCGAACAGGCCGGGGACCCACCTACCGTGGATGCCCCGCCCTGTGAATACAGACCAGCCGTCAGAGAGTGCCCACGGCCGCAGGTTCTGCGCCGATCCGCCACCCGGCAGCCGCGTGCTGCTGCGCCCAGAACTCGGCGAAACGACCGTTCGCAGCAAGTAATTCGTCGACCGTGCCGTCCTCGACGATCCGGCCCCCGTCCAGGAACAGCACCCGGTCCGCGCCTACGATGGTGGAAAGGCGATGCGTCACCACCACACGGGTCCGCTGCTGCGGGTCGCCGGTGATGGCGGCTACCACCGCGGCCTCGTTCTCTGCGTCGAGCGCACTGGTGCCCTCGTCCACGAGCAACACCGAAGACCGCTTCAGCAGCGCCCGCGCAATCGAAACCCGCTGACGTTCACCACCCGACAGCGCAGTCCCCGCCTCTCCGACCAAAGTGTCCAGCCCATCCGGCAGCCGCTTCGCGAATTCGTCGACCCGCGCCAGGCGCAGAGCCTGCGCCAACTGTTCCGGACCGGCCTCCGGTGCGCCCGCCAGGACGTTCTCCCGAATGGTGCCGGCGAACAGATACGGCTGCTGGAACACCATGCCGGCCACCGTCGGCCGGTCCGCGGCATCGAGCGCACCGAGCTCCACACCGCCGACGGTGACGCTGCCCGACGTGGGCGCTTCCACACCCGATATCAGTGCGAGCAGCGTGCTCTTACCGGACCCCGACGGTCCGACCACCGCCGTCACCCTGCCCGCCGCAAACTCGATATCCACCTCATCCAGCACCGGCTCAGCGTCATAGGCGAAACGCACGGCGCGCAACGTCACCGAAGCGGGCTCCTCGGCATCCCGCACCGACGTGCTGTTCCGCTCGGGTTCGGACGCCTCGACGACGGTGCGGATATCGCGCAGCGCACCACGGCTGGTTTCCAGCGCTGTCGCGAGATCACCGAAGGCAGCGAACGGCTCCAGGAACCGCACCACCACCACGATCAGCGCAACGGCCTCGGGAATCCCGATGGTGCCCGCCACCGCCAGCCATGCGACGGTTCCCGCCATCACCAGGAGCACGATCTGGCTCGCCAGTCCGAACACGACCTGTCCCGGAACATTCAGCAGCAGCAACCTAGTTGTCGCACCGTGCTGGGCGGACAGTGCCGCACCGGTCTCGTTGCGGGCCGGCTCGGCGCGGCGTGCCGCACGCAGCGCCGCCTGGGTTCGAGCGAATTCGAGAATGCGCTCGGTGAACACGCTGTTGGCTTCCCGGGACACTGTGGTCGCACGCCGGGTGAGCAGGTTGGTCAGCCACAGCGAACCCAGCATCAAGGGCAGCGCGAGCAGCGCCACCAGGCCCAGCTGCCACGCGACCGGCACCAGCGCGACCGCGATCGCGACCGGTAGTGCGACCGCTTGGAACAGGGGTGTCACCAGGTAGCCCACCAGACCCACGAGGTCCGGCCCGGTGGTGGCGATCGCGCGCCGCGTGACGGCCGAGTTGTCCTCCGTGAACCAGCGCAGCGGAATTCGCGCCACCTGCGCCGATACCGATCGCTGGGCATTGTCGAGTAGGTGGAATCCCAGGTCGAAACCGATGCGCGAGGTGATCGTGTCCACGACCCAGCCGGCGGCGACGGCGAGGGTCAATGCCCCCACCCACCGCCACGCATCGGCCGGGGTGTCCCCGAACAGTTCCGTCACCAGTGGCACCACCAGGACCACGGCGATCGCCCGCAGGATCACCGAAACGAGCAGGAGAGCGAGATATCCGGTGGTCCGGCTGCGCTGCTCGGCCGGCAGCAGGCTCATCATGGTGCGGATCATCGGGCGATCTCCTTCACATCGGCGCCGGCATTCCACAGCTGCCGGTAGCGGCCCTCGGCGGTGAGGAGTTCGGTGTGCGTACCGGATTCGGCGATCCGGCCCCCTTCCAGGACCACGATCCGATCGGCCTCGGTGATGGTGCGCAGCCGGTGCGCGATCACCAGCACCGTCCGCCCGACAGTCAGCCGGTTGAGCGCCTGCTGAACCAGATACTCCGACTCCGGGTCGGCATACGCCGTGGCCTCGTCCAGCACCAGTACCGGGGTGTCGGCCAGCAATGCCCGGGCGATGGTGAGCCGCTGCCGTTCACCTCCGGACATCGTGCTGCCGGCACCCAGCATCGTGTCGTATCCCTGCGGCAACCGAAGGATTCTCTCGTGGATCTGCGCATCGCGCGCGGCCCGCTCGATCGCGTCGTCGGAGGCATCCGGTACCGCGAGGGCGATATTCTCCCGCACCGTACCGCGCACCAGCTGGGTGTCCTGGAAAACGAAGCCGACCTGCGCATACAGCTCATCCGGCGATAGTGACGCGATATCACGGCCACTCACCCGGATCGCGCCGGAACCGACATCGTAGAAGCGGGCCAGCAGCGCGGCCAGTGTCGACTTTCCGGCGCCGGAGGAACCGACCAGCGCGGTGACCGTGCCGGGTTCCAGTGTGAGCGAAATGTTCTCGAGAACGGGCGCACCCGGCCGATAGCCGAAGCTCACATCGTCGAACACCACCCTGCCCACCGCATCTGCGGCGCCCACCGGCCCGGACCGCACCTCGAGCTCGTCGGTGTCCAAGACGACCTGGATCTTCTGGGCCGCTTCCCGGCCCTCCCGCAACCCCATCATGCCGTAGCCGATGCCGAGCAGGCGCGAGCCGAATGTGGTGCCCAGGAACAGGAACGGCAACAGATCCACCGGCTCCAGGCCGCCTGCCACGACCAGCGCGGTTCCGGCCACCAGGATCAGCCACAGGAAGGTGACCGGCCGGGTGATCAGCTCCATCGCCGACTTCTTGCCGACGAACGGCCGCTGCCAGCCGTCCAGGAAGGCGATGTACTGATCCAGGCTGCGCCGGAACGGCGACGCGGCCGATCCACCGAATACCCGGATCACCGGCTGCCCGTCCATATAGGAGGTCGCCTCGCGCTTCATCCGTTCGCTCCAGCGCTGCGCCTGCATCGTCTTCGGCCCCGATGTCGCCATCATCGTCATCATCGTGAAGATGTAGGCCAGGATCGGTACCAGCAGCACCAGACCCATTCGCCAGTCCACGAAGAACAGGTAGACCAGTACCGCGAGCGGCGCCACCACCGCGGCCACCGCATCGACCACCGCATGCGTGATCAGATAGTGCAGCGACAGCGTGTCACCGTTGATCAGCTTGTCCACCTGCCCCGAACTGCGCGCGGTGAACCAGCCCAGCGGCAGCCTCGCCAGCTTGCCGAGCAACCTGCCGCGTAGATCACGGCTGAACCGTGCGTCGACCGTGTGCAACCACAACTGCAACGCCGATTCCAGCAATGCGCCCAGCCCGAAAAGGCCCAGCGCCCATAGGCCGAGACGCCACAGCGTATCGCTTCCACTGCCCGCGAGCAGTTCCCGCGCCAGTTCCACCAGCAGCACATAGGGCGCCAGTTGGATCAGTGTGACGAAGAATTGCAGGATGCCCGCCACGTAGAGCTTCGGTTTGACGCCGGCGAACAAGCGGCTGCCCGCCTGGGAGCGCCACCGTCCGGTACGAACGGATCGTGCATCCGGCGCCGAGCCGTCCACGGCGACCTGCGCCGCCGGGACCGCCCCGGGGGCCGACCCGGCGGCCTCCGGCACTGCCTTCTCGGTCGCCTTCGATACGGCGCCGTCCGAAACATTGCCGGTGACCGCACTCCCCGCGGCACCGGCCGGGAGCGCGGAGCCCGCGGCGGCACGCTCCTCGGCGCTGCGCTCTTTACCCATCGCCCGGCCGTGCACCCAGTACGCCTGCGCATACACATCGGTCTTGGGGAAGCCGAATTCCTTCACCCGCGCCCGGAGATGCTTCAGGGCCTTCGATTCCGGCCCCATCCAGGCGTACCAGTTCGACCAGTCCCGCACTTCCAGGGCCGCGGCAAGGGCTTCCTCCGAGGTCCGTGGGATCCAGTGCACCCGCGCCAGCGGATGGTGGACCAGCGGGAGCAGCAGATCATCATCGTGATGCTGTTCGAGGTAGACCTCGACGGCCACCTGATGTGGCAGTGCGGCGAGGATCGTATTGATCGCGGGGACCGAGGCCGAATCCCCGATCAGCAGATAACCGGCCGGTAGATCCTCCGATACCGAGAACCCTCGCGACCCGAACGAAGTCACCTCGATTGTCTCACCGCCGGTGACGTTCAACGCCCACGCCGAGGCCGGGCCCGCGGGCTCGTGCAGGACGAAATCCACCGCGAACCCGCCGGCGGTATCCGAGTCGACCTCCGCGATGGTGTACCCGCGCTGGAACTCCGCGTCCGAACCCTTGTTGTCGGGGAACCACATCCGCAGCCACGCCGTCGGTTCGATATCGATATCCGCCAACAATGTCGGTGCCGTCAACCAGACCCGGCGCATCCGCGGTGTCAATTGCTCGGTACTCGTGACGGTGGCGGTGTGGTACTGAACACCGAAGGCGTTCAGTACCACACCTTGAAATCCTCTGCGCGCCATTGCGGTGTACGTCCTCCGATACAAGACTCGATGACCGTCGGGGTCACCTGCCGAACAGTGCGGGGCACGAGCGGTCGCACCGGCTATCCGCCGTCGTCCCGTCTCCCCATAGAGACACGCTCGACAACTTTGGTTAGCCTACACATACCCATAGCGCCGAACCAGGTCCTCAACACCGATATTTTTCAACTGCGCACCAGCGGCCGTTCCCGATAAGTAAGGCTATGCTAGCCTAACTTTCCGCGTCGGGTATGACCATTTGGAGGACCGTTGTCGATCACGGACGAGCGCTCACAGGCGGGCTATGTGACCGATCCGGTGGCGGCGGTGTCGGGGCTGGCGGGGGCCGACCTGTTCGGCGAGTATGTGGTGTACGAACGCCCGGGTGAGTGGGTGTTCGCGGCCGATCCGATCGGCACTGTGGAACTGGGCGTCGAGGAGTTGCGCGTCGAATGGGATGGGCGCGGCAGCAGCCGCCGGTGGACCGGCAGGCCCGCACACGCCCTGGATCAGGCACTTCGCGCGCTACCGCTCGATGGGCGGAATGTGTACGGATGGGTCGGATTCGAATTCTGCGCCTGGGCGCTGGATGCCACCACCCATGTGCCGTCGTCCACGATACTGGCGCATCTGATGATTCCACGTATCGAGGTGCGGATCGCGATGTCCGGTATCCGGATCTCCGGCGCGACACCCGACGAGACACGAGCGATACACGACCTCGTCGTTGCCGCGCAGAACAGCGCGCTGCCGGTACCGCAACCGGCGGATGTCCGCAACGATCGGACCGGCTACCACGAACGAGTTGCCCGGGCAGCTGCGGAAATCCGGAACGGCCGGTACCGGAAGGTCATACTGTCGCGGAAGGTCGAGCTGCCCTTCATGGTCGACATACCGGCCACCTACCGACTCGGCCGCGCACACAACACGCCCGCTCGATCCTTCCTGCTGCGGCTGGGCGGGCTCGCCGCGGCCGGATTCAGCCCGGAATTGGTCGTATCCGTCGACGACGGCCGAGTGATCACCACCAAACCGATGGCCGGCACCCGCAGCTTCGGGCGCAGCCACGCGGCCGACCTCGCCGCCCGCGCGGATCTGCTCGGCGATCCCAAAGAGATCGCCGAACACGCGATGTCGGTGAACACCTCGTTCACCGAGATCACCGCAATCGCGGCACCCGGCACCCCGGCCATCATCGATTTCATGACAGTGTGCGAACGCGGCAGCGTCCAGCACCTCACCTCCACCGTCCGCGGCCTGCTCACCGCCGACCGCACCGGCTGGGACGCCCTGGAAGCCCTGTTCCCGGCCGTCACCGCCTCGGGAATCCCCAAACGCGAAGGCGTCGACGCGATCTTCCGGCTCGACCGCGATCAGCGCGGATTGTATTCCGGTGCGGTACTGACTGTTTCGCCCTCCGGCTCACTGGAGGCCACACTGGTGCTCCGTGCGGTCTACCAGACCCTCCACGGCGCGTGGCTACGCGCCGGAGCAGGGATCATCGAACAATCCACACCCGAGCGCGAATTCGAGGAAACCTGCGAGAAGCTCGAAAGTATCGCGCCGTACGTCGTCGCGGCCTAGCTCGAGCGACGGCACCGGACAGCCGGCGCTTACCTGCGCCGGCCACGGAATCGGCACCCGCTCGGCTACACCGGTCCGAACACCTCGTTCGTCATCCCTCGGCGCTCAGGGCTTTCTTGTCGATCTTGCCGACCGCGGTCGTGGGCAGAACGTCGGCACGGCGTAGCACATCGGGCAGCTTGTACGTGGCAACGCCGCGGTCGGTCAGGAATGTCTTGATCTCGGACAGCGTCGGCATCTCGCCGCCGACAACCAGGACGGCGCAGACCCGCTCACCGAGCGCGGCATCGGGCAGCCCGACGGCAGCAGCATGGCGGACCGCCGGATGAGCGAGCAGGTGTTCCTCGAGCTCATCGCAGGAGACGTTCTCACCGCCGCGGTTGATGACGTCCTTGATGCGGCCGGAAACAATCAAATGACCACTGGGCAGGCGACGCACCAGATCGCCGCTGCGGTAGTAGCCGTCCGGAGTGAAAGCGCGAGCATTGTGCTCGGGCGCCCGGTAGTAGCCGCGAATCGTGTAGGGACCCTTGGTGAGCAGCTCGCCTTCTGTTCCGGGAGCGACGTCATTGCCATCACCGTCGACAACACGGATCTCGTCGGCCGGGGACAGCGGCCGTCCCTGGGTGGCATACACCAACTCGTCCGGATCGTCGAGGCGGGTGAAGTTGAGCAACCCCTCGGCCATACCGAACACCTGCTGCAGTCGCACCTGGAGCGCAGGCTCGACCTCACGCGCGTTCACCTCCGCCAGACGGGCACCACCGACCTGCAGCAACCGCAGCGAGGACAGATCGGCCTCCTCCCATTCAACTGCTGCGCACCACAACTGGGCAATCGGCGGTACGACCGCGGTAACCGACACCCGGTTCCGCTCGATCGCGGCGAAGGCATTCTCCGGACTGGGTTCGGTGACGAAGGCCACCGCACCCCCCACGGCGATCGTGCCGAGGATTCCGGGACAGGCGAGCGGGAAGTTGTGCGCGGCGGGAAGTGTCGCCAGGTACACATCATCCTCGGTCAGTTCACACACCTGCGCGCTCGCGGTCGCGTTGTAGACGTAATCGTCATGGGTGCGGGCAATCAGCTTCGGCAGCCCGGTGGTGCCACCGGAAACCAGCATGAGTGCGATATCGCCCGGATCTATTACGGGTAGCGAATCGCCCTCGCACGGCACAGAATTCAGATCGACGAACGGGCCGGGGTCACCGACCACCAGCACGTGCCGCAGCGACGGTACTGCCGCCTGCACCTCGGCGGCCAACTCTCGGTAATCGAAGTCCCCCATCCGGTCCGCGACGATATAGCCGACTGCTTCGGAAACTCGCGCCAGATGTTCGATCTCGCTACGCCGATGCGCGGGCAATGTGAGCACCGGAATCGTCCCGGCCCGCAACAGCCCGAACAACACCGGCACGAACTCCGCCACATTCGGCAACTGCACCACGACCCGGTCCCCCGGCTCGATTCCGCGCGCCCGGAACCCGTGCGCCAGCCGATCGGCCTCCGCGTCGAGCGTCGCGTAACTACGTCCATCGGCGCCGAGCAACGCGGTCCGATGCGGGAACCGCCGCGCGGTCTCACGCAGTAGCTCACCGAGCGAGCGTCCTTGCCAGAAGCCCGCGCCACGGTATTCCGCGGCCGCCTCGCCGGGAAAGGGGACGTAGCCCTCGCGGTGGGTGGTGGACGTGTCAGGGGGAATCACGTTACGCCTCTCAGGTACGAGCACGGGAGGAGCCTCTGCAGGTCTCGATGTTCGATGATCGGCCGGCGTCCGGAGGTGCACCGACCCCGGTGATCCCGCTTCACTACTCGGCACGGCCACCACCGAACCCCGATCCTCATCACTCACCATTTGCTTAGGCTAAGCTAACACCCCTACCCGGTGCAGTCGACGGGCAACTCGACACACCCCGTCGGATATCCGAAGAACGATCGACGAGCACGGGCCGGATGGAAACCACCGAGAGGCATATCGACGCGCCCGAACCGGGGTCCCGCTTCCAACAGCACAGCCTCAGCTCAGAAGCGCAACCGCCTGTCTCAGTGCCGTGACGCCCGCAGCTCGTACGGAGTACGCGCCGGGAAGAGCGTGCACGTGATCGGGAGTGGAGGGCTGCCATCCCGAAGCCCCGCCCAGCGCACCGCAGCCCGCCGGCTGCGGAGTGATGCGGTCCGGTGCGAACCGCAACTACCCCGGCGCGCCCGCGGACCTTCGTCACCAAGGGACAGGCAGGCGGCTCATGGCGAGTGGTCCGCAGCCGAGTCTGGAGGGCCGCTAGGCTGTCCGCATCCATATCCGGAGCGAGAGGCGCTGCGACGGACCCGGTCCGCCACGCTCGACTCCGGTCGACACGATCAAGGGCGCCTCCTGCATTCAGGAGGTAGACGAGTGAACAGCCCGATGACGACGTGGGGCGCCGGTGACTACCCGTCGATGGGCCGTCATCTGCGGTCCGCCGCGAAGGCGGCCGTCGAGGCAGCTGCGGTCGGACCGGGTGACCGGGTATTCGATATCGCTACCGGCACAGGCAACGCGGCACTGCTCGCGGCCCGGTGTGGCGGCCGAGTTACCGGCATCGACTTCGAGCCGGCGCTGCTACGGTCGGCCGAGGAACGCGCCCGCTGCGCAGGTTTCGACATCGAATGGCTGTGCGGGGATCTCGCGGCGCTTCCCGTTCCGGATCGATCAGCCGATGTCGTGCTCTCGGTGTTCGGTGCCATGTACGCGACCGACCACCAGGCCGCGGCCCGCGAGCTTGCCCGAGTCGCGGCACCGGGCGCACGGGTGGTGCTGGTGTCGTGGCAGCCGGGCAGCGTGCTGCCGGCGATGGGCCAGGTGCTCGCCCCCTACCTGCCGCCACCGCCGATCAGCAGCGGACCGCCCAGCCGCTGGGGCGAGTCCACCGCGCTCACCGAAATACTCGAACCCCACCAGCTACGGCTCACAGCCACCTCATCCGGCCGGGTGACGCTGCCGTTTTCTTCCGCGGAGGAGGCTGCCGGGTTCCTGATTCGCACGGCGGGCCACGTCATGAGCGAACAGGACCGATTGACCGCGGACAGGCGCTGGGACGAGCTACATCGGGATATGCGCCGATTCGTCGAGCAACGGGCGAAGCACCACCACGACCAACTCGTCCTGCCGCTGGATTACCTTGTCGCCTCGGCCCTCGAGACAACGGACCGGCCGCTGATCCGGGACACTCCACGGCACATTTGACCTGGAGTGCTCTCCAGGTCGTAGCGTGTGATCGACCCGATCACCCACCATCACAAGGGGATGAGTATGGAACTCGGTTTCCATGTTCCGATTTTCGAGATCGACGGTGGCACCGCCGCCATTGCCGGGGAGCTGGCGCGTGTGGGCGCGGCCGCGGAGCTGGCCGGCGCGAGCTGGTTGTCGTTCATGGACCATTTCTTCCAGATCGAACCGACCGGGCTGCCCGCGGAAGCGAACATGCTGGAGGGCTACACCAGCCTCGGGTTCATGGCCGCCCACACCTCCACGATCGAACTCGGCCTGCTGGTGACCGGCGTGACCTACCGGCATCCCGGGCTGCTCGCGAAAACGGTCACCACGCTGGACGTGCTCTCAGGCGGCCGCGCGGCGCTCGGGATCGGCGCTGCCTGGTTCGAACGCGAACATCACGGCCTCGGTGTGCCGTATCCGCCGACCGGCGAACGGTTCGATCGGCTGGAGGAAACGCTGCGGATCTGTGCGCAGATGTGGGATCCGGACAACAACGGGCCGTTCGAGGGCAAGCACTACCAGCTGGCCGAGACCCTGTGCGCACCGCAGCCGCTGCATCGGCCGAAGGTGCTCATCGGGGGTGGCGGTGAGAAGCGGACGCTGCGGCTGGTGGCCCGCTACGGCGACGCCTGCAACCTGTTCGCTTCCAGCACCGAGGAGGTGGCGCACAAGCTCGATGTGCTGCGCCGGCACTGCGAAGAAGCCGGTACCGATTACGAGCGCATCCGCAAAACCGTGCTGGCCGGCAGCCCTGACCCGGCCGCGCTCGACGATTTCGTCCGTCAGATGGCCGGCTATGCCCAGCTCGGGGTACACACCGCGATCGTGATGCCGCCCGGTGGGTCGCCGGCGGCGTGGGTCGACAGCGTGGCGCCGGTAGTGCCGCGGCTCGCCGACCTCTGACCGGTCCGGTGGTGGGTCAGAATCGGGACCGGCGGAATCCGCCTTCGGAATCGATGATCTGTCCCACCACCCAGCGGCCGTCGTCGGAGACCAGCCATTCGATGAGCCGCGCCGGATCGTCGGGTGTGCCGGCACGGCCGCGAGGGAAGGCGACGTGGACGGCCGCGACGAACGCCGGGTCCAGGCCGGTGCTGTGGGGGTCGAGGTAACCGGTGTCGACCGGGCCCGGGTTCACGGTGTTGAGGACGATACCGTGTTCGATCAGTTCCGCCGCCACGGTCGCCGTCATCCCGGCCAGCACCGATTTGGCGGAACCGTAGGCGATTTCGCCGCGCATCGGGCCCAGATGCTGGCCGGAGGTCATCCAGATAACCCGGCCCCGGTCACCGACGTCGCCGTGGCCGGGCCGGTACTGTTTCGCGAACGCCTGGGTGAGTAGTAGCACCGAACGGGCGTCGACGGCCCAGTGCCCGTCCAGGATGGCCGCGTCGATGTCGAACAGGGTGCCGTCGCCGCCGCTGCGGGCGTGGTTGGCGACGAGGATATCGACGTGCCCGAATTCGGCGACGGCGGCGTCGACGGCCCGCTGCCCGGCATCGGGTTCGGCGAAATCGATACTCAGGTCGGCGATACGCGGAGCCTCGGTCAGGCCCGCACGTAGCTGGTCGAGATCGTCGGCGCCCCACGGCTGCGCTTCGTCGTGCCGAACCCAGTGGGTGAGGAACAACTGGGCGCCGCGAGCGGCGAGCCGACGGGCGACGGCATAACCGATACCTCCGCGGCGGCTGACGCCGGTGACGACGGCGACCCGTCCGGTCAGATCATGTGGTGGAGTCATCACCGCCGCATTACACCGTCGGCGGGCGACCGAGGCAACCGAGTATCCGGTGCCATCAGCGACCTCCGCCGTTCCGGCGGGCGCCCGTGGATTCGGATACCGGGCATCGCGCGGAGTTCACGAATCACCCGAGTCGCCCCCGGCACTCCGTCGACGGCAACCCCGCCGATCACGAGAACTCTCAGCGCAGTGCGAATATCCCGCTCCCCGATGGTGTCCACGGCACGGATCGTTCGCCGCCGCGGTCGTCGAATCGCCACTGTGCCCGAGCGCAGGTCCGGTGTTGTTCGACCCGGCGCCGGTTTGCCGCGGTGAGTCCCCGCCGGGTTCGGATGGTCTCGCCGACGACTCGCCCGGAGACGCCGGGCGAGGGACGGTCGCCGGGCATTGATCTCCGGACCGCACCCCGACGTTCGACGGCCGGCGAGACTACCCGCTGCTCACCGGCAGCGGCACCGGCCGGGCGGGTACGGCATCGGCCGCAAGATCGCGGAAGATGCCGTTACCGGGCGTGGTCCGGGAGAGCGCGTCGGCGGCGAGGATCACCGCGGCGCCGGTCCAGGTGGTGCGTTCCACCGGCCAGCGTTTGCCGTCGGCGTAGACCAGGCCGGTCCAGTACGAGCCGTCGGTTTCGCGGAGGTGCTGCATATTCCCGAACAACTGGTGGGCGCGTTCGCGGTCGCCGAGAGCATCGAGGGACAGCACCAGTTCGCAGGTTTCCGCGCCGGTGACCCACGGGCGGTCCGAGACGCAGCGGATACCGATATTGCCGACCACGAACGTATCCCAGCGTTCGGCGATCCGCGCCTGTCCGGCGGGACCGCGCAATGCGCCGCCGAGGACCGGGTAGTACCAGTCCATCGAGTACCGGTCTTTGGCGGTGAACAGCTCCGGATGCTCCCGCAGCGCGGTACCGAGCCGCGTGCGGGCCAGTTCCCACTCGGGATGCGGATCACCCAGGCATCGCGCCAGTTCCAGTGCAGCGCCGAGGCTGTGGTACATACTGGCCGACCCGGTGACCAGCGCTTCGGGCAGGATATCGGTGCCGTCGCGCAGCCAGTAGATCTGGCCCTCGTCGCCCTGGCAGTCGACGACGAGGTCGATGGCCGCGCGGACAACCGGCCACATTTCGGATGCGAAGGCGGTGTCACCGGTGACCGCGAGATAGTGCCAGAGGCCCGTGGCGATATAGGCACAGAAGTTCACATCGGTAGCGGCGTTCTCGATCTCGCCGTCACGGAACTGCATCGGCCACGACCCGTCGGGCCGCTGGGTGCGGGCCGACCAGGTGTAGGCGGCGACGGCTTCGTCGCGGAGACCGGCCACAGTGAGCGCCATCGCGGATTCCACGTGGTCCCACGGGTCGGTGTGGCCACCGGAGAACCACGGGATGGCGCCCGAGGATTCCTGGTCGGCGGCGATCGATTGCGCGGTCTGCAGACACTGGCGGCGGGTGAATACCGAGGGCACCGACGGTAGCTCAACCGGCGGCACGGGTCACCGCCGGTTTGCTGAAATACAGGGCCACGCTCTTACCGATCAGCGGGTCGAGTGCCTTTTCCGCGGTCCGGGTGAGCAGGGGCTGTTTCATCATGTCCCACACCAGCATCCGATGGTAGGCGCGCACCAGCGCATGGTCGGGTTTCTCCACGCCGACCGCGCATTTGATCCACCAGTACGGGGAATGCAGGGCGTGCACATGGGTGCGGTGGGTATGCCGCAGCCCGCGGGCGGTGATCTTGTCGCGCAGCTCGTCGGCCTTGTAGATGCGGATATGCCCGCCCTCGTTGGCGTGGTACTCGTCCGACAGCGCCCAGCACACCCGTTCGGGCAGCCAGCGCGGCACGGTGACCACCAGTTGCCCGCCCGGGCGCAGCACGCGGACCAGTTCGGCGATGGCAGCGTCGTCGGCGGGCACGTGTTCGAGGATCTCCGAAGCGATCACGACATCGAATTCGCCCGCGCCGTAGGGCAGGTCGAGGGCGTTACCCTCGACCGCCTCGGCCTTCGCGCCGGCCGGGGCCTCCCCCACCTGCGCCATGGCCTCGAACATGGTGGCGACATTCGCGAGTTCCGGTGCGTCCTGATCGAAGGCGACCACATCGGCGCCGCGCCGGTAGGCCTCGAAAGAATGACGTCCGGCGCCACAGCCCACATCGATGACCCGGGTTCCGGGCCCGATCCCGGCACGGTCGAAGTCGACGGTCAGCACGAGGCGCCTCCTGCGGTGGTGAGCTGGGCGGATGCGCCGGTTCCCCGGTCGCCTGCGGCTCGCCCGGCATGCCGGTCGATCGCGTTCTGGTACACCTGCACGGTCTGCGCGGCCACCGACTCCCAGCTGAATACGGAAACGGCCCGGTCGCGGCCCGCGGCCTGCATCGCCTGCCGGGTCTGCGGGGAGTCGAGCAGCCGGCCGATCACCTGGACCAGGGCGGCCGAATCGCCGGGTTCGGTGAGTTCGGCACAGACGCCGGGTTCGCCGACGACCTCCGGCAAAGCACCGGTACGGCTGACCACGAGCGGAGTGCCCGACGCCATCGCTTCCACCGCAGGCAGCGAAAAGCCCTCGTACAGCGACGGGATGCACGCGATCTCGGCCGAGGCGAGAAGTTCGGCCAGTTCGGTATCGGTCAGCCCGGGACGGACGGTGACGATATCGGAGAGCCCGAGTTCGGCGATCTGTTTCTCGGTCGGCCCGTTCGGCTCCAGTTTCGCGACCAGCTGCAATTCCACCTTGTGGGTGACCCGCAGCCTGGTGAGCGCCTGCAGGAGATGCGAGATCCCCTTGAGCGGTTTGTCGGCACTGGCGACGGCGACGATCCGGCCGGGGACACGCGGCCCGCGCGGCGCGAAGAGTTCGGTGTCCACGCCGAGGGGGACCACTTTCAGCTGCGCCGGATCGACCCCGAAATCGTCGGCGATATCGGTCGCCGACGACGTGGACACGGTGAGCAGATCGGGGATCTGCCGGGCGATGCGCTGCTGCATACCGAGGAACCCGTACCAGCGGTGCACCAGCGGTTTGCGCCGCCAGATCGCGGCCGCCAGATCGACCTCCCGGTCCTTGGTGATGGGGTGGTGCACGGTCGCGACCAGCGGCAGTCGCCGGGCGATATCGAGCAGCCCGCTGCCCAGGCACTGGTTGTCGTGGACGATATCGAAATCCTGGACCCGGTCGCGCAGGATCCGCGCCGCGCGCAGGCTGAAGGTGCGGGGTTCGGGGAACCCGGCGGTCCACATGGTGGCCAGTTCCAGCAGATCGATCCGGTCGCGGATCTCGCCCGGCCGTGGTGTACGGAACGGGTCGTCCTCACGGTAGAGGTCCAGGCTGGGTACCTCGGTCAGGGTCACGCGCGGGTCGAGGTCGGCCGGGTACGGCTGGCCGGAGAACACCTCCACCTGGTGGCCGAGTTCGGCCAATCCGGCGCTGAGCCGGCGCACATAGACCCCCTGCCCACCGCAATGAGGCTTGCTGCGGTAGGACAACAAGGCAATTCGCACGGCTAGCTGACCTCACGGGTGATCGAATTCATGTCCCGCAGTTTGCCAGCCAGCCGTTCGAGGTAGGCACGCACCTCCGGTTCCGGCTTGTCCGGCAACCCGTACAGCACATCGGTGACCCCGTCGGCAGCCCAGGCGGCCAGCCGGTCGGCGTCGGGTTTGAAGTCCAGTGCCACGACTCGCGGCGCACCCTCACGACCGGCGTCGGCCCACGCCTTCTTCAGGTTCGCCAAGCGTTCGGAGATATCGGTTTCGCCGGGGGTGGTGATCCAGCCGTCGGCGTGGGCGGCGATCCATGCGCAGGTGCGTTCGGTGCCCGCCGCGCCGATCAGCACGGGAACGGTGCGGTCGACCGGTTTGGGCCAGGCCCAGCTCGGTCCGAACTGCACGAAATTGCCGTCGTAGGACGCCTCGTCCTCGCGCCACAGGGCGCGCATGGCCTCCAGGTATTCCCGCAGCGCGGTGCGGCGTTTGTTGCCGGGGATGCCGTGATCGGCCAGCTCGTCGGTGTTCCAGCCGAAACCGGCGCCGAGGGTGACCCGGCCGCCGGAGAGGTGATCGAGGGAGGCGATGGTTTTGGCGAGGGTGATGGGATCGTGTTCGACCGGCAGCGCGACCGCGGTGGCGAGTTCGATCCGTTCGGTGACGGCGGCCGCCATGGCCAGCGAGACCCACGGGTCGAGAGTTCGCATATAGCGGTCGTCGGGCAGGGTGGCGTCCCCGGTCTGCGGGTGCGCGGCCTCGCGCTTCACCGGGATATGGGTGTGTTCGGGGACGTAGAACGAGGAGAATCCGTTGTCCTCGGCCGCACGGGCGGCGGCGGCGGGACTGATCCCGCGATCACTGGTGAACAGAACGATGCCGAAGCGCATACCTGAGCCTTGTCTGTCGGGGTGGTGGAACGGGCCGCGGCAGCGTCCCGGAGGAGGTGGTCACTGACCGTTGCGAGCGGCCTTCTTCGCGGCTTTGGTGTGCTGATCGATCTGGGCGCCGATCACATGGTCCAGCGAGGTGCCGGCGGGCCAGCCCACGTAGTGGCACAGGAACAGGGAGATCTCGCGCAGCGCGGTTTCGTCGAGTTCGCCGTTCTTCAGCGCGGCGCCGATCTGGATACCGGCGACATCGAACAGGCCTTGTGCGGTGAGCGCGCCGAGCAGCAGCAGCCGCCGGTCCCGCAACGACAGCCCGGGGCGGGACCAGATATCGGCGAACAGGTGATCGGCCGTCACGGCGAAATGGTCGCCGGGGCCGTCCTGGAATTCCCATCCGTAGACTTCTGCCATTTTGGCCAGCCCCCGCTCCCGCACCGTGGGTTGCGCGGCGGGGTCGTTCGCCGCGGGCTGGGTCGTGGGGTCGGTCATGCTGCTCCTTCGGCGCCGCAACGGTCCGGCGAAAGTGTCTGGACAGGTGTACGGAATATAATTCGGACACTCTCCGCCACGCAAGAACGTGTTCTCGTCGGCCCCGTCGCCGCTCGGCCGTCCGCCGGCCGTGACGGCATTCGCAAATCGCCCCGAAGCGGCGCCGAGTTCTGGAAAAATCGCTGAATCGTTGTCGGACGCAGTTGCCGGTGGTAGCGTCCAGACACATGTCCAGCAATGTGTCTTCCCCACGGGTTCGCCCGCCGCGAACCGGGAAGAACTCGTTCTCGGAATATCCGACGCCGAGGGAGCACACACCATGAAGATCGTGGCCGATATGGACCTGTGCCAGGGGCACGCCGTCTGCGCCGCCGAGGCACCGGACATCTTCGCCGTACCCAAACGCGGCCAGGTGGAGATCCTCGACCCGAACCCCGGCCCCGAACACAAGGCCGATGTCGAGAATGCCGTGCGCTACTGCCCGACCCAGGCCCTGCTCGTCGCCGACACGGACTGAGCGAGCCACAGCCCGCAGGCTCCGGCCGCGCGGATATGCGCCTTCCGGCCCGACGAGCACAACAACCGAACCGATGCACAGCCCGCAGATTCTTTTCGAAAGGGAACAACACCGATGACAGGTTTCGATCGCGCCGAACTCGACGAGATGGTGCGCCGCTGGATCGCCGAGAACGAGCGCTGCGAGAAGCTGGGCGACTGGAAGCCGCTGGCCGATATGTACACCGCGGACGCCACCTACGGCTGGAACTACGGCCCCAAAGACGAGTTCATGGCGGTGGGCCGCGACGAGATCCGCGAGCTGGCCCTCGGCCAGGAAATGGAAGGCCTGCAGGGCTGGGAGTACCCGTACCAGCAGTTCGTCATCGACGAACGCAGCGGTGACTGCATCGGGTTCTGGAAACAGCAGTACACCACCACGCCCCGGGAAGACGGCAGCCTGTACACGGTGAACGGCATCGGCGGCAGCTGGTTCCGCTACGGCGGCGACTACCAGTGGTCGTGGCAGCGCGATTTCTTCGATTTCGGCAATGTCTCGGCGCTGTTCCTGGAAATGATGACGAACAAGGCGATGTCGGAGCCGATGAACGAGCGGATCGCGAAATCCACCGCCTCCCGGCTGCCCGGCTGGTACCGGATCGGCACCGCCCCGGCGTCGCTGTGGTGACTCCGATGACCGTACCCACCAGCAGGTTCCATGCGCTGAGCCGGGAGGCTCTGGCGGCACTGGTACCCGAGCTGCTGTTGTGCGGGCAGCTCATCGACCGATCGGGGATGGCGCACTGTATTTCCGCCTTCGGCCGGGAGGGGATGGCCGAAGTCGCGATCGAGGAATGGCAGCTGTCGAGCCCGATCTACACCCGCCGGATGCAGCAGGCCCTCGGATACACCGGGGACGATATCGTCACCATCTTCAAGGGCCTGCAGCTCGATATCGGGGCGCCACCGCAGTTCATGGATTTCCGGTTCCGCGTCGACGATTCCCGCCACGGCGAGTTCTGGCTGGATCACTGCGGGGCGCTCACCGATGTGGAGCCCATGGGCGAGCCCTATGTGAAGGCGATGTGCCACGACATCGAGGACCCCACCTTCGATGCCACCGCGCTGGCAACCAACAAATACGCCCAGGTCCGGCCGATCCACCGCCCGCCGCGCGTACCCGCCGACCGGCATCCGGTGTGCGCGTGGACGGTGGTCATCGACGAATCGCATACCCCGCCGGAGGTTCCGCGCAATGCGCCGCTGGTCGCGGAAACGGTGGCCGCCGGGCTGCCGCTCGCCGCGATCGACCCCGGCGGCGAGGGCCGCGCCGACTACAGCGGGCCACTGCTCAGCGATCTGCGATTCCCGGACTTCTCCCATTCCGCACTCGTGCGCATCGCCGAGGAGGTGTGCCTGCAGCAACATCTGCTGGTACTCGGTTTCATGATCGCCGTACACGAACGCACCGACGACGATTCCGCGCTGGAAATCGGCCGTAAACAGTTCACCGGGATCGCCGGCGTCGCCTCCGAACGGATCCGCGCCTGCCTCGGGCTGGGCGACGATATGGATGCGCTCGCGCAGGTCCTGCGCATCCACCCGGCACTGAACCCCCTGCACTACACCGATGTCGAAGTCGAGCCCGGCATCGATAGCGTGCAGATCCGGTTCCCCGGCGCCAGCGGTGCACTCACCGACCGCGCGTGGCCGTCGATGATCGACCCCGATCATCTCGCCCCGCTGGATTCGCTGGTGCGGGGGGTGAACCCGCACTTCTACAGCCGGGTCACCGATAGCGGTCCCGGCGGCTGGACCGCCGAGATCACCGCGGCGGCCGAACCGTTCGCCGAGGCCTCGGAAGTGGCGATCACCCGGTTCAGCACCGGTGTCGAATTCACCTTCACCGACCGCGGGATACCGCTGCCCCTCACTGTTCTCTGATCCTCCCACCCGGGGAGGTTCGCCGGCACCGCAGGATTGATATGGCACATAATTTCGCCGACCTGTTCGAACACTCCGTCGACGCCATGCCCGACCGGATCGCCCTCATCGAACAGGGCCGGCGCATCACCTACCGCGAACTGGACGAGCGAGCCAACCGGCTCGCCCACCATCTCGCGTCGGTGGGCGTCGGACGCGGAACCCACGTCGGGTTCCAGATGCACAACAGCATCGATACGATGCAAACGCTGATCGCCTGCTTCAAACTGGCGGCGGCCCCGGTGAACATCAACTTCCGGTACGGGCCGGAGGAACTCGCCTACCTCTACGACAACGCCGACCTCGAACATCTCGTCTACCACGCCTGCTACGGGGACGCGGTGCGCGCGGCGGCGCAGCGGTCACCCCGGTTGAAGTACCTGCTGTGCGCCGCGGATGACCGGACCGCGGCGGATACGGGCGTGGACTGCCTGGCCGACGTCACCGCCGCCACGCCTGCGACCCGGCCCGATATCACCCGCACCGCCGACGACCGGTTCATCATGTACACCGGCGGCACCACCGGGATGCCCAAAGGGGTGCTGTGGCGGCAAGAGGATATGTGGCGGGTCCTCGGCGGCGGAATCGACTTCTACAGCAACGAACCCGTCGCCGACGAATACCAGCAGTCCCGCACCGGCGCGGCCGGTGACCCCTCCACCTGGCTGATCCTGCCGCCGCTGATGCATCTGGCGGCAATGATGCCCACGTTCATCGCGCTGTGGTCCGGGAACTGCGTGATCTTCGAACCCCGCTTCGATCCGGACGCCGTCTGGCAGACGGTGGCCGCGGAACACCCCGGGGTCATGGTGATCACCGGCGACGCCATGGCCCGGCCGCTGATCGACTCCTACCGCGCCACACCGGTCGACAGCACCGGCCTGTTCATGATCGCCTCCGGTGCGGCGCTGCTCACCCAGGCCACGAAAAACGATCTCCTCGATCTCATCCCGAACCTGTTCGTCTCCGATTCCATCGGCTCCTCCGAAACCGGTTTCGGCGGGATCGGATTCGCCCAACGCGATACCGACCCGTCCCGTAAACCACGCGTCTCGATCGGCCGCGGCGCGGTGGTCGTCGACGACGACGGCCGGCCCGTACAGCCCGGCGACCAGGGCTGGCTGGCGAAAACCGGGGCGGTGCCGCTGGGCTACTACAAGGACGAGGCCAAGACCGCGAAGCTGTTCAAAACGGTCGACGGTGAACGGATCGTCATCACCGACGACCGGGCGATCCTGGAGGACGACGGCACGATCAGCTTGATCGGCCGCGGCAATATGGTCATCAACACCGGCGGGGAGAAGGTATTCGCCGAAGAGGTGGAGGGCGTGGTGAAGGCCCATCCCGCCGTCTACGACGCAACCGTGATCGGGGTCGACCATCCACGCTGGGGTCAGCAGGTGGCCGCTGTGGTGAGCCTGTCGGCCGACGCCGGCGGGGCGCTCGACCTGCCCGATCTACAGGCCCATGTCCGCGGCCATCTCGCCGGATACAAGGTGCCACGGGCGATCTGGGTCACCGAGACGGTGACCCGCTCCCCCAGCGGGAAACCCGACTACACGTGGGCGCGGAATTACGCGACGGAACGCGCGCCCGACTACCGTGCCGATCGAGAGTAGTCGGCACCGAACGTCGCGCACGCCGACAGTTCACGGCTCCGATTCACGCCCGCGGCCGAATCACTACCCGTCCGAGCACTGATCGAAGGCACAGCACGGATATCGCAGAGCACGGAACCCGTGCTCTGCGATATCCGCGGGGCCGAGCCCGACGTGGCCGGCCGCCCGCCCCGCCGGTGTGTGCAATGAAACCCTGAAGATCACCGCGCCGGCACCGAGGATGCGGATGCGCCGCGATCCCGGCGGTCGAGAGGTCGGTGAACGCAAGATCCCTTCTGGTGCGTCCGGTTCAGTATCCGTAATCACGCGACCACCACCGTGACTGCGGGTTCGCCGGAACGGTTCGCCGAACGCGGCACACCGGAACCGGTTACCACTCCGGATCCGGTTGCGGGGCGGTCGACGCGCCGGCTCGTACGAGTCGCTGTGCGAGTGTCCGGCAGCGAGCCGCCAGTTCCGGCGGGTCGAGCACCTCGAATTCGTGCCCCAGCAACAGTACGTGCGCGAGTACGCGATCGAGTTCACCGGCGCCGCTGAGCAGTTCGCAGTGGTCGCTGCCTCGTGGCCGTATCACGGCTGCGGCCGCCGGGACCTGGTCGCGGACGGTTTCTGCCGGGGCATGGACGAGGAACCGTGCACTGTGAGGGTAGGCCCGGCTTGCCACGCCCTCCTGCACGTACGTGGCGGCGGCGGGTGCAGGTCGCGGGCGGAAACGCCAGGTGCGTGCGGTGACCGCGGTCATCCGGTCGACACGGAAGGTGCGCCAGTCGTCGCGGCCGAGGTCGTAGGCCAGCAGATACCAGCGCCGGTCGGAGGCCACCAGGCGATACGGTTCGACCCGGCGGCGTTGTTTCCCGTCTGCGGCGGGATAGTCGAAACCTGCCTCCACCTCGTCGCGGCAGGCTCGGGCCAGCGTCATCAGCGCTTCGGCATCGACCGGTGGGCGGCCGCTGCCGAAGGACTCCACCGAGCCGGCCAGGGTGCGTACCTCCTGCCGCAGCCGGGTGGGTAGTACCCGGTCGATTTTGGTCAGCGCCCGCAACGCGGCATCGCCGGTGCTGGCACCGCCCGCGCCGACGAGCAGCGATACCGCGGTGGCGATGGCTTCCTCGTCGTCGAGCAGCAGCGGCGGCAGATCCTGTCCCGGGCCGAGCCGGTAGCCGCCGCCGACGCCCTGACCGGCATGTACGGGGTACCCGAGCGCGCGCAGCCGCTCGATATCGCGCCGGATCGTGCGGGCGGTGACCCGCAGCCGGCCGGCGAGTTCGGGGCCGGTCCACACCCGGCGCTGCTGCAACAACCCGAGCAGGGTGAGCACCCGCTCGGTGGTACCCCGTTCGTCACTGTCTGCCACACAGTCCAGCTTTCCAGAGATAGCGGACCGATCCTGTCCGCCATGGGTGCCAAGGTGGCGTTATGGACACCGACACATTCGACTGGAATCGGACCTTGCGTGAGCAAGTCGAGTTCCACTGGAAGCATCAGCTCCGCGACCGGCTCCGGGACCTCACCGATGACGAGTACTTCTGGTCGCCGGTGCCGGGAGCCTGGAGCGTGCGGCCGCGCGGCACCTCGTCCGCGCCGATTCAGGGCGGCGCCGGGGAGTTCACCATCGACTTCGGCTTCCCGGAGCCGGAGCCTGCACCGTTCACCACCATCGCCTGGCGACTCGGGCATGTCATCGTCGGCGTACTCGCCGCCCGGAACGCGGCACATTTCGGCGCGCCCGCCGCATCCTACGAATCCTGGACATACGCCGGTGATGCGGAAACGGCGTTCGATCAGCTCGAGACCCAGTTGGGTATCTGGCTGGACGGAGTGCGTGGCCTCGGTAACGCGGCGCTGGCCGAACCGGTCGGCCCGAAAGAGCCGTACCCGGACGCGCCCATGGCCGATCTGGTGCTACATATTCACCGGGAACTGATCCATCATCTGTCCGAAGTCTGCCTGCTGCGTGACCTCTTCCTGCACACCCACGCCACGAACGGAGAATCGCGATGAGCCGCGATATGCAGATCACCTTCGACGCCCACGATCCACGGGCGCTGTCGACCTTCTGGCGTAACGTCCTCGGCTATATCCATCCCGGCCCGCCGGGAGTCCGGTTGCCCGAAGGCGCCGATCCGCTGGCCGCGTGGGACGAGTTCCTCGCCGGGATCGGTGTGCCGCCCGAACAGCGCAATACACGCTCGGCCATCGAGGATCCGGACGGCCGGGGTCCGCGGGTGTTCTTCCAGCAAGTTCCAGAGGACAAAGTGGCAAAGAACCGGGTGCACCTCGATGTCCGGGCTGCGCCGGGCTTACAGGGTGAGGAGCGGATGGCGGCCCTGGAGGCCGAGTGTGAGCGTCTGGTCGCGTTGGGAGCCACTCGGATGAAACGTTTCGAACCCGAGCCTCCGATGGGCAGCGGCTTCATCGTGATGCGCGACCCGGAGGGCAACGAGTTCTGCCTGGACTGATCCAGGGCGGCTGTCACTGCCTCACGGATACGATCGAATCTCGCCACTACTCATCCGTATACGCAACGACACCGGACCCTCGGCAGGCCCGGGTCCGGTCAGCCCCGTGCAGCGGTGGCCGATCTCGTGCTCTGCTCGGGCGCGCCCACCGGGTCGGTGCCGGCGATCACCTCGGTCACCGGCTCATGCCCGGCCTTCGCGGTCAGCCGGCCGGCGTTTCGGCGGACGGGGCGATCCGTTCGAGGATGCGCAGTGAGCTGGTGGCCGAGACCTCGCGGAATTCGCCGCTGTCGAGGGCGCGGCGGTAGATACCGTAGGGCGCTTGCCCGCCGTCGGCGGGGTCGGGGAAGACATCGTGGATGGCCAGGCCGCCGCCGGGCACGACCCATTTCGCCCAGCCGCGGTAGTCGCGGTCGGCGGCCTCCTCGGTGTGCCCGCCGTCGATGAACAGGAATTCGACGGGGGTGCGCCAGGATTGTGCGACGCGCGCGGAGGCGCCGACGATCGCGATGACGGTATCGCTCAAACCCGCGGTGTCGATGGTGTGCCGGAAGCGAGGCAGGGTGTCGAAGCGGCCGGTGACCGGGTCGACCAGGGAGGTGTCGTGGTATTCCCACCCGGGCTGGTGTTCTTCGGAGCCGTGGTGGTGGTCGACGGTGAACACCACCCCGCCTCGAGCGCGGGCCGCGGCACCCAGCAGGATCGCGGATTTACCGCAGTACGTGCCGATTTCGGTGATCACCCCGCCGCGGCAGTACTGCACCGCGGCGGCGTGCAGGGCCCGGCCCTCGTCGTCCGGCATGAACCCGGTGGCGCGGCGGGCATGGTCGAACAGCTGCTCGTCGGTCAGCGGTGCGGTGGGGGCTGGGGCAGTCATCGCAGGTGTGGTCTCTCTTCGGCAAAACACGTCTGACACGGGCGGTGACCGACACTACTCGTCCCGGTGGCCGGGGAGTCGGTTGATCCGGTACCGCACCGACACTACTATCTAGACACATGTCCGAAGGCGATTCCAGAATTCTCGAGGCCACCCGGCGCCGGCTGAGCGGAAAGCAGGCGGACACTGTCGACAAGCTCACCAGAGCCGCTATGGAAGTGCTCGCGCGGGAAGGTTTCGCGGGACTCACCATCCGGATGGTCGCCGGTGCCGCCGGCGTGGGCACCGCCACCGCCTACACCTACTTCTCCTCGAAGGAACATCTGGTCGCGGAGATCTTCTGGCGTCGCCTGCGATCCTCGGAAACACCGGTCAGCGAGGACGCCGACCCCACGGTGCGGGTACTGGCCGAACTGCGCGGGATCGCGCTGCTGGTGGCCGACGAACAGGAGTTGTCGGGTGCGGTGACCAGCGCGCTACTCGGCCGCGACCCGGATGTCCAGCATCTGCGCACCCGTATCGGAGTGGAGATCCGCCACCGCCTCACCCGCGCGCTGGAACCGGAAACCGATCCCGATACCGTGGAATCACTGGAACTGCTGTACGCGGGGGCACTGGTCCGCGCCGGAATGGGATACGAGTCCTATGCCGATATCGCCGACCGGCTGGAACGTGCCGCCTTGCTCGTCCTGAAATAACCCGGGCAGCCCGGCGCATGCCCCGAACGGTGGCCGATACCGGCCGCGGTCCCGGCTCCTCTCGGCCCGATCAGTCCTGTGCGGTGGGCCGGCGATGGGAGTAGACGAGCCGGGCGTACTCACCCAGCAACTGCTCCAGGCGGATATCCTGCCCGGAGGCGACCATCTGCTGGTACCCGATCAGCATGGCCATCCCCAATTCGGTGTCCACCGCGGCGATCTCCTCGTCACCGACCACACCGGAGATGGTCCGGCGGACGGTACGCCGGCGGGATTCGTCGACCCGTTTGAGCGCCACCGCCACCGATTCGTCGTTCGCCGCCCACGCCCGGATCGCCGCCTCCGCCCGATGATGCAGGCCCAGCGTCAGATCCGACAGCGCCCCGACCGCCGAATCGGGAGTGGCGGGATCGAATCGCAGCGACCGCAGGATCAGCACCTGCCGGTTCTCCCAATGTTCCAGTAGCGCATCCACATACGTCTGCCAGCTACCGAAATGATGGTAGAAGGAACCGCTGGTCACCCCCAGCCGGCGGCACAGCACACCGATATTGAGATGCCGGAACCCGAGATCGGACAGCACCTCCAGACCGGTGTCGAAATAGTTGTCCTTACTGACGATACGAGACATACGGCGCCGATCTGCTCGGGGAACGGAGGGGATCTCGAGCACCGAACAGTACCGCATGGCCTGATCGCGGAGAGGGTGGGTTGTGAGGGTTCACGGCCCCTGCGGGCGGTCGAAGGTGTTGCGCCCGAACCGGCCCCGCCGGCCGGTCAGCGCAACCGCACACCCAGCAGGGCGTCGACCGCGGTAGCGATCTCCGCGCCCGCACCGGTATCGGTGCCGCCGTAATCGAGAGTGTCGCGGACCCAGGCGTCGACCGCGGCCAGCGCCCGCGGGGTATCGAGATCGTCGGCGAGGTGCGTGCGCAGCCGGGCAACGGTATCGGCTGCCGCCGGAGCGGACGGGGCAGTCACTGCCTGCCGCCAGCGATCCAGCCGCGCCTGCGCCTCGGTGAGCACCTCATCGGTCCACATCCGGTCGGCGCGGTAGTGGCCGTCGAACAAGCCCAGCCGGATCGTGCCGGGATCCACACCGGCGGCCCGCAGCTTCGACACCAGCACCAGATTGCCCTTGGACTTCGACATCTTCTCCCCGTCCAGGCCGATCATCCCGGTGTGCACATAGTGGCGGGCGAACCGGCGGCCGGCCACCAGCGCCTCACCGTGCGCCGCGGAATATTCGTGATGGGGGTAGATCAGATCGCTGCCGCCGCCCTGGATATCGAATTCGGTGCCGAGCCGGTTCACCGCGATCGCGGCGCATTCGATATGCCAGCCGGGCCGGCCCGGGCCGAACGGTGACGGCCACGACGGTTCGCCGGGGCGTTCGGCCCGCCACAGCAGCGCATCGAGCGGATCGCGTTTACCGGGGCGGTCCGGATCGCCGCCACGTTCGGCGAACAGCCGCGCCATGGTCTCGCGGTCGTAACCCGATTCGTAGCCGAACTGTTCGGTGGCGTCGGTGCGGAAGTAGATATCCGGGAACTCGGTGTCCTCGACGGTGTAGGCGGCGCCCGCGGCCAGCAGTTTGCGCACCAGCTCGATCACCTCGTCCACCGATTCGATCGCCCCCACGTAGTCGCGCGGCGGCAGCACCCGCAGCGCGGCCATATCGGCACGGAACAGTTCGATCTCTCCGGTTCCCAGATCCCGCCAGTCCACACCGTCGCGGGCCGCGCGCTCGAACAGCGGATCGTCGACATCGGTGACGTTCTGCACGTAGTGCACGTCGTGCCCGTTATCGCGCAGCACCCGGTTCACCACATCGAAGGTGAGGTAGGTGGCAGCATGACCGAGGTGCGTGGCGTCATAGGGGGTGATCCCGCAGACGTACATGGTGGCCGTCGCCCCCGGGGTCACCGGGCGGATACCGGAGTCGGCGGTGTCGTGCAAACGTAACGGGGGCCCTGCTCCGGGGACCGCGGGAATCGGGGTGTCGGACCAGGACTGCATACCTTCGAGAGTAGAGGTCGGTAACGGCCGGGTACCGACCACCCCGCCGCCCCGGCTCGGGCCGGGGCCGCCGCGGCACGCGGACCTGCACCGAACCCGCGGATCAGGGATGGCAAGCATTGCCCTCAACGGGAATGAATCATCCGATGAACCGCCGGTGGCGGCGTCAGAACGCCGGCCACGGAATGGGGCGGGAAGTGACCGGTAACGGCATCACCGGATCGTCGAGCAGCCGTTTGGCGCGGCGCAGCACGGCGTCTATCTCGGGGTCGGTGAGATGTTCGGCCAGCCCGTCGGCAAGCTCTCCGGGGAGGGCGTCGGTGAAGGCGGTGATATCGGCGAGTAGATCCGACGGAACGGGTTCGCCTGCCCAGCCCCACAGCACGGTGCGCAGTTTGTTCTCCTGGTGCAGGCAGATTCCGTGGTCGACGCCGTACACCTCGCCGTCCAGGCCCTCCAGCGCGTGCCCGCCCTTGCGGTCGGCGTTGTTCAACAGCACGTCCAGCACCGCCATCCGCTGTAACCGCGGGTCGTCGGCGTGCACCAGCGATACCTCGTCACCGGCGCCGTCATAGGCCCGCAGGATCTCCCGGTAACCGTCCGGAACGAGACCGGGCGGGCACAGATCCACCAGATCCAGGCGGGTACTGCCGGGTGCGCCGGGCTCGCGGGTGCTGATCCAGCGCTGCACCATTCCCGGACCGTACGGTCCGTCCCGCAGCACCGTCTCCGGGATCACCGGCCATCCCAGCGCGGTGCAGATCAGATAGGACGCCACCTCCCGACCGGCCAGGGTGCCGTCGGGGAAATCCCACAGCGGCTGCTCCCCGCGCACGGGTTTGTACACCACTCGCACGGCACCGTCACCGGTCGCGAGATCGCACACCAGGGTCACGTTACTGGCGACACTCACCCGGCCCAGGACCGTCAGCTCGCCGGTGGACAGTGTGTCCCCGGCCACGATCATTCCTCCAGATCGTTCGCGCCGAACAGTTCGCCGCGCTTGTACCCGTTGGTACGCACACACATATGCCCGCGTGCCGACAGCGGCTCCCCGCACAGCGGGCACGGCGGCCGCCCGGCGGCGATCACCCGGGTGGACCGCAGCGCGAATTCCCGCGCCTGGTCCGGGGTGAGGAACACCCGCACCGCGTCGGGCCCCTCCTCCGTATCGTCGAGGACCACCGATTCGTCCACCTCGGTTTCGGTGATCGCCAGCAACTCCACCACCACGGCACCCGCGTCGGCATCCCAGCCCAGCCCCATGGTGCCGACACGGAATTCGGCGTCGATCGGGGTCACCAGCGGGTCGTTGTCGTTGACCTGCTCGGCCTGCGGCGGCACCTCCTCACCGAACCGGCGCGCCACCTCGTCCAGCAGCAGACCCATCCGGTCGGCGAGTACCTTCACCTGCTGCTTTTCCAGCAGCACACTCACCACCCGGGGTTCCTCCACCGCCTGCAGGTAGAACGCGCGATCGCCCGGCTCACCGACAGTTCCGGCGACGAAACGTTCGGGGGTGCGGAATACATGGATTGCTCGTGACACATGCACCTCCTGATACGTGACCCTGTTCGGCTGCGGTGCTCCGCCGCGCCGTTTCCCGGCGCAACCGCCGAGTCGCCCGACGCCGCCGAGAGGTGGCGCATCCGCCGGTATCGGGCATACCCATTATCCGTCTTTCCTTCCCGCGCCGATCTCCCCGCCGGGTACCGGGCCCGAAGCCCCGGATTCGGGGGCCGGTGACGGCGCCAGACCGGAAAGGTCCGAACCGGTGTCGTTCATCCGGGTGACGAACGGGGCGGTCCGGGTGTAGCGGACAACGCTGAGCGAGGCGGGTTCGACCATGATCCGCTGGAATCCGTCGAGGTGAATTCCCAGCGCATCGGCCAGTACCGCCTTGATGACATCACCGTGGGTGCAGGCCACCCACAGCCGGTCCCCGTCGTGCAACTCCGCCAGGGCGCGATCGTGTTCCCGGATGGCCGATACTGCCCGGGCCTGCACCTGTGCCAGCCCTTCCCCACCGGGGAACACCGCCGCCGACGCATGCCGCTGCACGACCTGCCACAGCGGTTCGGCCAGCAGGTCTGTGATCTTGCGACCGGTCCATTCGCCGTAATCCACCTCGGCGAGCCGGTCGTCGACCACCGGTTCCAGTTCCAGATCGGCGGCCAGCGGCGAGACCGTGCGCTGACAGCGCAGCATCGGGGAGGTCACGATCCGGGTGATCGGCAGGTTCGCGAGCCGCGCCGCGACCCCACGCGCCTGTTCGCCGCCGCGGTCGGTGAGTTCCACCCCGGGACTGCGCCCGGCGAGGGTTCCTCCGGTATTGGATGTCGACAGGCCGTGTCGCAACAGGATCACCGTCATGCTGCCAGCCTAACGGCGGCCACGGCGCGACGATGCCCGATGAGCCCGCCCCGCGCCACCTCCCGTGCCGGCTCGTTCACGTCGCCGACACGACACCGGCGGCGAGCAAACCGATGATCACGAAGCCCAGAACAATCCGGTATCCGACGAACCAGTAGAACGAATGCCGCTCCACGAAGCGCAGCAGCCACGCAATCGAGGCGTACCCGACCACGAACGAGATCAGTGTCGCCACCAGCAGTTGCATACCCGAGGCGTTCAAACCCTCACCGGCCGGCTCGAACGCGTCCGGCAGACTGAACAGACCCGACGCGGTGACCGCGGGAATCGCCAGCAGGAACGAGAACCGCACCGCCGCCTCGCGTTTCAGGCCGAGGAAAAGTCCCGCACTGGACGTGGCGCCGGAACGCGAAACACCGGGAATCAAGGCCAGGCACTGCGCCAAACCCATCACCACGCCATCGCGGGTGGTGAGCTGTTCCATCGGGCGCTCTTTGCGGCCGTAGTGCTCGGCCGCCGCAATGACCAGCGCGAAAACGATCAACATCGTCGCCACCAGCCACAGATTGCGTGCGCCCGTGCGGATCTCGTCCTTGAACAGGAAGCCCAGCACCCCGATCGGGATCGTGGCGATGATCACATACCAGCCCATGCGGTAGTCGAGTTCGCGCTGCGCCTCGGCCTCGGGGTCGTAACCCACGGGCCCGGAACCGGTAACGACCGGCAGCTTCGTGGTGACCTGTTCGGCGAGCGGCACTCGTTCCCGGGCGCTCAGCTTCTCGAACACGGTCGCGAACCACACCTTCACGATCCGCCAGATGTCCTTGGCGAAGAACAACAGCACCGCCGCCTCGGTACCGAGCTGGGTGACCGCGGTGAACGACGCGCCCGCGTCCTCACCGAAGAACACCGAGGACACGATCCGTAAGTGCCCGGACGACGAAACCGGCAGGAACTCCGTCAATCCCTGCACCAAACCGAGTACCAACGCCTGCACCCAGGTCATCGACTCGACGATCACACATCCTCCTGAACCACGCCGAAAACCCCGCTCTTCCTTCACTCGACGGCACCGCAGCCGCTGCACGATCCCCGGCGATCGACCGCAGCGACCCTACAGTGCCCTATCCCGGGCGCGCGCGGCGACCGGGGCCCTGCCGTGTCGATATCGCCGGCAGCGAACTCGGTATCCCTGGCGGCGGACACGCCGCGCCCACCGTTCGCCGCGAACGGTCACCGGCCGGTCACGCTCTAGGCTGGTCGCCGTGAGGAAACGTCGAACCGTGCTGCTGTGCATGAGCGCCGGCCCTACTCGGTTACGCTCCGCTACCGCCTCCGGGCGCGACCCGCTCGTACTGTGTCATCCCGGCGCGAGCGCGGGCACTGCGTGGATACGCTCCGCTACCCCCTCGAGCTCTGCCCCGCTCGTGCCGTGTCCTGCGAGCCCGGGGACCCGGTGATGGAACAGCGCACCGTCGGCCGCAGCGGGCTGCGGGTCTCCCGTATCGGGCTGGCCACCCACACCTGGGGCAGCCGCACCGATGCCGAGACCGCCGCCGCGCAATTGATCGCGTTCACCGAAGCGGGCGGCACCCTCGTCGACACCTCCCCCGCCTACGGCGGCGGCGCCGCGCAGCGCATCCTCGCCGATCTCCTCGGCGACCTGGTGTCCCGCGACGAACTCGTTCTGTGCGCGGGGGCGGGGCAGGTGCCGTACCTACCGGCTGTCCCCGCCGGAAGCGAACCGCCGATGCCCGAGCAGGCGCGGATCACGGTCGACTGCTCCCGCCGCACCCTGCTGCGTCAACTCGACCGCACCCTGCTCGAACTCGGCACCGACCACCTCGACCTGTGGCAGGTCACCGCCTGGGATACCGCCACACCGCTCGACGAGATCGCCGACACCCTGCAGTACGCGGTCCGTTCCGGTCGCGTCCGCTACGCAGGGGTCCGCGGATTCACCGCCTGGCAACTGGCGAGCCTGGCCGCCCGTACCCCCGTCACCGCCGTACAGACGCCGTATTCGCTGCTCACCCGCGGCGCCGAGGACGATACGGTACCGGCCGCCACCCATCACGGCGCGGGAATCGTCGCCACCGCGCCACTGGCGGCCGGAATACTCACCGGCAAATACCGCGACGGTGTACCCGCGGATTCCCGCGCCGCCGACGAAACCACCGCCGCGGAGATCCGCGGCCGCCTCGACGATGATCGCGCCACCGCCGTGGTCGATGCCCTCGTCACCGCCGCCGACGGGCTGGCGACCTCACCGCTGGCGGTCGCGCTGGCCTGGGTGCGTGACCGGCCCGGAGTGGCGAGCATGTTCGTCGGCGCCCGCGATATGGGTCAGCTCACCGGGGTGCTGGCCGCCGAAACACTGGAACTGCCGCGCGCGATCGCCGCCGCCCTCGACGATGTGAGCTCCACCCCGTAGCCGGGGGGCGGGGGCGATCACCACACCGTGGCACGGATTAGCCTTGCCTGCATGAGCGAGTCGGGTCCGGAGGCGGCAGCGGAACGTAATCACGGAGGGACCGCGCTCGTGCGCAGCATATTCACCTCGGGGGCCCGCACACGGCGGGCGCGGGCGCTGCTGGCCGGCCTCGCTGCCGGGCTGCTCGTGCTGACTGCCGCCTGCGGTGGTACCGAACCGGCCGCCACGACCGGTCAGCAGGGACCGGCCACCGCAGTATTGGACAACCTGGACCCGGTACCGCTCACCCCGCCCCCGGTCCCGGCGTTACCCGCGACGGTCCGATCCTTCGACGGCGCCGAGGTCACGGTCACCGACGCGAGCCGGATCGTGGCCGCGGACCGGTACGGCACCCTCGCCCAGATCGTGTACGGGCTCGGGCTCGGCGACAACCTGGTCGGCCGCAGCACCGCCGCCTCGTTCCCCGCGGTGGCGGATCTGCCGAACGTCACCGGCGGCAACGGCGCGTTGAATGTCGAGTCGATCCTCGCGCTGCGGCCCAGTGTCTTCCTCACCGATACCACCAGCGCTTCGCCCGCCGTACGCGAACAGTTGCGCGCGACCGGGATCACCGTCGTCTACTTCGACCCCGAACGCACCATGGAAGGGGTCGTCCCGCAGATCGAGGCCGTCGCCGGCGCCCTCGGTGTCCCCGAGCGCGGGCAGCAGCTCGCGCAGCGCACCCAGGACGAGATAGCCGCCGCATCGGCCGCGGTGCCCGCCCAGGACCCGCCGCTGCGGATCGCGTTCCTGTACCTGCGCTCCAGTGCCATCACGATGCTCGCCGGCCCCGGGTCCGGTGCGGACGCGCTCATCGCCGCGCTCGGTGCGCGCGACGCCGGAGTCGAATCCGGGGTGAGCGAACCGTTCACGGCGATCACCAGCGAGGCGATGATCGCAGCGGCGCCCGATGTGCTGCTCGTCATGACCGACGGCATGAAATCGATCGGCGGGGTGGACGGTATCTCGCAAATACCCGGTATCGCCCAGACGCCTGCGGGCCGCAACAAGCGAATCGTCGATATGTCGGATTCGGTGCTGCTGTCCTTCGGCCCCAACACCGGCCGCGTCATCACCGCCCTGTCCGTCGCCGTCTACGGTCATCCCACCGCATGAGCGCGGCAGGTCCGCCCCCCGGGGCGAAGCATTGGCACGCACAGCCCGTGGTCATCGATCAACGCGGCACGACAGTGCCGTGCCCGGAGGTGCCTCTGCGCGGTGACCGCGCAGAGGCCCCGGACCAAGCCGATCACCGAAACCCGTGCGCGGCGGCGCGGCACCGGCGCCGCAATGGTGTCCCGAGCGTGCCGACGGACGTACCGGCATGACCGTAGAGCTGGACAAACCGCGACAGTCCGGCACCCCGGACCTCGGTCACCATCACACACGCAGGGCGGCGCTCGCGTTCACAGTCGCGCTTCTCGCGCTGGTAGCACTGGCGGTCGCCTCCGCCGCCATCGGGCAGGTCCCCACCGGCCCCGCCGAAGTGGCCGGCAGTATCGCCCACCGGATCGGCCTCGATTGGGGGCCGCTCCCCGCCCACCCGGCCGGGGAGGTCACCCTGTGGGAGGTGCGGTTCCCGCGGGTGTTGCTCGCGATCCTGGTAGGTGCCGCGCTCGCCACCGCCGGTGCGCTGCTCCAGGGCGTTTTCGCCAACCCGCTCGCCGAACCGGGGGTGATCGGGGTGTCGTCCGGTGCCGCGGTCGGTGCAGGCGCGGTGATCGTGTTCGGGGGCGCGTTCGTCGCCGCCTGGTCGGTGGCCGCCGCGGCATTCGTCGCCGGATTGATCACCACCGTGCTGGTGTATGTGCTGTCCCGGTCCGGGGGGCGCACGGAAGTGGTGACCCTGGTCCTGACCGGTGTCGCGATCAACGCTTTCGCCGGCGGGCTCATCGCCTTCCTGTTGTTCGTCGCCTCCCCCGCCGCCCGCGACCAGATCGTCTTCTGGCAGCTGGGCAGCCTCAACGGCGCGACCTGGGACGCGGTCGCGGTGGTCGCGGTACTCACCGCGACCGGGATCGCGGCGGCGGTGTTCGTCGCACCGCGGCTGGATTTGCTGGCCCTCGGCGAATCCGCGGCCCGGCACCTCGGGGTGGATGTGGAACGGCTGCGGCGCACCGTGATCGTGATCGTCGCGGTCCTCACCACCGCCGGGGTGGCGTTCACCGGCATCATCCTGTTCGTCGGGCTGATCGTCCCGCATGTGGTGCGCATGATCGTCGGGCCGGGGCACCGTGCGTTGATCCCGGTCAGCGCCGTGACCGGCGCTGTCGTCCTGCTCGCCGCCGATGTCGCCGCCCGCTCGCTGGTCGACAACGCCGACCTCCCCCTGGGCATGCTCACCTCGCTGATCGGCGGTCCGTTCTTCTTCTGGCTGCTGCGCCGCACCCGCGCGCGTTCGGGAGGCTGGGCATGAACGAGCCGAGGCAGGAGACGGCCGCGTCCAGTCTGGCCCGCCGCGTCACCGGACTACTGCAGCGCGCACACCGGCTGCCCACCGCAACCGAACCGGGCACTGTCACCCTGCGTGCCCACGGCGTCACCCTGGACCGGCATGGCGGTGGGGGCGGCAGCCGCCGCGTCCTCGACAAGGTCGACCTGGACGTCACCGCCGGGCAGGTACTGGCACTGGTCGGGCCGAACGGTGCCGGTAAATCGACCCTGCTCGCCGTCCTGGCCGGAGAGCTCGTCCCGGGTCAGGGCGATGTCGAACTCGACGGCCGGCCACTCGATCACTGGACTCCGATCGATATGGCCCGTCGCCGCGCCGTCCTCCCCCAATCCCATACCGTCGGGTTTCCGTTCACCGCGGCCGAGGTGATCGCCATGGGCCGAGCCCCCTGGCAGCGCACTCCCCGAGCCGACCGCGACGATGCGGTGATCACCGACGCCATGGCCGCGACCGACTGTAGGCATCTGGCGGGGCGGTCGTTTCCGAGCCTGTCCGGCGGTGAACGGGCCCGGGTCGCGTTGGCCCGGGTACTGGCCCAGGACACCGCCACCCTGCTGCTCGACGAACCCACCGCGGCCCTCGACCTCGGCCATCAGGAGGCAGTGCTGAACCTGGCCGCCAACCGGGCCGCCGCCGGCGCCGCGGTGGTCGTGGTACTGCACGACCTGGCCTCCGCCGCCGCCTACGCCGACCGCGTCGCCGTCCTCGACAACGGGCAGCTCGCCGCGACCGGTACACCGCGCGAGGTCCTCACCGGGGAACTGCTCAGCCGCGTCTACCGCTACCCGATCGAGGTCCTCGACCATCCGGACACCGGTGCACAACTGGTACTTCCGGCCCGGCCGGCCCGCACTGGACCCCCCGGCACACCGCCCACACCGACCTCGGAGTAGTCCTGCCACCGGGTAGATGTAACCCGGCGCCCCACGTCGCCGATATGTTCCACACCATCATTCACAGTCACCGATACCGTTCGCGCCCCGGCAATCTGTTCGCCCCGGGCCCGGCGACGGCCTCGAACGTTTCGAGGCGATGGTCGCGGCCGGCGCCGATACCGATTCGGCCCGCGGGTCCGATCCGAAAACCTGCGGACCCGGCAACCGGCCGGTTACGTCTTCTCGGCGGCCTGCGGCCCGGCGACCGCCGTTTCCGGCTCCACCACGACATCTGCCGCCGGGATGGGAGATTTCGGTCGCCAGATCAACTTCAGCACCGCCGGAGTGAGCAGCATCCGGATCACCGTGGCGTCCAGGATCAGCGCGGCGATCATGCCGTAGGCGATGTATTTCATCATCACCAGTTCCGAGAAACCGAACGCACCGGTCACCACGATCAGGATCGCGGCCGCCGAGGTGATCACACCGCCGGTGTGCGCGATACCGTACCGGATCGATTCCGGTGGGTCCGCACCGTTCGCGCGCGCCTCGGCGACCCGGGACAGCAGGAACACCTCGTAGTCGGTGGACAGCCCGAACACCACGGTCACGATCAGCACCAGGACCGCGAACATCAGCGGCCCGGGCGTGAAATCGAACAGTTCCGCGCCGTGGCCCTCCACGAAGATCCACGTGAGGATGCCGAGGGTGGCGCCGAGACTCAGCGCCGACATCACGACCGCCTTCACCGCCAGGATCAGCGACCGGAACGCCGCGTACATCAAGGCCACCGCGGCCACCACCAGCAGCAACGCCAGCAGTGGCAGACCCTCCAGCAATCCGTGGATACTGTCGCGCTCCAGCGCCGGTACCCCGGCCACCATCACCCGCACACCGCCCGGTTCCTCGATACCGCGTAACACCGCGATCGCGGTATCGGCGGCCCGTTCGTCCACCAGACCGGCTTCCAGCACATTGATCCCGTCCCGGGTGGGTGCCGCCGGTTCGAACGGCCCCGTCAGGCCGGGGGTGACATTCGCCTGCAGGCGGATATCGCTCAACTGCGCGGCATCCGCGCCCGTCACCACCAGCCGCAGCGGTTCGGTGCGGAAACCGGGGAACAGCGCGTCGAACTTCTCCTGCGCCACCCGCGCGGGATTGTCCTGCGCCAGGTATTTCTCGCTCAGCCCACCGAACTCGATATGCCGGAACGGCACCATCAGCAGCAGCAGACCCAGCACCACCGGCACGATCACCGCCCACGGCCGCGCCATCGCGCGGACCGCCAGCCGGGAGAAGATCCCGCGATCGATTTCGGCCTCGGTACTGGCGCGGGCGAATCGGCGCCATTTCCACAGATCGATACGGCGGCCCACGATCGCCAGCATGGCCGGCAGCGCGGTCACCGACAGCACGGCCGCCAGCAGCACCGCACTGATTCCGCCGTAGGGCACCGAACGCAGCACACCGTTCGGGTAGATGAACAGTGCGCCCAGGCTCACCGCGATAATCGCCGCCGAGAACACCACCGTGCGGCCGGACGTCGCCACCGTCCGCGCTACAGCATCTTCCACACCGCTGTCTCTATCGGGCGTGGGTGAGGGCCCTCCGTGGTTACGCTTCGCTGCCGCCTCCGGGCCTGACTCACCCACGCCGCCGGCGGCCAGTTCTTCCCGGAACCGAGTCACCGTGAACAGACCGTAGTCGATCGCCAGCCCCAGGCTCACCAGGGTCACCACCGCGCTGGCGAACACGTTCACGTCGATATGGCCGGTGAGCAGCCGCATGATGCCCTGGGTGCCCAGGATCGTCATACCGCCGACGAGTACCGGGAGCAGTGCCGCCACCACGCCGCCGAACACGAAATACAGCAGCAGCGCCACCAGCGGGAGCGCGATCATCTCCGCGCGCCGGATATCGTCCTGCATCCCGGTGTTGATGCCCTCCACCACCGGTTGCAGCCCGGCCAGCTCCACGGTCGTCCCGGCCGGTCCGGCGCCGGGTGTATCGGCCTCCAGGTCCCCGGCGATCGCCAGGTAGTTGTCGACGGTCGCCGACCCCTCCCCGTGCAGCCCGATACTGGCGAACGCGTACGTCCGGGAGTCGTCGGCGAATTGTCCCGCCAGGGCACTGTCCCAGTAGCTGTCGATGCGCAGCACCCGGTCCGGATGGTCGCGCAGCAGACCCGCCAGTTGTGCGGTCACCGCCGCCCGCACCTGCGGATCGTCGACCGTCTTTCCCGGTGGCGCGGTGTAGAGGGCGACCACATCGCTGTCGGTATCGCGGCCGAAGGTGGCATCGGCCAGTTTCGAGGCCGCCACCGATTCACTGGATTCGTCGAACCAGCCGTCCTGAGTGAGCCGATCCGCCAGATCCCGGCCGTACAGCCCGGACAGCGCGACCACGAACAGCGAAATCACCAGCACCGCGATCCGGTGCCGGTACACGAAACGACCCCACCGGTGGGTGCCCGCCGTCAACATTGCGCCGGCCCGCTACTAACCGCAGGCCGCAGTGCGGTAGTCCGCCGACCGCAGGATCCCGCACAGGTCGGTCCGCGAAAGCTTCCACGCACCGTCCAGATAGATGAAATGGACCACCGTCGTACGGACCGCCGTGCCCGAACCGTCCTTGTCCAGCCGCAAGGTCGCCGTCACGGTGCCGTCGTGATTGTCGAACACCGGATCGGTGACCCCGTAGACCGCCCGCGGGTTGTCCTGCAACGCCTTGTACATATCCGGAATCGCGTCCCGGAACGCGTCCCCGTCCTCGATCAGTTTCGTACGCTCCGAATCGGGCAGCGCCGGATCCAGCGCCCGCTTGATCTGGGTGTCCAGCTCCGCCGCGGTCGGCAGCGAACGCGATGCCAGCTCCTGCGAGGTCGCCGCCGCCGAGGACGACAACGCCGCCTTCGCCGACGACCGGGCCGCCGCCACCGAATCCTCGTCGACACCGGTTCCGCAGCCGGTGAGCAGTACCACCGCGGCCGCGGCCGCCACGGCGCCGCCTGCACGCATCGCGCGCACCCGCCGAGAAACAGCTGTGTACCGCATCACGTCCTGCATACCACTCTCACTGCCTGCCTTCGATCACCGAGCCGATACGCGCCAGTAGGGCCCGTACCGTCGGAACATTACGGCCCCCCGGCGGGGAAGTCGCCCGCGGCAGCAGATCCCGCACCAACGCGACCACACTGCGCGCGTCGTCGAGATCGATATCGCTCACCCGGGCTTCGGCCACGGCCACCACATCCTCCGGCCCCGGCACCTCCGAATCCAGGTCCGGACGGTAGATCTCCACCTGCAGGGTCGCCCGGACCGTGCGGAACGCGAACGTCCGCCCGTCCCCGGTACGACCGAACCCGTGCGCGAACGGACCCGTCGCCACTTCCTCGGCGGAAAACCCCGGCACCTCGTGCATCGTCGACTCCTGAACTCCGCACCGTCAGATCCGTACGGTAACCCGCCCCGCACCCGACCGGCCGCCGACACCCCACACCCCGCCGGTACAGGTGACCACCCGGTCGTGATCAGATAATCCCATGCAGTATCGGTCGTTTCCGGGCACAGCGAGACGAGCGCGACACCGGCAACCCCGCGGTACCGTCGTCGTCGTGCTGCTCGTCGCCGCCCTGCTGGCGGGTTGCTCCGGCGATTCCGATTCCGATTCCGGTGCAGGCGATGCACCCACCCGGGAACCGGCGACACCGGCGGTATCCCCGCCCGTGGCTTCCGCCCCGGCCGGGGACGTGTATCCGGTCCCCGCTCCCCTGACCTCCCTCACCGCCGATCCCGGCAGCGGTTTCCTCGCCGGCCTCGACCCGGCGGGCACCGGCCTGGTGGTACTCGATCCCGCGACCACGCCGCCCACCGGCCATCAGGTACGTCTACCGACTCCGGCCCGCGATCTCACCGCCGGTACCCCGGGCGAATTCCTCGCCGCGGGCGACGGGGTGATCCTGCGGATCGACGCCGCCGACCGCACGGTCACCGAGGTCGCGGTCGACGGCGATCTGCAGACCGTCCGCGCCCGCCCGGACGGCACCCTGATCGCCGGGACCGCCGACGGCCGCGTCCTCGTCCTGGACGGCACGGGCGAGGTCGAGCAGACCGTCACCGGGCTGGTCTCCGCCGACCGGATCGCGCTCACCGGCGATACCCTCGCTGTCCTCGACCGCCCCCAGACACTGCTCACCGAGATCGAACCCGGCTACGAGAGCCTCGGGCTGGCACTACGCGCCGGAATCGGCGCCGCGAACCTGATCGAAGCCCCCGACAACCGGGTCGTCGTCACCGACCCCGACAGCGGCCAGTTGCTGGTGTTCACCACCGAACCGCTCGTCCTCCGGCAGCGCTACCCGGTAGGATCGTCGCCTTACGCACTCGCCTACGACCGGGGTTCTGACACCGTATGGGTGACGTGCACGCAGAGCAACGAGGTCGTCGGCTACGACCTGTCGACGGGAGCACCGCAGGAGGTGGGCCGCTACCCCACCGTCCGGCAGCCGAACGCGGTAACCGTCGACGCCGATACCGGCGACCTCTACATCGGCTCGGCCACCGAACCGGGTCTGCAACGGATATCCGCGGACCAGCGCGAGAGAGGGCAGTGATGGCATCCACTCACCGTGGCGCGGCGACGCGGGCAAAACTCCCCACCGGGTGGGAAACCACCGGCGACGACTACGAGTACATCCCCTTGCGGCTCCCCCCGGACGTCACCCGTGTGACCGCGTCGATGCGGCTGGCCATCCAGGCCGAATTCGGCGGCTGGGAACTGTCCCGGGTCCGCGCCTACACCGACGGCAGCCGCCGCGTTCTGCTGCGCCGCCGCAAAACCGCGCTCACCAGCCCGGCGGGGCATACCACGGAGCTATGAACGTGCTGTACCGATTACTGCTCCGCCTGATGTTCCTGGTGCCGCCGGAACGGATCCACCGCCTCGTATTCGGGGTGATCCGCGCGGCCACCGCGTTCGCACCCACCCGTGCCCTGCTGCACCGCCTCTTCGCCGTACCCGATCCCCTCCTGCGCACCCGCGTGTTCGGGGTCGATTTCCCGGCGCCGCTCGGGCTGGCCGCCGGTTTCGACAAGGACGCCACCGGGGCGAACGCCTGGGGTGCGCTCGGCTTCGGGTTCGCCGAGGTCGGCACCGTCACCGCCGCCGCCCAGCCGGGTAATCCGCAACCCCGGTTGTTCCGGCTGCCTGCCGACCGTGCCCTGATCAACCGGATGGGTTTCAACAACCACGGGGCCGCCGCCGCGGCCGCCCGGCTGCACGGCCGCGTGCCGTCGGTACCGATCGGCGCCAATATCGGCAAGACCAAGGTTGTGGACGCCGAGCACGCCGCCGGCGATTACGCCACCAGCGCACGCCTGCTCGGACCGCACGCCGATTTCGTGGTCGTCAATGTCAGTTCCCCCAACACTCCCGGTCTGCGGGACCTGCAGGCGGTCGAATCGCTGCGTCCCGTCCTGACCGCGGTACTCGAGAGTGTGCGGGTGCCGGTGCTGGTGAAGATCGCGCCGGATCTGTCCGACGAGGATGTCGACGCGGTGGCCGATCTGGCCGTGGAACTCGGCCTCGCCGGAATCGTCGCCACCAACACCACCATCGGACGCGACGGCCTGCACAGCGATCCCGCCGCGGTCGAAGCCATCGGGGCCGGTGGGCTGTCCGGGCCGCCGGTGGCCGACCGCTCGCTGGATGTCCTGCGACGGCTCTACGCCCGCGTCGGCGGGCAGCTCGTGCTGATCTCGGTGGGCGGTATCGAAACCCCCGACCAGGCCTGGGAACGGATCCTGGCGGGCGCCTCGCTGCTCCAGGGGTATACCGGTTTCATCTATGGCGGGCCGTTGTGGACGTGGCGGATACACCGCGGGATCGCCGAGCGGCTCCGTGCCGGCGGCTACCGCAGCCTGGCCGACGCCGTGGGCGCCGGCCACACCGGGAACAGCTGACCGGCCAGGTCAGGCGGCCGAACCGCTACGGATGATGCCGGGATCGTCCCGGTACGGCGCCGGCTCGGCCGCAGCCGGGTGCTGCAGGATCTGGGCCTCCATCAGCCTCGCCTCGATCCGGTTGGCGAGCAGATGCACGACCTGTTCGAGCACCAGCCCTGCCAGTTCCGCCTGCTGTTGTGCCCGGGTCAGCGCAGCGGTGTCGTCCACCGACCGGGGGTCGGAAAGGATCTCGTCGAGTTCCATTGCGGCATAGGCCTGTTCGAATGACAGGCCAACGCCCGGCAACCAGCTCAACAGCCACGACGATCCGTGACGGGTCTGCACGCGCTCGGCGTATTCGGGGGAGATATCGCTGACCATCAGCCAGTCGGTGATATGGATGCTCACAGCTGCCTCCTCAGGGGCTCGGCACCGATACCGGGCCGGCACCACAGCCGGCGCGGCATCGCTGCCGTCGGATAAGGGCGGACCGCCGGGCGCGCTCAGCGCGCCGTCGCGGAGGATGCCTCCGGATCCGTCCCGGCGCAGGCGACGCATCGGCATGCTGCTGGATAACCGTGTGCGCGGAACCGGGCTGTCGTCATTGTCATCACCAGGCCCTCCCGTACCTCTGATCGAGGGAAACGCTATTTCCAGTGTGTCATTTGACAGTTCCGCGGGTCAATCCATATGTCAAACGCCGTCCTGCACTATGGTTATTGCCATATGTGACCGGGTCGAAACCCCTCGGCGACGGCGAAATACGAGAAAGGCCCGCGGTATGTCCCCGACCGACGACACCGCAATCGTCGCTATCCGCAATATCCTGACCCGGCTGTGCAAACGCTCCGGGCTCAGCCCCGACCGCCTGACCACCACCGAAATCGACACCACCCCCCTGCTCGACCTCCCGGTCATCCGGCGGTACGCCGCCACCCACGGCATCACCCGCACCGCCGCCGTCCTGCCCGTCGTCCGCGAACACGCCCGCCGCCTCCCGCCGACCCACCGCGTCATCACCGACGCCGAGCTGTCCCTCGGCCTGCTGCGGGACACCGAGACCACCGGAGTCGATCCCGACGACCTCTACTCGCAGGACCTCGGTGACCGCCGCGAATACCTTTCGGCGCACTGGCGCCGGCTACACGAGATCGCCGACGCCGAGGCCATTCCCCCCACGCCCACCGTGCGCTCTCTGCGCGCCACCCCCGAACGGCGTGCCTTCACCGCGCTCGCCGCGCTGCTGGTCACCGGGAACGTCTACACCGACTCGCAGCCCCTCCGAGGTACCGACCGGCACCGGTCGACCGGGAGAATCGGTACTCTCACCGTCGTCGGGGACGCCGTAATGGACCACATCTACCAAGTCGACGCGGTCCCCGGCGCCCGCGCTTACGCCCACGGAATGTTCAAGAGCGGCCCCGGAGGCAAAGGCCTCAACTGCGTAGTCGCCGCAGCGCGTCTGGGGATCGACGTCCGCTTCGTCTCCGCAGTCGGTGACGACGACGCAGGCCGCAGAATCCGTGACTACCTGCGCTCGGAGAACATCGATACCTCGCTGGTCGAAGTCGTACCGAACGCGGCCACCCCGATTACGGCACTGATCATCGACCGGGCCGGGCTTTCGGGCACCATCACCTGCACCGTTGACCGGACCCGCTTGACCGGCGACGAACTGGGCACCAGCGGTGTCCGAACGGCGCTCGCCGAATCGGACGCCGTGCTCATAACCCTGGAACCCCCCTTGCCGGTGATCGAACAAACGCTGGCCACTCTGAACTCACTCCCCGAACGTCCGATGGTCCTCGTCACCGCTGCAAGCGTGGAAACACCGCGGTTGCTCTACCCGTACCTCTCCTCGATCGACTACCTCATAGGCTCCACCCGAGAACTCGACTTCCTGATTCCCGAGGTTGCGGCACAGTCCGGTGCAGATATCGCCCATCTCCTCCAAATGCTCGGCGCCCGCGCAGTCTGTGTCGTCGAGGACTTCGGCTGCACCGTCCGTTCCGATCTCCTCAGGCTCGATATTCCGCGCTTCCAGGCAGCGGCCCTCACCGATGTTCCCGGCTCGCGGTCGGCATTCACCGGAGCACTCATCTATCGATTGCTGTCCAAACGCCGCATACCCGACCCCTCGTCGAGCACGGCCCATTATGCCGATGAGCAGGACTTCACCTGGGCTACCGCGGCCATGGTCGCCACCCAGAATTTCTCCGGAGACATTCCGGGAGCGATGCCGCCGGTCGACGAGGTCGACCGAATCATCAGACTCGCAGCCGACAGGCATTGACCAGCAGACAGCCCAGCACTCACCGCAGTTCGGTCACCTTTCGGGACGGAACAGACTATCCCCGTATCGATTTCCGACGCTACTATCGGGAAGGAGCACACGTCTCGGGCCGGATCGACAAAAGTGAACCGACGCCCCGGCGGACAGGTCCACAGCCCCATCACCTCGGGAACGACAATGACAGCAGCACCGGATTCCTCCGCTGCCGACAACGGGCACCGGTTCGTTCGTAACGGACACGAATCCCACGTGCATGTCATCCCGGTCGCCGGCGACCCGGACCTCGGGCATCTGCTGGTCTTCGGTAGGCCAGCAGATGGCTGCCTGGTGCGTGTCCACTCCCGGTGCTTCTACGGCGAATCACTGGGATCCCAGGATTGCGACTGCGGGCCTGAACTCCACAAATCCCTCGACTTCATCCAGCAGGAAGGTGTGGGCGTTCTCGTCTATCTCGAACAAGAAGGACGCGGCGCCGGCCTCGTCGCGAAAGCCATGGGCTATCGAGAATCCGAACGTACCGGAGTCGATAGCTTCACGGCCTACCACAACTTGGGATTTCCCGTCGACGCCCGCCGCTACGAGTACGCCGCCGACAGCCTGCGCGGACTCGGACTTCGGCGGATCCGCCTCCTGACCAACAACCCCGACAAAGTGCAAGCGCTACGCGAAGCCGGTCTCCTCGTCCACCCCGAGCCGATCTATACAACACCGCTGAGCGAACGTGCCTCCGCCTACCTCGAATCCAAGCGCCGCCGCCGCGGCCACTGGATTCCGCGTGGCGAACCCGAGCAGGCGCTGACATCGGCACCGGGGGGAACCCGGCCCACCCGACCCCTCCACCGGCCCGTCCCCGGAACCCCTGACCCAGACAGAACCGCCCCGCCGATTTCGTTCCCCCGATATCATGGGTGATCCGCGTCACTCACCGGTCACCGGCCGCCCCTATGGCCTCCGGCGGCAACCACCGCGAGTGTTCCGGAACCCCAGCACCTCGGGAACGGACCCATGACCACAGATATCGCCTACACCCACCGCACCGGCGTCACTGCCCGCACAGTGCCCGCGGCCTTCCAGCAGACCCTCACCCTCCGCCCGGACGCGGTCGCCCTGCGCACCGTCGGCGGCACCCAGGAGATCACCTGGCGCGACTACGGGCAACGGGTCCGCGTTATCGCCGCAGGTCTGGCCGCCCTCGGCCTCACCCGCGGCGACACAGTGGGCATCATGCTCACCAACCGGCCGGAGTTCAACCTTCTCGACACCGCCGCCCTGCATGTGGGCGCCACCCCGTTCTCCGTCTACAACACCTGCTCACCCGAGCAGATCGCGCATGTCTTCGGCAACGCCGGCAACAAGATAGTCGTCACCGAGCAGCAGTTCCTCGGCACCATCCGGGCCGCGGGCGTACCGATCGACCACCTCATCGTTGTCGACGGGCCTGCCGAAGGCGCGACCACACTCGCCGACCTCGAGGCGAACCCCGATCCGGAGTTCGATTTCGACGCCGCCTGGCAGGCCGTGGAACCCGGCGATCTCGCCACCCTCATCTACACCTCCGGCACCACCGGCCCCTCCAAGGGCGTGGAACTCACCCACAGCAATGTGCTGGCCCAGATCCTCGCCCTCACCAGCGGTCCACTCGACGTCGGTATCGAGGACCGCGCATTGTCCTATCTGCCCGCCGCCCACGTCGCGGACCGGATTTCCGGGCATGCCATCAACCTGGTCACCGGTATCCAGATCACCACCGTGCCCGATCCCCGTGAGATCGCTGCCGCCCTCCCCGATGCGCGGCCGACCGTCTTCTTCGGTGTCCCACGGGTATGGCAGAAGATCAAAGGCGGTGTCGAGGCCAAACTGGCCGCCGAAACCGGAGCCAAGAAAGCGATTGCCGGCTGGGCGGTCGCCACCGGTATCGCTGCCGCCAAAGCCGATCTGGCCGGCACCGGTCGCGGGCCGCTGCTGAATATCCAGCACCGCATCGCCGAGAAGCTGCTGCTGTCCAAGGTCCGGGCGGCACTCGGCCTGGGGGAACTCCGTGTCGCTTCCTCGGGTGCGGCACCGATCCCACCGGAAACCCTCGAATTCTTCCTCGGTCTCGGTTTCTGCGTCTCCGAGGTATGGGGGATGTCGGAAACCAGTGGTGTCGCCACCTACACCGAACTCGACAAACCCCGTCCGGGATCCGTCGGCCGCGCCGTCGACGGACTCGAACTACGGCTGGCCGACGACGGTGAGGTACTCGTCCGCGGCGCGATCATCACCCACGGTTACCGTGCCATGCCCGAGAAAACCGCCGAGGCGCTCGACGCCGAGGGCTGGTTGCACACCGGCGATGTCGGGACTCTCGATACCGACGGCTATCTGCGGATCATCGACCGCAAAAAAGAACTCATCATCAACGAAGGCGGTAAGAATATCGCCCCGAGCAATATCGAGAACGCCGTCAAGGCCGCCTCCTCGCTCGTCGGGCAAGCAGTGGCGCTCGGGGACGCCAAACCGTATATCACCGCGCTCATCGTGCTCGACCCCGATATGGCGGCCATCCGCGCGAAGGAAATCGACGCCACCGACGCCGATATCGCGACCCTCGCCCGGCACACCCGCATCGTCGACGACGTCCGCGCCGCGATCCAGGCCGGGAACGCGAAACTGTCCCGGGTGGAACAGATCAAACGGTTCACCATCGTCGATACCGTATGGGAACCCGGCGGCGACGAACTCACTCCGAAGATGTCGCTCAAACGTGCGCCGATCGCCGAGAAGTACGCCGAGCAGATCACCGCGCTCTACGCCGAGGAGGTAGCCGGCACCGTGATCGACGTACGCGGCTGAGCCGAACCGTACTCCGACAGCACTGTGGCCCCGGATCTCCCCGGGGCCACAGTGCTGTTCAGGATTCATTTCTGTTCGTAGGTACCCACCAGGGTCGCCCGCGCCAGCGTATGCGAGAACAGGTTGAACCCGAGGAAGGCCGGGGTGGCTTCCGGTGGTACACCCAGTGATTCGACATCCACCGCGTGCACCACGATGAAGTACCGATGCGGCCCGTGCCCGGCCGGCGGTGCCGCACCGACGTATCCGGCGAAACCGCCGTCGTTGCGCAGCATCACCGCGCCCGCAGGCAGGGTGCCGCCCTCACTGCCCGCGCCGGACGGCAGTTCGGTGACCGAGGCGGGGATTTCTGCCACGGCCCAATGCCAAAAACCCGAGGCGGTCGGCGCGTCCGGGTCGTACACCGTAACCGCGAAACTCTTCGTCTCCGCCGGGAAACCCGACCAGCTCAGCTGCGGGGACACATCCTTACCACCGGCCCCGAACACGCCACTGACCTGGTCGTTGCCGAGCGGCGCGCCGTCGGACACATCGGCGGACGTCACGGTGAACGACGGCACCGAGGGCAGAGCGTCATAGGGGTTGTAGGTCATGGGAACCTCTCTCGAATCGGATCAGCTGTGCAACAGAAAGTGTTCCAGGACATCGGTGCCGAATTCGAGCGCATCGACCGGCACCCGTTCGTCGACGCCGTGGAACAGCGCCGCGAAATCCAGTTCCGGCGGCAACCGCAGCGGCGCGAACCCGAAGCACCGGATCCCCAGATCCGCGAACGCCTTCGCATCGGTACCGCCGGACAGCATGTACGGCACCGTACGCCCGTCCGGATCGTGCGCCAGGATCGCCTCGTTCATCGCGTCCACGAGATGGCCGTCGAAAGTTGTTTCGTAGGAATCGAGTTTGGTGACCCATTCGCGTTCCACGTCCGGGCCGATCAGCTCGTCCACTTCACGTTCGAACTCGGCCAGCCGGCCGGGCACCACGCGGCAGTCCACCACGGCCTCCGCGGTCTGCGGAATCACGTTCGCCTTGTACCCGGCGTTCAGCATGGTCGGGTTCGCCGTATCGCGCAGGGTGGCACCGATGATCCGGGATATCGATCCCAGCTTCGCCAGTGTGCCCTCGATATCCTTACTGCCCGGCTCGAACGCGAGCCCGGTCTCCTCCGATACCGCCGCGAGGAACTCCGCCACGGAATCGGACAGTACGAGCGGAAAGGTATGTGTCCCCAGCCGGGCCACCGCAGCCGCCAGAATCGTCACCGCGTTGTCTTCGTGCAGGAACGACCCGTGCCCCGCCCGAGCCTTCGCCCGCAACCGCATCCAGCCCAGGCCTTTTTCCGCGGTCTCCACCAGATAGAGCCGCCGTTCACCACCGTCGGGACGAGGCACGGTCAGCGAGAAACCGCCGACCTCCCCCACTGCCTCGGTGATTCCGGCGAAAAGATCCGGCCGGTTCTGCACCAGCCATTGCGACCCCCATTTGCCGCCGTTCTCCTCGTCCGCCAGGAAAGCGAACACCAGGTCGCGGGGCGGCACGGTGCCTTCGATCTTGAACTGGCGGGCCACCGCCAGCATCATCCCGACCATATCCTTCATATCGATGGCGCCGCGGCCCCAGACGTACCCGTCCTGTACCGCACCGGAGAAGGGGTGCACACTCCAATCGGCCGCCTCGGCCGGCACCACATCGAGATGCCCGTGCAGCAGCAGCGCACCGCGGCTCGAATCGGCCCCGGGCAGCCGCGCGAAAACGTTCCCCCGGCCCGGCATGCCGGATTCCACGTATTCCGTGGTGTAACCGGCGTCTTCCAGCTGCCGGGCGACCCACTCGGCACATTCGCGTTCCCCCTTGGTGGTCGCCGGGTCGCCGGTGTTCGAGGTATCGAAACGGATCAGCGAGCTGACCAGATCCACCACCTCGGAGACGGCACGGGAACGAGCGGAGCCAGAGTTATCACCTGTCGCGGCCACGCACCCTTCCTACCATCAAGCGCGTCATTGATTCTTTTCGGTGTTGTGTGGTGCGTTGCGTGTGTCGGTGAGCCCGCGCGACAATCTGTACATCAATGCCTTGATGCGCATATCTACGTATGACAATTTATCTTCTGCGGTCGACTCCGAGCACCACGACGAGGCCTCATGGCGCGGGTTACCTGTTCGTGGGAAACGCACGCTTCCAGGTGCGCACTTCTGTGAAACCTTGCGGCCCAAGTACTTTCAGGGCCTCCCACCGGGGCCGACTCCCCCGCCGGTACCTGCCGGCGAGCGGGGCGTGCGCCTACTTGTCGGGCAGTTCGCTGAGCACCCGACGCAGATGATCGCGGCTCTCCCCCGGGGTGGGTGCGATGACGCTGAGCTTGTTCATCACCGTCATATACACCTCCACCTCGTGCTTCTTCTCGAGGTAGTGCGAGGTGGTCAACTGCTCCATGTAGACCATATCCGGCAGCTCCGGCTCCGGGAAGCGCAGGATGCTGAACGAACCGCCCGCAGCGGGATGCCCACCGATCTCGTAGGGCAGCACCTGGATCTTCACGTTCGGCCGGTCGGACACCGCGATCAGGTGTTCGATCTGGCCGCGGAGCACCGCATAACCCCCGACCGGGCGGCGCAGCGCGTTCTCGTCCACCACCGCCCACAGTGTCGGGGCCGAGGCGCGGCTGAGGATCTCCTGGCGGCGCATCCGCACGCCCACCCGACGTTCGGTGTCCTCTTCGTTGAACAGTTTGATCACCGAGCGCGCATAGGCTTCGGTCTGCAGCAGGCCGGGGACGAACTGCGCCTCATAGGTGCGGATCGTGGTAGCGGCCTGTTCGAGGCCGATATAGGTTTCGAACCACGGCGGCAGCAGATCGTTGAACGGTTGCCACCAGCCCGGATCGTTGGCCTTCTTCATCAACTCCAGATAGACCGAAAGCTTCTCCGGATCGTCGACACCGTAGAGCCTCAGCAGATCCAGCAGATCGCGTTCCCGGAACCGGGTGCGGCCCAATTCGAGGCGACTGATCTTGGCGTGCGAACCGCGGATATGCTCCCCCGCGTCCTCGCGGCTGATACCGCACGCCTCGCGCAGTTGCCGCAGCCGGCTACCGAGCGATATACGCAATACGGTAGGCCCGCGATCGGCTTCTGCCTTATCCGGGAGATCGGAATCGTCCTGCTCGTTAGTCATGATCGCCTCTGGCCAATTCGTGCTGTGCTGCATCGTACGGCGCCCGCCGCCGACGAACCGCACCGGTCGGCAGGCGATCCTACTCTCAAGTAGGCACTGAATATCGGTAACGCGCCCACACCGGGCGGCCCCGGCATCCCCACGGCAACCCGCTGCCGCGCCCCTCGCCTCGAATTCTACAGCGCCGCATATCCGTAGCTTCTCGCACGTTTGCGCGCGCTGTCGACACTGTTTGCGTAAACTCCCCCACGACACGACGATCCGGCCTCACAACCACGAAGACCTGGGGAGATGACATCGATGAGGGCACCGGAAGCAGGTGCGGGTACCGCGGAAGCCGTCCCCAGCATACCGCCTGCCCGCCCGAATCGCGACAACCGACCGGCCGGTCCGGTCGCACACCTCCTCGGTGAGCCCACCGGGCGGAAACGCCGCTACAGCCGGGGCGGTCACATTCGCCCGGCGTCCCCGTCGGCTGCCACTGCAGCTACCCCACCGATACCCGTAAGACCTTGGGCGGCAACTACTTTTCGTCGCGTCCCCGCGATGCCCCGGACTGTTCTGCATCGGTGCGGAACGCTAGGCTCGCGCGCAACCATCCGGGCCCGGATTCGCCGTGAACCCGCGGCATTTCGAGAACGAATCACCACCTGATACACCGAGAAAAACTGGAGGGTCGTATGTCCGACGAAGTCACCGCCATCGAGATCCGCAAGAAACTGACCGAGGTCCTCACTCATTCCAGTATCGACCTCGCGACCTCCAAAGACGGTGTCAACTGGGCCACCAGCGCGTTCTTCGCCAACCTCGACGAAGACCTGTTCCGCCTCACACTGATCCTCGAGAACCGCGGCCGCACGCTGGATCAGCTCAGGGCCAATCCCAATGTGGGAGTGAAAGTCGTGCCGGGCGGTATCGCCGATCCGTTCGCCCAGGGCCTCGGCACGGTGACCCTGCGCGACGACAGCGAACGCGATGAGACCTTCCAGGCGTTGCTGCGCAAGGAACCGCAGGTCGAACCGTTCTTCGCCGCACCGGTCACCGCGGTCGTCATCGATATCGACTGGTGGCGGGTCACCCATCTGGGTGGCGGCTGGCTGCCGGGCAAGGTGCTCGAACGCGGCAACGGAGCCTGAGCGCACGCCCGCTGCCGCCCGGTCTTACCATCACGCTGTTGGATCGATAATGCAGAGAGAGGTTTTCATGGCCGAACCGGCTCCTCGGACGGGGGTTCGCGCACCGGTCGGGGTGGATACCACCCGGCCGAGCATCGCCCGCGTCTACGACTACAGCCTCGGCGGTAAGGACAACTACGACGTCGACCGTGTGGCCTTCGAGCAGATCCTGGAATACGCCCCGCGGCAGGGTGATGTCTCCCGGATGAACCGGCGCTGGCTGCACCGGGTCGTCAGGTACCTGGCCGGGCCGGCCGGAATCGACCAGTTCCTCGATATCGGCGCCGGCCTGCCGACCGTGGGCAACACCCATCAGATCGCGCAGCAGGAGAACCCGGAAGCCAAGGTCGTCTACGTCGACAACGATCCGGTGTGCAACGCGCACGGCCGGGTCCTGCTCGAGCAGAACGAGAACACCCATTTCGTCTCCGGCGATGTCCTCGAGGAGCGCACGCTCCTGGAGAACAAGAACGTTCTGCAGTACCTGGATCCGGACCGGCCGATGGCGATCATCCTGTGCGGGCTGCTACATCACCTCGACGACGAACTCGACCCACCGGGCGTGATGCGCGAATACATCTCCCGGCTCCCGGCCGGATCGTATGTCGCGATCACCAATTTCTGGGATCCGGCCGACGAGAACCCGGAACTCCACGCACTCGCGAAGAAACTCGAGCGGGCTTTCACCGAAATGGGTCTGGGCTCGGGGTGGTACCGCACCCGCGAACAGCAGCTCGAATACTTCGAGGGACTGGAACTCATACCGCCGGGGTTCACCGAGCTCGAGGATTGGTGGCCGTCGGGCCCGCCCACCCGGCAGCGACTGCCGGAGGAACAGGTCGTGATCGGCGGGGTCGGGTACAAACCGGGCGTTCCCGCAGCGCGGCTGCACAGTATCGACGGAGGCAGATAGCCGGGATCCGGGGGCGGCCACGCACGCTGCGGTAGCGTGTATCTCGAATCGGGTTACGTGACACCACTTTCCGCCCCCATCCGGGCGATGACGCAGCACCGCATTCGGGCGTACCGCGCTCCGGCGCGAAGAATGTTGCCGCGCACGGTGTTCACGATATTGCTCACCTCGCGGCGACGTTCTACGCTGAGTGATCCGACTCACACTTCGTTCGCTTGTTCATTTCGTGCAGAGCAGAGAGAGGTCGATATGGCCGAGCCGGCTTCCCGGATCCGCCCCCGCAAGCCCGTCGGGGTGGATACCACCCGCGCCAGTATCGCCCGCGTCTACGACTACAGCCTCGGCGGTAAGGACAACTACGACGTCGACCGGTCGGCCTACCAGCAGATCCTGGAGGTGGCACCGCGGCAGGGCGATGTCTCCATCATGAACCGTCGATGGTTGCATCGCGTGGTCCGGTATCTGGCCGGAACCTCGGGGATCGACCAGTTCCTCGATATCGGCGCCGGCCTGCCCACGGTCGCCAATACGCACGAGATCGCGCAGCAGCTCATCCCCGAGGCTCAAGTGGTCTACGTAGACAACGATCCCGTGTGCAATGCGCACGGGCGGGTCCTGCTCGAACAGAACGAGAACACCCATTTCGTCTCCGCGGACCTCCTCGAGGAGGGCACGCTGCTGGCCGCATCCGATATCACCAAATACCTGGATATGGACCGCCCCATCGGGCTCATCCTGTGCGGTTTGCTGCACCATATCGACGAGCAGTTCGATCCGGTGGGCCTGATGCGCGACTACGTCGAACTACTTCCCGCAGGTTCCTATCTCGCGATCAGCCATTTCTACGATCCCGGCCCACAGGATCCGGAACTGCACGCATTGGCTCGCGAACTCGAACGACGGTTCACCGAAAAGGGGCTGGGCTCGGGGTGGTACCGCACCAGCGAGGAAATCCTCGAATACTTCGGCGGTCTCGAACTCGTCGCACCGGGTCTGGTTCAGCTCGACGAATGGTGGCCCGCCGGTCCGCCGCTGCGTGAGCGGTTCCCGGAAGAGAATGTCATGGTCGGCGGTATCGCCTACAAACCCTGAGACGCCGGCGCATCGACCGTCGCGGCGGCTGTCTCCCCACGTCGCCGCGCAAGATTCCACTGGCCGGCCCTCGCCAGGTCTGTGTTCCGCGTTCCGAGCGTTCGGAAAAAATGCTGTCCGCCCCGCGTGCACCCGGCCGAAACCACCGGTGACAGCGAGGATACGAGAGGAACCCGGCCGCACAGCACGACCGGGATCGAAACGCCGTCCGCTCGGCCGTTCCCGGCCCCGCAGCTCAGCCGTTCAGGGCATGGAATGCGGCGAGCACTCCGGCCGGGATTCGGCCGCGTGCCGATACCTCGTGACCGTTGCGCTGGGCCCATTCCCGGACCACCCTCGCCGAGGCCGACCGGCCCGGCCGTTCCCGTTTGGTCCGCCCGGCCCGTCCGGCCTTGCGGGCGAACGGGGTCCATTTTCCGAAGACTGCGCGCAATTCCCCCGCGTTGGCTTCGGTCAGGTCGATCTCGTACGTCACTCCCTCGAGTGCGAACACCACCGTTTCGGCTGCGGGTGATTCGCCGTCGAGGTCATCGATCAAGCTGATGACGACCTTGCGCGCCATGGGCCTACTCCTCCGATCCCCGAATACATTGCCACCTATGACATCAACAACCCCGCGGCCGCGCGAAATCCGGGCCTGCCCGCAGCACCGGCACCGCCACCTCTCCCGGGGGATGTGAGCATACCGCCAAGGGCGAATGCTCCGACGCCGGGGCGGAATACGGGCCGGCGGGCTACCGTGACGGGCAGACCAGAGAGGATCGGCCGGATGAACACACACCGCGGCGACGAACCCGAGACCCTGGAGTTCGGACTCCCCCACCTGGCGATGACCGCTCTCGCCTGGGGTGCACCGGACGGGCGGCTCGCGCTGTGCCTACACGGTTTCCCCGATAGTGCCTGGACCTGGCGTCATCTCGGCCCCGCGCTCGCCGATCGCGGTTTCCGCGTGATCGCCCCCTTCACCCGGGGGTATGCCCCGACGGCGGTACCGGCCGATGGGGTCTATCACCTCGGCGCTCTCGCGTACGACGCGCTCGCGATCCATCGCGCGTTCGGCGCTCCGGACGATGCCGTGCTGATCGGCCACGACTGGGGAGCGTTGACCGCCGGTACAATTGCCGCCGATCCCGAGTGTCCGTTCGGAAAGGTGGTCTCACTCGCCGTGCCGCCGGTGCCCGGTATGCGGCCGGAGCGGGCGGCGACACTGCGGTCGGCGGGGGCGTATCTGCGCCAGCTGCGCTACAGCTGGTACATCCTGTTCAACCAGTTGCCCGGCGTCGCCGAACGTGCACTCGACCGGCTGGTTCCGCGACTGTGGGAGGACTGGTCGCCCGGCTACCCGGCGGCGGACGATATCGCGCATGCGCTCGATGCCCTGCCCATGGGCGCCCACCGGACGGCGGCGCTGTCCTACTATCGCGCGTTCGTGCGGGTGACCGCGAAGGTTCCCGAACCGTATGCCGGACCACACCGGTTCTGGAATCAGGCTCCGCGGGTGCCGATGCTGTATCTGCACGGTTCGGCGGATACGACGTTGCATCCGGCGTTCACGGCCGGTGTCGCCGATGTCCTCGCCCCGGCGGGCGGGGCCGTCGAGATGGTTCCGGGGGCGGGGCATTTCCTGCATCTGGAACAGCCCGATGCGATTGCCGGACTGATCGGCGATTTCTTCACCGACGGCTCCGTGCCGCGGAGCTGATCGGTTCCGGCGATCGGTTGTCGTCATCGGGGCCGCTTCGGGAGGTACCTCTCGGGACACACACCCGTGATACGAACCGGAGCCCGGTTATGTTTCCCATCACAGACGCGATAATCCCGCTTCCGCAACTATCACGGCGGCCCATATCATCGCGCGGTGGCAAGTGAGGCGGAAACAGGCACACTGATCGAGCACTTCGTGCTCGCGGTCTGCGATCCAGGACGGTGGGAGGGGGTGGACCGGCTCGCCGAGCTGGATCTGACCCTGGCCCAGGCGCGCGTACTGTTCAGCGTCGTCCGGCGCAGCGAGCCGCAACCGATCCACACCATCGCAGGCGAACTCGGCCTGTCGATGACTGCGGCCGGCCGCAATGTCGACCGGCTGGTGCGCCTGGGACTGCTCACCCGGGAGGAAAGCCCGACCGACCGGCGGGTGAAACTCGTCGGCCCCACCGAAGACGGGCGTCAGCTCGCCTGGGACCAGATCGCCATCCACCGCGCGACGATCGACCAGGTGGTGGCCGGCCTGCCGGACCCACTGCGCGCAGACCTCTGCCGGGTCCTCACCGCTGTCCTCGAATCCGGGGCCATACACAACGTCGTGGCGTGCCCCCCAGCATCTTCAGGAGAGAATTCGTGAACGCAAGTCCAGCCCCCGCGCCCGCCGCGGGGGCCCCGGAGAAGATCGACGCATCGGTGCTGAAACTGGCCGGTGTCGTCGTTCTCGGATCCATCATGTCCATTCTGGACATCACGGTGGTGAACGTCGCCATGCCGACGTTCCAGTCCGAATTCGACGTCGCCAACTACTCGACGGTCGCGTGGACGGTCACCGCCTACACCCTCGCACTTGCCACCGTGATCCCGCTGACCGGCTGGGCGGCCGACCGCTTCGGCACCAAACGGCTCTACATGATGGCACTGCTGCTGTTCACCGCCGGATCGGTGCTGTGCGCGCTGTCCTGGAACATCGGCGCGCTCATCGGCTTCCGGGTGATCCAGGGCCTCGGCGGCGGCATGCTCATGCCCCTCGGTATGACCATCCTGACCAAAGCCGCCGGACCCGAGCGGATGGGCCGCTTGATGGCCATCCTCGGTGTGCCGATGCTGCTGGGCCCGATCCTCGGCCCGATCCTCGGGGGCTGGCTGATCGAGGACGCGTCCTGGCACTGGATCTTCCTCATCAATCTGCCGCTCGGTGCGATCGCCATCGTCTACGCCTGGTTCGCCCTGCCCAAGGATGAGGCGCGGCCCACCGAGAAGTTCGATTTCGTGGGCATGCTGATGCTGTCGCCGGGTCTGGCACTGTTCCTGTACGGCATCTCCTCCATCCCGGAGGAAGGCACCGTCAACACGCCGAAGGTGTGGGCGACCATGCTGGTCGGCGGGGCGCTCGTGGCCGCGTTCATCGTGTACTCGTTCAAACCGAAGAATCCGCTGCTGGATCTGCGGCTGTTCAAGAACCGCGATCTGACCGTCGCCACGGTCACCATGTTCCTGTTCTCGGCGTCGTTCTTCGGTGGCCTGCTGCTGATCCCGACCTACTTCCAGCAGGTGCGCGGTGAAAGCGCGCTGATGGCGGGTCTGCTGGTGGCCCCGCAGGGCCTCGGATCGCTGCTCACCATGCCGATCGCCGGCATGCTGGTGGACAAGGTCCCGGTCGGCCGGGTCGTCCCGGTCGGCCTGGCGATTCTCGCCGCGACCATGTTCGGCCTGACCCAGATCGGCGCCGACAGCTCCTACTTCTACGTTCTCGGCGTGCTGTTCGTCATGGGTCTCGGTATGGGTCTGACGATGATGCCGCTGATGACCGCCGCGTTGCGCACGCTGAAGGAGGCGCAGGTGGCGCGGGGGTCCACGCTGCTCAATATCATTCAGCAGATCGCCAGCTCGGTCGGTGTCGCGGTGATCTCCGTGGTGCTCACCAACCGGATGCAGAGCTCGGAGGCGGTCTCGGCCGGTCAGGCGATGATGGAGGCGGAGCGGACCGGTGCACAGCCGGATCCGTCGGTGCTGCAGTACCTGGCGAGTCTGGGCGACAAGTTCGAGGAGATCATGCTCGGCGAGATGGCGGATGCCTATGCGACCAGCTTCTGGGTCGCCTTCGTGCTGTGTGTGGTGACCGTCGTCTTCTCGCTGCTGCTCCCGCGTAAGGCGAGTTCGGTGCCGAAGACCGGCGAGAACGCTCCGGCGCCGGTGCTGATGCACTGATTCCGCCGCTCCCCAGCGCACCGCCCGCCCGAACCCACCGGTTCAGGCGGGCGGTGCCGTATTCCGGAACCATTCGAGGATCTGCGGGAGGGCCGCACGTACCGTACCGCCGTGGTCGAGATCGCCGAGTTCGATGAGCTCGGCATCGGCGCCGAGTTCGGATTTCATACAGCGCTGCGAATTCTCGAACGGCACACTGCGGTCACCCGGAGCGGCGTACAACCGGACCGGAACACCGGCCTGCCAGTCGCACACCGCATCGCTGTCGGCCATGGCACGCAGGGCAGCACCGGTCGGGTTCAGGGCCAGGGACAGGAATTCCGGGGTGAGCAGTTCCTGCGGTGTCCGCGGGAGGCCCGCCCCGATCCGGAGCATATCGTGGCGGCCGTCGAAGAGTTCCTCGACGCCCTGTGCGTACGGTTGCCGGAATGCTTCGGCGGGCTGGTCGTACAGGTGGTAGATACGGTTCATCGCGGTGATCCAGTAGGCGAGGTAGACCACCGCCTGGCGCGGGCCCACCCGCCCGTCCAACGCCGCCGGCGCCTGGACCTCCTGGACGGCGTACGGTCCACTCACCGCGGCCGTCGCACCGAGACCGAAACCGTCCACCTCGCCTTCGCGCAGATCCCGCGCGAGGGCGAGTGCGGCCTGCCCACCCTGGGAGAATCCGGTGACCAGGACCTCGGGGTGAAGCTCACGATCCTGCCGGTCGAGCAGCTCGCGGGCCGCGAGCAGGAGGTCCGCGGACGCGGTGCCCTCCGACGGCGCGTGCGCATAGGGGTGTGGTCCCGGCCCGGTACCCAGTCCGAGGTAGTCCGGGGCCACGGCGAGGTAGCCGGCGGCGGCGAACAGGGTCGCCCGGGCGCGGTCGGTTTCGCCGTAGGCGGTCGGTGCCTCGTCGCGGCGCATGATCGTGCCGTGCGCGTAGGACACCGCGCGCAGGCGGGGATTCTCGGTATCGGGCACCACGACCAATCCGCTGGCGGTGGTGGGGGCACCGTCCGCGGCGACGGTCCGGTATTCGACGCTGTAGCGGCGGACACCCCCTGCCTGCAGCAGGGGGTATTGCCACTTGTCGAGATAGGCGCTGGTTTCCGAGGCGTTCATCGCCGGCATCGGGGTCACCGATACGATCTCCCCGCGGTTCGCGGGAGCGGTGGCCTGCCCGTCGTCGGAGGAACCGCAGGCGGCAACCGGCACCACGAGCACAGCAGCCAGTAGCGTCAGCAGAACCCGGCCTGCGTACACCGTTTTACCTCCCGGCGGGTAGATCGACAGTGATGTGGACGCTACCGAAGCGATGCGGGACCGGACGATCCGGTGCCGTGCGGGGCGCCGGTATGCCCGGGCTCTCCGGTCCGGTGTATTCGGCGATCTGCCGGGACCGCGAAACAACGAATCCGCCGGAGACGATGACATCTTCGTGGAAGCAGAAGTCATACCGGCCGCCGAGCGGCGGGATATGGTGCGGCGCTTGCTGGCACTGTGTCATACCGCCAACGACCTGGTAGCCGCCGCCGAAGCGGAGCCGCCCGGTCACGGCGCATCCTCGGCCGCGCTCCTCGAGCATGCGCACCGTATCCAGGCCGTGCTCCGCGATACCGTGGTCGATCTGGTGGCCAACGGGCACGCACAGCCAACGGATGCCGCGTAGCGTCGAACCTGTTGAGGCACAGGCGTTTCTATCACCTATTCCCAGCAGTGGGCGCAGAAATACACTGGGGTGATGGCAAAACCGACCCCGTGGGGCCGCAGCGCGGATACCGACGCGGTGCGCTCCTCGTTTGCCGGTACCCCGGGTAGCGCGGGGGCCACGGACCCGGCCCGGGACCGGATACAGCGGTGGAACGAGCGCCGGGCCGCGGCCACCGCCCTGTTGCGGCGAGCCCGCGGCCGGGCCGACGATATCCGCACGGCACCACGGCTGACCGGTAAGTGGGGCTACGTATTCAGTGCACTCGGGGGCATCGTCGCGTTCATCCTGATGTTCCAGCACTGGATGGTGGCGAACGGACCGGACGGAACGGCCGCGGCAACGGCGTTCGGGCGGATCGATACGACCACCCGTTACCTGTCCGTATGGTCCTCCAAGGGCGCACCGCCCGCCGCCGATCTGACGGGTTCGTGGGCGGTGACCGCCAGTGCCGCGATCGCGGTCTGCCTCGCTGCCGTGGCGATCTACATCGTCACCGATTCACCACGTTTCGCCCGGATCGCCACCGGCGCTTCCGTGCTCACCGCGATATTGGTCGTGGTGAACCTGCTGTATCTGACGTCCCGGCAGAAGAGCCTCAAGGATATGACGGCCCGGCGCTGGGATCTCGGCGGTCAGATCGGCTCCTGGATCGACTGGGCGTTCAACGACGGCACCAAACCGGTGGCCGGTTTGAATCGGATCGACTACGTGGCCTCGGGTACGGTCACCACGGCCGCGATTGCCGCAGTGGTGACCGCTGTGGCAGGGGCGGTGGTGGCGGTCGCGATGGTGCCGCGCCGCACGGACGGGTCGCCGTGGTCGTGGATTCCCTGGCGGGTCAGTGTGTCCCGGGCGACGACGAGCAATTACGTGGCGACGGGCGCCGATCGGACACCGGCACCGGCGCCGGCGCCGGCCGTGGAAACCCCGGCAGCAGAACCGGAAGGGGTGCGGGGGGTGGAGAGCGATCCGCCGGATGACGCCCGGCCGCCCGGGACACCGCAACGTTAGACGCGGGCCACACCGCACCGTCCGGTTCGCGAGGCCGGCCGGGGCCCGATCATCACGGACCCCACCATGGACCGGCCACGCAGTGTAGTGTCGCGCGCGTGCCGGATCAGTTGCGGCACAGGCACGGTTCCGAAATACCTATCAGCGGCCCTGTCGGCTCGAGCGATCGCGAGGCATATGTTCCCGAATCAGATGTCCACCGACTACCCCGTCGCCCCCATCCCGGACGAGGCCTACGGCCGGGGCGCGCCGCTGCCCGCTCCGCGCGGGCCCGATCTGGTGATCACCGCGCTGCTGTGGTTCCTGCTCGCCACGCTGGCCATCGTCTCGGTGGTCATCTCCCCGTGGTTCCTGCTGGCGATGGGCGTCTGTGAAGGGCGTACCGGTTGCAATACCGATCCGAGTACCGGGAACTGGATCATCGTGCTGGGTGGCTGCTTCGGCTTCCTGATCGGCGCCGCCACCTCGGTGAACGCGGCACGCAGCGGGCGTGCGCTGTATCCGGGCGCGCTGATCGGGGTGGTATTGGTGCTGGCCGCCTGGCTGGCGGGCTCACTGCTGATGGGCTGAGACCCGGCCCGGGGCGGACGACGCAGTCCGCCCCGGTCGCATTCAGGGCTGCGCGGGAGCGAACCGCTGATCGGTGTAGCGGCGCAGGTTGGCCAGGAACCGGCGGAACGCCATATTCATGAAGGGTGTCGCCGCGAACGCCGTGAAACGCGCAGGCCCGGCCAGGCGCTGTGCGAGGGTCCAGGTGAGCCGGCAGCCCTCCGGTGTCGGCTCGATCCGGTAGTCCTCGGCGAATGCCCCGAGGGCGCCGGTGGAGCAACTGTTGAACCGGAACGCCATCCGGGTGTTCGGTTCCCAGACCAGGAATTCCTCGTCACCGACGAGCCCGCCACGCATATCGACCATCCGGGTCGTGCCGACGCCACGGGGCTCCGGGCTGGTCCAGGTGACCTTGGTGATCACGCTCGCCCACTGCGGCCAGGATTCGGCATCGGCCAGTACCTCGAACAGTTGCTCGGGAGTGATCGCCAGGTCCACGCTGTTACTGCACCGCACCGGCGCATTCTCGAGGAATTCGAGCCCGACCCGTTCACAAGGACGCATGGTGCTCATCGCCGGCCACCGCCGATCCTGTGCTCCGGTCCCCGATTCGCACGGATGTCCACGCGTCTGTTCCTCTCGTCGCTCGGCACAGCCACGGAATACCGGCTGCGCACCGATGGTGACACCTGTCCAGTCGTATGTCCATATCTCCGGCTCGCCCCCGCCGGCCGGACCGGCTTGGGACCGGTGGCAGGAAAATCCATCACGCGCTGGCCCACATCACAGAGTTGAGCCGAATCCCGTCCGGCAGGCCGCCGGGCGCAATAACTTCCGGCGATGCGTCACCCACGCCGCACGCGCCGGATCCTGCTCGTCCTCGTGGCCGTGCTCGCTCTCGTACCCGTCGCGGTCTCCCCCGGCTCCGCCGCACCTCCGTACCCGGGTGCGCCCGCCGCGCCCGACCGGCCGGGGACGCCGGAATCCCGGATAACCGGCACCCGGGCACTCGGCGGGCGCGCGGTCGAACTGGCCGTGTACTCGGCCGTTATGGGCCGGGAGATCCCGGTACGGGTGTTACCGGCCGCAGATCCGGCGGCCGCGGCGCCGGTGCTGTACTTGCTGAACGGGATCACCGGCGGCGGCGACGGGGGCAACTGGTTCGACCGCACCGATCTGACCGAATTCTTCGGCTCCGAACAGGTCACCGTCGTCAACCCGATCGGCGGCGCAGGCAGTTATTTCACCGATTGGCGTGCCGACGACCCCGTACTGGGCCGCCAGCGCTGGACCACCTTCCTCGCCGCGGAACTGCCGCCGTTGATCGACGCCGCCTACCGCGGCAGCGGCGCCAACGCGCTCGCCGGGGTCTCGATGGCCGCGGCGTCGGTATTCCAGCTCGCCCTCGCCGCCCCCGGCCGGTACCGTGCGCTCGGCTCCTACAGCGGCTGTGTCCGGACCAGTGATCCACAGGGTCGCGCGATGGTCGAAATGGTAGTGCGCAGCTATGGGGGGAATCCACTCAACATGTGGGGTCCGCCGCAGGATCCGGCGTGGTCGGACAACGATCCGTTCCTGCACGCCGGGAAGTTACGTGGACTCGCCCTGTACGTCTCCGCCGGAACCGGTGCACCCGGCGCTCTCGACACCATGGAAGGCCCGGGTATCCGGCATAATCCGGGCAAGTTGCTCGACCAGCTGCTGATCGGCGGCGCCCTGGAGACGGTCGCGGCGCAATGTACGGCCCGGCTGGGTGAACGCCTGCACGAGCTGGGCATCCCGGCGACGGTGGCGCTACGACCCGACGGTACGCATTCCTGGGGGTACTGGCAGCGGGAACTCCATGATTCGTGGCCGCTGTTCGCTGCGGCGTTGCGCGGGTGAACGCAACCATACTGGGCTACTTCACAATTCGGCCGGTGACCGCTTGTGTGGTGACGGAAGGTTGTCCGGAAGCGGTTCCAGACACTCGAACGGCATCGGTAGCGTCGGCCCCGATGCCGTAGCGGCACCGGATATTTTGCGAACCTTTGGCACTTCTGTCGGACTTTCATCGCAACTGATGTTTCCGGCGGCGCCGGCGGCGAACACCGCAGCTCACCCGGATCCGGGAGGACACGTAGATGTCGGACATTGCCATAGTCGGTATCGGCTGCCGATTCGGAGGGGGAATCGACTCTCCGGAATCGTTCTGGGATTTCGTGGCCGGTAAACGCGATGCCGTCGTCGAGATCCCCGCCGACCGCTGGGATTACCGGCGCTACTACGACCCGGAAAAACGCACACCCGGTCGCAGCTACACCAAACGGGGTGCGTTCCTCACCACCGATCCCTGGGAATTCGATCCCGATTTCTTCGGTATCTCCCCGCGTGAAGCCACCGGTCTCGACCCGCAGCAGCGTCTCCTGCTCGAGGTCACCTGGGAGGCACTCGACGATGCCGGGGTAGCCGGTAAGGCCGGCGGGGAATCGGTCGGTGTCTATATCGGCGGTTTCGTGGTCGACCAGTCCGTGGTCGGTGTGGTGGGCCCGGCGCTGGCACATGTGGATATGCACACTGCGGCGTCGGCGTCCTACACCATGCTGTCGAACCGGATCGCCTACGCCCTCGACCTGGTCGGGCCCGCGCTCACCATCGATACCGCCTGTTCTTCGTCGCTGGTGGCGTTCCATCTGGCCTGTCAGGCGCTCGAGAACGGCGACTGCACGATGGCCCTGGCCGGCGGTGTGAATGTCATGCTGCAGCCGGAAACCTTCGTCATGATGTGCAAGGGCGGCTTCCTGGCAGCCGACGGCCGCTGTAAATCCTTCGATGCGGCCGGGGACGGCTACGGCCGCGGCGAGGGTGGCGGCATCGTCGTTCTCAAGAAGCTCGACGAAGCAGTGCGCGACGGCGACCGCATCTACGCGGTGGTCAAGGCGACCGGGTCCAACCAGGACGGGCGCACCGCGGCCATCACCGTGCCCAACGCCGATTCCCAGGAAGCGCTCGCCCGGGCGGTCTGCGCGCGGTCGGGGCTCACACCCGAAGAGATCACCTATGTCGAGGCACACGGCACCGGCACACCGGTGGGCGACCCGATCGAACTGCGCGCTCTGGGCACGGTCTACGGCGCCGCCGAGAGCCGTCCGGAAACGCTCGGTGTGGGCTCGCTGAAGGCCACGCTCGGGCATACCGAGGCCGCCTCCGGGATCGCCAGTGTCATCAAATCGGCGCTGGCCCTGCAGCACCGCACCATCCCGCCGCAGGGCTGGCTCGACGAACCCAACCCCGATATCCCGTTCGCCGATCTCAATCTGCATATCCAGCTCGAACCGCAACCGCTGCCCGCGGACGCGGGTCCGATGACGATCGCGGTGAACGGCTTCGGCTACGGCGGCACCAACGCGCATACGATCCTGCAGGAGTTCCGGCCCGCCGCCACTTCCCCGGCCGACCGCGAACGCCACCATCTCGGGGTGCTGCCGGTCTCGGCGCGTAGCGCTCCCGCGGTCCGTGCCATGGCGGGCCGGTTCGCCGATCTCCTCGCGGCGGGCGCGGACCCCGATCATCTGGCCGAGGCCGCGTGGACCCGGCTGGCGCACCACCAGTTCCGCACCGGAGTACCGCTGCGGGAACGCGCGGAACTCGTCGCGGAGCTGCGGCAGTACGCGGGCGGTGAAGGGCGCGATGCGGTGCGCACCGTCTCCCAACGCACCGACGAACCGGTCTTCGTCTTCTCCGGGATGGGGCCGCAGTGGTGGGGTATGGCCCGCGACCTGCTCGCCGCCGACGGTGTTTTCGCCGCGACCGCGCGCACCGTCGACGCCGCGTTCGCCGAGGTGGCCGGCTGGTCGATCCTCGAAGAACTGCTGCGGCCCGAGAAGGAGTCCCGGGTCACCGCGACCGAAGTCGCTCAACCGGCGAACTTCCTGGTGCAGGTCGGGCTGGTGGCCGAACTCGCGCAGTACGGAATCACTCCCGCGCGGATCGTGGGCCATAGCGTCGGCGAGGTATCGGCCGCGTATGTGACCGGGATGCTCACCCTGCGCGAAGCCGTCACCGTCGCCTATCACCGGTCCCGGCTACAGGCCACCACCGCGGGGACGGGCGCGATGCTCGCCGTCGGCACCGGCGCGGAGAAGGTCCGCGAATATATCGGTGACGACGCTGCGGTGGATATCGCGGCGGTCAACAGTCCCGGATCGCTCACCCTGGCCGGTGATGTTGACCGCCTCGACGAGATCGCCGAGAAGCTCACCGAGGACGGCGCCTTCGCCCGCGCGCTACGGGTCGAGGTGCCCTACCACAGCCGGTTCATGGACCCGATCCTCGGCGAATTGCGCACCGCGCTCGCGGAGCTGTCCCCGCGGGCGCCGCGGATCCCGCTGGTGTCCACGGTGACCGCGCAGGCGGTGGTCGAGGCCGAGGACGGTTTCGATGCCGAATACTGGTGTGCCAATGTCCGGCAGCCGGTCCGATTCGCCGACGCTATCGCCGGTCTGGTCTCCGCCGGGCACCGGGTGTTCGTCGAGGTCGGGCCGCATCCGGTGCTGTCCGGAAATATCCGGGAGGTGCTGCTCGCCGCCGGCGAGAACGGTGCGACGGTTGCCACTCTGAACCGTAAAGCGCACGACGCCGACAGTATCCGCCGTGCGATCGCCGGTGTGTACGCCGCCGGTGTCCTCGATATCGCGGCACTGTTCCCGCCGGAGGGCCCCGCCACCGAACATCTGCCGCTACCGCGGTATCCGTGGCAGAACACCCGGCTGCACAATCCGCTGCCGCTGTTCGAACAGCTGCGGCTCGGCAGCCCCGGCACCTATACGATGCTCGGCGACCCGGATATGGAAGGCCGGCCGGGCTGGATGCTTCAGGTCGGGACCGAACTGTTGCCGTGGCTGCCCGATCATGTCGTGGGCGGGATGCGGATCATGCCCGGCGCGGCGTATCTGGACGCGGCACTGAGCGCGGCCGCCACCCGCTCCGGTGATACCCGGGTCGCGCTCGAGGACGTACGGTTCGTGGCGCCGATGGTCATGGCGCAACCGGATGTGCCGTTCCTGGAACTGGGTATCGAGGAAGGCGGCGGCCGGTTCCTGATCCGGTCGCGCAGCGCCACCGGATCGGTGTGGACGGTGCATTCCACGGGCCGCATCCTCAACGGCAGTTACGAAACGATCGTGGATACGGTGCCGGAACCGGAGTCCGCGGTCGACTTCGAACCCGAACTGTTCTATGCGGCCCTGGCCTCGCGCGGACTGCAGTACGGTCCGGCTTTCCGGCGGGTCACGGCGGTGCGTGCCGGACGCGATGCGGTGGTTGCCACCGTCGATGCGACCATCGCCGCCGGCTCCGGACATCTCGCGCATCCCGCGGTGGTGGACGCCGCGATGCAGACCGTCGCACTGCTGTTCGCGCAGGACGGGCTCGGCGACGGTGCGATGGTTCCGGTCGGGGTCGAGGCCGTGCGGATGTACCGGGCGTTGCCCGAGGAGGTGACCGTTGTCGCGCGGCGTGACCCGGAATCGGGGCGCCTCGCTGATGTGCGGTTGCTCGCCGTCGACGGGACCCTCTGCCTGCATCTGATCGGGGTGCGCCTCGGCGCCCTCACGCCCGGTGGCAGCCCACTGCAGCGGATGGCCGACTTCTACTACTCCGACACCATGGAGCCGGCCGAACCCATCGATACCGCGACACTCGGTGAGACCGGGACCCCGGCGACCGTAATCCTTGCACTGGGCGACAGCGACCGAGCCCGGGCACTGGCCGAAACCCTGCCCGGCGCCAGGTACCGGCTCACCACGGGCGACGATCCCGATCTCGAGACCGAGCTGACCGAGCTGCTGCGCACGAGCACGGAAGAACCCGAGACCGACCGCATCCATGTGGTGATCGTGGCCGGGCGGATCGAGGACGATCTGGCCGATCTGTGGACCCTGAAACGGATCGCGGTCGCCACCCACGAATTCGCCGCACCCGGTGAGGGCGATACCCCGATCGTCGGTATCGGCGATGGTTCCTGCCATATCACGCTGGTCACCGAACATGCCTTCGCCCTGCCCGATACGCCCGCACCGCCCGATTCGCGCCAGGCGGCGCTGGCCGGTGCACGGCGGGTGCTGCTGAACGAACAGCCCGCGCTGCGCTGGCGGCTCATCGATACCGAACCCGGTACATCCCTCGACGACCTCGTCATCGAACTGGGCGTCCCGGGCGCATTCCAGTACGACAACTCCGACGAGGTGCTACTGCGCGCCGGCGCACGCTGGCTGCCGCGGATCACCACCCCGCTGCAGGAACGTATCGATATCCTGGAAACCGCCGAACCACTCACCGACCCCGAGGCCGATTTCGAGCTCGAGATCCCGAAATCGAAACTGCTGTCCGCACTGGCCTGGCGGCGTACACCGCGGCGGGATCCCGGGCCGGGCGAGGTCGAGGTCGGGATGCGCATCATCGGCCTCAACTACAAGGACCCGCTCAAGGTCATGGGGATTCTCGGTGAACGCGAACTCGCCGAAACCTTCTTCGGCACGAGTCCCGGAATGGAAGGTGTCGGTGCCGTCACCCGGGTCGGTGCCGGGGTCACCGATATCGCGGTCGGCGATCTGGTCGCACTGGCGGCGAAAGGCATGATGCGGCGATACCACATCGTCGACCGCACCGCGGTTATTCCGCTGCCCGCCGGTACCGATCCCGCGGTGTGCACCAGCACCACCGCGTTCGGCACGGCCGAATACTCCCTGCTCGACCTCGCCCGCCTCGAACCCGGCGAAACCGTGCTCATCCACGGCGCCGCCGGCGGTGTGGGTTCCGCGGCGATCCAGGTGGCCAAAACGCGCGGGGCGCGGATCATCGGGACGGCGAGTACCGAAGAGCGGCGGGCACATATCCGCGAACTCGGCGCCGACCATACGTTGAACTCACGGTCGCTCAACTTCGCCGACGACGTCCTCGCCCTCACCGACGGTGCCGGGGTGGACGTGATTCTCAGTTCGGCGCCGGGTGAGGCCCTGCGGCAGAACTTCAAGGCCATCCGGGAATTCGGGCGCATCGTCGAGGTCGGTAAGGCCGATATCTACACCGGCGGGCTGCTCGAACTCGCCGTATTCGACAAGAATTTGTCCTACTTCTCGATGGACCTCGACCGCATGTGCCGGTTCCGGCCACTACAACTGGCGGATCTGCTGCGCCGGGTGGTGGAGAAGTTCCAGACCGGCGAATACCGGCCGCTGCCCTACGAGCTGTACGGAACGCACGAGGTCGCCAAGGCGTTCGACGACACCATCCGCTCGACCAAGATCGGCCGGATCGCCCTGTCACTGTCCGACGAGGCGCCGCCGGTCCGGCCGATGCTGCCCGAACTGGAGATCGACCCGGCGGGAACCTATCTGATCGCCGGCGGATTCGGTGGTTTCGGCATGGCCACCGGGACCTGGCTCGTCGCCAAGGGCGCGCGCCGGCTGGTGCTGGTGGGTCGCAGTGGTGCCGCTACACCCGCGGCCCGCCGGCAACTGGCCGCGTGGCGAGCCGCCGAGGTCACCGTGATCGAGGAACGGGCCGATATCGCCGACGCCGCGACGGTCACCGCGCTGGTGGCCCGGGCCCACGATCCGCGGTATCCGCTGCGCGGTGTCTTCCACGCTGCCGGGGCGGTCGCGGACAACCGGGTCGAACATATGGACGCCGAGCAGCTGGCGCGGGTCTACCGGTCGAAAGTGCACGGCGCCCGGATACTGCACGACGCGGTCACCGGGGCCGGGGCGCGACCGGATATGTTCGTGCTGTACTCCTCCGGCGGCTCCATGTTCGGGATCTTCGGTCAGTACAACTACACCGCCGCCAACCTCGCCGTGGAAGCCCTCGCCGAGGAATGGTCGCGGGCCGGGGAACGGGTGCTGTGCGTGGGCTGGGGCCATATGTCCGGTGCCGCCGGCGGTATGGCCGCCGACGAGAAGGTCGCGAAATACCTGGAGCTGGCCGGTTTCGGGCCGATCGATATGGCCGACGGCACCCTCTACCTGGAACAGGCCCTGCGACTGGGCGTCACCCGGGCCGCCGTCATCCCCACCGACTGGTCGAAACTCACCGCGGCGTTCCCGCAGATGAGCCGCACCGGACGGCTCGCCGCGCTCGTCGCGGCCTCGGTCCAGGACAACTCGATGCTGGCGAAACTGAAAGCCGACCTGACCGCCCTCGAAGAGGGTAAACGCGGGCAGGCCATGGCCCGGATGCTCGCCGACCAACTCGCCGTCGTCATGGGGGTACAACCCGACACCATCGACCTGACCGTCCCGGTCACCGAACTGGGCCTGGATTCGCTGATGGCCGTCGAATTCGGTTCCCGGGTCAGCAAACAGCTCGGCATCGAGCTCATGTCGCTGCAGATGGGGCGCGCGTTCAGCCTCGAACAGGCGGGGCCGAAGGTGGCCGAGCTGATTCTGGCCACCGATCCGGCGGCCGGATTCGCGGCGTCCCTGCCGGGTTCCGCGCCCGGACCGGACGGCTCTCCGGATGCCACGCCCGTCTCCTCCGGGAAGGTGGCCGTGACCTGGAAACCCGGAACTGCCCTCGGCAACGGGACGGGGACCGTGGACGGTAGTGCCCGGGCCGACGGCGCCGCCGACAGCAGGAAAGCCGACAGTAACGGCACGGCGGCGGGCAGCCACGAGGACAGGCCGGCGGCAGCACACCGCGTCGAATCGACAGCGGGCAACGGCGAGGGGAAGCCGGCAGACAATCACGTCGGGCCGGCACCACGCACCGATGGCGAACCGATAACCGACAACAACGGCCGACCCGTAACAGGTGATGGCAGCGGCCCGACAGGAGCCGACAGCACGGAGTTCGCAACAAGTAACGGAGACCGGCCCAGTGGTGAGCCGGCAGCAGGCAACGGCGGCGGGCCGACGAGCGGTGAACCGGCAGCGGATAACGGCGGTGAGACGGCGGGTGGCGACGGCGCCGAGCCCGTGGCAGGTAACGGCGGCGAATCCGTAGGGGGCAGCGGCACCGAGTCCGTAGGGAGCGCGCGCGTGTTACTCGGCAGGGAGGCTCCGCGGTGATCACCGGCACTACGGCGGACACCCGGGCCGGCGCCGGGGCGGGCGCTTGGGCGGCCTTCGCCGGCTGTCTGCTCTCGGTGTTCATGCAGATGATCGACGTGACGATCGTCAACACCGCGCTCCCCGAGATCACCGCCGATCTGCACGCGAGTTCCGCACAGCAATTGCTCATCGTGTCCGGGTACTCGCTGGCCTTCGCGTGCACCCTGCTCGCCGCTGCCCGGCTGGGTGCCCGGATCGGGCGGCGGCGGATGTTCCTGTTCGCAGTCGTCGCGTTCACCGCGGCGTCGGTGTGGTGCGGTACGGCCGACAGTGCCGGTGAGCTCGTTCTGGCGCGGATCGTCCAGGGTGTGGCCGGTGGGGGGATGGCGGCGCAGACCATCGCGATCCTCACCGCCCTGTTCCCGCGCCGGATGCATACCCAGGTGTTCGCGCTCTACGGCGCCACCTCGGGTTTCGCGGGCCTGCTCGGGCCGATCCTGGGCGGCGGCCTGGTCACCGCCGATATCGCCGGGCTCGGTTGGCACAGTATTTTCCTGATGAATCTGCCGCTCGGGGTCGTGACCTTCGTCCTCGCCTGGCGTTTTCTGCGCCTGGAGACGCCGCAGCAGCACGTTCCGATGGATTTCCCCGGTGTAGTTCTCTGCGCGGCAACGCTTTTCGCTCTGCTGTACGCGCTCTCGGAAATCCACCTGCACGGTTGGCGCCCGATTCCGTGCCTGATCGCCGTGGCGGCGCTCGGGCTGGGCGCGCTCACCCTGCTCCACGAACGCGCCGCCACCCGCCGCGATACCGGGCCGCTGGTGCGGCTGGATCTGTTCGCCGACCGTGGTTTCGCGGTCGGCTCGATCGTGATCACCGGTTTCTTCGGGCTGTTCACCGCCTTCGTCTTCGCCATTTCCATCACCCTGCAGGATGTGCTGGAGTTCTCGGCCCTGCGCACCGGGATCGCGATGACCCCGTTTGCGCTCGGCGCCGGCGCCGGTGCCCTGCTGTCACCGATCCTGGTGAGACGGTGGGGGGTGCGGGTACTCGCGGGCGGTCTCGTGCTGTACGCGGCGTGTGTGCTCATGGGCGTCGTGTATGTGAACATCACCGGCGGGCAGGTGAATATGCTGCTGTGCGCCGCGCCGGTTTTCCTGTGCGGGTTCGGCGCCGGGGTTTTCGCGGTACCGCTACAACCCCTCATGCTGTCCGGTCTCGACGATGCGCAGATGGCCGAGGCCTCCGGGCTGGTCCCCACCATCGAACAGATCGGCAACGGCGTCGGCCTCGCACTGCTGGCGACGGCGTTCTTCCGCGCCCATACGCTCGGCGGCAGCACCGTGATGCTGTCGGCGATCGCGGTGCTCGCACTGGTGCTGGCCGCCGTCACCCTGGCCCTTCCCGAACCGGCCACGCCGGACAATTCCGCTACGGCACGCGCGCCGGCGGTGAACTGAGGAATACGAGATGGTCGATTTCGGACTCATCGACGAATGGAATCCCGCGCCCGGACGGGTGGTGAGCTGGGAGGCGACCCCCGCCGCGCGGGCCGCGGCCGCCGCGGCACCGGCGCACAACGCACCGCCGTCGCATCAGCAGGAGCACTATCTGCGACAGGCGCACCGTACTACCGGCACCGGCGACCGGGGTTCCGGGTTGTGCCTGGTCACCGCGGAGGTCCCGGCCGTACTCGACCGCGCGGCAATGACCCGGGCGGTCAACGAATTCCTCACCCGGCACGATACTTTCCGCAGCTGGTTCGCCCTCGAACCCGACGGCGCGCTGCGGCGGCACCTGATGGAACCCGGCGAGATCGAATTCGCGCCCGTCGATCACGGGCCGATCGCCGACGCCGCCGCGATCCGGGAGCTCGCCCAGGCACGCACTCCCGGCCCCACCCGGTGGGACTGTTTCACCTTCTGGGCCCTCGAACACGACGAATCCACCACCGTGTTCATGGCGATCGATCACCTGCACACCGACGGTGTGGGTCAGCACATCTCGTCGTTCGAACTTGCTTGCCTGTATGCGAAACACGCCTGGGACCAGGCGCCGCCCATCCTGCAGCCCGCCAGCTACACCGAGTACTGCGCCCGCGAACGCGCCGCCTCGGCGCAGCTGTCGCTCGCCTCCCCCGAGGTCGGCACCTGGTTGCGGCTGCTGCGCGGCAACGACGGCGAACTGCCGTCGTTCCCGCTGGATCTCGGTCTGCGCGACGGCGGTACGCACCACAGTGCACATCGCACGGTGACATTGTTCGATGAGGACGCGGCGGCTCGTTTCGAGAAGGTCTGCCGGGACAATGGCGGCGAGTTCGCCGGTGGGGTGTTCGCCGCGGCGGCGCTGGCCGAACGCGAACTCGCCGACAGCGACTATTATTTCGGCATCACACCGCTCAACACCCGGGCCACGTTCGAGGAGATGGCCTCCATCGGCTGGTATGTGGCCCTGGTTCCGGTCGCGTTCCCGATCGGGACGCGTGCCACGTTCGAACGAACGGTGGCGCGGGCCCAGCGGGCCTACGAGAACGGTATGCGGCTGAAAACCACCACCATCCACCGAGTGCTCGAGCTGGCACCGGCCGAGAGCGGTATCGAGGTCGGGCCGAACTGGTCCAACCCGATGATCTCCTATGTCGATGCCCGCGATTTCGCCGGTAGCGAGTTCTTCGATATCGCCCGCAGCGGCTTGTACGGTAATCGCGCGGCCAGCGAGGAGGCCCTCATCTGGGTCAACCGGTTACCGGCCGAAACCACGATCAGCGTGATCTACCCGGACAATCCGGTCGCGCACGAGTCGGTGCGGCGTTATCTGGACACGCTGGGCCGGCTCATCCGGGCGGCCGCGACCGAACGCGGGTAGGCCGGACCTCAATCCACCGCGAGGGCTTCGACGATCGGCATCCGTGCCGCCCGCAGGGCCGGCGGAATCGAACCGAGCAGTGCCAGCAGCAGGGCGACCACCCCGTAGACCACCAGCAGCGGACTCGGTTCGTAGACGACGTCGATGGTCATCGCATGGCCGATGGCGATCGCGGACAGATACTGCACGGCGGCGCCGACGAGCAGGCCGAGGACTGCACCGATCACCCCGATCCCGGCGGCCTCGGCCAGTACCGACCGCAGCAGGAAACGACGGCTGGTACCCATCGCCCGCAACACCCCGATCTCGCGGCGGCGGTCCAGTACCGACAGCATCAGGGTGTTCAGCAGCGCGATGGTCGCCACCAGGACGACGATCCAGAGAATATTCGTCGCCAGCGCGGTTCCCTGGCGCAGGCTCGCCGAAGTGGCCGCAACGGCTTCCCGGCCGGAATCGATATAGAGCTCCGGCGGCACCACCCGCCGGAGTTCGGCACGGACGGTTTCCGGGTCGGCCCCGGGGGTCAGATCGACGGCCAGGGTGGTCTCCCCCGGCCGTTGATACCAGCCGCGCATCCGGTCGAGATCCATCATGATCACGCCGGCGATGGCGGAGAAGTACGGGATCACCTGCAATACACGGACCTCGTGGCGGCCCGTCGGCGTCGGCAGGGTGAGGGTGTTGCCCGCGGCGACATTCAGTGACCGGGCGACATCCCGGGAGACCACCACGCCCTGACCGGTGACGAGCAGGCGGGCGGTTTCCGGGCTGATCTCCGAGCTCAACCTCGTATTGTCGGAGGCCGCCGGGAACCCCTGCAGCAGGACCCGGCCGGCGCCGACACTGGCGAATGCCAGCTGTGCCGGATTCACCGCCGCCACACCGGGGACCGCTGCGAGTTGTTCTTCGAGGCCGTCGGGGAGCAGCGGGCCGGTCGGGAACTGCGCCATGGAACCCGGGGTGACCCAGAAGTCGGTCGCGGCCAGGTTTTCGAAACTCGCCCCGGCCGAATCGACGACGTTGCGGGTCGCGCTGCCGGTGGACACGACGGCCGCCACCCCGATCAACACCGTCATCGCGGTGGCCCAGACCCGTCGCGGTGCGCGTTCGAGGGTGGTGGCGCCCAACGCGCCGGGACCACCGAACAATCGGGCGATCGCGCCGGCCGTGCGCACAATCGGGCCGGTCGCCGCGAAACACAGCACGATCGCGGCACCGAAGGACAGGGAGATCGACGCCAGCGACCATATCCCGAAATCGGTTTCGGCAAGGTAGATCGCGGCGCCCACCATGAACAGGCCGAGGACCACCGCGGCCCAGCGCAGCGCCGGGCGCACGGTATCGGAGGCCGCAGCCCCCACCGGCACCAGCGCTTCGATCGGTTGTACCCGGTACACCGCGCGGGCCGCGAACGCCGACGCCGCCACACTGGCCAGCACACACAACGCGATGGCGACTGGTACCGCGTAGCCGG
>NZ_BAFV01000038.1 GCF_000308515.1 Nocardia carnea NBRC 14403 | reverse complement strand
GCGTCGGGTAAGCGCCCCACGTGGCTGATATGACGATCCGAGAAGTAGCGCAACGACCCGGCCCGTTCGCCTCGCTGTACATCGACGCCCAGCACGACACGGAGGACGCCGAGCAGCAGCGCACACTGCGCTGGCGGGCCCTCGCCGAACGCCTCGAGGCCGCGGGCGCGACGGACCGCATGATCGAATCCCTGGCGGCGGCGGTCACCGGCAGCCCACCGGAACCGGGACGCGCCGGCCGCGTCCTGATCGCCGACTCCGAACGAGTGCTGATCGATCGGCGGCTGCCCCGGCCGGTCCAGCCGGAAATCGTCCGGGTCTCGCCGTTGCCCTATCTGCTGCCGCTCATCGAATGCGAAACCGAGGAGGTCCCGCACGCGGTGGCAGTGGTGGACAAGGTGGGTTCGGAACTGTACGGGGTCGACGGCGAGGGCAATGTGGTCGGCGAAACCGTGGAGGGCGAGGGTCACCCGGTGCACAAGGTCCGCCACGGCGGCGGCTGGTCGCATCTGTCGATGCAGCGGCGCGTGGAGGAAACCGTCCGGCGCAATGCCGACGATATCGCCGCGGAGCTGAAACGCCTGACCGAACGTATCCGGGCCCGGATCGTGGTGCTGGCCGGTGAGGTCAGCACCCGCGCCGAGGTCCGCAGAGCACTCGGTTCGGTGCCGGCGCGCGTCGTGGAGGTCGAATCCGGTGGCCGGGCCGCCGGCACCGATACCGGCGGATTCGATGCCGAAGTCCGTGAGCTCGTCATCGCCGAGGCGCTAGAGGCCCGGGACGAAGCGGTCGCGCGATTCGACCAGGCCCAGGGCCGCGACGACGGACCCGCCGTCGCCGGACTCTCCGCGACGGTGTCGGCGCTCCTGGCGGCCAACACCGAGAATCTGCTGATCAGTGGCGAGGCCCTCGGCGACCGCACAGTAGAACTGGACCCCGAACCCGTCCGCGACCCGGCGGCACTCGGCGCGCTGTCCGAAACGTCCGCGCAGACGTGCCGGGCCGACGAAGCACTACCGGTGGGTGTTCTGGTGCGCGGCGGAACGATCACCCCGGTCGACGCGGAGACCGCACCCAGCGAGGGTGTCGGCGCCCTGCTGCGGCACACCTGAACCCCGTCGCCCGAGGCAGGAGGACACGATGGAACGAGGAAGCAGTAAACACGGCCCGGCCCGCGACGACGAACTCGCCCACGAAATGGAGGGCACGCTGCGCGGTAACCGATCCAACCGGGCCGAGGAATGGCACGATCCGGAACCACCCGCGGACGACGACGAACTGGTGAACGAGCGCGTCGACCGAACCGAGCGTCCCGGCGAAGCGGGGTCATGACAAACCCGTTCGGTGCCGGCCCGTATCCGCGGTAGAGGAGGGACGGGAACCCGAATCCTGGCGGCGCCGAGTGTATTCGGACGTCGGCGTACGTCCGGCTGCCACCGATGCCCCGGTGAGCAAACGGTAACTGTCGCGCGGGCGCCGAGGTATCGAGCGAGTCCGGGCGCTCACGCCGCCAAGTACCCGGCGGGCCGCCCGATACCAGCGTTATAGCTGTCCGGAAAGCACGGGCACCAATCGGGCGAGCCCGTCGGACCCGTACCCCGCATCCAGTGCGCGGCGGAAGAGATCGTTCGTCGCGTCGAGCACACCGGTGTCGATGCCGTGGCGCGCGATCACCTCGCGCAGCGTCGCCGATACGGCGTACGCGGACGCGATGGAGGTGTCGTCGGCCGGATAATGACCGGCGGCGACCTGCTCGGCGGTTTTCGCCATCAACTCCGGCACCAGGCCGACCAGGGCAGGTGCGAACGGCACCAGCTCACTACCCTTCACCCCCTCGGCCTCGGCGAGCGAAATACCGAGGGACACACCGATATACGACAGCCAGAACACCGAAACCAGTGCCGCGTCGAACGCGGCGGCCCGGCCGTAGTCCGCGCCCAGGTATCTCCCCTGGTCGGTCAGCACCCGCAACGCCGGCTCCGCGCTGCGAAAGCCGCTGTCGGACCCCGAGTACAGCAGGAGTGCCTCCGGTGTCCCGATACCCTGCGGTACCGCCATGACAGCGCCGTCCACGTACTCCGCACCATGGCGCGTGACCCATTCGGCGCGGGCCCTCGACTGCTCCGGAGTCGACGACGTGAGGTTCACCAGCACACGCTCGCGAAGCGCCGGGCCTGCTTCGGCCAGCGCCTCCCCCACCGCGTCGTCATCGAGCAGCGAGACGACGATCAGCGGCGCGGACGCGACCGCTTCGGTGGCCGATGAGGTACTGCGCGCACCGAGGTCGAGCAGGGGCCGGGACTTTGCCGCGGTCCGATTCCACACGACCGTCGGATGACCCGCTGCCAGGAAGGTTGTCGCGATTGCCGAACCCATGAATCCCAGCCCGAGGACGGCGACAGGCGTGGGTGAAACCTCGAACATTCCACACTCCATAATCGTTGGACAGTTATCCAACTATCATTGTTGTACGATCATCCAACTGTCAAGCGAGTGGAGGAAGTGGCGCATGCCCGCCGAGTTACCGCACCCGGAAACGGCCGAACTGGACCTGGCCACCGTCATGCACGCCCTGTCCGATCCCATCCGGCTCGAGCTGGTGGCCTGCCTGGCCTGCGACGAAGGGGAGAGCTGCGGTGACCTCGGCCGCAATATCGAACTGCACAAGTCCACGCTTTCGCACCATTACCGAGTGCTACGACAAGCCGGGATCACCCGCACCACGATCACCGGCCGCACCAGACACGTCCGCCTGCGCTACGAGGATTTGCACGCCCGATTCCCCGGCCTGCTGGACGTGGTGTTCCGCAGCCTCGCCCAGTTGGTCGACGACGACGAGAAGTGGAACGGTCCCTCCGAGGACCGCGCGAAACTGCTCACCGCACTGAAGCGGCCCATCGACGCACGCCTGCAGCCGTAACCGCCGAAACCCAACGGCAGCTCGCGCGCGACCAGGACCGCTTCGCGTAACAGCCGGCTACTCCGGAGTTCGAGCGTCGCGGCGGTCCGTGACCGGGGACCCAGCTATCGACTTACTCCCGACTGAGGCAGGTTATTGCTTATATTGTGAGCGTCTGCTCATAATATGAGCGCGCTGTGGCCTGAGTCACGGCAAACCTGCCCCGCGTCCGGCGCGGGACCAGCACTCACCCGAGTGCGACTCGATGGGAACAAGCACATGTCAGACCTTGCAACGATGCTCAATACCGCGGCCGCGATCCTCGCTGTCGTCGTGCTGATCACCCGGTTCAAAATCAATCCTGCGGTATCGCTGGTGATCGGCGCGGCCTACCTGGGCCTCACCTCCGGGCTGGGCGTCACGAATACCGTGGAAACCATCAGTACCGGCTTCGGCGACATCATGGCCGAGGTGGGCCTGCTGGTCGCCTTCGGTGTGCTGATGGGCGCGATGCTGCAGGAAACGGGCGCGATCCAGCGCCTGGTCGCCGCACTGGTCCGGCTACTGGGCGCCGACCGGATGCCGTATGCGATGTCGCTGACACTCGCGACCTTCCTGCAGTCGATCTACCTCGATGTGCTCATGGTGATCTCGGCCCCGCTGGCCCGCAGCACCGCCGCCAAGATCGAGAAGAAGGGCACCGCCAAGATGGCGACCGCCCTGGCGATCGGCGGGGAATGCGGCATCGTGCTGACGGTGCCGGGCGTCGGAGCGCTCGCACTGGCCGGTCTACTGGGTGTACCGCTGGGCAAAATGCTGCTCTTCGGGCTTGTTCTGGTGATCCCGACCGTGGCGATCGCGGTAGCGGTGATGTGTTTCCTGTTCGACCGCGGCTGGTGGGACGAGGAGCGCGACGAACAACAGATAGCCGTCGAGCCGGACTCCGGCGACAACCACGAGCTCGAGTCCGCGTCGGGTGCAGTGGCCACCAAGACCGCGGCCGAAACCCGCACCGAGACTCCCCTGCCGCTGCTCTTCGCGCCGCTGTGCACCGCGCTGGTCCTGATCGCCGTCGGCGCGATCCTCGATGTCGCCGAGGTGCACAACCCGGTGGTCGAGTTCCTGTCGACCCCGGTCATCGCCCTGCTCATCGGCCTGGTCGGCACCAGCCTCGTCGGCCGCCGCGCCGTCGGGGTCGACCGCGTGCAGCAGTCCATCGCCACCGGGTTCCGCGAAAGCGGCCAAATTCTCATCCTCACCGGTGTCGGCGGTTCGCTGGCGGCCACCATTTCGGCCATCGGGCTCGGCGATATCCTCGGCGAATACTTCACCGCGAGTACCGCCGCGCCGCTGCTCATGGTGTGGGTCATCGCCGCGGTCCTGCATATCGCGGTGGGCTCGGTGACGATCTCGGCGATTACCGCCGCCGGTGTCCTCGCCCCGGTCGCGCCCGCCCTCGGTATCGATCCGGTGCTCGTCGCGCTGGCCGCGGGCGCCGGTTCGTTGTTCGCCGTGCACGTCACCAGTAACACCTTCTGGCTGCTGCAGTCCCTGATGGGCCAGACCACCCGCGGCACCCTGAAATCCTGCTCGGTCGGTGTCTCGGTCGCCTCGGTGGTGGCGATCCTGCTCATCATGCCGCTGAGCCTGGTCCTCTGACACGCAACGTTAGGAAGATATGAGTAACGAGGCTGTTCGCCCGCTGGCCGGGATCCGTGTCCTCGAGCTGGGCAACTACATCGCCGCACCGACTGCCGGGCGGATGCTCGCCGATTTCGGCGCCGAAGTGATCAAGGTCGAACGGCCGGCCACCGGTGACGAATTGCGCCGGTGGCGGCTGTACGCCGGCGATACGTCGATGCTGTACCGCACGATCAACCGGAACAAGAAATCCATCGTTCTGGATCTGAAAACCGAAGCCGGCCGGGCGCTTGTCCTGGACCTGGTTCGCGAATGCGATGTGCTGCTGGAGAACTTCCGGCCCGGAACGCTGGAGAAATGGGGGCTCAGGCCCGAGGAATTGCAGCAGGTCAACCCCGATCTGGTGCTCACCCGGATCTCCGCATACGGCCAGACCGGCCCGCAGTCCGCACGCCCCGGCTTCGCCGCCGTGGCCGAAGCGGTCGGCGGCCTGCGCGAACTGGTCGGCGACCCCGACCGGCCGCCGGTACGCACCGGTGTCTCCATCGGAGATTCCATCGCCGGTATCTACGCCGCATTCGGCACCGTGATGGCACTGTTCCAGCGGGTTCGCAGCACTGCCCCGATCCCGCTGCCGGAACGCATCATCGACGTGGCACTCAACGAATCGATCCTGTCGGTGATGGAATCGCTCGTGCCCGACTACCTCGCCTACGGGGTCGAGCGGCAGCGGGTGGGCGGCCGAATGGAAGGTATCGCCCCGTCCAACGCCTACCCCTGCAGCGACGGCTACAGCATCATCATCGCCGGTAACGGTGACGGAATCTTCCAGCGCTATATGGAGATCATCGAACGCCCGGACCTCGCCGCCGACCCCGGCCTGCGCGATAACGCCGGACGCTGGGGCCGCCGCGAGGAACTCGATGCCGCGATCTCCGGCTGGACCGTAAGGCACACCCGCGAAGAAGCCCTGAAAATCCTGGACGAAGCCGGGGTCCCCTCGGGACCGATCTACACGGCCGCCGATATCTGCGCCGACGAACAGTACGCCGCCCGGAACATGATCCAGCAGTTCCCGGTGGACACCGGCGCCGCCGAACCCACCACCGTCGGCTTCCCCGGCATCGTCCCGGTGATCGGCGGGGCGTCGCTGCCGATCCGTACAATCGGACCCGACCTGGGCGAACACACGCGGGAGGTACTCGCATCGGTGCTCCGCCTCACCGACGACGAAATCGATGCCGTCACAGGCACGGCCGAAACAGGGGTTGCGGTATGACCTTCACCTACACACCGGCCGCGCGGTTACGCGATGTCACGCTGCGCGACGGTTTGCAGCTCACCGGAAAACTGCTGCCGACCGAGCGCAAAGTCGAGATCGCCCGCGAACTGCTCGCCCTGGGTGTCCCGGAACTCGAGATCGGTTCCATGGCGCGCCCCGACCTCGTGCCGCCGCTGGCCAATACGCTCGAGGTCATCGCCGAGCTGACGCCGGAGGAACTCGAGAAATGCTGGGTGTGGGTCGCCACGCCCAGGCATATCGAGAAGGCCGCCGCCGCGGGAGCGCGGAACTTCCAATACTGTTTCTCCGCGTCGGATTCGCATAACCAGGCCAATATCGGGCGCAGCACCGAGGACAGTGTGGCCGCCATGCCGCGGGCCGTGGAACTCGCCCGTGACTGCGGCGGCGCCATCGAGCTCTGTATCGCGACCTCGTTCACCTGCCCGATCGAAGGCATGGTCGATCCGGAGCGCGTACTCGGGATCGCCGCCGACCCCCGCACCGACGGCGCCGCCGATATCGTCATCTGCGATACCCTCGGCCAGGCCGTACCGGCGCAGGTCTCCCAGCTCATCCGGGCGGTCGGCACCACCACCCCGGACCGCCGGATCGTCTTCCACGGCCACGACACCTGGGGGCTGGGGGTGGCGAACACGCTGGCGGCCATCGATGCGGGCGCCGGCATGGTCGACGGTTGCCTGGGCGGTCTCGGCGGCTGCCCATTCGCGCCGGGCGCCAGCGGGAACACCGCCAGCGAGGACATCCTGTTCGCCACCCGCCCGGACTGGCTCACCCCGGACACCCTGGCACGGATGGTGGATATCAGTGAACGGATGCTCGCCGAACTCGGTGAACCCAACCGTTCCAAAACCGCCCAGGGCGCACGCTCGGAAGCCCGCGCCTTCGAATGGGTGATCGCGTGACGGCCACCGATTTCCTCGTCACCACCCCGCTCCCCGATCCCGGTATGCGACTGCTCGAGGCGGCCGGAACGGTGACGCTCGCCGAAAACGGGATGACCCACACCGAATTGGCGGACGCATGCGCCTCGGGCAACCACCGGGTGGTGGTGGCACAATTACGCGACGAGTTCGACGCCACCCTGCTGGACGGCGCGAAGATCACCGGAATCAGCAATTTCGCGGTGGGCTACAACAACATCGATATCGCGGCGGCAACGGCGAACTCCATCGTCGTCGGCAACACCCCGGGGGTGCTCACCGACGCCACCGCGGATATCGCCGTCCTGCTGATGCTGGCTGTCGCGCGGCGGTGCGTGGAAGCCGATGCGTTCGTCCGCGCCGGGAAATTCCACGGCTGGGAACCGGAATTGCTCCTGGGACACGATGTCAGCGGGAAAACGCTGGGACTGGCAGGTTTCGGCCGGATCGCCCGCGCTACCGCCCGGCGTGCCCTCGCGTTCGGGATGACGGTCGCGTTCTGCCCGCGACCCCCGGGTGATCGCCCGGTGAGCGAGGACGAACTCGGTGAATTCGCCGGCAAGGTACGGCATATGTCCTGGCCGGAACTCATCGAGACCAGCGACTACCTCTCGATGCACGTACCGCTGAACGACCAGACCCGTCACCTCGTCGACGCCGGCGTTCTGAACGCGATGAAACCGTCGGCGATCCTGATCAACACCGCCCGCGGGCCGGTCGTCGACGAGCGGGCGCTGGTAGCGGCGCTGCGGGCCGGGTCCATCGCGGGCGCCGGACTCGACGTTTACGAGGACGAGCCGCGATTGGCAGAGGGGCTGGCCGAACTGCCGAATACTGTGCTGCTCCCGCATGTCGGCAGTGCCACCGTGCCGGTCCGCGCCGAAATGGCCCGCCGCTGTGCGGAGAACGCGATCGCGATGGCGCGCGGGGAATTACCGCCTTATCCGGTCAACCCGGAGGCACTCGCCCACTGAGAACGACCGGCACCGCCGCCCGGCCGCCGCCACGCCGCGTGTCGGTCCGGCCGACCGCGTAGCACCGGAAACGGTTCGGGCGCAATCATGTTCCGAAGGCGGCCCGGTACGTCCGTGCCCGGCGTGTCACCGTTGAAACGGTATGAGGATTCCGAGCCGGCACGTGGCCGCCCCGTGATGCCGGCTCCTGTTCACGATGGGGCCCTGCCAGGTGAAGGCATGCAGCGGACAAAGGCCGTACCTGCCGGGCGAACACGGCAAGTACGCCGCTCGTGGCTTGCACATCGGCGGCGGGTGGTGCGGCAACTCGGCTCGTGTCCCGGAGGAGGTGCAGTGGTCCGTGCGCGCACCTGATGTTGCTCCGCAGCTCAAGCCGGGATCCGGCCCCCGAGAGTGCGAGTGACCTGCTCGGCGTAGCCGACGAGCAGGTCCACCCACTCCTCGCACCGTTCACGTGGCATCCGGATCGTCGGGCCGCTGATCGTCAACGCCGCCACCACATTTCCGGCAGCGTCGAAAATAGGCGCCGACAGGCCCGATGCCGAATCCTCCCGTTCACCGGCACTGATCGCGTAGCCGTCGGCCTTCGCCTGCGCGATGAGAGTGCGGAGTTCCGCAGGGCTGGTGACCGTGCCTTCGGTGAGCGGTTCCAGAGGGGCGGACAGCACCTGCTCGGCGAGGTCCGGATTCCAGGCCAGCAGAATCCGGCCCGCCGATCCGGCGTACAACGGAATGATCTTCCCTACGTACATGTCCCGGCGTAGCGCGTGCCGGGTCTCGGCGATCGCGACGCATACCCGGAAACCGTGCTCGGCCCGGAACACACACGCCGTCTCCCCGGTCTCGTCCCGGATCTCGCGCAGGACCGGGTCGACGATCGACAGCAGATCCAGCCCTTTCACCGCCGTCGCCGCCCAATAACTCATCCGCAACCCGATCCGGATCTGGTCGCCCGCGCGATCGAGCAGTCCCTGCGCGACCATGTTCGTCACCAGCCGTTGCACCGTGGAGGTGGGGAAACCGGTGGCCTGCTGGATCTCCCCCAAGGTCAGCGACGGCCGTGCCAGCGAGAAGGCATCGAGTATCTCGGTGATCTTCACCAGCACCAGCAGCGGCTGATGGTTAGCGGCCGCCCCGCCGTCATCCCTGGACATACGCCGAATCTACGCCGCGGTCCCCCGCGGGCCGGTCCCGGCTTTCTAGAGCGCGTTTCCGGCGTCGATGACGTGGGTGGTGCCGGTGATGTATTTCGCGGCATCGGAGACCAGGAACAGCACCGTGTTCGTGATGTCCTCCGGTGCGAGGGCGGTGACCGGCAGCCGGTTCATTTTCGCCGCCACCGCTTCGAAATCGGCGCGTCCCGGGTTCTCCAGATCCGGCCGGAACAGCCGGTAGGTGGACTCGTTGTAGACCATATCGGTGCCCACGGTGCCCGGGTGGACGGTATTGACCCGGATACTCTGCGGTGCCAGCTCCTTGGCCAGCACCTTCATCAGGCTCACCAATCCCGCTTTCGCGGCGGCGTAGTGCGCGATGTTCTCCTGGGCCACCATCGCGGCCACCGAACTCGTGATGACCACCGAACCGCCGTGCCCGGATTCGACGATATGCGGTACCGACGCCTTCAGCGATTTCCAGACACCGGTCAGGTTGATATCGATCATCTCCTGCCAGGTGTCCTCGCTCATGCCCAGCGTCGGCGCCGGACTGGAGATCCCGGCGTTGGCGACCACGATATCGAGGCGGCCGAGCGCCTTCACACCTTCGTCGACGACAGCGGTCAGGGCGGCAAGGTTACGGACATCGGCGTCCCGGGCGAGGATCCGCCGCCCTTCGGCCTCGACCAGGCGAGCCGTTTCGGCCAGATCTTCGGTGGTGGCCAGCGGGTAGGGCACACTCTTCGCATCCGCCGTGGTGTCGACGGCGATGATGTCGGCACCTTCGCGGGCGAACCGCACCGCGTGGCTTCTCCCCTGACCGCGACCGGCTCCGGTGATGAACGCGACCTTGCCGTCCAGTGTCCCCATAACCATCTCCGTCACTGTCGTCCGGCTGTTGCCGAAAGAATATGACGCGCAGTGCCGAAAATGTGCCCGAATGGGGACGATCAGGCCTCGACCAACTCCGCCTCGGCCTTTTCATCCATACCGTCCTCGTCCGGTGCGCTGGACCGGTTCGGCAACAGGACCGCCATGACGATGACGATCAACGACAGTGCCGCCGACACCGCGAATGCCCACTGCATCCCGCCCAGTTGTGCGGTTACCGCATCGGCGCCGCCGTCTTCCAGCGTGCCCGCCCGGGTTGCCATCACGGTCACCACCAGGGCGGTGCCCAACGCGGCGGCGACCTGCTGGAGTGTGCCCAGCATCGAGCTGCCGTGCGAGTAGAGATCCTCCGGCAGCGCGCCCAGCGCCAGAGTGAACACCGGGGTGAAGGCCGCGGCCAGCCCGATCATGAGCAGGATGTGCAGGCCGAGCAACTGCCAGTACGGCGTACTGATCGAGATCTGTGTGAAGCCCGCGAGCGCGGCGGTGATCGCGATCGACCCCGGAATCACCAGGATGCGGCCACCGAAACGGTCGAACATCCGGCCGATCACCGGCCCCAGCAGGCCCATGGCCATCCCGCCCGGCATCACCAGCAGGCCGGTGAGCAACGGCGACAGTTCCCGCAGGTTCTGCAGGTACAGCGGCAGCAGCATCATCGAACCGAGCATCGCCAGGAACGCCACCGCCATGAGAACCAGCCCCTTGGCATAGGTCGCTGCCCGCAGCACCCGCAGATCCAGCAGCGGCGTCCCGGTGCGCTGCAACCACAGCTGCCGGGCCACGAACAAGCCGATGAGCACGATCCCGGCCCCGGTGATCAGCGCCGGGGTCATAACACTGCCCGCCTCGAACCGGCTCAGCCCGTAGACCAGGCTGCCGAAACCGAGTGCCGCGAAGACCACGCTGGACCAGTCGATCGAGCCGGCCTCCGGTTCCCCGACGTTCTCCAGACTGCGCAGACCGAACCAGGTGACGACCCCCGCGATCGGCAGCACCAGCACGAACAGCCACCGCCACGACGCAACCTGCAGTACCAGGCCCGAGATGACCGGGCCCATGGCCGGCGCCACCGAGATCGCCAGGGTCACGTTGCCCATGACCCGGCCGCGATCCCGTTCGTGCACCACCGTCATCAGCGTGGTCATCAGCAGCGGCATCATCACCGCCGTACCGCCCGCCTGCACGATCCGCCCCACCAGCAGCACCGCGAACGACGGCGCGACCGCGGACAGCGCCGTACCCGCGAGGAAGATCCCCATGGCCATGGCGTAGGCCCGCCGGGTCGTGACCCGCTGCAGGAACCAGCCGGTCACCGGGATGACGGCGGCCATGGTGAGCATGAAGGCAGTGGAGACCCACTGTGCTGCGCGTTCGGTGACCTCGAGGTCGTTCATCAGCCGCGGAATCGCGTTGATCATGATGGTCTCGTTCAGGATCACCACGAAGGTCGCGATCACCAGCAGCCGGATCACGGCCGGGGTGCCGCCGCCCGCCCGGCGAACGGACTTCAGTGCGGGCATCGGTTACCTCCGGGGTTGTGAACGAACTCGTGCGCGGCTCGGGCGGTCGTCGTCGACCGGCCCGGGCCACATATGAAAGCGGACGGATACGACATGTCCGGCTCATCGGTGACGCGCCAGTCTTTCCTGCGGCTACGCACGGAATCAATCGATTTTCGGGCCGCACTATTCCCGAACGCCGCCGAAAAAGTGGCCGTACGCCGCCGCGAACCGACGTTTCCGTGGCCGCCCTCGCATACGGACCACGTCCGCTGTGATCGACGTCATGCCGACAGACGGCAGAGACGACGCGATCCGGACCGCCAGCGCTCACCGGCCGGGGACCAGGAACAGCAGCCCGAGCCGAACAGGCAGATCCGCCGGCACTCTGGCCGGTCAACAGGCTGTGATCTGGCCCTGATCCGAGGAATGGGCAATAGCCGAGCTGGATGACAGGATGACGTCCCGCGTTGTACGTGGCGCTCTTCGTTCTTTTCGTTGTTGTGGTCTCGGCTGTGGTCGTAGTTGTGATGGTGACGATTACGAAGCCGAACCAACCTCCCCAGCAGCAACGACCCATGACCGCACAGCCGGGCTGGTACCCGGACAGCCTGACCCCTGCGCAACTACGCTGGTTCGACGGACATCAATGGACGGACCAGGTGCAGCAGCGCTGATCTCTGTTCGTGTCCTCCGGCCGCGTGGCCCTGCTGAGGTGGCCCGCATTGGACTCCCAGGTCCCGAGGGCGCCCCTGGCTTCGGCTGCGCTGATCAGGATTCGTCCGCATAGGCTTGTCAGCCCTTCGCAAGACGGGCGGGCGGTGAGAGCCCAGCCCCGAATGGCGCACCAGCCAGGAGAGCGGACGCCGGGGCAGGAATCGAGTAACCCTCGCACCGGCAAAGACGCGAAGTATCTCAGCCAGAAGCTGTACGAGCTGCGGTTCGCCGCGGAAGGAGTCAACCGGCGCATCACCTACACGTTCGACCCACCGCGGAAGGTGATCACCTTGACCACCTTCCGCAAGCAGGGCAGAACGAAGCACGCGAGGTCGCGCGCGCACGCAAGGCGTTGAAGCGCTACCGCGCGACGAAGCCGGAGGGCGACGAGGGAAATAAGAAGGACCGATGAACACGATGAGCCACGATGAGGTATCCGGCAGCCGGTTGGCGCAGATGACCGAAGCGGAGCGCGCCGAGTACGAAGCCGCCTACGAGGAGGCGGGCTTGGCGCTGCGGATGGCCGAATTGTTCTACGCCGCGCGTACCGGTGCCGGACTGACTCGGACCGAGCTCGCCCGCCGCATGGGGACCACGCAGCCCACTATCGCCAAGATCGAGGGCGGTGGGCGCGTACCGACCATCGACATGCTCGACCGGCTGGCCCGCGCGGTCGGCCAGCGCCTCGAGGTGTCACTGGTCGCGTAAGCCGATGCCAACAGCGAATGTGCCCTGATCGGCTGGGAACCAGCGGTATTCGCGCGAATACACCCGGGCCGGTGCCGACACACATCACCGCCTTCCGCAACTGGTGGGCTCGATGCTGCGAGAGGCTCGCCGTGAGCTCACCACCGGCGAGCTCGGCCGGCTGGCTCAGCGTGTCGGTGTGGTGTCGTAGCCCGACGCCGACACCAGGGCACACCAGCGGTTTCATCTCGGCACACACCGACGAGGACGAGCTGGGGCATCATCGTGAAGACGCCGCCGCCGGCGAAGCCGAGTACGGCTGTAGCGGCGAGTAGCGACTGGTTGGCGGCGGCGAACAGGAGTGCGGCCGCCACAGCGATCACGACCGAGACCGGATACGCCACACAGCACGGTCAGCCGAGCCCGAGCCGCTGCGCGGCGACCTCCAGATCCTTATCTCCACGACCCGAAAGGCACAGCAGCACGATCGAATCCTGCGACAGCTCGCCACGCTCGGCTATATCCATGAGGTGGCCGACCGCATGGGCCGATTCGAGGGCCGCGATGATCCCCTCACTCTGCCCGAGTGTCTGCAGGGCGCGCAGGGCCAGCGCGTCGGTCGCGGTCGCGTACTGGACGCGGCCGGTCTCCTTCAGATGGCTGAGTTCCGGCCCGACCCCCGGGTAATCCAGACCGGCGGCCACGCTGTGGGTGACCGCGATCTGCCCGTCGTCGTCCTGTAGCAGGTAGCTGAAACTGCCGTCCATCTCGCCTGGTGAACCGGCACTCAGCGATGCTGCATGCGCACCGGTATCGACACCGTGCCCGGCCGCCTCCACACCGATCAACCGGACCTGCGGGTCGCCGACGAAAGGATGGAACGTCCCGATGGCGTTACTTCCCCCGCCCACACACGCGAGCACGATATCGGGCAGCCGGCCCTCCGCAGCCAGAATCTGCGCCCGCGCCTCCACACCGATGATGGTCTGGAAATCGCGCACTATCCGCGGATAGGGAGCGGGTCCGGCGACCGTTCCGAAGAGGTAATGGGTGCTGTCCACATGTGCGACCCAGTCCCGAACGGATTCGCTGATCGCTTCCTTGAGCCGCCGATTCCCCATTTCCGCGGCCCGAACCTCGGCCCCTAGCAGACGCATTCGCACCACATTGTGCCGCTGCCGTTCCATATCGTCGGCACCCATATATATCGTGCAGGCCATGTCGAGCATCGCGCATACCGTCGCCACCGCGACCCCGTGCTGCCCGGCACCGGTTTCGGCGACGATCCGGCGCTTCCCCATCCGCTTGGCCAGCAATCCCTGCCCGAGCGCATTGTTGATCTTGTGCGACCCGGTATGCGCCGCATCCTCGCGTTTGAGATAGACCGTTACCCCCGGCACGCCGAGCCGTGCCGCGAACCGCGGCACCTGATGCAGTAGCGTCGGCCGCCCGACCCGGCTGCGCAACAGTTCGGCCAGTTCCCCGACGAATTGCGGGTCGGTCCGGGCCTGCTCGTAGGCACTGTCCAGTTCGACCAGCGCGGCCATGAGTCCTTCGGGAACGTACCTGCCACCGAACCGTCCGAACCGGCCGCGTTCATCGGGCAGCTCTCCGTGGTGATACGAACTCTGATCCACCCCGTGACCGACGACCATCCAGCACCCGCACTCTCTGATTCCCGTTACGAAGAGAGATTCTGTGCCGCCGGCGCAAGCGCCGGGTCTCCTCCCGGCAACGGATTAGTTAACAGTACTGAAGCTATCGGCCGTGCCGATTCCCGTTGCCGGGAAGGAATGCATCAGTCACGGGCGTATAGCGAGTCGACCCAGTACTGTGGATTGCGGCCGTAGTGTGGTGTCGAATACGCCCGATCCCAGGCGGCACCCGCGGCGAGAAGATCGCGCCACGGAGCGACTTCGACATACATCACCCGCATAGAGTCCAACGAACCAATATGAAGATCGGGCCCGTCGGTAGTGACGGCGTCCTCGGGTACCGCAACCTCGAAGTTCCGTTCCAAAGCGGCGCGGACCGTGGCCTCCACACAGACGTTGGTCTGCAGCCCGCACACGATCAGACGGTCCGCACCGAGCCCGCGTAGGACCGGATCGAGTTCCGTGTAGGCGAAGAAGCTGTGCCGAGTCTTGTCCAGCACCAGCTCGGACGGTACGGGGGCGACGGCATCCATGATCTGCGATCGCCACGACTTCTCCTCGTCCGACAACACCGGCAACCGGTCCGCGCGGCTGTCGCGATGCCGCGCCGACCGTGGCGTCATCACCGGGGGCGACACTTGGCGTGAATAGATCACCGGGACCCCCTGTGATCGCGCCTCCGTGATCAAGGACCGGCATTCGGATACCACCTCGTCGCGCCTCCACAGTGGTGGCCAACCGTAGGCGTCCCGGACATCCTGGACCAGGTACGAGTTCTGCATGTCGACGACGAGCACCACCAGCGACCCCACAATGACCCCTCCGAGCATCGAATCTATTCGACCGCTGTGCCGATCCGATCGAGCAATCAGTATGAACTGCCGATCCGAATGCTTGTCCAGGAAAACCGAATACACCCGTGCTGCCGTGGAGTCGGGCACGTGGGCCTGACCTCGGTTGTATGTGTTGTCGGGTGCGGCACTTCGAAACGGTGGATATCGGGTACGAGCTCAGCGTGTCGATCACGTCAGGAGACGACGACTCGTTACCCGTGGTCTTCATAAACGCGCTCGTGACCGCACAGGACCAGTCGAACCAGGTTCTACCGCGGCTGTATCTTCATTCGGTCCTCACCTACGACCGGGCCGGAATCGGGCATAGTGGACCGCTGCCGCCGTGACCTCACCACCGGAGAACTCGGACGGCTGGCCCAGCGTGTCGGCGTGGTGTCTTAGTCCGACGCTGAAACAGGTGGGGACCCGGCGGCCATTTGTTGCGGATCAGGATTTTGGGTGACGCTGGAGTGGACCGGACGTATCGGCTCGTGGCGATGATGAGTGCGCCGGCGGCGAGCGGGGCAGTACCCACAGTCGCGGTGATGTAACTGTCTGAGGTGGGAGCACCATGCTGCGGAGTTCCCGGCACCACCGGCTACCCCCGTACCAGACTCACCGAGACGATCCCTATTGTAGGATTGTCGACAATTCAGCCCAGGGTATGACCGGGCGCCGAGAGGGAGGAGCCGTCGCCGTGCTCACCGAAGAGTCACTCACCGACGCCGCGCGCGCTGCCGTGGAGTCCGTACCCGACGGCCTCTTCATCGGGGGCCGATGGCGCCCGGCCGCGGCCACCATGCCGGTGCTCGATCCGGCCACCGGGCAGCAGCTGCGGACGGTTGCCGACGCCACGCCCGAGGAGGGGATTGCCGCACTCGACGCCGCCGCGGCAGCTCAGGCGCAGTGGGCCCGGACTCCCGCTCGTGAGCGCAGCGATATCTTGATGCGCGCCCACCGCCTGCTGCTCGACGACGCCGACCGGCTGGCCCTGATCGCCACTCTCGAAATGGGCAAACCCCTCGCGGAGGCCCGCGGTGAAATCACTTATGCGGCCGAATTCTTCCGCTGGTTCGCCGAGGAAGCCGTCCGGCTCGACGGCGGGTATATGCCCGCCCCCGGCGGCGGCTCCCGTTTTCTGGTGACCAAACAGCCCGTAGGCCCGAGCTTGCTCATCACGCCGTGGAATTTCCCGATGGCCATGGGCGCCCGCAAGATCGGTCCGGCGCTCGCGGCCGGCTGCACCTGTGTCGTGAAGCCCGCCGAGCAGACACCGCTGTGCACGCTGGCACTCGCCGAGATCCTGAACAAGGCGGGAGTGCCCGCGGGCGTGGTGAATGTCGTGACGACTTCGGATCCGGGGTCGCTGATGACACCGCTGATCCTCGATCCGCGGTCCCGCAAACTGTCCTTCACCGGGTCGACAGCGGTCGGCAAGATACTGCTGGAGCAGTGCGCCCGCACGGTGATGCGCACATCCATGGAGCTGGGCGGCAACGCACCCTTCCTCGTGTTCGAGGACGCGGATCTGGACGCGGCCGTCGAGGGCGCACTGGCCGCGAAAATGCGGAATATCGGGCAGGCGTGCACGGCCGCGAACCGTTTCTTCGTCCAGCGTCTCGTGGCCACCGATTTCGCCGAGCGGCTCACCGCGCGGATGGCCCAACTGCCGCTCGGGCCCGGAACCGAACCCGGGGTCGTGGTCGGGCCGCTGATCGATGGCGACGCTGTCGCGAAGGTGACCGAACTGGTCGCCGACGCGCGCGCCCGGGGCGCAAAGGTCCTGCTGGGCGGCGACCCCGTCGAGGGGCCCGGCAACTTCTATCCGGCGACGGTTCTCACCGACGTACCGGACGACGCGATGATCTGCCATACCGAGGTCTTCGGCCCCGTCGCCTGCCTGGCCACCTTCGATACCGAAGACGAGGCAGTCGACCGGGCCAACGACACCCCGTACGGCCTGGTGGGTTACGTCTACACCGAGAATCTGCGGCGGGGGCTGCGGGTGAGCGAGGCCCTGGACAGCGGGATGGTCGGCTTGAACCAAGGTGTCGTATCCAATCCGGCGGCCCCGTTCGGCGGAGTGAAAGAATCGGGCCTCGGCCGTGAAGGCGGCCTGGTCGGTATCGACGAATTCCTCGAGAGCAAATACATCGGAGTGGCCCTGTGAGTTCATATCGGATCGCGACCATCCCCGGCGACGGCATCGGTGTCGACGTCACGGCGGAAGCGGTGAAGGTCATCGACCGGGTGCTGCCCGGTATCGAATGGACCGAATTCGACTGGTCCTGCGAGAACTATCTGCGCACAGGCGCGATGATGCCCGAAGACGGTCCGCGCACTCTCGCCGGATTCGATGCGATCCTGCTGGGCGCCGTCGGGTTTCCCGGCGTCCCGGACCATATCTCGCTGTGGGGGTTGCTGATCCCGTTGCGGCGCGCATTCGGCCAGTACGTCAACCTGCGGCCCGTCCGGTTGCTGCCAGGCACTGAATCGGCCCTCCGCGACCGCACTGCCGCGGATCTCGACCTGCTCATCGTGCGGGAGAACTCCGAAGGCGAGTACTCCGAAATCGGCGGCAAGCACAACCCGGGCCGCCCCGAGGAATTCGTCCTGCAGGAGTCGGTGTTCACCCGCGTCGGCTGCGAACGGATCATCCGCTACGCCTTCGAGCGGGCGAGCGAGCGCACGGGCCGGTTGTGCTCGGCGACGAAATCGAACGGCCTGATCCATTCCATGCCGTACTGGGACGAGATCTTCGACCGGATCGCCGCCGAATACCCGGCCGTGCAGACCCGGCAGATGCATGTGGACGCCCTCGCCGCCGAAATCGTGCTGCACCCCGACCGGCTGGACGTGATCGTCGGCTCGAACCTGTTCGGTGACATCCTCTCGGACCTGGCCGCCGCCGTCACCGGCGGACTGGGCCTGGCACCCTCCGGCAATATCAACCCCGCCCGCGACGCTCCCTCCATGTTCGAGGCCGTACACGGCAGCGCCCCGGATATCGCCGGGCAGGGAATCGCCAACCCGGTCGCGCAGATCCTCGCCGCTGCCATGCTGCTCGACCACCTCGGCGAGCACACCGCTGCCGCGGCCGTGGACCGGGCCGTCACCGATGTCCTCGGCAACGGCGGCCCGCGCACACCCGATCTGGGCGGCACCGCCACCACCACCGAGGTCGGCACCGCCATCGCCGACCGGGCCTCGGCGCTGCTCCCGGCCGGCTGACGCAGCGGATCGAGGCGCTGCGCGTCAGTCCGGATTCTCCGGCTGTGGCCCGGGTACCGGCGGCGATAAGGTTGTGTCCATGAACGCCTCCAGGTCCGAGCCGTCACCGGAACGCGGGACGCTGTCGTGACCGTGCTGATCGCCCCGGACAGTTTCAAAGGCACCTATACCGCGGCGCAGGTCGCGGAGGCCATCGGCCGCGGTGTCGAGGAGAGCGGCGGCCGCGCGCTGCGGCTGCCGGTCGCCGACGGCGGTGAGGGAACTCTGGATGTACTCGTCGAGCCGCTCGGTCTGGACCGGGTGTCCGTCGAGGCACGCAACCCCTGGGGTGTGCCGTGCACCGCGACGATCGGTCTGTCCGGCGACGGGGTCGCGGTCGTCGAGGTCGCCGCGACCAGTGGGGTCACCACCCCGCACGAGGGTGCACGTGATCCGGTCACCGCTGACACCTACGGCACCGGCATGCTCATCGCGGCGGCCGCGCGCCGGGGTGCCCGGCAGATCGTGGTCGCGGCCGGCGGTTCGGCCACCACCGACGGCGGTACCGGCGCCATCGCGGCCATCGAGGACGGTGGCGGTCTGCGTGGCGCGTCCATCACCGTGCTCACCGATGTCACCACCCGTTACGTCGATGCCGCCCGCGTCTTCGGCCCGCAGAAGGGCGCCGATCCGGCGACCGTGGAACTATTGACCCGCCGCCTCGCCGAGACCGCACGCCGCCTGCCGCGCGACCCGTCCGGTGTCGACGCCACGGGCGCGGCGGGCGGCTTCTCCGGTGGGATGTGGGCGCAGTACGGCGCGGAATTGCGGTCGGGCGCCGAGTACGTCCTGGATGCCGGTGGTTTCGACACCCTGGCCGCGGGCGCCGGCGCGATCGTCGTCGGGGAGGGACGTCTCGACGGCCAGACGCGCGCCGGGAAGATCATCTCGGCCATCCTGGCCCGGGCCGGCGATACCCCGGTGTACGCCGTGGTCGGTTCGGTGGGCGAGGATCTCGGCGATTACCGGTCGCGGTTCGCCGAGGTGATCATGGCCTCCGACACCTCCGCCATGCAGGCGGCGGGCCGGCATATCGGGGCCGGGAGCTTCTGAAGTCGCGGCGGCCGGTGACCCGGCAGCGGCTCAGTCGGCCGGATCGTGTTCGGGCGGGAAACCTCCGGTGGCGATCGGACCCCACCGTTCGATGGTGATGCGGATCAGCGATTTGTTCTGCCGGGCCATGGCCGAGCGGTATTCGTCCCAGTCCGGGTGCTCACCGGCGATCCCCCGGTAGTAGTCGACCAGGCCGTCGAGCGCCGCCGACATATCGATCACCTCGCCCCGCCCGTCGACCTGCACATAAGCCTCGTTGAAATCGTCGGACAGCACGCAGATCGATACCCGTGGATCGCGCCGGATATTGCGGGTTTTGGCGCGACCGGGGTAGGTGGAGACGACGATCCGGCCCTGCGGGTCGAGGCCGCAGGTCACCGGGGACATCTGCGGTGCCCCGTCGGACCGGGTGGTGATCAGGACGCCGCGGTGGCGGGATTGCAGGAACTCCAGCAGGGCGGCGCGGTCGACGGTGGTGGCGCTGGCGATGCGGGGCATGGGGGCCTTTCTCTGCGTTCGCTGCGTGAGCTTTCTCCGCAGCATAGCCAGGGCCGGCGGTATGGAGCGCGGCGCCGGATTCGGCATTGCGCGAATGGGTAGCCGCCGGATATCCGGGCCGGACGGGAGCACGAAGTCCGCGCCGGAACGCCTGACAACCAGGACCAGGAAGGAGTATGCGATGCCGAAAACGACTGCTCGCGACACCGTCCGGAAATCGGAACTGCCGAGCACACTGCAGCGTTCGGACGAGAAAGCGCAGCGCACCTTCGCCAAGGCCCACGACTCGGCACTGCAGACCTACGGCAGCGAACAACGTGCGCACCGGGTCGCCTACGAGGCGCTCAAGCACAGCTTCGAGAAGGTCGGCGACCACTGGGAGCCGAAGAAGAAGCGGGGCCCGTCCGATGAACGCGCGGCCAGTGGCGGCCCGAACCCGAAGGGCGCCAGTGCCGGCGGTGTGGACGCCAATGCGTCCAAACAGCATCTGATCGATGTCGCGGGCCGGCTCGACATCACCGGACGATGGAAGATGACCAAGGACGAGCTCGTCACCGCCATCGAGAAATCCAATCGCCGCGAAACAGCCCGGCGCAGGAAGTGAGGGCTCTCGGCCGCGGTCCACGTACCCCGGCCGCAACCGCGGTTTCGCGGGGGATGCGGTGGGTAGGGCGGCGGTGACGGTAGGGACACCGTCGGCAGAGCAGGCGCCCGCGACCGGGCGCGAACAAACGAACAGGAGGCCGTAATGAGCATCCAGCAGGAAACCGGCCAGTTCACCGGAACCAAGGACAAGGACTACAACCTCATCTGGTTCACCGAGGCATGCCTGAGCAACGCCCTGCGTATGGAGGTGTACAGCCGGGACGCCGAGCGGGCCGGTGACGCCGAGATCGCCGAGTTCTTCAAACGCGCCCAGCACGAGAGCCAGAAGGGCGCCGAGCAGGCCAAGGCCCTGCTCGCCCAGCGCCTGAGCTGATCCTGCCCCGGCACACTTACCGGCCACCGGTCTCCAACCGGTGGCCGGTGGTCCCAGGGCCCGCGGGCGACCTCTCCCGGTCTCGGCGACCCCAGTGCGACGCCGAGGAAGCAAACCCCGCGCAGGATGCCAGGAAGGAAGACCATGCGTGATATCGATCCGCGGCCGTCGCCGGAGCCCGGACCACCCGACCCCGGCCCCTGGCCCGCTCCCCCGCCACCTCCACCGGATCCCGGCCGGCCGCCGCCCGAACCCGAACCCGACAGGCCGTCCCCCATCCCGGATCCCGACCGGCCCCCACCCGAGCCGTGGCCCACTCCACCACCGCCTCCGCCCGATCCCGGGCGCCCGCCCGACCCGGCGCATCCGCCGATCCCGGACCCCACACATCCACCCCCGCCACCGGATCCGGGGCGACCGCCGCGTATGGCCGTGGTGACGGCAGCGGCGCGGGAGTCGGTCCCGAGTGCGGTGTAGCGGCGGGCGGGGCCCTGCAAGCAGCCGCCGGAACCTCCTGCCACCCCCGCGTGTAGGTGCGGGCGGGGGCCCGCAAGCAACCCCCGCAACATCCTGTCAGCACCGGGCGCCGCCACGGAGAGGCGAGTGATTCAACCCCCGATGAGCGGGTATTCCGGCCGAAGTCCCAGGTCGGAAGGTCGACAGGAAGGACGTGACCATGGTCTCCGGACCCGACGAACCGCAGCGCCCCAGTGGTGCGCCACCGCACCCCAGCGGTGGCGTGCAGCGCGGCAGCGCTCCGCAACAGCCTCCTGCCGCCACTCCACAACCGCGCTCCGGTGGTGATCCGCAGCGCGGCAGCACCCCGCAACCGCACCCCAGCAGCAGCGGTCCACACAACATTCCGTACGAACACCGTTTCCCCGACGATTCGCGGACCACCCGCTCGCATGCCGGGGAGTCCATCGAGGTGGCCCGGAATTGGCCGGGCATCATCCTGACCGCGATCGGCATCGTCCTGGTGGCGCTGACGCTCACCGCCGCCGGCTACGGATTCGAGGGCTGGGCCGTTATCGCGGGTATCTGCGGCGGGGTGTGCTTGGTGGCCGGCATCGCGCTGGTGGTCGTCGAACATCGCCGGGTGAAGACAGGAGAAGGAGCGAGCCTGCGGGAGCAGCGTGGGCACTGAGGACGGAGGCCGCGGCGTGGGCACTGAGGACGGAGGCCGCGATATGCGCACCGAGGGTGGAGGCCGGCAGCTCGACCAGTCCCGGGCGCCGATGCTGGAAGCTCTCGCCGACTATCAGCGGCTGGGCCGCTACGGTTTCACTCCCCCGGGACACCGGCAGGGCCGTGGTGTGGACGAACGGGTACTCGACGTCATCGGCCGGGATGCGTTCGCTTCGGACGTACTCGCGGCGCCGGGCCTCGACGATCGGTTGTCGCAGGGTTGCTATCTCGCGCACGCAGAAGAGCTCATGGCCGACGCGGTCGGCGCGCAACGCACATACTTCTCCACCTGCGGTAGTTCGCTGTCGGTCAAGGCCGCGATGATGGCGGTCGCCGGCGGTTGCGACGGTGGTCTGCTCGTGGCCCGCGACTGCCATAAATCCATCGTGGCCGGCCTGATCTTCTCCGGGGTCGTGCCCCGTTGGATCACGCCGCGCTGGGATACCGAACGCCATTTCACCCATCCCCCGTCGCCCGAGCAGGTCCGCCGGGCCTGGGAGAAATACCCCGATGCCGCGGGTGCGCTGATCGTGAGCCCCAGCCCGTACGGCACCTGCGCGGATATCGAAGGGATCGCCCGGGTATGCCACGAACGCGGGAAACCGCTGATCGTGGACGAGGCCTGGGGCGCGCATCTGCCGTTCCATCCCGATCTGCCGACCTGGGCGATGGACGCGGGTGCGGATGTCTGTGTGGTGAGCGTGCACAAGATGGGCGCCGGGTTCGAGCAGGGGTCGGTGTTCCATTTGCAAGGTGATCTCGTCGACCCGGTACGGCTGCGGCACTGCGCGGATCTGCTGATGACCACCAGCCCCAATGTCCTGGTCTACACCGCACTCGACGGCTGGCGCCGGCAGATGGTGCAGCGGGGCCGCGAGATCTTCGACAACGCCTTGCGCACGGCCCGGCAGGCCCGCACCGAACTCGCCCGGATTCCGGGGATCGACGTCATGGAGGAGGATCTGCTGGGAGTCGAGGCCTCACACGACCTCGACCGCCTGCAGGTGCTGATGGATATCTCCGAGACCGGGGTCAGCGGATACGAAGCCGACGCCTGGCTGCGCAATCACCGCCGGATCGATCTGGGGCTGAGCGACCATCGCCGGTTACTGGCCACCTTGTCCTTCGCCGACAACGCGGAGACGGTCGATACCCTGGTGGCCGCGATGAACGATTGGCGGGCGCAGGCGAGCCCCAGCGATACACCGCGCAAGATCCACGTCCCCGAACCGGACGAATTACTGCTGGAAACCGCGATGCTGCCCCGTGATGCGTTCTTCGGCCCCACCGAGATGGTGCCGATCGGCAAGGCGGCGGGCCGGATCGCCGCCGAACAGCTCACCCCGTATCCGCCGGGCATCCCCGCGGTGATCCCCGGCGAACGCCTCGGCGAAGGCGTTCTGGACTATCTGCGCACCGGTCACGATCACGGGATGAACCTGCCGGACGCCTCGGACCCCGAGTTGGAGCAGATCCGGGTCGTGGCCGGCTGACCGGCGAGCACGGCCTACGCGTGATTCGGACGCGAGGTGCCGGGTACGCGACCGTCATGGAGTTACTCGTGATCATCGGGATCGCGGTCCTCGTCGCCGTAGTCGTCGGCTACCGGCGGTTGACAGGGCGACGCCCGGACGAACCCGAATCCCCCGACAACGACGGCCGCTGAGTCCCTCGCCGCGCCCGGGCATCGGCCCCGGCGCGGCATGACCGCCGGCGCCCTCCGGTCCGCCGCACCGCCGAGCCCGCCCCGCGGCCGGCGTGCTGAACGTTGCGTGACTCCGCGAAATAGCCGTCCCGCCGACCGCAGCCGGCCGGCAGGGACAACAGACGAGATAGCGCCGGTTCATTCCCCTCGAGTCGGGCTGCACGGCTTCCTCTCGTGTCCGGCCGCACGGCGCAACCGCTGATAGGTGGGCAGGCCGGGCCCACCGTGCGTCGGCACACCGGCCCCGGACGTGGCGCACCGGTGCTGCCGCCGGGAAGTGCCGGTACTCCGCGACCGGGGTCGGCTCGGCGCGATCGAGAACGACGGGGTGACGACCATTCACCACCCCGACCCGTTCGGTATGAGCGCCGAGCGATTCCGCGACAAGGTTTCGATCTTGTGGCGAATGGGCACTCCAGACTGCGGACCCGGTGTGCGCGGCGCGCATGAGCCGGGTTCCACGCATGCTCTCGCCGGCGACGCGCCGCGCCGGTACCCGGTCCGGTCGTGGCGATGCCGCGACAGCCTGGTCGTACCGGACAGGTGGAGGTCTGATCCTGGACACCTTGTGGACCTTCGTGGTGGAGCGTCGCCACCAGCTCTTCGTGGATTCGTATCTGCACGTTTCGGCCGTACTGCAATCACTGTTGATCGCGACGGCGATCGCGGTGCTGGTCGGTGTGCTGGTCTATCGCAGCCCGGTCGGTTCCGCGGCCGCCACCGCCGCGGCCGGCACCATTCTCACCGTGCCGTCGTTCGCGCTGCTCGGCCTGCTCATCCCGATATTCGGGCTGGGTGTCGTGCCGACGGTGATCGCCCTGGTGCTGTACGCGCTGCTGCCGATTCTGCGCAATACCCTGGTGGGCCTGTCCGCGGTGGACCCGGCGGTCGTCGATGCGGCGCGCGGGGTCGGGATGAACCGGTTGCGGGTATTGACCGCGGTGGAACTACCGCTGGCCTGGCCGTCGATTCTCACCGGGATGCGGGTCAGCACCCAGCTCATCATGGGCATTCTCGCCCTCGCCGCCTACGCCAAAGGGCCGGGTCTGGGCAATCTGATCTTCTCGGGCCTGGCCCGGCTCGGCAGCCCGAACGCGGTGCCGCAGGCGCTGACGGGCACGGTGCTCATCGTCGTACTCGCCCTAGTACTCGACGGGATCTTCCTGCTCGTCGGCCGTTTCACCGTTCCGAGGGGGATCCGTGACTGATACTGCTACCGCCACCGGCACATCGGCGGTTTCCGGTGTCGAGATCGTGCTCGACGCTGTCACCAAACATTATCCGGGCCAGCCGCGTCCGGCCGTCGACGCGGTGTCGATGACCATCCCGGCAGGTGAGATCGTGGTTCTGGTGGGGCCTTCGGGCTGCGGGAAGACCACCACCATGCGGATGATCAACCGGTTGATCGAACCCACCTCCGGCATGGTGACCATCGACGGCCGCGATGCCGCGACAATGGATCCGGACCGGTTACGCCGCGGGATCGGGTATTCGATCCAGCAGGCGGGACTGTTCCCCCATATGACGGTCGCCCGCAATATCGCGACCGTCCCGGGCCTCATCGGCTGGGACCGCAAGCGGATCGCCGCACGCACCGACGAAATGCTGGAACTGGTGGGTCTGGACCCGGGCACGTATCGGCGGCGCTATCCGCGGCAGCTGTCGGGCGGCCAGCAGCAGCGGGTCGGGGTGGCGCGCGCGCTGGCCGCCGATCCGCCGGTACTGCTGATGGACGAGCCGTTCGGCGCCGTCGACCCGATCACCCGCGGGCTGCTCCAGGACGAACTGCTGCGGTTGCAGGCGGAACTGGGGAAGACGATCGTGTTCGTCACCCACGATTTCAACGAGGCGGTCAAGCTCGGGGACCGGATCGCCGTTCTCGGCGACCACTCCCGCATCCTGCAGTACGACACCCCCGCCGCGATCCTGGCCGACCCGGCCGACGAGACGGTGGCCGGTTTCGTCGGCGCCGATGCCTCGCTCAAACAGCTGACCCTGACCCGTATCCGGGATGTCGAACTCGGCGACTGCCCCACCGTCACCGAGGACGAGTCCATCGACGCTGCCCGCGCGGCGGTCGCGGGTAAGGACTGGGCCCTGGTCCTCGATCCCCGCCGGCGCCCGCTGCGCTGGGTCTCCGCCGAACAACTCGCGCACGCGAAGGCGGTCCGTGGCACCGGGATCCCGCTCGGCGAAACCCTGTCCATGGCATCGACGCTGCAGGACGGCCTCGAGGCATTGCTCACCGACCGTAATGCCAGCGGTGTGGTCACCGGACCGCACGGCGAATACGCCGGCCTGATCACCATCGATACGCTGGTCGCCCACCTTTCGGCATTACGCGCCGCGCACGGTGGTGCGGATGCCGTGACGGAAGCACCGGCATGACGGCGCAACTCGCACCCGATACCGGAAAACCCCCGGCGCTGCGACGGAGTGAGGGCGCGCGGCTGCTCGTCCAACCCGTCCTCGTCGTGCTGCTCACGGTCGGCGTACTGGTCTGGGCGTTACGGCGCGACCTCACCGTCACCCAGCAGGCCAGCCTGAGCGCGGGCAATATCGCCGCCGTCACCTGGCAGCACGTGCTCATCAGCGCCACGGTGGTGCTGATCGTGATCGCCGTCGCGGTACCGCTGGGCACCCTGCTCACCCGGCCCGGTTACCGAAGGCTCGCACCGTTCTTCGTCGGTATCGCCAATATCGGCGCGGCCGCCCCCGCCATCGGGTTGATCGTGCTGTTCTATCTGGCCACCAGAACCACCGGGTTCTGGATCGGTGTCGCACCGATCGCGTTCTATTCGCTGCTGCCGGTGCTGCGCAACACCATCCTCGGATACCAGCAGGTGGATCCGCTGCTCATCGATGCCGGGCGCGGACAGGGGATGTCGGCGGCGACGGTACTGCGCCGGATCGAATTCCCGCTGGCCGTCCCGTATATCCTGGCCGGGCTGCGCACGTCGCTGGTCCTGGCGGTGGGCACCGCGACCCTCTCGTTCCTGGTGAGCGCCGGCGGCCTCGGCATTCTCATCGATACCGGATACAAACTGCGCGATAACGTCACCCTGATCGTCGGCGCGGTACTGGCGGTGGCGCTTGCGCTGCTGGTGGATTGGCTGGGCGCCGTCGCCGAACGCATGCTCGGGCCGAGGGGGCTGCGATGAGCGTGCGCCGGGCTTCCTCGAATACTGCACGCCGGCCGGGCCGGGCCGGCCGGCTCCGCATGCTGTGTGTTCTGCTGCTCGCCGGGATCGTCCTGCTCACGGGCTGTGGTCTGCAATCCGGTAGTGCGGTGCCGCTGCAGGTGGGTCCCGGCAGTATCCGGCCGGTGCCGGCGCTCGAAGGTGTGCCGGTCACGGTGGGGTCCAAGGATTTCACCGAACAGCAGATACTCGGCTATATCATCGAATTCGCGCTGGTCGCGGCCGGTGCCGAGGTGCGCGACCTGACGAATATCCAGGGCTCCAACAGTTTGCGTGACGCCCAGCTCAGCGGGCAGATCGATATCGCCTACGACTACACCGGAACAGGCTGGGTCAACTATCTGGGCAACGAAACACCGGTCCCGGACGAACAGGGACAGTTCGAGGCGGTTCGCGATGCCGACCGCGCGGCCCACGGGATGACCTGGGCGGCGATGGCACCGATGAACAACACCTACGCGCTGGCCACCGCCCGGCGCACCGCCGAGAGCACCGATGTGTGGTCGCTGTCGGATTACGCCGAACTCGTCGCCACCGACCCCACCGCGGCCGCCACCTGCGTCGGCACCGAATTCAATGTGCGCCAGGACGGCTACCCGGGGATGGCCCGCGCCTACGGTATCGACGAAAGCCAGGTGACCAAACGGATCGTTCAGGACGCCGTCGTCTTCCAGGCGACCGCCGATGCCCGCCAGTGCACGTTCGGTTCGGTCGCGGCCACCGACGGCCGGATCCCCGCACTCGACCTGGTCCTGCTGGCCGATGATCGCGCCTTCTTCCCCAAGTACAATGCTGCGCTGGTGATGCGCACGGAATTCGCCGACGCGCACCCGGAGGTCACCGCGATCATGACACCCATTTCGCGGTTGCTGACCAACGAGTCGATCACCGAACTGAACCGGCTGGTCGATGTGGAAGGGCACGAACCTGCGGAGGTCGCGCGGGACTGGATGGTCGCGAACGGTTTCGTCACTGCGCGGTAACCGGCCGGTTCGACTCAGCGGAGTGCCGTCTGGTTCGGCTCAGCGCAGTGACAGGCCGGTTCCCCTTCGGCGGAGCGACCGGCGGGTTCCGGACAGCGGAACCACGGATCGGTTCGGCGCGGCGAGACGACAGCTAGGAAGCAGTGGATTGGTTGCCCCGGACGGCCCGAAGATACCGTCTCCCGCACCGGCCAGATCGGTGCTCTTCGGATTACCGCCCGCGGGCCGCCGGCTCCCCGGTGCCGTCCGGGCCGCGGTGGCCTTCGGGGCGCCGGCACTGGTCGCGGTAGCGCTGGGGCACGAACAGCAAGGTCTGATGGCGGCGATGGGCGCCCTGGCCGTGATCTTCGGCGAGGGCCAGGTCTATCGGCGCCGGCTACGGGTGATCGGCGCGGCCGCGCTGTCGCTGGTACTCGCGGCGTTCGCCGGCGGGTTCACCGGGGAATTCATCCAGACCCGGCTCGCCGCCGGTGGGTCGCACTGGTGGCAGCTGGCCCTGGTGGTGTTGATGTCGGTGGTCGCGGTGGCGGGCACCTTCGTCAATTCGGCGTTGCGTCTCGGTCCGCCGGGTGGGTTCTTCTTCGTCCTCGCCACCGGTGTCGGCGCGCTCATCACCGGACACGGGGTGCCGCCCGGCGAGGTGGGGCTGTGGACTGCGATCGGGGGTCTCAGTGCGTTGATCGTCGGCATGTCGGCCGTGCTCACCCGCGCCGACCCGCCCGAACAGCGGGCGGTGACGGACGCGGTCGCGGCGGTACGTGATTATGCCGCGCTCGATCCCGCCGCCGCCGATACCGCCGGCGCCCGCTATGCCACCGCGATGAAAGTGCAGACGGCGTGGGCACTGCTCGACGACGCCCGGCGCACCGGGCCGGGTGCGAACGGCGCGGTCGACGAGCTCCGCCGGGCCCAGCGCACCTTCGGCGCGGCATTGCACCGCAATCACACCGGTGACCACGCTTCCGATCTACTCTTCGACACCGGCAGGCCGGCCCCGACACCGCGTCCGGCGCTGCGGTACCGCCTCCTGCGCTCGGTATCGCCGGACAGCCATGCCGCGGTCTCGGCGAACCGCATCGCGATCGCTGCGCTGCTGGCCGGCAGCCTGACCGTCGCGCTGGAGCTGGGACGCCCCGATTGGGCGGTAGTCACCGTCACGGTGCTGTTGCACCAGGGACCGGACCGGGTCCGCGGCACGTATCGCGGCGTGCACCGTATCGGGGGCACCGCACTGGGGTTGGTGCTGTTCGCGGGCCTCTACGCCCTCGAACCGCGCGCCTGGTTCCTGGTGCTGATCCTGATGTCGCTGCAGTTCGCGATCGAAACGCTCGTCGCCCGCAACTACGGGCTGGCCGTCGTGTTCATCACCCCGCTGGCATTGCTGATGGGTGGCGGCGGCCAGTACGGCGATATGGTCCCCGTGGTCCGCGACCGGCTCCTCGAGAGCGCCATCGGCGTGCTGATCGGCCTGGCGGTGCTGTGGTCGATCGACCGCCGCGCGCACCGGCGGGTGCTGTTACGCAATGATCAACGGGTCCTCGAAGTGCTCGACCGGCTGCTGCGGCTCATGGCGCTACCCCCGCCCCAGCGCACCGCATTACCCGAGGTCCGACGGGAGCTCGAATTCGAACTGATGGGTTCGACGCTCGGCGCACTCGACGCCGCCCACAACGAACCCGAATGGACGCGCACGCATTGGACTCGCCACCAGCGCATCCGCCGACTGGGTCACCAGGTGCTCGCTGCCGAACTGCCGCCGGACGTGCCTATCGATTCGCAACGGCTGGACGAGTGGTTCCACAGCCTCGCGGAATTGGCGTAACCACCGCTATGGACGCGGACGGGCGCGCGGTCGTAGTCCC
>NZ_BAFV01000039.1 GCF_000308515.1 Nocardia carnea NBRC 14403 | reverse complement strand
GTCGCGGCCGGACGGAGGCTGTGGAACCGGCCGGCAACGACGAGGTGGAAAACCGCGGCGGTTCCCGGATCGCGAACCGCCCGGGCGTGAGAGCCGAGACTGTGCCCGGACGCCGGGTTCAGGGGAGCAGGACGATCGATCCGGTGGTCTTGCGGCTTTCCAAGTCGCGGTGGGCCTGTGCGGCCTCGGCGAGCGGATAGGTGGCACCGATACGGACGGTGAGCGAACCGTCGGCGACTGCTTCGAAGATATCGTTCGCGCGCCAATCCAGTTCCGCGCGATCTCGCGTGTAGTGGGCGATATTGGGCCGGGTCACGAACACCGAACCGGCCGCATTCAATCGCTGCAGATCGACCGGCGGTACCGGACCGCTGGCCGCGCCGAACAGGGCCAGCATGCCACGGACGCGCAGCGAGGCGAGGCCGGCGTCGAACGTGGCCGCGCCGACGCCGTCGTAGACCGCCGCCACACCCGTGCCGCCGGTCAGGTCGCGGACCCGGTCGGCGAGGTCGTCGCCGTAGCGCAGGACCTCCCAGGCCCCGGCGCCGCGGGACAGGGTCTCTTTCTCGTCCGAGGACACCGTGGTGATCACCCGGATATCGCGGGCCGCCGCCAGTTGGGTGAGCAGCAATCCGACCCCGCCGGCACCCGCATGAACCAGCACGGTCTCGCCCGGTTCCGGCCGGTAGACCGATTCGATCAGGTAGTGCGCGGTCATACCCTGCAACAGTGCCGAGGCGGCCACCGGTGGGTCCACTCCTTCGGGAACCGCCACGGCCACAGCCTCGTCGACGACCGTGCGGGGTGCGTAACTGTTCGGCCCGGCGGCCCAGGCCACCCGGTCACCGACGGCGAAGTTGCCGACCTGTGAACCGATTTCGGCCACCACGCCGGTGCCCTCGGAACCCGGGATATAGGGCACCGGCCGCGGATACGTGCCGGTCCGGAAATAGGTGTCGATGTAGTTCACACCGACGGCGTCGACCTCGACCAGTAGCTGATTCGGCCCGGGCGACGGGTCGGCAACATCGGTGAGGGTCAGTACCTCCGGACCGCCGTGCCGGTCCACCTGGATGGCGCGCATGGTCCAGTTCTACACGTGCGCCCGGGCGTGCAATACGCGGGTCCGGTGGGTGCGGCTGCCACGGCCCCGGATGGGCGGTACTACTCGCCGGTAAACTCCGGGATATGAGTGCAGATACCGCAACCGCCACCGTCCGCGCGCCGAAGGAGATCGTCGGATCGGTGCGTAAGTTCGTCGCCGCGCACGGCGGTTCGGCCGAGGCCGTTCCGCAGCCGGTGGGTCGCCGCGGCGTCCGGATCACGCTGGTCGGCGCCGACGGTGTCCTGGGGGACCGGATGGTCGCCGATGCGGCCACGGCGCAGGCCGTGATCGGCGCCGTCGACGGACTGACGGCCGCCGACGGCTGGGAGCGTGATCTGGTGGCCAAGACGACGCCACGTACCGGGCACTGGGAGAAGATGGCCGGCTGGGTCGCGAAGCAGGCACGATTCCCCAAGGCGCGTAACGAGAACTGAGTTTTTGCGGCGGCGGTCCTGTGTGTACTCACAGGCCGCCGGTCCGGGCAACAGGTAGCTCGGACAGTTTCCCGGCCAAAACCTACTGACGAGTAACCGCTTCACGCTACCGTTAAGGCTTCGTCAGCCCGGGGTAGAAGGAGCCGATATGACGGTCAGTAGTCCGACCCGTTCCCGACTTACGGTGTCCGGCCGTCCGATTTCGAACCATCTACGCGATGTGTCGACTCTCTCGCGTCAGATGGTCGGGCATTTCGTCGAGAATGTGGCGCCCTGCGGCACCTTGCCCGGCGATGCGCTACAGGGCGATGTCACCGCGGTGACCCGCTTATGCCTCGAACTCACCCTCGGCCGCCTCGACGGCCGCGAACTCCCGCACGAGATCGAACTCGTGCGCGATGCCGCCGCCGAGTGGGCGCGCGAGGGGATCCCGGTCGACACCATCAACCACGCCATCCACGAGGGCTTCAAACTCGGTTTCGACCACATCATGTCCACTGCCGGCCCGGCCGATTCGGCAACCCTGGTCGCCACCGCCCGCCGGATGCTGGAAATCCTCGACACGATCACCTCGGAAGTCGCGCTGGCCTATGTGAGCGAATATCGAGGGGTGGTCGCCGAACATCACACCGCGGTGCACACGCTGATCTCCGCACTGCTCGGCGGGCACAGCACCGCGACCATGGCGCGGGAATGCGGGATCGAGATCGCGCAGTCGTATCAGGTGCTGGCTCTGGGATTGCCGCCCCATCCGGACGAATCCGCGCCGCGGGTGGACGGCCGTATCGTCGCGCGCCGGAAATTGCGCCGGGTACAGGCCGAACTCGCCCGCAGTTGCGGTGAACGCGCACTGTCGTTGCTCAGTATCGACGGCGGAACGGTACTGCTGCCGGCGCATATGTTCCCCGATGAAGCACTCGACGAACTGATCGCCGGGCTGTCGCAGGCCGCTCAGGTACCGGTCACCGCCACCATCGTCACCGCGGAGACCGCCGATATCCCCGATGCGGCCGATCGCGCCCACGAACTTCTCGATATCGTCTCGCGGATCACCGCCGGTGGTGGGCTGCACCGGTTCTCGGATCTGGCACTGGAATTCCAGATCACCCGGCCCGGCCCGGCCCGGGAGCATCTCAGCGCCATCCTGGACCCGCTGGACGAGCATCCCGAGCTATTGGAAACGCTGCGCCGGCACATCGCCAACAATTTCAACCGCCAGCGCACCGCCCGGCTCATGCATATGCACACCAACACCCTCGATTACCGTCTCAAACGGGTCCGGCTGCTCACCGGTTACGACCCGGCGATTCCCAACGGCTTGTGGTACCTGACCTCGGCGCTGGTCGCGCGCAGCTATCAGAAGCGCCCCAGCGAATGACCAGACGACCCCCGTTGTCCGGCAGTTGAGTGCGCTGGAAAGCAGGCGGGTGCACCGTGCGCCGGCCGTTACGCGTCGGCCGACGGGCGATCGCCGGTCACCGGTGCGACCGGAACCGCCCGGCTAACAGCGCCGCGGTGTAAATGAGCTCCCGGCTCGGGACCGGTCCGCACTGGGGCGGTATCCGACCGGTCTGATGCTTCCTCGATATCCAGCCATGTGCTTACCGGTTGCGGGGCTGACCGAAGTCGTTGATCCGCACCGCTACAGCAGGGCATCGTGTGCCTCGCCGTAGGTTCAGGCGGGTTGAGTGTCGGGTTCGGGTGCGCCGACGGGGAGGCGCTCACGGGTGTGCAGTGAGGCCCACAGGGCTGCGGTGGCCGCGGTGCACAGCGCCGCGCCGCCCACGTGGATCGCCACGAGGGCCGCGGGAACGTCGGTGAAGTACTGCACGACCCCGACCAGCGATTGCGCCAGGACCAACCCGATCAGTACGAAGAAGCGATTGCGGACCGGTGTGGTGATACCGGTGGCGTACAGACCGAAGCCGAGGCCGATCAGCAGGGCGAGATAGCCGATGAGCAGTTGCGAGTGCAGATGTACCAAGGTGGTGATCTCGATTTCGAGCCTGGCCACCGGGCGTTCGATGCTCTTGTCGCCGGCATGCGGTCCGGCGGCAGTGACCAGGGTGCCCGCGAGGAGCACTCCGGCCAGGGTGATCCCACTGAGCACTGTGAGCCAGCGCAGCGGCGCCGGCGCCCGGACCGTATCGACCCCGTCGTCGGGAGCGGCGACCTTGGCGTACATCACGGCGGCCACCCACACCATGAGCATCGAGGCGAGCAGATGCAGGGCGACCGTCCACCACAGCAACCCGGACAGCACGGTGATACCGCCGATGATCGCCTGCAGTACCGTGCCGGCGGGCATCAGCCACGCATAGATCAGGACCTCCCGGCGCCGCCGGGCCCGGGTGACCGCCAGCACGATGAGCGCGGCGCACAGCGTCACGACGAAGGTGAGCAGCCGGTTGCCGAACTCCACCGCCTGATGGAGCACGGGCACCTCGGAAACCCCGACCGGGGTGAAACTGCCGGGGAAGCATTGCGGCCAGGTGGGGCAGCCGAGCCCCGAGGCGGTGACCCGCACGATCGCGCCGGTCACCGCGATCCCGGCCTGGGTACCGAGTACCGAGAGGGCGATCAGCAGCTGGGCGCGCCGGGAGGGCAGTGGGAGCCGGTCCACGACTCGCAGGAATGCGCGATAGAGCACGTCACGATGGTAGCGGGCGTGGCTGCGACCTCCGCAGCCGGACTACTACAAGTTGTCGTGGTCACTCTATTCGAAGCGGAACCAACGTGCGGCCAGCAGCCCGGCGACGGTTCCCCAGACGAGCAGCACCACCACGCCGAACCAGTCGATACCGCCGCTGAGCGCGTGTTCCAGGGCGACTGCCAGCGCCCCCGACGGCACCAGCCGGACCAGGGTGTGCACGATTTCGGGCAGCTCTTCGGAGGCGAAGACCACGCTGGCGATACCCAGCATGACGAACCAGAGGATATTGGCCAGTGCGAGCACGATCTCGGCTTTGAGCGTGCCGCCGAGCAGCAGCCCCATGGCCGCGAAGGTCGCGGTTCCCAGGGCGATCAGCACCGCGCCGAGTGCCAGCCCCGCGAGGCCCGGCCGCCAACCCAGGGCGACCCCGATCGACCCGAGCAGGACGGCCTGCAGGATCACCACCAGCAGGACGGCGCCGCTCTTACCGGCGACGATGCCCCAGCGCGGCAGGGGAGTGGCGCCGAGCCGTTTGAGCGCCCCGTAGCGCCGGTCGAATCCGACGGCGATGGCCTGGCCGGTGAAGGCGGTCGACATCACGGCCACCATCATCACCGCAGGCACGATCTTGTCGATCTTGTCCGGGCCCATATCGCCGAACGGCAGCAGCGCGAGCCCCACCAGCAGCGTGATCGGGATGAACATGGTGAGCAGCAGTTGCTCGCCGTTGCGCAGCAACAGCACCAGGTCGAGACGGGTCTGCGCGAACAACATGGCCACCCGTGGCGCCGGCTGGGGCGCGGGGGCGAAAATACCCGGTTCGAACCGGTTGGCCGAGAGATCCGGTTTGGTCACCAGGCCTCCTTTGACGGTTGTACATGTGGTTCGCGGAGGCCGAAGCTGAGGCGGAGGTATCGCATCACCATGCCTCCTCCGAAGCTGCCCGATGCGGTCGACGGAGATGGAGATTCAACCGCATCATGCGCGCAGATCCCGTCCGGTGAGTTCCAGGAAAACATCCTCCAGCCGGCGCTGGTCGATGCGGATATCGGTGGCGAGGACGTTCACCCGGGCGCACCAGGCGGTCACCGTCGCCAGCACCTGTGGGTTGATCTCGCCCTCCACCAGATAGGAGCCGGGACTGGTTTCGGTGGGCGCGAAACCCTCCGGCAGCGCACGCTGCAACAGTTCCAGGTCCAGCCGGGGCGGGGCGGCGAATCGCAACTGCCCGGCCGCGCCGTGCGCGGTGACCTCCGCGGGCGTGCCGGAGGCGACGATCCGCCCGTGGTCGATGATCACCAGATGGTCGGCCAATTCTTCGGCCTCATCCATCAGGTGGGTGGTGAGCAGCACGCTGACCCCGTCGCGGCGGAGTGCGTCGATCAACTCCCACACCATGATCCGGGCCTGGGCGTCCATACCCGCGGTCGGCTCGTCCAGGAAGACGATCTCGGGCCGGCCCACGAGCGCACAGGCGAGTGAGAGCCGCTGCTGCTGACCGCCGGACAGCCTCCGGTAGGGGGTACGCCGGCTGTCGGACAGCCCCAGCACACCCAGCAGCCAATCGGGATCCAGCGGATTCGCCGAATACGAGGCGACCAGGTCCAGCATCTCGCCGGCGCGGGCCCCCGGATACGCGCCGCCGCCCTGCAACATCACCCCGATCCGCGGTCGCAGCCGTTCGGAGTCGGTACGCGGGTCGAGCCCCAATACGCGGACTGTGCCCGCATCCGGGCGTACGAATCCCTCGCACATCTCCACCGTGGTGGTCTTACCGGCCCCGTTCGGCCCGAGCAGGGCGAATACCTGCGCCGGTTCGACGGTGAAACCGATACCGTCCACCGCGACGGTTTCGCCGTAGTGTTTGGCGACGTGGTCCACCTGGACGGCGGGTACCCGGGAAGCGGTCGTCACGAGGTCACACCGTATGCCCCGGCCGGCTGTGACGGGGCCGACACCCCCTGCTGAGCGCGCCACGGCAGGGCGTTACGCGTGACCACGATGAACAGCACGGACACGATCACCGTCGCGACCGCGGACCCGACGATCTGGAAAACCTCGAGGTCGGCGCCGCGTGGCATGAGAATCACGCTGACCAGCGCGGAGATCCCGATGGCCGGGACCCGGAACACCGGCCGGGTGGCCCAGGCCGCCAGGGGCACGATCGCCCACAGCAGATACCACGGATGCACCACCGGGAACAGGAGAACGATCGCGCCCAGCGATACTCCCAGTGCACCGACCGGGTGGATGCGGCCGGTCCAGGTCGCGAAAAGCATACGCACGGTGATGAAGCCCGCCACGACCCCGGCGATGGGCCGGGTGATACTCAGCAGTGCCGTCGTGTGGTCGCCCAATCCGAGCAGAACACCGCCGAAACCGGTGGCGATGCCCAGTGCCGTCGGCAACGACATCCAGCTGCGCACCGCGTTGGCCCCGCTGACCGTATCGAGCCAGCCGAACCCCAGACCGCTGGCCGTGCTGATCACCAGGGTCGTCAGTGCGGCGACGAGACCGAGCAGTGCCGCGGCTTTGACGACCGAACGTACGCCGGGGCCCCAGCGCCGCGCCAAGGCCATGCCCGCGAAACCGAGCACGATGATCGAAGTGATTTTGACCGACGAGGACAAGCTGACGGCGACAGCGCCGCCGATCAGCAACGCCCAGCCGCGGGTATCCAGCGGCGGCTTCCCCGTGTCCCCCGGCAGGCCGTGGATGGCGCGCAGCATGAGTTCCAGCCCCGCCAGCATCAGGCCGAGCATGAGCGCATCGTTGTGCACACCACCGATGAGATGGAAGAGCACCAGCGGATTGGCCACTCCCAGCCAGAGGGCGCTCACCGGCGCCACTCCGCAGCGCGCCGACAGACGTGGTAGTGCCCAGACGATCAGCGCCACTCCCGCCAGCGCCAGCAGCCGGTGAACCCAGACACCGGCGAGGATGTTGTCACCGGTGATCTCGGCGATTCCCTCGCCTATCCACAGGAACAGTGGTCCGTACGGTGCCGGGGTCTCGCGCCAGATGGTCGGAACATTGTTGGTGAGGACATTATCGATGCCGAGAGCTGCGACCGGCCCTTCCGCATAAGGATCGATCCCGCGTGCCGTGATCTCGCTCTGCGCGAGATACGAGTACACATCGTTGCTGAACATCGGCGGTGCGACGCAGAGCGGGATGATCCATACGAGCAGCGTGCGGTCCAGTTGACGGCGGGTGATCCGGCGCAGCGGTGAGCCGCCGAGGCCGCCGATGGCGAACCGGCCCAGCAGCAGCCAGGCCAGTACGACCGTGACCGTGCCGACCATGCACATCGCCAGCGACCCGGTGTGCGCCCGCGCGAAGATACCCAGTACCCGCATCCCGGACGTGGGGTTCTGGTGCACCGGTTGTGCGCCGATACCGAGGGCGCTGATCGCCATCAGTACGGTGCCGGTGGTGCCCATCAACCGGATCCGGTCCAGTTGCCGCATTTCCCGGCGATCGAGCCCGGGTGCTTCGGAAGATTCGTCGCTGTGCAGGACGGCGATGGTGTGATCCGAAGCTTTGACATCCAGTCCGAGGGCGCGTCGCATCAGGTGCAGCCCGCGCTGCCGGAGCGGTGCCGATGCGCCCGGGGCGCCTGCCTGTCCTGCCACGGCCATCGAGACTAGTTCGCCGGCGTCTCCGGTGGACCCCGGGCCGCGGCACACGGTGTGCCGAATCGAGGGGGTCGCATCGCCGGGGCGGCCGCGGGCGCATTCGGTGCTGCTTCCGGACACCGCTCAGTTATCGGCCGCGGGGCGCCGGCCGCTGCGGGTGATGCCGCGATCGGCACCCGGGGTGGGACACCGAGTCGTACCGGTGCACGAACACGGGGGCTCCGGCTTTTCGTGGCCGAGTGCACGCCGTGTGCAGCCCGGCAGCAAACTATCTCGCGACGATCCGGTATCCGGCCGCGCTGTCACCGAAGTGAAGCAGATCACTCCAGGTATTCGTGTCGGCCGAGGTGGACCGGACTTTCTCGGTGGAACAGGGGTTTCCGGTTTCCGGCCGGGACGGGTGGCGCTATGACACCCCTCCTGGTCAGGGCACCCTTATTAGATTTCGGGAACGAATTCCGCCACACTGATGTTGTGAAAACTGTGGGTTTGCCGAATGTGGACGAAAGGGCTGGTCACCGGGCCGGTACCGGGTCCGTCGGCGCGCCCGTGATCGGTGGCGAGGGCCAGACCCGGGCGGCGATCATCCAACTGCTGCTCGAGGACGGCCCGATCACCGCGACCGCGGTCGGTGCCGCGCTGGGGCTGGCTCCGGCCGGTGTGCGGCGCCATCTGGACGCGCTTATCGAATCCGGTCATGCGCGGGCGGGCCGATCCGCGCCGTGGCAGCAGAAGGGGCGTGGACGTCCGGCCAAGCAGTACCAGCTCACCGCCGCCGGACGCAGCATGCTCGGGCACGCGTACGACGATCTCGCCGGCGCGGCCATCCGGCAGCTGCGTGAGATCGGCGGCGAGGATGCCGTAACGGCCTTCGCCCGGAAACGGGCACGCACCCTGGTCGACGGCATCGACCCGTTGCCCGCCCAGACGAAGGGGCAGGCGGCTGATCCGGGCGCGACCGGGGACGATACCGTTCGGTCCGAAACGGTGGCCAAGGCCGACGAGATCGCTACGGCGCTGTCGGATGCCGGGTTCGCCGCGAGTACCCGGCGAGTGGGTGCGGGTGTGCAGATCTGCCAGCACCACTGCCCGGTCTCGCATGTGGCCGAGGAATTCCCCGAGCTCTGCGAGGCCGAGCTCGAGGCCTTCCGGGAAGTGCTCGGCACGCATGTGCAGCGGCTGGCGACCATCGCCAACGGCGACTGCGCCTGCACAACGCATGTCCCGCTCACCGTCCTGCCGGACCGGGCGGGCGGCCACCAACCGAACAACGCTTCACCATCAACCGTTGCACAGCCCGCAGCGGACGTAACGAACGACTCCGGAAGGAGTGCCGAATGACGACCACCACCGACCAGGTGCCGCAGCTGACCCAGGAGGAGGCCATCGCCTCACTGGGTAACTACGGATACGGCTGGGCCGATTCGGACGTGGCGGGCGCCAGTGCGCAGCGTGGTCTGTCCGAAGAGGTCGTACGCGATATCTCGGACAAGAAGAGCGAGTCCTCCTGGATGCTGGAGAACCGGCTCAAGGCGCTGCGTATCTTCGATCGCAAGCCGATGCCGCACTGGGGGTCCAACCTCGACGGTATCGACTTCGACAACATCAAGTACTTCGTGCGCTCGACCGAAAAACAGGCCGAGAACTGGGAAGATCTTCCCGAGGACATCAAGAACACCTACGACAAGCTGGGCATCCCGGAAGCGGAGAAGCAGCGGCTGGTCTCGGGTGTCGCCGCGCAGTACGAGAGCGAAGTCGTCTACCACCAGATCCGCGAGGACCTGGAACAGCAGGGCGTTATCTTCCTCGACACCGATACGGCTCTGAAGGAGCACCCGGAGATCTTCCGCGAGTACTTCGGCACCGTCATTCCGGCCGGTGACAACAAGTTCTCCGCGTTGAACACCGCGGTGTGGTCGGGTGGTTCGTTCATCTACGTCCCGCCGGGCGTGCATGTCGATATCCCGCTGCAGGCCTACTTCCGGATCAACACCGAGAACATGGGCCAGTTCGAGCGCACCTTGATCATCGTCGACGAAGGCGCCTATGTGCACTACGTCGAGGGCTGCACCGCGCCGATCTACAAGTCGGATTCGCTGCATTCGGCGGTGGTCGAGATCATCGTGAAAAAGGGCGGCCGCTGCCGTTACACGACCATCCAGAACTGGTCGAACAACGTCTACAACCTGGTCACCAAGCGGGCCAAGGCCGAGGCGGGCGCGACCATGGAGTGGGTCGACGGCAATATCGGTTCCAAGGTCACCATGAAGTACCCGGCCGTGTGGATGACCGGCGAGCACGCCAAGGGCGAGGTGCTCTCGGTCGCGTTCGCCGGTCCGGGCCAGCACCAGGACACCGGTTCCAAGATGGTGCACTTGGCCCCGAACACCTCCTCGAACATCATCTCCAAGTCGGTAGCTCGTGGCGGTGGCCGAGCCTCCTACCGTGGTCTGGTCCAGGTCAACAAGGGTGCGTACGGGTCCAAGTCGACGGTGAAATGTGATGCGCTGCTCGTGGACACCATCAGCCGGTCCGATACCTATCCCTACGTCGATATCCGCGAGGACGACGTGACCATGGGTCACGAGGCGACCGTGTCGAAGGTGTCCGAGGATCAGCTGTTCTACCTGATGAGCCGCGGTATGACCGAGGACGAGGCGATGGCGATGGTGGTGCGCGGATTCGTCGAGCCGATCGCCAAGGAACTCCCGATGGAGTACGCACTCGAACTCAACCGCCTGATCGAACTGCAGATGGAAGGAGCCGTCGGCTGATGGCAGTGGAGAATATTGCCGAGGCCGCTGAGGCTCGTAAGCCGGCGATCAACAAGGGCGAGGTTTTCACCTCGTTCGATGTGAACGCCTTCGAGGTTCCCTCCAGCAAGGACGAGGCCTGGCGGTTCACGCCGCTGCGCCGGTTGCGCGGCCTGCACAACGGCACGGCCATCCGGGACGGGAAGGCCGAGGTCGAGGTGACCGAGGTCGCGGGAGTCACCGTGGAGACGGTGGGCCGCGATGATGCCCGGCTGGGCACCGGCGGTATCCCGTCGGATCGGGTCGCCGCCCAAGCGTATTCCGGATTCGAGCAGGCGACGATCGTTTCGGTGGGCAAGGAGACCGAGGTCGCCGAACCTGTCGTCGTGCGCGTGACCGGTCCGGGTGAGGGAAAGACCGCCTACGGCCATCTCCAGGTGCGGCTGGCCGAATTCGCCGTCGTGACCGTCGTCATCGACCAGCGGGGCAGCGGCACATACGCCGAGAACATCGAATTCGTGCTCGGGGACAGTTCCCGGCTGACCGTCGTCGCCGTCCAGGACTGGGCCGACGACGCGGTTCATGCCACCGCGCACCACGCCATCCTGGGCCGTGACGCCGTCCTGCGGCATACCGCGGTCACCCTGGGCGGGGATCTGGTACGGCTCACCGGCAACGTCCGCTACGCCGGCCCCGGCGGCGATGCCGAACTCCTCGGCCTCTACTTCGCCGACGCCGGACAGCATTTCGAACAGCGGCTGCTGGTCGATCACGCCGTCCCGCATTGCAAGTCGAATGTGCTGTACAAGGGCGCGCTGCAGGGCGATCCCGATTCGCGCAAGGGCGATGCCCGCACGGTGTGGGTCGGCGATGTGTTGATCCGCGCCGCCGCCGAGGGAACCGATACCTTCGAGATCAACCGCAATCTCGTGCTCACCGACGGCGCCCGCGCCGATTCTGTGCCCAACCTGGAGATCGAGACCGGTGAGATCGTCGGCGCCGGCCATGCGTCGGCCACCGGCCGGTTCGATGACGAGCAGCTGTTCTATCTGCGGGCCCGCGGTATTCCGGAGGATGTCGCGCGCCGTCTCGTGGTGCGCGGTTTCTTCCACGAGATCATCCAGAAGATCGGGGTCCCGGAGGTCGCCGAACGGCTGGCGGCGGCCATCGAGGCCGAACTCGCCGCCGTCGGCGTCTGACCACCCAGCCACAGCCCACCGAAGGAATTCAGCAACCCATGACCACTCTGGAAATCAAGGACCTGCACGCCGAGGTCAACACGCCGGACGGAGATACCGTCAAGATCCTCAATGGTGTGAACCTCACCGTGAAATCCGGTGAAACGCACGCCATCATGGGTCCGAACGGCTCCGGTAAGTCGACATTGTCCTACGCCATCGTCGGCCATCCCAAATACACCGTCACGTCCGGCTCGATCACGCTCGACGGCGAGGACGTGCTGGAGATGTCGGTGGACGAGCGGGCGCGCGCGGGTCTTTTCCTGGCCATGCAGTACCCCGTCGAGGTTCCCGGCGTGTCCACGTCCAACTTCCTGCGTACCGCGGCGACGGCCGTGCGCGGTGAGGCCCCGAAGCTGCGGCACTGGGTCAAGGAGGTGAAGGAGTCGATGAACGAGCTCGAGATCGACGCCGCCTTCGCCGATCGCAGTGTGAACGAGGGCTTCTCCGGTGGCGAGAAGAAGCGGCACGAGATTCTGCAGCTGGGCCTGCTCGCACCCAAGATCGCCATCTTGGACGAAACCGACTCCGGGCTGGACGTGGATGCCCTGCGCATCGTCTCCGAGGGTGTCAACCGCTACCGGGAGCGGGAGAACGGCGGCGTTCTGCTGATCACCCACTACACCCGCATCCTGCGCTATATCCAGCCGGAGTTCGTGCACGTCTTCGTGGGCGGCCGCATCGTCGCCGAGGGCGGCGCGGAACTTGCCGAAGAACTGGACGCCAACGGCTACGTGAAATTCCAGACCGCCACTGCCGGAGCGTGATATGACAGCGACCCTCCCCGCCTTCGATGTCGCCCGGATCCGGGCCGACTTCCCGATCCTGAACCGTACGGTCCGGGACGGGAAGCCGCTGGTGTACCTGGATTCCGGTGCTACCTCGCAGCGGCCGCTGGCGGTGCTGGACGCCGAGCGCGATTTCCTGCTCGAAAGCAATTCGGCGGTGCACCGGGGCGCACATCAGCTGTCCGAAGAGGCCACCGACGCCTACGAGGCGGCCCGCGCCGAGATCGCCGGTTTCGTCGGCGCCGAGGCCGACGAGATCGTGTTCACCAAGAACGCCACCGAATCGCTGAATCTGGTGACGTACTCCTTCGCCGACGCGCGGTTCCCGTACCACGTGGGCCCCGGCGACGAGATCGTGATCACCGAACTCGAACACCACGCGAACCTGGTGCCGTGGCAGGAGCTGGCGCGGCGGACCGGCGCGACCCTGCGCTGGTACGGCGTGACCGAGGACGGCCGGATCGATCTGTCCTCGCTGGAGCTCTCGCCGGCCACCAAGGTCGTAGCCTTCACCCACCAGTCGAATGTCACCGGGGCGGTGGCGCCGGTCGCCGAACTCGTGCGCCGGGCCCGTGCCGTCGGTGCGCTGGTGGTGCTGGACGCCTGCCAGTCGGTACCGCACGCGCCGGTCGACTTCCGCGCCCTGGATGTGGATTTCGCCGCGTTCTCGGGCCACAAGATGCTCGGACCGTCGGGTGTGGGTGTGCTGTACGGCAAACGGGACCTGCTCACCGAGACCCCGCCGTTCATCACCGGCGGCTCCATGATCGAAACGGTCACCATGGAGGAGACCACCTACGCGCCGCCGCCGCAACGGTTCGAGGCCGGGGTGCCGATGACCTCGCAGGTGGTCGGGCTCGGTGCCGCGGTGCGCTACCTGCGGGTCATCGGTATGGACGCGGTGGCCGCACACGAGCACACCCTGGTCGATGCGGCACTGGAAGGCCTGAGCGGCGTGCCGGGTATCCGGATCGTCGGGCCGGCCGAGAACGTCGATCGCGGTGGGGCGGTGGCCTTCGTCGCCGACGGTATCCACGCCCACGATCTGGGCCAGATCCTGGACGACGAGGGTGTGGCCATCCGGGTCGGCCATCACTGTGCCTGGCCGCTGCACCGGCGCTTCGGTATCGCGGCGACAGCCCGTGCCTCGTTCGCGCTGTACAACACCGTGGACGAGGTGGAGAAACTGGTCGCCGCGGTGCGGAAGGCCCAGAGCTTCTTCGGGGTTGCCTAGAACATGCGTATGGAACAGATGTACCAGGAAGTGATCCTGGATCACTACAAGCACCCGCACAATCGCGGGTTGCGGGAGCCGTACGGCGCCGAGGTGCACCATGTGAACCCGACCTGCGGCGACGAAGTGACCCTGCGGGTGCATCTCGGCGACGCCGGGGATGTCGCCGATGTGTCCTACGACGGGCAGGGCTGTTCGATCAGCCAGGCGTCGATCTCGGTGCTCACCGATCAGGTGATCGGGTTGCCGGTGGGTGAGGCGCTGGGTGTCGTCGACTCGTTCAACGAGATGATCGGCAGCCGGGGTACCGTCGAGGGCGACGAGGACATCATCGGTGACGGCATTGCCTTCGCCGGTGTCGCCAAGTATCCGGCCCGCGTGAAATGTGCTCTTCTGGGCTGGATGGCGTTCAAGGATGCGGTGCTCCGGATCGACGGTGCCGCCGATGCCGTCGCCTCGGCCGCCGTGACGCCGGAGACCGACCGAGTACGGAACGGGGAAACATCATGACCGAAACAGCCGCCACCGAATCCACCGCGGATTCCGCACCCGCCGAGGCCGAACTGTCGGCCGAGGATCTCGCGCAGCTCGCCGATCTCGAGGAGGCGATGCGCGATGTGGTCGATCCCGAACTCGGTATCAATGTCGTGGATCTGGGCCTGGTGTACGGCCTGCGGGTCGAGGAGAGCACCGCGGTACTCGATATGACCCTGACCTCCGCGGCCTGCCCGCTCACCGATGTCATCGAGGATCAGTCGCGTAATGCGCTGGTGCGCAGCGGACTGGTCGACGATCTGAAGATCAACTGGGTGTGGATGCCGCCGTGGGGTCCCGACAAGATCACCGAGGACGGCCGGGAACAATTGCGGGCGCTGGGTTTCACCGTCTAGGTGGGCTCGGCGACAACTTCAGCGACGTCGAATTCGGGCGGCGGCCGAGCGGCCGCCGCCCGAATTGGTCTATACCAGAATCGGTCCGGACTGGCAGCCGGAAGCCGTCCACTGGTATGGGCCGCTGCGGAGTTGATCGGAAACGGTCGTATTTCCTCGCGTTAATGCCGGTGTGGTAGCGGTTCCCGGGCATATTGGCGGCGGCCGAGTTCTGTGAACGGGCGGGATTGTGTAGCGCGGCATTATTGTTTTCTGTGCGGACGGTCTCCGGTGTCGGCTGTACGGCCGGGGATTCGGTCGAGACCCTGATATCAATTTTCGGCGCGTGTTGCCAATCGCCGACCGGCCGGTCCGGTTTCCGCTCCGTCGCTGGTGATAGGGGACAGTCGTGCGATGTGGGCTGTGGCACGCGTGAGATCACGGGGGTCTCGGGGGAGGAATCGAGTTCGTGATCTTCACCCGCGCAATGCCTTTCCGCATTCTACGAGGTCCCGGCACTATCACGGATCGGTGACAATCGATTATCGACCGTTATTGAGAGAGTTCACGTCAATGCTGCTACTGTGAGCGAGTCGTCGGGTTCCGGGCCATCGAGGATGTGCTCCGATGGTCAGCGAACGGCCGAATGACTTGTCCCTTAGTTACTTTCGAGTAGCCGAAAGTGTCTAAGGGATATGTCACCGACCGGACCGCTGGTGCCCGGCGCGGACCTCATCCGGCCAGGGGCGAACATGGTCGGCGTCGCGAGGAAGGCGAGACGAAGCGCCGTGGCATCCACGGCACCGCGTGGCGCACCTCGAGCCCCGTCAACGACGAGAAAGCTGATGAATCTGAATACCGCCGTGCTGCTTCCCTGGATCCTCGCCACCTTACTGGTGCTCGGCGTGGCGTGGTACGCCGTTCGGGCCGTGCGCGAACAACAGAAGCGTCTCTCCGTACTCGAGCGGGAGCTGGCCGTTCGCGAAGATGCCCTCGAACATCTCGCCGCGAGCACACTGCCCGCGCTATCGGAATCCGTACGCCGGTTCGAACAGACCGCCGTCGGTCCCGAAGTCCCGCCGGGACTCGAGAACTCGCGCTTCGCGCAGTGCCTGCGCTGGATCCTCGATCGGGTTTCCGAAGATCTGCGCACCGTCCAGAGCGAAACCCGTGAAACCGTCACCCGCGAAACCGAAGAACAAACCCGCGCCGCGGTCGCCGCGGCCGAGCAGAGCGTGCGCACCGAGGCCGACAGCGGCCGCGAACGCTCCGAATCGCTTGCCCGCGAAGCGACCAGCGCGGCGGTGCGTTCCTTCGGGACTTCGGTGGTGAGCCTCGGCGCCGACGTCAGTCAGGTGGTGAGCGCCGCGCTGCGTGAACACCGTGACGACCGCGTGTACGAGACCCTCATCCGTATCGACCACACCGTGCAGCAGATGATCCGCCAGGCCCAGTCCTATGTGATCGTCTGTGGTGGCCTGCCCGGCCGCCGGTGGCCCGCCCAGTCGCTCACCGATGTGGTGGGCGGCGCGACCGGTCGTGTGCGCGACTACCTGCGCGTACGGCCCGCCCAGCTCGACCGCGTCGTTATCAGCCGCGCGGTGGAACCGCTGGTGCACACCCTGGCCTCGCTCATCGACAACGCCCTGCGTTATTCGCCGCCCACTTCGTTCGTCGACGTCACCTTCCAGGAAGGCCATCACGGTGTGACCGTGATCGTCGACGACGCCGGCGTGCGGATGAACGCCGAGCAGATGGAGGAGTCGCGCCAGGTTCTGGCCAACGAACGCACGGTCGATATCCACCAGCTGGGCCCGGCCCCCAAGGTCGGTTTCCCCGGCATCGCCGCCCTCGCTCGCCGCTACGGGTTCACCGTCTACATCGACGGCCCGAACGCCTACGGCGGTATGCGCGCCATGGTCTACATTCCGGAGGCACTGCTGGTCGCTCCAAAGGCCGATAACGACAACGACGCTCTCTCCAACGGCGGCCCGGCCCCCCGGGAACTCGCTGCGGTACCCGGTGGCCAGGCCTCCGCGGTATCGAGTGGTAACGGTAATGCCCTGGCCGGCAACACGATGTCGGCTCGGGGTGGTGCGCATGCCGCCACCGAGACCGGCGCCCATGCCGCGGTACCCGCCGCGGCCGAAGCGCCGGCGCCCGGCGAATGGTCCTCGGCGGAATCCGCCGAGGACACCGGCACCGAACAGCGGACAACCGTGCACGACATCACCAGCGGTGGTCTGCCCAGGCGGCGCCGCCGTGCCGCGGCCGTACCCGCGGATATCAACGATCGTCTGTCCGGGCAATCCAGGACCGAACAGGGGCAGGCTCGCCCCGATATCGCCGCCGCCTGGCAGAGCGGCTCCAAGAGCGGCCGAGCCGCCGCATCCGAAAACACCGAAGGGATGACATCCTGATGGGTTCACCGAGGACAGTGGTATCAGACAGCACCAATAAACTGGGCTGGTTACTGGACGATCTCGAGGTTCCCGGCGTCCGATTCGCCGTTCTGCTCTCCGAGGACGGGCTGCGTATCGCGCATTCTGCCGGTATCGCCAAAGACGATGCCGAACGGTTCGCGGCCGCGGCCTCGGGTCTGCGCTCGCTGGGCAAGGCGCTCGGAGAGTTCTGTGGCAGCACCGGAAACGATGTACGGCAGAACATGACCGAATACGACCAGGGCATGATCATGATCACCGCCGCCGGCGAGGGCGCGCTGCTCGGCGTGGCGACCATGACCGATATCGATGTGGGTCTCATCGCACATCGCATGAACGAGCTGGCCGGCCGGGTGGGCCACGAGCTCGGTAGTGAGCCCCGCAGAGGCGCACACGGCGGCGATCTGCAATGAGCCGGTCGCGGCGTGACCCAGACCTGGTCCGTGCCTACGTGCGGACCGGCGGGCGCTCGCGTCCGACCCGCGAGCTGGGTCTGGTGACGCTTGTCGTCGCCGTATCGGACCCGGCGCCGGGCGCCACTCCGGACGCGCGCCGAGTGGTCGATGTATGCGCTCGTGGTGCCCTGTCGATCGCGGAGGTCGCCGCGTATCTCGACCTGCCGCCGTCGGTGGTGACGATCGTCGTCTCCGATCTGCTGGACAGCGGACACCTGAATATCCCGACCCCGGCGGAGATCATGCCGGAGATCGCCCTGCTCGAGGAGGTACTCAATGGGCTCCGTGCTCTCCCGGCCTGATCGGTCCGCGGATTACGGCCGCGCGGTCGACTACGTTGCGGAGACGGTGACCCGGTCGGTGAAATTGCTGGTCGCCGGTAATTTCGGCGTCGGTAAAACCACCTTCGTGAGCAGTGTTTCGGAGATCAAACCGCTGCGTACCGAGGAAACCATCACCGAGGCCAGCGTCGGGATCGACGATCTGGGCGGACTGGGATCGAAGACAACGACGACGGTCGCGATGGACTTCGGGCGCATCACACTCAATCCCGAGTTGGCGCTGTATCTCTTCGGCACGCCGGGGCAGCAGCGGTTCATCCCGCTGTGGGAGGAACTGGCCAAGGGCGCCCTGGGCGCCCTGGTGCTGGTCGATACCCGGCGGATCGAGAAGGCCGACGAGGTGCTCGCTACGCTGGAGGAGCGTGGGGTGCCCTACGCGGTCGGGGTCAACGAGTTCGAGGGATCGAATCGCTATCCGCTGTCGGAGATTCGTGAAGCGCTCGACCTGACCGAGGACACTCCGCTCGTCGCGCTCGACGCCCGGGATCGGCGTACCTGCTTGCAGGGGCTGATCACGCTCGTCGAATATCTGTTCCATCGATTGGAGTCTCGTCTTTGACCACGCAGCATTCTCCGGTTCCGCAGCAACAACCTCCGTTCGCCGGTAGTCCGGTGGTCCACGGAGAACCCACCGGAGGCGTTGGCCCACGATTCAGTCTCTACACCGAGGAATTCGCCGGCGACCCGCATCGCGCCTATGCCGCGATGCGTAGCCGGTACGGGTCGCTGGTTCCCATCGACCTGGCTCCGGGTGTTCCGGCCACCTTGGTGATCGGGTATGAGGCGGCGGTCCGGATTCTCAACGATCCCGACCGTTTCCCGGCCGATCCGCGGACCTGGCAGGGCAGTATCCCGCCCGATTCGCCGATCCGGCCGATGATGGAGTGGTATCCGAACGCGCTGCGCAACAGCGGTGATCTGCATCTGCGCTATCGCCAGGCGTATGTGCACGCGATCGACGGGATCGATCTGCACGAGTTGCACCGGACGGTGGAGCGGATCGCCGTTCCGCTGATCAACTCGTTCTGCGAAACCGGGAAAGCCGATCTCGTCACGCAGTACGCCTTCCCGCTGGTTTTCGAGGTGCTCAACCGGATGGTCGGGTGCACGCCGGAACTGGGGGAACGGGTCGCCAACGGGATGGCCGCGCTGTTCGATACGGTCAACGCCGAATGGGGGATGAACCATCTGAGCGAAGCGTTGATGGAGCTGATCTTCCAGAAGCGTTCCGATCCCGGGAGCGATGTCACCTCGCGGCTGGTCCATCATCCGGCGAAACTGGATGACGAAGAGCTGCTGTCGAATCTGATCAGCTTCTACGGCGCCGGGGTGGAACCGCAGCAGAACCTGATCAACAACACCTTGCTGCTGATGATGACCGATGAGCGGTTCGGCGGAAGTATGCTCGGCGGCAGTCTGTCCACCCGGGACGCGCTCGACGAGGTGTTGTTCAACGACCCGCCGATGGCGAATTTCTGCACCACCTATCCGCGTCAGCCGATTCTCGTGGAGAACACCTGGCTACCGGCTCACCAGCCGGTACTGATCAGCCTGGCCGCGTGTAACAACGATCCGGCCGTCCGGGGCGGCGACCATATCGGTAACCGGTCACATCTGGCCTGGAGTATCGGACCACATACCTGCCCGGCGCAGTCCCCGGCGCTCGTGGTGGTCCAGGGGGCGATCGACCTGCTGCTCGACGCGCTCCCGGAGCTGGAACTGGCGGTGCCGTCCGAGGAACTCGGCTGGCGCCCAGGGCCTTTCCACCGGGCCCTGGCGTCGTTGCCGGTCGTCTTCCCGCCGTCGCCGCCCCTGAATACCGTTTAAGGAGAACGTTCGTTGGAACGCGAAACCATCGTCCTGGATATGGCCGGTGCCGATGTCGTCGGTGAATCCGCCCGGTTGCGTGCCCAGGGCCCGGCGGCGCTGGTGGAACTGCCCGGCGAGGTTCCGGCCTGGGCGGTTACCGACGCCGCGGTACTGAAGAGTTTGCTGGCGGATCCCCGGGTGTCGAAGGATCCGCGGCAGCACTGGACGGCGTTCGCCAACGGTGAGATCACCGCGGACTGGCCGTTGCTGCCGTGGATCGCGGTGGAGAATATGTTCACCGCCTACGGTGCCGACCATCGGCGGCTGCGCAAACTGGTATCGCCCGCGTTCACCCATCGCCGGACCGTGGGCCTGCGGCCCCGGGTCGAGGCATTGGTTGCCGAACTTCTCGGCAACCTGGCCGCTGTCCCGGCCGGTGAGGTTGTCGATCTGCGGGAGTACTACGCCTATCCGGTGCCGATCCAGGTGATCACCGAATTGCTCGGGGTTCCGGATACGCTGGGCCCCGGCCTGCGGGTCTGTGTCGACCGGTATTTCGATACCACCATCGGGCAGGAAGAGGCCCAGGCCAACTATGTCGAGATGTACGGTCTGGTCACCGAACTCGTCGCCTACCGGCGGGCGAATCCCGGTGACGACATCACCAGCGTGATGATCACGAACCGGGACGAGGACGGTTCGCAGCTCGCCGAGAATCAGATCATCGATACGCTGATGCTGGTCATCAACGCGGGGCACGAGACGACGGTCAACCTGCTGGATCAGGCCATCGTCGCGCTGCTCACCCATCCGCAGCAGCGTGCTGCCGCGCTGGCCGGCGAGATCGGCTGGGCGGATGTGGTGGAGGAGACACTGCGCTACCAGGCCCCCGTCGCGCATCTGCCGCTGCGCTTCGCGGTCGAGGATATCGAGATCGAGGGCCTGCGTATCGGTAAGGGTGAAGCCATCCTCGCGTCGTACGCGGCCGCCAGTCGTGACCCGAAAGTGCACGGCGCCACCACCGATACCTTCGATGCGGCGCGTGCGGTCAAAGACCATATCGCCTTCGGGCACGGCGCCCACCATTGCATCGGCGCGCCGCTGGCCCGGATGGAAGGCGAACTGGCGCTGCCGGCGCTGTTCCGCCGCTTCCCGAACATGCGGTTGGCGGTGGAACCGGGCGAGCTGAAACCGGTGGTGAGTTTCGTTTCCAACGGACATCAGGAATTGCCTGTGTACTTGTCCTGATACCGGTACCGTGCTCAGGGCGGATTCCTACAACTTCATGCCGATGGCTCGTCGCGCAGGGTCGCCGAACGAGGTGTAGGGTCGGCGGATTTGTCTGCGAAACAGCTGTTCGCTCAGCGCGTTCGGGGAACTTGCCCAGCAGGGCCCGGATCGTGCGGTGAACGGCTGTTCCCTCGATTGGAGTCCTGTCCTTGCCCGTGCACTACGCCCCGGTGTCGTTACCGCAACCGACAGCGAATGCCCGATGATCCACGGCGAACCCACCGGAGGGGTGGTCCCGCGGTACAGCATCTATTCGGCGGAATTCGCTGACGATCCGCATCGGGCCTATGCCGCGATGCGGGATCGTCACGGTGCGCTGGTTCCCATCGAGCTCGCCCCGGGAGTGCCCGCCACCCTGGTGATCGGATATGAAACGGCGCTGCGGATTCTCAACGATCCCGAGCGGTTTCCCGCGGATCCACGCGCCTGGCAGAACAGCATCCCGGCGGACTCACCGGTCCGGCCGATGATGGAATGGAACCCGACCGTGCTGCGCAGCAGCGGTGAGCTGCACAGGCGCTATCGACAGGCCCATGTCCATGCGCTCGACGGTATCGACCTGCACGAGTTGCACCAGGACGTGGAACGGATCGCGGTCCCGCTGATCAACTCGTTCTGTGAATCGGGGAAAGCCGAACTCGTCACCCAGTACGCCTTTCCATTGGTCTTCGAGGTGCTCAACCGGCTGGTCGGTTGTACACCGGAGCTGGGGCAGCGGGTGTCGGCGGGGGTGGCGGCGCTGTTCGAGGGCGTCGAGGCGGAATGGGGGATGAAACATCTCGCCGAGGCGCTGATGGAACTCATCATCGAGAAACGAGCGGCTCCGGGCGACGATGTCTCCTCACGGTTGATCCACCATCCGGCGAAACTCGACGACGAGGAAGCGCTGTACAACCTGAGCACCATCTACGGTTCGGGTGTCGAACCGCAGCGCAATCTCATCGTCAACACCTTGCTGTTGATGATGACCGACGAGCGTTTCGGCGGAAGTATGCTCGGCGGCAGTCTGTCCACGCGCGATGCCCTGGACGAGGTGCTGTTCAACGATCCGCCGCTGGCCAACTTCTGCACCACCTATCCGCGGCAGCCGGTCCTCGTGGACGATACGTGGTTACCCGCGAATCAGCCGGTGCTCATCGGTCTGGCCGCGTGCAACAACGATCCGGCCATCCGTGGCGGTGATTTCGCCGGCAACCGATCCCATCTGGCCTGGAGTATCGGACCGCACGCCTGTCCGGCGCGGTCGCCCGCGTACGTGGTGGTAGAAGCGGCGATCGACCAATTGCTCGATGCGCTTCCGGAACTCGAGCTGGCGGTACCGGCCGACAGACTCACCTGGCGTCAGGGGCCGTTCCACCGCGCCCTGGCGGCCTTGCCTGTTGTGTTTCCACCGTCGCCGCCACTGAACCCGGTGTAGGGAGCCGATAGCGCGGCGAACTTCTTCGATGAGCACCGGCAATCGCCTGTGCTGCAGCGTTTCGGCCGGTAGCGTACGACGCACAACTTCATTGCTGATGGCTCGTCGCGGACGTCGCTGAACGGGAGGTTTGAGTCGGCGGATAGGTCTGCGAACCCGCACTGTTCACCGATTCGCCCGAACCTCGGAGTGTGATGTCTTGACCACAGCGAAAACTGATCGGTACGACGCGGTCGACAGCGTCCCGTTGACCCACGGATCTCCCGTGGATACCGCCGGCCCGCGAATCCCCCTGTACACCGAGGAATTTGCGGCCGATCCGCACAAGGTCTACCGGGAGATGCGCGAACGCTTCGGCTCGCTCGCTCCGGTGGAACTGGCGCCGGGCGTTCCGGCCACCCTGGTGATCGGCTACCACACCGCGGTGCGGATCATGCACGATCCCGAGCATTTCCCCGCCGACCCGCGCGTCTGGCAGCGGGGTGTACGCGCGGACTGTCCGGTGCTGCCGATGATGGAGTACCGCCCGAACCCGCTGCGCACCGTGGGACACGACCGGGCGCGCTATCGATCGGCCGCGGTCGCGGCGATCGACGGTGTCGATATGCACGAACTACGCGCGACCATCGAGGAGATCTCGATTTCGCTGATCAATTCGTTCTGCGCGGACGGACATTGCGATGTGGTCGGCCAATACGCTTCCCCGCTCATCTTCGCCACCCTCAACGCGATACTCGGCTGCCCGCCCGAACTCGGGCATCGGGCGGCACAGGGACTGGCGGCCATGTTCGACACCGTGGACGCCGAAGCGGGGAATGCGACGCAGGCCGATGCGCTGCTCGAGCTGGCCCGGCTCAAGCGCATGCGGCCCGGCGACGATATCACCAGCCGCCTGGTGCAGCATCCGGTTCACCTCAGCGACGAGGAGACCCGCCAGCAGCTGGCTGTGATGTACGGCGCCGGTACCGAACCGCCGCAGAGCCTCATCTCGAACACCTTGCTACTGATGCTCACCGACGAGCGTTTCGCCGCCACGGTTCTCGACGGCAGCCTGTCCACCCGCGATGCCCTCGACGAGGTGCTGTTCAACGATCCGCCGCTGGCGAACTACTGCATCAGTTATCCGCGTCAGCCCATCCTGATCGACGGTATCTGGCTACCGGCGCATCAACCGGTGCTGATCGGTATGAGCGCCTGTAACAACGACCCCGCGATCAATACCGGCGGGCTCGCCCACAACCGGTCGCATCTGGCGTTCAGTATCGGCCCGCACAGCTGTCCCGCCCAATCGGTGGCGCTGATGATCGTGCGCGATGCCATCGACCAGCTCTTGGACGCGATCCCGGAAATGCAGCTCGCCGTACCGCGGACGGAACTGCGCTGGCGGCCGGGCCCGTTCCATCGAGCCCTGGTCTCGCTACCGGTCACCTTCCCCGCGAGCCCGCCGATACTCACCGGCGGTCACTGAAGTCCCCGGACCGGGGCCCGCCCTTCGGTGGGCCGCACGCCGGGCAACCCGGCCGCCGCCCAGGACACCGTCGGCGCGGCTGCCGGGACTGCCACCGGCGACTCACCGCCCATATCGAGGGACCCAACGCGGAGCACGTGTAGGTGAGCTGTCGCCGCTGCCGAATTCGACCGGTCGCGGGCGGTCGAGGCGGACCTCGTCTTCAGTGGGTTTCGAGGTCGCGGCGGCGGAAGCCGAACACGCCTGCCGCGCAAAGAATCAGGGCCACCGCCAGGGTGATCAGAACCGGGGCGAGGTCGAACGGCTGGGCCGGGACCAGTGGGATGTTGTCGAACGGTGACAGGCTCATCAGCCGGCCGGGGAATTTCAAAGTCGCGCCGAACATCAGCACGACCACGCAGAAGGCCATCGCCAGCCAGGCGGCGGCCGTGGCCTGCGGTGCGAAACCGAACAGGAACAGGGTGATCCCGCCGAGCACCCACACCGCCGGGAGGTAGGTCAGCGCGGCGCCGGTCAGCGTGATCGCCTGCGACAGATCACCGGCCAGGATGCCGTAGGTGAGGCCCATCCCGAACCCGGTGAGCGCGAGGACGATCGCCGATCCTGCCAGCATGATCACCGCATGCCCGGCCAGCCAGCGCAGCCGGGAAAGCTGCGTGGAGAGCAACGGTTCGACATGTCCGGCTGTCTCCTCGCCGCGGGGGCGCAAACCGGCGGAGATCGTGTACGCCGAACCGATGATCGTCAGGATCGCCACTGCCATCGCATAGAAGGCGTCGACCATGCTGCCCATGTTCTGGCCGAGTACCTGATTCAGGTCGATTTCGCCCAGCAGATCCTCGACATCGTCGCCGATCGTGCCGAAGGCCAGGCCGCCGAAGAACATACCCAGCGACCAGCCGATCAGGCCGCCGCGCTGCAGCCGCCAGGCCAGACCGAATGTGCCGTGCAGGGTTTCGGGCGCCCGCGCCGGTCCAGGCCGGGGCGGCAGCAATCCGGCGCCGAAATCCCGCCGGTCCAGCACCCGTGCCGCCGCCACCCCGATTCCGGTCGCGACCACCACCGACAGCAGTGCCGGCCACCAGATCTCATTGTCGTAGGGTCGCATCGCCTGACCCCAGCCCAGCGGCGAGAACCAGGACAGGACGCCGTTGCCGACATCGCCCACCGCCCGCAGCAGATAGGAGATGCCCAGGACAGCGCCGGTGATCGCGTAGGCGGTGCGGGTACTCGCGCTGAGCTGGGCCGCGAGCAGGGCGACCGCGCCGAACACCAGCCCGGCGCAGGTGGCGCCGACCCCCAGCGCGATCGAGCCTGCGACAGGGAGCCCGTAACCGATCAGGCTGAGAGCGATCGCCGCACCCAGCACGATATTCGCGACCACCGTCACCACCGCCGCCGCGCAGGACGGGGCGTAGCGGCCCACCACACCCGACCGGATGAGTTCGTCGCGGCCGGATTCCTCGTTGGATCGGGTATGCCGGCCGATGAGGAACATGCTCATCAGCCCGGCCACCAGCATGCCGAATGCCGCGGACTGGAAGGCGACCTGGCCTTCGACCGTGTTCAGTACCCGGGGTGGTCCCGCCATTGCGATCATCGCGGCGTTACTGCCCAAACTCTCGGCGAGCGCATCGAGTTCGGCCTGCTCCGGGTAGGCAGCGTCCAGCGCGACCGCCTGCGACCAGTAGATCAGGGTGCCGCCCACGATCCAGGCCACCAGCGGCAGGCGTTCCCGGCGCAGCGCAAACCGGGTGAGGACACCGGTACCGGTGAATGTGCCCGCATACCGGGCCGAATCCCGAACGGTCACGATTCCGGCACCCCCGCCGCCGCCAGTTCGTCGCCGTAGTGGCGGAGGAACAGTTCTTCGAGAGTCGGGGGTTGACTGGTCAGTGTGCGGATCCCGAAGGGCGTCAGATGTTCCATGACCGCGCCCAGGTCGGCAGTGTCCACCTGGAAGCGGACCCGGGTGCCGTCGGCGATCAGATCGTGGACGCCGGGTAGTTCGTCCAGTCCGGTCGCCGGACGCTGGGTTTCGGCGTCGATGGAGGTCCGGGTGAGGTGACGCAGCTGGGTCAGCGTCCCGGATTCCACTGCCCGGCCGTGCCGGATGATGGTCACCCGGTCGCACAGCGCCTCGACCTGCGCCAGGATATGGCTGGACAGCAGTACTGTCCGGCCCGCCCGACGCACCTCCTCCACACATTCCTGGAATACGGCCTCCATCAAGGGATCGAGGCCTGCCGTGGGTTCGTCGAGCAGTAGTAGTTCCACATCGGAGGCGAGCGCCGCGACCAAAGCGACTTTCTGCCGGTTCCCCTTGGAGTAGGTGCGGCCTTTCTTGGTCGGGTCCAGGTCGAAACGTTCCAGCAGATCCTTGCGTCTGCTCTCGTCCAGGCCGCCGCGGAGCCGCCCGAGCAGATCGATCACCTCGCCGCCGGTGAGGCCGGGCCACAGGTTCACATCGCCCGGAACGTAGGCGAGCCGGCGATGCAGTTCGGCGGCCTGCGACCACGGATCGCCACCGAGTAACCGCGCCGATCCGCCGTCGCCGCGCAGCAGGCCGAGCAGTACGCGGATGGTGGTGGATTTACCGGCCCCGTTGGGACCGAGGAATCCGTGAACCTCACCAGCGGAGACCTGCAGGTCCAGGCCGTCCAGGGCGCGAGTGCGGCCGAATTTCTTCACCAGACCGGAGATATCGATCGCGGCTGTCATGGATGCACCCTATTCCGGTGCCGCCGGGATTCGCGGGTTTTCCGCGCCGGGACATCGAAGGGTCCCGAAGGGGGGACGGTGCTCGGGTCAGCGTGTCACCAGTTCCGGTCGCGGAGCACGATCGCCGGTGGACTTCCTGGCCCGGAGTGCTTCGTCGATGGATTCTGTCCGCCAGTGCCGCAGCAGTTCGTGGAAGGCGTAGGCGCCGTGCGGATAAGCGCCCGCTCCGTTGGTACGCCCACGTCCCTCCTGGTTGTAGTAACCGGGGGTGCACTCGGCGTGGAACCACTCGTGGTCCGGCGCGTCCTGCGCGAGGGTTTCGAGCCAGGCGCCCTCGGCGGCGCGGGACGGTTCGACGAGGGCGTGCGCCGTCTCCGCAGCCGCGATGAGGGCGGCGGCATGGCAGGCCTGTTCATCCAGGATATGAGTGAAATTGACGCTACTGGCGTTCTGCTGGGGACCCATATGGATCAGGTTCGGGAACCCGTTGCTGGTGAATCCGTGCAGTGTCCGGGTGCCGTGCTGCTTCCACTCGTCCATCAGCAGGGTGCCGCGCCGGCCCCGCACCGGGAGCTTGCCGGAGCGGATACCGGAGATACCGACGGAGAATCCGGTGGCGAAGACCAGGCAGTCGAGTTCGTATTCGATACCGTCGACGACGACGCCGTTCTCGGTGACCCGCTCGATCCCGTGCGAATCCGCCGTATCGACCAGGGTGACGTTGCTGCGGTTGAACGCCGGATAGTAGTTGTCGGAGAACGTGGGGCGTTTACAGGCGTACCGATACCAGGGCGCGAGTATTTCCGCCGTCGCCGGATCCGTGACCGTCTGCCGGACGCGCTCGCGGACAGCGTTCATCTTGACGGCGTCGGCCACTTCGTAGGCGGCTTCGAAAGTTTCGCGGTCGCCGCGCCGCCGGAAGCTCGGCAACAGCTTCTCCAGCAGTTCTGCCGATGCCGTCCACCCGTCGGCCACGAGATCCTCCTCGGCCGTTTCACCGGAGACGATGCGCAGGAAGTTGTCCCGGCGTTCCCGGGCCCATCCTGCGCGGTCCGCGCCGACGTCGGCGGCCGTCGTCCGGCGGTTGGCGCGGACGTCGACGGTGGTGGGGGTGCGTTGAAAGACGTAGAGGTGTGCGGTATCCGCGGCCAGCATGGGAACGACCTGTACCCCGGTCGCGCCGGTGCCCACGATGCCCACGCGTTTATCCCGGAGTCCGGTCATCCCACCGTCCGGAGTGCCACCGGTGTAGCTGTAATCCCAGCGGGAGGTGTGGAAGGTATGGCCCCGGAAATCCTGGATACCGGGGATGCCCGGCAGTTTCGGTTCGGTCAGGGTGCCGGTGGCGGTGATGACGTACCGGGCCGAGAAGACGTCCCCGCGGTCGGTTGTCACGAGCCAGTGCTCGGTGTCGTCGTCCCAGGTCAGATCGGTGACGGTGGTGGAGAGCAGGGCGTCCGCGTACAGGTCGTACTTCTCCGCGATCCGGATGGCGTGGCGCCGAATCTCCTCGCCGGGGGAGTACTTCCATTCCGGCACGTACCCGGTCTCGTCGAGCATGGGCAGGTAGACATGCGATTCGATATCGCAGTGGATGCCCGGGTAGCGGTTCCAGTACCAGGTGCCGCCGAAATCGCCCGCCGTATCGATGATCCGGATTCGTTCCACGCCATGATCGCGTAGGTGCGCGCCCGCCAGTATGCCGCCGAATCCGCCGCCGACGACGGCAACGTCCACGGTGTCGTGGAACGGCGCACGCTCCGCCGTCTCACCCACGTAGGGGTCGGCGGCGTAGTAGCCGAATTCGGCATCGGTGGTGAGGTATTGGCCGGCGCCGTCGGGCCGTACGCGTCGTTCCCGTTCGTGCTGATAGCGGCGCCGTAGTGCGGCGAGGTCATCCGGGGACGGTGCCGGCGCGGACGGTGTCATGGGCGGGGGGCTCGATTCTTTCGGCTGTCGGGGGTCCGGCCGTATCTCCGGCTTCCGGCGAACTGCTCTCGGCGGGAGCGGCCTCGGCCTACGGTAACAAGTACCGGACAACAGTGTCCGGATAGGGTTGGCGTGACGACAGCCCACGGAAGAAAAGGTGATTCCTCCATGCGACGACCTCGACCCCGATTACTGATGGCTTCGGCCACCCTCACAACGCTGGTCCTGACCGGATGCGGTACCGCCGGCTCCGTCGGCGAACCGGCCCGCAACAGTGCGGGCCGGACCCTCGCCGCCGAGGAGTTCATGCGCCTGAAAACGGCACCGGCAAAGAACGGAATGACCCTGCTGGAGGGCCCGACATTCGACCAGAACGGTGAATTGATCGTCGTCGACGTCCCCGCACCCGGCGGCGAACCGAAGGTGATGCGGGTCGATATCGAACAGAAGACCTCACATTCGCTGTTCACCGACGACCGTGGCGCCTATACATCGGCCCAGTTCAGCCCGCACGACGGCCGGCTCTACCTGACCGATTTCGCGCACGGCGAGATCGTCTCGCTGGCTCCCGGCGGCACCGATCGCCGGACATTCTTCACCGGTCCCGTCGACGGTGCCCGGATGCAGCCCGACGATATCGCCTTCGACCGCGACGGCACCCTCTACATCAGCGACTCCCGCGGCCTCTCCGACGGCGCCGCGATCGGGCGGGTGGTGCGGATCGACCGAACCGGCAAGAACGCCACCGTCCTGGCCGACGACCTGGCCGCGCCGAACGGGATCTCGTTCGACCTGGACTATCGCGGGCTGTGGGTCAGCGAGCTGATCGAGAACCGGATCTCCTACCTGCACCTCGGCGAGAAGGGCGGAACCGGCCCCCGGCACACCGCCATCCGCGTCGACGGAGGTATCGCCCAGACCGACTCGATCGCCGTGGACGCGGCGGGCAATATCTACCAGGCCCTGCACGGCCGGGCCGCAATGGCGGTGTACAGCCCGAACGGCGAACGGCTCGCGACAGTCGAGCTACCGGATGGCACCGAAGGCCTGGAATCGGCAACCAATGTGGCGATCACACCGGGCGCGACCACGGCGTACCTGACCGTCAGCGGCCCCGCCGGCGGCTACCTGTACACGTTCGAGGCACTCGCGGAGGGGATCCGCCAGTCGAACGGCGGGTGACACCGGACGCTTCACTCGTCCTCGAACGGGCGCACCGGTCCCACCGTGATGCCGAGCAGACGCCAGGCCGCCACCGCGCGGCGCTCACGTTCCTGCGGAGTGGGGCCGGTGGCGGCGCCGGAAACCATGGCAATGGCCAGCATGAGATCGTCCGCACTCAGCCGATGATCCGCCGGCAGGCAGTTGCGCAGGGCGATCTCGACCCGCTCGGACAGTTTCCGGGACCACGCACGGGTATCGGCGCGGTCGTTCATCCCGTTGGCGTGCAACAGGCCGATGAACGCGGCCGACTGCGTCTGGTGCCAGGTCACCACCCCGAGCACCGCGGCGAGAGAGGTGCCGTCGACCGCTGCCGCACCCTCGATCTCACGCACGTTCTTCTCCAGGACCGCGGCCGCGATGGCCTCCCGGTCGGGAAAGTGCCGATACAGCACGCCCTGCCCGACCCCCGCCCGGCGGGCGATCGCCGAGAGTGGGGCGTCCAAGCCCTGTACCGCGAAGATTTCCCGGGCCGCGGTGATCAGGGCCGCCCGGTTGTGAGCGGCAGCCTTCGGTCCGCGGTTCGCGGGCCGCCGCTCCTCCGGAGCGGGCTGCTGGGTCGTCATCACGACAGAGTAACGGGTGGCCGGGCGAGACAATCGGGCTTCGCGGCCCGATGTTCCCGCGCCGTGGAACGGTCGGACAGCGCGTCAGCCGAACCGGTGCAGATCCAGGAAATCGCCGACCGGCCGGCGTGGTGTCGGCGGCTGCGCGGCCGTGGTGGGTGCCGTACCGACCCGGACGACCACCTGCGGTTCCACCCGTCCGGGGACCAGGTTGGCGATGGCGCGGCGGCTCGTCGGGACCTCGGTGATATGGGTCAGCGGACAGGTGGCCAGCCCCGCGGCCGTACATTCGAGCAGCACCGCGGACAGGGCCTCGCCGGCCCGCAACCACTGGGCGGGTGTATCCGCGGCCGATCCGAGTACCAGCAGTTGCGACGCATCGGTGAGTTCGCCGCGCCGCAGCGACGGCGGTGCGGCCGGGAAGGCCCGGCCGACTCCCACCTGGGCGAGTTCCGCGGCCGAGACCAGTGCCGAGATCGGGACACCGTCGGCGGGGGAGTCGTTACCGGCCCACCAGTGCAGTTCGTTCAGGTACTGCGGATCGTAGGCCCGCAGGGCCGCCGACTGCGCGGACGCGGCGGCCAGTCGGAGCCGGGCCGACGCCTCCAGCACGGTCACGGTGACCTCGTAGGCTGCGGCCACTGCCCGTAACGCGGGCTCCACCCGCTCCCAATCGCGCGGTGGCAGCATCGGCAGCCGGTCGGTATAGCGGCGATCGATGGCCGCCGCGCGCGCCCGGACGGTATCGGAGACATCCTGGGCGGGGTCGAAGTCGATCTCGGCGAGATGGTCCGCGGCGGTATCGGGCAGCCGGGTCACGCGCGTGGACCAGCCCGCCGCCCCGAACGCGGTGCGGATATGGTCCAGCAGGGCGCCGCAACTGATGATCAACTGCCGGCCCTGTGGATCGGCCGAGGACAACCGCCGGTAGGTATCGCCGTACAACTGCAGCCGGTGGCCGTCGAAGACCAGCCGCCAGGGTTGGGTGTTGTGGACCGAGGGGGCGCGGCGAGCGAGGGAGAGAGCGGCCTGCACCGTCGGATGGTCGGGGACCCGAGCCGTACCGATAGCGTCCATCTTCCGAGTCTGCCCGGCTGCGAGGCCGCCGACCACCACCTGCGGAGATCCGGACCGAATCGTGCCGGTCAGGGCATGGGGCCGATACCGGTGATCAAGGTTCGGTCACCGATTCGCATCGTCGTCACCAGTTGCGGGTTGTATCCCAGCGGCGCGGATCCGGGCCGGTGTTCGGTGACGACAACGGTGTACTGGCCGACGAACGCCCCCGGTGTGATCTGGATACAGTGCGTCGTACCGGCCGGGATCGTATCGATACCGTGCTGGATATCGGCGGCAACCGGAACCGCCGCGTCCGGAGCCACCACGGCTCGCGCCTGCTCACCGGATCGGGTCACGTAATAGGCGTGCTGGAAACCGAAAATGGCGTCGGTTCCGGAACCGGTGCCGCCGGGACCGTTGCCCTGCACCGTGTTGCCGATGCGCTCGGCCGGGCAGTTCGGGTCCGCTGCCGGTGGGATGTCCTGTGCCGGGGCTGCGGGTGGATTCGCGGCGGTGGGCGCCGCGGTCGGTTCTCCGGCTCCCACCACCGCGAATTGCACATAGGCGGCCGCCCCGAGCGCCGCGACCCCCGCTACACCCAGCAGCACCGGGAGGAGCCGTTTCCGGCCCGGAGCGCCGGCGGTGCGGGCGGATACCGGTACCGGCGCGGGCACCTCGCGGGGTGCCAGCCGGGCCCGGAGCCGTTCCCGCGCGGTGGTCGGCGCGGTACCGGCATCCGAATCCGGTGTGTCCGCCACGGACACCTCCGGGGTTTTCGCCGGTACGTCATCGACCGGTGGTTCGTCGTCCCACGAAGCCGATCCGGTGCCGGGGGCGACCGGTTGCGTGTCCTCGACACCGGGTCGTGGTGGATAGCCGTCCGAAGACGTCATCCAGTCCGCCCAACTGCCCTCGTATCCGGCGTAGGCGGGCTGCTCGGCGGAGTGGGACGAGAAACGACCGGGTGCGCCGGAATCCGGCGGTGGCGTCGAGTAACCGGCCGGGTCCGGTGGTCGATACTGCGGTTCGGTCACGGCCGGTGGCAGGAGTTCGGGGTCCGTCACGCTCCCGGGGGGCTCGACGGGAGGTGCCGGGTGGCCACTGCCCACGTCCGGTAGCCGCGGGATGGGCACTGTGGGCATGGGGTCGGCCTGGTCGATGGGCGTGGACCCGGGGGCCGGGCCTGGAGAGGCGGGGGACACGGGGCCGAATGCGGCACGGGGTTCCGGCCGTTGATCGCCGTAGTCGGGGAACGGGTCTTCCGGGGGCCGCGTCCGGTCCGGGTCGCCGGCGTAGTGGCCCGGCCGGATGGGCGGGTTCTCTCCGCCGGTGCCGGGAGTGCCGGGACCCGGCGGTGGTCGGTCCATCACGCGGGCCCCCTTCATCGACTCATTGCACGCGCTCGCTGCCCATTGTTCTAGTGGATCCGCGGGCGCGGCGCAGCACAGGGGCCGCGGCGGGCTCACCAGTGGATGTTCACCGGATCGCCGATACCGACATTCTCGTAGTACCAGGCCGCGTCACCGGGCGCCAGATTGATACACCCGTGGCTGACATTGGAATTCCCCTGTTGACCCACCGACCACGGTGCGGAATGGACGAAGACACCGCCCCAGGTGAGCCGTACCGCCCATTCGCCGTCGATCAGGTAGCCCTCCGGCGAATCCAGCGGGATCCCGATGGTGCGGGAATCGAAGATGAGGTTGCGGAACTTCTCCAGTACCGGGTAGGTGCCGGTCGGGGTTTCGAACCCGGGCTTACCCATGGACGCCGGCATGGTCCGCACCACATGGCCGCCGATGGAGACGGTGAAGGTATGGGTGGACATGTTCGCGTCGGCGACTACTCCGCCGTTGGTCTGGAACTGGGTGCGCTGATCACCGAAATTCACGGTGAATGTGGTGTTCGCCGGGAGGAATCCGCTGGGTGTCCAGGTCAGTTCCCGGTCGCCGTGCCAGGAGTAGGTACCGGGCAGCGGCCGGTCGGCGGTCACCGACAGCGTTTTCTCGGCGCGGGCCCGGTCGGTGACCGGATCGGAAAACCGGACGGTAACCGGGTGGGCGATTCCGACGACTGCGCCGTCGGCCGGAGCCACCGAGGTGACCGCGGCGGAGCCGGCAACGCCGGCGGTCGCGGCGTTCGCCCCAGCCGGGACGACGATCAGTGACAGTGCGACAGCGAGAGCCAGAAACAGGTGCCGGGCAACAATATTCATGGTTCCACCCCTTACGGAGGACTGGTGGACAGACGTCCATCCTAAGGGGCCATGATCAACTAAACCAGCAAGGATATCGTCCCGGCACCTGTTTGCGATGTAGACACACCGAGCGATTGCTATTCGGTGACAAGTTTCCAGTCATCGGGTAGCCCGTGCACATGCATGGTCGAGCCTTCGGCGTGAATGCTCACCGTGGCCGGACCCAAGCGCAGGTCGGTCAGTCCGACCTTGCCCCATTCCCGTGGAAGTTGCGGGGTCACCCGCAGGGTGCGTGTCGGCGCGCACGGGGACAGCCCGAGGAAAGAGCGCACCAGCAGCAGCGGGGCGGCGCTCGCCCAGGCCTGCGGAGAGCAGGAGGTGGGGTAGGGGACCGGTGAACGGAAATCGGTGCGGGCGAATCCGCAGAACAATTCGGGTAGCCGCCCGCCGAACTCGCCGGCCGCGTCGAGCAGGCCGGTGGTGAGCCGTTCGGCCAGTTCGCTCGCACCCGGAATATGCCGATACCGCAACAGTCCGGCCACGGCGATGGCGGTGTCGTGCGGCCACACCGAGCCGTTGTGATAGCTCATCGGATTGAAGGCGCCCATCGAGGAGGCCAGGGTGCGCAGCCCGAAGCCGCTGTCCATGGCCGCATCGGCGAGCCGTTCGATCAGCTCGGCGGCGCGTTCGTCGGAGACGATACCCGTCCACAGGCATTGCGCGGCGTTACTGGTCAGGGCGTCGACCTGGTTCTTCTGGCCGTCCAGGGCGACCGCGTACCAGCCGTTCTTGGCGACCCAGAAGGCCTCGTCGAACTGTGCCTTGAGCGTTTCGGCCTGTTCGCGCAGGCGTTCGGCGGTGCCCGTATCGCCGAAATATTCGGCGAGCTGGGCGCGGGCGCGGCGCGCCGCGTACACATAGCCCTGGACCTCGCACAGCGCGATGGACGGTTCGGCCAGATGTCCGGTTGCGTCGTTGATCGCGTCGAAGCTGTCCTTCCAGCCCTGATTGCTCAGTCCGCGATCGGTTTTGCGACGGTATTCGACGAACCCGTCGCCGTCGCTGTCACCGTATTCGTCGATCCAGGCCAGCGCCGCGTCCGCTGCCGGGAGCAGTTCGCGGACCACCGCGTCTCCGGCGCCCCAGCGCCAGCATTCGGCCAGCAGCATGACGAACAGCGGTGTGGCATCGACCGACCCGTAGTACACGGTGCCGCCGAGGACCTGGCCGCTGGCAGGGCCGTGCCGCATCTCGTGCATGATGCGTCCCGGCTCTTCCTCGGTGATCGGATTGACTTTCGTGCCCTGTAGATCCGCCAGTCGGCGCAGGGTGCCGACCGCGAGTGCCGAATCCAGGGGGAGCGCCATCCAGGAGGTGAGCAGACTGTCCCGGCCGAACAGCGCCATGAACCAGGGTGCGCCCGCGGCCACGTAAGCCGGGGCGCCGTCGGTACTGCCGTCGATACGCAGGGCGCCCAGATCGCTCTCGGTGCGTTGCAGGACGTCGGACAGCGACGGATCGGTGGCGGTCAGATCGGTGGCGGTGGCCCGCCACGCCTTCAACCGGCTGATCGGGCTGTCCTCGTCGTCACCGAAAGCCATCTGCACCCTGCGGTGCGAGACCACGGGCTGAGCCAGGATTTCGGTATCCCAGCGCCCCCGCGCCGGCACCACCACCTGCCAGGTGATGGTGCCGGGCAGCATGACCGCCCCGCCGGTGGCGGTGACGGTCAGGCCGCGGCCCGGTTCGTTGTGGTCGGTCAGATGCAGATCGCCGTCGACGGCGTTGTGTTCGGCACCGCCGCCGTGGTTACGACCCTCCTTCACCGCGAACAGGTCGGCGAAATCGGAGTCGACGAACAGGGTGATGGTCATCGCCGTGTCCTCGTGCCCGAGGTTGTGCACGGAGATGGCCTCTTTGAGCCCGTTGCCGATGAGCCGGCGGCGGACCACCAGCACGGTGCTGTCGGCGACCCCGGCCCGCGGGGGTTTACGCAGGATGAACCGGCCTTTGAACGCCTCCGGCGTGAGTACCGTCAGATGTTCGGCGGGCTGGCCGTCCAGGCGTAGTTCCCAGCGCGAGATCACCCGCGCATCGCGATAGAACAGTCCTTGCGAAGTGCCGGAATGGATATCGCCGAGTGGGTCGGAAAGGCAGAACGTGCTTGCCTCGACCAGGGTGACCGTCCCCCCGCCGCCATTGATGGCGGCGGGCTGGCCGGAGTTGAGAATACTCGGCGTTGCATTCATGCCCTACTCCATACCGGTGTCGTGCCGGCGTCGGCGCGGATCGCGGGTACCGCGGTGCGGCGCATACCGACGGCGGACAGTGCCTGGCCCCTGCTGTGGGCCTCGTCCCATGCATCGAGTATGCGGTAGTAGGCGGCCTCGTAGCCCGCACCGAGCTGATCCACGCCGAAATAATCTTCGACGCGGCGGCGGCAGGCATGCGGGTCGAGTTCACTCGCTTTCGCGATGGCGGCGGGCAATTCGTCCGGATGATCGCAGATGATGCCGGTGACACCGTCTTCGATCACCTCCTCCACCGCACCGCCACGCAACGCCACCACCGGGGTACCGCAGGCCATCGCCTCGATCATCACGATGCCGAAGGGCTCTTCCCAGCGGATCGGGAACAGCAGGCAGCGCGCACCGGCCAGTAGTTCGCGTTTGGCGACCGCATCGGCTTCCCCGAAGATGTGGTCGGTATCGGTGAGCAGCGGTTCGATCTCCTTGGCGAAGAACGCCTTCTCCGGCGGCTCGTTGCATTTACCGGCCAGGATGAGTTTGATCCCGGCCTCGTGCGCGGCCCGCAGGGCCAGCTGCGGTCCCTTGTACGGGGCGTAACGGCCGAGGAACAGTGCATAGTCCTGCTTCTCGGTGCGGAAGGGCCATTCGCTCGGGCGCAATGCGTTGTGCACCCGGCCGATCCAGTTGAAACTCGGCGCGAGCTCCCGCTGCCGGTCACTGATCGCGACCAGGCGGGTGTGCTCGTCGAGAGATCCGTAGTACTCCCACATATCGTTGTCGACCGGCCCGTGCACGGTGACCGCGGTGGGGATGCCCAGGTTCTCGTAGGCCGGGGCGTTCAGCGGGCCGGCGAACGTGTGGTCGTGAATGATGTCGATATGGCGGGAGCGGGCCAGTTTCTCCACCATGCGCCGCACCTTCAGGGCATTGACGACCTCGGGGAACGGGTCGCCCAGCCGATCGGCCTGAGTGGTCTCCCAGACCGGCACGAATTCCGCTTCCGTACCGGGCTTTCCGGCGCCCAGCAGCGTCACCCGGTGCCCGCGCGCGACCAGCGTGTCGGCGAGTTCGGCCACCACGGCCTCGACGCCGCCGTAACCGGCCGGGGGCACATCGAAATACGGGGGCGCGACCAGCACGATGTTCAGCGGGTGGTTACGCCCGGCTCCGCCGAAGCGGGCGCGCCGGGGTTTTCGCGCCGGAGTATCCGGTTCGGATTCCGCATTCGTGAATATGGTGCTCAACTTTCCTCCTCGTTTTGTGGCCGCACGACAGTTGTCGAGCGCCGCCCGGCCAATGGGTGGAGCTGATCACGAACCATTCGTTGGGAGCGCGTGGAGCTATCGAAAGCACGCCGGAATATTCCGGCGGGCAGAATGAAGCGCGGCGTGCGGGGCTGTTCGCCTCCGCCGCGCGGGAATATCAATCGCCGTAACGGGCCGAACGGCCGGGCGAAATACCGAAAGCAGGCCGGTCCGGTGGTGCGGCGATGGCCAGGGTGAGGCCTGCGCGTCTACGGACCAGACATTCGGGAGAACAGAGTCTGTGGATATCGTGGGCGCGCCGGGCCTGGCCCGGTGTCAAAGTGCCCGGATCTGCCGAGCAGTCGGCGATATTGGATACGACTCCGTGTTCGGTGATGACATCGATTCCCGGCTCAGAGACTTCCGCCGCTTCCGGCGTCGATGTGTACCCGATCCTCACCGTTACCTCCTGCACTCGTCGAGCTGGAGCAAACAGTTCCCGGCCACCGGAACTCCGCCGGCCGGTCTAGCCGATGGTGCCTGGGTCGAGCGGTGGAGCACTGTGAATATCTCCGAACGCCGCCCATTCTACCCGTGCCGTCTTCTTACTGATATCCCGAATAATCCCAGTTCGGCATATACCTGGTTAATTCGCGCGTGCAGATATGTGCACGCGTTTCAGGTACGGACCGCATGGAGCACTTCCTGGTGTAGCGAATCCGCGCGTGCGGTGATTTCCGAAATCCGGCCGAGGACCTCGGTGAATGCCGCGGCGCGCGCATCCGGAAGTGACCCCAGATTGATCTCGATATTCAGTTGTGAGGTCACCGCGGCGGCCCGTGCGGCTGCGCCGGCAGCGCCGATATCGGTGACTACATTCGTGTTTCCGATCGGCAGCAATTCGGCTGCGAGGGCCAGCACGCCGTCGGCCGCGTCGACCACGGCCGCCGGAACCCGGGCGGCCTCGAGCAGTGCTGCCTCGATTGCGGCGCCCCGCTCGGCCTTCTCGCTCTCGGATTCCTTGGGCAGCTTGTAGGCCGCTCCTACCGCGGTGAAGGCAGCGGCGTCGGCGTCGGCGAGGGCGAGCGCGCGCTCACGCGCCGCGTCGGCCGCCTCGATGATCCGGTCGACGACCGGTCGGTGCTCGGCGTCCTTGGCCCGGGTGGTGTACCGCGCGACCATGGCGACCAGTGCCGCCCCCTGGGCCGCATGCAGTGCGGCGACCGCGCCGCCGCCCGGTGCGGGCACCTTCGCCGCGAGTTCGCCCAGGTAGTCGCCGATCGGCGACCCGCCGAAACCGGCTTCGGTGGGTTGGGGCGATTGGGTGGGCTGCGACACGATCAGGCCTTTCTCGACACGGTAGCTCGAAGTTAGCTGCACTGCGCACGGGGTTACTGCCCTCAACCTACCGCGTCTCCCGGCGTGGCCGGTGCCGGGCCACCCCGTAGCCGGGTTTATGTTGAGGGCATGCGGATCGGATTGAGCATCAATTATTCGGGCGGTTTCACGGAAGCCGCGGCTGAAGTGGCCGATTTGGAACGGGCCGGCCTGGATATCGTGTTCGTCCCCGAGGCGTACTCGTTCGACGCGGTGAGCGCCCTGGGCTACCTGGCGGCCAAAACCTCCCGGCTGCAACTGGCCTCGGGAATCATGCAGCTCTACACCCGCACACCCACGCTGACCGCGATGACCGCGGCCGGGCTCGATTTCGTCTCCGACGGTCGTTTCGTGCTCGGCCTGGGCGCTTCCGGACCGCAGGTCATCGAGGGCTTCCACGGCGTTCCCTACGATGCGCCGATCGGGCGTACCCGCGAGCTCATCGAGATCTGCCGCAAGGTGTGGCGCCGGGAACGGCTCACCTACCAGGGCAAGTACTATCAGATCCCGCTTCCCGAAGGTGCCGGTACCGGGCTCGGCAAGCCGTTGAAGCTGATCAATCACCCTGTCCGCGAACGTATCCCGGTGCTACTGGCCGCACTCGGCCCGAAGAACGTCGCCCTGGCCGCGGAAGTCGCCGAAGGCTGGCAGCCGATTTTCTTCTTGCCCGAACGCGCCGACGCCGTCTTCGGTGACGCCCTGCGTGCGGGCGCACAGAAGCGTGCCCCCGAACTCGGCCCGCTCGACGTCTACGCCGGGCCGGCGCTGGCAATCGGTGAGAACGTCGAGCCGCTCCTGGACTTCGTCAAACCCATGCTCGCGCTCTACATCGGCGGTATGGGCGCCAAGGGCAAGAACTTCTACCACACCCTCGCCACCAAGTACGGCTACGGCGCCGAGGCCGACCGCATCCAGGAGCTGTACCTCGCGGGGAAGAAGGACGAGGCGACCCAGGTCGTCCCCGACCAGCTGGTCCGGGATGTCTCGCTCATCGGCCCGGCGGGATACGTCAAGGAACGGATCGCCGCCTTCGCCGAAGCCGGCGTCACCGTCCTCAATGTCGCGCCACTGGCGGCCACCCCGGCCGAACGGGTCGCGCTGATCGAACAACTCCGCACCCTCTGCGACTGACCTGAGCCCCAGCCGGGTGCGCGAGGCAAGCGACGGCCTCCCGTGCCCGGCTGGAATGCCCGGCCTCGAACTCCAGGAATCCTGCCGTATCGCCGGTTGACGCGACGATAAACCTCATCGGCCGCAGATCGGCATCATGGTCGGGGTCCATTCGACCTCGCCGGGCCGATCCAAGGCACCATGGCCGACTGGGGCCGCAGATGTGAACTGAGCCGGTACCGCGGTCCCGGAATGGGCGGTCAACGGCAGACCGACGAGCCCATGAGTTCCGCCGTATCGCCGACTTCGGCCGCCGGGAGAGTCCCCGGGGCCGCCGCCCGCTCGATTCGGGGTTGGGCGGACTCCGCCTCTGCGAACGACCGGCCGACCCGGTCGGATTGCCGGCGAGCAGGGCGGTCCGGCGTGCCGGGCGTGGCCGCGAAGCCGTGGGCAGAAAAGGGCAAGTTCGGAGGGACTGTTCGCGGGCAGGGCCTCCGTAGCCGTGGCTGTGCAGGTTTCGCCCGAATGCCGTCCAGGTTTTCGCCCGAATTCGGAATGCTGTGGCCCGCGTATCCCGGGATGCGCGGGCCCTGTCCTCTCGTGGGCAGTGTGCGAAGCCCGACGAGATTCGAATCGCCGGTTACGGGAATCGTGCGGTGCCGCAGTCCCCGGCGACCGCCGGTCGAGCCGGGCGGATCGCCGGGGCAGCGGTGAGGTCAGGCGCCCCGGGCGCTCGCCAGTGCACCGTCGAGAGTGGAATGCAGGTCGAAGACCTGGTCCAGTGCCGTCATCTTCAACTGACGGCTGGTGGCCGGCCCCTCGGCGACCAGGGCGATGGTGGTTTTGTCCCCGGCGCGCTGATGTGCGGCGACCAATGCAGCCATCCCGGCCGAGGCCAGGAAGCTCACGGCCGCGAGGTCGATGACCAAATGGCCAGTGCCGGCGTCGAGCGCCGTGTCGATCGCGGTCTCCAGGGCGGGTGCCGTGGCGAGATCGACCTCGCCGGTCACCGTGAGCACGGTGACGCCGTCGTGGTCGGCGACCGAAGTCGTCATCGTATCCGTCAGTGGGTTCGCGTCCGGGGAAGAGTTCGTCACATCATCACAATCTGCCATGGGCCTCTCGATCTCGCTGCATCGTACCCCCGCGGGAGCGGTTGTTCGTTCCGCGCAGGGCGCTGGCCACCGGGAACGTGATCGCCGGCAGAGTCACCGACATCCGCACGCGGGTGCCGGCGCCCGGATGGTCGATCGCGAGTTCCTCGGTGAGTGCCCGCATCATATCGATTCCCCGGCCCCGCGGACCGGGATCCGCCGGGCGGGGCCGCCATGTCCCGGTATCGGTGGTTTCGATGACCACCCGGTCGCCATCGCATTCGGCCGTGATCACCACCCGTTCGGTATCCGCGGCGCCGTCTTGGTAGGCGTGTTCGATGCTGTTGCTGCACGCCTCGTTGGTCGCGGCGACCAGATCGGCGGTCAGGTTGTGCGGAACCCCCGCCGCGGACAGCCAGGCCGTAAGGGTGCGGCGCAGCATGGTCAGCCGGTCGGGCCGGGCGGGTAGGTCCAGTTTCAGCGGTTCCGGGGGCTGGCGGTAGACCACCATGGCGATATCGTCGTCGTATCCGCCGTCCGGCCGCAGCGCCGAAAGTACCGAATCGGCCACCTCGCGCGGCAGTTTCTCGGCGGTACCGGCCAGAGTTTCGGCGATCTTCGTGAAACCCTCGTCGATATCCTCGCCGCGGCGTTCCACCAGCCCGTCGGTGAACAACACCAGGGTCGATCCCGGTGGCAGGGGAGTGGTGGCCTCGGGGCGGCGCAGCGTTTCGAAGGTCGCCAGCGGAACGGATCGGCCGCCTTCGAGCAGCCGGCCGGTTTTGTCCACATCGGCCAGGATGGGCGGCATATGCCCGGCATTGCTGTAGCGGACCAGCCCGCGCACCGGGTCGAGGACCGCCGCGCAGACGGTAGTGCACAGGGCGCCGGGGATACGCGCGGCCACCGGATCCAGTTCGGTGAGCAGCTGCGCCGGTCCGGCGCCGCGTAGGAGCAGCGCGCGGGCGGCGGTGCGTAGCTGCCCCATCACCACGGCCGCGGACAATCCACGACCCACACAGTCACCGACCACGACCCCGATGGTCCCGTCCGGTAGCGGCACCACGTCGTACCAGTCGCCGCCGATCTCGAGCGGCGGCAGCGCGGGCTCGTAATGCACCGAGAAGCGGGGTGGGAGTTCGATCGGGCCGAGCATGGCCCGCTGCAGGGTCAGCGAGGTCGAGCGGGCCTGGTCGAAGTTGCGTGCCCGCTGCACGGCGAGACTGAGGTGCCCGATGAGCAGCGAGAACAGTGTCCAATCGGCGGCGTCGACCACCCGCGGTACGGCGAACCGCAGCCAGAGGGCGGCATCCCCTGTTTCGCCGAGCGGTGCCACGATCCCCTCCGCGCTGCCCGCGCCCTCGGGGACGGCGATGAGGGTGCGGCCCGGGCGCAGTCGCGCGCGTTTGAGAATGGCCTCGGTGGCGGGTTCGAGGCCGGTGGCGCTCGTCTCCGTGGACCCGGTGGGCGGTGTCCCGGAGACGTACACCTCCGGCGCCTGATGTGCGGCCCAGACTGCCACCACCGCGGTTTCCGCGCCGACCGTACGCCGCAGTTCGTCGAGCCCCACCTCGAGCACCTCGGCCACCGTGGTCGCCGCGGCGAGAGCGGTGGCGAGGCGGTTGGCGGCCTGATCGCGGGCCTGGGCGTCGTGCTCGGCGGTGACATCGCGGACGGTGCCGACGAAAATGTGTTCCTCGCCGTCCGGTTTCACCAGTGCGCTGGTACTCACTCCGATCCAACGGCGCCGGCCGTCCCGATGCTGGATCGGCACCACGAACCGGGATGCCTCGGTTCCCAGGTCGGGGTAGCGCGGTCCCTCCGGTATCGACCACGGATGCGGTATCGGATAGGGGACGCCCCACGCGCCGTATCCGGTGAGCTCACCGAACGCCTTGTTGACCTCGATGATCGTGCCGCGGGCGTCGGCGACGAAGAAACCGTCCTGCAGCGATTCCACCAGGGCCGTACGGAATTCGTCACGTCCGGCGAGATCGTCGGCGCGGGAACGCTGCTGTTCGTAGCGGCGGGTGCCGTCGAGGTAGCCGCGGGTGGCCACATCGAGGGTGATCAAGGTCTGCAACAGGAATTCGAGGGCGTTCTCGGCGAGCGGGCTGTCGGCGCGGGCGGCCCCGGTGGCAGCGGTTTCCTGCGCGTCCGCTTCGAGCTGCACCTGTTTCGCCACCCGGAAGTGGTGCTCGGTGAGGTCGAGCAGGCTGATCCCCTCCACGAGCGCGCGCCGGCCGAGTTCGTGGGCCTCGGCCAGCCCGTCGCGTTCGGGCGCGGCGAGATGACGCCGCAGGGCGTCGGCATAGGTGTCGAGGAACGCCGTCAGGATCTCGCTCATATCCTGCCCCGGCGGGTCATGACGCTTCGTGTCCGGGCGCGGGGTCGTGGGCGACACCGCGGGCCCGGGCGGCGAGCACCAGGGCGTCGTCGGTGTCCTTGGCATGCCGGTCCACGAGCTCGCGGGCGATATCCGCCGTCGATGCAGCCAGGTCGATACCCGCGGCCGGTTCGACCACCACCCCATCGGTGGACATGAGCAGGAGATCGCCCGGGCGTACCGGAACCGTATGCGGCTGCAGGTTCGACGGCAGCCGGTAGCCCACGATCCCGCCGCTCTGCAAAACGGTGGCGCTGACCTGCGGCCCGGTGGGTCCGACGGTCACCACCTGGGAATCCACATTTCCGACACCGAGCCACTGCGCTTCCTGCGCGCTGAACAACGCCAGCGTCACTGCCGCGCCGCGGGTATCCGACATCGCCCGATGGCACAGCGCCATCAGGACATCCAAGGGTTCGGCACGGTGCTCGCCGAGGACCCGGGCGGCGCGGTCGACCGCGGCCGCCGCCGCGCTGCCGTGGCCGAGGCCGTCGAGTACCGCGAAAAGTACGGAGCCGGTACCGGTGTCCAGGACCACGCAGCGGTCCCCGGAAACATCCTGTCCGGGGAGAGCGCGGCCGGCCACGGCCCATTCGATCCGGCCGATGAAACCGTCCTCATGCACCCTGGGGTACCCACTTCCACATCTCCACCAACGTGCCCTGATTGGGTGCGGATTCGATGGACATCCCGTCCATCAGTCGTTTGGCGCCCGGCAGGCCCAAACCGAGGCCCCGGCCCGTGGAGTACCCGTCTTCCATGGCGCGCGGGATATCGATGATGCCCGGCCCCTGGTCCTTGGCCTGAACCACAAGAGCGCGACGTCCGTCGCGCTCGGCCACCTGCAGCCGGATCTCACCGCTGCCGGCGTAACTGGTGATATTCCGGGCGACCTCGGAGATCGCCGTGGAGATCATGGTCCGGTCGGTGAGCGTGAAGCCGAGTTCCTCGGCCAGCTCACGCCCGGCCTGACGTGCGGTCACGATGTCGTTCGACATCTTCACCGCGATTACCACCCGATCAGCGGCCACTGTCACGACCATCTCGATGCTGGTGCCGGGCCGAGGATTTCCGGTTCAGCCAAGCCAAGCCCTCCTCGAGGTCCAGCGCAGTGTGCATATCCTCGAAGGTGAGGCCGAGTTGCACCATGGCGAAGGCGACCTCGGGCTGGAGACCGACGATCACGGTCTCGGCGCCGCGTAACTGCGTCATATGCGCGATGGTGCGCAGTGATCGGGCGGCGAAGGAATCCATCACGTCGATCGCGGTGACGTCGACGATGATGCCCTGCGCGCGGTACTTGCTGACCTGCTTCATCAGGTCGTCCTGTAGTCGCTCGGTATCGGCATCGGTCAGCGCGGACTGGACGGATGCGATCAGATATGTGCCCTGTTTGAGGATAGGTACCGGCATATCGATTCCGTCAGCGCGAATCGCGTTCGCTGCGTTCGGTCACTCTCGACACTTCGTAGCCCAGTAACCGTTCCGCTTCTTCGATACCGCCCTGCAGATCGCCGACCGCGTTCATCTTCGACAGATCCAATCCGATGGTCACCAGGGTCAGCGCGATCTCCGACGACAGGCCGGTCATGATGACGCTGGCGCCCATGAGCCCGGAGGCGTCCACGGTCTGCACCAGGTGGTTGGCCACCGTGGAGTCGATATCGGGCACACCGGTGATATCGATGACGACCACCTTGGCTCGGTTGTCCCGGATCGCCCGCAGCAGCTGTTCGGTGAGCTGGCGGGCGCGCTGACTGTCGAGCACGCCGATTATCGGCAGGATCAGCAGCTGTTCGCGAACCTGCAACACCGGGGTGGACAGCTCGCGGATGGCCTCCTGCTGCTGCCGGATAACACGCTCGCGTTCCTGGACGAACGAGATGGCCACGGTGTTCGCGATGCGATTCGCGGCCGGTTCGTAGGCGTCGAGGACGGCGTTGAGCAGGTCGAAGTTCGATTGGTACTTTTCGAACAGGGAGCGCGCGAGGACATCGCGCAGCAGCAGCACCATACCGAGGACTTCGTCGGTTTCGACTCCTCTGGGGATGATGCGTTCGGACAGATCACGCGCGTAGGCCTGCAACGCTTCGACACTGCCGGTTTCCAGCACCTCGACATAGTTGTCGTACACCGACGTCGCCTCGGAGAAAACCTCGTCGGGCGTCATGGCGGTGAGCAACCGTGCCTCGGTGATACGCCGCGCCCATTCCTCGCGTAGTGCGGTGCGGTTCTGGCGCAGATGTTCGACCAACTGCGGCAGCAGTTTGTCGACGGAAACCTCGGCCAATGAGTCCGCCGAAAGGCCCATGGACACCTCGGACATGTAACTTGTGCCCCTTTCGACGGCGGTCCGGTACATCGTAATGACTTCGGCGGTCTTGCCGATACCGAGCCTAGTCATACCCGTGCTCCTATGCCGGTGAAACCTGCCGGTCCGGTTTACTCGCCGGTTGTGACCGGGAACGCGTCCGCTACGGCGAAACCTTTCTCCAAGGCCACCAGTGCGCGATCGAGATAAACGGTCAGGTCGGCATCGGCGCCGGCGACCCACGCGTCGAAGGCAGCGCGGGCCGCGGCGAGGGTGGTGCGGCCGACCGCCATGGGAATCAGGGAATCCGCCGGTTCGCCCAGCCGGGACGCCGCGAACTCGCCCACCGCGCGTTCCCATGCGTCGTAGTGAGCGCCGGCCGTGGCGGCCAGGGCGGGGACCTCGGCCACCAGTTTCATCCGGGTCCGCAGTTCCGCGACATCCTCGGCGCGGTAGCGGTTGGCGTTCACCACCACCCGCCGGACCGCCGCCATCATCGGCTCGTCCGGTGTGACGGTGGCGAAGGCGGCGCGTAACCCGGCGACCTCGTCGTCGAACGAGTACCACAGCACTTCGGCCTTGCCCGGGAAGTAGCGGAAGAAGGTGCGCCCACTGATTCCTGCGGCCGCCGCGATCTGCTCGACCGTCGTCTCGTCGAATCCCTGTTCGCTGAACAGTCGCATGGCGATCAGTTCGAGTTCGCGTTTGGTGGTACCCCGGGGGCGCCCCCGCGGATGCTGTGCCGTCACAGGAAGATTCTGAACGATGGACCGCGGTCGCCGGGGCACCATGCACCCGAAATGCGGCCCTATTGATTTTGTCAGTGGCTGACGTTAATGTCGGCGGCATGTTGGTGGCGGACCTCACATGGCCGGAGGCGGGTGACCTCGGCAACAGCCGGGCGCTGCTGGTGGTGCCCGTGGGATCCACCGAGCAGCACGGCCCGCACCTGCCCCTGTCCACCGATACCGACCTGGCCGGCGCGCTGTGCACGGGACTGGCCGGCCGCCGCCGTGATGTGGTGATCGCCCCGGCCGTCGCGTACGGCGCCAGCGGCGAGCACAGCGGTTTTCCGGGCACGCTCTCCATCGGGCAGGCCGCGCTGGAACTGCTGATCGTCGAACTGTGCCGGTCGGCCACCGATACCTTCGAGCGGATCGTGCTGGTCAACGGGCACGGCGGAAATGTGGAACCGCTGCGCCGGGCGGTAACGCTGTTGCGCAGCGAATCCCGCGATATCCGGCTGTTCCTGCCCCGCTACTCCGGTGACGCCCACGCCGGCCGCACCGAGACCTCACTGCAGCTCGCTCTTTCACCGGACCGTGTCCGCGCCGATCGCGCCCGGCCCGGTGACACCCGCCCCCTGTCGGAGGTGCTGCCACAGTTGCGCGCCGGTGGGGTGCGTGCCGTCAGCGCCAACGGGGTCCTCGGTGATCCCGCCGGCGCCGGCGCCGCCGAGGGCGAGCGGTTGCTCACCCAGCTCGTCAACCAGTTGTTCGATCAGGTCCGGCAATGGTGGCCGGAACCAGTGGAAAGGATCCGACCATGAACCCGTGGTTCGAAACCGTCGCCGAGGCCCATCGCCGGGCCAAGAAACGGCTGCCGAAATCCGTGTACGGCGCCCTTGTTGCCGGTTCGGAGCGCGGCCAGACCATCGACGACAACCAGGCCGCATTCACCGAGCTCGGTTTCGCCCCGCATGTCGCCGGCCCGATCGGCGAACGCGACCAGTCCACGACCGTGATGGGCCAGCAGGTCTCGATGCCGGTCATGATCTCGCCGACCGGCGTGCAGGCCGTCCACCCCGACGGTGAGGTCGCTGTGGCGCGGGCCGCGGCCGCCCGGGGTACCGCCATGGGGCTGTCGTCCTTCGCCAGCAAACCCGTGGAGGAGGTCGTCGCCGCGAACCCGATGACCTTTTTCCAGCTCTACTGGTGCGGTAGCAAGGACGATATCGCCGCGCGGATGGCGCGGGCCAAGGCCGCAGGCGCGGTCGGACTGATCCTCACTCTCGACTGGTCGTTCTCGATGGGCCGCGACTGGGGCTCGCCGGTCATCCCGGAGAAACTGGACTTGCGCACCATGGCGAGTTTCGCGCCGCAGGTGATCGTCAAACCACGCTGGCTGACCACCTACCTGCGTTCAGGCGCCCTGCCCGACCTCACCGCCCCCAATATGGCGCTCGGCGATGCCCCCGCCCCCGGTTTCTTCGGTGCCTACGGCGAATGGATGGGCACCACCGCCCCGGACTGGTCCGATGTGGCCTGGGTCTGCGAACAGTGGGACGGGCCGGTGATGCTCAAGGGCGTGATGCGGGTGGACGACGCCCGGCGCGCCGTCGATGCCGGTGTCGCGGCCATCTCGGTGTCCAATCACGGCGGTAACAACCTGGACGGCACCCCGGCGTCCATTCGTGCGCTGCCGGTGGTGGCCGATGCAGTGGGCCATGAGATCGAGGTCCTGCTCGACGGCGGTATCCGGCGCGGTAGCGATGTCGTCAAGGCCGTTGCGCTCGGTGCCCGGGCGGTCATGATCGGCCGCGCCTACCTGTGGGGCCTGGCGGCCAACGGGCAGGCCGGCGTCGAGAACGTACTGGACCTGCTGCGCGGCGGTATCGATTCCGCGCTGCTGGGGCTGCGCAAGACCAACGTCACCGAGCTGGACCGGTCGGACATCGTGATCCCGGAGGGGTTCGAACGCCGGCTGGGCGTCGATACGCCGGCGCAGTTGCGGGTTCCGGACTCGGCTGCAGAAGCCGTATAACCGGCAGCCGGGAGGTCGTGGCACGACACTGGACGCGTGAGCATCAGAACCGTGACGTCCAGGGTCGTGTACGAGAATCCGTGGTTGACGCTGCGCGAGGACCGGATCGAGCGCGGGGACGGGTCACCCGGCCTGTACTCGGTCATCGAGAAACCGGACTTCGCGCTCGTCATCCCCATGGACGACGAAGGCTTCCATCTCGTGGAGCAATATCGGTACCCGGTACGCGCCCGGACCTGGGAGTTCCCGTCGGGCGCGTTTCCGGCCGGGGTTACGGGGACTCCGGAGGAACTGGCCGCGGCCGAACTCGCCGAGGAAACCGGTTTCACTGCAGGCAGGTTGGAGTGGCTCGGCCGGGTTCAGGTCGCGAATGCCATGACCGCCGAGGGCTGCCATGTCTTCCTTGCCACCGAGTTGTCGCCTGGTGAGCCGAATCGGGAACACACCGAGCAGGACATGCGGCAGAAATGGTTTTCGAGGTCCGATGTGGAGGGCATGCTGCGCGACGGGGTGATCGCCGACGGTCCGTCGCTGGCCGCTTACCTGTTGCTGAAACTTCATCGGCAGTAGCGGCCGCGGACTCGCTCCCGAGGTTACAATTTAGGATTGCCTTACTTCGGGCTGGGTGGGGGTCGGTCGCTAAGCTCGCTGTGCTCGACCCCCGGTACAGCGGCGTCCACCGTGGCTGTGCCCTGTTCCACCCGCAGCCCACTTCCGAAGGAGTGCGATCGGTGACCGCTCCCGAGTTCCGCTATTCAGACCTGCTCCCGATCGGCGCCGACGACACCCCGTACCGGCTGCTCACCACCGAAGGTGTCCGCACCTTCGAATCCGGCGGCCGGACCTTCCTGCAGGTCGATCCGGACGTGCTGCGCATGCTCACCGCCGAGGCGATGCACGACATCAGCCACTATCTGCGGCCCGCGCATCTGGCGCAGCTGCGCCGGATCATCGACGACCCCGAGGCCAGCGGTAACGACCGGTTCGTCGCACTCGACCTGCTCAAGAACGTCAATATCTCCGCCGGCGGCATCCTGCCCATGTGCCAGGACACCGGCACCGCCATCGTGATGGGTAAGAAGTCCGAGGGTGTGCTCACCGGCGTGGACGACGCCGAATGGATCAGTCGCGGCGTTTTCGACGCCTATACGAAACTGAACCTGCGGTATTCCCAGCTGGCGCCGGTGACCATGTGGGACGAGAAGAACACCGGCTCGAATCTGCCCGCGCAGGTCGAGCTGTACTCCGCGCCCGGCGATCCCGCGCAGCCGTCCTACAAATTCCTGTACATGGCCAAGGGCGGCGGTTCGGCGAACAAATCCTTCCTCTACCAGGAAACCAAGGCCATCCTGAACCCCACCCGGATGCTGGAATTCCTGGACGAGAAGATCCGTTCGCTGGGCACCGCGGCCTGCCCGCCGTACCACCTCGCCGTGGTCATCGGCGGTACCAGCGCCGAATTCGCGCTGAAAACCGCCAAATACGCCTCCGCGCACTATCTGGACAACCTGCCCACCGAAGGGTCGATGACCGGGCACGCCTTCCGGGATCTCGAACTCGAGCAGGAAGTATTCAAACTGACCCAGTCGTTCGGTATCGGCGCCCAGTTCGGTGGTAAGTACTTCTGCCACGATGTGCGTGTGGTGCGGTTGCCCCGGCACGGCGCGAGCTGCCCGGTCGCACTGGCGGTCTCCTGTTCCGCCGACCGGCAGGCGCTCGCCAAGATCACGCCCGAAGGTGTGTTCCTGGAACAGCTCGAACGCGAACCCGCGCAGTACCTGCCGGAGCAGACCGACGAGATCCTCGGCGGCGATGTGGTGAAGGTCGACCTGAACCGGCCGATGGACGAAATCCGCGCGGAACTGTCGAAATACCCGGTCAAGACCCGGCTCTCGCTGTCCGGCCCGCTGGTGGTCGCGCGCGATATCGCGCACGCCAAAATCAAGGAGCGACTGGACGCGGGCGAGGAGATGCCGCAGTACCTGCGGGATATGGCCGTCTACTACGCCGGCCCCGCGAAAACCCCCGACGGTTACGCCTCCGGTTCCTTCGGCCCCACCACTGCGGGCCGCATGGACTCCTACGTCGACCAATTCCAGGCGGCCGGCGGTTCCTTCGTGATGCTCGCCAAGGGCAACCGCTCCGCACAGGTCACCAAGGCATGCAAGGAACACGGCGGTTTCTACCTCGGCTCCATCGGCGGCCCCGCCGCCCGCCTCGCCCTGGACTGCATCAAATCGGTGGAGGTCCTCGAATACCCCGAACTGGGTATGGAAGCGGTCTGGAAAATCGAGGTCGAGGATTTCCCGGCGTTCATCGTGGTCGACGACAAGGGCAACGATTTCTTCGCCGAAACCCAGAAGCCGATCGCGCTGCGTGTGCGCACCCGGTCGAAAGAACGCGTCTGAACCCTCCGCTCGCGCCGGGTATGCAGTATCGGTGACATGACCCGGGCGGACCGGGCCGCAACCGCAACATCAGCACAGAAAACGAGTCGCCGTCGGCGTCTGCTGCCCGCACGTCTTATCGTGTGCGAGCGTTGGTCGCTCATGCAAGCGGTTCTCCGGCAGCCGGCTACGGGTGCCGGAGGAATCCGGGAACGAGGAGAGCCTTGGTGGAAACAGTGTCGGATACGGCCGGTCTGGTGGGGTACCGCTACCGCGTGCCCGACTACTACGAGGTGGGGCGGGAGAAGATCCGCGAATACGCGCGGGCTGTCCAGGATTTCCATCCGGCACATTGGAGCGAGGACGCGGCGTGGGCGCTCGGGCACAGTGAACTGGTCGCGCCGACCACGTTCGTCTCGATCGCCGCGATGCTCGCCAACCGCAGGCTCTTCCAGGAGATCATCACCGGCTACGACGTATTCGTACAGACCGATCAGGTCTTCGAACTGTACAAACCGTTGCTCACCGGCGACCGGTTGGTCGGCGATGTCGAACTCTCCTCGGTGCGCACCATCGCGGGCAAAGATCTGCTCACCGTCACCAACACCTTCACCGATCAATCCGGCGACGTGGTGCACATCATGCATACGACGGTGGTCGGCGTCACCGGTGAAGAAGTCGACGCAGGTGTCGGTGACGCGATCGATCGCGTACTCATGCACGGTCTCGAGATGTCACCGTCCGCATCGGCAACGTCCGAGGGTGTGGACGGTTCACCGGCGGTGGCTGCGGAGCCGGAGGACGGCCCGCAACTCTCCATGGTCTCCCGGACACGTCCGCTGCGCACCACCTTCCGATTCGAGGATGTCGCGGCCGGTGCCGAACTCCCGCCGCGAACCGTGCGGCTGACGCGGGGAGACCTGGTGAATTACGCCGGAGTGTCGGGTGATGCGAACCCGATTCATTGGCACGCCGATGTCGCCGCGCTCGCGGGCCTGCCGGATGTGATCGCCCACGGCATGCTCACGATGGGGCTGGGGGCCGGGTTCGTCTCCGAGTGGCTCGGCGACCCGGGCGCCATCACCAGGTACAAGGTGCGGCTGTCGAATTACACGGTCGTCGAATCCGGTTCTGCGGGCCTCGAGCTCACCGGCCGAATCAAATCGGTCGACCCCGCGACCAGGAGCGCCGTGGTCGTCGTCACCGCGAAATCCGCGGGCCGCAAGGTCTTCGGCCTCGCCACCGTGGACGTCCGCTTCGCGTAGTCTGCCGGTCTGCCGACCCGAACCCGGGGCGGACCGTGGGTGGATCGGCCGCTGGAAGCGCTGCTGCGCGACCGGTGGTTGCGGTAACCTCGTTCCAGTTAGCGCAGGCTAACCTTGTATCGGGCTGGATGAGGTCGAGCTGTGGAATTGAACAGGCGTCATATCTTCAAGGCCGGCCTGGGGCTGGGTGCGGTATTGCTGATTGCCGGTTGCGGTGACGGTTCCTCATCATCCGAAAGTTCGGACGGCCCCCCGCAGCCCGGTGGAACCCTTCGGGTCGGCGCGCTCGGGAAATCGTCGAAGATCGAGCGTGACCCGCATCAGACATTGAGCAACGAGAGTGATTTCCTCATCGCCTCGCTCGTCTACGACGCCCTCACCGTTCCCGGCGCGGATCCGAATGTTGCTCCGCGGCTGGCCTCGGCATGGGAAGCCGATGCGCAGCAGCAGAAATGGACCTTCACGATCGCGGAGGGGGCACGGTTCCACGACGGCCGTCCGGTGACCTCCGACGATGTCGTCTGGTCGCTGCGCCGGCTACGCGAGATCGCGGGTGAAACCAAGGTCCCCGTCCCGTCCACCGGCGATATCCGGCCGGCCGGGCCGAACGCGGTGGTGCTGACCTGCGCGGCACCGAACAGCCAGCTACCGTTGCTCCTGCGGATGATGACGTTCGTGGTGCCCGCGGGCACCACCGATTTCACCGCGGCGGTCGGTACCGGGCCGTTCCGGCTGGAGTCCTACGACAACGGCAACGCTCGCCTGGTGCGCAACGAGAACTGGTACCGGGAAGCCCCGCTGCTGGACGCCATCGAGGTCACGCTGTTCGAAAGTCCCGAATCGATGGCCAACGCGATCATGGCCGGCCAGATCGATCTCGCGTCGAGCGTGGGCGCGGTGGCCGGACGGACAGCGGAAACCCGGGACGAACTGGAGGTCATCCGCCGTCCCGACGACGTCTCGGTGGCGATCGCCATGCGCACCTCCGACGGGCCGTTCGCCGACCCCCGGGTGCGGGAGGCAATGCGGCTCGCTGTGGACCGCGAAGCGATGGTGGCGCAGGTGCTGTCGGGGTACGGCACCGTCGCCAACGATATTCTCGGCACCGCCGACCCGGAATACGATACGACGATCCCGCAACGCGGACGCGACCTCGACCGCGCCCGGCAACTGCTCAACGCCGCGCAATTCGATACCGGGAAGACCTATCGCCTGCTGACGAAACAAGAGGCCGTGGGTGAGGTCGAATCGGCGAAGGTTTTCGCGAGCCAGGCCGCCGAGATCGGACTGAAGATCGAGGTCGTCGTGCAGGAATCGAACGCCTTCTACGACGAGACCTGGCTGTCGGCGCCGTTGTACACCGTGAACTGGGGCACCAACGATTCGGTGGTCTTCTTCGCCAGCAAGGTCATGTATTCGCGCACGAAATGGAACGAAACCGGCTTCCGTGACGCCGCGTTCGACAAGGCCTACACCGAGGCCCTCGCCGCACCGCCCGGCGCGGAATACAGCGCGGCCTGCCAGGAGATCCAGCGGATCCAGCACGATCACGGCGGATACATCGTGTGGGGGATGGCCGACGGTATCGATATCGCCTCCCGGTCCGTGCACGGCCTGCCGACACTGGGCGGATACGGTCGTGTGCAACTCGAGCGGGCGTGGTTATCGCGTTGATCGGATTCGCCGCGACGGTGGCGCGTCGCATCGGACTGCTGATCGCACTGCTCGCAGTGGTGTTCGTGGTCGTCGACCTGCTGCCCGGGAACGCGGCCCGGGCCGTGCTGGGCCGGGATGCGAGCGCGGAACGGATCGCGGCCAAGGAACACGAACTCGGTTTGGACCGGCCGCTGCCCGCCCGTTTCTGGGAGTGGTTCAGCGGTGCGGTCACGGGTGATTTCGGGACCACCGCGCGCGGGCAGTCGGTGAACGAGCTGCTGGCGGACAAGTTCCCGCAGACACTGCTGCTGGCTTCCAGCGCCCTGCTCGTCACGGTGACGGCCGCATTGCTGCTGGGATTGTGGTGGGCGGCCCGGCCCGCCGGTCGCGCCGCACGCGTATTCCAGCCCGGTTCGGCCTTCGTGATCGCGGTCCCCGAATTCGTCGTGGCGACCTTGCTGGTTCTCGTCTTCTCCCTCTGGCTGGGCTGGTTGCCCGCAGTGACCTTCACCGACCGGTCCGGATACCCGGCCGGTGCAGATATGCTGATCCTGCCGGTGCTGGCCCTGGCGATACCGCAGGTGGGCTGGAACGTCCGGGTCGTCCGGGGTGCGGTGACCGATGCCGCGACCGCGCCGCATGTGGAAAGCGCGGTCCTCAACGGTCTTCCGGAGCGGACGGTGCTGCTGCGCCATATCCTGCCGTTCGCGTGGCCGACCATCGCGATGTCGTTCGCCACCTCCGTCGGGACCCTGTTCGGCGGGGCACTGGTCGTGGAGACGATCTTCAACTATCCAGGTATGGGTGCCATGGTCGCCGGTTCCGTATCGGATCGCGATACGGCTTTGGTCGCGGCCGTTGTCGCCGTCACCGGGACGACGATCATGGGCATTCTGCTGGTGGCCGATGCCGTCCGGGCCTGGTCGAACCGAGGCCGGCCATGACCCTGCCGATCACCACGCGCCGGCTCCGGCCCGCCACCGCCTCGCTCCGGCTCTGGCTGCCCGCGCTGACCGCCGTCGTGGTGGTGGTTATCGCGATAGCCGGGCCGATGTTCGCTCCCCGCGCCGTCGACCATCCCGTCGGCATAACCTTTGCGGAACCGAGCGGGGAGGCCTGGCTGGGCGGTGATCGGCTCGGCCACGACGTGTTCAGCCAGTTACTGCACGGTGGATGGGGACTGTTGCTGGTCGCGGTGATCATCGCGGTGCTGGTGACCGGATGCGCGGCGGTGCTCGGTTCCGTCGCCGCGCTGTATCCGCGGGTGGGCGGGTGGATCGAACGAGCCGCCGACCTGGGCATGCTGTTGCCTCCGGTACTCGCGATGCTGCTGTTCATGCTCTCGTGGCCGGAATCCGGCGCAGTAGGGCTCGTGATCATCTGCGTTGTCGCCGGGACGCCGTACACAGCGCGTGTTTTCGCCGCCGCGGCCGCAGGCGTGGCGGCCTCCGGTTTCATCGAGGCGGCCCGGGGGCGCGGGGAGGGCGCGGCGTATCTCGTGGCCCGGGAGTTGCTGCCGAACCTGCGGGAAACACTGCTCACCCAGCTGGGCCTGCGTTTCGTGGAGGCGATGTATCTGGTGAGCACTGCCGCGTTCCTGCAGTTGCCGACCACGCTCGGCGATGCGAACTGGGCGGTCATGGTCCGCGAGAACGCCTCCGGAATCCTGCTCAATCCGGCCGCCGTATTGGCCCCGAGTCTGGCCATCGGATTGCTCGCGGTGAGTGTGAACAGTGCCGTAGCGGCTTTCGGACGAGGGAGGCGCAGCGTATGACCACGGGGGTTGTGGTCGAAGAACTCTCGATCCGGGCACGTACCGGCGCCGAACTGCTGGCGTCCACATCGTTGCGGGTGCCGCCGGGCACGATCACGGCGATCACCGGACCGTCCGGCGCGGGCAAGACGACCCTGATGCGGGCGGTACTCGGTCATCTGGCCGCGGGCACCACACGTGTGAGCGGTTCGGTTCAGATCCGTGGACAAGACATCTTTGTCCTCGATCGTGCGGCATTGCAGACTTTCCGTCGCGAGCATCTGGCCTATGTCGGCCAGGATCCGGGCGCCGCGCTGAATCCGGCCGTGCGGATCCGTTCAGTCCTCGCCGAGGCGGCGCCGCGGTCCGCTCCCGCCGAACACATTTCGGCGCTCCAGCGGGTCGGGCTGGCGGGACATATGCTGCGCAGCCGGCCCGGCGAATTGTCCGGTGGCGAACAGCGCCGTGTGGCACTCGCAGCGGCGCTGGTCCGCAGAGCCGGTGTGCTCGTCGTCGACGAACCGCTCGCCGGACTGCACGGACAACTGCGCAGCGAGATCGCGGATCTGCTGCGCTCGCTGGCCGCCGAGGAGAAGGTCGCCGTGCTGGTGTCCGGCCACGACACCGCAACCCTGCATCGACTGGCCGACGAGGTGGTCTGTCTGGGTGAGCCCCGGGCTGAGTTGCTCGGCCGGTTGTCCTCACCCGCCCACCCGGTCGTGAACGAGGTCGCGCTGCGCGCGGAGGCGATATCCGCGCGCGCGGGCAGCCGTATCCTGCTGGAATCGGTCGACCTCACCGTCGGTGCAGGTGAATCGGTCGCGCTGGTCGGGCCATCCGGAGCCGGGAAGACCACGGCGGCGCGGGTACTCGCGGGCCTTCATGGCCAGGCGTCGGGGCACCTCGAGGTGAACGGCCGCCGCCTGGGGGTCGGCGACGCGCGCCGTTCCCGCCGCGACCGCCGGCGAATCCAGCTCATTCCCCAGAACCCGCTGTCCACTCTCAACCCGAAACACACTGTTTTACAGACTCTTTGCCGTCCATTGCGGCTGAGCGGAACCCGGTCGCGTGAAGTGACCGGGCGCGCCGCGGACCTGGTGCGGCAGGTCGAACTCGACGCCGCCATGCTGCACCGCTACCCGGACGAACTATCGGGCGGCCAGCGACAGCGGGTGGCAATCGCCCGGGCACTGGCCGCCGCGCCGGAGGTACTGATCTGCGACGAGATCACCTCCGCCCTCGACGCCGAAACAGCCGCCGCGATCATGGGGGTGATCGACCGTACCCGCACAGAACGCGGAATCAGCGTTCTCGTGATCAGCCACGATATGTCGGTGGTGGCCGGGTACTGCCACCGGATACTCGTCCTCGCCGATGGCCGGGTGGTGGAGGCGGGGAACACCGCCGCTGTTCTCGCCGAGCCCAACGCCCCACAGACGAGAGCCCTGCTCGCTTGAGCCCGCCATACCGGAAACGAAGGCTCGGAGCCTGTTTCATGTCATCGCGTTCCTCGGCGGTCTACGCGTTCCGGCCGGGATCGTGCCTGCTCAGCGTGCTCCGGAGCCAGGAATACCCTCGGTGCCGGGAAAGCGTACGAACGCCACCGGGTTCGGTGCGTCCTGCCCTGTACCGGCTACGGCCGGTGGCCGGGTGGCTTCGGTGAAGAACTCCAGACCCCGGTAGAGTTCCGGCCCCACCCGGGCCCGGCGGTCCTCGATATAGTCCCGGCAGATCAGGAAACACCGGGACATGGTGCCGCCGCGCAGATTACGGACCAGCGGCACGTCGATCATGCCCTGCTCGGCCAGTACCGCGAGGAACTCGTAGTAGTCGAGCATCGCGATGACCCGGGGCTCGTCGGCGAGGCAGACATCCGCCGTGACCGGCAGATCGTTGGCTATCTGGTTGGCCATCCACGTATCGGCCGCAGCCAGATGGTCTGTCGTCTGGAATGCGGCGATGAGCTCCACGGTGTACTGCCGGCGTTGCGCCTGCCGGTGCTGGAGCACGGTGGCACTCCCGAAAACCACCGCTACCAGTAGAGAAGCAGCCGTCGCGTCGATAGCGTCGGTGGTCTGCAGGATGGCAAAGATCGCGAACCCGGCGGCGGTGACCGCCGCGGTCTGGATCGCCAGCCGCACCGGCAGACCGAGGAGACGCCACCGGACGCGGATACGGCGCAGGCGGCTTTCGTGCGAAACGGTCATGGCGGTGCCCCATAACGTAGCTCGAGCAGACGGCCCAGTTCCGTCAGTGGAAAGTCGTGGTCATCCACCCGGAGATCGATCTCGATATCCGTGCCCAGGATATAGTCCGAACCGCGCCGGGCGACCAGGATTGCGGCGGACTGCCTCCCGCGCCGATCCCCGCCGGCCGCCTCTCCCGCCTGTAAGGACTCGCAGAGGCGTTGCGCCAGTGGTTTTTCCGGGTCCCCGTCGGTCCACGCATCCGACATGGCGGTGATGACTTCCGGGCCGGCCAACAGGTTACCCATAACCACATAGCCCTCTCCTCGGATGCCGCCCGCATAGGGACTGCAGTCACCACCGGTCCATAGGGCCGATCCGCCACGGTTGTCGACAATGCCCACCTGCCGTGCAGCGCGACCGGAATCCTGGGACAGCAGAACGTCGAGCGTTTCGCCGGCGCTGCGCCCGCCGCGTAAAGACGACAGCCCCAGCGGCCGGAACGATGCGTTGGTGTAGGCCTGCGTGGCGAGGGCGCCGGCGTCCGCCTGGGCGGCCGGCACCATCGATCCGACAGCGAGGTATTTCGAGGCCACTCCCACACCCCAGGCGCCGGTTTCCGGATCGCCGGCGACGATGGAGAATGTCATCGCGCTACGCGAGGCGGTCGAGTAGCGAGGCCAGTTCGCGTGCGCGCAGGACCACACCGCCGTGGCCGGCATCCAAGGTGTGCACATCGAACGGGTTGCCGGGAGTGAGACGGTCGGCGTCGGTGATCATCTTCGTGACCAGGGCGGGGGAGAGGACATTGTCCCGGGTCAGCCGGATGTAGCTGCGGGGTACGCGGCCCCAGGTCTCGGGCTGGACGCGGGTATCGGCGAACTGGGTGCGGGCGCCGTCCTCGTGCTGCATACCGAAATTCAAGACGGCCAGTGTCTGTTCCAAGGTGGCCTCGGGCATGTTGAGCATCCGGAAATCTTCGAGGGCTTCGATATCGGCGGAACGCATGTTGAACCGGATGATGCCCGGGGGAACCGCCTCCAACCCGAGGAACAGCGAATGGTCCGGGTTCGCGGCCGGGATGTCCTGGGCTGCTTCGGGAGTCTGTGCCAAAGCCATGGCACTGGGGGCCTCGGGTGTGGAAGGGCAGAACGCGGAGAGGTAGACCAGCCGGTGGATCGCCTCGGGGATCTTGTTGGCGACCATGCCGATGGTGACCCCGCCGAGGCTGTGCCCGATCAGGACGACCGGGCCGTGCTGTTGTACCCGCTGCACCGTATCGACGACGTGGGCGACGTTGTCCTCCACTGTTATTTCGGCCAGTGGCGAGTCTGCGGCGGTGAATGCGGCGAGGTCCTGCGGTGCTTGATACGACAGCGGAAACGGTGCGTCCAAGCCGTGGCCGGGTAGATCGATCGCCAGACTCCGGTGGCCGAGCAGGGCCAGTTCGCGGACCACGGGTGTCCAGTAGAAGCTGTTGCAGGTCAGGCCGTGCACGAACACGAATGTCGGTGCGCCGGTGCTGATTGTCGAAGACTGTGCGGTCTCGGGCACGTATCCCCCTGGGTGCGGAAGCGTTGAACAACGGGTTTTTACCCGTCCAGAACCTCTGTCAACCTTCACCGTTTCGGGACCATCGCGAGTATGCGCCGCAAGGGTGCGGACTGGGATACCTGCCGATCACACGTGCACTGGGCTGTTGCTGTCCTGTTCGGCGTCTGCCGTCCGGCGGTCACAACGTGCGGATCTATTCACAGGTATAGCGTCCACATACTTCTAAATGTAGTATGTATGCTACGAACAGCAATAGTGGTTCGTAGGTTGAGAGGGGATAACCATGCCGAAGATCGGGCGATTCACCAACGACGAGGCGAAGGCCGAATACCTGCGCGTCTACGACGCATGGGCGCAGCGGTGGCCGGTGCCCTCGACGGTCCTCGACGTCGAAACGTCGTTCGGGACGACGCGTGTGCGCAAATCCGGAGCCGGCGAGGGCGAACCGGTATTTCTGCTTCCCGGCATCATGGGCAACGGTTTGGTCTGGCACCGGTTCATCGGAGATTTCGCCCGGGACCGCGTGGTGTACACCCCGGATGTCATCGGCTGGCCGGGGCGGTGTGTGCAGACCGCGCCTGTGCGAGACGGTGCCGACGTGGCGAAGTGGGTGGTAGAAACTCTCGACGGGCTCGGCGAGGACCGAATCCACCTGGCCGGGAATTCTCTCGGCGCGTGGCTTGCAGCCATGGTCGGCATCCACTACTCCGACCGCTTGTCGAGCCTCACCATGTTCGAGCCGGGCGGCGCCACCTTCGCCAAGCCGAAGTGGAGTTTGTTGTTCAAGTTCCTGATCGCCGGTATGCGTCCCACTCCCGAACGTATGCGCAAGCTCAATGCCTGGTTGACACCCCGTGTGGAGCACACCGACGAGGAGTTCGCGATGGTGATGGCGAGCTTGAAGTTCAAGACCGGAATGCCCTGGGACCGGTTGCTCACCGACGAGGAACTGGCGGCAATCACCGTCCCGGTGCTGGTGCTGTTCGGCGCCGAAACGGTGGTCAACGACCCCGAAATCGGAGCGGCCCGCGCCCGGAAACATATTCCGTCGGTCGATGTGCAGACCTATCCGCATATCGGGCACGACCTGCTGTGGGCGAACCAGGAAGTGGTGATCCCTCGCTTCCTGGACTTCGCCGACGAGCACGACCGAATCCGGAAGTGACAGTCACCTGATTCGCGGCCCGGGCCTCCGGTGGGTGGAATTCGCCCGGCAGGCTGTGGTCCGAGGCGGCAGGCCGCGGCCGGGCGACACATCCGAGCCCCGGGCTGCGATATAGGAGATGGGTCGGGAAAAACGCACGAGATCGATCCGCTGGAAGGAGGTGGGAGCGATGGGTTCCTTCGGCCTCGATGTCGGTGTGGGTATCGACCTGTTCCTCAGGTGGCTCGCCGTGATGTTCGGGCTCGATATCGGCATCAGCTGACATCCGAGTTCCGTGTCACACCGGCCGCGGCTGTCCTTTTCCGGATAGTTGCCTCTGCGAGAGCGCAACCGCGGTGACCGCCGGGTCGCCACCGCTCGTCCGCTCTCAGTCCTTGTTCCATGAAGACGGTGCTCTCGCGCCGGGCACCTGGTTGCTCGGGCGGGCGCATCGTGCATGCCGGCCACACCGCGGAATATCGGTGTGGATGTGGGGTCTTTGCAGCCCGGTTTGCGGTGACGCCGCATCGTCCTGTGATCCCGATGGTTCCTGTACTTGACCTTCTCACTGTGACAAGGTCTTGACTGGCTGTCGGAGGTGGTACCCATCAATACGACACACAGGAACTCTGGACATACGCGACTGCTCGGCGCATTGGCCGCGGCGGATTCGTCGACGCGGCTGCAGGCGGCGCTGGCCGCGGGTACGCATCCCGCGCCGGAACTCGTCGACGCGCTGGTGCAGCGGTGCGCGGTGGAACCCGACTTCTTCGTGCGTGACATGCTCACCTGGGCCCTGACCCGGCTTCCGGCGCAGGTCACGCTTCCGAAACTCCGCGCGGAACTGGATTCGGAACGTGCGCAGGCGCGCAGTCAGGCGCTGCATACGTTGTCGAAGATCGGTGACCGCACCGCCTGGCCCGCGATCACGCGATCATTACTGCGTGACCCCGACGACGAGGTCGCGCGCAGCGCCTGGCGTGCCGCCGTCGTGCTGGTGCCGGACGCGGAGGCGGCGGCGCTGGCCGCGGAACTGGCCACCCAATTGGGCCGGGGTGACCGAGAAGTGCAGCTCAGTCTCAGCCGGGCGTTCGTGGCGCTCGGTGAGCCGGCCGAGGCGGTACTCGACGCAGCGGCGGCCGGTCCGAACCCGGCGGTGCGGGCACATGCGAACGCCACACAGCGTCTCCTGCGTGACCCGGACGCCGGTTTCGACCTCGCCGTCGACGCGGCCCGGCGGGTGGTGGCGCTCGGACCGGACGGCGAGGAGGCCGCATGCTGATCGGTGAGGTCGCGCGACGCTCGGGGGTGAGCACCCGGATGCTTCGTCACTACGACTCCCTCGGGCTCGTGCGACCGACCGGCCGCACCGTGGGCGGCTACCGGGAATACTCGCCCGAGGACATCCGGCGGATCTTCCACGTGGAGGGTTTGCGATCGCTGGGATTATCGCTGCGAGAGATCGGGCGGGCCCTCGACGATCCCGGATTCACCCCGTCCGCACTGGTCGGCGACCTCATCCGGAAGACCGGCGAACGACTGAACCGGGAACAGGAGCTCCTCGACCGGCTGCGCAGTGTCGATGCCGCCGGTCCCACCGGCTGGCAGGACGTCCTGCATATCGTCGAGCTCTTGCACGGGCTCGGTTCGCCGTATGCCGCCCGGCGCCAGCAGGCGATCCTGGCCCCGGCCGAGGATGTGCCGCCGCCCGCAGAACTGCTGGCGGCTGCGGTTCTGGCCGAATCCGATCCGAATGTCGCCGGTTCGTTGCGCTGGGCCCTCTCCCGGGCCGAGGGAGATGCGGTGGACGGACTCGCGTCGGGTCTGCGTTCGGACGATGGCGATATCCGCCGCCGCGCGATCCGCGCGCTGGCCGAATTACCCGAGGCCACCGAGGTACTGGCCGGGGCGCTCACGGATCCGGATGCGGCGGTTCGCCGGTACGCGGCGCTCGCGCTGGGGGCGCGCGGTGTGACCACGGCCGTGCCGGAGCTCATCCGCACAGTCGTCGAGGGCCCGAACGATGTCGAGGCGGCCGAACTCCTGGGCGGTGTGGCCGAGGACGCGATATGGGCCGACCGGATCATGACCGCGCTAACCACCGAATTCGCCGCGCACCCGGACGATTCCGCGGTACGGACCCGATTGACCCAGGCACTCGCCGAGATGCCGGGAACTCTCGCTCTGGACCTCCTCCGGGAACTGTCCCACGACGACGAACGGGCTGTCGCTCTGCTCGCTTCGGCACTCGTGCAGGCGGTCGAGGAACGGTCTGCCGCGGATACGTGACGCGGCCGAGCGTTGTTATCTTCACGAAGAGCTGTCGGCCCCGAAAACGTTGTCGCGCAGGAATACACCGGTCAACCGCATCGCTTCGCGGCTTTCGGGCAGTAATGCGTCGAGAACCGGAAAGGCGTGTACCTGGCCGCGCCAGATATGTGTTTCGACGGTACGTCCGGTCTCGGCGAGGAGCCGGGTGAAATCCAGGATATCGGCTTCGAACATCTCCCGTCGTGCCGCGGTGAGGAAGGCCGGGGGAAACACTGCGGGGTCGGCCTCCAGCATCGAGCGTGCACCGCGCGGGGCCACCGGGCCGCGGGCCCACTTCCGTTTCGCGCGCCGATAGGCGGAGACTGGCATGAGGGCGTCGTGGCCGATGATTTCGTGGTCCCGGCGATCGGCGTCGAGGTCTATGTGCGGCGAGTATCCGATCATGGCGGCGGGCGCGGGCAGCCCGTCGGCCGCGGCGAGTTCGCAGGTCTTGGCGGCGAGGAAACCGCCCGACGAATCACCCGCGAGGACGACTTTGCCGGGGTTCGGGCAGCGATCGAGCAGGGCGCGATAGGCGGTGTAGGCATCGTGTACCGCGGACCCGACCCCGCCGTGGGGTAGCTGCCGGTAGAGCACGGAGTACACCGGTATGCCCAGGGTTTGCGCCATTCTGCTCGCCACGCGGCGGTGCGTGCCGGCGCCGCAGAAGGTGAAACCACCGCCGTGCAGGTACAGCACGGTCGCGCCGGTCAAACCGTCCTGTGCGGGTATTGCGGGCCGGTATTCCTCGACGGGCACCGCGCCGAGTTCGGTGATCGAACAGGTGACCCCGGGCAGCCGCGGTAGTCGGCCGATCGCGGTATCGAGCAGTGCGAGTGCGCGGATACCGGGATCGTTCAGCGGCCAGATCCGATAGCCCTGCTTGGCGATCAGGCGTGCCAGCACATAGGTCACCCGCGTGCCGAGGCCGGCTTGGTCGTGCAGGTTCACCGCGGGCTCCGATATCTGCGGTGGGGGAGCGGCGGGTGTGGTTTCACTGGTCACGACGTGTCCCTCGGGTCGACGGCCTTATCTGACATGTACACTTGTCAGATACTGTCGGCCAGTATTGCACGACAACACCGCGAATCGGAAGGAGCGACGATGGCCGCCGCGCGAGACCGGGGTGCCGGCCGCCGCTATTCCGGTATGGACGCCGCCGAGCGCACCCGGACCCGGCGGGTCGCGATAATCGGTGCGGCGCTGGAACTTTTCGGTACGGCCGGGTTTGCCGCGACCTCGGTCAAACAGATCTGCGGTACGGCCGGTCTGACCGAACGATATTTCTACGAATCCTTCCGTGACCGTCATGCCGCCCTGGCCGGTGTGTACGGCGAACTCGTCGCCGAGCTCCGTGTCTCCACGCAGGCCGCCATCGACGCGGCGGACGGCGATATCGGCACCGCCGCGCACGACGGGCTGGCCGCATTCGTCGGATACCTCACCGCGGACCCGCGTCGTGCCCGGATCGTGCTGATCGAGGTCGTGGGCGTATCGCCCGAGATCGAGGAATTACGCCACGGGGTGCTCCGTGCCTTCGCCGATCTGATCGCCTCCGTATGGTCGGCGGATCAGGGTATCGATTCGGCCGACGAACGGTCGCGGCTGACCGCGATCGCGCTTTCGGGGGCGGTCAACAACCTGCTGGTGGACTGGATGATGACGGGTACGCGCCAATCGCCCGAAATGCTCGTCGAGGTTTGTACAACACTTTTCCTCGCCGCACTGGAGGGTCTGAAGCGCTAGCTCGGATATTCCGGCTCGGCGAGAGATTTCCTTGCTTCACCGCCGTGCCGTACTGCACACTTCATCTGACACGATTACATGTCAAAATTACCGGAAGGAGCTGCTCGTGCGCTCGACGAAAGAGCTGAGAGGCCGAGTGATCGCGGTGACCGGCGCCGCCCGGGGGATCGGCCTGGCCATCGCCGCCGAGCTCGCCGCGGCGGGCGCGCGCGTAGCGATCGGCGATCTGGACGGACAGGGCGCCGCGACCGCTGCCGGCCGCATCTCCGGCCAAGCCGCCGGGTTCGCGGTGGACGTCGGCAACGAAGCGTCCTTCACCCAATTCCTCGACGCGGTCGAACAGCGCTGGCAGCGGATAGACGTGCTGGTCAACAACGCGGGCGTGATGTGGGCCGGCCGGTTCGACGAGGAACCCGAACGCGCGACCCAGCGACAGCTCGAGGTCAACCTCCACGGCGTGATCCGCGGTGTCCGCCTGGCCGCGCCCCGGATGCGCGCCCGCGGCCACGGGCATATCGTCACCGTCGCTTCCGCGGCCTCCAAACTCGCCCCCGCCGGAGAAGCGACCTACGCGGCGACCAAACACGGTGTGTACGGCTATCTGAGCGCGGTCCGCACCGAACTCCGCGGCAGCGGCGTCGAACTGTCGGTGGTGATGCCGACCGTGGTCGATACCGAGCTGGCGGCCGGTACCTCGCCGGGGCCGGTCGCGATGCTCACCCCGCACGATGTCGCCCGCGCGGTCGCCGGTGTCATCGCCCGCCCCCGCTTCGAGGTGACCGTCCCGCGGTATGTAGGCCCGCTGGTCCGCGCCGTGGCGATTCTGCCCGACGTGTTGCGGGCGGCGGTGTTCCGGCGGATGGTCCCGAACCAGGTGGCGGCGCTGGGCGCGGACCGTTCCTCGCGTGCGAAATACGAGCGCGGCGCACTCACTCCCACCGAAACCCCAGGAGCAGAACAATGACCACCGGAACCGGCAACCGCGGGATCGATCGGGTGCGCCCGATTCCCGAATTCGACGGCGTGCACGATACCTGGCCCCGCGGCGAACGCCTCGCCGCGATCCGGGAGGCCGCCACCTGCTACCGCGACCGCTTCCTCGGCCAAGGACAGGTGCGTGCGGTGAAAAGCATCGATATCGCCGCGGCACCGTATCCGGCACGGTTCGCCTTCCAGGGCTATTCGCTGAATCTGAACCCGATGATCTCGATCGTGAACCGCATGTTCGTGATCCAGTTCGAAGGTTTCGACGGCGCCCTGAAAACCCTCGTCTGGGAGCCCACGGTGGCGGCCGGTTCGGCGGAGGCGCCGTTCTACGCCAAGTTGCAGCGCTTCTCCCAGCGTTTCGGCGCCGACAAATTCTTCGTCAAGTACTACAACGACCCCGATACGGTGCTGCCCCGGCTCGGCCTGCGCAACGACGACGTCGACTACCTCAGCTTCGACCACCTCCACGTCCAGGATCTCCGCATGATCATGGGCAGCACCGAGGTGATCGAGGGCGAAACCGCGCCGCGGCAACCGCTGTTCCCGAATGCCGAACTGCTCGTGCACCGCAAAGAGCTCGGCACCTTCGAATCCATGCATCCGATGCAATGGGCCTGGTACGTCGACGGCGGGATGAACGGTGTTCCCCGCGACCGGCTGCTCACCTTCGACGGCGATATCGAACTCGGCGTCGGAGTGAGCCTGCTGTGGACGCCGGGGCACACCGACGGCAACCACTCACTGGTCCTCAACACCCCCGACGGCGTCTGGGTCTCCTCGGAAAACGGGATGGCCGCAGACAGTTGGCAGCCCGAACTGTCCGCCATCCCCGGTGTGAAACGGCAAGCGGCGTTCTACGGCCGCGAAGTCGTCCTCAACGGCAACACCCTGGAAGATTCGCTCGACCAGTACGATTCGATGGTCAAGGAGAAAACCTTGGCCTCACCCTCGCCGCGCGACCCACGCTGGCTGCAGATCATCCCGTCCTCGGAATGCGCGCCGTGGAAACGCCAATGGCCCGTCGTGCCCACCTACAGTCACGGTGGGCTCGACTACGGGACCATCGTCACCCCGGACAGGATGTCCGCGTAAACCCGGATTCAGTCCGCGCGCAGGGAGTCGATAGCAGCACGGAGTTTCGTCGCCGCCTCGGCGGCGACGGGATTCAGTGCGGGTTCACCGGTGACCTCGACCATGATGTCGGGATTCATCGCCTCGACGATGACGGTCTCGGCGGCGGTGGGGTCGCGGCGGACCACCACATTGCACGGCAACAGCAGCCCGATTTGCCGGTTCACGCCCACGGCTCGATGCGCCAGCGGCGGGTTGCAGGCGCCGAGGATCAGGTACTCCTCCATATCCTCGCCGAGTTTGGCCTTCAATGTGGCCTGCATATCGATCTCGGTGAGCACCCCGAAGCCCTGTTCGGACAGTGCGGTGCGGGTCCTTTCGACGGCCTCGTCGAAGCCGGTGTGCAAGGTGGTCGACAGTGCGATGTCCACGGTATGTCCTTTCTGTTCGTTTTCCGGGCGAGGGGGTGTTCCGGCGGCGCACCGTTCAGGCGAGGGCGAGAAAGAGCTTCTCCAATTCGGCCTCGGTCATCGGCTCGGAACCGTTCTCGGAATCCTCGGTCATACATTCGCGCAGGCCGGTAGCGATGATCTTGAACCCGGCGCGGTCCAGCGCCCGCGAGACGGCCGCGAGTTGCGTGACGACGTCCTTGCAGTCGCGACCCTGTTCGATCATGGAGATCACCCCGGTGAGCTGCCCGTTTGCCCGGCGCAACCGGTTGAGCACCTGGGCGATCGTCTCTTCGTTGCCGACCATCGCATTGTCCTTTCGTAGAGCTCACCACCGATGATACCCCCGGGGGTATTACACCGGGGTGAGCTGTGGCGTATCACCGGTGGGCGAAGCTGATCTCCGGTAATGCCCTACGCAGCCATTCCGGTGACCACCAGGCCGCGTGCCCGGTCAGTCGGAGCAGCGCCGGTAGGAGTACCAGGCGCACCACCACCGCGTCGAGCAGGACCGCGACGCCGAGAATGATGCCCATCTCCTTGGGCGGTAGCGGTTCGGCCAGTGCAAAGGTGAAGAACACCGCCACCATCACCGCGGCCGCGGCGAAGATCACCCGGCCCGAATGCGCCAGCCCGTCGATCTGGGCCGTCGCCGGGTCGCCGGACCGCTCGTAGTGCTCCTTCGCGGTCGCCAGCAGGAATACGGTGTAGTCCATTGCGATGGCGAAGATCATGGCGAAGAAGAACACCGGCCCCCAGCCGTCGAGAAATCCCTGCGGGGTGAAACCGAGCAGACCGGCGCCGTGTCCGTCCTGGAAGATCAGTTTCGCCACCCCGAACGCCGCGGCGGTCGACAACAGGCTGACCAGGGTGCCGAGGGCGGCGATCAGCGGCGCCCGCAGCGCGACCAGCAGCAGGACGAAGCCGAGTACCAGGATCGCCCCGACGATGACCGGGAAATAATCGTTCAACGCCTGCTGCAGATCCAGATTCTCCGCGGGCGCACCACCGACCAGCGCCTCGCCGGGCAGGGCGCTGCGCAGATCGGCCAGGATCGCGCCCATGCGCGGATCGGAAGGATCGACCTCCGGTACGGCCTGCATGAGCATCGACCCGCTGCCGTCTCCGGCGGCCTGCGGTGGAGTGATCATGGCGACCCCGTCGACACCCGCCGCGATCCGGGCCACCTGCTCGGCATCCCCGGCCGGGGTGACGATCTGCAGCATGCCCGGCGCGCCCTCGCCCATCTGGGCCTGGACCAGCTCATACCCTTGCCGGACCGGTGCGTCGGAGGGAACGACTTCGATCGACGGCATGGCGACCTTCAGTCCGAACACCGGAACCGACAGCGCCACGAGTACCGCGGCCGCCCCGATCGCGAACGGCCACGGGCGGGCGTGCAGTATCCGCCCCCAGGCGGCGAATCGCGGTGAGCGATGCTGCTGACGTGCGGCATAGGGCAGCGCACCGGCGTTGACCCGGCCGCCCAGGGCACCCAGCGCTGCCGGGAGCAGTGTCATCGTGGCCGCGAGAACGAAGACCACGGCGAACATGATGCCGACCGCCATGGTCCGCACCGCCGGTGCCGGCACGATCAGCACCGCCGACAGGCTGACCAGAACGGTGATCCCGGACAGCAGTACTGCTTTGCCCGCGGTGTCCATGGTCTCGGCGACCGCCGCCTTCGCGTCGCCCGCCCCGCGGAGTGCATCACGGAAGCGTGCGACCAGGAACAAGGCGTAGTCGATGCCCAGGGCCAGGGCGAACATCATCGCGAAGTTCATCGCCCACACCGAGATGGGCGTGACCTCGTTGAGCAGCACCAGTCCGCCGGCCGAAGCCACCAGGCCGACCATGGTGAGCAGCAGCGGCAGTCCCGCGGCGACCAGCGACCCGAACGCCAGCACCATGATCGCCAAAGTAACCGGCCACGAGAACATTTCGGCCTTGATCATCGCCGTGTGATTGGCCTCGTTGAAATCGCTCCACAATGCCGAAGCGCCCGTCGGGTACACCTGCACACCGTCGCCCGACAGGGCGGTCAGCGCGTCCTTGTGGTCGTCGACGGCCCGGACCATCTCGTCGGTGGAAGCGTTCGCGCCCGCGATGAGGATGCCGGTATGCCCGTCCGGGCTGATCGACCGACCTGGTTGTGGCGGCACCACCGTCCCGAATCGGTCGTCACCCGCGAAGACCGCGGTGATCTCGCCGAGCACCGCCTGGACCGGCGGGCTTTCCACCGGCCCATCCTCGGAATGGACTACGACCTGCACCGCAGCCGAGGAGTTTCCACCGAAATGCTCCTGGGCCAGCTCGCGCACCTGCACCGACTCCGAGCCGTCGGCCTGCCAGCCTGCTCCGGCCAATGCGGTGAACACGCTCGGAGCGGCGGCGCCCAGCACTACCGCCACAACCAGCCATACGCCGAACACGATGCGCACATGTCCCGCCATCAGTGCTCCGAACCTGCCGAGCACGCCCCCGTGTGTGCCCGTGTGCGTGGCGTCCGTCTCCGGTGGACGCACGGCTGAACTGGCCATCTTCTCCTCCTCTATATACCCCCAGGGGTATTGGACTCGAAGCCCGACAATACCCCTGGGGGTATGGTCCGAAAAGGTGTCTCCGAGCACATCGGCCGATGCCGCGGCACTGGACTCGGATTTCCTGAGGCCGGTGGCGGTGCAGATTTCTGTGGCCGGAGGGCGCGGACGCATTGCACTGAGTCCGCTGTCGCCGGGGTGAAAGCCGTGTCAGCGGACCCGTGCGGTGGCGTCGATGCGGATGCCGTGGAACGGGAAGGTCACGCCGCATGAGGCGCGCCGCGTGCCGCAATCGCACGGTTGTGGTCAATTCAGGACAGAAACTGGCCTGAATATGCGGCACACTTGAACCATGAGCGAAACCGAAGCGACTGTGGGACAGCCGGATCAGGCCGAAATCACCGACTACAACGATCCGAACGCGCCGTGGAACCAGTCCTGGGACGAAGAGGGCAGCATCGCCAACTGGAACGACGATGTGATCAAGGAGTTCCGGGAGAACTCGGGCAAGGTGGGCGGTGCGTACGCGGGCGGCGACCTCATCCTGCTCACCACCACGGGAGCCAAGAGCGGCAAGCGGCACACAACTCCCCTCGGGCCGCTGTACCGGGGCGACACCATGTACGTGAGCTCGTTCATCGAAGACAAGTACCCGGCCTGGTGGTACAACATCAAGGCGAATCCGCAGGTCACCGTCGAGCTCCGGGACAAGACCTACCAGGCGACCGGGAAGGTGCTCGAAGGCGCGGACTACGACGAGTTCGCGGCCTGGGTCCTGGCCGACAACGCCCTGCTCGCGGACTTCCAGTCCAAGATCGACCGGCCCATGCCCCTGGTCGTGCTGACCCTCGACGGGGAAAACTGAGCGCTCCCAGGAGCCTCCCGGTCCGGTGCGTCGGAGAGTACGCACCGGACCGGGAGGCAGGACCGTGACGTTGCCGGTGGTCGCATTCGGTCGTGCATTGCGCACGTCCCGCATTTCGTTACCTCGGTCTCGAGGCACCGAACCGGACGGTCCCGCCGGCAGGCCTGACAGGGATATCGCGCAATTCTGTCTCGATACCGGTGTGCTGTGCCGGGTATCGGGGGATACTTACCCTGATATACAGCTGGGCCGAGAAGGCAAGGCCCGCAATGGAACACGGGGACGGGGTCATATGGCGGAGGCGTACGAACCGGAGGGAATTGCCACCACACGGGCCGGACAGCCTTGGCTGGCAGCGGAGTGCCGCCGCCTGGTGGAACAGGTGCGCGTGGGAAAATCCGTAACGGAGCTGGCGGCTGAATTCGGCCGCACCGACGGCGCGATCCGAGCCCGGTGTCACATGCTGTTGCCGCCCGACCGTCGGGCCGAAGCCAACAGCAAGCGGTTGGCGGTGCAACTCCTGGGCATCGAGCTACACAACGACCCCGACTACGACTGGGAAGAGCACCTGCGCGCTCACGCCGCTGCCGCGCACAGGTTGTACTGGAGTGAGGCCATGGATTCCGCGCTGCTGGAAGGATGGCAGCAGCGGGCGAGCTGGGAGGAGCTGACCGCCGCCACCGGCGCGGAAGACCGCGAAGTGGCGCAGCGGCTGAAACGACGCGGCGTCGTCGCGAGCCAACAGGAGATTTTCGACCGTATCGGCCCCATGGGATACAACCGCCCCCGCACCGAACCGGCCGATCTCGAGCCGAGTCCGCTGTGGGTGCTCGTGATCTCGGGCCTGCGCGGCCGGCCACGTCACGTATCGCTACACACTCGCCGAGCCGGCGCGGACACAACTCTGGCCGATGTGACCACCCAGCATCTGGCCGAGGGCGGCCGAGCCGAAGAACTGAACATCAGCATCGTCAGCCGAGCTCCGAATACAGCATGAGTGGAACTGCGGATCGAAAAGGGGAGCTGGATTCCGGCCGTCCCCCGCCGGCTCCGGCCCAGCCGCTTTCGGCCCAGGACGGCTGAGTAGTCACCCTGGCACCCACGATGTCTAGGCTCCGCTCATGACCGTGCTGCGTTCCATCCTGGTGTTCGTCCTGGCTGCCGTCGCGGAAATCGGCGGGGCGTGGCTGGTTTGGCAGGGCGTGCGCGAACATCGCGGCTGGGCCTGGATCGGGGCCGGTGTCATCGCGCTCGGCCTCTACGGTTTCGTCGCCACGCTCCAGCCCGACGCCCACTTCGGGCGCATCCTCGCCGCCTACGGTGGAGTATTCGTCGCCGGATCGCTGCTGTGGGGTATGGCTCTCGACGGTTTCCGTCCCGACCGCTGGGATGTCGCCGGGGCCACCATCTGCCTCATCGGGGTCGCCGTGATCATGTACGCACCCCGGCCGGCCTGAGCGGGATCACTCCCGGTGTGGGGCGCGCCGCCGCACCCTGGACCCGACCACGAATCCGCACATGGTTACCAGGTCAGCCTCCACGTCCGTACCCCGAAGGCCGGTGAAGGAATCAGTCCACCGGTGTTCCGGCGCCGAGTTTCGTGGCGCGTTCGCGTGGGTCGTACTCGGGGCCGACGCCCTCGATCAGCAGGAGGTCGCCATCGATGTGATCGGCACGCAGGGACAGGATCTCCTGATATGCGGCCGAGTGGTACCAGTCACGTGCGTGGTTCATATCCGGGAACTCGATCAACACCATGCTTCCCGGCCAGTCGCCTTCCAGGATTTCGGCCGGGGGGCCGTGGATGACGAATCGGCCACCGAACGGGTCCAGCGTCGCCTGGATGCGCTCCAGATATTCGATTATGTCGGGGTGGGGTCTGCGGTTACGCAGATGGGCAAAGCCGTAGGCGGACATGGTGTGACGGTAGGTTCGGGCTGTGCCGGGCGGCAATTACCGCCGAGGTAAAGGCGTGGTCGGCCGGTCAATGCGTATCGGTGGTGGAGCCGGAGAGACGTGAGCGGGCCAGTTCGGTGGCGCCGTGTTCCAGGGTCATCCACAGTGCGGTGATGTCGGCTACGAGGCGGTCGCGGGTGAGTGTGAGATCCCCGTTTGCCCAGGACAGGATCGCTTGGGCGGTGCCGCCGATGACGAAGGCGGGGGCGGTGGCGGCCAGGGAGTCCTGTTCGAGGGACACATCGTGGGTCGTACGAGCGTGGGCGATCAACGCGGCGGTGAGTCCGGTGATGACAGCGGTGCGTTTTTCGTGCGCGACCGGGGTGGTGGGGACGCCGCCGAGAAGTACGAGGGCTTTGCGTGGATCGTCGCCGAGGACGTCGACGACAGCGGTGATCGCACCGCGGGCCTGTTCCTCCACGGGCTGGTCGAGGAGGGGAAGGTAGCCGGCGACGGCCGCCTCGGCCACTTCGGTGGCAATCGTTTCGATCACCGCGTCGGCAAGGTCGTCCAGGCCGCCGAAGCTTTCGTAGAAGTAGCGCTTGTTGAGTTTGGCCGAACGGCACAGCGCCTCGACTGTCGCCGTGCGCCAGCGGTTTCCGGCCATTTCGGTGAGCGCGACACCGATCAACGCCGCGCGCCGCCGGAGAAGCCGCGTGCGGGCGGTATCTCCGGCGTACTTGCGTTCGGTGGTCGGCACCCGATCATCCTCGCATCTCCCACGCCGGGGGATTGACACGCGTTTCGGATATCTGGCACAGTTCCGTACCAAATAAACTGGTACGAGAACGTACCAGAATGGAGAAGGTGATGACGGTACATCTGGAACCACAGAAGTCGGCACCGCGCGCGATGTGCGCGGAGCTGCGGGACCGGGCAGCGACACATCCGGTGTCGGCTCGTGCGCAGACGTGGGATTACCTCACCGGTCTGGGTGAGCGGGACGATCACACCGCCCTGGCCGAACTGTTTGCCGCCGGTGTTGCACCCGAAGGGCCGGACGGGAAGCTGGAGGGCCTGATCGTCGGCAAACTCTTCGGGATCCCCGAAGCCCGGCTGGCGAATCCGCTGATGCGAATCGACCCGACCTGGCGCGGCAAGACATTCGACCTGCCAGGCGGGGTCGGCTGGAACAGGCTGTCGCCCATCGCCGGTGTGGTGATGCCGATCATCACCGCGGGTTACTTCGGCCTGCGCCGTGCCGGGCGGGAAATGGAAGGTTTCGACTTCGCACACGCACTCGCGCCGAGCTGGCTCGAATCCGCCAAGACCGTGCGCGCCCTCGACTATTCGGTGCCCGAGTACCGCAATCCGACCGTCCGGACCTTCCCCATCGGACGGACCCGCGACGAAATCGTGGAGGTGATCCCCGGCGTCTACCTCGGCCGGGCACTGCTGCGGATGAATGACGGTGCGATCAGGCTTATCGCCTACTTCGCATTGCGCGAGCCGATCGGTAGCCCGCTGTGATCGAGGTGCGGGGCGCCCGGGTGTGCATCACCGGCGGGGCGCGCGGGATCGGGCGGGCCACTGCCGAGGAATTCGTCGCCCGCGGTGCCCGGGTATGGATCGGCGACCGCGATCTACCGGCCGCCGAACAGGCCGCTGCCGAAATCGGCGCCAACGCCCATGCTCTCGACGTCACCGACGAGGACAGCTTCCGCGCCTTCGTGGCCGCTGCGGAAGCCGACGGCCCGATAGATGTCCTCGTCAACAATGCCGGTGTCCAGTTCATGGGCGGTTTTGCCGATCAGGATCTCGCGGCGATGCAGCGCGAACTCGCCGTGAATCTCGGCGCGGTACTCACCGGCGTGCATCTGGTACTGCCCGGGATGCGCCTGCGGCGGCGCGGTCATATTGTCAACGTCGCTTCCATGGCAGGCAAGATCACCACACCCGGGATCGCAACCTACTGCGCGTCGAAGTTCGGTGTCGTGGCGTTCTCTCGCGCTCTCCGTGCTGAACTGGCGGGCTCGGGCGTCACCGTGACGGCCGTGCTGCCCGCCGCAACCCACACCGACCTCACCTCCGGTGTGCGATTACGGCTGCAACCCACGCTGACACCGCAGCAGGTCGCGACCGCGATCGCCGACAGTGCGAGCCACGGCCGCGGTGAGGTGACCGTGCCCCGCTGGCTCGCGCCGATAGGTGTGGTCGAAGAACTGGTCCCGGCGCCGATTCTGTGGTGGCTCAAACGTTTCGTCGGTGGTGCCGAGTACGGCGGATACGACGTGACGCAGCGGAAGGACTATTTGGATCGCATCCAGCAACGGTGAACCCGCAACGGCGCAAGCGGGGCACTCAGGGCTCGGTCGAAGAAGGAGCGCTTCGCAGGTTCTGACCGGCGGCGTGGAGTGCAGCCAGATAGCCGAAGACGATGGCCGGGCCGATGGTGGCTCCGGGGCCGGCATAGGTGTGACCCATGACGGGTGCGCTGGTGTTTCCGGCGGCGTAGAGGCCGGGGATGACAGTGCCGTCGTCCCGTTGAACACGGGCGTCGATATCGGTGACCAGACCACCTTTGGTGCCCAGGTCGCCGGGGACGAGTCGCGCGGCGTAGAAGGGGCCGGTTTCCAAGGCGCCCAGGTTCGGGTTCGGGCGTTGGCGTGGGTCTCCGTAGTAGCGGTCGTAGGCACTGGTGCCGCGGCCGAAATCCTCATCGGCACCGGTGCGGGCGAAGGTATTGAACCGGGCGACCGTGGCGGCGAGCTGGTCCGCCGGCACCGAGATCTTCTCCGCGAGTTCGCTGACCGTGTCTGCGCGGGAGAGTACGCCGGTGTCGAACCATCGCCGCGGTAACGGTTGCCGGGGTGGCAGGCCGGCGAAGAGGTAACGGTTGCGGTAGCGCTGGTCGAAGATCAGCCAGGCCGGGATGTTGGTACCGGGGCCGTCGCCCTGCCCGTATTCCCCGCCGTACATGCGGTGGGTGGCCTCGACATAGGGCAGTGATTCGTTCATGAACCGCATACCACGGTCGTTCACGATGAGACTGCCGGGCAGGTTTCGTTCGGCAAGGCAGAACCATGGCATGCGGGGGAGTGGGATCGAGGGGCCCCACCAGGCGTCGTCCATGAATGCGGTGGCCGCACCGATGGCCCGGCCCGCGCGGATACCGTCGCCGGTGTTGGCCGCCGCCCCGACGGTCCACTCGGTGCCGATCGGTTCGCGCTGATACCGCTTGCGCATGGCGTCGTTTTTCTCGAAACCGCCGCAGGCCAGGATCACGCCCCGTCGTGCGGTAATTGCGTGGTCGGTGTCCCCGTTGCGGATCACGACCCCGGTGACCCGTTCGCCGGTCGTCCGGAGTTCCACCAGCGCGCTGTCCAGCAGCAGCGGAACATCGGAATCGCGCATGCCGACGCGCAGCATGGCGCTCAAGGCCTGACCGCGCGCGAGCAGATGCCGCCCACGTAGGCGGCCTGCGGCCCAGCGTGCCCCGATCCGGACCGCGCGGAACGGTGCCCGTGGATTGCGCAGCCCTAGATGGATCTGCCGGAAATCGGCCTGGGTCAGCACGAAATTACGTGGGGCCTTCGAGTAGTCGGGTTCCATGGTGGCGAGTTCGGCGCCGAGTGTGCGGGCGTCGAAGGGTTCCGGTTCGACCGATCGGCCGTGCGCCCGACCGCCCGGAGCTTCGGGGTAGTAGTCGCTGTATCCGGGCACCCAGCGCATTGCCAGCGGTGTGTGCCGGGCGAGGAACTCGAATGCCTCGGCACCGCGGTCGATATAGGTGTCGATCATCTCCGGTGCGACCCTGTCGCCGATGATGGCGGTGAGGTAGGCGCGGGCGGCGTCGATATCGTCGGCGGGCGCCTCGCGACGGAGTACCGGATTACCGGGAATCCAGACGCCGCCGCCGGAGCGGGCGGTGGAACCACCCCATCGGCTCGCTTTCTCCACCACTACCGCGGACAGGCCGTGCCGTGCCGCGGTGATCGCCGCGGTCATACCCGCCGCTCCCGACCCGACGATCACGACGTCGACAGAATCCGGAATCACGCTGTTCTGCTTCATGGGAGCCTTCTCTGCTTCGAATCGTGGGCGATGGACGTCAGCGACGTTTCCGCCACCGGTCGTCGAGGACCGCGGCGACCGCCGCCTCGACACAGACCGGTAGCGATGCCGATTGATTTCGGGCGCTGCGCAACCACTGCAGGTACCCGAACTCGGCGGCCGCGAGCATGAGGTGCACCAGCAGGCCGGAACTGCTGTCGGTCACCGGATCGGTGCCCATCCGCCGGGCTGCCAACTCCACCAGTCGCTTTCGATGGTCTGCCGGGACCAGGGCGACTCGGTCGAGCAGGTGTGGTGCGGTGGCGAAGGCTGCCCGCCACTGTTCGACTTCGGCTGTTTCGAGGGCGCTGGAACGGGCCAGGATGGATTGTGCGAGTGCGATATCGGCGGGCTCGTCCTCCGGCCGGCCTTCGAGCAGGCCCGCGATTCCCGCGCCGCCTTCCCGCACGGGGTCGAGGAGGAGGTCCTCTTTGCTGCGCACATGCCGGAAGTACGTGCTGGGGGATACCCCTGCCGCCGCGGCGATCTGTTCTGTGGTCACCGCATCGAATCCGGAGCGCGCGAACAACGTGAATGCCGCGCTCTGGATCTCCGCACGGACCTGCCGCCGCTGCCGCTCCCGCAAGGACACCGCGCACCTCCTGTTGATCAGTCCGCCGGTGGAACTGCCTGACGGAAGTCTCTACCGTTATGACAGCAACTGTCAAGAAGGGAGATTCTTTCTACGGAGTGCGCGACGCCGGAGCCACCACGCCGCTGCGCCGATTCCCAGGCACAGGGCCAGCACGAAGATGTTCGACACCTGCCCGCCGAGTTCGGCCACCCCCGTCTCGATCCGGTACTGGTCGGCGATGGAGAGGATGCCGCCGGCTTCCGGGTCGCGGGCCACGAACAGCAGGAGAACGCCGAGGGCAGTGGACAGTAGGCCGGAGATGATTGCGTGCCAGCTGTTCGTCCAGCGGCCGACGGTGAGTTCCCGTGGGGTCAGCGCGGCGCGGATTCCGGTCGACCATCGTTTCCACACGAGGGCGAGCACCAGCAGCGGTAGAGCCATTCCGGCCGCGTAGACCGCGAGCAGGATCGCCCCGTAAGCGGGGCTCGCGCCGACCGCGGCGATCATCAGCACGGACCCGAGGATCGGGCCGGTGCAGACTCCCGCGACCCCGTATGCCGTGCCGAGAACGTAGACGGTCCAGGCACGCCCGGCGTCGCCGCCCGGCCGGGAAGTCCGGGACAAACCCGGAATCGGGATCCCCGCCAGCTGGATGACACCGAACAGGATCACCACGCAGGCGACGAGGGTGAGCAACAGACTGCGGTTCTCGTTGAGGAAGGCCCCGACGGTGCCGGCGAAGACGCCCAGCGGTACGAGGGTGGTGATCAGTCCGAGGTAGAAGACCCCGGTGCGGGCGACCAGCGTGGCGGGGTCGGCGAACGCATAGGCGAAGAATGCGGGCAGCAGCATGACCGAACACGGCGAGAGGAGGCTGAGTATGCCGCCGAGGAAGGCGCCGGCGTAGCCGATATCCATCAGCCCACTTCCTCGAGCTGCGCGTCGATGACCTGCCGGAAAGCGTCGACGGGCTGCGCGCCTTGGAGTATCTGGTCGCCCACGACGAAGGTGGGCGTCCCCGAAACCCCGAGGTTGCGGGAGTCGTCGGCCTCCTGGTCCACGGCTGCCGCCAGTGCGGGATCGTCCAATGCGGCGGTGAACGCCGCGGTATCGAGACCCTCGACCTTGCCTGCGATGCCGATCAGGGTTTCGCGCTGATAGTCCTTGGATCCGGAATAGGTGTGCGCGAACATCTCTCGTGAGAATTCCCAGAACAGGTCCTGTTCCGCCGCTGCTCGTCCGGCGATCGCCGTTTCGACCGAGTAGTCGGTGAGGATGGGGGTATCGCGCCATTCGATACGAACGTGACCGGCCTCGACGTACTCCTCGAGGAGCGTCGGGAGGGTGTTGACCGCGAAGGCGCTGCAGTACGGGCACGTGAAATCGGCGTATTCGATGACGACGATCGGGGCGTCGACGGCGCCGATGGCGAACGGGTCGTTGTCGTCGCGGCGCGCCAGGTCCAGCAGGGCGCTGTTTCCTTCGGTTGCCGGCGACGCGGCCGGGGATCGATCGTTGCCGGTGCTCATGCTGATCGCGGCGCCGATGGACAGTAGGGCGACGGCTATCGCGCCGAGCGCAATGGCCTTCCACGGAAGCGAGCGAGTGGGAGTGTCCTGTGAGGAAATCGTCGTGCTCCTTACTGGTCGGGAGGGTGCTGTCGCCCGGCGCGCTCCACCGGCATCGGGTGCCGGGCGGTGGGGGCGACTATCTCGGATAGTCGACTATGCAAGATAGTCGACTATCCGGCATAGTAAAACCGTGAGTCGGATCGAACAGTGGATGAGTCGCCGGAAAACGTCGCTGGGTCTCGCGGCGCAGGCGTTGTATGCGTGGAGTCCTCGGCAGCTGGGCCTGGCCGCGACGGCGGCCGTGCTGGTCGGTGTGGTGGTCGGTCTCGTCACCGTCCTGATTCCGAACCCGATCTTCGGGCGGGAGATACCGCCCGAGCCGTGGAACTACCCGGTGTGGATCGTCACGTCCGTACTCACCGGCATCTTGTTCGCCACCTATGTGCGCCCGGGCGCCGCAGAGACTCCCCGATCCGACGAACCGGCGGGAGCCGGCGACGGTTCGGACCGGCGCAGTGCCCGGCTCGGCGGATTCGCCGCGGTGCTGGCCTGGTTCGCGGTCGGCTGCCCGGTCTGCAACAAGATCGCGCTACTCGCTCTCGGCTACACCGGGGCCCTGACCTGGTTCGCGCCCGCCCAGCCGGTTCTGGCCGCGACCGCGCTCGTGCTGTCCGCGGTCGCCGTCGTGCGGCGACTCCAGGGCCAGGTCGTATGCCCGGTGCCTGCAGTACGGTAGGGAGGTCATGGTGTCCGGGAAGAAGCGCGATCAGCAGTCCGAGCCGGTGCGGCTGGGTGCCCTCGAACAACAGGTGATGGACGTGCTGTGGGATCACGGGGCCGCCACGATCCGGCAGGTGATCACCCGGCTCGGCGGTGACCTCGCCTACACCACCATCGCCACCGTGTTCACCAACCTCGAACGCAAACAACTCGTCACCCCCGAACGGGAGGGCCGGTCCGTGCGCTACGCGCCGCGCCACACCCGGGAGAAGCACGCCGCCCAGCTCATGAAACAGGCGCTGTCCACCAGCAACGACCCGATGGCGTCGATCCTGCATTTCATCGACGATATCGATCAGCGTGACCTGCAGCTGCTCCGCGACTACCTCGGCAAGAGCGGGCGCAGCGGATGAGCGCACTGGTCGTCCCGGCCGTTCTGGCGCTCGTACTGGCCGCGTCCTCGGTGGGCGGGCCCGGGCTTGTCCGTGCCGCCGCACCGGCGCTGACGCGGGTACCCCGGACGGCGGTACTCGTCCTCACCGGCAGCCTGCTGCTGTGGGTCCTCGCCGTCGCGTCACTGAGCCTGATGGCGGCGTGGATGGTCACCGGTCCGAGTGTGCTTCCTGCGCCGTTCGCCGAAGCCTGCCGGCAGTGCCTAAATGCCGCCAGCCCGTTCGCCCCGACCACCGTGGACACGGCGATTCCCGTCGTGATGCTTCTGCTGCTACCGGCGTTCGCGTTGGTCGCCCTGCTGGGGATGGGGATACCGCGGTGGCTGTGCCGCCACCGCGCCACCCGGTCGGCCGCGCAGGTGCTTGCGGACCGAGCCCGCACGGCGCGCATCGGCGGGCATCGCGTCCTGGTGATCGATGATCCACGACCGGTGGCGTTCTCCCTGCCGCGCCGGTACGGCGGGATCGTCGTCTCCGACGGACTGTATGCCTCGCTGGAGCCCGATGAGCTCGCGGCGGTCCTCGAGCACGAAAGCGCTCACCTGCGCCAGCACCACCATGTGATCCTGACGCTGCTCGGTGCGTCGACCTGGCCGCTGCGCTGGGTGCCGTTGGTATCGGCGATCGCCGATGCGATCCCGCACTATCTCGAGATCGCGGCGGACAACGCGGCCCGCGATCACGCAGGCACACCGGCATTGGCGAGCGCGCTGCTCAAACTCGGTACGCCCGGAAGCCACCTCACCGCAGCTCCGGGTACACCTCTTACGGGCCTACTGCTCCATGCCGCGGGGCCCGACCGGATCGGCCATCTGGTATCGCCCACCCGAGCCCGTTCGGCAGTGCTCCCGGCGTCGACACTGGGCATACAGCTGCTCGCTTTCGCCACGGTGGTGGTGGCCGTCCATGGGCCCTACCTGTATGTCGTGCTGTCCGGGTGTGCCACGGGGATTTGAGAATGGCAGGCATGACCGACACCACCCACGCCGACGGTCTGACCGTCGGTCAGGCCGCGACGCGTCTGGGTGTGACGGTCCGCGCGCTGCACCACTGGGATGGGATCGGCCTGGCGCGGCCCTCGCTGCGTACGGCCGCCGGATACCGGCTGTACACCGCGCGCGACCTCGAACGCCTGCACCGCATCGTCGTGTACCGCGAACTCGGTCTCGGTTTGGACCGGATCCAGCGCATCATGGACGACCCGGACGCCGACGTGGCCGAAGCTCTGCGCGCCCAGCGTGCCCAGGTCGCCGAACGCATCGACCGCCTCGAACAGCTCGGCGCCGGCCTGGACCGGATGATAGAAGCCCACGAGCGCGGCCCACTCCTCACCGCCGGCCAGCAGGCCGAGGTCTTCGGGCCCCGATGGAACCCGGACTGGCCGGCCCGAGCCCGGGAACGCTACGGCGATACCGCGCAATGGCAGCAGTACGCCGAACGCTCGGCGGCCCGGAATCCGCAACAATGGCAGGCCGTCGCCGACAGCGTCACCGCCGTCGACCGCGCGCTCGCCGACGCGATGGACGCCGGTGTCGACCCCGGCAGTACGGAAGCGAATCAGCTCGTAGAGCGGCACCGCGAAGTGTTCAGTTCCGCGTACTTTCCCCTCAGCAGGCAGATGCAGGTCTGCCTGGGCCGCATGTACGAAGACGATCCGGGCTTTGCCGCCCACTACGACAGGATCCGCGCCGGCCTCGCCACCTGGTTCCGCCGCATCGTCGACGCCGCCGCCCGGACCCACGGCATCGACCCCGATTCCGCGACCTGGCAGTAGCCCGGACCCCCGGCAGCGCATCTGGAGATTCTCCTCCGCTCCGGTGGTTTCGATGGAATGCTCACGTAGTCGAGGGGACAACCAGAGGGTCGATAGCCGATTACCGGCTGAGCAGGGAGGCGCATGGTGCAGGTTCGGAATCCGTTCGCGGTCGACGGGAGGTTCCCCGATATCGTCGTCACAGCGGTGGCGGCCTCGACCTCTCTCGCCGGAGATATCGACGCGACCTGGACCGGCCTACTGGAGGGTGCGTCCGGCATCGTCCGCCTGGAGGAGAGCTGGGTCCGGGAACACGACCTCCCGGTGCGGATCGGCGGGCCGTTGAAGGTCCGGCCGGATACACATCTGACCCGGGTGGAGTTGCGGCGTCTGGCCTATGTGGAACGCCTGGCCACGGTGCTCGGGCGGGAGCTCTGGCGGAATGCGGGCAGCCCGGACGTCGACCGTGACCGGCTCGCGGTGGCCATCGGCACCGGTCAGGGTGGCGGTGATGCGGTCGTGGAATCCCGTGACACCCTCGAAAGCAGTGGCTACCGGCGGGTTTCGCCGCTGGCGGTCCAGATGATGATGCCCAACGGCCCGGCAGCCGTGGTCGGGCTCGAACTCCGGGCCCGCGCCGGTGTGGTGACCCCGGTATCGGCGTGTTCGTCCGGTTCCGAGGCCATCGCGCGCGCCTGGCAGATGATCGCGATGGGCGACGCCGATATGGTGGTCGCCGGCGGTGTCGAAGGCTATATCGATCCCGTGCCGATCGCGGCGTTCTCGATGATGCGGGCGATGAGTACCCGCAACGACGACCCGGAAGGCGCGTCGCGTCCCTTCGACGCCGACCGCGACGGTTTCGTCTTCGGCGAAGCGGGCGCCCTGCTGATCCTCGAAACCGAGGAGCACGCCCGAGCCCGCGGCGCCACCGTCCTCGCCCGGTTGCTCGGGGCCGGAATCACGTCCGACGGTTTCCATCTCGTCGCACCCGACCCCCAGGGCACCGGCGCGGCGCGCGCGATCACCCGCGCCGTGCAGACCGCGGGCCTGACCGGACAAGACATCACCCATGTCAACGCGCACGCCACCGCGACACCGATCGGCGATACCGCCGAAGCATCCGCGATCACCCAGGCCATCGGCACCCATCCCGCCGTATACGCGCCGAAATCGGCGCTGGGCCATTCGATCGGAGCCGCCGGCGCACTGGAATCGGTACTGACCGTTCTCAGCATCCGCGACGAAATCATCCCGCCGACCCTGAACCTGGACCACCAGGACCCCGCGATCGACCTCGATATCGTCACCGGCGCACCCCGCCGCGGCCGAATCGACTACGCGATCAACAATTCCTTCGGATTCGGCGGACACAACGTCGCACTCGCCTTCGGGCGGCGATAAAGGTCCGATATGGTTCTCCGATGCCCCTCTCGCCGTGATTACCTCGTTTCGCGGTTCGATCGCGCCGCCGACGCAGAAGGCGACCGCTGTGGCGGCAGAACGACTTCGGTGCGGGGAAAAGCTCGAGCAGCATTGGCCGACCACTCAACTGAGCGCGACGCCCGGAGTCGCGGCTTGCAGTGACTCGGCGTGTCCGAGCGACCTAGGTCCCTCGCCGGATATGCGGTGCGGAAGACTGGAGTGGTGGCGCACGGGACGGTCGACGAGTTCGAGCGGCAACGCCGGCGGTTGTTCGGCTTGGCGTATCGGATGCTTGGGTCTGCCATGGACGCGGAAGATATCGTGCAGGATGCCTTCCTGCGTTGGCAGCGCATCGAGCCGGGCTCGGTCGGGAAGCCGGATGCATGGCTCGTGAAAGTCACGACGAATCTGTGCCTGAACCTGCTGGGTTCGGCCCGGTACCGGCGGGAGCACTACATCGGGCCCTGGCTGCCGGAACCGGTGCTGACCGGTGACGGTGTGCTCGATCCGCTGGAGACTGCCGAGCAGCGCGACACGATATCGCTGGGGTTTCTCCTGCTCGCCGAGCGGCTCACTCCGGCCGAGCGCGCGGTGTTCGTGCTTCGCGAAGCGTTCGGATACAGCCATAGCGAGGTGGCTGCGGTGCTCGACCTGTCCGACTCGAACTGCCGGCAGTTGCATCATCGTGCGCGCAACCGGCTCGCCGGCACCGGGCAACGCCCAGATACCGGCGACAGGCGCGGACACCAGGAGCTGGTGGAGCGGTTTCTCGACGCGGCGCAGGGCGGTGACCTGGCTGCCCTGGAGCTGATGCTGGCCGAGGATGCGACATCCGTCGCCGACGGTGGCGGCGCCCCGGGAGTGGCGCGGCGTCCGGTTCGCGGTGCGGCGAAGGTCGCGCGATACCTGGCATCCATTACCGGTCGCTTCGATGCCGGTCTGACCGTGTCCATTCATGAGGTGAACGGTGCACCGGCCGGTATCGCCCGGTATTCCGCCTCACTGATCGGGGTATTCGTGCCGGAGATCGTGGATGGCCGGCTCACCACCCTCCGGATCATTGCTAATCCGGACAAGATCCGGTTCGCCGGCCGGCAGCTGGACGGCTTGTCACATTCCGAAGGGCTGTCCGGTTCCTAGTGGTGTACGTCGAGAAGAAAATCTCGCCGACCACGGAGGAGTTATGGCGGAATCGAAAACAGTGCTGGTCACCGGGGGTACTGGGCGGCTGGGGCGCGCGCTGGTACCACGGCTGAACGAGGCGGGGCACCGGGTGCGGGTGCTCACCCGTAAGAGCCGGGCACCGGCCACACAGGAGTGGGTGGTCGGTGATCTGCGCACGCGCGGCGGACCGGCCGGTGCGGTTGCCGGTGTCGATGCGATAGTGCATTTGGCGACGACCAACGGGAAAGGTGACGTGGCCGCGACCGGCAATCTGATCGAGGCCGCGCGGGCCGCCGGCGTCCCGCACCTGGTGTATGTCTCCATCGTCGGCATCGAGAACGTCGAGTTCGGCTACTACCGGGCCAAGCTGGCGTGCGAACACCTGGTCGAGGAATCGGGCCTGCCGTGGACGATCCTGCGCACAACGCAGTTCCACGACCTTGTCACGGCGATCTGCGATGCGCAGCGCGTATCGCCGGTCACGATCGTGCCGGCCGGGATGTGCGTTCAGCCGATCGACGTGACCGAGGTGGCGGACCGGCTCGTTTCGATCGTCGCCGGCCCGGCCCTGCACCGGGTACCCGACCTGGGCGGACCGCAGGTGCGTGACCTGGCCGACCTGGCCCGCACCTACCACCGGACGATCGGGCGGCGGCGCCTGATACTGCCGATCCGGCTGCCGGGCAAGGTATTCCGCGACTACCGTGCGGGCAACCATCTCACCCCGGACCGCGCGGTCGGGCGCATCACATTCGACGAATTTCTCGGCAGTCGCCGGACCCATGAAGGAGGCCGGTGATGTGGTCCGGGATCCGTGCAGGCATCGGATTCCTTGCCGCCGTCCAGATCGTCGTCGGTATCTGGGCGTTGTTCTTTCCCGCCCGGTTCTTCGCATTCGCCGTGGTCGGCATGGGTATGGCCTACAACGAGCATCTGATGCGCGATTACGGTGCGATGACGCTGGCCAGCGCGGTGGTTCTCGGCGCGGCCGTGGTCCACGGCGGCCGGTGGGCGGTTCGAACTGCCCTGGTCATGTATTTGACCTGGTCCGTTCCCCATTTCCTGGTGCACTGGACCATGCTCGACCACCTCACTCCGGCAACGGGTGCGCTACTCATGGTCGCGCTCGCCGGCGCTATCGCATTACCGGCTGCGTTACTCCTGCTCAGCGCCCGAACGCACCGCACCGGGTAGCTGCCGGTCGGGTTTCGAGTGTCTCGGTCAAGCCAGGGCCATTCGAACGCCGGTGCCGGGCTCGAGGTGGTGGATCGACGAGGGAAGTGGACCACGTTTATGCGACGAACTCGCCATCTACGAGCACGGGGACCGTAGTGGTGGCGTCCATTTCCGTGGCCACCGCGACATCATTACCGAAGCCCATATCGACAAGCTGACGGGCTGATGCGCATTCGGAGATCAGTCTCGGCACCTCCCTGATCCCCTCGTACAGTGTCCTGGCCGCCACTGCTTCCGCCGAGAGCGGCCCCGCTCCTGTCCGGGCGAGAGCGGAAACGACCGCGCCGGCGCCGATCCAGTCTTCGATGGCCGGCCGGACTGTGTCCTGGCCGGGCCACTGTTCCCCGGCGGGGATGATCGCAATCGGCTGGTCGGCCGTGCCCCATCCTTGCCTGGCCAGCCACGCGGCGACGGCGGTGGAGTTACGCAGGCACGCAGCGACAATCGGCGTCCCCGAAACAGCCGCCGCGATAGCCGATCCATTCGGTGATGGCAAAACCAATCGGTGCGGTGCAGGTGCGTTCCTCAGTGCGGTCGGCGACAGCGACCAGGGGCGCTGCGGGGATATCGCACGTCGCCCAACCGCCAGGGCAGCATCGTTTCGTGCCGCGAATTCCTCCGCGCCGTCGTCCCGCCACGGGTAGGGAAGCACCGCCGTTCCGGCGTCGACGGCTACCGATACCGTGGTGGTGAAGGACAACACATCGACTATCACCAGCGCCGCGCTGTGTGGACCCAAGGCCCGAGCGCCGGCCTGGCCCCACTCGACTCGGATTCCGGCGCCGGACTGCACAATCCAATCCACGGTATTCACCATATGACTGAAGCGGTCAGTGTGAGAGTCGCTGCCGGTCGGCTCACTCCGCTGCACCTGGTGGGACTGTGAGGCAGAAGGGGTGTCCCGAAGGATCGATCAGAACCCGCCAGCGGTCGGGTGCAGGCTGATAGCCGGCCTTGACCGCGCCACGCTCGATCGCAGCTCTCTCCGCGGTATCGAGATCGTCGACGAAGAGGTCGAGATGCATTTGCTTGGGCACCTGGTCGCCGGGCCAGTCCGGCGGCTGGTGGTTTTCCACGAGTTCGATCGTCAGCATCACTCCGTCGCCCCGAAGAACGACCAGCTCGTCGGATTCGTACCGGACCTCGAAATCCAGCAGCGCTCGATAGAACTGCCCTAGATGGTGCGGATCCCGGCTATCGAGAGAAACTGCACCGAATCTGGCTATCGCGGTCATAACCCCCCGTATTCAGGGCCCCGGCCGTGCGCCGGGGCACGCACCTGTCATCGTTACCACAGTCAGAGTCGACTGCCGGCCAAGGCAGGGCGGCCGGTCGGTGCTGAGTGTGGACTATCACGAACAGTGGCGGATTCCGCAGGGGCGGGCGCCGAGATCTCGCCGAGTACCCGCACGGTGTTGTGCTTTCCGGCGATGGCTCGACTAACCGCGGCGTCACCTGCCCACCTGTCAGGACGGTCGAAGATAGGTGACCCAGCTGTACCCGTCGCGGTGTATGCGTTCGGTTTCCTGCCAGCGCCCGGGGTCGATCGGCGGGAAGTGGACGTCGCCGTCGAGGCCGGTTTCGATTTCTGTGATTTCCAGGCGGTCGGCCTCGTTGATGAGCTGCGCGTATATCTCGCCGCCGCCGAAACAGATGATCTCCTCGCTGTCGGCCGCAGTGATTGCTTCATCGATGGACCCGGCGACCGTGACGCCGTCCCGAGACCAGGCATGTCGGCGCGTCACCACGATCGTTGTCCGCCCGGGCAGGGGCCGGCCGATGGATTCGAATGTGCGCCGCCCCATGATCAGTGTCTTCCCCATCGTGAGTCGCTTGACCCGCTGCAGGTCCTCCCGGTCACGCCAGGCAAGGTCCCCGTCGCGGCCGATCACTCCGTTGCGGGCCACTGCGGCAATGAGGGTCATAACCACTGGTTCATCATGCCTCACCCAGCAGCGGTGGCTCGCCGGGGCCGATCGGTGTCGCCCCTCGGGTTGTGTAATGGTTGAGCGCTTCGACGCTGTCGGGTACGAACCGGCGCCGCCGGATCAGATCGGGCAGCTGCGCGTCCGGAACCCATTCGTGGCAGGCGATCTCGGTAGGGTCCGGGGTGATTTCGCTGCTGATGACGACTTCGTGCAGACCCAGCCAATAGGGCGCGACCGCTCCCCGGCACAGGAATTTGAACAGGAACCGCGGCCGGCCGGCGATGGTGAGTTCCTCGGCGAGTTCGCGGGCTGCGGCTTGCTCGTAGGACTCGCCGACTGCCACGGCGCCGCCGATCAGCCAGTTGTAGTGGCCCGGAAACGGCGCGTCGGTCTCCGGCCTGCGGTGTAGCAGAATCCTGTTCGCCTTATCGCGGCACACAGTCGTAGCGACGCGATGCAGCCAGTGCGCTCGGATAGCTGCGGTCCGTTCCACCACACCCAGCACTTGATCGCGCTCATCGACTCGCTCGACCAGTTCACCCACGACACACCCGCTTCTATCTTCTTCCGGGGCCTTCGCCGGCGCTCTACCAGCTGCCCTACTGGGCGCTCCCTTCGGCTCGGCGGTATTGCAGAGGCGGAAGAATGCCTTGCCGGTCAGTGGTGTCCGCAGATTGTCGCCGCGCGGCTAATCAGCGAGGACCTCGTCGATATCGGCGGCAGTGATGGCACGGTCGAACCAGCGGTCGAGAAGGTCGAGGTCGGCACAGGTCTGCATATGTTCCCGGGCCGATTCGGGAACATCGATCCCGCGGGCCTCCAACAGCCGCAAGGTTTTGCCGATCACTTCCTCTACACGGCCCTCGACCCTGCCTTCGACGCGTCCTTCGAATCGGCCTTCGGCGCGCCCCTCGGCCCGGCCCTCGGCACGTCCTTCGGCGCGCAGGCGCTGGGATGTACGCGAACGGTAGAACGACAGATCCACGCTCATCAGTTTGCTCCAGGTTTTCGCGGCTCGGGTCGCGCCGAGGCCGAGTTCGGTGAGTTCGGCGAAGACGTGGAGATCTTCCTCGTCTTCGAGTCCGTGCAGGGCATCGGCGAGTGTTTTCAGTATCGCATCAATACTGCGGTCCTTGGCGTGAGTGATCGCCGACAGCACAGCCAGGGGGATGTCGGCGGCCGCAATCGCGGGATCGGTCACGACGGGGACGTTGTGCGGGCCGAGAACGAGTGGGCGCACGATGATACTGGCCCACTGCGGCAGGCCGATGGTGATCGGTTGGATGGCCCAATCGGCTGTCCTGGTTTCGCGGCAGACGACGAGCAGCACAACGGGCAGCCGGTACTTCTCGTGCAGATAGGCCAGGTAGTAGGCCCAGGCGCTCGGTTTGTCCGGATCCGGTTTGTTCTGGGCTTCGACCAACAGCAAGAACGGTCCCTCCCGCACGGTGGTGATGCGCAGCAGGGTGTCGACCCTGCGCTCCAGCGGGCGGATCTCGGTGAGGTCGTTGGTGAGGACTGCGACTTCGGCGGGATCGTCGAAGGGAAGTCCGAGGACTCGGAAAGCTCGGGCGAATACCCCGGGGTTGTCTTGGAAGAGGCGGTGCATCGCCTCATGTGCGGAGCCGACCATGCCGGCAAGCTATCGGAGATACCGCGAGTAACAGTAGAAAGTGTGTTCGAAAACCGGCGTGTTCGTTCCTTCGGCGCGTCGTTCGGCCCCGGCCCGTCCGTCTCTCGACTCTCGGTTGTACGAGTTGCGGGCCCGGACTGGGCGTGCCGTCCGGGGCCACCCATCACTGCCCGGTCGGTGACCTCATCGCTTCGAGCATCACTATGGAAATCGCTTCGCGATGGCCGTTGTGACCGAATCCGGCGCGTCCTCCTGGACGAAGTGGCGTGCGTGTGGCAGCTCGACGATATCGAGATCGGTGAAGGCGGCCCGGATCCGCGGGAGACAGGTGTTCGGCCGGAACACCGGATCTCGCATGCCCCATACCGCCAGGGCCGGCTTATCGCCCAGTGTGCCGGGGACATCCCACGCGAGCCGGTCCAGTAGTGGACGGGCGGAACGGATTTCTTTGGGCATTACGGCGAGGGCCTGCCGGGACGCCGCGGTGGGCTGTACCGCGCGGTAGTGGTCGGCCTCGGCGGTGGTGAGCGTGTGTCCCAATTCCCGCAGCAAGACGCGTTCGATGAGGAAATTCTGTTCGAGTATCCGGCGCTGTATCGGCCGGCTGCCCATAATCACGCTGAATGCCCGATTCGCTCTCGCTTGGATCGGCCAGAACACGGTGTTGCCCAAAACGACCCCGCGCACTCGATCGGCACGTGACGTGGCCGCGCCCAGGCTGATGGGCCCGCCCCAGTCCTGGCCCATCAGGACGAAACCGTCGAGTTGCAGGTGATCGATCAGTTCGCCGAGGACTACGGTCTGTTCGGCGATGGTGTAGCCGAAACCCGTGCGCCGTTCCGACAATCCGAAGCCCGGAAGGTCGACGGCGATGCACCGATATCGGTCGCGAAGGTCCTTCACGATGTGCCGGTACAGGAAACTCCACGTCGGGGAACCGTGGCAGAACAGAATAGGGGTTCCCGAACCCTCGTCGATGTAGTGGACTCGACCGGCGGACGAATCGAACCAACGCGACCCGAAGGGGTACAGATTCTCGTCGGGGACGAAGTCGATCAGCATATGTTCCCTCCCTCCAGGGTCAGGCTAACTCCTGTGTGCCCGGACCGGCTACGGGAAGAGGGTGGTCCTTAAATAATTACGGTCCGTACCGTACTGTAATGATGTGACCATCAACGATTGGCCCGATTACCTCGATGTAGTGCAGATCAGATTCGCCCGCCCGACCGATCGCCTCGAGGAGGTGACCCGGTTCTATGTGGACGGGCTCGGCCTGAACGAGCTGTACCGGTTCGAGAACCACGCGGGATACGACGGTGTGATGCTGGGGCTTCCGGGCACGGATTATCACCTCGAATTCACCACCCACGCCGACGGCAGTCCGGGGGACGCGCCGAGCAAGGAGAACCTGCTCGTGCTGTACTTCTCGTCGGAAGCTCGCATGTACGAAACGGTGGAGCGGCTGGGGGAGTTCGGGGTGGAACCGGTCGCGCCCGAGAATCCGTATTGGGCGGCGAACGGGGCGATCGCGTTCCCGGACCCGGACGGCTGGCAGGTGGTTCTCGTGCCGCGGCCGGTGTTCTGATGGCGGGCCGTACCCGGGACGACCGAATCGATACAGCCGTGCTGGCAGCGGCGCGTGCCGTTCTCGACGCCGAGGGGTATGCGGGGATGACCATCGGCCGGGTCGCTACCGAATCGGGCATCCACCGCCCGGCGATCTATCGGCGATGGCCGTCCAAACGTCATCTGGTGGTCGATATCGTCGCCGACCTGCTCGGGCTCGAACCGACGGCGGATACCGGTGATCTTCGTGCGGATCTCGTGGCGTCCATGCGGGAACTGGTTGTGGCAGTACGTGATACCTCTCTGGGCCGGGTCCTGCCGGCGCTGGTGGCCGACCTCGCTGCCGACCCGGAACTCCGTGAGCAGTTGTGGTCCAGGGTGTTCGGTCCACGCCGGGACACGACGGCCCGGGCGCTGCAATCGGCGATCGATCGTGGCGAGGTCGAGCCGGATATCGATATCGGTTTCGTGCTGGATGCGGTGGCCGCGCCGATCTATTTCCGCGCCCTGTTCCGGCATCTGCCGCTGCCGGATGCGCTGGCCGAGCAGTCGGTGGACGCGGTAATGGCGGCTATTCGGCGTCATCCATGATTCTGAGGTGGGTCCGGCTCTGTCGGACAGCCGGACTCCTACCGGTTAGATTGCGGGTGTGGTGGACGCGGGCGGGCCGGGGGTTTTCGCGACCGGGCCGTAAACGAGTCGGCGCAACAGGTTTTCGGCCGGTCCCGGGCTTTCTCGCCGTTCGAGCCAGAGAGCGTAGGCGATCGTGACGATCCAGACGCCGATAGCGAACGCGGCCATACTCGCACTGCCGAGTTCGGCACCGAGGCCGAGGCCCCAGGCCGCGAGCAGGGGCGCGCACAGCACCGATTGGGCCAGGTAGCAGGTCATCGAACGTTTGCCCACTGCGGTGACCGCGTGCGCGATGGGTCCGAGCCGGCGGCCGGCCAGGCGCCCGCCGATCAGTCCGAATACTGCGACATAGCCGAGGCCGCACGCCAGTCCCGTGGCCATCTGCGGTGCCGCCAATGCCGCCATGGCCGGCTCCACGCCGCTGATCACCCCGGCGTGGGCGAGCGCGTGCACGATCCCGAAGCTCCAGCCGATCGTGATACCGCCGATCGCGGTCACCCACAGCAGCCGCCGGTGTTCCTGCGGCCGCTCCAACACCCGGTGGCGTGCGGCCCAGAATCCGAGCAGGATCGATACGGGGACAACCAGACCGAACACACCCTGGACGAAGGTGATCTGGACCGGCCACATCGTCATCCGTGCGACGACCGAGTCCCAGAAAGTGTCCGCCGAAATGCTGGCATACGCCGCGTCCGCGAACCCCGGGTCGAACTGGCTGCCGGTGTCCTCGCCTGCCATGACGGCCACCGCCCCGAGTGTGGACAGGGCTGCCACCAGGATGACGATCGCGCTGCCGATCCCGGCCCAGACCAGCAGTGTGCGATCGGAGCGGCGCAGGAACAGCCACACCAGGACGAGGCCGGTGAGGCCGTAGGCGCCGAGGATGTCGCCGCCCCAGAGCAGTAGCGCGTGCACTGCGCCGAACACGATGAGCCACAGGTTCCGGCGCTGAATCACCGACCGGACCTGTTTATCGGACAGCCCGCGCTGTCCTTGCCGCCGGGCGATCATCACCAGGCCGTAACCGAACAGGAACGCGAACATCGGGTAGACCCGCAGATCGACGGTGGTGATGAGGATGCCCTGCACCACGGTGTCGAGTGCCGAGCCGTCCACCGGATGTGCCCCGGACGCCGACCGCGGGCCGCCGTACAGATAGTAGGCCGTATTGGCCAGCACGATCAGTAGCAGCATGAATCCACGGGCGAGATCAGGTCCCGGGATTCGTTCGGTCCCGCCCAGCGGTGCAGGACCTCGTGCTGTCACCTGGTCGGTTGTCATGGCTGCACCTCGGATGTGGTCGGGCTCGCGGTGATTGCGTGCGTGATGAGATCTGCCAGTTCGTCGGCATGGGCCGCGAGATCGTGCTCGGGGTAGGAATGCCAGTAGGCGATCATCGCGTCGATCCCGGCCTGCACCGTGACGGCCATGACGCGGGTATCGAACGGGCGTAGTTCCCCGGATGCCTGGCCGGTCCGGAACTCGGCTTCCAAACCCTGATAGATGGATTCGTTGAATTGGTCGCCATATACCGGGCGTCCGTGCTCGTCGAGGAGGTTGTGGAGCACTTCGGTCAAGGCGCGTAGTTCGGCGGGGTTGGTGCGCACATAGTCGGCGACGGCTCGGATGCGTTCGCCGATCCGGCGCAGCACCGTTTCTTCCGCGGTGACGCGGGGCACCACGAATTCGGTGATCTCCGCGTAGACATGCTCGACGAGCCGCTCCATCAGTTCGTCCTTGCCGGCGAAGTGGTAGGAGATGACGCCCTTGCTGATACCGGCCCGTTCGGCGATCCGGGCGAGTGAGGCTTTCGCGTACCCGACTTCGGCGAACACGGTGACGGCGCTTTCGAGAATCTGTCGCCGCCGGACCTCTTCGATGAGCGAGGGGCGGCGAGCCTGGCCGGTCGTACTATTTTCTGGCCGCATGGTCAGATTTTAGACGGGCGGCCAGCGCACGGCAATAGCCCGTGTCTGTGGCTGTTTACAGCGTCGATTCAGGTGCGGGCACGCGGTGCGTCAGTGTCCGACGGAGCGTTCGATCATCTCGACCGCGGCGGTTTTGGCGAGTCGCAGTTCCTCTTCGCCGATCCCTGCCTTGTGCAGGAATTCGATCCCTTGCATGACGGTGAACAACGTCCGCGCGGTTGCCTCCGGATCGATGCTTACGTCGATCTCGCCGGCTTCCTGGGCTTGTACGACTTGGTGGGTGAACAGTGCGAGCGTATGAGAGTAGGCCTGGCACGAGCGGTCTCGGACCTGTTCGTCCTGAGCGCTCAGGGCTGCCGCGCTGTTGGCCATCAGGCAGCCCTGGGGTGGTAGGTCCAAGCGTCCGCCGTCTTCGAAGGTGACGGCCGCCAATAGTCCGTGCCACGGGCTGGGGTCGGCGGTGATCGCGGCCTCCAGTCCGGCGGCCTGCCGGGCGCCGTATTCGTCCAGGATCCGCAGGAACAGCTCGTGCTTGTTGCCGAATGCCCCGTACAGGCTCTGCGTCCCCAGTCCTGTTGCCTCCGTGAGGTCCTGGATCGAAGTAGCCGCGTAGCCGTCGCTCCAGAAGCGGGCTCTCGCAGCGGTGAGCACGGCCTGCTCATCGAACTTGCGTGGCCTGGGCATACTCCGACTCTACTGATTATTGAGTGATCCCTCAAATTTGACATTCGAGTCCGGTGGCCGAATTATTGAGTAGTCACTCCATAACTTGATCGAAGGACGAGCACATGACCGCAGGACCGCTCGAAGGCAAGACCGCGCTGGTGACGGGAAGATCCAGGGGTGTCGGCGCCGGCATCGTGGCCCGATTGGCGGCCGACGGTGCGAACGTGGCGTTCACCTACGCCAATTCCGGTGAGCAAGCGGAAGCTGTGGCAGCCGCCGCCGTCGCCGCGGGCGGCACCGCGCACCCGATCCACGCCGACAGCCTGCACGAACAAGATATCGAGGCCGCCGTCGCGCAGACTGTCGACCGGTTCGGCGGCCTGGACATCCTCGTCAACAACGCCGGTATCGGCGCTTTCGGCCCGATCACCGATCTGAAGATGGACGAGATCGACGCGATGCTGACGATCAATGTCCGCTCGGCGATCGTTGCCGTCCGTGAATCGCTGGTCCATATGGGCGACGGCGGGCGAATCATCAACATCGGCAGTATCAACGCCGACCGCACACCGTTCCCCGGCCAGTCGATCTACGCCGCCACCAAGGGAGCGCTGGCGAGTCTCACTCGCGGGCTCGCGCGCGAACTGGCGCCGCGCGGAATCACCATCAACAACGTCCAGCCCGGCCCGGTGGACACCGACGCCAACCCCGCCGACGGACCCAATGCGGTGAACCTGCTCGGAGTCATGGCCACGGACCGGTTCGGCACCTCGGCCGAAGTCGGCGCCTTCGTCTCGTATCTCGCCGGACCCGACGCCGCCTATATCACGGGTGCGAGCCTGGATATCGACGGCGGATTCGGTGCCTGAACCCGGCAAGTGAGACGCCGCAACCGGCGTTGCGAGTTGCCTGTCAGTGTTTGTGAGCCGAAAGCGTTCCTACCCAGGGATGGTCCGGGTGCACCCGGGTAAGCCAGCCGGCCAACCGAGATCGCCGTGATCGGTCCATTGCCGGAAGGGCCCGCAGGAAATCCGTCTCGTCTTTGGCTCGGCGGGCTTTCGCCTTGAACACGAGGACGGCTTCGGGGATCACATACGGGATGCCGTCGGTGGTGTGAAGTATCAGCTCGTCATAGGGCAGGGTGATCGAGGTATCCCGGCGGCACACCCACCGGTCGCCACGGTGCGGCTCGCGGAACACATCGAGGTGATACCGCCCGGTCGCCGGATCGCGCAGCCAGGTCTGGTGCTGATTATCGGCTTCCTCGGGATACGGCCACACCTGCCCGTCGCCGACCACGTCCCATTCGTAGCCGGGCAGCGCATTCGCGATATCGGCGAATCGTTCGCTGGGCACACCGATTTCGAGGTCTGAATGCTCACGTCCCAGACCGCCGACGAACAGATCCAGCGCCCACCCGCCTGTGACATACCAGCACGGTGGGGCGCTCGACAGCCGTGTGGCGGTTTCGGTGGGCGTCCAGGCTCGCCAGAGCCGGTCGCACTCTTCGGCGGACAACGGGCGTCCGGTCATCTCCTAACGGCCTCCTTCATAAGGAAACCCCTCCCGAAGGAGGGGTTTCCTTATCAGTGGGGGATCAGGCCCGGTCGAAGTCGCCGGACTTGGCGCCGGAGAGGAAGGCATCCCATTCGCCGGGAGCGAACACCAGGGCCGGGCCCGTAGGATTCTTGGAATCCCGGACGCCGACCCGTCCGCCGGTTAGGTGCGCGGCCTCCACGCAGTCCTTACCGCCATGGCTGCGGGTGCTCTTGAACCAGTTCGCGGCCGTCTGATCATTCACGTTTGCCACTCCTCCGTTGCTTTGAGCAATGTGAGGCCCTCGAATCCGGCCCCAGTCACCCTCCGGATCATCTCCGCCTCGTGGAAGTTCCGCCATCCTTCGCGAACGCCACAAACGCATCCCATTCATCGGCGCTGAAGACCAGGGCCGGACCGGATGGATTCTTGGAGTCACGCACGCCGACGAAACCTTTTTCCAGGTGCGCGGCCTCGACGCATTCCTTGGTGCCGGAACTTCGGCTGCTCTTGAACCACCGGGCTCCGGGTAGGTCAGCGCTGTTCATGGTGCTCCTTCGCTATCTTCTTCACCAGGTCTCGGGTTCGGTCTTCGTCGAGCGCGACGCGCCTGATGCCGTCGGCTGCCATCTGGTATCTGTCGATTTCCTCTGGCCGCTCGAGGTACTGGTCGCTGGTGTAGCCCTGAACGTACACAATCGGCGGTTCTGACAGCCATGTTGTCCGATGCGGCGGGAACTCCAGCAGGACGAACAGCCCCGCATCCAGGCCGACATGAGTGGCGGTGAAGGGGACGGCCCTGATCGAAACCTGGGATAGTTCGCTCAGCTCGGCGAGGTAGTCGAGCTGTTCGGCCATCACTGCGCGGCCTCCGATGCGGTGTCGCAACGCAGCCTCACTGACAAGGATTTCCACTTCCAGGCTGGGGTCGTCGTGTAACCGCGACTGCCGACGGCTCGCGATCTCGATGTGCTGCTCTACTTCTACTGTGCGCATCCCCGGATTCGATATCCAGATCATTGCGCGCCGGTACGGCTGTGTCTGGACAAGCCCAGGAAGCAGCGTCGGTGCGTAGGTCAAAAAACGACTGGCCGCCACCTCCAAACCCAGATACAGGTCGAAGTCCTTCGGTACGGCCTCGCGGTAGGCATGCCACCAAGACTTGTACGACAATCCGCTCAGAAGATCCAGGAGAACGTCCGTAACCTCCTGTGGTGCCTTGTAGATGCGGCACAGTTCCCGCACCTGCAGTGCCGAGATCCGGGTGGACTGTCCGGTCTCCAGACGCCATAGAGTCTGATGCCCGACCCCAATTGCCTGCCGGGCCGTTTGCACACTGACACCTGACGTCTCGCGCAGATGTCGTAGCTGCCTCCCCAACATCCGTCGCGCGAAGGTGCTGTCGGTCTCCCTGTCCATGGTCTCTCTCCCCTTTGCACGGGCCTCCACATCCCGCACTGGAACGCAGTGTGACTCGTACTGGAATGTGCGGGGGGCGAAATCTGGAATGTTGCAAATTTTCTTAGGAATTGACGCGTCGGAAGCTTCCAATAGGACCTGTAGCGCTTGTCTACTGAGGGCGCACCCGGCGCAGACCACCTCCCAGAACCGCTGGGAGACACCAGTTCAACGCCAGGAGCGCCGCGAACTGGCGGTCCAGCATTCACAGTTTGGTCGCTGATGCCGTGCTGGGCCCTGCGCCGGGTGCTTGCCAACACTATTCCAGGAGCAGGGGTCAACTCATGTCTGTCAACGGGTTTCAGGGTCATGGTCGGACACTCGGGACGGTCCCGGTACAGCTACCGAAGCGGGTCAGCGGATCTTCCGGGATCCCCGACGGGCCCGTAGCGGTGCTGCCGCCGGTCGAGCGATTGGAATGCATCGCAGCGGCCGTGCGTCGCTGGTGCGCGGACCCGGAGGATGCACGTGACCCTCGATAAGCGTCCGAAGGCGGTTGCGCTGGTCCGGCGTGACGTCCCGACTCCCGCGGCCGACCTGCACACACTGGCGGAACGGCACGGCTACCGCCTCGTATTCACCGTATTCACGGACACAGGGCCACACATCGCCGCGCTGGCCCTGGCCCGGCATGCGGGGGAGCACGGCGCGTCCGCCGTAGTCGTGCCGGGCTTCGAGCACGTCGATGGGATCCGCCATCTGGTCACCGAGAATGCCGCGCTCATCACCCCGCTGCGCTTCTACCCGCGCGGCCACCGCTGGGCCGGTGACCCAGACGAACACGAGCAGCAGGTGAATGGCTGACGTGGCACTGGCGCAGCTCGTGCTCGGTCTACTCGGTCTCACCATCGCCCTGTGGTGGCCCGACCGATGACGCTGGAACTCGATGCACCTACCAACCGAGAGGCGTATCGGCTGGTCGGTAACTCGGTGCGGTAACTGTGGCTTCACCGATGTGGCAGCCCGGAGGACCGGATGAGCTCCCAGCTGTTGCCGATCACGAGTAAATGCGGCGCGCGGGTCGGCCGGGAGTGCCCTGCCGCACCATGGAGACTGCTCCCGCTACACCGTGTTCCAATGATCGCGGATCGGAATCTCCGTCGATGCGGGCGGTAGGGCAGTGAGCAACTGGTGGCCGTCCGCCGTGATGCTGAAGCCCGGCAGGTGTGGAACTCTGGCAGCAAGTTCCTCACCGGCCGGGGAGTCCGACGGGTCGGCCGGGAACAGTTCGACGTGGCCACCGAATCCCGCCTCGAGAGCCAACGGTATCGGTGACCACTTCCCGACCGTGATGACGAGGTGCACCCCGTACGAGGGGCCATATTCCGCCAGTTCGGCGAGGGCGGCCACAGCTCGGGTCTTGCCCATGCGATCTCGAAGCCGTCGATCACCAGGCACACGTCGCTGAACGGATCCTGGCCGGCGGCCGTCACAAGGGATAACGCCATGATCAGCGTCCGCAGCACGGTCGACTTTCCCGGCCCCGGTGCACCGACGACCGCGAGATTGCCCCGAGTGCCGGACAAGTCGACATACAGCGGGTCTCGGCGCTGATCGAATGGCCGGTCGACAATCCCGATCGGGATATTCAACGTCGCGACCGGGTGAGGCCCCGCTGTCGCGATCGGATACGCCACGAGCTCATCGAAGTGTCGGCGGGGTATCCAACGGTGGCAACAAGACCTCGAATACCGGTGGTCCGTGCCAATGCATCTGGGAGACGAGTACATCGAGCAGCGGGCGCTGCACCACCGCCCCGGATGCAGTTCTCGTCGGAATCAGCCGGGAAAGGCGGGTTGCTTCGAACCGAATCGGATCGGCGCCCGCGTGGAGGTATCCGTGGGGGCGGTGCCTCGGTTGCGTGTGGGCGTTTTCGGTAGCGGATGCCGTATGTGATCGGTAGGCGGGGTTGTTGTCCAGCACGATGTGGTAGCCGGTCGCGGACTGGGAGGCCGTCCTTGCCGTCTGCGCCGGTACACCCAGCAGCAGATGAGTCCTGATCACCTTCCCGAGACGGGCGAAAGTTGCGCAGAACTGGCGGGTCTCCCGTCGTTCCGGGGCTATGCCGGCGAAGTCGTCGATGACAACCACCAGCGCGGGCACCGGGTCCAGATCTGCCCCCGCGGCTCGCGCCCGCGCCCAGTCTTCCATATCGCTGGAGTGGCCCAACAGTGGCAGCATGTTCAAGCGGCGATCGGACTCCCCCGACAGAGCTGCGAAGAGACGATCCAGCAGGCACCGGTCACGCGCGACTCCGGAAACAAGCGCGGACAGATGTGGCAGCTTCTCCAATCCGTCGAAGGTTCCACGGCCGTAGACATCGACGAGGACGAAACTGACTTCTTCTGGCGATTGCCGTAGTGCCATTCCGAGGACGATGGCCCTGAGGAGTTCGGCTCTGCCCGAATCTTCGTCCCCGACCACCAGCCCTTGTCCGTACCATCCCGTCCTGCTTCTCTCGACCGCACGGATGACCAGCTCGACCGGTGTTCCGGTCTCGGTGACACCGATCGGAATTCCGGCGGATCGGCGATCACGCGGACAATGCCAGAGCTTCTCGATATCGATGTGGTCCGGTTGTTCGAGGCCGAACAGGGCCGCGAAGTCGGTATCGTCCGATCCGGGTCGCTGCTGGTCGCCCTCTCCGTTTGCATCCCGTAGCCGAACACCGTGGGCAAGAACCGGATCTTTCACGGCAGGCCCCCTCCTTGTCGATCTATCCAACACGCGTAGCCGATGCGACGGCCGGGATCGCAACGACCGCCACCGACAACCTTTACCACGACACGGAGCAGGCGCGGTCGGATGTCACCGACGTCCGAAAGCTGCCGGTGACAACACGGGATGCGACGCGACTCACGCGTCATCGAGCCTGGGCGGCGGCATCGGAGTACCTGTGGGGCCCTCCGGCAGGGTCACATCTGTGCAGCTCATAGATAACGCGGCTGGGCGGTGGCAATGCGGTCGATAAGATTATCCGCATGCCCCTCCGCCTGCGAGTATCAACCGGTCGCGCCGTTGCGGTGGCGGTATCGGCGGTAGCTGCCGGTGCCCTCGCCTTCGGTGGCGCCGAGGCCGCCGCCTACCCGTTCCCGGTCCCGCCGCTGACGGAGACCGCGGCGGCGGGGACCGAGGGGCTCGACCCGTTGCTGGCGCTCGCGTACACCATGGCCGAGCGGGAAGCGCATGCCGCGGGTGTGCCGATGTGGATCAATTCCGGTTATCGCAGCCCGGCCGAACAGCAGGCGATGTGGGAGGACGGGCTGCGTACCTACGGCACGCCGGAGGAGGCGCGCCGCTGGGTGCTGCCGCCGGAGGAGTCCACGCATGTCACCGGCCGGGCTGTCGATATCGCACCGCGCGACGGTGCCGCGTGGCTGGAGGCAAACGGCAACCGGTGGGGGCTGTGCCGCACGTTCGACAACGAATGGTGGCATTTCGAGCTGGTCACCATCCCCGGGACGGCCTGTCCGCCCCGGGTGCCCGACGCCGCCCACCGCTGAGGTGTGAATCCGCGCCGGGCGTACGTTCAGGTACCGGATACCGCGCGGAGTTCGTCCAGGTACTCCTGAGTCCGTGGATCGTCGGGGAAATGGGCCATCAGTTCCCGTCCGACCTCGCCGCCGATACACAACAGTGAGGGCAGTGACCGGCGTTTGGATTCGAAGGCCTGCAGCCCCTCCGAGACCGCCAGTTCGAGATCGCGCCCGCGGGCGGCGACCATCGCCAGGGTGAGGTGGGCTTCGGCGACCCGCATCGGGTTGCGGACCGTGCCGTCCAGGGTGGTGGAGTCGGCCAGGACGGCTCGGGCGAAACGTTCGGCCCGCGCATCGTCGCCGACCACCCGGCAGCAGTCCATGGCATAGAAATCGAACTTCTGCGGGTCGACGACGAAATGGTTCTCCAGGTCCTCGGGGTGGCCGAGCCGGTCCAGCAGCATCCGGCCCTGCGCCAGTGCCGCGTCCACCGCGCTGCGGTCGCCGAGGCGGGCCCAGGCTTTGGCACGCTGGGCGGCGAGCTGGACGCCGACGCCGCTGTCGGCGCATTCCGGCGGTACCGAATCGACGGCCTGGATGACCCCGCGGTTGTTGCCCTGGGTCAGCGCGAACCAGGCCGCCAGTTCCGAACTCCATCCGATGATTTCGGTGTTCCCGGATTCCAGGCCGAGGGATCGGGCGGCCCGGCGGGTGGCCTCGGCGCCGCCGCGGCGGCCGAGATCGTATTCGAGACAGCCCAGGAGCAGCGCGACCCAGCCCGCGAGTTCCAGCACTTCTTTGTGCTGGGCCAGGGTCAGCCGGCTGTCGAGCAGGGCCGCGATCCGCCGCAGCCACCCCGATGCTTCACGGTGCAGTTGGTGGGCATCGGTGGAGGCGTAGTCGCGGCAGAGTCGTTCGGCGGTGATCCGGACGGCATCGAGGGTGGCGGTCGAAACATCGGACATCCGTAGCCGGCCCATGAATTCGAGCGTGTCCATACCGGTGGCGGTGAGCAATTCGTCGTCGCGGCTCGGGCGGGCCTTGGGGAAGAACGCCGCGGCGACGGTATCGAAGGCGGCGGCGATGAGGGGAGCGTAGAAATCGTCGGGGCGGGATTCGCCCGATTCCCAACGCCGCCAATTACGTAGCAGAGTGCTGTCGGTGGGTAGGTTCTGGGACGATTTGGCGCGAAGCGCGCGTACCGCCTCGGCCTGTGACCACCCACGCGCATCGCGTTCCGAGCGCATCCGGATGGCCCACAGCGGACGATCTTCAGCAGCAGTCACGCCGCCAGTATTGCACCAGCAAACTTTTCGTGGACCCCATAGGGCATGAAGATGTCCCCCGCATGACCTCTTCTGCATGCGTTCCCTGTCGGTCATGCTCGAATCGGACCGGCTGCGTGCCGGTTCAAGCAACACCCCCGCGAACGCGGGTGGAGATCCCGGAGCAGGAAATGGTTCCCCGTCTCGTGCGGGGAAGGATTCAGGAGGTTCGGGTGGAAGCGTTGGTATATGGGTATTTACGCGATGATCTGGCCGCGGGCGACGGCGACGATATGGAGGCCGCGCTACGCGAGCTGGCCGATGCCCACGGATTATGCTTCGCCGCGACATTCCACGAATCACATGCGGGTGACGGAACGGCATTCGCCGAACTGACCCGGGAACTCCAACGGGCGGATGCACACCACGTGGTGGTGCCTTCGCTCGATCACCTCACCGGCCAGACCATTCCACGCGAACTGCTGATCGCGAAACTGGCCAACGACGCCGCCGCCCGCATCTGGTCGGTGGCGAGCTGAACCGGGGGCCCGGCGGCTCGGCGTTCCCCCTCAGCGTCCGAAGCCGCCGGGTCCCCGCCGGCGCAGATACTTCTCGAATTCGGCCGCGATGGCATCGCCGTCGATCTTGGCCATGACCTCGTTCACGTCGATCGCTGCGTCGCCGCGTTCCTCGAGCGAATGCACGTACTCGGCGATCTCCTCGTCGGCGACGGTCATCTCGTTCACCGTCGACTCCCACTCCTCGGCCTGTTGCGGCAGCTCCCGCATCGGCACTTCGATATCGAGGACATCCTCCACCCGGTGCAGCAGCGCGATCGTGGCCTTCGGGTTCGGCGGCTGGGAGACGTAATGCGGAACCGCCGCCCAGAACGACACCGCCGGAATCCCGGCCTTCACGCACTGGTCCTGCAGCACGCCGGTGATCCCGGTCGGCCCCTCGTAGCGGGTCTGTTCCAGGCCGAACCGTTCGGCCGCCTCTTTGCTGTAGGCCGAACCCGTCACCGGCACGGGCCGGGTATGCGGGGTATCTGCCAGCAGCGCCCCCAGGATGACCACCGTCTCCACACCGAGCTGATCGATGAGCTCCAGGAGATCCGAGCAGAACCGGCGCCACCGCATATTGGGTTCGATACCGCGCAGCAGGACCACATCGCGTTCGCTACCGGGCGGGGAGCACACCGATAACACCGTCGCCGGCCAGACGATCTCGCGGGTGACACCCTCCACCTGCCGGACCATCGGCCGGTTCACCTGATAGTCGTAGTAGTCCTCGGAATCGAGTTCGGCCAGCGGCCGCGCATCCCAGATCAACTCCAGGTGCTCGACGGCGCCGCTGGCCGCGTCACCAGCGTCGTTCCAGCCTTCGAAGGCGGCAACGAGCACCGGGTCACGCAACGCGGGCAGTTCCCGATCCACCGGAGATTCACTCGAGCTCACCCCAGTCAGCCTACGGTGCGGGTCGTGACCGGCGCGCAGTATCGGTCCCCCCGCGCCTGTCGCGGCCGGTCGCCGGGCCTGCACGGGGGTGACGGGAGGTGCTCGTCACCCCCGGTACGCGGGGGCTCCGGTCGCGTACGAACCCTGCCCCGGTGGGGTGGTGGGTGGCCCGGCCGCGTGCGTCCCAGCTGTGGCCGCCCCCACAGGTGTGAACTAGGCGAACACCGCTGCGGGGGCGCCCACTACTCTGGAATCCATGTCTGCCTCCCGCCCCGCCGAGTTCGATACCACCTTGCTCGACACGCTCAGCCGCCGTGTCGTGATCGGTGACGGGGCGATGGGCACGATGTTGCAGGCCGTGGATCTCACACTCGACGATTTCCGCGGCCTCGAGGGATGTAACGAAATCCTCAACGACACCCGCCCCGAGGTGCTGCGCGATATCCACCGCGCCTATTTCGAGGCCGGTGCCGACGCCGTGGAAACCAATACTTTCGGCTGCAACCTACCCAACCTCGCCGACTACGATATCGCCGACCGGATCCGGGATCTGTCCGAGAAGGGCACCCGGCTGGCCCGTGAGGTCGCCGACGAGATGGGTCCCGGCGCCGACGGGACGCCCCGTTACGTCCTCGGCTCGATGGGCCCGGGCACCAAACTGCCGACCCTGGGGCACGCTCCCTACGCGAGCCTGCGCGACGCCTACACCGAGGCCGCGCTCGGCATGCTCGACGGTGGCGCCGACGCGGTACTCATCGAGACCTGCCAGGACCTGCTGCAGGTCAAGGCGGCGATCAACGGTACCCGCCGGGCCATGACACAGGCCGGACGCCGCATCCCCATCATCACCCACGTCACCGTCGAAACCACCGGCACCATGCTGGTCGGCAGTGAGATCGGGGCGGCGCTCACCGCGCTGGAGCCGCTGGGTATCGACCTGATCGGGCTCAACTGCGCGACCGGCCCGGACGAGATGAGTGAGCATCTGCGCTACCTGTCGCAGCACGCCCGGATTCCCGTCTCCGTGATGCCCAATGCCGGCCTGCCGGTGCTCGGGGCCAACGGCGCCGAGTACCCGCTGACCCCCGAGGAGCTGGCCGCGGCGTTGCGCGGTTTCGTCGCCGACTACGGCCTGGCCCTGGTCGGCGGCTGCTGCGGCACCACCCCGGAGCACATCCGGCAGGTCGCCGAAGCCGTCCGTGAGGTGGAAACCACGCTGCCGCCGATCGGGCAGCGCCGCACCCCGCAGCCGGAACCGAGCATTTCCAGCATGTACACCGCGGTGCCGTTCGAACAGGACGCCAGCGTGCTGATGATCGGCGAGCGCACCAACGCCAACGGTTCGAAAGCGTTCCGGGAGGCCATGCTGGTCCAGGACTGGGGCAAATGCCTCGATATCGCCAAGGACCAGACCCGCGACGGCGCCCATCTGCTCGACCTGTGCATCGACTACGTCGGCCGCGACGGTAGCGCCGATATGTCGGAACTGGCCTCCCGGCTGGCCACCGCCTCCACGCTGCCGATCATGCTCGACTCCACCGAACCGCCCGTACTGCAGGCCGGGCTCGAGCGCCTCGGCGGCCGCTGCGCGGTGAACTCGGTGAACTACGAGGACGGCGACGGGCCGGACTCCCGGTTCCATCAGATCATGAGCCTGGTCGCTGAACACGGCGCCGCGGTGGTGGCGCTGACCATCGACGAGGAAGGTCAGGCGCGGACCGCCGAGCACAAGGTCGCCATCGCCGAACGGCTGATCGCCGATATCACCGGCAACTGGGGCCTGCACGTGGGCGATATCATCATCGACACTCTGACCTTCACCCTCGGTACCGGCCAGGAGGAATCGCGGCGCGACGGCCTGGAAACCATCGAGGCCATCCGCGAACTCAAACGCCGCCACCCCGGCGTGCAGACCACGCTGGGCCTGTCGAATATCTCCTTCGGCCTGAACCCCGCCGCGCGCCAGGTGCTGAACTCGGTGTTCATGCACGAATGCGTGCAGGCCGGCCTGGACAGCGCCATCGTGCACGCCTCCAAGATCCTGCCCATGAGCCGGATCCCCGACGAACAGCGCGAAACCGCCCTCGACCTGGTCTACGACCGGCGCCGCGACGGTTACGACCCGCTGCAGACGCTCATGCAACTGTTCGAAGGTGTGTCGACGGCCGATTCGCGGGCCTCGCGCGCCGACGAACTGGCCGCGCTGCCGCTGTTCGAACGTCTCGAACGGCGCATCGTCGACGGTGAACGTGCCGGGATGGACGCCGACCTCGACGAGGCGATGCGCGAGGTGCCGCCGCTGAAGATCATCAACGAAACCCTGCTGTCGGGGATGAAAACCGTCGGCGAACTGTTCGGCTCGGGACAGATGCAGCTGCCGTTCGTGCTGCAGTCGGCCGAGGTGATGAAAGCGGCCGTGGCGCATCTGGAGCCGCATATGGAGGCCACCGACGACAGCGGTAAGGGTCGCGTGGTGCTGGCCACGGTCAAGGGCGATGTGCACGATATCGGCAAGAACCTGGTCGACATCATCCTGTCCAACAACGGCTACGAGGTGGTGAACCTCGGGATCAAACAGCCCATCGCCAGCATTCTCGACGCCGCGGTGGACAAGAAGGCCGATGTGATCGGTATGTCGGGCCTGCTGGTGAAATCCACCGTGGTGATGAAAGAGAACCTGCAGGAACTCAACACCAGGGGAGTGGCCGAACAGTTCCCGGTACTGCTCGGTGGCGCCGCGCTCACCCGCTCCTATGTGGAGAACGATCTCACCGATGTCTACGAGGGCGATGTGCACTACGCACGCGACGCCTTCGAAGGACTGCGGCTGATGGACGAGATCATGGCCGTCAAACGCGGGGCCGGACCCGACCCGGACAGCCCGGAAGCGGCGGAGCGGCGGCGTAAGGCCGCCGAACGGAAAGCCCGCCACGAACGTTCGCGCCGGATCGCCGAACAGCGGCGGGCCGAAGAAACCCCGATCGTGGTGCCGGAACGGTCCGATGTGGCCGCCGATGTCCCCGTGCCGGTGCCGCCGTTCTGGGGCACTCGCGTGGTGAAAGGCCTGCCGGTCCAGGAATATTCGGGTCTGCTGGACGAGCGGGCCCTGTTCCTCGGCCAGTGGGGGCTGCGGGGGCAACGTGGCGGTGAAGGACCCAGCTACGAGGAACTCGTGGAATCCGACGGCCGGCCGCGGCTACGGGCCTGGCTGGACCGGCTCAGCACCGAAAATGTTCTGCAGCATGCGGCGGTGGTGTACGGGTACTTCCCGGCTGTTTCCGAGGGCGACGACGTGGTCGTGCTCACCGAACCGGAACCCGATGCGCCGCAACGGTACCGCTTCACCTTCCCGCGTCAGCAGCGCGACCGGTTCCTGTGCGTGGCCGATTTCATCCGCTCCCGCGAGCACGCCCGCGCGACCGGACAGGTCGATGTGCTGCCGTTCCAGCTCGTCACCATGGGGCAGCCGATCGCCGATTTCGCGAACGAACTGTTCGCCGCCGACAACTACCGGGACTACCTGGAGGTGCACGGAATCGGTGTCCAGCTCACCGAGGCGCTCGCCGAATACTGGCATCGCCGGATCCGCGAGGAACTCACCCTCGACGGGCACGCCATCGCCGAATCCGATCCGGCGGATGTGACCGAGTACTTCAACCTGGGGTACCGCGGCGCCCGCTACTCGTTCGGTTACGGTGCCTGCCCGGAGCTGGAGGACCGCGCCAAACTGGTGGACCTGCTCGACGCCGGGCGGCTCGGCGTCACGTTGTCGGAGGAGCTGCAGCTGCATCCCGAACAATCCACCGATGCGTTCGTCCTGTTGCATCCGGAGGCGAAATACTTCAATGCCTGAGCCGGACTAAACACCCAGCTGGTGTGATTGTGGTCACTTTTATCTGTCACTACTGCGCCGATTGCCGGGGTCACCCACGGAAACCGCAGGTGACCGGCGCGTGATCAGGTCCGAAATCCCGTACTGCCCGCAGGGGTTCGGGGTGCCGGAGCGTACGATTTCCGGGAATTTCCGCCGAGGTTCCCGCGGAACCAGAAATCCGGACAAAGCCGTTCGGGTGCGTTGCACGCGCCGGGTCGACGCGGAACCGTAGGCAACCGCCTGTGACGCGCGGAGTGCTGGACGACTCGGCGGCAAGCAGAAGGGGCCACGACTTCAGATGAGCAAGGATCGGCTGATAGCCGGACGTTATCGGCTCACCGATCCCATCGGCACCGGTGCCATGGGAGTGGTGTGGCGGGCGCTCGATATCCGGCTGCAGCGCACCGTCGCGGTCAAACAGGTGCTGCTCGGCCCGAACCTGACCGACCAGCAGACCGCGGAGGCGCGTAAACGCGCACTGCGCGAAGGCCGGATCGCCGCGCGCCTGCACCACCCCAACGCCATTTCGGTATTCGACGTCGCCGACGAGGACGGGCAGCCGTGGCTGGTCATGGAATACATGAACGCGCCCAGCCTGGCCAACCGGCTCAACCTCGACGGCACACTCGCGCCGCTGAAGGTCGCCGAACTCGGGGCGCAGGCCGCGGCCGCGCTCGCCGCCGCGCACGACGCCGGAATCGTGCACCGGGATGTGAAACCGGCGAACCTGCTGGTGGGCGACGACGGTACGGTGAAGATCACCGATTTCGGAATCTCCCGCGCCACCGGCGATGTCACCGTCACCGCCACCGGATTCCTGGCGGGGACCCCGGCCTACCTCGCCCCCGAGGTCGCCCGTGGTGAACAGCCGATACCGTCCTCGGACGTTTTCGCGCTGGGATCCACGCTCTACCACGCGATCACCGGACGCCCGCCATTCGGCGACGGTGACAACCCCTTGGCCGTGCTGCACGCGGTCGCCGGCGGGCAGGTCGAACCGCCCGAAGGAGCGGGCGCGCTGGGCCCGGTGGTGATGCGGTTGCTGGCGACCGAGGTCGCCAACCGGCCCACCATGGACGAGGCGCGGGTCATGCTCGAGGAAGTGGCCGCCGGCCGGGCACCGGAACCGGTTGCCACCGCGCCGTCCGCCACGACCAAGGTCCTCCCGCCCACGCTCGCCGCCACGGCCACACTCGACCGGCCCGATCCGGAGCCGGGGCCCGCCGGCAACCGCCCGCCCGTCGCAGCGCCGGCGTTCCGGGATGCCGGGGCGCCACCGGCTGCGGGATCGACGCCCTCGCCCGCCCCACCCGTACCCACCGGCCCTGCCGCCGAACGTGGTTCCGGCACGCGATCCCGTACGGCCGTGCTGGCGGGCGCCGCGGCACTGCTCCTGGTGGTCGTGGTGGGTTTGGTTCTCGCCGACGTCACCGGCGGGGACGACAACACCGCCGCCGGACCCGAGAGCAGCCAGGTGGACGCGCCGGAGCAGACCGGGGAACCGCAGGCGGAACCCAGTGATCCCTCCACCACCGCTGCTTCGACGACCACGACGGCCACCACGGAAACCGGCCCGCCCTCGGCCGCCCGCGTGGAACAGTTCGTCCGCGGCTATTACGGGCTGCTGCCCGGCAACACCGCCGCCGCATGGGCGCAGCTCGCGCCCGAATATCAGGCCGTCGCCGGTGGTTACGCCGACTACCAGGGTTTCTGGTCGACCATCAGCGCGGTGAGTATCGGTTCGGTCAGCCGATCCGGTGACGGCAGCGCGGTCGCCACCGTCACCTACACGATGCGCGACGGTTCGGTGCAGTCGGAGAGCCGGTCGTTCCGGGTGGCGCCCAACGGCGGACAGCTGGTCATCACCGACTCGCAGGTCTTGTAACCCTGACCGCCCGGGTTTGCTGCCGCTCGCCCCGCCGGGCTACGGTCGGCCCAGGTGACCGATCGTGCCCCGCGGCTCGGTGCCGACCCGATACACCATGACGAAAGGTCCGAACGTTATGGCCCAGCCGGCCGGTGTCCTGTGGGATATGGACGGCACACTGCTCGAATCGGAGAAGCTGTGGGATATCGGCGTCCGTGAGCTGGCGCGCGAGCTCGGCCGGGAGATGACACAGGAGATCCGGCACGCGCTGATCGGGGCTTCGGGGGCGAATGCGCTGCGGATCATATTCACCGAACTGGGGGTCGACCCACACCCCGAGGCCGTCGAGGCGGCGGGCCGGTTCTTGGAGGAGCGGGTCACCGAACTCATGACCGGTCCGATCCCGTGGCGGCCGGGCGCGGCGGAAGCGCTGGACATGGTGCGGGACGCCGGCCTGCCCTGTGCGCTGGTGACCAACACCAAACGGTCGCTCACCGAACTGGCCCTGGAAACACTGGGCCGGCACCGGTTCGATATCTCGGTCTGCGGGGACGAGGTGCCACACGGCAAACCCGACCCGGCCGTCTACCTCCGCGCGGCGCAGCTGCTCGGGCTGGACGCCCGCGACTGTGTGGCCGTCGAGGATTCGGCCACCGGGGTGGCGGCCGCCACGGCGGCGGGTTGCGGAGTGCTGGTGGTGCCCTGCGAGATCCCGATACCGCTCGATCCGGCCCGGATGCATCGTGACACCCTCATCGGGTTGACCCGTGACGATCTGGAGCTGTGCTTGCGGACCCGTCTCCGCCACGCCGAATCTCAGACCTGCTGACGCCTGGCCGTGCTTTCCTCTCGGTGACAATCGGCCGCCCCGGAGAAGGGCAGGCATCGGAAGTGCACTGTCCAACCGAGTGCGCCAATAAACGGTGCGGAATGACAACGTTGCGCTGCGAATGGTGTTGCGGATCAACAAAACCGGATGGTCCGTGACCTGTCTCACCAGGCATCTCGCGGATTCGCCGGGCGTGTCGGCCTTCCGGCGGCAACAATATCGCTATGGCCGCCACGGTGACCTTGGACGAGATCGTCGATACTTCCCGCTACCCGCTCGCGGAGCCCGATACGCCCGGCTGGCATGCCGCAGTCGGGGCCGCGCGGGCCGATCTCGCGGAGGACGGTTGCACCGTACTGCGCGAGTTCATCCGGCCGGAGCTGCACGCTCTGCTGGCGCAACAAGGGGAGCAGATGGCTCCGCACGCCTACTACCGGACCGAACGGGTGAACGCCTACAACATTCCGCTCGATACCGAACTGCCCGCGGACCATCCGGGCCGGATCATCTTCGAACGCGGTAATGCCTTCGTTCCACGCGACCGGATCCCGGCCGGCGCGCTGATCCACCAGCTGTACACCGGCACCGAATTCCAGCGGTTTCTCGCCGCCTGCTTCGGCCGGCCACACCTGCATGAATTCGCCGACCCGCTGGCCGGCCTCGTACTGAACGTGGTGGCCCCCGGCAATTCGCATCCATGGCATTTCGACACCAACGAGTTCACCGTCAGCATGCTCACGGCGGCACCGGAATCGGGGGGTGTGTTCGAGTACTGCCCGAATATCCGCTCCCCGCATACCGAGAACCTCGGCGATGTGCACGCCGTGCTCACCGGCAGCGGCGGCGGACTCATCCGGCGGCTGGAACTGCGCCCCGGTGACCTGCAGCTTTTCCAGGGAAGATTCTCACTGCACCGGGTGTCGCCGGTGCAGGGCGCGACCCCTCGGCATACGGCGATCTTCGCCTACAGTGACCGCCCCGGTGTCATCGGCACCGTGGAACGTACCCGCCAGCTCTTCGGGCGGGTGCTGCCGGACCATCACGCTGCGGCCGACGCCGTCCGTGGCGACCGGCTGCTGGATTGATCAGGGACCCGATCGAGTGGGTACCGCCCTACCGAGAGGAACACAACGTGCCAGTGCCGTTGCACACCACCGGGAAAGCATCCTTCGACGATATCTACTCGAGGCCCGACCCCCGCGACTACTACGCACGCATGTCCGAACTGGGTTATCGGATACCGGAACTGGCCAAACCGTATCTGCGTGAGCAGATCGCGGAGTATCAGGCGGTGGCCGGGTCTGCCCCCACGGTGCTGGACATCGGATGTTCCTACGGTGTGAACGCCGCCCTGCTCCGCCTGGATATGAGCCTCGCCGAGCTGGCCGGCTCCTATACCGAATCGGTGCTCGGGACCGGTGATCTCATCGCCCGCGATCGTGACCGTGTCCGCGACGCCACCGCCCTGCCCGGCGTCCGGTTCCTCGGAATGGACGCCTCCGCGCCGGCCCTGGACTACGCCCGGGCGGCCGGGCTGCTGGACAGCGTCGTGCACGCCGACCTGGAGTCCGCCGACCCCACCGACGAGCAACGCGCGATCCTCGCCACGGCCGAACTGGTGATATCCACCGGCTGTATCGGCTATGTCACGGAGAAGACACTCGTCCGGATAGCGACCGCCGACCCGGACCGCCGCCCCTGGATGGCACACTTCGTCCTGCGCATGTACGGTTTCGGTCCGGTCGAGGCGGAACTGGACGCCCTCGGATATCGCACCCGGCGGATGCCGGGCGAGTTCGCCCAGCGCAGATTCGCCTCCGACACCGAACGCGAGCAGGTACTGGACACCCTCAGCACCAACGGCATCGACCCCACCGGCCTGGAGTCCGAAGGCCGGCTGTATGCCAATCTCTATGTGTCCCGGCCGGTTTCGTAATACGACGAAACCGTGCGACACCGGGACCAGCCCGACCGTCGAGCAGCACCGACCCGAACCGGAGAGACGACTTGACCGAACGCACCTTTGCCGCCGAAGACCAACTGCCCAGGGTCCCGCTGCCCACCCTGGAGGACAGCTGCGCCCGCTTCGTGCAGTGGTGTACGCCCCTGCTGACCGCCGAGGAACTGGCGGCCACCGAGAACGCCGTGGCCGATCTGCTGCGGCCCGACGGCGCCGGCCGGACCCTGCACGCGGCCCTGCGTGAATACGACGAAACCCCCGGCGTCGGCAGTTGGCTGGACCGGTTCTGGCCGTCGCGCTACCTGGGGCGGCGCGACCGGATCGCGCTGAACGCCAACTTCTTCTTCCTGTTCCGCGACGATACCGCGCTGGCCGCCTCCACCGCGGCGGGGCAGGCGGACCGTGCCGCGGCGCTGGTCGCGGCGGCCGTCGACTACAAACTGGCCCTGGACCGGGAAGAAATCCCGCCGGTCACCCAGCGCGGGCAGCGGTTGTCGATGTGGCAGAACAAGTACCTGTTCTCCGAAACCCGGATCCCCGGCGCCGAACAGGACACCGTGCGCGTGCCCTACACCGAGGAGTGGCCGGGTCCGTCCGACGCCCGCCACATCCTGGTACTGCACCGCGGCAATATGTTCCGGCTGGATGTGCTCGGCGCCGACGGCGACCCGTACGCCTACGAGGATCTGCTCGGCGGTCTGTGCGCCATCCTCAAATCCGCGACCGAACCTGCGCCCGCCGGGACGTCGGTGGGACATCTGACCACCGCGGCCCGGGCCGACTGGGCGCACGCCCGCGCCGAACTGCTCACCGATCCACACAACGCCGCCGCGCTGGATACCGTCGAAACGGCGCTGTTCTGCGTCTGCCTCGAGGATTTCGCGCCCCGCGACGAACTGCACGCCAGTGACACCCTCTTGCACGGTGACAGCGCCAACCGCTGGTTCGACAAATCGGTGTCGTTCATCGTGTTCGCCGACGGCCAGACCGGGATCAATATCGAGCACTGCGGGCTGGACGGGACGACCGTGCTGTCCTTCGTCGACGCGCTGCTGGAAACACCGGTGACCGGGCATACGGAACGATCCGGGGCACGGGACCAGGGGCTGCCGCCGGTCGAACAGATCGAATTCCGGCTCACCGATGAGCAGCGCGCCGCGGTGACCGCCGCCGGTGCGGCCTTCGCCCGGTACGCCGCCGATAACGCCACCACCACGGTGTCCTTCAACGATTTCGGCACGGCCCGTGCCAAACAGCTCGGCATCTCGCCCGACGCCTTCGCGCAGCTGAGCTATCAGCTGGCCCACCGCCGCAGCAAAGGTCTCACCGGCGCCACCTACGAATCCATCGCGACCCGGCAGTACCGCAACGGCCGGACCGAGGCGATGCGGGTGATCACCCCGGAGATGATCGCCTTCGTCGACACCATGCAGGATCCCGCCGCCGATACCGCCGCGAAACTCGCCGCCGCCCGCGCCGCCGCCGGCGCGCATGTGGCCCGGGCCAAACAGTGCCAGTCCGGTGAAGCGCCGGAACAGCATCTGTGGGAACTCGAATGGATCCAGCGGCGCCGCGGCACCGAACTCGGCGTCACCGATCCCATCCCGCTGTATACCAGCCCCGGCTGGACGATCATGCGCGACGACTACCTCAGCACCAGTTCGGCACCGTCGGTGAACATCCGGTACTTCGGCTTCGGGTCCACCAGCCCGAAGTGCATCGGTATCGCCTACGTCCTGCTCCCGGACCGGTGGAACCTCTACCTGGCCACCCCGGCCGCGGTGGCCGGCGAGATGCACGCCTTCGCCGACCACCTCCGCACCGCGGTCGCCGAACTGGAGGAGTTGCTCGCCGAGCAGTAGACCGCGCCGGCCCAGGCCCGGACGGCTCCTGCCGTCCGGGCACCCAGCCGCTACATCCGCGCGTCGGACGCCGGCCGACTCGTCTCGGTGGGCTCCGGGTTTTTCGGCGCCTGCTGGATACCGGACAGGCCGGTCCAGCACAGGCCCGCGGTCGTGGCGACGGCCTCGTGCCGGGGGAGCGGCTTTCCGGTGAGAACCCAGTGCCGCGCACAGGACTGAGCGATCGCGACCACTTCCGCCGTGATCAGCCAGCCCCGTTCGGCCTGCGCCGGCGGATAGGGTGCCAGGGCCTGCAGGAGGGTATCGGTGCAGATCGTCGTGGCCTGGTGGGCCACCCGCTGCGCCGACGGCTCGTCGACCACCGCGGCACCGGCCAGCAGGGCGGCGCTGCGTGGATGGGTGTCGGCGAAATCGAATATCGCGGCCACCGTCGCCGATACGATCGATCGCATGCCCTGAGCAGGCGCGAGCGCCGTCGCGAGCGTTTCCCCCAGCACCCGCAGCGCCTCGTGCAGAACCGCCAGGTAGAGCTCCAACTTGCTGGTGAAGGAGTTGTACAGGACCGGTTTGCTGACCCCCGCCCGGCAGGCGATCTCGTCCATACTCGCCGCTCGGTAGCCGCACGCGGCGAACAATCCGGACGCAGCGGTCACGATCAGGTGCCGGCGCTCTTGCCGGGCCTGCGCTATGTTCTCGTCCACAGTCGGTGACCACCTCCTCGGATCCTCACAGTACCGATGACGTGGGTCCGGCCCGGCGGTGGCAGTCCGGGGCGGGGTACGGAGAGCTCCGGAGGCGGCCGGATGAGGGCTACGGCACAGCGGTGTGCAGTCGGGGACAAGCGTGCGGGGGTGGTCTGAAACAATGACCTGCCGTGAAGACTTTCGAGGCCCTGTTCGCCGAGCTCCAGGATCGCGCAGCCACCCGTCCCGCCGGGTCGGGTACCGTCGCCGCACTGGACGCGGGCGTCCATACCCAGGGCAAGAAGGTGCTGGAGGAGGCCGGTGAGGTGTGGCTGGCCGCCGAACACGAGGGCGACGAGGCGCTCGCCGAGGAGATATCGCAGCTCCTGTACTGGGTGCAGGTCCTGATGGTGGGCCGCGGGCTGCGGCTGGAGGACGTCTACCGACATCTGTAGACGCCCCGACCGTTCCCCGAAACCGAAAGGACCTGCCATCATGCTGCGCGTCGCAGTACCCAACAAGGGTGCGCTCTCCGAATCGGCCGTCGCCATCCTCACCGAGGCCGGTTACCGCAAACGCACCGATTCGCGTGACCTCACCGTCCTCGACCCCGCCAACCAGGTGGAATTCTTCTTCCTGCGGCCCAAGGACATCGCCATCTACGTCGGATCCGGGGAACTGGATCTCGGCATCACCGGCCGCGATCTCGCCCTGGACTCCGGTGCGCCGGTATCCGAACGTCTCTCGCTGGGATTCGGCGGCTCCACCTTCCGCTATGCCGCCCCGCAGGGACGCGACTGGACGGTGCAGGATCTGCAGGACAAGCGGATCGCTACCTCCTACCCGAATCTGGTGCTGGCCGATCTGGCCCGGCACGGAATCGAGGCGGAAGTGATCCGGCTCGACGGTGCGGTCGAGATCTCGATCCAGCTCGGTGTCGCCGATGCCATCGCCGATGTGGTGGGTTCCGGGCGGACCCTGCGCCAGCACAACCTGGTGGCATTCGGGGAGTCGCTGTGTGATTCCGAAGCGGTGCTCATCGAACAGGCCGAAGCCGACCGGGACGACCGGGCGCGTAACCAGTTGATTGCCCGGGTCAAGGGTGTGGTGTTCGCCCAGCAGTATCTGATGCTGGACTACGACTGCCCGAAGGGGCTGCTCGAACGCGCCGCGCAGATCACCCCCGGCTTGGAATCGCCCACCGTGGCGCCCTTGGCCGACGAGGGCTGGGTGGCGGTGCGTGCCCTGGTACCCCGCAAACAGGGCAACGAACTGATGGACCGGCTGGCCGATATCGGCGCCCGCGCCATCCTCGCCACCGATATCCGTTCCTGCCGCGCCTTCTGAGTTTTCGGCGCCGTCCCCGGCCCGGCATCGGCTGCCGGACCGGGGGCAGCGGCACCGAAAGGACTCAGTCCGATACCGATTCGGCGAAGGTCTCGGCGGCGGATTCGCCCTCGGCGGGCCGGCCGGGATACGGCGGCGGGGTTCCGTCGAACGCGGGGCAGAGTTTTTTGTAGGCGCAGTAATCACACAGCCAACCCGGATTCGGCGGAAAATCTCCGGTTTCGGCGGCCGTGGACACTGCTTCCCACAGGGCCATGAGGGTGCGTTCGAAGCGGAGGAGTTCGGCTTCCTCCGGCGTATAGGTGAGTAGCTGCGCGCCGGCGAGATACACCAGGCGCAACTGCGCCGGGACCACGCCGCGCAGACGGAGCAGCATCAGGCCGTAGAACTTGAGCTGGAACAGGGCCCGGGTCTCCTGATTCGGACCCGGCACCCGGCCGGTCTTGTAATCCACCACCCGCAGCTCTCCGGTAGGTGCCACATCGATCCGGTCCACGAAGCCGCGTAACGGGGCGCCGTCGGCGAGCTCGACCTCGAGCCGGGTCTCACAGGATTGCGGTTCGAAGCGACGCGGATCCTCCAGGCGGTAGTAGCCGCGCACCAACGTGCGGACCTCGCCGAGGAGTGTCTCGAGCTCGTCGTCGCCGTCGACCACCTGCGCCGCCTCCGGTTCCGCCGCGACCACACGCTCCCACGCGGGACCGGCGAGCGCCGCTGCCCGCTCGGGTTCGCGTTCGGCGGCCGGTAGGGCGTACAGATCCTCCAGTACCGCATGCACCACGGTTCCGCGAACCGCCTGCCGGGTGGCCGGTTCGGGGATCCGGTCTATCGCCCGCAGACGATACTTGAGCGGGCATTGTTTGAAATCGGCTGCGCGCGAGGGCGACAGCGCGGGCCGGGCGGGCCGGGGCGGTGCCTCGGGATCGGGACTCGCCGGGGGTGTGCTCGGAGGCGCTGACATACCTGGCAGGCTATCCGTCGGCACCGACACGGTGCCGCGCGCGAATACGCGGACATCGCGGGAACGGAGATTCATGACGGCCAGACGGACCGGGCCATTCGTCGTCGGCGACCGGGTGCAGCTGACCGATGCCAAGGGCAGGCTGTACACGGTGCTGCTGGAGCCGGGGAAGCAGTTCCACACCCACCGCGGCGCCATCGACCACGACGAACTGATCGGCGCCGAGGAGGGCACGCTCGCGCACTCCACCAACGGCACCCCGTACCTGGCGCTGCGCCCGCTGCTGACCGATTATGTGATGTCCATGCCGCGCGGGGCGGCGGTGATCTACCCGAAGGACGCCGCCCAGATCGTGCACGAGGGCGATATCTTCCCGGGCGCCCGGGTGCTCGAGGCGGGTGCCGGTTCCGGTGCGCTGACCTGCTCGTTGCTGCGCGCGGTGGGTCCCGAGGGTGCTGTGGAGTCCTACGAGATCCGGGACGATCATGCCGAGCACGCCGTCCGGAACGTGGAACGGTTCTTCGGGGAGCGGCCCGCGAACTGGGAGCTGACCGTCGCCGATGTGGCCGACTACTCGGGGGAGCCGGTGGACCGCGTGATCCTGGACATGCTGGCCCCGTGGGACGCCCTACCGGCCGTGTCACAGGCCCTGGTCCCCGGCGGGGTACTGATGATCTACGTCGCGACCGTGACGCAGCTGTCGAAGATCGTGGAGGCGCTGCGCGAACAGCAGTGCTGGACCGAACCGCGGTCGTGGGAGTCGATGGTGCGCGGCTGGCACGTGGTGGGTCTGGCGGTGCGGCCCGAACACCGGATGCAGGGCCATACGGCCTTTCTGGTGAGCGCTCGGCGGCTGGCGGAAGGTGTGGTCACCCCCAAGCCGCAACGGCGCCCGTCCAAGGGCTGAGCGGCACCAAGGCGGTGTGAAAACGAGCGGGTCGCGGTGGAGTTCCACCGCGACCCGCCTCGTTGCAAGGGTTACGCCGGAGCGCAGGGAATCTGTGCGAAGCCGAGCAGCAGGCAGGCCCCGTCGTCGGACAACTTCCAGGCGCCGTCGTCTTCCTCCCAGGTGACCGGCGCCGGCGGCGCGCTACCGCCCCGCGGGCTGGTGATGGTGGTCTGGCCGGTGGCCGTATCGCCCTCGACGGTGATATCGGTGACGGTGTAGCTGAGCCCGCGGTAGTTCTGCAGGGCGGCGTTGAGCTGCTCGAGCAGGCCGCGCCTGTTCTCGCCGTCGACGATGAGGTTCACCTTCTCGTCCACGGTGACGTCCGGATTTGTGATCTGTTCGAGGATGGACTGTAGGCTCTGCGCGGTGGGTGCGTCCGCGGAATCGCCGTGCTCGGGGTCGTCGCCGTGATCATGCGCCGACGCGCTGGTGGTGACCGCGACGCTGGAGGTTGCAGTGGTGCCGGTGTCGTCATCGGATCCACAGGCAGTCGATCCCAGCGCCAGTGCAACGGCCGCGGCTGTCGCCGCCGCGATGCGGAACAGCCTCGGTGTCCGTGCGGGAAGGTGCATAGCTGGCAACCTTTCGGCTAGTCGGTGGGGAACCCCACCGGTCGAGGGTTAGGGCAGGCTAACATGGTCTGACCAGCATGATGGTCGCGGGCCAGATGTGATCACCACGAAATCATGTCGGACAGCGCAAACGGGTCGCGCCCGGTAGCGTTGATAGACCGGGACTGGGAGGAGCAGCACATGAGCCCCATCGAGAATTCGGATTCGGCGGCCTGGAGAGAACTCGAGGCAGTACGCGCCGAAGCGGCTGCACTCCGGAGGCAACTCGCCGACTCACCGGATCGCTCACGGGAATTGGAAGCCCGTATCGATTCGCTGACCATTCGCAACACCAAACTGATGGATACCCTGAAGGAAGCGCGGCAGCAACTCGTCGCGTTGCGTGAGGAGGTCGACCGGCTCGGTCAGCCGCCCAGCGGTTACGGGATTCTGATCGGTGTCTACGAGGATCAGACCGTCGACGTATTCACCTCCGGCCGCAAGATGCGCCTGACGTGCTCGCCGAACATCGATACGTCCACTCTCGCCTACGGCCAGACCGTCCGCCTGAACGAGGCGCTGACGGTGGTGGAGGCGGGCACGTTCGATTCCATCGGTGAGATCGGCAGCCTGCGCGAAGTCCTCGACGGGGGCCGCCGTGCCCTGGTCGTCGGGCATGCCGATGAGGAGCGGGTGGTGTGGCTGTCCGGTCCGCTGTCCAAACTCGCCGAGGCCGACGATCTGGACGATCCGGATTCCCCGATCCGCAAGCTGCGGCCGGGGGATTCCCTGCTGGTCGATACCAAGGCCGGGTTCGCGTTCGAGCGCATCCCCAAGGCCGAGGTCGAGGATCTGGTCCTCGAAGAGGTGCCCGATGTCGGCTACCACGATATTGGCGGCCTGGGCCGGCAGATCGAGCAGATCCGCGATGCCGTGGAGCTGCCGTTCCTGCACAAGGACCTGTTCCGCGAGTACGCATTGCGGCCGCCCAAGGGCGTCCTGCTCTACGGCCCGCCCGGCTGCGGTAAAACGCTGATCGCCAAGGCGGTGGCCAATTCACTGGCCAAGAAGATCGCCGAGGCGCGGGGCGAGGATGCCAAGGAAGCGAAGTCCTACTTCCTGAACATCAAGGGCCCCGAACTGCTGAACAAGTTCGTCGGTGAAACCGAGCGCCATATCCGGATCATCTTCCAGCGGGCCCGGGAGAAGGCCTCCGAGGGCACGCCGGTGATCGTGTTCTTCGACGAGATGGACTCGATCTTCCGGACTCGCGGGTCCGGTGTCTCCTCCGATGTGGAGACCACCGTGGTGCCCCAGTTGCTCAGTGAGATCGACGGTGTGGAAGGGCTGGAGAACGTCATCGTCATCGGCGCCTCCAACCGCGAGGATATGATCGACCCCGCGATCCTGCGGCCCGGCCGCCTGGACGTGAAGATCAAGATCGAGCGCCCGGATGCCGAATCCGCGCAGGACATCTTCTCGAAGTACCTCACCGAGTTCCTGCCGCTGCACGCCGACGATCTGGCCGAGTTCAACGGCGACAAGGTGGCCTGCATCCGCGCGATGATCGAGCGGGTGGTGGACCGGATGTACGCCGAGAGCGAGGACAACCGCTTCCTGGAGGTCACCTACGCCAACGGTGACAAGGAGGTCCTGTACTTCAAGGACTTCAACTCCGGCGCCATGATCCAGAACATCGTGGACCGGTCCAAGAAGTACGCCATCAAATCGGTTCTGGACACCGGCAATCCGGGTCTGCGGATTCAGCATCTCTACGATTCGATCGTGGACGAGTTCTCCGAGAACGAGGACCTGCCCAACACCACGAATCCCGATGACTGGGCCCGTATCTCGGGTAAGAAGGGCGAACGGATCGTTTACATCCGCACGCTGGTCACCGGCAAGAACGCCAGCGCCAGCCGGGCGATCGATACCGAATCCAACACCGGCCAGTACCTGTAAAGGCACTGCTGTCAGGGCCGCGCTCCGCTGGGGCGCGGTCCTGATTCGTTTGCGGCCCAGGCCGGTCCGGTACCCCGGGCGATAGTCCTGTGGGTGGATATCGCGACCCCCGATACCCGACCCCGGGTCGTTCCGGAGGTGGACGGCAGGGACCTGGTGGCACGGATATGTTCCGAGGGACAGGCGCCCACCATCAGGAGATTTCGTGACCACCACCCGCATGGCAGGCCCGCCCCGTCGCGAGACCGCGGCCCTGCCCGCATTCGCCACGGCGCCGGTGCTCGGTGTGGGCGCCGTATCGGCGCTCGTTCTGTTGTTCTCGGCAACCCGCTACGGCTATTTCGGTGACGAACTGTACTTCCTGGCGGCCGGTCGGCGATTGTCCTTCGGTTATGCCGATCAGGGACCGGTGCTGCCCGTCCTCGCCTGGCTGATGGACGGACTCGCGCCGGGTTCTCTGGTGGCGCTGCGGTTACCGGCGATCGTGCTCGCCGTCGTCGCCGTTGTGGTGAGCGCGCAGATTGCCCGCGAATTCGGTGGCGGACGCGGCGCCCAGGTCCTCACCGCCGTCGCCTACGCCACCTCGCCGTTTCTGCTGCTGCAGGCGAAGAATCTGTCCACCAATGCCCTCGACACGGCTCTGTGGGTGCTGATCACCTGGCTGGTCGTGCGCTGGGTACGGACCAGGCGTGACGCTCTGCTGCTGGCCGCTGCCGCCGTGACGTCCATAGATATGCAGGTCAAATGGCTCATTCCGTTCTTCTGGCTGGCGCTGGCCGTCGGAGTCCTCGCTGTGGGGCCCCGCGAGCTGCTCCGCCGGCCGCTGCTCTGGGTGGGCGGGGTGATTACTGTGCTCGTTTCCGTGCCGGCACTGGTGTGGCAGGCCGAGCACGGCTGGCCGCAGCTCGCCCTGACCGCCGCGGTGCGCGAGGAACAGCAGTACACGGGCGGCATGGTGGGGTTCGTTCCCTTGGCGGTGCTGGTCGCGGGGGCGCTGGGCGCGGTGCTGCTGTGCTACGGAGTCTGGTCCCTGCTGCGGCACCCGGGGCTGCGGCCGTACCGCTTCCTGGGCATCACCACGGTCCTGCTCGTCGTGATCTTCATGGTCACCGGCGGCCGGATGTACTACGTGGCCGGAATGTATGCCGCGATGTTCGCGGCGGGCGCGGTGGCGGCCACGGAGCTGGTTCGCCGGGCGTCGTCGCCGCTGCGCCGGCGCCTGCTCCTCGGGTCCGGGGCAGTGCTGACCGCCGTCTCCGTGCTGGTGGTCCTGGACTCCACGCCGTGGCGGCCGGCCGCGGATATTCCGGCGCCGGAGAGCGAGGCCGCGGCCGCGATGCAGATCGGTCTCTACGGCGAGTTCGGCTGGCCGGAGCTGGCCGCCCGTGTGGTCGCGGCCTATGAATCACTACCACCTCGCGAACGTGAGCAGTCCGCCGTGATCACCGGCAGCTATTGGCAGGCGGGTGCGCTCGACCAGCTGGCGGCCGACCGGCTGCCGCCCGTCCACAGCCCCGCCCGCGGATTCGGCTACTTCGGCGCGCCGCCGGAAACCGCGACCACCATGGTCTGCGTGGGCGGCGATCCCGAGCGGCTGCGGGCACAGTTCGCCGTACTGGAGCCGCTGGGCCGCGTCGATACGCGGCTCGGTTTCCTCGACAACACCAAGGACGTCACGGTGTGGAAATGCGCTGAGCCGCGGGTCGCGTGGTCGCGCGTATGGCCGGAATGGATGCATATGTGACCGTCGGACGCTCCCGTCCGGCCGGCGAGGACCCGGCGGATGCACAGGTCGTGGGGTACGTCGCGGTTAGGCTCGCGGTATGAGTACTCCGGAAACCGAGATCTGGCACAACCCCCGCTGCACCAAGAGCCGGGCGGCGCTCGCGCATCTGGACGCGGCCGGCGCGGCGTACTCGGTGCGCCGGTACCTCGACGATCCGCCGAGCGCGGAGGAGCTGCGGGCTGTCCTGGACCGGCTCGGCGCCGAACCCTGGGAGATCACCCGGACCGGCGAGGACATCGCCAAGGAACTCGGTATGTCCGGCTGGGGTCGCACCGCCGCGGACCGGGAACGCTGGATCGCCGCACTCGCCGAACATCCCCGGTTGATCCAGCGCCCGATCGTGTTCACGGCCGACGGGCGTGCGGTCGTGGCCCGCGACGAGGATGCCCTGCGGTTGCTGGAGTGAGTCCGCGTCGGTTTGCCGGGGTGTAACCCTGGTCCGTTCCTGTGTGACCTAAAACACATAGGAGGTGGTCTTCGGGCCTGATCGGATCAGCGTGGATCGCGCGACCGCTTGCCCCACGCGGTGGGAGGTAGTCATATCGGTCCTCGAGAAAACTCTCGTCCCGGCCTCGGTGGTGATACTGCTCGGGGCCGGTTCCCTGCTCGGCGCAGGAACGGCCGGGGCGCAGCCGGACCCGTTCTGCTCGGTCAACCCGGTCGCCGGTACCGCCGCGTACTCGCAGTGCGGCGGTCCGGTCTGGCTCCAGGTCCGGGTGGCCTGCTGGGCCTGGTGGAACTGGTTCAGCAGCTACGAGCGGTGGGGTAATCCGGCGTTCGGCGCGCAACAGTCGTGGATGAGCTGTGATCTGCCGTTCTCCATGCAGCGCTGGGAAGTGATCGTCCACTGAGCGTGGGCCGGATCGGGCGCCGACCTCGGTGAACGCGGTGCATGGCCGTTCGGGGGCGGTCGCGCACCGAACATCGGCCGGTGTCACACGGGGGCGGTAGTGTCGGCTCATGAAAGTTGAACTGCGGCACAACCCCTCGTCCACCGTGGCGCGTTGTGTGCTGGCGGGCGGGGAACCGGTGCGGGTGGAAAGCGGCGCCATGGTGGCGCATTCGGCCGGAGTGACGCTGGAAGCCAAGGCTGAGGGCGGTATCCTGGCCGGGATCAAACGTTCGGTGCTCTCGGGCGAATCGTTCTTCGTCTCCACCTTCACCGCACCCGCGAACGGCGGCTGGGTGGATGTGGCCCCCTCGCTGCCCGGTGACATGCTCGCGCTGCCGATCACCGCGGACCGCCCGTACTTCATCAGCCGCGGCGGCTGGATCGCGCATTCGGCCGGGGTGCGAGTGGAGAGTCAGTGGGGCGGTTTCGCGAACCTCTTCGGGGGTGAAGGTGGCTTCGGGCTCCGCGCGGAGGGCCAGGGGGAGGTGGTGGTCGGCGTGTTCGGTGCCATCGACGCATTCGATCTGGCGCCCGGCGAGCAGGTCAGCATCGATACCGGGCATGTGGTTGCCTACGACCTCGCGATGCAGTTCACCATCCGCCGCGCGGTTTCCGGGCGCTCGCTGCAATCGCTGAAATCGGGGGAGGGGCTGGTCTTCGATTTCACCGGCCCCGGCCGGGTGCTGCTGCAAACCCGCAATCCGCGGGCCTTCGCGTCCTGGACGGCTTCCGTTTCCGCCGGCTAGTGTCTCGCGCCGGGAATTCGTTGCAAATATGAGGCGAGCCGTTCCAGGATCTCATCAGAGGTCTTGGTCCAGACGAACGGTGTGGGGTTCTCGTTCCAGGCGGCTATCCAGTCGCGTATCGATTTCTCCAGTGCGGCAACATTTTTGTGGGCACCGCGGCGGAGTTGCTGATCGGTGAGCAGGCCGAACCAGCGTTCGACCTGGTTGAGCCAGGACGAATGGGTCGGGGTGAATGCATGTGGAACCGCGGATACGACGCGAGCCACTTCGCCACGGTCGGTGTCTTGTGGGTGCTGTAGTTGTCGCCGACCAGCAAAATCAACCAACCCGAACCCGGCCGAACGAACCCCACAACTCGAGAAAATAATCGAGGTTAACCTGTCGTCATGACAGCATGGGACCTCAACGGACACCGAGCCGACTTCGCGGAATACCCAGGGGGAGAACAGAACATTGACGGCTGACCCGACACCTTTCGGAGGCGGCAGTGGTGGCGGGCCTACCGGCCCCAACTGGCCGAAGATCGGCGGGATAGCCGCGGTCGTCGCAATCCCCATCGCGATCCTCGCGATCGTCGTGGAGTGGGCCACCAGCACGCCGCCCACCACTGCTGATTCCAGCAGTGGTGGGACATCGGTCATCAACTCCGCCCCGGCATCCCCGGTCTCGTCGACCACGCCTCCTGGACAGGAGTTGTGTGACGGTCCGAGTAATCTGCGGATCTGCGTGATGAAGGACAACTCCGGCACTCTCAGCTATTGGAGCACCACGAATGTCTCGGACGACTGCACCATCACGCTTGGTCTGTACGACGACGTCAGCGACGACCCCGGGCCGGTCTTCACGCCGACTGAGGGACCGTGTGAGCTGGACAAGTCGTATCGCCCAGGGCCCCTGGGCGACCCGACCGCCGGCCGCAAGTACCACTCCGAGCTGGCGGTGAAATGGGGCGACGGCAGAGTCGAGGTCTACAAGAGTCCAACTCTCGTGTGGTGATCCGACCGGCGGCGCCGTCCCGGCACAGGCCCGGGTGTCACCGGGCGGTTTCCAGGGGTCGTTGCCACACGAATTGATCAACTGGCTCCGGCCGGCGGCCTTGCTCGAGTTTTAACCTCCGAGCTGGTGTCTTGTGACCCCGGGTGATCATGGATGAAGCCCTTGGTTGATCATGTCCTCTTGCGACAGAAAGACTTTCGACCACCAAGGGCTTCAGGTGAACAGTGTGCACGACACCGGCTGCGCCGGCACGGTCGGGGACCTTTCTCGGGGTTTCGGCGGGAGTTCTACCAGTGCCTGGCTCGGCGGGCGGATGCGGCGTTCGATCTGGTGGATGCAGTGTTGTGCGCGGACCTCCCCGGAAAGCTGCGCCGCGACCTCGCGGAAACTCCAGAAACCACCAGCTGAGAGGTAAAAACTCGAGCTAGCAGGGTGCAAGGGGCCTACGGGGTCTACCGGGCAGCGTGCTCGCCCTGATCACCGTCTGCGGGCCCGGTTGTTCCGGCCGGTTCACGGACCATCTCATAACGGACGCAGGCGAATTCGCCGTTGGCCGCCACCTCGGTGACCCGCAGTTCCAGTTCGCGGGGCAGCAGTGGGGCGCCGGCGCCCAGGGTTACCGGGGCGATGGAGACGATGATCTCGTCCAGTAGGCCGTGGTCGGCGAATGCGCCCGCGAGTTCGCCGCCGCCGACGACCCAGAGGTTCTTACCGCCCGCCACCTCGGTCATCACCTTGTGCAACTCGGGAATATCCGCACGGGTGAAACGGATATCGGCGTCGGTGCGGGCCGGGAAGTCACGGTGGGTGCACACCCAGGACGGCACTTCGTAGGGCCACGGCTCCGCGCCTTCGTGGTCGAGGATCCACTGGTAGGTGTTGGCGCCCATGACGATCGCACCCACTCCGGCGAGGAATTCGGTGAAACCCATCGGCCCGGATTCGTCGGCTTCGCGCGACAGCAGCCAGTCCAGTGAGTGATCCGGGGTGGCGATATAGCCGTCCAGGCTGGTCGCCGTGTTGTAGACGGTGCGCGGGGAGGTCTGCGGGTTGGTCAATTCAGTCTCGCTTTCGTAGCCATTCGATCGGATCGCCCCAGCCGACGGCATCGTCGGCCGGTGCGTCCCCGCGAATCCAGTACCGCACCTGCTGGCGGCGATACGCGGAGTAGGTGAGCACATGGGCGATGACGCTGCCGAGCAGGAAACTCTCCGGCGGATCGCATAGTGCGTCGATCAGGGTGTCACCCCAGCCGCCGCGCCGATCGATCTCGCGGACTGTGTCCAGCCAGCGCGGGCCCACATCGTCGAGCCGGGCCAGCAGCGTGGGGATATCGTCGCCGCCGTGCTCGGGTGTATCTGCGCCGTCGATCGAGGCGAGCCACGATTCCTTGGTCCGGATCAGATGGTCCAGTACCGCGGCGATCGACTCCTCCGGCCCGTCCCACGGCAGTACGGTCGCCGCGCCGGCGCGGGAACACCGATACTGTTCCTCGCTCAATCCGGTCGCCGCTTTCAACAGCAGCCGAGTGTCGTCGAGATCGTGGTGCAGCAGCAGCGCGGTCGGATCCATATCGGACCGTCCTTTCGGTTCCCCTTCGACCCACAGCGACATGGGGGGATGGAAATGGATCCCGTTCGCCGCGGGCAACCAGCGGGGTGCCCGGCCGACCGGCGGCGGGGTCGCGCTCGGCGGATGACCGAACGCGCGGGTGAACGCCCGGCTGAACCCCTCGACGGTGTCGTAGCCCGCGGCGAAGGCCACCTCGGTCACGGTGGCGCCCGCGCCGAGCTGCCAGCAGGCCCGTTCCAGCAGTACGCGACGCCGCAGGCTCACCGGTGATTCGCCGGTGCCCCGGCTGAACTGCCGGGCGAAATGGAACGGCGAAGAGTAGACGCCCGCGGCCATCCGGCCGAGGGTGGTGTTGTCCTCGTCGAGAACGGCATCCAGTAGTTCGCGCAGTCGGTCGCGTCGGGTGGTCACGGATAGAGTCTGTCGGCTCGGCACACCGATCCGCTTGACCGATATTGCGCAGTGTCGCGCGGCAGCCCGCTCAGCGCTGTGACACTGTGCCGCTCAGCGCTGTGACACTGTGCCGCTCAGCGTCGTGACACCGTGCCGCTCAGCGGCTGCGCCGTTCCAGGCCCTTCCGGTCGTAGACGAAGGTGGTGACCGCGCCCAGGACGAGTCCTATCGCCAATCCGGCCAGACTCATCCAGACCGCGTGCACGAGGCCGTTGCCGAGGTCGAAGTACAGAATCGCCCGGACACCGAGATAGATCTGGTGCATCGGCTCGAAGGCGGCCAGCCACGCCATATACCGCGGAGTCGCCTCGAGTGGGATTGTGGCCCCGGCGGAGGGCAGGCCGAGAACGATGAACAGCACCAGATTGATCAGCAGACCGGCCGAGCCGAACGTCGCCAGAACAGAAAGCGCGGTCACCCCGACGGCCACGATCGCCAGCGTGCTGAACAGGAACAGCGCCGGGCCATGGGTGATCGGCATATTCAGCAGATGTCCGATTCCGAGGAAGACCCCGGAGACAATCGGCGCCGTCACCGCGATCACCCCCCATTTCAGCAGCAGCGTGCGGAGCCGCGAATGCGGCGCGGTGGGGTGGTGGACGAACCAGGGGCCGTACTCGGTGGGAATGAAACCGAGCGCCGAATCGACCATGGTGTGCACGATCATGGCGCCGGTGAACCCGGCCAGAACCACCAGCAGCGTGTAGAAGAACGCGGACAGTCCTTGCCCGGTCCCGTCCGGCAGCGGTCGGTAGGGCTCGGTGATCACGTCGATCGGATCCGCCAGGACGAGGCGGGCGGCGCCGCTGAGTTCGGGGCCACCGCCGGGCGCGGAACCCAGTTCGGCTTCGACAGTCGCGGTGAGCTGCTTACCGACCTCGGTGTCGACCTGCGTCAGGGCTCGATCGGTCACTGTTTGCAAGATCTGGGTGGCATAGGTGCCGGTGCGGGGGTTGGTGATCACGGTGATCGCCGGGCGGTCGATATCACCGGGAACCACCGAGCCGGCGCCGAGGATGGACAGTCGCTTCGACAGATCACTGGGCAACACGATCGCCCCGTAGATCTCGCCGTTGCCGAGCAGCCGCTGAGCCTCCGCGATACCGGTCACCCGCAGGTCGATCTTGTCCGCCGGAATCTGTTCGGTGAGTGCGCCGGTGATCTGGTCACCGATATTGATCGGCGTGCCGTCGCGTATCTCACCGTCGTCCTGATTCACCAGCGCGATCGGGAACTCGTGCAGGTTCTTCTCCGGGTCGATCACGTAGCCCAGGTACATGGTCGACAGCAGGCCCATCAGCGCGGTGATGACCAGGATGGGGCCCAGCCACGCCCGTACGGCGGTTCGGCGCCGGGTCGGTCCGGTCTCCGCTCGCGCCGCGACCGCGGTGCCGTTCTCCGACTCGCTGCCGGTGCCGTTCGGCTGCATCCCGTACTCCCTCCGGATCAGGGCGGCCGTCCGCGGGGCGTGCGCCGGCCGGTATCCGATCAGGATCATCGTGGCAGCCGGGCGGCAAGTACAGCCGGAACGCCGCAGTGTGTCGGACAACTCGACAGTGGCTCGGCGTGCGCGAATTCACCCTCGCGGGCCGGTTGCGAGCCCGGCCACCCAGTGGCGGGCGGCGGTCGCGTGCTGGTCGGGGCTTGTTCGCGACTCGACCGCTGGTGATCGACCGAGCCCCGGCGTCGTCAGACGATGTGCGGAGGAGCCGGTCGCGCCGGGCCGAGCCAGCGGTCGAGGGCCGTCTGCAGGCCTGTGATGGAATTATCTGTGGCCCAGGCGATATAGCCGTCGGGCCGGATGAGCAGGGCAGTCGCCTCGGTATCGGAGCTGGTGGCGGTGACGACCGCGAGATCGCCCCGGTTGCCCGCGGTCGCGGCGACCCCGGCTCCGAGATCCAGCAGCAGCGGGCGAGCGTTGTGCAGCAGATCGGCGACCCGCCGCGTACCGTCCGCGGTCTCCATGGCGAGATCGGGGACCAGGCGCCCCGCGAGCGCGTGGTTATCGCCGACGTCGTAGCGCACATCGGAGCCGGCGAGCAGATGCCCGATATGCCCGGCTACCTGGGGGATTTCGAGCAACTCGGCGAACAGTTCGCGCAGCGCGGTCACTTCCGGGCCGGGGGCCAGCAGCGCGGTCTGGGAGAGGCTGTGCAGGATGACACGTTCGGCAACCGGTCGCCGTTCGCTCTCGTAGGTGTCGAGCAGCCCGTGCGGTGCCGTTCCGCGCAGGTACGCGGCCAGCTTCCACCCCAGATTGACGGCATCCTGCAAACCCAGGTTCAGGCCGGGGCCGCCGATGGCCGAATGGACATGGGCCGCATCGCCGAGCAGCAGAACCCGGCCTTTCCGGTAGTGATCGGCCAGGCGGGTGTTCTGGTCGACGATACGCCGCAACGCATGTGGTCCCGGACCTGCCGGCGGCCGCATCGGCAGATCCGCGCCGATAACGCGGCGAACGCTGTCCCGCAGCTCGTCGAAGGTCATCGGGGTATCCGGCGCGACCGGCGCGGCATTGTGTTCGTGCACGCTGACCAGAGGTTTACCGGGGATCAATTCGGCGAATACGAACATCCCCCCGTTTTCGATCCTGTTGTGCCCGAAATGGAAGTATCCGGCGCCGGGAATCTCGAGCCCTCCGTCGGGCGTGCGGAGTTCGGCCGGGATCTCGGCGTGGCCCAGCCGGCCGATGTGGTTGCCGGCGGTGATCCCGGAGAAACCGATCCCGAGCTTCTTGCGGACCGGGCTGCGACCCCCGTCCGCCGCGACCAGGATCTGCGCGGTGACCCGGTAACTAACACCGCCGCAGCGGCTTACCGTCGCGGTGATCGCCTCGTCGGATTCGGTGAAATCCCCGAGGCTGTGTCCCCACCGGATATCGGCGCCGAGTTCGCGGGCGCGGTCGGCGAGCAGCCGGACCAGAACTGGCTGCGGGACCGGTAGGCCGTAGAGCGGGGTGTCCGGTACCTCCGCCAGTTCCAGTGTCATTCCGGCGAAGATATAGCGCGGCGCGGGCTCCGGAATCCCGGGCTCGATGGGGAAGCCGAGCCGCGCGAGTTCCGCCGCGAAACCCGGGTACAGCCCGCGCATATCGAGAAGCCGCACCACCTGGCCGACTAGCCCGTTGGCCTTGGGTTCATCACTCGGTCCGGGCAGCGGGTCGAGAACGACCGGGCGGATCCCGCCGAGCGCGAGTTCACAGGCCAGCATCAGTCCGTTCGGCCCGGCGCCGGCAATGATCACGTCGTGCTCGGATTCGTGGGTTCTGTTTTCGGACATGCGCGGACTTCCTTTTCGAGGCGGGACTTCGCCGTTCGGTTCGAGCGTCGAAATGTGGACAGCGGTGGCGCGCCTACAACTGGGAGGCGGGTGCGTAGGGCATGCGGGCGAGTGCTGGGGTGAGCGGGTGTCTGGTGGCCCGGGTATTCGGACGAATTTCGGCGGCTACCGGCAGGAGGAACCTCTGCAGTTCGTGGATGTTCGGTGGCTGCGTCCCGGCGATGCGTTGTATGGCGAGGGAGCCGTGTGAAGCCAGGGCGCGATCCCTGGCAGTCCGGCCGTGACGGCGTGCGGGTGAGCAGGTGTGTACGAGCCGGGCGAGGTCTCTTGCGGTCCGGTCGTGACGGTGTGCGCAGATGGGAACGGAATCGGGTCGGTGCGGCCGGACGGTATCGACGCCGGTTTCTGCCGGTGCCGAGGCGGTGGCGTGCCGTCCCGGTGCCGGAGTGCCCGGGATGTTCAGTCGGCCGGTGCCGGGAGCCCCTGGGACAGTTGCGCCAGGACCTCGCGCAGGACGGTCGTGACCGGGGTCGGCGGGTCGGAGTGCGAGTAGGCGTCGAGCGCGACCAGATAGGCGGCGTTGACCGTGGCCGCGACCAGTTCGGGGTACAGGTCGGTGGGCCGGGTGCCAGTACGCTGCGCGATCGCAACGGTGAGCTCGTCGCCGAGTGCTTTCGCCGCGGCGGCCTGCATCTCGGGTGCGGCCCGCAGTTTGCGGGTTTCGGCGAGCATCTCGGGTGTGGGCGGACCGCCGGCGCCGTCTTCGCGCAGGGGTTCGACGAGTGCCTCGGTCAGCGCGGTCCACAGGGGTTCGCCGGTCGGGCGGGTGAGTAGCAGGGCGGCGCTGCGGCGCAGGCGTTCTATATGCCGGTAGGCCAGGGCTTCGAATTTTCCGGCGAAGTAGTTGTTGAAGGTGCGTACCGATACCCCGGCGCGTTCGGCGATGTCCTCCCGGACCACATTGTCGATGCCGCGCTCGAACATCAGCTCCAGCGCGGCATCGCTGAGTGCCTTGCGGGTATCGCGCTTCTTTCGTTCCCGCAGGCCCGGGGGTGGTTTCTCGGCCATGCATCCAGCCTCCCATAAACCTGCCCGCTGGGCAATAATTCCTAGTGGGCAAAATTGTTGGGTTGCTACGACCCGGCGACCCGCCGATAGCCGGCATGCCAGAGCCATTCGACCGGCCCGCGTTCGAACCGGCGCAGCCAGAAATGCGCGAAGAGCGCGACCACCAGGACCACCACCAGATAGGTGGCGATTGTGAACGGGACCCGGGCGTCCGGCGCGAACCGCGCGGCCAGCCCGAAGCCCCAGCCGTAGCAGATGATCGCTGCCACCAGGTTCTGCAGGATGTAGCAGCTGAGCGCGGCGCGGCCGATCTCCGACAACCTCCGGCCGGTGAATCCGGTCGCGGGCCGGCGTACGTAGAACTCGGCGACCAGGGCCAGGATGGCCAGCGATACCAGCGGTGCGACCGCGTACCGGGTCACCAGCACCCAGTCACCGCCGCCGAACACGCCGAGCAGCAGATCGACAGGCGCGGCGATGCCGAAACCGAGCACCAGCAGCCGGCGGCGCAATCGGGTACCACCAGGCGCGAAGACACCCGCGTGGAACAGCCGGGCGCCGACGAGGAACAACGCGATCGACAGCGGCAGGATCAGCACCGCCTCGACCCGGAACAGACCGGCGTTCTCTATCCGGAACAGCACCAGGTCCCAGAACGATCCGTCGGCGTAAGGATTGGGCGACAGTGGTTCGGCGCCGGAACTGTCCGTGGACCCGGCCACGGTGAGACTCAGGGCGTACAACGCGATCAAGGTGAGGTGCAGGCACAGCATGCCGATCAGCCACCGTCCCTGGGCCCGCGGACTCCGGGCGAGCAGGAACGCGACGATCAGGGCCGTCACCGCATACCCCATCAGTACATCGAACTCCGCGATCAGCAGGAAATTGAGCAGACCGTCGAGGAACAGCAGCGCAGCCCGCCACGGATACTTACCGGGCCAGCGCCGGTCACCTCGCCGGGCCGAGGCCTGCTGGATGGCCAGACCGATCCCGAACATGACGGTGAGCAGCCCCAGGAACTTCCCCTGGGCGAGTTGCTGCAGCACCTTTTCCGCCCACATCCAGCCGTCCTCGGGGGCGGTGACGAGCCGGTTCAGGTACCCGACCATGCCCTCCGGGTCGGTGAGAATCCAGATATTGGTGCCGAGGGTGCCGAGAATGGCGATACCGCGCAGCACATCGAGCGCCACCAGGCGCGCGGGGCGCGGCGGTGCTCCGGCCGGTGCGGAATCGGCTGCGGTACTGGTCATATCCCGAGCATGGGCGCAGTGCCCCGGCCGGGCATCCGCCATAAGTACGACTCGGGGGATGATTCGCCGGAGCGGGCCGGGCGCCGATCGCCTGCCGAATGCGAATTGTCGCCTACGCTCGATAGCATGCAGCGCATCATCGGTATCGAGGTCGAGTACGGGATATCCACACCGACCGAACCGTCGGCCAACCCGATCCTCACCTCTACCCAGGCGGTACTGGCATACGCCGCGGCCGAGGGGGTGCCCCGCGCCAAGCGCACCCGGTGGGACTACGAGGTGGAATCACCGCTGCGCGACGCCCGCGGTTTCGATCTGAGCCGGATGAACGGCCCCGCGCCGGTGATCGACGCCGACGAGGTCGGGGCGGCGAATATGATCCTGACCAACGGCGCCCGGCTCTACGTCGACCACGCCCACCCCGAATACTCCGCCCCCGAGGTCACCGACCCCATGGACGCGGTGATCTGGGACAAGGCCGGTGAACGGGTCATGGAGGCCGCCGCCCGGCACGCCTCCAGTGTGCCCGGTGCGCCCCGGATGCAGTTGTACAAGAACAACGTCGACGGTAAGGGTGCCTCCTACGGCACCCACGAGAACTATCTGATGAGCCGGGACACCCCGTTCAACGCGGTCATTCTCGGGCTCACCCCGTTCTTCGTCTCCCGTCAGGTGATCTGCGGCTCCGGGCGGGTCGGCATGGGGCAATCCGGGGACAACGCGGGGTTCCAGCTATCGCAGCGGTCCGACTATATCGAGGTCGAGGTCGGCCTGGAGACCACGCTCAAACGCGGCATCATCAACACCCGCGACGAACCGCACGCCGACGCCGACAAATACCGCCGGCTGCACGTCATCATCGGCGACGCCAATCTGGCCGAGATGTCGACGTACCTGAAGGTCGGTACGACCGCGCTCGTCCTCGACCTCATCGAATCGGGCGCGGATCTGTCCGAGTTCCAGCTGGCCCGTCCGGTCACCGCGGTGCACACCATCAGCCACGACCCCACTTTGCAGGCGAAGGTCGCCCTGGCCGACGGCCGGGAACTCACCGGGCTCGCGATCCAGCGGCTGTACCACGAACGTGTTGCGAAATTCGTCGAGGAACAGGGCAACGACGACCCGCGTGTCCGCGATATCCTCGACAACTGGTCGATGATCCTGGACAAGCTCGAACGCGATCCGATGGAATGCGCCGACCTGCTCGACTGGCCGGCCAAACTGCGCCTGCTGGAGGGGATGCGCAGCCGGGAGGGGCTGGGCTGGGCCGCCCCCAAACTGCATCTGATGGATCTGCAGTATTCCGATGTCCGCCTCGACAAGGGGCTGTACAACCGGCTCGTGGCCCGCGGCTCGATGAAACGCCTGGTCACCGAACAGCAGGTACTGGACGCCATGACCAAGCCGCCCACCGATACCCGGGCCTATTTCCGCGGTGAATGCCTGCGCCGTTTCGGTGCCGATATCGCGGCCGCGAGCTGGGACTCGGTGATCTTCGATCTGGGCGGCGATTCGCTCGTGCGGATCCCCACTCTCGAACCCCGGCGTGGGACCAAAGCTCATGTGGGCGATCTGCTCGACGGCGTCGATACCGCCGCTGACCTGGTGCAGAAGCTTACCGCCTGACCGCTGGGCCCGGCCGGCACGCGGGTTTCCTCGCTTCGAGGTGGGGCGTAATCCGACTACGTGTCGGCCCGGCTGGGTAGTGTTGAATGACGAGCACACCAGGCTGCTCACGATTCGTCCGGTGCGAACGAGCGCCGGTCGGTGGAAAACAGAGGAGGTCGGCTGCGATGGCACAAGAGCAGACCAAACGCGCCGGGGGCGGCGACGATGACGAAGGCGTCGACGGCGTAGACGCCGCCGGTCAGGAGCGGCGCGAGAAGCTGGCGGAGGACACCGACGACCTGCTCGACGAGATCGACGATGTGCTCGAAGAGAACGCCGAAGACTTCGTTCGCGCCTACGTGCAGAAAGGTGGCCAGTGACCGCAGGTGACCCCTTGCGTCTCCATCTGGGGTACGCCCTGTCATCCTTTTCCGAACATTTGCGCCAGCACGCGCCGGATCTGCTGCCCAGCAACAGATTCGACACGCTGGGGCAGCCCACCGCCGCCGGGAATCCCGGCGGCGGTGCCGCGGGAGATATCGCACCGCACGGTACGACCGTGGTCGCGGTGTCCTACCGCGGCGGTGTGCTGATCGCCGGCGACCGGCGCTCCACCCAGGGCAACCTGCTGGCCGGTCGTGACGTGGAGAAGGTCCACATCACCGATACCTTCTCGGCGACCGGTATCGCCGGAACAGTGGGTATGGCCATCGAACTGGTGCGGTTGTTCGCGGTGGAACTCGAACACTACGAGAAGATCGAGGGCGTTTCGCTCACCTTCGACGGCAAGGCCAACAAGCTGTCGAAGATGGTGCGCGACAACCTCCCGGCCGCCATGCAGGGCCTGGCCGTGGTACCGCTGCTGGTCGGTTTCGACCCGCAGGTCACGGATCCGGACCGGGCCGGGCGCATCGTCTCCTACGACGTGGTCGGCGGGCGCAGCGAGGAGCGGTTCGGTTTCACCGCCGTCGGCTCCGGTTCGATGTTCGCCAGGACATCGTTGAAGAAGCTGTACGCCAAGGGAATAGACGCCGATCGAGCCTTGCGGATCGCGGTCGAATCCCTCGTCGACGCCTCGGACGACGATACCGCCACCGGCGGGCCCGATCTGCTGCGCGGTATCTACCCGACGGCGATCCTCATCGACGAGGAGGGTGCGGTCGAGGTGGCCGAATCCCGGCTCGAGGAGATCGCCCGCGGTATCGCCGCGGACCGCCAGGCCGCCGAAGAAGGGAGCGCACGGGCATGACCATGCCGCTGTATGCGTCCGCCGAGCAGATCATGCGCGACAAGACCGAGCTCGCGCGTAAAGGGATCGGCCGGGGCCGCAGTGTTGTCGTGCTCTCCTACGCCGAAGGTGTGGTGTTCGTGGCGGAGAACCCGTCGGCCACCCTGCACAAGGTGAGCGAACTCTACGACCGCACCGGGTTCGCGGCGGTCGGCAAGTACAACGAATTCGAGAGCCTGCGCCGCGGCGGCATCCTGCAGGCCGACCTGCGGGGTTACCAGTACGACCGGCGCGATGTCACCGGCCGGGCGCTGGCCAATGCCTACGCGCAAACTCTCGGGTCGATCTTCACCGACCAGCTCAAACCCTTCGAGGTGGAGATCTGCGTCGCCGAGGTGAGCTATCCCGAGCAGGAACCGGAATCGGTGCTCTACCGCATCACCTTCGACGGCTCGATCGTCGACGAACGCGACTATGTGGTGATGGGCGGTACGACCGAACCCATCGTCACCGCCCTGAAGGAGTCCTACCGGCCGGGCCTGGACCTGTCGGGCGCGATCCGGGTCGCGGTCGAGGCACTGCAGGTGACCGAGGGACCGGACAAGGAAAAGCGCACGCTCGGCTTCGATTCCCTCGAGGTGGCCACCCTCGAACACGCCCGGCCGCGGCGCGCGTTCCGCAGGATCGGCAATACCGCCCTCGAACGGCTGCTCGCCTCGTCGGGCGAGGGCGAGCAGGAGAACAGCGAAAAATAGCCGATAGGCCACGTCATCGAGACGCATCGACCGGATGCGGCCCGGTGACGTGGCCCGTGCAGTTCTCGGACCAAACCCCTCCCGGAGCCCCCAGGCGCCCCCGCTGGTGCCGAGAAGCGCATCAGGGCACCCGAGGCGGTCACCGCACCGGACCGCACCCGGCAGTACGGGCGAGCTCGGCGAGTGCTGGCAGCAGGGACCTCGAGGGGCCGAAACCGGCGGAGCCGAAGGCGCCGCAAAACAACACCTCCAAAATCATTACGTTTTTCGCACTCACCCGCAGGAATCATTCCGCGCTGTAACCTCGATAGTGTGCAGCGACGAATCTTGGGGATCGAGACCGAATTCGGTGTGACGTGCACCTTCCACGGGCACCGCAGGCTCAGCCCCGACGAGGTGGCCCGGTATCTGTTCCGCCGGGTGGTGTCATGGGGGCGTAGTTCCAATGTGTTCCTCCGGAACGGCGCCCGGCTCTACCTCGATGTCGGTTCGCATCCGGAGTACGCCACCGCCGAATGCGACAGCCTGGTCCAGTTGGTCACCCATGACCGGGCCGGGGAGCGAGTGCTGGAGGAACTGCTCATCGACGCCGAGCAGCGCCTCGCGGAGGAGGGTATCGGCGGGGATATCTACCTGTTCAAGAACAACACCGATTCGGCCGGCAATTCCTACGGTTGCCACGAGAACTTCCTGGTCGTGCGGGCCGGTGAGTTCTCCCGGATCTCCGACGTTCTGCTGCCGTTCCTGGTGACCCGGCAGTTGATCTGCGGCGCCGGGAAGGTGTTGCAGACGCCGAAGGCGGCTACGTACTGCCTGTCGCAGCGGGCCGAGCACATCTGGGAGGGGGTCTCCTCGGCAACCACCCGGTCGCGTCCGATCATCAATACCCGCGACGAGCCGCATGCCGATGCCGAGAAGTACCGGCGCCTGCATGTGATCGTCGGCGATTCGAATATGGCCGAGACCACCACCATGCTGAAGGTCGGGACGGCCGCGCTGGTGCTGGAGATGATCGAGGCCGGTGTGTCGTTCCGCGATTTCGCGCTCGACAACCCGATCCGCGCCATCCGCGAGGTCAGCCACGATCTGACCGGCCGTCGTCCCGTGCGGCTGGCCGGCGGGCGGCAGGCCAGCGCCCTCGATATCCAGCGCGAGTACTACGCCCGCGCCGTCGAGCATCTGCGCAACCGCGAGCGGGATCCGCAGGTCGACCAGGTCGTGGATCTGTGGGGCCGGACCTTGGACGCGGTGGAATCCCAGGATTTCGCCAAGGTCGATACCGAGATCGACTGGGTGATCAAACGGAAACTGTTCCAGCGCTACCAGGAGCGGTACGGGATGGAGTTGTCCGACCCGAAGATCGCTCAGCTGGATCTCGCCTACCACGACATCAAACGCGGCCGCGGGGTGTTCGATCTGCTGCAGCGTAAGGGTCTGGCGAAGCGGATCACCGAGGACGATGCGGTCGATGCGGCCGTGGACACGCCCCCGCAGACCACGCGCGCCAAGCTCCGCGGCGATTTCATCACCGCGGCGCAGGCCGCCGGCCGCGATTTCACCGTCGACTGGGTACACCTCAAGCTGAACGATCAGGCCCAGCGCACCGTGCTGTGCAAGGACCCGTTCCGTTCGGTCGACGAACGCGTGGACCGGCTCATCGCCTCGATGTAGTTTCGCGGCGTCGAAGGCGCCGCGTACCCGGCCTGCATTACGCTGTGTCGGGTGGCGATATCCAAGGTCGAGCGCCTGATGAATCTGGTCATCGCGCTACTGTCGACCCGGCAGTTCCTGACTGCGGAGCGGATCCGGGAGAGTGTCGCGGGGTACGAGGAGTGCGCCAGCGACGAGGCGTTCAGCCGGATGTTCGAGCGGGACAAGAACGAGCTCCGTGATCTGGGCATTCCGCTGGAGGTGGGCGCCTCGGGCCGGTTCTCGACGGTGGAGGGGTACCGGATCAACCGGGATGCCTATGAGCTACCCGATATCGATCTGAGCAGCGAGGAATCGGCGGCGGTAGCGGTGGCGCTGCAGATGTGGGAGTCCCCCGAGCTGGCGTCCGCGGCGGCCGGTGCGTTGCTGAAGTTGCGGGCCGCCGGGATCCATGTGGAAACCGATACCGCGTTCGCCGCGATGCCCGCGGTGCCGGCGCGGACGCGGGGGTCCGAACCGGTGCTGGGCAAGTTGCTGGCGGCCATCGACGCCGGTCAGGCAGTGCGGTTCGAGCATCGCGGAGCCAGTAACGCGCCGTATCTGATGCGTGATGTCGAACCGTGGGGGGTGGTCACCCTGCGGGGCCGGTGGTATCTGGTGGGGCACGATCGGGACCGGGACGCCGTGCGAACCTTCCGGTTGTCCCGTATCGGCGAAGAAATCACCCCTTACGGGCCGCGTAACGCGGTGAAGGCGCCCGCCGGAACCGATCTGCGGGGGATCGTCGCGCAGGTCACCGGGACCGCGCCGGTCACCGGGTCCGCGACGATCTGGGTGGCGCAGGGGCGCGGGCGGGACCTGCGCCGGATCGGTGAGGTCGTCGGCAACCGCAGTTTCGGTGGCCGGCCGGGCAGTGTGCTGGAGGTGCCGATCCGGTCGCAGCATTGGCTGGCCCGCCTGATCACCGGCTTGGGTCCGGACGCGCTGGTCCTCGAGCCCGCAGACCTGCGTGCGGATGTGGTGGCGCGCTTGCATTCGGTATTCGATAGGACCGAGGTGGCGCTGTGAGTACCCGGTTGTCGGCGCGGCTGTCGCGCCTGCTGAACATGGTGCCGTATTTCGTGGCCAACCCCGGTATCAGTGCCGCGGAGGCGGCAGGGGACCTGGGAGTCACCACCAAACAGCTCATGGCGGATCTGAATCAGCTGTGGATGTGTGGTCTGCCGGGCTATGGGCCCGGCGATCTGATCGATCTGTCGTTCTCCGAGGAGAGCGTGCAGGTCACCTTCACCGCCGGTATCGAGCGACCGCTGCGCCTGACCTCCATCGAGGCGACCGCGGTGCTGGTGGCGTTGCGGTCGATCGTCGATCTGCCCGGCATGGTGGATCCGACCGCGGCCCATGCGGCGATCGCGAAACTCGAGGCGGCGATCTCCGGGGGCGCACCGGCCGCGACCTCGGTCGGGCCCCCCGAGGAGGCTCCGGCGGTCACCACTGTTCGTTCCGCAGTGGCGGCGGGCCGGGCGCTGCGGCTCGAGTACTACTCGGCCAGCCGTGACGTGGTGTCGACGCGGGTGGTGGATCCCATTCGTATCGTCGCGGTGGACGACAACAGCTATCTGCAGGGCTGGTGCCGGGAAGCCGAGGGTGTGCGGCTGTTCCGGTTCGACCGGATCGAATCGGCCGAGGAACTGGCCGAACCGTCGCAGCCGCCGCAGGAGGCGCGGGCGACCGATGCGGGTCTGGATCTGTTCCAGGACGATCCCGCCGTACCGCTGGCCCGGCTGTTGATCGCTCCCGATTACGGCTGGGTGCTCGACCAGTATCCGATGCATCGAATGGCGGTACACCCGGACGGCAGCCTGGAGGCGACGATGCGGTTCGCCACGCTGGACTGGATGGCGCGCCTGGTCCTCGGGTTCGGTTCCGGAGTGACGGTACTGAGTCCGCCGGAATTGGTGGCGGCGGTCCGGGACCGGTCCGAGGCCGCGCTGGCGGCGTATCACGGCGCCGGACTGGACGAATCGGCCTGAACCGGACTGCTCCGCGCCGGCCGTGCGGGTGCCGCGGAAGCGGCGTGGCGGTGAACGGCGGTCGACAACGGCTGTGACATGCCTGTGAGTGGCCCCGCTCCGGTCCGGTGCCGGCATTACGGCAGGTAGCATCAGAGAGACCACAGTCTTGGGAGGTTTCCACAATGGGCTCTATGAGCATCTGGCACTGGGTGATCGTTGCGGCGGTGTTCTTGGTGTTCTTCGGCGCGAAGCGGATGCCCGAGGCGGCTCGCGGGCTCGGCCGGTCGCTGCGGATCTTCAAGAGCGAGGTGAGCGAGATGCACAACGACAGCAAGTCCGCGAGCACCGGTGTCGCCACGCCCGCTCCGGAACTGCCGTCGGGCCGGGAGGCGAACGCATCGCCCACCGAGAACCGGAGCGAGTCGAAAACGCTCTGAGACCCGTCCGGCGTGGGCCAGGGTTCGCCCGGGCCCGTTGCGACGGCTGTCCACCCGGCGCTGCCGACCGGGCACCGATCCCCACCCCGCGCAGGTGAGCGCCGGGGTGGGTTCAGTGCCGCAGGCCGAGCGGAGCGAGGCACGCTGATACGAGGGCATACACACATATGCGAATTCCGTTCGACCCCCGGCGCAGCAAACGGCGCACGAATCCCGACGGCACGATGTCGCTGGTCGAGCATCTCCGAGAGCTGCGCACCCGGCTGCTGATCTCCCTCGCGGCCATTCTCGTCACCACCGTCCTGGGATTCCTGTGGTATGCGAATTCGTTCCTCTGGATGGACAGCCTCGGCGAGGTCCTGCGCGGCCCGTACTGCGATCTGCCCGATTCGACGCGGGCGGCGTTGTCCCCGGACGGAGAGTGCCGGCTGCTGGCGACCGGGCCGTTCGAGCAGTTCATGCTGCGGTTGAAGGTCGGTATGACCGCCGGGGTGGTGATGGCCTGCCCGGTCTGGCTGTATCAGCTGTGGGCGTTCATCACACCGGGTCTGTACCCGAAGGAACGTAAGTACGGGATCGGTTTCGTGGCCTCCGGGTCGGTGCTGTTCGTGGCCGGCGCGGTCCTGGCCTACTGGCTCGTCGCGCACGCCCTGAGCTTCCTGCTCAGCATCGGCGACAATGTGCAGATCACCGCGTTGAGCGGTTCGCAGTACTTCAGCTTCATCATTCAGCTGCTGATCATCTTCGGGGTCAGCTTCGAGACGCCGCTGCTCATCATCGGCCTCAACCTGATCGGGATCCTCACCTACGAACGGTTGAAGGCGTGGCGCCGCGGCATCATCTTCGGACTGTTCGTTTTCGCGGCCATCGTCACCCCGCAGGACCCGTTCTCGATGCTGGCGCTGGCCCTGGCGCTGACCGTGCTGTTCGAGGTGGCGGTGCAGTTCGCGCGGATCAACGACCGGCGGCGGGCCAAACGCGCCGAACAGGAGCTGGGGACTCTCGACGACGAGCAGGCATCGCGGATCGGAGCGCCCTCCCCGGTCGACCCGGCAGCCCCGATCACCGCGGACGACCCGGTGCGCGCACCCGGCCCCGCCAAGGGTTCGGCACCGGACTATTCGGACACGCTCTGAGCCTCCCGGCGCCGCCGGGGCCGACCGCGGGATTTTATCGGCGCGACCGGTGTCGTAATCCTCCATTAGTCTCGGACACGTGACACCGAACGCGTCGCTGACCGCCGAACTGTCCCGGTTCGCCGCCGAGCTGACATTCGAGCTGGACCCGTTTCAGCGCCAAGCCTGTACCGCCCTGGAAAACGGCCACGGGGTGCTGGTGTGCGCGCCCACCGGGGCCGGGAAGACCGTGGTCGGGGAATTCGCGGTGCATCTGGCGCTGGCCTCCGGCGGCAAATGTTTCTACACCACGCCCATCAAGGCATTGTCGAACCAGAAGTTCGCCGACCTGACCGAACGGTACGGCCGGGGCCGGGTAGGACTGCTCACCGGCGATCAGTCCATCAATCCGGACGCGCAGGTGGTGGTGATGACCACCGAGGTACTGCGCAATATGATCTACGCGTCGTCGGATGCCCTGCGTGCGCTGTCGTATGTGGTGATGGACGAGGTGCACTACCTGGCCGACCGGTTCCGCGGCGCGGTCTGGGAAGAAGTGATCCTGCACCTGCCGCCCGAGGTGCGGCTGGTGAGCCTGTCCGCGACGGTATCCAACGCCGAGGAGTTCGGCGCCTGGATGGAGACCGTGCGCGGCGATACCGCGGTGGTGGTGGACGAGACCCGGCCGGTGCCGCTGTGGCAGCACGTGATGGTCGGCCGCCGGATGTTCGACCTGTTCGACAGCGAATCCTCCGATCAGCGCGTACTCGTCGATTCCGATCTGGTCCGCTACATCAAACAGCGGGAGGCCGCCGACCGGATGGATGGCTGGGGCGGTGGCGGCCCGCGCGGCCGGGGCGGCCCGCGCCGGTTCTTCCGCCCGATGCCCCGGCCCGAGGTACTGGCCCGGCTCGACGAGGAAGGGTTGCTCCCCGCTATCACCTTCATCTTCAGCCGGGCCGGATGCGACGGCGCGCTGGCCCAATGCTTGCGGTCGGGGCTGAATCTGAGCGGTGCGGCCGACCCCGAGGTCGTGGACGCGATCATCGACAAGCACACCGGCGAGCTGCCGCGCGCGGATCTGGAAGTGCTCGGTTACTGGGAGTGGCGCGAGGCGCTGCACCGAGGGCTGGCCTCGCACCATGCCGGGATGTTGCCCGCGTTCCGGCACACGGTCGAGGAGTTGTTCGTCAAAGGTCTGGTGCGGGCCGTGTTCGCCACCGAAACCCTGGCTCTGGGGATCAATATGCCTGCGCGCACCGTCGTGCTGGAGCGGCTGGTGAAATTCAACGGCGAAACGCATGCCGAACTCACGCCGGGGGAGTACACGCAGCTCACCGGACGCGCGGGCCGCCGTGGTATCGATGTCGAGGGGCATGCGGTGGTCCTCTGGCAACCGGAGGTCGATACCAGCGCGGTCGCCGGTCTGGCGTCCACGCGCACCTATCCGCTGCGCAGCTCCTTCAAACCGGGTTACAACATGTCGATCAACCTGATCGACCGGCTGGGGTCCGATGAGGCGCGGATGCTGCTGGAGCGGTCGTTCGCGCAGTTCCAGGCCGATCGTTCGGTGGTGGGTCTGGTGCGGGGTATCGAGCGCAACGAAGGCCAGTTGCGCAAACTTGCTGCCCAGCTCGGCGGCGAGGAGGGTGATTTCCTCGAATACTTCGGCCTGCGGGAACGGATCAAACAGCGAGAACGGCAGCTGAACCACCAGACCCGCAGTGACCGGCGTACCGCCGGTGTCGCGGCGCTCACCGAATTGCGGCGCGGTGATGTGGTCGCTATCGGCGCGGGCCGCCGGGCCGGTCTGGCGGTGATCCTGGAACCCGATGCCACACCGGGTGATCCGCGTCCGCTGGTGCTCACCGAGGACAAATGGGCGGGCCGGGTGTCGGTGGCCGATTTCCCGGTGCCCGCCGAACCGCTGGGCCGGATGCGGTTACCGCGCCGGGTCGACCATCGCACGGCCCGCACGCGCCGGGATCTGGCGTCGGCATTGCGCAGTACCGGGATCACCGCACCCAGCCGTGGCCGCCGCGATAAACGCGCCCGCGGTGCGGATGATCCGGAACTGGCGACACTGCGGCGCACACTGCGTGCCCATCCCGCGCATTCCCGGCCCGATCGCGAACAACTGGCCCGGGTGGGGGAGCGCTACAACCGGGTGCGCCGGGAGACCGAGGCCCTGCGGCAGAAGGTCGCGACAACCACGAATTCGCTGGCCCGCACCTTCGACCGGATCGTCGGCCTCCTGGAGGAACGCGGATTCGTGCACGACGGCGAGGTCACCGCGGACGGGCGGCGGTTGGCCCGGATCTATGCCGAAAGCGATCTGCTGGTGGCCGAATGTCTGCGCCAGGGGCTGTGGCGCGGGCTGGGGCCGGCCGAACTGGCGGCCGTTGTCTCCATACTCGTCTTCGAATCTCGTAGTGAGGGAGGCTATCTCGGGGCAAGCGGGCCGACGGCACCGATCCGGCGGGCGGTGGCCGATACCATCGCCCAGTGGTCCCGGCTGCGCACCGACGAATCCGAGCACCGGCTCGCGCCGACCCGGGAACCCGATCTCGGTTTCGTCGACGGAATCTACAAATGGGCCCGCGGTGATGCCCTTGTGGACGCCATGCTGGCCGGTGGGGATCAGGGCACGCCGTTGTCGGCCGGCGACTTCGTGCGCTGGTGCCGGCAGGTGATCGATCTGCTCGACCAGATCCACAGCACCGCAGACGATACCGAGGTCGCGGCCACCGCGGCCAAGGCCGTACGGGCGATTCGGCGCGGTGTCGTTGCCGTGGACGCAGCGTGAGACCATCGATTGTGATTTGATTTCAACCGCACGCGGGGGGCTACCGTGTGTTTGACGATGCGAGTGGAGGCAACCAGATGAGTGGGCCGTACGGACCGAACGACGCCCCGGGACCCGGGGAGGGACGTAACGATCCCACCCAGGTCTGGGGTGGGCAGCAGCCGCCCGGCGCAGCGCCGCAGTGGGGGAACCAGCCGCCCGCACAGCCCCCGAACGATCCACAGCAGGCGCAGGCCACCCAGCAATGGGGCAGTGGTGACCAGAGCGGTCAGCAGTGGCAGCCGCAACCGCAGCAGTGGAGTCAGCCGCAACCCCAACCACAACAGCCCCAGCCGCAGCAGTGGAGCGACCCGACTCAGCAACAGTGGGGTCAGCAGCCGCCGCCGCAGCAGTGGGGCGATCCGAATCAGCCGCAGCAGCCGCTACAGGCGCAGCAGCAGTGGGGTGACCCGACTCAGCAGCCGCAGCAGCCGCAGCAGCAATGGGGCGACCCGAACCAGCAGCAACAGCAGCAGTGGGGTCAGCAGCCGCAGGCACAATCCGGGCAGTGGGGGCAGCCGGCCCAGCAGCAGTGGGGTGCGCAGCAGCAGCAACCCACCGGCGGGGGCGGTAAGAAAACCGGCATGATCGTCGGGCTCGTGCTGCTCGGTGTGGTGGTCGTGGCCGGTGTGGTGGTCGCGATCCTGATGCTGACCGCCAAGGACGAACTCGATCAGGCCGCGGTGCAGACCGGGGTGGCCAAGGTGCTCGAGGAGTCCTACGGGATCGAGGACGTCAAGGATGTCCAGTGCCCGGCGGGGCAGGAGGTCGCGGTGGACGCGACGTTCACCTGCGATCTGAAGGTGGGCGGCGAGGACAAGACCGTCAATATCAAGATCACCAAGGAAGACGGGACCTACGAGGTCGGCCGACCGAGCTGATTGTCTCCGGTTGCGGCGCCGCGGTTTTCGGCCCGTTTCTGCTGGTGGCATTCGACCCTTGCGGCTTCGCTGCATGGCGTCGAGCGCTGACAGCAGGGGCGGGCCGAACTCTTTCCGGCCTTGCCGGACTCGACTCCGGACCTTGCCGACCCCATGCCGCTGGTTCACAGGGAAAAAATCTCCATATGACGATATGCGCATCTAACAGATGCCGCCGCCGGGGCACCCGGACCTTGTCCAGGCGCCCGGTAGTGGACCGGTCAGGCGCAGGCAGCGAGGGCGGCGATCAAACGTTTGACGGGGCTTTCGGCGTTGTAGGTGGTGGCCAATTCCTGCAGCGCCTCCGCGTCGGCCGGGATGGGGTGCAGGATATCGGGGCGGGACAGGATCACATCCGCGTCGCGGACCACCCGCACCACCGGGGCCGCGGCGTCGAGATAGTCGGCGGCGGCGCGGAGTTTGGCGCGGATGCCCTGGGCGAGCTCGGCGCCGGGATCGTCCACGGCGGCGCGTAACGCCTCGAGTGAACCGAACCGGCTGATCAGGGTGGCGGCGGTTTTCTCGCCGATTCCCGGCGCACCGGGCAGCCCATCGGACGAATCACCACGCAATGTGGCCATATCGGCATAGGCGGGGCCGGCGTTCACCAGCGGGACGCCGTATTTGGCCGCCATCTCGGCGGGGCCGAAGAGTTCGGCTTTGGCCAGTCCGCGACCGGCGTAGAGCACCCGCACCGGCGGTTCGGGGGTATCGCGTACGAGTTGCAGCAGATCGCGGTCACCACTGACCACGACCACCGGATCGGTGCGTTCGGTGGAGGCGAGGGTGCCGAGCACATCGTCGGCTTCGAGACCGGCCGCGCCGCCGGTGGCTATACCTGCGGCCGCCAGCACCTCCAGGATCATCTCGACCTGCGGCGTCAACCGGTCCGGCACCACTTCGGCACCCGGTTCGGCATCCGTGGAGGTATCCAGGCGATGCGTTTTGTAGGTCGGCACCAGATCCACCCGGAACTGCGGGCGCCAATCCAGATCCAGGCAGACCACCAGGCGGGCGGGGCGATGCCGGGTGATCAGGGCGGCCACCATATCGGTGAACCCGCGCAGGGCGTTCACCGATCTGCCGTCCGGCGCGGTGATCTTGTCCGGGATGGCGTGGAAAGCCCGGAACCACAGACTCGCTCCGTCCAGCAGCAGCAGTGGACGCGGTGCGGATTCGGTCGTAGTCACCTGCCGGAATCTACCGGGCCCCACCGACCGATCCGGTGTACCGCCCCCGGACACCGGGTAAGTTCGAGATCATGAGCGCGCACACGGAGTCACGGTTCGCGGCGGAAATCTACGAGCAGCGGCTGGAGCGGGCGGTACAACTGATCCGCGAAGCGCATTTGGACGCGCTGCTCATCACTCCCGGCCCCGACCTGCGGTATCTCATCGGTTCCTCCGCGCAATCGTTCGAGCGGCTCACCTGCCTGGTGATCACCTCCGATAAGGCCACACCCTCGGTCGTCGTGCCGAAACTGGAGGTCGCCGGGCTGCGGGAGTCTGCGGTGGACGAGCTGGGATTGCGCGTCCTGGACTGGGTGGACGGCGTGAACCCCTACGACCTGGTGCAGTCGGCACTGCATATCGGGTCGCGGGTGGCGGTCGCCGATGCCATGCCCGCGCTGCATCTCCTGCCGCTCGCGCACAGTTTCAGCGGGTTGCCCGTTTCCGCGACCCCGGTGCTGCGGGAACTACGCATGATCAAGGACGACGCCGAAATCGAGGCACTGCGGCGCGCGGGCGCCGCCATCGACCGGGTCCATGCCCGGATGGGCGAATTCCTGCAAGTGGGGCGTACCGAGGCCGAGGTCGGGAAGGACATCACCGACGCGATCGTGGCCGAGGGGCATACCGGGGCCGAGTTCGTCATCGTCGGCAGCGGGCCCAACGGTGCCATACCGCACCACGAGGTGTCGGACCGGCGAATCGCGGCCGGTGATGTGGTGGTCATCGATATCGGCGGCCCGGTGGAACCCGGCTACTACTCCGATTCCACCCGCACCTACGTGCTCGGCGAACCCGATCCGGAGATCGCCGCCCGCTGCGCCGAACTGGAACGGGCGCAGGCCGCCGCCGTCGCCGCCGTACGCCCGGGGGTACGGGCGGCCGCGGTGGATGCGGCGGCCCGCGAACCGCTCGAGGCCGCCGGGTTCGGTGCGGCGTTCGTCCACCGCACCGGGCACGGGATCGGCCTGTCGGTGCACGAGGAGCCGTATATCGTCGCGGGCAACGATCTGGAGCTGCGCCCCGGCATGGCCTTCAGTATCGAACCGGGGATCTATTTCCCCGGTGAATGGGGTGCGCGGATCGAGGACATCGTCGTGGTCACCGAGGACGGTTGTGTCTCGATGAACCAGCAGCCGCACGGCCTCACCGTCCTGCCCGCCTGACAATCTGTCGAGCGGAGGCTGCGGCCGGCGCCCGGGTCGTCAGGCGGTCCGCAAGGCGATCCCGCACAGCGCCCGGCGGACTTCGACCGCGAGTACCACCCGGGCCGGATTCTCCCGCGGGGTGCGGTAGCGCTCGGCGTAGCGGCGTTCGGCTTCCCGGACCTGCTCCGGTTCGTCGAGAACCGTGGCCGGGCCCTCCAGGGTGAGCCAGCGCCGGCCGTCGACCTGGCCCACCGAGGCATAGCCCGACCGTCGAATGTTGCGGGCCTTCACCGAGCTGCCGTTGGTGATCACGCGGACCAGTCCGGCGGCATCGTCCCAGGTGAAGCCCACCGGCACCACATGGGGCGTGCCGTCCGCACGCAGGGTGGTGAGGGTGGCCAGATGCCGTTCGGTGAGGAACTCGACGGCGGCGGCCGACAATTCGACTGTATGGGTTCCCATACGAGGACCGTAGCGGGTGACCTGGACCGGACTCGGGGGCTCCCGGTGCGGGTCGTGACCGGCCCCGGATGACAGACTGAGCGCATGGTTGTGCGTCGTAGACGAGGGATCGACCCGGGCACAGTGCTGGTGCTGGGCGGACGCAGCGAAATCGGGTTGCAGGTGGCGCTGCGGCTGGCACCCGGCCGGGCCGTGGTCCTGGCCGCGCGGCGGTGCGAGGAACTGCACACCGAAACCGCGGCGCTCACCGCGGCCGGGGCGACGGCCGTTCATCCGGTCGAATTCGATGCCGCCGATACCGCGAGCCATCCGGCACTGCTGGCCAAGATCGTCGCCGACTACGGCCCGGTCGGTGTCGCGGTCCTGGCGTTCGGCGTACTGGGTGATCAGGCCCTGGCCGAAGCGGACCCCGCCCACGCCCTGGCCGTGGTGCACACCGATTACACCGCCCAGGTCAGCGTCCTGACCGTACTGGCCAACGAATTCCGCGCCCAGCGCCGCGGACATCTCGTCGTCTTCAGCTCGGTGGCGGGGGTGCGCGTTCGGCGGGCGAACTACGTCTACGGGTCGGCCAAGGCCGGGCTGGACGGTTTCGCCAGCGGTCTGGCCGATGCGCTGCACGGCAGCGGGGTGCACCTGCTGCTCGCCCGCCCGGGATTCGTGATCGGCCGGATGACCGAGGGGATGAGTCCGGCGCCGTTCTCCAGCACGCCCGACCAGGTCGCCGACGCGGTCGTGGGTGCGCTGGGCCGTCGCGCCGCCCGGGTCTGGATACCCGGGATTCTGCGCCCCGTGTTTTTCGGCATGCGCCTGCTGCCCCAGGCGGTCTGGCGGCGGCTGCCGAGGTGAGCGCACGTGCCGGCCGCCGGCAGCATGATCCTTGCGTCGCCGGAGCCGGGTGGCGCCGCGTCGACCGGGAGCAACCGATACCGGCTCTCCGCGATCGTGGTGCTGCCGGAGCAACTCTGGGCGGCGCGGTATGAGCGCCGACCCGGCGATGCGGTGGAACGGGCCTCGTGTTCCCGTGGTCGGTATCGGTGCCGACGGCTGGGCGGGGCTGTCGGAGACATCGCGGGAGGCGTTGCGGGAATGCACGGTGCTGCTGGGGTCGGATCGGCAGCTCGCCCTGCTACCTCCCGAGATCATTGCCGACCGGCAGTCCTGGCCGTCTCCGCTGGTGCCCGCGTTACCGGGCCTGCTGGCGGATCTGCGCGATACCCGGCTCGGCATACTCGCCAGCGGCGACCCGATGTTCTACGGCATCGGCACGACCCTGGCGCGGTTGCTCGGCCCCGAATCGCTGCGGGTGCTGCCCCAGCCGTCGTCGGCCTCGCTGGCCTGCGCCCGGCTCGGCTGGCCGCTTCCCGAGGTCGGCATCGTGAGCGTGGTCGGCCGGCCGGTCCAACGGGTGCTGCCGGAACTGATCGACGGCCGGCGGATACTCGTCCTCAGCGCGGACGCCGGGACTCCCGCCGAGATCGTAGAACTGCTGCGCTCCCACGGTTTCGGGCCCTCCCGGGTGACGTTGCTGGAGCAATTGGGTGGCCCGGCCGAACGAATCGTCTCGGGCGTCGCCGCGGACTGGCGGGAAGTCCCCGGTGATCCGCTCAATATTGTCGCGATAGCGGTGACCGGCAAACCCGGGAATCCGCGTCGCACCCGGCAACCGGGGCTACCTGATTCCGCGTATACCGGCGACGGTCAGCTCACCAAATCGGAGATCCGGGCGCTGACCCTCGCCGCACTCGCACCGGGACCGGGCGAGACCCTCTGGGATATCGGCGGCGGTTCCGGCAGTATCGCCATCGAATGGTGCCGCACCCATCCGTCCTGCCGGTCGGTGATATTCGAAGTCCTGGACCGGCGCCGCGAGCAGATCACCGGAAATGCCCGCGCGCTGGGCGTTCCCGATATCGAGGTGCGTGGCGAGGCGGTTGCCGAACTCACCGGTGAGGCCGTAGCGGGCGCGCCCGACGCGATCTTCCTCGGGGGCGGCCTCACCACGCCGCAACTGTTCGATCTGTGCTGGTCGCGGCTGCCCGCGGGTGGGCGGCTCGTGGCCAATGCCGTCACCGCGGAATCGGAATCACTGCTGATCTCGTGGGCCGGGGAGCACGGCGGGGAATTACGCCGGTTCCAGATCTACCGCGGGGAGCCGCTGGGACGTTTCACGACCTGGCGTCCGCAGCTACCGGTGACACAGTGGTCTGTTGTGAAGGGCTGATCGGCCGCCACTGCGTGACTGTGACATTCGAATGGACGAATCGGACAGCGGGAGTATTCTCGGTGGGCGTTCCGAGCGTGGGTCACCGGGCTCGCGCGCAACCTCGGAGAACACAAGTGAAATACAAGAAATTCGCCGCCACCGCGATCATGGCGGCCGCGGCCACCGGGATCGCCGCCGGCACCGGCTACGCCGCTCCTGCCCCCGCGGCACCGGCCGTCGAACAGCAGGCGAACGCGGTACCGGAGGTCACCGGCCACGATGGCGGCGTCGATTACACCCTGGCCCTCGCCGAGGCCGGTAAATCGCTGGTCACCACGGTTTCCGGGGGTGTGTTCAGTCTGGACGCCGCCAACAACGCGGTGGTGCTGACCAATGCTGCCGGGGAACGTCTCACCAGTATTCCGCTGAGCCAGCAGGCCGGCGGCCAGGTCGTTGCCGTCGCCGCCACCATCGACGAGGACAGCAGCCGGCTGACCCTCACCCCGCAGGCCACCCCCGTGGCGGGTGCGCCCGCGCAGGCCCAATTCATCGGTGCCCAGCAGTGGTTCATGAACGAACTGCAGGACGCCTCGCTGGGTGCGGCCGTCGGTGCGGCCATCGGCGCGGGTATCGGGTTCCTGTTCCTGGGAATCGGCCTGCTCCCGGGTGCCATCATCGGCGCCGGAATCGGGCTCGCGGTGGCCGGTGGTCCGCCGCTGCTGGATTCGGCCATGGCCTACTTCAGCGGGCAGCCCTGAGAATTCTGCTGCTGGGCGGTACCGGGGAGGCCCGGGAGCTGGCCCATGCATTGGCCGGCGAGCGAGGACTCGAGATCGTGTCCTCGCTCGCCGGTCGCGTATCCGATCCGGTCCGTCCCGGCGGGACCGTTCGGGTCGGCGGCTTCGGCGGTGTCGAGGGCCTGCGGAACTGGTCGACGGGCAACGCGATAGAGCTGATCGTCGACGCCACCCATCCGTTCGCCGCGACCATGACCGCGCATGCCGCGCGGGCGAGTGTGGAGCTGGGCCTGCCGATGATCCGGCTGAACCGGCCGGGCTGGACCGCCGGCCCCGGCGATCACTGGTTGCGAGTCCCGGACCTGGCCGCGGCCGCCGAGGTATCCGCGGACACCGGTGACCGGATCCTGCTCACCATCGGCAGGCAGGGTGTCGGTGCTTTCGCCGGATACACCCGCCCGTGGTACCTGATCCGTGCCATCGATCCACCCGACGCCGCGCTGCCACCGTGTCACGAGATCCTGCTCGCCCGCGGTCCTTTCACAGTGGAGTCGGAAAGCGCATTACTGGCGCGACAACGTATCGAGGTGCTCGTCACCAAGGACAGCGGCGGTGCGGCCACCGCGGCCAAACTCGTCGCGGCCCGGGAAGCGGGTATTCCCGTGGTGATGGTCGATCGGCCGCCGACGCCTCCCGGGCTCGTCGAGGTCACATCTGTCGCCGCCGCGCGTGAATGGGTAGTCGATTATGCGGCTGCGCAACGTGATCGGACCTCGGAGCGCGGGTAGTGCCGTTTCGTGCGGCCACCCGGCCGATGCCGGACGAACCGGAACCCTGCACGGTGAGGCCCGTGGCGGTTCAGCCGCCCGCCGGGGCCAGGATTTCCGGTAACCGATCGAACCACTCCAGAACGGCACGCTCGTAACCGATCCCGAACTCGAGGGTGGCGCGCGCGTACGGGGGCATCGTCTGCGCCGACTCGGCCTGGTAATGGTCCAGCCGCTCCTGATGCACCTTTCGACTGTTCTCGATGATGGCGGCCAGATGGGCACGGTCCAGGTGGCCGCCGAAATGCAGGGTGAGCAGCAGCGGGAATCGGATGGTCTCCGCGCTCGGATCGCGGGCGATCCATTCGGCGAACTCCGCGCGCCCGGCCTCGGTGATCCGGTACGGGGTGCGTTCCCGGGCGCCGGTTTCGCCCTTCACCACCAGACCGGCCGCGTCCATCGTGGCCAGCTCCCGGTAGACCTGGCTCTGGGTGATGGTCCAGAAATCGCCGATCCGCTCCTGCGCGAGGGTCACCAGATCCCACCCGGACATCGGTCCGTCGTGCAGGAAACCCAATAATGAGGCGGCCGTGGAGTTCAATGGCCGCTTTCGATTGCCGTTCACCACGTAACCCCTTTCCCCGACGTTATTCCATAGTGGAATGCTATCGGATCGGGTTTCAGCCGTGATATCGCCGTGCGGTGAAAACCCGTGGCGCGTCGCCGCCACCGACCAGGGCGGTGGTGGAGGCACCGATGATCAGCAGGGTGCGCATATCCACCTCGGCCGGTTCGAGCTCGCCGAGCGGCACCACCCGCACCGACTCCTGTGGGCCCCCGACATCGCGGCCGAGAACCACAGGAGTTTCCGGCGCGCGATGTTCGAGCAGGATGTCCTTCATCGCTCCGACCTGCCATCTGCGTTTACTGGACGCCGGGTTGTAGATCGCGATCGCCATATCGGCGGCAGCGACGGCCGCCAGGCGGCGCGCCACCACTTCCCACGGCTTCAGGCGGTCCGACAGTGAGATGGTCGCGTAATCGTGGCCCAGCGGTGCGCCTACCCGGCTGGCTACGGCATTCGCCGCCGTCACTCCGGGAAGTACCCGTATCGGCACTCCGGCCCACTGCGGGCCGGCGGATTCCTCGAGAACCGCGGCTGCCATGGCGAACACTCCGGGGTCGCCGGAGGACACCACGACGACCTGCCCGCCGCGGGCGGCCAAGTCCAGGGCCATGGCGGCGCGTTCGGATTCCACTCGGTTGTCGCTGGCATGGCGGCGCTGACCGGCACGCAGCGGGACCCGGTCGATATAGGTGGTGTAGCCGACGAGATCGGTCGCGGCGGCGAGCGCCGCGGTGACCTCCGGGGTGGTCCACGCGGTATCGCCCGGGCCGAGTCCGACGACGACAACTTCACCCGTGCCCGTTCCGGGTCGAGTCGTTCCGGCGGGATCCGGTTCGCGGTGTGAGTCGTGGGCTTCGGATGCGGAGCTCGGGCCGGGGCCGGTTGCCGCTGTTGTCCATTCGCCGATATCGCGTGTCGCGGCACCGCGGTTTCCGTCCCGAGCCTGCAGGTCGCCGGCAGTATCGAGGTCCGGGGCCGGTTGTGGGATCGCGACTCCTGTGCCGGTCGAGTGGTGGCCGTGGTCCGCGCCGGTGTCGTCCGATGACATCGTCCCGGGACGTTTACCCACGGGCAGTACGGTCGTCGGTTCCGGTCCCGGGACGATGGTGATCGCGAAATAGGGGACCTGCGATTCGTCCACATCGCCGGCGGCCAAGACGCGTTCGCGGCCGGTGCTGGCCCGTTCCACGTAGTAGGCGCGGTCGAGCCGGCCGGAGTCGGCGAGCGCTTTGCGGACGGCCGGATAGGTGCGGCCGAGTTTCATGATCGCGGCCGCATCGCTGGCGGCGAGGCGGCGGGTGAGTTCGTCCGGTGCCATGGTGCCGGGGAGTACGGTGAGTACCTGCTCGCCCTCGACGAGTGGCGTTCCCAGCGCCGCTGTCGCCGCGCTCACCGAGGTGATACCGGGAATGATCTCCGCCTCGAACCGGTCGGCCAGCCGGCGATGCATATGCATATAGGAGCTGTAGAACAACGGATCCCCAGCGGCCAGCAACGCCACCGACCGGCCCGCCGCCAGATGCGCGGCCAGCCGCTCGGCGGCCGCGGCGTAGAACTCGTCGATGGCGCCCTGATAGCCGCCCGGATGGTCGGTGGTCTCGGTGGTCACCGGATAGACCAGATGCTCCTCGAGCTGACCCGGCCGCATATACGGTTCCGCGATCGCGCGCGAGATACTGCGGCCGTGGCGGGCACTGTGGAACGCGATCACATCGGCTTCGGCGATGATCCGCGCCGCCTTCACCGTCACCAGTTCGGGGTCCCCGGGACCCAGTCCGACACCCCAGAGTTTTCCGGTCCGCACGGTCATTCCTCTTCGCTCGCGATCGAGTTCAGGGCCGAGGCGGTGATCGCGCTACCGCCGCGCCGTCCACGGACCGTCAGATATTCCAGCCCCGAACTCTCGGTGAGGGCTTCCTTGGATTCGACGGCGCCGACGAAGCCCACCGGGATGCCCAGTACCGCAGCGGGTGCGGGGCCACCGGCCGCGACCATGTCCAGCAAGTGGAACAGCGCGGTGGGCGCGTTCCCGATGGCCACCACGGCACCCTCGAGGCGGTCGCGCCACAGTTCCAGCGCGGCCGCCGAGCGGGTGGTCCCGAGCCGGGCCGCGAGATCGGGGACCCGCGGATCGCGCAGCAGGCACAGGACCTCGTTGTCGGCGGGTAAGCGGGTACGAGTGACGCCCGACGCCACCATGTTCGCATCGCACAGGATGGGCGCGCCGCCCCGCAGAGCATCCCGCGCCGCCGCCACCACACCGGGCGTGAACGCGATATCGCCCGCCAGATCGACCTGGCCGCAACCGTGGATCATCCGCACCACCACCTGCGCGATATCCGCCGGAAACCGGTCCAGCTCGGCCTCGGAGCGAATGATCGAGAACGATCGGCGATAGATCTCGCCCGCGTCGGTGAGATAGCCGGTGCGTGTGTCGGACATGGGCACACCTTATGCGGGGCCGCGCCGGATGGGCAGGTGTGGGTCGGGCCGCCTGTACGGGCCCCGTGCCGCGCATCGCGTCCTGCGCCCTACGGCGCGTGCGGTCGCGCCAGAAGAATTATCTACCTCGCTCCGATCGGGCTCGATCTCCCCTGGGACGCGGGCACACTATGGCCGGATGACCGGCCGGTCGCGGATTCGCCAGGGGTGAAACGCGGACCGTTCGAGGGTTCGCGGGCCGGCCGGCGGCCCTGCTCCGTAGAGTCGGCACGGTCGGCCGGTGCTCGAAGCGCCGGCGTCGGTGCGAAAAGGGAGGAAGCATTGGCCGCGCCCGATCCGATGCAGTTGCATCCGTCCACACGTCCGGACCTGACGAATGTGGTGTTCCTGGCGAATCAGGTCGACTCTTCGTTCATCGAGGTGGGTGCGTTCACCTACTTCGACGACGAGGGCAGTGGTGTGCCGTTCCAGGAAGGCAATGTCCTCTACAACTACGGCCCGCAACGGCTGGTGATCGGCCGGTTCACCGCGATCGCGCCCCGCGCGACCTTCCTGATGCCCGGGGGCAACCATCCCATGGTCGGCCCGTCCACCTACCCGTTCACCATGTTCGGCGGTACGTGGGCAGAGAACACCCTCGAGGTTTTCACCGCGATCGATCCACTGCCCGATACGGTGATCGGCAACGATGTGTGGATCGGCCGGTCGGCCACGATCATGCCCGGGGTAAAGATCGGTGACGGCGCCGTGGTCGCCGCGCATTCGGTGGTGACCAAGGATGTCGAACCGTATGCGATCGTCGCGGGTAACCCCGCCCGTGCCATCCGGACCCGTTTCGCCCCCGACGAGGTCGAGACGCTGCTGCGGGTCCGATGGTGGGACTGGCCGACCGAGGCGATCACCGAGCACGCTGCCCTCATCATGGGCGGCACTCCGGACGACCTGCTGGCCGTGGCGGAGACGCTCGGAAGAGTGTGAACCGCCTGATCCCGGCGGTGTCTCATTTCCACCAACTCGGACCCACCTCTGTACGGCGACGGGGCGTCTTCTGGATCACCGCAGCTCACGGTTCCGTAGGATGGGTCCATCCGCCGATTCACGAGGAGCCACCGTGACCACGTATCGCGCAGTTCATCGCATTCTCGGCTTCATCTCCGCACTCGCCGCCGGGGTCGCGCTCACCGCCGGCACCGTCGCCGCGCAGCCACCACCCACCGGTCCGGCGCCCGTACCCGCCCTGGATCTGGACCGGTATCTCGGGACCTGGAATCAACTCGCGGCCGTCCCGCAGCCGTTCAATCTGGAATGTGCCCGCGATACCCGCGCCGAATACACGCCGGACGCGCAGGGGAATATCGCGGTGTACAACCGGTGCACGACCTGGACGGGCGGTAGCAACGAGATCCGGGGTACCGCGAAGGTCACCGATCCGTTCACCCGGGCGCAACTGCACGTGAGTTTCGCCGGTGTGCCCGGTCAGGACTCGATCGACGGGCCGCCCAACTACATCGTCACCGCACTCGCTCCCGACTACTCCTGGGCCGTGGTCACCGACCCGAGCCGGCTCTCCGGATTCGTGCTGGCGCGCGGGGTCGCGCTGGACGCCCCGGCCTGGCGGCAGGTGCGTACCGCAATCGAAGCGGCGGGGCAGAGCCCATGCATATACCTCACGTCACCGACCACCGGCGGCATACCCGATATCGCTCCGCTGTGCGTGCGCTGAGATACCTGGCCGCGGAGGGGTGCGGACCGGGCCGACCGGGAACCCGCTCCGAGCGTTTCAGGACAGCGGCGTGTGCCTCCCCGGTTTCAGCGCCGCAACACCGGTAGTCCGTCCGGAATATAGATTTCCAGCCCCACTGCCTGCCCGCCGTGGCGGCGGAAACGGCCCAGTAGGAGGGTGAGTACGAAGACCCGGAACTTGGTGCCGTACTTGGCTGTCAGCGCCCGCTTCGCCGAGCGCACCTGGTCGGCGGGTATTACCCGGGCGGTTCCGGATTGCCAGGGGCCCGTCGGCGTGCCGTCGAATGTGCTGCGGGCGACGTCGACCCGGGAATCCGCGCGGATTCGGCGGACCTTCCAGGACCGGCCCGGTGTGTACCCGTACCAGCGGCCGCCGGCGGGTGCCAGCCAGATCGGGGTGCTCACCGGGGAACCATCGGCGCGGTAGGTGCGCAATGCGAAGAACTGGTCGCCGTCGGGGTCGTTGCTGAACGCCATGGACACCAGTGTGACAACCGTGGAACGTCGGATACCCGCGCGCAGGCAGGGGCATCCGCGCCACACGTCTGCGATACCGGGCGTGGCGGTCCGGCCGGCGGCATAATCCTCGGGTATGGCCGACAACTGGAACACACAGATCATCGAGGAATTCCGGGCCAACGAGGGCCGCGTCGGTGGGCCTTTCGAGGGTGCGCCGATGCTGCTGGTGCATCACCGCGGCCGCAGAAGCGGGCGCGAATCCGTGGCGCCGACCATGTACCTGCCCGACGAGCAGAATCCCGGCGACGTCATCTACGTATTCGCCAGTAAGGCCGGTGCTCCCACCAATCCGGACTGGTACTACAACCTCACCGCGGCCGGGCAGGCCACGGTGGAGCGTGGCACCGAGACCTATCCGGTCACCGTCGCCGAGGTATCGGGCGCGGAACGGGACCGGATCTATGCCGAACAGGCCCGCCGCTACCCGGGTTTCGCAGAGTACGAGGAGAAGGCCCGCGGGATCCGCACGATTCCGGTGCTCGCTCTGCGGCGCGCGTAACGCATCGGGGTTACCGGTCGGCGTCGGTGTAGCGGATGATCCCGCGGATATTGCGTCCGGCGAGCATGTCCTGATAGCCCTCGTTGATATCTTCGAGCCGGTACTGCCGGGTGACCATATCGTCGAGATTCAGCTTCCCCACCTGGTACATCGACAGCAGATGCGGGATATCGTAGTGCGGGTTGCCGCCGCCGAAAATGGTGCCCTGCAGGTTCTTCTGCAGCAGCGAGAGCATGGACAGGTTCAGGGTGGCCTGGTTCTCGGTGAGGCTGCCCATGGCGGTGAGTACGCAGGTGCCCGCCTTGGCGGTGATCCCCATCCAACTGTCGACATCTTCACCGTGCACCTCGCCGACGGTGACGATCACCTTCTTGGCCATACCGCCCCAGGTGATCTCCGCGCATGCGGCGGTCGCCTCTTCGATGGTGGCGTAGGCGTGGGTGGCGCCGAATTTCAGTGCCTGTTCGCGCTTCCACGGCACCGGGTCGACCGTGAAGATGTATCGGGCCCCGGCATGGACGGCGCCCTGCAGCGCCGAGATACCCACTCCGCCCAGGCCGATGATCGCGACATCGTCGCCGGGCCGGATATCGGCGGTGCGCACCGCCGACCCGTAGCCGGTGGTGACGCCGCAACCCACCAGGCAGGCGACCTCGAACGGGATCGACGGATCGATTTTCACCACCGAGCTCTCGTGCACCACCATGTACGGCGAGAAGGTGCCCAGCAGGGCCATCGGGTAGACGTCCTGGCCGCGGGCCTGGATCCGGAACGACCCGTCGGTCACCGAGGTGCCCGCGAGCAGTAGCGCGCCCAGATCGCAGAGGTTGCGCAACCCGGCCTGACACGACCGGCATTTCCCGCAGGACGGGATGAAGGACAGCACCACGTGATCGCCCACCGCGAGGTCCTCGACCGCCTCGCCGACCTCGATGACCTTGCCCGCCCCTTCGTGACCGCCGAGGACCGGGAAACCCATCATCGGAATACCGCCGGTGACCAGATGGTGGTCGGAATGGCACATCCCCGCGGCTTCGAGCTGGACTTTGACCTCGTGTTTACGAGGGTCGCCGATTTCGATCTCCTCGATCTGCCACGGCTGGTTGAATTCCCAGATGAGAGCGCCTTTGGTCTTCATCGTGTACTCGCTTTCTCAGCGCCCCGGGCCCGTCGCGCGGCCGGGCGGACGGGCTCCGAACTCACATGAACAACTGTATGGACAAGAGTCCGGACAACGATACGACAAAGTTGCTCCGGCGGGGTCGCTATTCGCCGAGCGCGGTGTCCTTCGGCACCCGAGGAGACGAGAGAGTGAGATGGTGAACTAACATCCGTCTCATAGCTTCGCCTCGGAGAGAGAAGGAGATCGGACCATGGGTGCTCCGAACACCGCCGTTCCGTCCGCCCCGGCCGGCGCACCGATCGGCCCCGGTTCGCTGACCTGGAAATACGCCGGCGATCTGCGGAACATGCTGTTCCTCGGGCGCACCGGCATCCTGCAGAACATGCATCCGGCGGTAGGTGCCGCGCTCCAGGACCATTCGAATTTCTTCGCCGACCCCTGGGATCGCCTGATCCGCTCCCTGCCGCAGATCCAGGGCATGATCTACGACGCCGATGCCGAGGCGCAGGCCGGCCGCGTCCGCGACTACCACCGCCCGTTGAAGGGCACCGACTCCCGCGGCGAGCGCTACCACGCGCTGAACCCGGACGTGTACTGGTGGACCCACGCCACATTCGTCGAACTCACCCTCGCCCTGAACGAGCATTTCGGCACCCCGCTGACCGCCGCGGAGAAGGATCAGCTGATCGCCGAAGGGGTCACCTGGTGGCGGATGTACGGACTGTCCGACCGGGTGCTGGTCTCGAATTACGCCGAGTTCGAGGAATACTGGAACCGCACCATCGACGAGGTGCTGGAAGCCAATGCGACCACCGATTTCGCGCTCGGCCTCGGCAGTACCCGGATCCCCGCCATGCCCGGTATCCCGGAGCCGGTGTGGTCGGTGATCTGGCGGCCGGTCATGGCGTTCAATGTCTGGCTGGCCAATGCGCTCATGCCCCAACGAGCCCGCGAAATTCTGGACCTGCGCTGGCGCCCGCTCGATCAGAAACTCTTCGGCCTCTTCGCGACAACGGTGCGTACCGTCTGGCCGCTGCTCCCGGAGCGCCTGCGCTACGCGCCGCGTGCGTACGCCGGAATCGAGCGGGTTCGCAAGGCCTGAGGGGCGGGGCGGGTTTCAGTCGATGGGAGAGACGACCTGGTAACCGTCCGGTGTAGCCGTGACCTCGGTGATCGGCCCGGCCGGTCGCCCGCAGTGCCGGTCACAACCGGACCAGTGTTGCCGGCCGGCCGTCACGATTGACGCCGCGGGGACCGCATCGGCTTCGGCAGTAGCTGCTGCGGTGGTGCGGCCGGCTTCGACAGCGGCCGCGGCGTCGGCGCGGATATCGGTATGCGATTTCGCGCAACCCGGCCGGCCCGCGCAGGCGGTGATCCGCAGCCACGGTGAGCCGGCGTCGAAGAGCAGCCCCATCGGCGCCAGTACTCGGACCACCTGCTCGGCCGGTCCCTCGTCGAGATCGGTGATCACCAGGCTGCGCCACGGGGTGAGCAGGATCGGGCGTTCGATCGCGGCCAGGAATTCGGCGGTGCGGGCGGATAGGGAGCCCAAGCGCACACCGGCGCCGAGTGCGACGAGCCCATCGTTCTGCGGGAGCCAGCCGATCGGAGGGCCGGCCTGCTCGGCGAATTCCAGACGTTCGGTGCCGGGGGAGCGGCCCAGCCGGGCGGTGAGGCGTTCGGTGCCGCCGTCGATCTCCTGGAGTCGCCACTGGCCGGTCCCGATTTCCAGGAAGCCGTGCGCGGCGGCCAGGAGGGTATCGACCGCCTCGGTGGTCGATACCCGTACTCCGCTGTCCCGGCCGGCCAGCACCAGGGCGAAACGGTCGTCGCCGAGGGCGTGTATCCCGATATCGGGGTGCAGGGCGCTCACATCGCCGCGGCCGTCGTCCAGCGTGAACAGCACTCGGCCGGGGAGGCCGGCCAGCTGCGGGGAGTCGAGCAGGCCGGTATCGAGTGCGGTTACCAGCGGCCGGATATCGGGGTGCGGGCCGATACGCCCGGACAGTGGGGAGGCGACGATATTGCGGACCCGCTCATGGGTCCGGCTCGGCAGAAGTCCGGCGTCGCCCAGGAGGTCGGCGAGTGCGCCGGCGTTATGTACCCGCCGGAGCTGGACGTTGCCGCGGGAGGTCAGTTCGATATTTCCGTCGCCCAGCCGGTGCGCGGCCTGCGCGAGTGCCTGGACCTGTGCGGGGGGCAGTCGTCCGCCGGGTACGCGGATCCGCGCCAGCGGTCCGTCGGCGGCCTCGTGCAGCCGGAGGACGCCGGGGCAGGAATCGGCGGTGGTGCGTGACATAACCCGACCAGGATACGAGGTCGGAATCGGGTGCCCGGCGGTCGCCGTCACTGCCGGGCTGCATTCTCCGGAACGATGTGCCGGTCGGTTCGGCTCCGGTGGAACTGCGATGCTCGCGGTACGGGGTTACAGCTAATCCTCAGCAAAGAATCTGTCGCTATCTCGCGCGGTGTCCCGGACACTCCGGGGCGCCGGTGGCTCGGCTGCCGGTGAGGTTGCGGAGCGTGGGTGCCGCCCTCTTCCAGGGAGCCGGCCGAAACCGTGTGGACCCGCGGCGGCGGGCTCGACGGAAAGGTCGATCCGGTGCTGTTCTGTCCTGAAGGTGGGGGTCGGAAAGGGAATTCCCCTGAGAATTCCGGTCCGGTCTGTGGCGGACTGTTGCCCACCGTTTTCCCTGTTCTGAAATTTTACTGCTCCAGAACATACCTGTTCCGCCTCACGTCGGGTCGGGATCGCGATAATGTCGATCGGTCTGCCTGCTTTCCGCGGGCATTCTTTTCACCACGAAATCGGTCCGTAGGAACAGGTATGAGCGCAGGAATTGACAGCGCGGTCGACGCGGCCACGGCGAAAACCTCAGCGGTGACGGAACAGTTGGCCCCGCGGGATGCCGTGTTCTACTACGACGAAACCGACCGGCATCCCTCGACCATCGTTGCTGTCTACGTATTCGATTGCCGCGGCGCGGAACCGCTCGATACCGCCGCGGCAGTGTGCTGGGCGCAGGAGCGGGTGGGGCTCGCGCCGCTGTTCCGGCGCAGGTTGCGGCGGGTGCCATTCAACCTGGACCTGCCCTACTGGGTTCCCGATCCGGCCTTCGATATCGCCGGCCATGTGCTTGTCGAACCGGCCGGTGCGGACTGGGATACGGTGCGGCGCCGGCTGGGTGAGATAACAGTGGCACGAGTCGATCTCGGACGTCCACCGTGGATGTTCCATTTCTTCGATCGAGTCCACGGGGTGCCGGGCGCCCCCGGGCCGACGACGATACTCGCACTGAAGTTCCACCACAGCGCCGGTGACGGTGTGGCGACCCGGGAGCTGGAAGCGCAACTGTTCAGCGGGCGTACGGCCCCGGCCGTGCCGGGTGGTGCCCCCTGGCGGCCGGCGATCGTGGGTATCCGTGCCGCACTACTGTTTCCCTACCGCCTGGCGTGTTTCGTGACCGGCCTGCGTCGCTCCGCCGCGGCCGGGACGGAAGTACGTGCCCGGGCCGCGGCCGGGCTGCTGGGCGAACCGCTGCCCATCCGGCCCGCCACTCGGTTCAATCGCCCGGCCGGTCCCGGCCGTACGGTCGATCAGGTGACGCTGGCGTTATCGGAGGTCAAAGCTGTGTGCGCCCGCTGTCCCGAACGTACGACAGTCAACGATGTAATGCTGACCGTTGTATCCGGGGCGCTGGCTGCCTACCTGGGTGAGAAGCAGGAAACTCCGCCTGATTCGCTGGCCGCCATGGTGCCGATATCGTTGCGCGGTATCGCGGAGTGGGATTCGGCGAACCGACTCAGTCAGATGGCCGTCGATCTGCACACCGGTGTCACCGATCCGCCGGCCCGGCTGGCGGCGATCCGGGAATCGGTGCGCCGGGAACGCCGCCGCAACATCGATCCGGCGGTTCTGCGGTATGCCGCTCGGGTGGAGACCTCGCCGGCCTGGTTGCTGCGGCTGGCCGGCTGGGCCCGGGCCCAGCGATCGTTCGCCGACGTCGATTCGATTCCGCTGAGCAACACCACGATCAGCAATGTTCCGCCGACCGGCGAGGGTTTGGCCTTCCGTGGTGCACCGCTGCTCCGCGCGTTCGGCGTGCTACCGGTTCTGGACGGGGACGGCCTGCGGCATCTCGTTTCCTCGCAGGGCGACGAACTGGTGCTCACCTTCCAGGTGGATTCGGCGATGATGCCCGATGCCGAACGTTACCGGGAACTGCTGATGCAGTCGTTCCGCGATCTGGCCGACGCCCTCGGCTGAGGTGGGATGCCGGTTCCGGATGCCGCCCCGCGGATCCGGAATCAGGCACCCAGCGCTGCGGCCAGCAGTGGCCAGGAACGATGCAGATCGTCCTCCCAGTACCCCCAGGAATGGGTACCGGAGGGGCGCAGATCGAAGACGATATCGGTGCGGCCGAGCTCGTGGGTGCGCTGCTGAAGTGCGCGGGTGCAGTAATCGGCCGCGGCCTCGATCCCGCCGCCGACCAGTAGCTGGTTCCACAGCATCTTCTGGTCTCCGTGTAGGCGGGGGCTCGTCGCCGTGTCATGGCGGCCGGGTAGTCCGCTGCCGCTGGAGATGTACATCGGGATATCAGGGAGCCGGTGCGCCTGCAGGTAGGGATCGTGTTCCTGCCAGCCCGGACCACCGATCGGGCCCCACATGTTCTCGGAGTCGGCGCCGCCGAGGCCGACGACCAGCGTGACGAAGGCCTGTCCCAGTGGATCGCTGGTCATCGCGCAACCGCTGTAAGCTGCCGCAGCGCGATACAGTTCGGGCGCGCGGATGGTGAGGTCGAGAACCGAGGTCGCGGCCATGGAGATACCGGCTATGGCATTGGCGCCCGTGGTGGCGAAGGCGGCGTCGACCACCGGTGGTAGCTCCTCGGTGAGGAAGGTCGCCCACATATTGCGACCGTTGTTCCCGAGGTTTTCCGCCAGCCCGGCATCGGGCTGCTGCCAGTCGGTGTAGTAACTGAAGGCGCCTTCCAGTGGGATCACGATATTCACGTGTTTGTCCGCGAAGAAACCGGCCACGTCGGTTTGCGCCGACCAGCTCGCGGCATCCTCACCGCCGCCTGCGCCGTTCAGCAGGTAAAGCGTGGGCGCGGGCGTCCCGGTGTCGGCCGGGCGCAGCACCTGCAGGGCGATATCGCGCTGCATGGAGGGGGAGTACACCGTGATCTCGAGCGAACGTCCGGTGCCGGGTGTCCGGGAAACGATGGATGCGTCGGGATCGGCGGACGTAGTCGCCGCGGTGCCGAATGTCAGAAGGGCCGCCGACGCGAGCAGAACAAGTGCCCGCCGAGGGCCCCGCAGGAGTGATTTCATTTGCGCCTCAGGGGTATCGTCCGGCGTGGTCCCGACCGCGGAACGTGCCCGACGGCACGGGTTGCAGGGGTACGCCATGGCTCATGGCGGAGGGGTCCATCCGTCGTATCGGATGGACCCCTCGTCTGGTCCCGGATCTACTTGCCGGGAGCGGGCGTGCCACCGCTGAGGGTGACCAAGGCATTCACCAGGTTGGTGCCGAGTCCGCCGGCGCTGGCGGTACCCATGCCCAAAATTTCCGCGAGGGATCCCATGTGTTTCTCCTTGTATCACTGGAAATCGGAATTCCGGCCGGAATTCCGATGAATGAATGGTTTGCTCAGTCCCGAATCATGCGATGATGGCCTGGAGGGAACCCAGGAAAACCTCGAAGAGGCCGTCGCCCGCTACGGCAGATCCGAGAGCCGGAAGCACTGCCACGAGCATATCGCTCAACGAACCCATGGTGAATATCTCCTTCGGAGGGTTGAAGCGCCCTCTCCGGTGTGGCCTGCACGCCGTGAGGGGCGGTCACGGCCGGTGCGGCCGTTGGTGACCCAGGCAACATAGCAAGCGTCCAATTTTCCCGCAACGAATTCCTCTAAATTCATTCATGCCTTGGTCAGCAAATATTGGGCAATGATGCCGCCCTGCTGTCTGGGCTAGCGGATACCGGCGCCCGCCGGCGGTACCCGGCTCACCCGCGAGCTCGCCCGTCCGGTGTGCCGACGGACCCGGCCGGCCGTCGCGATACCATGCGAGCGCTCGACGGGTGACGAGGAAACCGGTGGAACTCCGGTGCGGTCGCGCCACTGACACAGCCAGACCCTCTCCGGCGAGCACACCGAACCCCGACGGGCGCGTCACCCCAGGAAGGTCACCCTTGTGATTCTGCTGCTGTCCACCTCCGATACCGATCTGCTCAGCGCACGTGCGAGCGGCGCCGATTACCGGTGGGGAAATCCGGCCCGCCTGCTGGTGGACGATCTGCCCGGCCTGCTCGACGGCGTGGAACTGGTGATCGTGCGCATCCTCGGCGGTAAACGAGCCTGGGAGGACGGACTGGCCGCGGTGCGCGACAGCGGACTTCCCGTGGTGGCCGTCGGCGGGGAGATGGCACCCGACGCCGAACTCATGGAATGCTCCACCGTCCCGGTAGGTGTGGCCTCCGACGCCCACAACTATCTGGCAGCCGGCGGCCCGCAGAATCTACGGCAGTTGCACAACTTCCTCTCCGATACGGTCCTGCTCACCGGGCACGGATTCGAACCGCCGGTCCAGCTGCCCAGCTGGGGCCGCCTCGAACGCGACGCGCGATATCCCGAGCCGGTGGCCGGGAAACCCACGGTCGGCGTCGTCTACTACCGGGCCCAGCATCTGGCGGGGAACACCGGCTATATCGACGCCCTGTGCACCGCGATCGAGGACGCCGGCGCGGTACCGCTGCCGATCTACTGCGCCTCGCTGCGAACCGCCGAGCCGGAACTGCTTACCACCCTCCGGCAGGCCGACGCGCTGGTGGTCACCGTGCTGGCGGCAGGCGGGACCAAACCCGCCACGGCCTCCGCGGGGGGCGACGACGAAGCCTGGGATATCGGCGCGCTCGCCGAACTGGATGTGCCGATCCTGCAGGGGCTGTGCCTGACCGGCGGCCGCGCCCAGTGGGAAGCCAACGACGACGGTCTGTCCCCGCTCGATGTCGCGACTCAGGTCGCGGTACCGGAATTCGACGGGCGCATCATCACCGTGCCGTTCTCCTTCAAAGAGTTCGACGCCGACGGACTGTCCGCCTACGTACCCGACCCCGAACGCGCTGCCCGGGTCGCGGGGATCGCGGTCCGGCACGCCCGGCTGCGGTATATACCGGCCGAACGGAAACGGCTGGCGCTCATGCTGTCCGCCTACCCGACCAAACACGCCCGGATCGGGAACGCCGTCGGCCTGGACACTCCGGCCAGCGCAATCGCCCTGCTCGATGAGCTCCGCGCGGCCGGCTACGACCTCGGCGCGGCCGGCGAGGTGCCCGGCCTGGAGCAAGGTGACGGCGATGCGCTCATGCACGCCCTCATCGCCGCCGGTGGCCAGGATCCCGACTGGCTCACCGCCGAACAGCTGGAGGGCAATCCCATCCGGATCGGCGCCCAGGTGTACACCGCGTGGTTCGACACCTTGCCCGCCGAACTGCGCGAGGCCGTGGTCGAGGCGTGGGGTCCGCCGCCGGGCGAACTCTATGTGGACACCTCCGCCGATCTGCGCGGCGAAATCGTCATCGCCGCCCTGCGTTTCGGCAATATCGTGCTGATGGTGCAGCCGCCGCGCGGGTTCGGCGAGAACCCGGTGGCCATCTACCACGACCCCGACCTCCCGCCCAGTCACCACTACCTCGCCGCCTACCGCTGGCTGTCCACCGACATCGAATCGGGCGGTTTCGGTGCCGACGCGATGGTGCATATCGGTAAGCACGGCAATCTGGAATGGCTGCCGGGTAAAACGCTGGGGATGTCGGCCGCGTGCGGCACCGACGCGGCGCTCGGTGATCTGCCGCTGATCTACCCGTTCCTGGTGAACGATCCGGGGGAGGGTACGCAGGCCAAGCGGCGCGCGCACGCCACCCTGGTGGATCACCTGATTCCGCCGATGGCGCGGGCGGAGAGCTACGGCGATATCTCGCGGCTCGAACAACTGCTCGACGAGCATGCCAATATCTCCGCGCTCGACCCGGCGAAACTGCCCGCGATCCGGCAGCAGATCTGGACCTTGATGCGGGCCGCGAAAATGGACCACGATCTGGGGCTGGCCGAACGCCCGGACGAAGAGGTCTTCGACGATATGCTGCTGCACGTCGACGGCTGGTTGTGCGAGATCAAGGATGTGCAGATCCGGGACGGCCTGCATATCCTGGGCCGCGCGCCGGCCGGGGCGAGCGAGGTCGATCTGGTACTCGCCATGTTGCGCGCCCGGCAGCTGTGGGGTGGCGAGATGTCGGTGCCGGGTCTGCGGGAAGCGCTGGGACTCAGCGAATCCGGCGACGAAGCCCGGGAACGGGTCGACGCCGTGGAATCGCGGGCCCGCGAACTGCTGGTGGCGCTGCAGGCTGCGGAATGGTCACCCGGGGCCGTGGAGGAACTGGTCGAACGGTTCTCCGGCAACCTTTTCGGTGACGCCGGTGGTGATCGGGACGCCGTGGCGGCCGTGCTGCGGTTCGCCGCGACGGAAGTCGTTCCGCGGCTGCGCGGAACCGAGGTCGAGATCGACCGTGTCCTGCACGCGCTCAACGGTGGATTCATTCCTGCCGGGCCCAGCGGGTCGCCACTACGCGGCCTGATCAATGTCCTGCCCACCGGCCGCAACTTCTATTCGGTGGACCCGAAGGCGGTGCCCTCGCGACTGGCCTGGGAAACCGGCCGGGCCATGGCGGATTCGCTGCTGGAACGCTACCTGGCGGATCACGGCGAATACCCGCGTTCGGTGGGCCTTTCGGTGTGGGGCACTTCCGCGATGCGTACTTCCGGCGACGATATCGCCGAGGTACTGGCACTGCTCGGAGTGCGCCCGGTCTGGGACGAGGCGAGCCGCCGTGTCACCTCGCTCGAGGTCGTCGACCTCGCGGAACTGGGGCGGCCGCGGATCGACGTCACCGTCCGGATCAGCGGTTTCTTCCGCGATGCCTTCCCGCACGTACTGGCTCTGCTGGATGATGCCGTGCGCCTGGTCGCCGCACTCGACGAACCCGCGGAATCCAACTACATTCGCGCCCACACGCTGTTGGATCTGGCCGAGCACGGTGACGAACGCCGTGCCACCACCCGCATCTTCGGTTCGAAACCGGGCACCTACGGCGCGGGCCTGCTGCAGCTCATCGATTCCAAGAGCTGGCGTACCGACGACGATCTCGCACAGGTCTACACCACCTGGGGTGGTTACGCCTACGGCCGCGACCTCGACGGCGCCCCCGCGGCCGACGATATGCGCACCACGTACCGCCGGATCACGGTGGCCGCGAAGAACACCGATACCCGCGAACACGATATCGCCGATTCCGACGACTATTTCCAGTACCACGGCGGAATGGTCGCCACGGTGCGGGCGCTGACGGGGAAGAACCCGGAGGCCTATATCGGTGACAGCACCCGCCCGGATTCGGTACGCACCCGCACCCTGTCGGAGGAGACGACCCGGGTGTTCCGCGCCCGTGTGGTGAACCCCCGCTGGCTCGAGGCCATGCGCCGCCACGGTTACAAGGGCGCATTCGAGATGGCGGCCACGGTGGACTACCTGTTCGGCTACGACGCCACGACCGATGTGGTTGCCGACTGGATGTACGAGAAGCTCGCCGAAAGCTATGTTTTCGACGAGACGAACCGCAAGTTCATGGAGCAGTCCAATCCGTGGGCGCTGCACGGTATCGCCGAACGCCTGCTCGAGGCCGCCGAACGGAAGATGTGGGCCGAACCGGAACAGGAAACTCTCGACCGGCTGCGCCAGGTCTATCTCGAAGCGGAGGGGGAACTGGAGTAGCAACTCCGTTCTGGAAGCTCGCGGGATCGCCAAAGCATCCCGCGAGCCGGATACCGAAACCTCGGACCGGTTGTGTCAGATCTACCTGGAGGCCGAGGGTGAACTGCAGTGGCCGTCGGCCCTTCGAATGCCGACTACCGCAGTCTGCGGCAAGCGGGCCCGATATCGCCGGCGCCGGTTCGGTCATGGTTTTTCTGAATGCCGTGCAACGGATCCGGTGCGCTGGATCCGCGGCAGGACCGGACTCCACCTGACCGTCCGCGCACCGGACGCGTCCTCCTGGCGAGCGGGGAGTGAGGACCCGGACTTACGAAGCCCAGGTGCCCTGGATGTAGCCGTTACTCGTTGCGAAGACTACCGCGACGGGTTCCTGGCCGTGAGGTAGTTCGAACGCCACCAGTCCGCGCCGTACTTCGCCGGGATCCAGCAGCCCGAACTGCAATCCACCCGGGATATCGGCGAGCGCGCCGAGGTTCTCGCCGCCCGTGGTGGCCAGGTTCATGTCGTACGGGCCGATAGCCGCCATATCGCCCTGGGCTTCGACCTCGACCTCGTACACGACTACGCTCGCGTCGTTCATCCGGGGTGGCATGGTCTGATCGGTTGCTCGCACGGTGATCGTCATCGGGCCCATGCTCTGGACCTGGATGGGTGTGCCCAGTGGCACCGCTTCGGTGGGCTGCTCGGCACGGACATCTACCTGCGATGGTGGTGGTTCGGCGGGGTCGGGAGCGGCCACGGCCGGGGCTCCGGACAGGGCGGGAAGGGCGATTGCGAATGCGGCGATGAGCTTTCTCATGGTGCATCCTTCGGCGGTTTCGGTCGCTACCGGACACTGGTCGCTTGGTTTCCGGACCTACGGGCGAACCGGCCGGCTCACCGCGACGCCTGGAAACGCTGATACCGCAAGGCCATACGCTTACGCACAATCGCTCAAACGCGTGCAGGTCGGCCTACAGCGAGGGTATGCCCTGTCCGGCTGTGACCGAACCCGGTGACCGTGATCTTGCCGAAGGCGTAGTACTCGATCTTGACGATGCCGCGTCGTGACAGACCGTCAGAGAGTCCAGGCGCCCTGGACGAAATCGTCGTTGGTGGCGAAAACGATTTCCTTCGGCTGCTGCTCGCCGGTGAGCTCGAACGCGACCAGCCCGCTGCGCGGCTGCTCCGGTTCCACGAAACCACCGGGATACTCCCCGGGGACACCGGTGAGCGGATAGACCATATCGCCGTTCGTGGTGATCAGCCGCAGGTCCAGGGTCGGCAGAAAGTACGGTTTACCGGCGGTCTGTTCGGCGCTGACATCGAAGACGAGTACCGAACCATCCGCAGCGCGGGGCGCAACCTCGGCCTCGGAAGGATGGACCGTCACCGTCATATCGCCACCCGTACGAATCGGGAAGGCGGTGCCCAGCGGGCCGGTGGCTGCGGGTTCGGCGAGCACTGCGGCGGGTGGGCCGGGTTCCACCGGGGTGGGTTCGGAAACGGCCGGGCCCGCGAAAACGAGGGGCAGGACGACCGCAGCGGCGGTCACGACGATCTTCTTCATCCCAATCCTTCTCCGGGGTCTCGGTCCTCCGCGAGCCTAGGGGCGACACGCCGCTGTGCCCAACCCGGGAGACCATTGGTACCGAAGCTGTGATGTTCGATCTTGGAGAGACCGCACCGTTACCAGGGGCCGTCGCGGCGCTGTCGCGGGCGAGTCGCGAACTGCCCGAGCTGCGGCGCACCGTGTTCCGTACGGTCGGCAGTCGCTGCGCCTGCGGTAATCAGGGTCGAGGGCCCGGTTCCTGAACGTCGGCGTTTTCCAGTATCTGGCGGGCGGTATCGATCTGCTCCGCCAGCACCGCCGGAGCCGGGCTCAACCGAGGGATGATCGTGTCCATTTCACGCAGACCGGCGCGTTCCAGTAGGCGTTTCTCGTTGGTCACCCATTCGCCGCGGGCCGCAAGGATCGCATGTGCCGTCTGCATCGCCGCGGTCGCCAGCGCGCCGGCGGTTTCGGTGACCCGGCCGTGCGGCGCATACGCGGCGCGGGCATAGCGCAGGCCGAGATCTGCCTGTCGCCGCCAGATCGGCGGCGCCACCTTCCTCATCGCGTCCGGAAATGCGGGTTTCGGCAGCTCACCACGTAACACCCGGGAGACGGCGAGTTCGCCCACCACCAGATAGCTGGGAATGCCCGCCAGATGGAACGCCAGCGGCTCCCAGCGGAAGTGGCCCTGTTCGGCCTCGGCGAGTTCGTGTTCGATCACCGTGAGATCGCGGTAGTGCACATCGACGGCGCGGCCGTCGATCGTCAGCCAGGCGCCGCCGTTGAAGACCCCGCCCCAGGCTCCGATATCGGAGACCTCGCCTGGCCAGCCGACGGCTCGTAAACTGGCCGGGTCGAAATTGTCGCGGTAGTAGAGCGCGAAATCCCAGTCGCTGTCCGGTCCATGGGTGCCCTGGGCCCGGGAGCCGCCGAGCGAGACGGCGACGACCCCGGGAAGGTCTGCCAGGCGGTCGGCGACGTGGGCTACGAAATCGTCGTCGGGGCGCACGGGTTCCTTCCTGCGGTGACGGCCCGGAACGGTCTCACGCCGGTCCGGTGGTATCGGCTCCGCCGGACACCGTATCGACGTTCGGCTGTGCACGCAGCCGGTTTTCCAGCCCGTCCAGCACGCAGATGAGCCCGAAATCGAAGCCGACTGCCTGGCCGACCGTCGAATCCTCGGGCATCACGGTGTGGTAATCGGCGCGCATTTCCGGATAGTCCGCCGCCAGCTCGTCCATTGTTTCCAGCACATCGGCCCCCCGGACCGGGCCGGCGTGGGCCTTCTGCATGGCGATCATCGGAACAACCTGACCGAGAACGTAACTGTTCACGGTGCCGCCCGCGAGGTACACGTCCAACTCGCGGAAGCCGGCCTCGTGAAATATCCGGCGCAGTTGGTCCCCGAGCCGGAACGCGCGGGGCCCGAAGCTCGGGAGCCGGCCGATGAGGGCGGCTGCCCAGGGGTGGGCGAGCAGGACCGCCCGCAGGTTGTAGGCGTAGGTGGTGAGTGATTCGCGCAGATCGCCCGGCCGGTCCAGCCCGCCGCCGTCGTCGACCAGACCCCAGAACTCGTCGAGTGCGAGCTCGAGCAGTTCGTCTTTGTTCGCGACGTGCCAGTACAGGCTGGTGGCGCCCGCGCCGAGGCGCGCGCCGAGTTTGCGCATACTCAACGCCTCGAGGCCTTCCTCGTCCAGCAGGGCGACGGCGGCTCGCACGATCTGGTCCCTGGTCAGGCCCGAGGTCCGGGGTTGCCGGGATGGGCGGGTCCATACGGAGTCGAACTTCTTGGCCACGGGGAGATTCTAGCCTGGCTCGCACAACGTTCGATCTCGTCGTACAGTGTTCGAGTGGAATCGAACACTGTACGAGACCCGCGTCGATGGCTGATCCTCGCGGCACTCTGCCTATCCCTGCTGGTGCTCATGATCGACAGCACCGTGCTCAATATCGCGATCCCCTCACTGATCCGTGAGCTGGACGCGACCCCCGCCGATATCCAGTGGATCCTCGACTCCTACGTCCTGGTCTTCGCCGGCCTGCTGCTCACCGCCGGGAGCCTCTCGGACCGGTTCGGGCGCCGGCGGATGCTGATCCTCGGCCTGGTCGTGCTGGCGATGGGTTCACTGGCGGCGGTCGTGGTGGCCGAACCGTGGCAGCTGGTCGCCGCCCGCGCGGTGATGGGCCTCGGCGGGGCGCTGCTCATGCCCTCGACGCTGTCCATCCTCATGACCACCTTCGACGAGACCGAACGCCGGATGGCTCTGGCGGCATGGTCCAGTGTGTCGATCCTCGGCATCGTTGCCGGGCCCGTCCTGGGCGGTCTGCTGCTGGAGCATTTCTGGTGGGGATCGGTGTTCCTGCTGAATATTCCGGTGGCGGTCCTGGCCATCGTGGCCGCCCTCGTCCTCATGCCGGAAACCACCGGCGAGCAACGTCCCATCGACCTGGTGGGTGTGGTGCTGTCGGTGGTCGCTCTCGGATCCACGGTCTACCTGATCATCGAACGCGAGTGGAATGTCGCGGGCCTGGCGCTTGCCGCCGGGTCGGCGGTCGCGTTCGTACTGTGGGAGCGGCGGCAGGAACATCCGATGCTGCCGCTGGGCCTGTTCGCCAACCGGGATTTCACCGGCACCTGCGCCACGGTGCTGCTGATGGTATTCGGGATGGGGGCGGTGATGCTGATGCTCACCCAGTACCTGCAGTTCGTCCTCGGCTACGGGCCCATGAAGGCCGGCCTGGCACTACTGCCCTATGCGCTCGCCGGGGCGGTGTTCAACGGTATCGGCGCCACCCTGGGCAAGAACCTCCCGAACAAAACCCTCATCGTCGCCGGTCTGACCGTGATGGCGCTGGCGTTCACCGTTCTCGCGGTCGGCGACGGGTATCTGTGGGTGCTGGTCAGCATGCTGTTCATGGGTGTCGGTGGCGGCCTCGCCGGTCCGGCCGCCTATACCGCCATCATGAACACCATTCCGCTGCGGCACGCGGGCGTGGGCTCGGCCCTCAACGACACACTGCAACAGGTGGGTATGGCCCTCAGTATCGCGATCCTGGGCAGTGTGCTGGCCGGTGTGTTCACCGCACAGATGCCGGCCGACGCCCCGGCGGCGGCCCGGGAATCCATCGGCGCCGCTTTCGAACTCGGTTACAGCGATGTCGCGAAAGTGGCGTTCACCGAGGCGGTTTCGGTGGGTGCGTGGGTGAGCGCCGGTTTCAGTCTCGCGGCCGCGCTACTGGGGCTGATCCTGCTGCGCTCGCGTCCGGCGCCTGCCGATCATCGCGACCCGGTGGCGGTATCGGACTGAGCGCGGTCGGCAGCGGGGCTCGTCGCCACCCGGCCATGGGGCAACTGTTACCGGGCGCCGGCGCGTTCATACCGCAGCACGCCGCCGCCCGGTACGACATCGGCCGCGCACCGACGAACCCTCTCCGCGGCCACAAGCCTTTCTATAGAGCGGCAGGGGCAGCGAGGATTGCGAATCGCCGAGCGTTCCCTCCCGGCGCCGGCCGTGCCCGTTACCGGAAGTCGCGTTCGATCATCTGCGCGAGTCGTGCGATGTCCTCGCGGTCGTGCTCGCCTTCGACGAGCGCTGTGGGCTTGGCGCCGCGGTAGGCGGCCCGGCCCGGTGCAGGGTCATCGATCAGATCGATGATCGGGCGTACCGCGGCGTCCGGTCGTTTGCCCAGGACGGTGCCCAATACCGCTGCGGAGATCTTCATCCCCGGACCTACCTCACCGGCGAAACTTGTTCTGACCAGCCCGCTGGGCCCCCAGGTGACATAGGCGAGGTTCGGATCTTCCGCAGTGGCGAGCAGGCCCAGGAGTTCGTTGGCGCGTCGCTGCTGCGCGTTGGAGCGGGCGAAGGAGAACCCCCGGCTCATGCCCGGGTCGGTGAAGTCGATGGCATCGGCTCGGGCCCCGGGGACCGCCGTGTTCACCACGATCGGGTGTCCGGCCGCGCGGAGGCGTTCGGCAAGTCCCGTGACGAGCAGGTATTTCGATACGAAGAAGAGCACCCACGATGCTTCGTGCCTCTCGGATGTCAGATGCCGGCGCTGCCGGATGAACGACGCGGCGAGCACCAGCGCATCGATACGTTCGTACTCCCGCCGCAACTGCTCGACCACCCGGCGGCTGTCGGCGACCGTCGACAGGTCGGCCGCGACGAAATTCGCGTGCACCGCGCCGGAGTCCGGAACCGGCCGTGCCTCCACTGCGGCTAGCAGTGCTTCGAACTTGGCCCGGTCGCGGCCGATCACGACGACACGGTCGCCCGCGGTGAGGTAGTGCCGGGCGAGCGCGGCACCCATACCGTCCGTACCGCCGGTGATCACGATCGTTCGCATATCCTCAACCTTTCCGGAACATCAGTTCCGGATCAGAATACCTCGAGCGGAACGGATGTTCCGGTTCGCTATAGTGAGGCGGTGGCAGCAGATCGGAAACCGCGGCGCGATGGCGTCGCCAACCGTGAGCGAATCCTGGCCGCAGCACGCATTACCTTGCGGGACACCGGCATATCGGCGGATATGCGCGCCATCGCCGCCGCGGCCGGCGTCGGCGTCGGCACGCTCTATCGGCATTTCCCCACCCGGGAGAGCCTGGTGCAGGCCGTTACCGGGGCCGACCTCGACCAACTCGCCGGCGCGGGCCTTCCGGAGGGGATGTCCGCCCTGGCGGGCCTCCGGGTCCTCTTCACCGCCGCAACCACGCAGCTCCTCGAGAACCAGGCCATGATGGACCTACTGACCGCCGGGCCACCGTCGAACGCCGACCTGGAACGCTGCCTGGCACACCTCACCGAAATCGGGCGGGAGGCCGTCCATCGCGCGCGCACCGACCACACCCTCGCTCCCGATGTGACCGCCACCGATATCGCCTACCAGCTTCTCGGGCTCATCCGTATTGCCCAGTTGATCCCCGATGCGCGAACCCGCGCGCATCACATCGAAATCGTTCTCCGCGGACTGGCCGCTACCTGAGCTTTGTTCTTCACGGTCGCCTGCCACGGATCCGCATGCGCTGGCACGAGCATTCGCGCTGGCCGGATCCGCCCGCAGCATCGCCTCCGCGCCACCATGCCGGCCTGCAACGGGAGCGTCCTTTCGATTGTGCTCGGTGCAGCGGCGGGTGCCCAGCTCTGCCCAGTGGTGGTCAGCCGATACCCGCTGTCCTCCCAGGTGATTCCCCACCAACGCACCGAGAGCACGATTCGACGGCGGTTATGTCCCTGATCGGGGCTCCGGTCGGCGGGTACCTCGGCGATCGTTTCCCGGCTGCTGAGACGGATGCAAGTCCGCGGAAAGGTTTTCGCAACCGCAGCGGATAAGTTGACCGGTATGAGGCATGGGGTGTATCGCCGGGTTCTGCTCGGCGCGGGGTGGTGTGCGCTGTTCGCCGCGCTGGCCGGGATCGCGCTCTATCTGGGCGGGTGGCAGCGGCGCGAGCTCATCCTGCTCGCGTCCGGAGCGACCTACCTGATGCTCGGTGCGCTGGCGGCCCTGCTGTTGTTCCTGTTCGCCCGGGGCTGGCGTAGCGCCGTCGCCGCCGGAATCGTGCTGACCGGTGTGCTGTGGACCCAGGTCCCGCTGTATGTGCCGGACAGCAACGCCGCCACCGGCACCGAGTTGACGGTCTTGCAGACGAACCTGCTGTTCGGCGGAGCCGATACCGATGCGGTCGTCGCAGCCGTTCGGGAACAACAGGTCGATGTGCTCACGGTCGACGAACTCACCCCGGATTCGGTGTCGAGGCTGACGGTTTCCGGTATCGACGCATTCCTCCCGTACCACTACCTGGACCCCGGCCTCGGTGGCGGCGGAACCGGTATCTACAGCCGGTTCCCGCTGTCGGACACCGTCCGTCACCAGGAATTCGTCATGGCCAACCTGTCGGGCACGCTCACGCATCCCGCGATCGGCCCGGTCACGGTTTTCGCGTTCCATCCGCTGCCGCCGAATATCGACCACCGGGTATGGCTGAAGGAATTGGCCGCCGCCGCAACCATTCTGGAGGCGACCGAAGGACCGGCGGTCGTCGGCGCCGATTTCAACGCCACCAGCGATCACGCCGCCTTCCGCAAGCTCGTGAGCGGCCGTTTCGCGGCCGCGGCGGAACAGGCGGGCGCGGGCCGGATGCTCACCTATCCGAACGACCGATCCTGGGGTCCGGTGATCGGGATCGATCACATCCTTGTCGCGGGCGGAACCACCGACGACATAGAAACCCTCACCATTCCCGGCTCGGACCATCGGGCCGTGCTCGCCCGGCTCCGGTTGTCGGCTTGATCCTTTCGTCTGCACGCCGAAATTCCGATAACCCGCACAGGAGATAGACCATGTTTTCCGGCACCCGTCTGCGCACCGTCACCTGCACCGCAATCATCGCCCTCGCCGCCGGCCTCGGATCGGCCGCCTGCAGCAGCGACCGCTGGTGTGAATTCGACGCCACCGATACCAAGGTCGCCGATTCCTACTGTGAAAAAGGCACACCTGGTTACGAATGGGAGCCGGACAGCGACGGTAAGAGCAAGAGCAAGAAATCGAAGTCCACCACCTCGAAACGCAATAAGTAGGCGATCGCGGCCGAGCCCTCGAATCGGGGTCGAAATGCTGGGCCGAGTCGAGCGGCGGCCGCAGGGATCGAACACGCGCCAGGTATCGGCCCGGTCGGCGTAACGGTGCTGTCCGGGCTCGTCCGGATAGGCGGGGTGTCTGCGTGGCGTTCCTCGGTTCGCGTATCCCGCGCCGGTAGAGTGCCGAGCACGTAACAGCACGTCAGTAGGTCTTCTCGGTAGCGCGATGCGATGTGATCGGGGTGGCGATGGACAGGCGGTCGATGTTGTCGATGCTGGCTGCGGGGACGGCGGTGGCGCTGACCGGATGTAGTGCGGCGCAGGGCGATACCGCTGCCGCGGACGTCCCCGATGCGCCGGAGGCAGCGGGGCAGGTACCTGTTCGTCCGGCATTGCTGCCGCCCCCGCCCGGTGGTCCGAAGACGGCCATTCCGCCCGCCACCATTACGGCGCTGCCGGGGCCGGGGAGCTGTATGGCGCTCACCGTCGACGATGGTGCGAGCGAAGAAGTCGTCGGCGCGTATATCGAGTTCGCGAAGGATACCGGGGCGCGGTTCACCTTTTTCGTTACGGCCTATTACCCGGCGTGGACAGCGCATCGCGACGAACTGCGTCCGCTGGTGGAGTCCGGGCAGATCCAGTTGGCCAACCACACCTGGGATCACGCCGATCTGAGGGCCCTGTCCGAATCGGAGGTGGCCGACGAACTGTCCCGATGCAAATTGTTCCTGCGCAACACTTTCGGTGTGGACGGCAGCCCCTACTATCGGCCGCCGTTCGGCCGGCACAATGCGACCGTCGACCGGATCGCCGCCGACCTCGGCTATACGGTGCCGGTGATGTGGTACGGATCGCTGTCGGACTCCGGGCTCATCACCGAGCAGTATCTGGTCGAATGCGCGCGCAAGTACTTCAATCCGCAGACCATCGTGATCGGGCATGCCAATTTCGCGCCCGTCACCCGCTGCTACGGGCAATTGGTGGACATCATCCGAGAACGCAATCTGTCGCTGGTGACACTCGACGATGTGCTCACCGTCGCCTGAGGGAACTCAGGGAATGTGCAGCGGCGGTGAGGGCGGGAAAGTAACGGGCAAAGCGGCGAGAGTGCGGTGCAGCGGGCCGGGACGCCAGGTCAGTTCCTCGGCGGAAATCGCCAGTTCGAGTTCGGGCAGGGCATCGAGTAGCTGATCGATGGCCTCCTGCGCGACCACATACGCCGTGTGCTGGGCGGGGCAGGCGTGCGGGCCCGCGCCCCAGGCCAGATGGGCGCGGTTACCGGTGTGGTTGCCGGTCCGGATCTCCGGGTCGTTGTTGCAGCCGGCGAGGCTGATCACCACGGGCTGATGCGCGGGCAGCCAGGTGCCGCCGACCAGGACCGGCTGGCGGGGATAGGTGACGCTGGCGTTGGGGAGCGGCGGATCGTCGAACAGCACATCGTCGAGCGCGTCGCGGGTCGATACGGCGCCGCTGAGCATTTCGTCGGCGAAACGGTCGTCGTTCAGCATGAGGCTCACGGCGTTGATGATCAGGCTCTGCATCGGCCCCATGCCGACGCCGTAGAGCGCCAGCACCTGATGCACCATCTCCTCTTCGTCGAACCGGGCGGAGTCGTTCAGCAGCCGGGTGGTGATGTCGTCACCCGGAGTCCTGCGTTTGAACTCCACGAGGTCCGCAACCGCCTCGCCGAACATCCGGTTGCCTTCTTCGGCGTCCACACCGTCGAAGATCGCGGCGGTCGCGGCGGCGGCGCGCTCACTGATTTCCGGCGGGCAGCCCAGCATCGCGTTGATGACCTCGAAGGTGAGCGGGAAGGCATACTCACGTACCAGATCGGCCGATCCCGCCGAGCAGAATTTGTTGATCAGCGGGACCGCGAACTGCTCCACGGTGCGGCGCGCGGCGTGCAGGTCGACTCCGTCGAGGGCCGCGGTGGCCGCCCGGCGATACCGGGTGTGTGCGGTGCCCGCGCTGCGCGGGGCGTTCGGCCGCCACTGCAGGACCGGCAGTACCGGGCTGTCCTCGGCGACGGTTTTCTCCCAGCTGCGGGGGTCGGCGGGGAAGCGGTCGGGATCGTTGAGAATCCGCAATGCGCTGCGATACCCGATGACCAGCGTTGCGGGGACCCCGGGAGCCAGTTCCACCGGTACCAGGGAGCCGTAGTGTTCGCGCATTCGGCGGTATGCGCGGTGCGGGTGGGCGGCGAATTCGGCGGTGTACAGCGGGACGCGCTCTTCGACGCCTCGACCGGGTGCGTTCTGCGCACGCCCGGTATCCGGCGGGGTGGTCATGGCTTGCTCCAGGCAGGTCTGCGGACAACGGCATAGGAAACGAGTCGTCGGTCCTGGTGGGATCGGGCCGTACCGCGGCGCTGCGGGATATTCGAGATCATAGGACATGGCCGGGTATCGGTCCGGACCAACGTCTTCCCGCAGCCGATGGCACGGTCGACTTTTGGCAGTTGATGTCATATTCTCGCTGGTGCGCCGGGCGGCGGATCACCCACTGCGGATCGGGAGTAGTTCATGGGCATACTGGACGGCAAGGTCGCATTCATCACCGGCGCGGGACGCGGTCAAGGACGTAGTCACGCAGTGGGTTTCGCGCGTGAGGGTGCCGATATCATCGCGGTCGACACCACCGCGAAGGTCGACAGTGTGCCCTATCCGCTGGCCGGGGCCGACGATCTCGCGGAGACGGCTCGCCTGGTCGAAGCCGCCGGTCGCCGGATCATTGCCCGCGACGCCGATGTCCGTGACTACGCCGCCCTGGCTGCCGTGGTATCCGAAGGTGTGAACGCCTTCGGCCGGCTCGATATCGTGGTCGCCAACGCCGGAATCTCCAGTCCCGCCCCGACGCTCGAGATGAGCGAAGAGGTCTGGCAGGACATGATGGATATCAACCTCACCGGAGTGTGGAAGACATTGAAGGCCGCGGTCCCGCACGTGATCGAGGGCGGCCGCGGCGGTTCCGTCGTGATCACGAGTTCATTGGCCGCTGTTCACGCCAACGAAAATACCGCGCACTACTCGGCTTCCAAGGCCGGTCTGGTGATGCTGATGAAAGTCCTGGCCAAAGAGCTGGCCCCGCACAGTATTCGGGTGAACACGGTGCATCCGTCGACGGTGGCCACCCCCATGATTCTCAACGACGCGACCTACCGGCTGTTCCGGCCGGATCTGGAGAACCCCACCCGCGCCGATTTCGAAGAGGCGGCGCGCACTCTCAACCGGCTCCCGGTCGTGGCGGCGGAGCCGGAGGACATCACCGATACGGTGCTGCACCTGGTCTCCGACGCTGCCCGTTATGTCACCGGAACCACCCAGATGGTCGACGCAGGAGGGGCGCTGTAGGCGGCGTTCGACTCGGCCGACCTGTGCGGCCGGTCTCCGGAATCGGTCAGGCGGATTCGGCGAGTTTGTCTGCGGTCCAGATCTCGGCGAGCTCTTCGAGGGGGAGTTGTAGTGCCCGGCTCAGTGAGACCACGGTGCCGAAACTGGGGGAGGGCAACCGGCCGGTTTCGATTTTGCGCAGGGTTTCCGGGGAGATACCGGCCGCGCGGGCGACCTCGCCGAGGTCGCGATCGGCGCGGGCGGTCCGGATCCGGACGCCGAGGCGGCGGCCGGCTTCGATCTGGGCGGGGGTCAGGGGGAGGCGGACCATGGACCTCAGCTTAGAAGTGGTATTAAAGTACCGCAAGCGTTGGTATTGAAATACCGCTGAATGGTGGAGGTTGTCATGGTGGAACTGAAAACGCCCGAGGAGATCGGGCAGATGCGGGTGACCGGGGCGTTCGTGGCGCAGACCCTGGCCGAACTGCGCGAAAAGGCCGCGGTGGGGGTTAATTTGCTCGAGCTGGAACTGATTGTGCGGGAACGGATCCGGGAGCGTGGCGCCCAATCGTGCTACTGGGATTACGCGCCGTCGTTCGGGCGCGGCCCGTTTCGCAATACGGTCTGCCTGTCGGTCAACGACGCCGTTCTGCACGGACTACCGTTCGACTACGCACTGCGCGACGGCGATGTGCTGACCGCGGACCTGGCGGTGAGTATCGACGGCTGGGTCGCCGACGCCGCCACCACCGTTATCGTCGGTACACCCGACCCGGAGGACCAGCGCCTGGTGGGAGCCACCGAGGAGGCCCTCGCGGCCGCGATCGAAGCGGCGCAACCCGGTAAGCGGATGGGTGATATCTCGGCGGCGATCTCCGCCGTCGCCCGCGCCCATGGTTACCCGGTGAACACCGAATTCGGTGGTCACGGGCTCGGCCGCACCATGCACGAAGACCCGCACGTCGCCAACCACGGCCGGGCTGGCCGCGGATTCCCGCTGAAACCCGGGCTGACCATCGCGATCGAACCGTGGTTCGCGAAAACCACCGACCGGATCGTCACCGACCCCGACGGCTGGACCATCCGCTCGGCCGACGGGTCACGCACCGCGCATTCCGAGCACACCATCGCGATCACCCCGGACGGGCCCCAGGTGCTCACCACCGCCGATTGATCGGACGCGGCGACCGCAGGCCGACGGTCCGCTGCCCTCGGCCGGTCGTTCCGTTGCCTACGGAGCGCGCGTGATCGAGGTCGAGCGACTCGATCCGAGGAACTCAGGTGGCCTGGCTCACGGAGGACATATGGAAATCCGGGATCCGCAGCGGGGGCATGGCTGTCCGGGTGAACCAGTCCTTCCATTCGCGGGGCAGTGTCTGTTCGGTCGCGCCGGCTTCGGTGACCCGGCGCAGCAGGTCCAGCGGGCTCTCGTTGAATCGGAAATTGTTCACAGCCGCGGTCACCTCCCCGTTCTCCACCAGATACACCCCGTCGCGGGTGAGCCCGGTGAGCAGCAGGGTGGTCGGATCGACCTCGCGGATGTACCAGAGCGTGGTGAGCAGCAGTCCGCGTTCGGTGCGGGCGATCATCTCGTCGAGGCTCGCCGACGAACCGCCGGTGAGCAGCAGATTCTGTACCGGGACGGTGGGGGAGGTGGTGTAGTCGGCGGCGGTGGCGCGCGGATACACCAGATCGGCGATCGCGCCGTCGCGCAGCCAGTCGGCGCGCTGCGCGGCCATCCCGTTGTCGAAGACAGAGACCGTTTCCGACGACGCCTGCGTGGCCACGAACGGGAGGCATTCGAGGCCGGGCGCGGCGGGATCGGAGGTGAGGGTCAGCGGGATATCGGTGAGTTTCTCCCCGATTCGGGTACCACCCGGGGCGGCGAACGCCGTATGGCCCTCGTGTGCGCCGCGGCCCTGCATCGACCAGTACATATAGATCAGCAGATCGGCGACCGCCGACGGTGGCAGCAGGGTTTCGTAGCGCCCCGCCGGCAGCTCCACCCGCCGCGCCGACCAGTCGAGCCGCCGGGACAGTTCGCTGAGCAGGCCGGAAGTATCCACATCGCGGAAATCCGTGGTTCCGGCGCCCACCCAGGCGCTGGCCAGATCCGCGCCGTCGCCGCGTTTACCGTTGATCTCCACCGACCCGGTGGGCTGGGTGTAGCGGCGGCGGATACCGGTGGAGGTGCCGAGCCAGGTGGTGTGCACCTGGTGGTGCGCGAAACCGTAGAGCCGGTCGGCGCCGTCGAATCCGGTGGACAGGTCGGCGGCCAGGCCGGAGAACACGTCGATACCGGTGCCGGCGCCCGGCTGCTCCCAATCCGGGGCCGGATCCGGTGCGTCGAGTAGCGGCATGGCGTCGCGGGCAGGCTCGGCGGCCGCGGCGGCGTCTTCGCTGGCTCGCACCACGGCCTCGATATCGGCCGGATCCACGCTGGTGGAGGCCACACTGCCGACCCGCGCCGACCGGGGGCCGTCACGCAGTACCGAGATCACCGACCAGCGCCGCGCCACCGAGGTGCCGTTGGTGGTCATGGAATTACCGGCCCAGCGCAGCGACGCCTCGGCTTCGTCGGTGACGATCACCATCGCCTCGTCGGCCCGGGACAACCTCAGCGCCCGTTCGACCACCGCGTTCGCGGGCAGCACCCCCGTACCGGTCAGTGTCGTCATCGGCCCGCCTCCGTCCGCGTGTTGAGCACATTCACACCGCGCACCAGGACCGAGGGGCAGCCGTGACTGACGGCCGCCACCTGTCCCGGTTGCGCTTTACCGCAGTTGAACGCGCCACCCAGCTGCCAGGTCGACGGGCCGCCGACCGCTTCCATCGAACCCCAGAAATCCGTGGTGGTGGCCTGGTAGGCCACATCGCGGAGCTGGCCGTCCAGTTCGCCGTTGCGGATCCGGAAGAATCGCTGGCCGGTGAACTGGAAGTTGTAGCGCTGCATATCGATCGACCAGCTCTTATCGCCCACGATGTAGATACCGTCGGTGACTCGTGAGATCAGTTCCTGGGTGCTGGTGTCGCGCTCCGGATCCGGTTGCAGGGAAACGTTCGCCATCCGCTGGATCGGCACGTGATGTGGGGAATCGGCGTACGAACAGCCGTTGGACCGGTCCAGGCCGAGGCGGGGGGCGAATACGCGATCGAGCTGATAGCCCACCAGGACACCGTCGCGAACCAGGTCCCAGCGCTGGCCGGCCACCCCCTCGTCGTCGTAGCCGACGGACGCCAGACCGTGCCGCTGCACCCGGTCGGCGGTGACGTGCATGACCGGGGTTCCGTACTGCAACGTGCCGAGCAGATCGGGGGTCGCGAACGACGTGCCGGCATAGGCGGATTCATAGCCGATGGCGCGGTCGTACTCGGTGGCGTGCCCGATGGATTCGTGAATGGTCAGCCACAGGTTGGTGGGGTCGATCACCAGATCGGTCGGGCCCGGCGTCACCGTCGGGGCCTTCACCTTCTCGGCCAGCCATTCCGGGATCCGGCTCAGTTCCGTATTCCAGTCCCACACACCGTCCGCGCCGGTGACGTATTCCCAGCCCCGTCCGACCGGCGGCGCAAGCGTTCGCATGGTTTCGAACGCGCCGGACGCGGTATCGACCGTGATCGCCTCCAGTTCGGGTTCCAGGCGCACCCGCTGCTGGATGATCGACGAGCCCGCCGTATCGGCGTAGTAGGTCTGTTCCTTGACCTGCAACAGGGTCGCGGTGACGTGATCGACCCCGTCGGCGGCCGACAGACGCCCCGAATAATCCTGCAGTAGGGCTACTTTGTCGGCGGAGGGGATCGTGAAGGGGTCGATATCGTAGGCCGACACCCAGCGCGCGTTGTCGTAGCGGGGTTCGTCCGCCAAGGTGACCCGTTCCCGGTTCAGCGCCCGCAGACTCGTCGCGACGGCGACCGCGGACCGCGCGACCTCCGCCGCGGTATCCGCGGTCAAGACCGCATGCGAGGCGAAACCCCAGGTGCCGTCCACGATGACCCGTACCGCGAAACCCAGTTCCACGGTATCGGTCAACGCCTCTACCCGGCCGTCCCGCAAACGGATCGACTGCGTACACAGCCGGTGCACCCGCAGATCCGCATGCTCGGCACCGGCCGCGCGGGCCGCGGACAGCGCCGCATCGGCCAGGCTCCGCAGCGGTAGGCCCGCGAATTCGGGATCGATATCGTGCCCGGAAGAGTGCCCGCCGGGTTCGGTGGACGTCGCCATGTTCACCCGACCAACCTACCCACTGCGCAACATTTCCGGGCGACCCCTCGATTCACGCCACCGGTGTCATCCGATCGGCCGGCCGAGCACGGAATCGATAGCGGCGAGGAGCCCCTTCCTGTCGTAGCTGTTCAGGGGCAGGGTGGCGCCGTGGGCGTGCCGGACGATGCCGCCGAGGTCCACGAGGACGGTGCCGGACTGCTGGAGCGAACCGAAGACTTTACGAGTGAGTCCGAACGATTCGTGAGGGCTTGCCGCCGCGTCGGACAGGACGGGGAACGGGATACCGCGCTCGGTTTTCCATGCCAGGCCTGGACTGCGTCCCTCGGGCACCACGACCGCGACATGGATGTTGTCCTCGTCGAACCTGTCTTGCCGAGCGGCGAGATCGCGAACGTGCCGGTTGCACAGCGGGCACGATGTCGACCGCATGAAATACAGGAGAACATTGTGCACGCCGCGGTGCTGGGACAACCGCCACGCCTGCCCGGTGGTGTCTTCGAGTTCGAGGTCGGGTGCGGGGGATCCGGAGATGAGCATGGAAACTTCCCTTCGATTCACGGAGTAGGGCGGAGGTCGCGCCGGACCGCGGCGCGTGCACGGTGCAACTGCGATTTCATTGCCGCGGTGCTCAGGCCGAGGGCATCGGCTGTCGCGCGCCCCGGGTGGCCGAGCACATCGCGCATGATCAAGACCCTGCGCTGGAGGTCGGGCAAGGCGCTGATCGCCTGTGTGAGCTGGTCGGCGTCGAGGCGGCGCAGCGCCTCCTCTTCGGCGGAGGCGACGATCTCCGGGGCGGCATCAGCGATCTGCGGTCCGCGGTCGAGCACGTATCGGGCCCGGCGCAGGCATTCGTTGCGAACGATGCGGAACATCCACGACGCGAGAGCCGCTGTGGCATTCAGGGTGCCGATTTTCCGATACAGCGTGATCAACGCCTCCTGCGCGGCGTCCTCGGCTTCGGCGGACGACGCACACAGATGGTGTGCGAAGCGCCGTACATGCGGATGAGCCCCGTGCACGATCGCCGAGATCGCCTCCGGATCGCCGCGCTGGGCCGCTCGGACGAGCTGTTCACCGGCCCAGCCACGGTCCAAACCCCTCACCTCCTCGACGATCTGCCGGAGCGGCCGGTGAGTGTGGTGCGCGGAATATCGCGCTGCTTCGTTTCGGTCGGACTCTCATAAGCATAAGAGCGTGCTCGACCGCGAAAGGATTCGAACCGAATCGAAAACGACATCGGGATCGGCGGCGCCGGTGTCTGTCCATGGCCACTCCGGCAATACGACGCCCGGAGTGAGGATCGCAAGATCTGCCGACGGGTCAGCGGCCCCTGCGCGGTATCTCGATCGACGTGCTCGTCAACAACGCCGGCTTCGGCAGCGCGGGCCGGTACGAAGATATCGCCGCCGAAACAGATCACAGCCAGCTGATGGTCAACGTTGTTGCGCTGGAAGGACTCACCCACCGGCTGATTCCGGGAATGGTGGCGCGCGGACACGGCGAAGTGGTCAACATCGCATCCACCGCGGCCTTACAACCCGCCCCGTACTTCGCGACCTATGCCGCGGGCAAAGCCTTCGTGCTCAATTTCAGCCTGGCGTTGTGGAGCGAATACCGCGATCGCGGTATCAAGGTGCTCGCAGTCTGCCCCGGCCCCACCGAAACCGGATTCTTCGACGTGGTCGGCACCCGCGATGCCGCCGTCACCGGCTCGATGGGCACTGCAGCCGACGTCGTGCAGGCTTCGTTGCAGGCGCTGGCGCGTAACAAGGGCTATATCGTTCCCCGCCGGCAGAACTTCGCGGCCGCGCACCTGATGCCACGGCGGCCGCGCACCCTGGTGGCCCGAATCGCGAAGCGGGTGACAGGGGTGGTCGCCGATGCGGCAGGCTCGCATGCCCACCAGGAATTTCCGGACCGTCCGGTCCGCGCCGCCGAGTGACCGGGGGACCGGCCGGGAATGCGGGGCTCAGCCGAACTGCTGCCAGCCCAGCCGGATCACCATTCCCACAACGACCACCAGTAGCACCACCCGAACGAATTCCGCACCCCGGGCCAGCGCCATCCGCGATCCCACCACCGCCCCCGCGATATTGGCCACGGCCATGGCCGCGCCCAGCGCCCACAACACGTTGCCGGTGAACCCGAAGAAGAGCAGCGCACCGATATTCGAGCCGCAGTTGATCACCTTGGCCATCGCGGCAGCCCGCACGAACTCGGTGCCCAGCAGGGTCGCGAAGGTGATGATGAGGAAGGTTCCCGTGCCCGGGCCGAGTAGCCCGTCGTAGGCACCGATCAGCCCGGCGGCCAGTGCGATCACCAGTATCGTTTTCCGGCGAGACGGCGGATGGGTCGCCAGGGTGATACCGATCGACGGCCGGGCCGTGACGAAAATCGCCACCCCCACCAGCACCACCAGCACGATCGGGATGAACAGGTCGCGATCGATCAGGGAGACGGCCGCCGCGCCCGCCGCGGCGGTGAGCGCCGCCAGTATTGCGGCCGGAACCAGTAACCGCCACTGCAGCGGAACCCTGCGGGCGAAGGTGATCGCGGCGGTCGCGGTACCCGCCACCGCGGCGAGCTTATTGGTCCCCAGCGCGGTCTGCGGCGCGATACCGGGCGCCACCAGCAGCAGAGTCGGCAGCACGATCAGCCCGCCACCACCCACCACCGCATCGACCCAGCCGGCCGCCGTCGCCGCGGACAGCAGCACCACCCAGTCGGTCACATCCATCATGCGAAAGGACTATTGGCAGCAAAAAGATAATGACCAGCGGAGATGATGAATGCACGACAAGCGAGGATATACAGCCGGGTCAGTCGGGACGCGGGCGGACCAGGCTCGGGCCCGCGGCGGTTCCCGGGCCGCAAGATCGCCAGGCACGATCGCGCAACGCTCGTGGCCTGTCGGCAGATGACGGACGTAGCTGCGGCAACCGGCCCGCTTCCGGCTCTAGTCTGGGGGCGTGCGCCGATTCAGTTTGTGGCTTCGAGACAAACCCGTCGTCGCCGATTCCACGCTCGCACTGCTACTGCTGATCCTCGATCTCGTGATCGCCCGCGACAGCACGAACCCGGCCGCATTCCTGGTGTTCTCGATGCTGCTCCCACTGCCGATCGCTTTGCGGCGGGTCTACCCGCGGGCGATGGCGGTGACGTTCATGGTGTTGTCGTTCTGCACCAGCACCATCGGCTTCATCGTCGGCGACCCCACCGTGCACGCCGCGCTGCTCGGGCACGGAATCATGCTGTACACGCTGGTCGCGTATGTCGGGCGACGTGAAGGTTTCTGGTACGCGCTGGCGCTGGTCGCCGATACCGCCTACGGGATGGCGGTGGTGACCGGGTTCAAACTCAGCGATCTGGCGTTCGTCGGGATCTACTTCGCCTTCTGCTGGGTGCTGGCCGAGTTCGCCGGCGCCCGGCGCGCCTATGACGCCGAGGTGGCGGCCCGCCACGCCGTGGCCGAATCCGAGCGGGAGCGGCGCGCCCACGATGCGGTCTCGGCCGAGCGCACCCGGATCGCCCGCGAGCTGCACGATGTGGTCGCGCACGCGGTGAGCGTGATGATCGTCCAGGCCGACGGCGCCCGCTATGCGCTGCGCACCGCCCCGGACACCACCGAGCAGGCTCTGGTCACGATTGCCGGTACCGGGCGCGAGGCGCTGCGTGAGCTGCGCCGCACCGTCGCGTTGCTGCGTACCGAACACGCACCCGACCAGGTGCCGCAGCACGGCACGGCGGGCCTGGCCAAAGTGGCGCAGCTCATGCGCGACGCAGGGCTGGCCGTCGAGCTGGAACTCTCCGGCGAACTGGACGATCTCGCGCCCGAGGTCGGACTGGGCGTGCACCGCATCGTGCAAGAAGCGCTGACCAACACACTCCGGCACGCCGGAGCCCATCCGAAGGCGTGGGTCCGGGTGCACCGGCACACCGGCGACGTCGAAATCGAGGTCACCGATTCCGGTGGAGTGCCGGTGCACCCGGAAGCCCGGATCCGGGGCAGCGGCCTGGGATTGGCCGGTATGCGGGAACGGATGGCGGTGCTCGGCGGCAGCCTGGAAGCCGGCCGGACTGCGGAGGGTGCCTGGCGGGTGTGGGCCCGGATCCCGCTGGCCGCACCGGATACGGAATAACGGGCTGCCCCCAACTACATTGGTGTCCGTGCCGATCACCGTGCTCGTCGTCGACGACCAGGAACTGATGCGTGTCGGCCTGAAGATGGTGCTCGGCGCCCACCCCGATCTGGAAGTTGTCGGCGAGGCCGAGAACGGCGCCACCGCCATCAGCCAGGCCGCCGAACTGAAACCCGATATCGTGCTGATGGACGTCCGGATGCCGGTGGTCGACGGTGTTGCCGCCACCGGCCGGATCCTGGAGGCCGGGCACGGCACCCGGGTACTGGTGATGACGACCTTCGACCTCGACGAACACGCCTTGGGTGCGCTGCGCGCCGGGGCCAGCGGGTTCCTGCTCAAGGACACTCCGCCCGAGGATCTGATCTCCGCCATCCGCAGCGTCGCGGCCGGTGACGCGGTGGTTTCGCCGAAGGTCACCAAACGCCTGCTCGACCGCCTGATCGCCGAGCAGCCCGCGCCGTCCCGCGATCCTTCGGTGCTGGATGTCCTCACCGCGCGGGAACGGGAAGTGCTGGAAGAAATCGCCGCGGGCCGGTCGAACGCCGAGATCGCGGGCCGGTTGTTCCTGTCCGAGGCGACGGTCAAAACCCATGTCGGCCGGGTACTGACCAAACTCGACCTGCGTGACCGCGTCCAGGCGGTCGTGCTGGCCTACGAAACCGGGCTGGTCCGGCCCGGCGGTTGACCGGTCCGGGAGCAAAACGGACATCTCGTGCGTTGTACGAGTAGTCCGACCGAAAGGTTCGTCCATGCAGTATCCATCCGGCAGGCGCGAGGGCCCTGCGTGGTCACGCTCCGCTACCGCCTCCGGGCCTGACTCGCGCCTGCCTGTCCTCGGCTTCATCGTGTATCTCGTCGTCGAGATCGCTGTTTTCGCCGCCGTCGTCTCCTGGCTCGGTGCGGTCCCGGCGATCCTGCTGCTCATCGCCAGCTCCGCCGCCGGCATGCTGTTGCTCGGCTCCCAGTGGCGCCGCGTGGGTGAACAGTTCCGTCGCGCCTCCCGTGCGGAGATCACCCCGGGTGCCGCGGTCGCCGACGGTGCGTTGGTGGCATTGGGCAGTGTCCTCATGTTCGTCCCCGGCCTGGTCAGCTCGGTGGTGGGTTTGCTCATGCTGCTCCCGCCCACCCGCGCGCTGTTCCGTCCGCTACTCGCCGCCCTGGCCGCCCGCCGGGTCGCCGAGCTCGCCTCGACCATGCCGCGGCAGTCGGTGACGGTCGTCGACGCCGATATCGTCGACGGCGTCGTAGTGGACGAGTGGTACACGGACGAGCCCCCGCGCCCGGCGATCGCACTGGACAAGCGCGTGATCTCCGCCGACGGTTTCGAAACCGGCCCGCGTAGCTGATCTGCCATCGGGCGGCGCGCCGGCCTCGTCAGCGCGTTACTTCGATCTCGTGGGGTCGCGGCCGGCGGTTCGGCGGTGCTTCGGTGATCCAGGCGTATTCCAGTCCGGAAAGACGGCCCGCCGGCTCGGAAATCGTCTCGTAGGTGCCGGGGTTCAAAACCATTCCTCCTGCGCTGCCGGAGCTGCGCCCGGACCGGTCTGCGCGCTCAAGGGCCGGTGTGCGGGGGTTTCTCGTCGGACAGCACATACTCTCCGCGTTCCAGCCGGTCGAGGACACCCGAGGTCCAGCCCGCGAGATTGTCGAAGACGCCGCTCCACAGTTCCAAGAGGTCGGGGAAATGCGGGGGTTCGTGGCGGCCGGGGTAGTCGGCGATCATGGCGAGTAAGTCCCTGCGAACGGCTTCGCTGCGGGTGCGTTGTTCCTCGAGTTTGGCGATCACGCGGTCGCGGGGGAGTGCGTCCATGAAAGCGATACCGGCGCCGAGTTCTTCCATATCGACGCTGGTGAGCGCGGTGTCGAGGCGTTCGAAGAATTCGGTTTCGCCCTCGGAGGTCAGCTCGAACAGGGTTCGTCCCGGGCCGCGGCTGCCACCTTCGGTGCCCAGGGTGCGCAGTTTGCCTTCTTGGGTGAGCTGTTTGATGGCGTGATAGATGGAGCCGGGCTGCACATTGGTCCAGGTGTCCGCGCGCCAGGACAGGAGTTCGCGGCGGACCGCGTAACCGTGGGTCGGCTGTTGCCGTCGTGTCACTCCGAGGACCAGTAGCCGTACCGCCGACATCGGACTCCTTTCGTCACCGGAACAGTACGGTAGTCAAGTTTGACGACTAGGGGCGTCGCAGCTAGTTTTGGGTAGTCAAAATTGAGTATTGGAGGTTCTCATGGGCGATACCGCGGTCCCCGTACTGTCCACCCACGATCTGGCACGCACCCTGGAGTTCTGGCGCGCGCTCGGGTACACGGTCACGTACGAACAGCACAAGCCCTACGTCTATGGAGCGTTACGCGCGTACGACTGCGATATCCACTACTACGCACCGCCGGCGAGTGGGCACGAACGGCAGGCCCAGGAAACTGCCGCATGCCTGATCATGGTCGACGATGTGGCGGGCCGGCACCGCGATTTCACCGCGGCGTTAAGGACGCGGTACGGCAAGGTGCCGGCCAAGGGGGTCGGGCGTATCACCCGGTTCCGGCCGGGGCAGAGCCGATTCAGTGCGATCGACCCGGACGGCAACTGGGTCACCTACATCCAGACGGGCGAACCGGACGATGTCGAATACGGCGGCGCGGCAGAGCTTTCCGGGCTGGCGAAAGTTCTCGACAACGCCCGTATCCTGCGGGATTTCAAGGACGACGACAAAGCCGCGGAACGGGCACTCGAGGCCGGACTGCGCCGCCACGGCGCCGACGCGAGCCGCACGGATCGCGCCCGGGCGTATGCGGCGCTCGCCGAACTGGCTGTAGCGCTGGAGAATTCGGCAAAGGCCGACGCACGACGCGCCGACCTGGCGGCACTGTCGCTGACCGAATCCGAACGAGCGGAACTCGCCACCGAACTCGCCGCCGCCGACGATCTCGCCGCTTGGCTGGGCCCGGTGGGCGGTGAACACCTGCCGCCTTCGGAGTAGTCCAGGTGGTTGCTCCGTTCAGGCAGACGCCGAGCCGCACTGCGGTGAACCGAGTACGCCGGTGAATGTCGGAATGTCGCGAGCCCGAAAGAGAGGACGGCGACCCGCCGATTCCTCCTACACTCCTGTCGCTTCGAAGTCGTCGAGACTTCGCGGCGCCGGGCCGAGTCCATCCACGACAACCGGCTCGGGCATTCACAGCCGGACGAATCGGTCGGCGGGTCTACCGAAGTGGTGCGACTGTAAGACCGGCCCGACCGGGGCCCGGACCCGGCGGCCGCTTCAGTGACGAAAGGCGGCATGACCGGGCCGGTGATCAGTCGAGCCTCGGTCGGCTACTCGGTGGATGAATCAGCCCGCACGGTCAGCTCTATGCCCACTGTGCCCGTCTTGCCGCGGCGCAGCGTGCTGCCGAGCACGACCAGCGGACCGGAGAACCGGTACTTGCGGCGGATCAACTTGCGTACATGCTCGCTGCCGGACGCGTCGAGGATGCGGCCGGTGCCGTGAAGTACCTCGCCGTGCGGTTTCCCCTTGTAATCACAGGGCTGCAGCGTGACCTCGGCGTTGCGGCGCAGTCGTTTGACCTTCCACGAATCGGTGACGGTCCAGACGTAGAGCTTGCCTTCCTCGGCGACTGCCCACAGCGGGGTCGGTACCGGAGTGCCGTCCTTGCGGAAGGTGGTGAGCAGAACATAGTCGGCGGTGCCGACCGCACCGAGCGTGTTGGTCATGTACGCAGGGTAATTGGCCGGTCGGCGCAGCGCGGGGCGCGGCCGGTCGCAGCGTGCGCGGGCGGGTGCGGCAGACTGGTCCACCGTGAGTACGCAGCTGCTGGTCGGAGGCCGGATCTACAGTGCGAGCGCACCCGATGCCACGGCGCTCGCGGTCACCGACGGGGTCGTGGTGTGGCTGGGCGCCGATCACGTGGGGCGGGCCCTGCACCCCGGGGCCGAGGTGATCGACCTCGACGACGCGCTGGTGACCCCGGCATTCGTCGAGCCACACCTGCACACCACCGCGTACGGACTGCAGCGGTCAGGGCTCGACCTGTCCGAAGCGAACTCCCTGGCCCAGTGCCTGGAACTGGTGGCGAAATTCGCCGCGGCCCGGCCCGACGGGGTGATCCTGGCCGACGGCTGGGATGAAACCCGCTGGCCGGAAGGCCGGCCGCCGACGGTCACCGAGATCGATGCCGCTGTGCCACGGGGTCGCCTGGTGTATCTGGCGCGGGTCGACGGTCATTCGGCGGTGGCTTCCTCCGCGCTGCTCGATACGGTCCCGGGGCTGGTGGACGCGGCGGGGTACCGGGCCGGTGAACCTGTCCGCGCGGACGCCCACCATCTGGTGCGGGCGGCGGCCCGGGCCCTGCTCACCCGAGAGCAGCGGGATGCGGCTCGGCGGACGGCGCTGGATATCGCGGCCGCACGCGGGGTGGTCGCGGTGCACGAATGTGCCGGCCCCGATATAGAAGGAGAAACCGATCTGCGCGAGCTGCTCGCCTTCGAGCACGGCGTGCAGGTGCGGGCGTATTGGGGGCAGGCCGTGCGGACCACCGGCGAGGCGCGGGAACTGGTGCACGATCTCGGTGTGCACGGTCTGGCCGGTGACCTGTTCGTCGACGGGTCGCTGGGCTCGCATACCGCGTGGTTACGTGATCCCTACTGGGACGCGCCCGGGACCGGTGTCTCCTACCTGGATGCCACGCAGATCGCCGACCATGTGCGCGCCTGCACCGAAGCCGGTGTGCAGGCCGGGTTCCACGCGATCGGTGATGCCGCCGTGGACGCGGTCGTCGCCGGGATCGGGCAGGTCGTCGCGGAATTCGGTGGTCCCGCCGTCGCGGCCTGCGGGCACCGCGTCGAGCACGCCGAACTGCTCGACAGCTCGCAGATCGAGGCCCTCGCCCGCTGGGGCGTCATCGCGAGCGTGCAACCCGTTTTCGACCGCGAATGGGGTGGAACCGACGGTATGTACGCCGAACGCCTGGGGGTCACCCGGGCGGCGGCGCTGAACCCGTTCGCCGCTATGGCCGCAGCCGGGGTCTCACTGGCCATCGGCTCCGATGCGCCGGTCACGGCATTGGATCCGTGGGCCGCCATCCGGGCCGCCGTGCACCACCGCACTCCCGGGCACGGCCTCTCGCCCCGGGCCGCCTTCGCCGCGGCCACCCGCGGTGCGTGGCGTGCCGGGGGAGTCCGGGACGGTGTGGCCGGCACGCTGGTCCCCGGCGCCCCCGCCTCCTACGCGGTGTGGGAGGCCGACGAACTCGTGGTCTCCGCACCCGCGGATTCCGTGCAGCGCTGGTCCACCGATCCGCGCTCCCGGGTCCCCGGCCTGCCGCCGCTCACCCCCGGCGCCGACCTGCCCCGCTGCCTGCGGACCGTGCACGAGGGCACGACGATCTATACCGGTTGACCGATACACCGGGCAGTGGTCCGCTGATCGTGGTGTGCGAGTGGTCGCTGGGCGTGGTCCGCCATCCGGGCCACCGTGCACCACCAACGGTGCACGGCATGGCCCGATCACCGCACGCCGCTATTAACCGGTGGACACCGGCAGTCACAACCCGGTCGAGGGCCCGCGGAGAGGCGCGGGGGCGCGCCGTAGCGAGCACGAACCCGAGGAGGTCGGCTATTCGGCATCGGCATGTGCCCGAGGCGCTGGTGGCGGTGATCGAGGGTTCACGGCCGAATACCGGTCTGTGAACCAGGGTCCTGGGCGGCCTACGCGCCACTATCGCTCGCACCGATGTCGGCATTCCATCCGGCGCAAGGAGGTCCCCGATGATCTCCGGCGGAGCACTCGGCGGCGCCGACAAGCGACGGTGCCGCCTCGGCGGATCGCCCGGTGGTGGGGCGGGAACGACACCGGATCGAGGGAACGACAGGATGTAGGTGTGGAACAGGGTGTCAGGACAGCGAACCGGTGGTCCGAGCGGCTGGGCCGCTATCCCGCGGTGATGCGATCGCTCGCCGCGGTGATATCGGGGCTGCTGCTGTTCGGCAGCTTCCCGCCGCGGCCGTGGTGGTTCCTCGCACCTGTGGGTATCGCGGTGCTGACGCTGGTGCTGCGGAGTGGGACCGGTTTACGGTCCGGTTTCGGCTATGGGTTTCTCGCCGGTCTCGGCTTCTTCCTCCCGCTGCTGCCGTGGACCGGTATCTACGTGGGCCCGGTGCCGTGGATCGCGCTGTCGACCGCGTGCGCGGTGTATATCGGGTTGTTCGGGGTATTGGCCCGGCTACTCGGCCGGCTGCCCGGCCGGCCGGTGTGGGTCGCGCTGGCCTGGACCGCCGCCGAATGGGGGAGGTCGAGTTTCCCGTTCGGCGGGTTCCCGTGGGGTCGCCTGGCCTTCGGGCAGGCCGACGGATGGTTTCTGCCGCTGGCGATGCTGGGTGGGGCGCCGCTGGTGAGTTTCGCCGTCGCGCTCACCGGCACCTGTGCCGCGGCAGTCCTGTGGGCGGTCCGTCACGAACTCCTCGGTGACCATGAGCCGAAGACAACCTCCGAAGCGGTGGCGCGCGGGCGCCGGGCGGCCCCGATCGCCGCCGCACTGGCCTGCCTGCTGCTGCCCGTTGCCGGTCTCGGCCTGCGCGTGGCGTTGCCCGCACCGATGGCAGGGGACAGCACTCTGACAGTGGCGGCGATCCAGGGCAGCGTGCCGCGCCTGGGCCTCGATTTCAACGCCCAGCGCCGGGCTGTCCTCGACAACCATGTCCGGCGGACCGAACAGCTGGCCGACGAGGTGGCAGCAGGCCGGTCTCCGGCCCCGGATGTGGTCGTGTGGCCCGAAAACTCCTCGGATATCGACCCGTTACGCAATCCCGACGCGGCCGCGCTGATCTCCGAAGCCGCTCGCCGCATCGCGGCACCGATTCTGGTGGGCGCGGTACTCGTGAACGGCGATCGCACCACAACGAATTCGGTAATGGTCTGGACCGCAGAAGGCGGACCGGGGGAGCGGCACGACAAAAAAATAGTACAGCCTTTCGGTGAATACCTGCCGATGCGCGGATTCTTCCGGCTCTTTTCCGACTATGCGGACCGTGCCGGTTACTTCGTGCCGGGTCACGGGGACGGAACAATTCGGGCTTCAGGTACGGAAATCGGGATCGCAACCTGTTACGAGGTTGCTTTCGACCGGGCTTTCCGGGATTCGCTGCAGTCCGGCGCGCAATTGCTGGCGGTGCCTACGAATAATGCGACTTTCGGTGACAGTGAAATGACTTACCAGCAACTGGCGATGTCCAGGGTGCGGGCGGTGGAGCACGGGCGGTCGCTGGTCGTCGCCGCGACCTCGGGTGTCAGTGCGATCATCGCCGCCGACGGAAGCATCCGGCAGGAAAGTGCGTTGTTCGTACCGGAAGCGCTGGTTGCGGAGGTTCCGCTGCGTACCTCGACCACTCCGGCGACAGCTCTCGGGCCGTGGCCGGAACTGGCCGTCGTGCTCGTGACAGTGGCGGGTGTGGCCGCCGCGCTGGTCGGCCGGCGGGCGGGTCGGCGGAGTGCGGACGGGCTGGAAACAGCCGTTCGCGCCTGATTGCCGGACCTGTTCGCCGCCCACGACGACAGGTTTGCCGGAACTTCGCCGACCGTCGATGCGGTAACGGCAAGTGGCCGGTTTATTTTTTGTCGGCAGAGGGTAAACAGACCCGCTCGTAGTGCGTAGTATCTAGGCAGCGCCCGGGTCGCCGGGTAAGAAGTAAGGCGGAATTCCGCCTGGAAGTGTAGGTCTGCGCCGGAATTCGGACATCGTCGTCCGAAGGCTGTTCCGGCGCCAGGTAACCATTCGGTTTCGACTGCCAATCCATTCAAGGTGACGCTCCGAATAACCAGTCGTGAATCACACCCACGACCGGAAACGGTCGGCCGTGGGCTGTTCGGGGAGTGTCGAGCTGTAGAACGGAGTGATTGATGAGATCGTCGGCCACCGGGGTCGATAACGGTTCGTCGGCAGAACTTTCGGCCGAACCCTTTCCGCTCACACCGGCACAGACCGCGATGTGGTATGCCCAGCGGATTCAGCCGGAGATCCCTCTCATCATCGCCGAATATGTGGAGTTCCACGGTGATCTGGACCCGGGCCTGCTGCTGTATGCGATCGAACGCTTCGGCGTGGAAACCGAGGTGGTACTCCAGCGCATCGTGCAGATCGACGGGGTACCGCATCAGGTGGTCGACCCCGCCTCGCGACCCGGCTGGGCCCGCCTGGACCTGCGTGACGAGCCCGACCCGCATGCCGCGGCGCTGCGCTGGATGCACGACGACACCCGCACACCGATCGATATCGACCACGATCCGCTGGTCTTCAATGCCGTTCTGCGTACGGGGGAACGCGATTACATCTGGTACTCCCGCGTGCACCACATCGTGCTCGACGGCTACGCCGCGATGAACGCGCTGATCCGTACTTCCGAGATCTACACCGCCTACGCAGAGGGTCGCGAACCGGCGGTATCGCGGGCGACGCCGCTGGCCGAGTTGTACGCCGGCGAGATCGATTACCGGAACTCGCAGCGCCGCGCCGCCGACGGCACGTACTGGAAGGACATGCTCGACGGGGCAGGTGAAGTCGTCAGCTTGTCCACCGTGACCAATGCGCCGGCCACGGCGATCGCCGGGCGCCGGCTGGCCACCGGTGTCCTGAGCGCGGAGACGGAGGCCCTGGTAGCCACCGCCGCCGAACAGCGCGATTCCTCGAATCCGGTCCTGTTCGCCGCGGCGATGGCCTGCTATGTGCGGGCGATGACCGGGCAGGACGATGTGGTGTTGAGCCTGCCGGTATCGGCGCGCACCACGGTGTCGCTGCGCCGTTCGGCGGGGGTCGTATCGAATGTGGTGCCGCTGCGGATCCGGTTCGGACCCGCGACCACTGTCGACGATGTGGTGCGTGCCGTGGGCGGCCAGATCACCGGGGCGCTGCGTCACCAGCGCTACCGGCACGACGATATCCGCCGCGATTGCGGTTACGACCGCGAAACCCGCGGGTTCTTCGGCCCGATGATCAACATCATGCTGTTCGCCCGGCCGCTGCGGTTCGCCGACCTCGACGTTTCCGTGCATGTACTGGCAACAGGGCCGGTCGAAGACCTTTCGGTCAACCTCTACAACAGTGACGGTGACGGGATCCACCTCGATTTCGAGGCCAATCCGCAGCTCTACAGTGAGGCCGAAGTCGCGGCCCATCGCCGGCGCTACCTGGATTTCCTGGATCGTTTCCTCACCAGTGAGCGTGACACCCCCGTGCGGGACCTCACCGCGCCCACCGAGACCGAGCACCGCCAGGTCCTGCACCTGTGGAACGACACCGCCGCCGAGGTGGAACCGGCCACGCTGGCACGTATTTTCGCCGATCGCGTGGCGCGCACCCCGGATGCCGAGGCCGTGCGATTCGAGGGCACGGCGCTGACCTACGGGGAACTCGACGCCCGCGCGAACCGGCTGGCGCGCCTGCTGATCGCGCAGGGTGCGGGCCCGGAGCAGGTGGTGGCACTGTGCCTGCGCCGCAGCCTCGACGTGGTGGTCGCGATGTACGCCGTGATCAAGTCCGGCGCCGCCTATCTGCCGCTGGATCCCGAACATCCGGTCCAGCGGCTGGAACAGATCGTCCATCGGGCCCGGCCCGTCGCCCTCCTGGCGGCCGCCCGCGACGGTCTCGCTCTGCCCGGCACCATCGCGGCGATCACCGTCGATACGGTGGACCTGTCCGAGCGGGACCCGGCGCCGATCACCGACAGTGACCGGACCGTACCGCTGCGTGGCGATCACCTCGCCTATCTGCTCTATACCTCCGGATCTACCGGTACCCCGAAGGGTGTCGGCGTCACCCACCGCGCGATCGTGAACCGGCTGCGCTGGATGCAGCACGAATACCCGCTCGATCACACCGATGCGGTGCTGCAGAAAACCCCGGCGACCTTCGACGTCTCGGTCTGGGAGTTCTTCTGGCCGTTGCAAACCGGAGCCCGGCTGGTGGTGGCCCGGCCCGACGGCCACCGCGATCCGGCCTACCTGGCCCGGCTCATCCGCGAAGAACACGTCACCACGGCACATTTCGTACCGTCCATGCTCTCGGTCTTCGTCACCGATACCGAGGTGGGTGACTGCGTCACGCTGCGGCGCGTCTTCTGCAGCGGGGAGGCGTTGCCGCCCGCGACAGTTCGTGACTTCCGGGCGGCGCTGCCCGTGCCGCAGTTGCACAACCTGTACGGCCCCACCGAGGCCGCGGTCGATGTGACCTACTGGGAGTGCCCGCCGGATCCGGTCACCGTGCCGATCGGCTCACCGGTCTGGAACACCCGGACCTATGTGCTCGATCATGCGCTGCGCCCGGTGGCTCCCGGCGCGGTGGGCGAACTGTATCTGTCCGGTGTGCAGCTGGCGCGTGGATACCTCGGTCAGGCCCCGCTGACCGCCGAACGATTCGTCGCCGACCCGTTCCATGCCGGTGAGCGGATGTACCGGACGGGCGATCTGGCGCGCTGGCAGCTCGGGGATACCCGCCGCGGCGTCCTGGAATACCTGGGCCGCACCGATTTCCAGGTGAAGATTCGTGGTCTGCGAATCGAGCTCGGCGAAATAGAGGCCGCACTGCTCGACGACGAGCGCATCGCGCGCGCGGTCTGTATCGCCCACGCGACCCCCGCAGGTGATCAACTGGCCGCCTACGTGGTCGTTCGCGGTGACGAGGAGCTCGATACCGCGGAGCTGCGGGCCCGGCTGGCACGCACGCTTCCGGGATATATGGTGCCCGCGACGGTGACCCGGCTACCCGAGCTACCGCTGAACAGCAACGGCAAGATCGATCGGTCCGCACTGCCGGCCCCCGGGCCCACCGGCGACCGGGTGCGGACAGCGCCGCGCACGGAGGTCGAAGAGGTACTGGCCGCGATCTTCGCCGAACTGCTCGGCGTACCCGAGGTCGGTATCGACGACGGTTTCTTCGAACTGGGCGGAAACTCCCTGGTGGCCGCACGTGCGGTGGCGCGGATCAATACTGCGCTGGGGACCGCCCTGACGATCCGCGACCTGTTCGAAGCCGGCAGTATCGCCGCGCTCACCGACCGGTTCACCGTGCACGAACCGGATCTCACCTCCCCGCGACTCGTTCCGGTGGCACGCCCCGAGCGGATCCCGCTCTCCCCGGCGCAGCAGCGGCTGTGGATCCTCAACCGGTTCGCCGAACACGCCGCCGCCTACAACATGCCGCTGGCCGTGCAGCTGGACGGCAACCTCGATATCGATGTGCTGCGCGCCGGTCTGCGCGATGTGCTCGAACGGCACGAAAGCCTGCGCACCACCTTCCCCGACCTGGGGGAGGGCCCGCAGCAGCTGGTACATCCTCTGTCGGAGGTACCGCTGACGCTCGAGCCGGTAGAGGTTGCGGCCGCCGGAGTCCGGGAACTTGCCGCCGAATTCGTGACGCGACCGTTCGACCTGCGTACGGAGTTCCCGTTCCGGGTCGCGCTGTACGCCGTCGACACCGATTGCCATGTGCTGGTGCTGGTGCTGCACCATATCTGCGGCGACGGCTGGTCGGTGGCTCCGCTGGTCCGCGACCTCACCGTCGCGGTCACCGCCCGGGCCGCGGGCATGGCGCCCGGCTGGACCCCGCTGCCCGTGCAGTACGCCGATTTCGCGTTGTGGCAGCGGGAGTTGCTCGGTGAGGAATCCGATCCGGCCAGCGCGCTGAGCCGGCAGATCACCCATTGGCGCGCCGAACTCGCCGGCCTGCCGGATCAGCTCGACCTCCCGCTCGACCGGCCGCGTCCCGCGCACCGTTCCACCGAGGGCGGGCGGGTCGCGTTCACCATCCCCGCGGGCACCCGCGGTGCGGCGGCGGAACTGGCGGCCAGCCGCGGTGCGAGCATGTTCATGGTGGTGCATGCCGCACTGGCGACACTGCTGTCCCGGATCTGCGGCAGTACCGATATCGTCATCGGCACCCCGATCGCAGGCCGCAGCGATCCCGCGCTGGACGAGCTGGTCGGGATGTTCGTCAACACTCTGGTCCTGCGTACCGAAGTCGATCCCGCCGGTGATTTCGACCGGATGCTCGATATCGTGCGGGAAACCGATCTCAACGCTTTCGCCAACGCCGATGTGCCGTTCGAGCGGCTCGTGGAGGTGGTGAATCCGGAGCGCTCCGGTGCACGCCATCCGCTGTTCCAGGTGATGCTGTCCTACGACAACGCCGGTGAAATCGACCTGAACCTGCCCGGGGTGCGGACCGAGATCCTGGCGCTGGATGCCGGGATCGCGAAATTCGACCTCCAGCTCGAGGTGCACGACGACAACTCCGGCGGCGAGCTGCACGCCGAAATCGGCTATGCCACGGATGTGTTCGACGAGCGGACCGTGCAGTCGATCGCGCGGCGGTTCGTCGCGGTCCTCGATGCCGCGGTGGCCGCGCCGCGGCGCTCGGTCGGTGATATCGATGTGCTGGACCGGCGCGAATACGGCAATCTCGTACCGCTGGCGGGCGGTCCGGCGGAACCTCCGGTTTCGCTGGCCGAACTGCTCGGCCGGTCCGCGGTCCGCGATCCGGACGGTGTCGCGGTGCGTTTCCGCGGCCGCGATACGACCTACCGGGAACTGGATGAGCGGGCCAACCGCCTGGCCCGGTTGCTGATCGGGCAGGGGGCCGGCCCGGAAACCGTGGTCGCGCTCGCACTGCCCCGTGGTCTGGACGCGATCACCGCTATCTGGGCCGTCGCCAAGACCGGCGCGGCGTATGTGCCGGTCGATCCCGGATATCCGCGCGACCGGATCGCGCATATGCTCACCGATTCCGGTGCGCTGCTGGGAGTTACGAGCCCGGAACAGCTCGATGTGCTGCCGGGGCGTCCCGGCGCCGTCCGGCGATGGCTGGTGCTCGGCGACCCTGCGCTGGAATCCGCGTGCGCGGCAGTCTCGTCCGCGCCGGTGACCGATGCCGACCGGATCCGGCCGATACGCACCATCCACCCCGCCTACCTGATCTACACCTCCGGATCCACCGGCACCCCGAAGGCCGTGGTCGTCACCCATGGCGGGCTGGCCTCGTTCGCCGCGGAACAGTGCTACCTGTTCGGGGTCACCCCGGCCGCGCGCACACTGCATTTCTCCTCACCCAGTTTCGATGCGTCGGTGCTGGAACTGCTGCTCGGGTTCGCCTGCGGGGCGACGGTCGTGATCGCACCCCCGCAGATCTACGGCGGTAACGAACTCGCCACCTTCCTGCAGGTCGAGCGCGTCACTCACGCGTTCGTCACCCCGGCCGCGCTGGCCACCGTCGACCCGGCCGGCCTGGACCGGCTGCAGACGGTCATGGTGGGCGGTGAGGCCTGCGGGCCCGAACTGGTGGACACCTGGGCCGACCGGTACCGCATGCACAATATGTACGGTCCGTCCGAAGCCACCGTCGCCGCCACCATGTCCGGACCCATGCGGCCCGGACGGCCGGTACCTCTCGGCCATCCGGTGCGGGGTATGCGGCTTTTCGTGCTCGACTCCCGGTTGCGGCCGGTACCGCCGGGCACGCCCGGCGAGCTGTACCTGTCCGGGCCGGGCGTGGCCCGCGGATATCACGGGCGGCACGCGCTCACCGCCGCCCGGTTCCCTGCCAACCCGTACGGCCGTCGCGGCGAACGGATGTACCGCACCGGTGACCTGGTCGTAGCCGACCGGTCCGGCCGGCTGCGGTTCCTGGGCCGCGCGGACGATCAGGTGAAACTGCGTGGTTTCCGGATCGAACTGTCCGAGATCGACCATGTCCTGCGCAGCCATCCCGGGGTGCGTCGCGCGCTGACCGCGGTGCATACGGACCCGCAGGGGCGGCAACGTCTCGCCGCCTATATCGTCGCCGACTCCGGCGTCGACCCGGCCGAGGTGCGGGCCACGGTCCGCGGCCGGTTGCCCGGCTATATGGTCCCCGATGCCGTCACCGTGCTGCCGGAATTCCCCACCGCCCCCTCCGGCAAGCTCGACCGGAAGGCGTTGCCGGAACCGGACTTCGCCGGCGCGACCACGAACTCCCGACCGCCGGCCAACGATATCGAACGGCGGGTCGCCGAGGTATTCGCCGAGGTGCTGGGCCGGGAGGTCACCGGCGTGGAGGACGGCTTCTTCGATCTCGGCGGCAATTCGCTGCTGGCCACCCGGCTGGTGGGCGGTCTGTACGACCGCTTCGGGGTGGACCTGCCGGTGCGGACCGTATTCGAGGCACCGACCGTGGCGGCGCTGGCCGAACACGTCACCCGCACTCCGGTGACGGTCCGGGTGCCGCTGACCGCCCGGAATCCGCGGCCCGACCGGATCCCGTTGTCGCTGCCCCAGCAGCGGCTCTGGTTCCTCAACCGCTTCGCGCCCGAATCCAGCGCCTACAACATCGCCTTCGTTCTCGATATCGACGGCGATCTCGATGTGGCGGCGTTGCGTCTGGCGCTCGGCGATATCGTCGAACGGCACGAGGTTCTGCGCACCGCCTATCCCGACGACGGAAACGGTGCCCAGCAACGGATCCTGCCCGTCACGTGGGCGCTGCCCGCCCTGGAAGTCCGTGATACCGATCCGGCCGGTGCCGCCGCGGCCCTGCACGAAACGGCGACCACCGGTTTCGACCTCACCACCGGCACGCCGTTGCGCGCGGTCCTGTTGCGGACCGGTCCGACCCGCTACCGGCTCGGTGTGGTGGTGCACCATATCGCCGCGGACGGTTGGTCGCTCGCACCGCTCACCCGCGACCTCGCCGTCGCCTACCAGGCACGGTGTGCCGGCTCCGCGCCCGAGTGGGGCCCGCTCGAGGTGCAGTACGCCGACTTCGGACTCTGGCAGCGCGAGCATCTCGGCGCCGCCACCGACCCGGAAAGCCTCGCCGCCCGGCAACTCGGCTACTGGCGTGAACAGCTCGCCGGACTGCCCGAGGAACTGCCCCTGCCCTACACCCGGCCCCGTCCGGCCGAACCGCAACAGACCGCGGGAACCGTGCGATACACGATCCCGGCGCCGATGCGGCAGGCACTCACGGAACTTGCGCGCGCCCACGGCGTGAGCCCGTTCATGCTGCTGCGGTCGGCGCTCGCCGTGCTGTTGCGTTCGGTGACCGGTGGCCGCGATATCGCCATCGGCACGCCGGTAGCCGGGCGGACCGATCGGCGGCTCGACGAGCTGGTCGGCATGTTCGTCAATACGCTCGTATTGCGTTCCGACGTCGACCCGGCCCGTTCCTTCACCGATCTGCTGCGGGCCGACCGGGATACCGAACTCGCCGCCCTGGCCCATGCCGATATCCCGTTCGAACAGGTGGTTTCGGCCCTGGGCAACGATCCGCGCGCCACCGGCCGGCATCCGCTGTTCCAGGTCGCGCTGACCGTGCAGGACACCCCGGTACCGACGCTGGAACTGCCCGGACTCGCGGTGGACGCGGCCGCGCTCGATATCGCCCGCGCCAAATTCGACCTCGAACTCCGGGCGGGAGATCTCGACGCCGGTGAACTCGAATTCGTCTACGCCGACGAGATTTTCGACGCGGACACGGTGCAAACCCTGGCCGACCGGTTCCTGCGCGTTCTGGCCGCCGTCGCCGCGCGACCCGATATCGCGGTGGGCGATATCGATACGCGTACCGATTCCGAACGGGCCACCTACAGCCCCGCCCGCGGTCCGGTTCCCGGAATCCCGCGCACCCTGGCAGGTCTGTTCGCCTCGACCGTCCTCGCACACAGTGCGCGGCCGGCCCTCTACGCCGAGGACACCGTTCTCACCTACGCCGAACTGGACCGCCGGGCCAACCGGCTGGCGCGGGCCTTGATCGGGCGCGGTCTGGGCGCGGGGGACCGGGTCGCGCTGGGGCTCACCCGGTCCGCCGATTCGGTCACCGCCATGCTGGCCATCGCCAAATCCGGGGCGGCGTTCGTTCCGGTGGATCCGAACTATCCGGTCGAACGGGTCGCGCATATGCTCGCCGATTCCGGTTGCACCGTCGGTATCAGCCGCGCGGGGCATGCGGAAACGCTGCGCGCCGCGGGCGGAGACCATATCGATTGGCTGTTGCTCGATACACCGGCCGGCCGGCGGGAGACCGGTGTTCCGGCCGATCCGGTGACCGACGTCGACCGGGTCCGCCCGGTGCGGGTCACCGATCCGGCATACCTGATCTACACCTCCGGATCCACGGGTAAACCCAAGGGCGTCACCGCCACCCACGGTTCGCTGGCCGATCTCGCCGACGAATTCCGCGACCGGCTGGCCATCACCCCCGGCGCGCGGACACTGCATTTCTCGTCGCCGAGCTTCGATGCCGCGGTTCTGGACCTGTTGCTCGCCATCGGCCCCGGCGCCGCCATGGTGATCGTCCCGCCCGAGGTGTACGGCGGTGACGAACTGGCCGAACTCATGACCCGCACCGAGGTGACCCACACCTTCATCACTCCGGCCGCCCTCGCCACCATCGACCCGGACCGGTGGCCGCTGCCGCGGCTGCGCGGCCTGATGGTCGGCGGCGAACATGTCGGCCCCGAACTGGTGGCGCGCTGGGCACCGGGCCGGCGGATGTTCAACGCCTACGGGCCCACCGAAACCACCGTCGTGGTTTCGGTGACCCCGGTGGTACCGGACCGCCCGGCCGGTCTGGCCTCGCTGATCCGCGGGGTGCGCGCGGTGGTCCTCGACGAACGCCTGCGACCCGTACCCACCGGTGTCCCCGGCGAGCTGTATCTCGGTGGCCCCGGGCTGGCCCAGGGCTATCACGGCCGGTTCGGCCTGACCGCGGGACGTTTCGTCGCCGACCCGTACGGTCCCGCCGGCGCCCGGATGTACCGCACCGGCGATGTGGTCCGCTGGACCCCCGACGGCGATCTGCGCTATCTGGGCCGCAGCGACAACCAGGTCAAGATGCGCGGTTTCCGGATCGAACTCGGGGAGATCACCGGCGCGCTCACCGCCCACCCGACGGTGCATTTCGCCCATACCGAAGTGCGCCGGGTCGCCGGCGTGGATCGGCTGGTGGCCTATGTTCAACCGGCCGATGCCGGCCGCCGCCCCGAACCCGAGGAGTTGCGCGAATATCTGGCGCAGCGGCTGCCCCGGCATATGGTGCCCACCGCGTTCACCCTGCTGGACGAGATCCCGCTGACCCCGGTCGGCAAACTGGATATCGCCGCGCTGCCCGAACCGCAGGCGCTGCCCACCGGATCCGCCGGGCGGGCTCCGCATACCGCCACCGAACGCCTGGTTGCGGCGGTGATGGGCGATCTGGTGGATGCCCCGGTCACCGATACCGGCGATAATTTCTTCGAGATCGGCGGTAACTCGCTGCTGGCGACCCAGCTGGTCGGACGCCTGGAAGCGGCCACCGGGGTACGGCTGGCGGTGCGTTCGGTATTCACCGCACCCACCGTCGCCGAACTGGCCGCCCGGCTGGACGGTGAGAACGCCGGCGGGGTCGGACCCGCGCTGGAACGCCGCGAGCGCCCCGCCCGGATCCCGCTCTCCCCGGCCCAGCAGCGGCTGTGGTTCCTCAACCGGTTCGGTGGTTCCGATCCGGCGGCGACACCCGGTGCCTACAACGTTCCGGTGGTACTGCGCTTGCGCGGTCCGCTCGACCGGGCAGCCCTGGCGACCGCCCTGCACACGGTGCAGCAGCAGCACGAAACCCTGCGCACGGTGTTCCCGGAGATCGACGGGGAACCTGCGCAGCTGGTCCGCGATCTCCCCGGTGCCGCGGTCGAGCTGCAGACCCCGGCGACCGAAGGCGACCCGCGTCCCGATATCGAGCGGTTCATCGCACCGGGTTTCGACCTGGCCACCCAGATCCCGTTGCGGGCAGGGTTGTTCATCGTCGCCCCGGACGACCACATCCTCGTTCTCGTGGTGCATCACATCGCGATGGACGGCTGGTCGCTGGAACCGCTCGCTGCCGATGTGGCAGAGGCGTACCGGACGGTACGGCTCGGTGCCGAGCCTCGCCCCGACACCGAACAGCTGCAATACATCGACTACACGCTGTGGCAGCGGGAACTGCTCGGCGACGAGAACGATCCGAACTCGGTGATCAGTGGTCAGCTCGACTACTGGCGGAACGCACTCGACGGATTGCCCGAGCTCCTCGCCGTACCCGCCGACCGCCCCCGGCCGCCGGTTCCGTCCTACCGCGGCGGCACCGTGGAGGAACGGCTCGACGCTCGCGCGCATCGGGATCTGCGCGATCTCGCGGCCCGCCACAACGTGAGCGTGTTCATGGTGTTGCACGCCGCGCTCGCGGTACTGCTGCACCGCCTCACCGGATCCGGCGATATCGCCGTCGGTTCCCCGGTTGCGGGCCGCGGCCATCCCGAGCTCGACCGGATGATCGGTATGTTCGTCAACACCCTGGTGCTGCGGACACCGGTCGATTCCGGCCGGCAGTTCACCGAACTGCTCGATACGGTGCGGGAGGCCGATCTCGACGCCTTCGCGCACGCCGAGCTGCCGTTCGAACGGCTCGTCGAGGTGCTGAACCCGGTACGGTCGCAATCGCATCACCCACTGTTCCAGGTGATGCTGTCGGTGCGCGACGAACCGGTGCGGGCCCTGGAACTGCCGGGGCTGAGTATCGAGGCGATGGATATCGACGCCGGTATCGCGAAATTCGATCTCCAGTTCACGCTCACCGAATGCCGGGGCGAGAATCGGTCGCCGGATGGGATAGCCGTCGCGGTGAACTACAGCGCGGACCTGTTCGACGAGGCGACCGCGGCCCGGCTCGGCCGCCGGCTGGTCCGGCTGCTCGCTGCGATAGCGGACGATCCGGCCGTGGTCATCGGCGAGCTGGAGCTGCTGGAACCGGCGGAATGGTCGGCGCTGGCTCCGCTGCGCCGGGCAGATGCCGATCAGCCGGTCACGCTGCCGGAGGTTTTCGCGGCGGCGGCGTCGGTCGACAGGCGCGCGGTCGCGCTGGCCGCCGCGGGCGTGGAGGTCACCTATGACGCGCTCGACCGCTGGAGCAACCGGCTCGCGCGGGTTCTCATCGGTTACGGTGTGGGCCCGGAAACGCTTGTTGCGCTGGGTATTCCACGCACGGTGGAATCGGTGGCGACAGTCTTGGCGGTGACCAAGACCGGTGCGGCCTTCGTCCCGGTCGACCCCGGCTATCCGGCCGCCCGGATCAGCCATATGCTCACCGATTCCGGGGCCGCACTCGGGCTCACGCTCGCCGAGTACCGGCCGCAATTGGTGGGCGAAGTCCAATGGCTGGCCCTCGACGATCCCGATTTCCGGGAAGAAGTGCTGGACGCATCCAGCGCACCGATCGCCGAGGCGGAGCGAAACGGCCCGCTGCGGATGGACAATCCGGCCTACGTCATCTACACCTCCGGATCCACCGGTACGCCGAAGGGCGTGGTCGTCACCCATCGCGGTCTGTCCAACTTCGCGGCGGAAACCGCCAAACGGTTCGACGTCCGGCCCGACAGCCGTATCCTGCATTTCGCGACGCCGAGTTTCGACGCCGCCATGCTGGATCTGCTGTTCGCGCTCGGCGGCGGCGCCACCCTGGTGCTCACCCCGCCGGGTGTGGTCGGTGGAACGGAACTGGCACGGGTTCTGATCGCCGAACGCATCACCCACGCGTTCATCACCACGGCCGCCCTGGCCACGGTGGATCCGACCGGTATCACCGATTTCCAGCATGTACTCGTGGGCGGTGAGGCGCTGCCCGCCGAGGTCGTGGCCCGCTGGGCGCCGGGCCGTAACCTGCACAATGTCTACGGTCCCACCGAAACCACCATCGTCACGGTGGTCTCGCAGCCGCTGGTACCGGCGGGCCCGATCCCGATCGGGGAACCGATCCGCGGGGTCGCCGCGATGGTGCTGGATTCCCGGCTGCGGCCGGCCCCGCTCGGCGTCACCGGTGAGCTGTATCTCGCGGGCGGCGCGCTGGCCCGCGGATACCACGACCGCCCCGGTCTCACCGCGCAGCGGTTCGTCGCCAACCCCTTCGGGAAGCCGGGCGAGCGGATGTACCGCACCGGCGATCTGGTCCGGATCCGGACCGGTGCCGACGGCGGTCCCGGCGATATCGAATACGTCGGCCGCACCGACCACCAGGTGAAGATCCGCGGATTCCGGATCGAACTCGGCGAAATCGACGCCGCCTTGAGCCGGCATCCGGCGGTGGATTTCTCGCATACCGCCGGGCATCGCACTCCGGCGGGCGCCACCGCGCTGGTGTCGTATGTGAAGGCCGCATCGGACACCACCGCGGCCGAACTGACCGCACACCTGTCCGAATTCGTGCCCAACTACATGGTTCCGCAGTCGATCATGCTGATCGACCGGCTGCCGCTGACGCCGGTGGGCAAACTCGACCGCGCGGCCCTGCCCGAACCGGTGTTCTCCGCCGTCGAGGGCTACCGGGCGCCGGCCAACCCCATCGAAGCCGCCCTGTGCGATATCTTCGCCGATGTCCTCGAGGTGGAGCGGGTCGGCACCGCAGACGGGTTCTTCGAATTGGGCGGTAACTCCCTGCTCGCCACCAAGGTGGTCGCGCAAGCCCGGGAGGCCGGATTCGACCTGCCGATGCAACTGCTGTTCGGTGAATCCACCCCGGCCGCCCTGGCCGCCCGGCTCGGCGACGGCACCGCAAGCGATGCGATGGATCTCGCGCTCGCTCCGCTGCTGCGGCTGCGGCCCGATTCCGGATCGGACCGCGCTCCGCTGTTCTGTATCCACCCAGCCATCGGGCTGTCCTGGTGTTACGCCGGTCTGCTCGCCGAACTGCCCGCCGATCAGCCGGTGTACGGACTGCAGGCACCGCAGGCGGCCGGCGAACCCGGGTTCTCCTCGATCGCCGAGGTCGCCGAGCACTATCTGACCCATATCCGGTCGGTGCAGCCGCACGGGCCGTACCAGTTGCTCGGCTGGTCGCTGGGCGGTCTCATCGCGCACGAGATCGCTGTGCGGCTGCAGGAGGACGGCGAGGAAGTAGAAACGCTGACCATGCTGGACAGTTACCGTCTCTCCGACGATCTGGCCGAACATGCGATGCCGACCGTCACCGAGATCCTCGGCGAATTCGGCGGCGACCTCGTCGCCGACGGTGTGGAGCCGACCCTGGCCGAGGCCGCCGAAATGTTGCGCTCACGGCCGGGACCGTTCGCGGCACTCACCCTCGAACATCTGGAACGGCTCTACGCCGGCTATGCCGACGGCACGGTGCAGGCCAACGGGTTCCGGCCCGGCGTCTTCGACGGCGACCTGCTGTTCTTTGCCGCCGCCACCGACCCGGTCAACCGCGCGACACCCGACCGGCACCCCGGCGCGTGGAAAGAATTCGTCACCGGCACGGTGACAGCCCACGAGATCGAATGCACACACGCGGAGATGACCACGGCGCAATCCCTCGCGGTGATCGGACCCGTACTGCGCGAACACCTCCGCGCGCGACTGCGCACCTAACCGTGCGCGCAGGAGTTCGCGCCCCCAGCCCGGTACCGAAACGAAGGAGAACGCTCAGTGAAGCCCGCGGTACAGATCACCGGCCTGGTGAAGAACTACGGCCGGGTCTGCGTTTTGGACGATGTCGATCTCGAAATACCCACCGGCACCGTGATGGGTCTGCTCGGACCCAACGGTGCCGGTAAAACCACCACCGTCCGCATCGTGACCACGCTGTTGCGGCCCAATGCCGGAACGGTGCGGGTCGCGGGGGTCGATGTGCTGCACGATCCGGCGGCCGCCCGGCGCCTGATCGGGTTGTCCGGCCAGTACGCGGCAGTCGATGCCAACCTCACCGGCTACGAGAACCTGCGCATGGTTGCGCGGCTCTACGGTATGAGCCGCGAGAGCGCCACCGAACGGGCCCGGGAACTGCTGGCGCAGTTCGGGCTCGAGGAGGCAGCCGATCGCCGCGCCGGAACCTATTCCGGCGGTATGACCCGCCGCCTCGACCTGGCCGGCGCACTGATCGCCCGCCCGCCGGTGGTGGTTCTCGACGAACCGACCACCGGCCTGGACCCGCGGGCCCGCACCGATATTGGGGGGTCATCGGTGATCTCGTCCGCGACGGCACCACCGTCCTGCTGACCACCCAGTATCTGGAGGAGGCCGACCGGCTGGCCGATCAGATCACGGTGATCGACAAGGGCCGCGTCATCGCCCGCGGATCGTCGGACGAACTCAAATCCTCGATCGGCGGGGATCGCCTCACCGTCACCCTGGCACCCGGACAGGATCCGGCGCCCGCGCTGCGGGTACTCGCCGATGTCGGTCTCGGCGAACCCGCGCACGAAGCGAGTGTCGCCGAGGTGTCGGTGGTGGTCGCCGACGGTTCCCGCACCATGGTCGAAGCGCTGCGCCGCCTCGACGACGCAGATGTGCTGGCCGTCGATGCCCGCGTGCACCGGCCCAGCCTCGACGACGTTTTCCTGTCCCTCACCGGCACTCCGGCGACCCCGGACACCGAGCCGGAAACCAGCGATGTACCCGAGGAGATCATGTCGTGAGTACCGCAGAAATGGCGGTCGAGAAAACCGAAACCACCGATCGGACCGAGGAGGACACCGCGGATACCGAACACGCGCCCGCCTCGCACCGGATCCCGAAATCGGCCGAGCCCCGGATGCGGATCATTCGCGACAGCGCGATCGTCGCCCACCGCAACCTGCTCACCATCATGCGGGTGCCCACACTGCTGGTCACCGCCACCGTGCAGCCGCTGATGTTCGTCTTCCTGTTCGCCTACGTATTCGGCGCCTCGCTCGGCGGCGGTGAGTACCGGGAATTCCTGATCGCCGGGATCATGGCGCAGACGGTCGCATTCAGTGCCGCGTTCACCACCGTCGGTCTGGCCGGTGACCTCGAGAAGGGCATCATCGACCGGATGCGTGCGCTGCCCATGTCGCGGCTGGCGGTGCTGATGGGCCGGACCCTGTCGGATCTCGTGGTGAGCATGCTGAGCCTGCTGGTGATGACCGTCTGCGGTTATATCGTCGGCTGGAGCATCGAGGGGAGCCTGGCCGATGCCGCGCTCGCCTACGGAGTGATCCTGTTGTTCGCCTTCGCCATGTCGTGGGTGGGCGCACTCACCGGCCTGCTCGCTCCGAATGTCGAGGTCGCGCAGAGCGCCGGGCTGATCTGGTTGTTCCCGCTGTCGTTCATCTCCTCGGCGTTCATCTCCGCGGAGACCCTGCCCGGGCCGTTGCGCACCATCGCCGAATGGAATCCGATCACCGCGGTCGCGGCCACCGGCCGGAAGCTGTTCGAGAACAGTGCGCCGCCGACCTTCGAGGCGCCGACCGGATGGCCGGCCGAGCACTGTGTCGAATATGCCGTGATCTGCTCGGTGGTGATCCTGCTCATCGCGATGCCGCTGGCCCTGCTGCGCTACCGCCGGGTGGCCAGCCGCTGAACCCGCGCGCCGGCTCCGCCGCCGAAACGACAAAGGCCGTACCCACCGGATGATCCGGTGGGTACGGCCTTATCAGCCGGTGTTCGGGACCTGAGCCCGAACCGAGACTCCCGAAGGGCTGTGACTCAGCCCCGGCGGCGGGTCTTGAGCAGCTCCAGGCGCTCCTTCAGCAGCTCCTCGAGTTCTTCCTTACTGCGCCGCTCCAGCAGCATGTCCCAATGCGTGCGCGGCGGCTTCACCTTCTTGGCCTCCTGCGAGGTGCCTTCGAGCAGCACACCTTCCTGGCCGTTCTTGCACAGCCAGGTCGGCGGGATCTCGGCCTCGTCGGCGAACGGGACATCGAATTCTTCACCATTGTCGGTCCGGTACCGGGCGATCCGGCGGGGAGCCAGATCATGGTCGCGGTCGGTTTCGTAGCTCACCGCTCCGAGCCGGCTGCCCCGGAGTACGCGATCTGCCATCTGTACAGGTCCTCTCTGTGTTGTCGGCGCGTTACCGCGCGCAGGTCCGCGGGTCCCGGGTGTTCGGTTCCGGATCACCGGATCGGAAACACCTCTCGGCGTATCCGCTGCGGTGCACCGGAACCCGCCCGGGGCGAACCGGTGGGTTGACCCCTGTGGTTGTGCTGTTGCGAACTTCGTGGGTTCGCATGTCGCCGGCCGTTGCCTTCCGTCGACCGTTCGGGTCACGTCTGCGAGCCGATCCCTGCACACGAACCGCGGTTCGTGCCGGTTACGGCCTTGCGCCCTATTTCTTGTCAACGTTCGCGAGGGTCGATCCGTTCCCAGTTCGGGAGAGCCTATTGATTGTACGGCGTCGGCCCGGGAACTCTGCGCGGTGTGCGGTGTGTGCTGCTGCGCGAAGGCCTATTAGGGTGTCGGGTCATGTCGCGCCGGTTGCAGTCCTGTCTGTGGTGTGGTCGGGAAATCGTTGATACGGAAGCGGGGCGGCGGCGCCGGTATTGCCGGCAATCCTGCCGTCAGCGCGCCTATGAGCACCGCAACAATGTGAAGGGCACTGGTATCCCCGCCGATTCGGTGGTGCTCAGTGCCGCCGAGGCCACCGCCCTCGCGGACCGCTGGTTCGCGGCGCGCTGTGCGGCCGAGGATGTGGCGACCGCCATCGACGAAGGCGCCGGTAACGACGAGCTCGCGCGTCTCAGTGTGGTCCTGGTGGAACTCGCCCGCGACGCCGAACGGTTGCGCTGACTCGGGTCGCGGACCGGGCGCAGCCGAGAGTCCGCTGCGCTTCCCGGGCCGGCAGCACGACGTCGCCCAGCAGTGCGGTTCGATCCGCTCCGGCCGTATCGAAACGATTACGGTGGTCGGTGAATTCGCAACGAAAGGTGTGTAGCCCGAACCTGATCGGCTGCTCATCATCGAAAACCATGGCCACCGGGCCGAAAACGCCAGACCGGCCATCGCTGCGGTACAGAGCAGCAATGGCCGGTGCAGGCATCCGATCACCCGACGAAGATCGGAGGTTGTGGGGCGGCCGGTGTTTCCGGCCCGCCGGGAAGTAGGGTCAGCCCGGGAAGTTCATGACGTCCATGCCGCGCCCGGCGAACCACGGCATCGGGTCGACCTTGCCGACACCCGGCTGATGCACCTCGAAGTGCAGATGCGGTCCGGTGGACTGGCCACGGCTGCCGACGGTGGCGATCACATCGCCTGCCTTCACCGGCTGGCCGACATGGACCAGGATGTCCTGCATATGGCCGTACACGCCGACGGTTCCGTCGTCCTGCTGGACGCGCACCCACAGGCCGAAACCGGTGGCCGGACCGGCTTCGATCACCACACCGTCGGTGACCGAACGGATCGGCACACCCTGCTGGCCGGCGAAGTCGATACCGAAGTGGTTGGCGCCCCAGCGCGGGCCGAAACCGGAGCTCACGATCGCATCGACCGGACGCACGGTGGTGGGCCGCGGCGGCGGCGGAGGCGGGAAGGGGAACGCGACGGGCTGATTGTCCGCAGCGGGCTTGTTCGGGTCCCACGCCGCGGGATCGTGGGAGTGGGCCTGCTGTTCGGCGGCGGGCGCGTCGGTGGCGGCCGGGGCGGGCGCGGTGGCCGCCACGTTCTTGATCGTTTCGTTATCGGAATCGGCCCCTGCGGCGAGGAGACCGAAACCGGCACAGAGCGCAGTCGTGGTGGCGACAACCTGCGTCGTTACGCGACGACGGCCGATCGACGGCACCGTGAGCTTGCGGAGAGGTAACGGAAGGGTCACGGGCATGAGTTACAAGCTAGGGGACGTGCAGGCCGAGTCAGCAAGCATGTGGTTACCGTCACCTCGGGTGCATAAGCCCAGGTCGCTTATAACCGTACGGTAACGAAACCTGTAATTTCCCGCGTCGAGCTGCACAAATGAGACATCCGCCGGGGGTTTGACCGAGGGGTTGCCCGATGGAGACACTGTATGAGTGGTCGCTAACAGAGTTGCGCCGCTGATCGCCCTCGCCGACCCCACCCGGCGGGCGATATTCGAAGCGTTGCCCTCGGGGCCGCGCTCGGTGGGTGAGTTGGCGAAACAGGTGGGGATCAGCAGTTCGGCCGTATCGCAGCACCTGCGGGTACTGCGCGAAGCGCGCCTGGTGATGGTGCGTCCGATCGGCAACCGCCGGCTGTACTCCCTCGACCCGCGCGGCCTCGGGGACGCCCGCGACTACCTGGAACAGTTCTGGCCGAGCGCCCTCGCCGCCTATGCCGCAGCAGTGAGCGAGGCACGCGGGCGCGTATGAGACCGGGTGGCCGGTGTCCCGTACGTGGTCAGCCCACCCGGCGGTACGCGGCGCTCGTCACCCCGGCCTCGGAGCGGCGCTTGCTCAGCTGCCGGTCCAATGCCGCGATCACCTCGGCGGCGCCGATCTGCAGGAGGCCGGGATCGGGTGTGGTGCCCTCGCGGTCACCGGTACGACCCGCCCACAGCACTTCGTGCCGGTTGAGCAGATGCCCGGGCGGTCCGCTCTGCGCGGGGGAGGTGGGCCCGAACAGTTGCACCGTGCGGGTCCCGAACGCGGTCGCGAGATGGGCGACACCGGTATCGCCGCACAGCAGCACCGAGGCTTCGGCCACAGTGGCCGACAGTTCGATCAGATTCTGGTTACCGGCCAGCACCCGCTGCCCGGCCAGCCCGGCCCGGTCAGCGATACCGTGGGCGCGCTCGCGATCGCCTTCGTTGCCGGTGAGGACCACCTCGTGGCCCAGTACCAGCAAATGCCGGATCACCGCCGCAAAACGATCGGCCGGCCACTGCCGCGCAGTGGCGCCCGCACCGACGTGCACGACCACACTGTCGCGGTGGCTGGTGGTGGCCACCGGCGGTACCAGCCCGAGATTGCGCCGGTCGGCGCCGATCCCGTCGAATTCGAGCAGATGGCACCAGCGGTCGATCGGATGCCGATCGTCGTGCCAGTCCGGGCCGGGAATTTCCGGGAACGCCGGATTGCGGTAGGTGAGGATACGTTCGGCACCGGTCTTGGCGAGTTCCACGATCGGCGTGGCCTCGGCGCCGTGCAGGTTGATGGCAAGCTTGGGTGGCGGTCCGTCCCAGCGCAACCCCTGCGGGTCGGCGATCGGCACCATCTCGTCCACCAGTGCGATGAGTTCGACCATCGGGCGCAGACGATGCGGGGTGGCGAGAACAAGATGATCGTTACGCCGGGCCCGCCGCAGGGCACGCAACGCCGGAACAGCGGTGAGCAGCTCACCGAGACCGCGTGCCTGAAGCACGAGAACTACCGACACCCGACTCTCCTAGCCACCTGTTGCCCATTGCGCCCCCTCCCCGCACCATCCCGAGGGCTGGACCACGACGAGAGCATTCCCTTGGTTGACTACCCGTGGGCTCGGTGGGCAAACGTTGGCCGATCGCGGCCTGGATCACATGTCGTGGCTCACAGAATATGTGGTGATCCGCCGTGCTCGGCCGCTGTACCGGCCGGTCGGCGGGCGTGGTTCGGAGGGACGGCCGCGGCGGGGGTATGGTTCCGCGGCGTGCGCTTCGGTAATGTCGGCGCGGTCCGCAGGGAAGACCGGTGCGAGTCCGGGGCTGTCCCGCAACTGTGAGGTTCGCTGCGCGAACCGAAGCCAGATACCTGCGGATGAAGTACTGAACGGTCATGATCACGTGGGTATTGATCTCTGTGCCGGACCAGCCGCCTGTGCGCGGCCGGTTTCGCATATCTGTGTCGTGTCGCGTGAACTGCCTGACGCGACGGGAGTCGGATATGCGTGGTACGCCACCGGAGTGGAATCGCCGGACATTCCTGCTGGGCAGCGCGGTGGCCGCGGGTGCGGTGGCCGCCGGGTGCGGCAGCGGATCCGGGTCCGCCTCGGATACGTTCACCGCGGCCTTCCAAGGATCGGGGGCGGGGGAGGGGATCGATCCGGGGGTGAACACCCTGTTCATCGACGAAGCCCGGATGAAGGCGGTGTACGACGGGTTGTTCGAGGTGGATTCGGCAATGGCGCCGATCCCGCGCCTGGCGGAATCGGGGGAACCCAACGCCGACGGCACCCGCTGGCGGATCGCGCTGCGCGATACGCAGTGGCACGACGGGAAGAAATTCACCGCGCGCGATGTGCTCTACACCCTGTCCCGGGTGCTCGGGCCCGCCCCGCAGCGCCCCTTCATCGCGGCGTCCTCGCTGGACGGGGTCGATCTGTCCGGGTGCCGGGCGGTCGACGACCGAACCGTCGAGATCGCGCTGAAGGAACCTTCTTTCGAGTTCCTCATCGCCCTCTCGGTCTACGGGACCAAGATCGTGCAGGACGGTGCCACCGATTTCCACCGGCCGGTGGGCACCGGCCCCTTCGTATTCGAATCCTTCGACGCCGGCCGCCGGTTCACCGCCACCCGTAACGAGCGCTACTGGGCCGGCGCCCCCGGAATCGGTGAACTCCGGATCGTCAGCGCCGAGGCCGACGCCCGGGTGAACGCGGTACAGAGCGGGGAGATCGACTACGCGGACAACCTCACCCCCTCGGCGGCCCGGACCCTCGAGGGCCGGACCGGAACCACGCTCGTATCCACACCGAACAGCGGTATCTACTTCTTCGCCATGAAAACCGACCGCCCGCCGTTCGACAACCCGGATGTGCGCCGCGCAGTGATGCGGATGGTCGACCGGGCCGAACTGCTGAAGGTTGCCTTGGAAGGGCAGGGCGAGATCGGCAACGACGTCTTCGGCCAGGGCTATCAGTACTACGCCGACCTCCCGCAGCACGACTACGACCCCGACGAAGTAGGCCGGTTACTTCGCCGCGCCGGCGTGCGCGACCTCTCGTTCGACCTGTTCACCGCGCCGGTGGCCTACGGTTTCGTGGAGGCGGCACGACTCTTCGCCGATCACGCCGCCGCCTGCGGTGTGCGAGTGAACGTGGTGCTGGGCTCGAAGGACACCTACTACACCGAGGCGCTGGAGACCGGGCACCTCACGATGGGGCAGTCGGGTCCGTTGCCGATCCCCAACCATTTCGCCTCCCGGCTGCTGAGCCACTCACCGCAGAATCGCACCAAATGGTCCGATCCGGAATTCGACCGCCTCTATGCCAGGGCTCAGGGCACCCGGAGCCCGGAGGGCCGCGCGGCGCACTACCGGGCCATGCACGAAATACTGCACGACCGCGGTGGTTTCGTTTTCTTCGGCACCACCAACTGGAACAGTGCCGGTGGTGACCGGTTCGCGAACCTTCCGGCGGCCGTACCGAACTCGCACGACTGGGCCCGCTTCGACCAGGTGCGTGCCCGATGACCCCGAAGCTGGATCCGGCGCGGGCACGCTATTGGCTCGAACGCTGGGACCGCCAGCAGGAACGGTATATGCCCGATCGCGAAATGCGGTTCGAGGTGATCGGCGATGTGCTGACCGAACTGCTCGACCGGCCCGACCCGCTGATCGTCGACCTCGGTGTGGGCCCGGGAACCCTGGCCCAGCGGCTGCTGGCCCGGCTGCCGGGGGCGACGGTGGTCGGCGTCGATGCCGACCCGCTGCTGCTCGCCCTGTGCGAGGCCGCCCACGGTTCGCATCGTCTGCGCACGGTTTTCGCCGATCTGCGCGAACCCGGCTGGCCGGCAGCACTGAGCCTGGACCGCGCTCCGGATGCCTTCGTGAGCACCACCGCACTGCACTGGATGAACCGCGAACCACTCCGGGAGCTGATCGGCACCTGCGCCGCGGCCCTTCTGCCCGGCGGGGTGTTCGTCGACGGTGACCATCTCTACGAGGGGCCGCCCGGCCCGCGACTGGACGCCCTGGGCCGGGCGTTGACCGCCCGCCGGGCCGAACGCCGCGGTACCGCGGACGCCGAGGACTGGACCGCCTGGTGGGCGGCGGTGGACAACGCTCCCGAACTCGCCGAACTGGTCCGGCTGCGGGACGGCGGCTTCGAACACAAGGTGCACGACCGGCCTACCGCCCACGACTATGTCGCGTTCGCGGTCGAGGCCGGTTTCGCCGAGGCCGGAACCGTCTGGCAGTACGGGGACGACCGCGTCGTGGTCGCGATCCGGTGATCGGCCGGTGATATCGCCTGCCTGCCCGTCCGTGCGGTTGCTCGTCCGCCGCGCCGGAATCGGCGTGGGGCAGCTCGGCGTACTGCTCGTGCTGGTTTTCCTGCTGTCGTTGCTCCTGCCCGGCGATGCCGCCGATGTGCAGAACAACACCGTCCTGAGTGCCGCGCAGCAGGAGCAGGCCCGGCACCTGCTCGGTCTCGATGTCGCGCCGGTGACCAGATTCCTCGAATGGCTCGGCGAGGCGGTGCGCGGGGACTTCGGCACCTCCTATGCCAACGGCGCGAGTGTCGGATCGGTGATCGCCGGCCCGTTCCTGGTCACCGGGCTGCTCGCGGGGCTGGCGTTGCTCGCGCTCGTCCCAGTGGCGGTCACCGCGGGTTTTGCGGCCGGCCTGCGACCCGGGTCGGTGACCGACCGCTTGATCACCTCGATCAGCATCGGATTGGATTCGGTCCCCGATTTCGTCCTCGCCGTCCTGCTGGTGGCGGTGCTGTCCGTCCGGCTCGACCTCCTGCCGGCAACGTTCCTGGGTGCCGATCTACCGGCCCTGCTGGAACAGCCCGAGTATCTGGTGCTTCCGCTGGTCGTCACGGTTGCGCGGGTCGCCGCGCCGCTGGTCCGGCTGGTCCGTGCCGGCGTGATCGAGGTGGCGGACCAGCCCTATATCGCGCAGGCACAGCGGCTCGGAATCTCCCGATTTTCGCTGCTGGCCCGGCATATGGCGCCCAACGCGCTGGCCCCGGCGATGCAGGAACTCGGCCGGACGGGGGACGGTCTGCTGTCCGGGGTACTGATCGTGGAAGCGGTGTTCGCGGTACCGGGCATCGCCACCGAACTCATCGGCGCCATCGGGAACCGGGACGCTCCGGTGATCCTCGCGATCGTCGCGATCACCGGGGTGATCGCCGTCGTGGTGAACACCGCAATCGATATGGCCGGGTACCGGCTGAACCCGGCGGCCGCGGCGCAGGTGCGGATATGACCGCCCGGCGGTGGATGTACACGGCGTTCATCGCGGTACCGCTGTTGTTCGCAGTGGCCGGCCCGCTGCTTGCCCGTGGCGCGCCGGACGACCGGTCGGCGCCGTTCGGGCCGTCCCCGTGGTCACCGTTCGGAACCGACCGGCTGGGCCGGGATGTCCTGGCCGCCGCACTAACGGGCGGGCAGACCTTCCTGACCGTGGGTCTGCTCACCGTGCTGGGGGCCTATCTCGTCGGATTCCTCATCGGGGTATCCGCGGCCGCCGCACCGCGCCGGTGGCTGGACGATCTACTCATGCGGCCGGTGGATGTCCTGCTCTGCCTCCCCGCGCTGCTGCTCATCATGGTGGCTGCCCTGCGTACTCAGGGGTCGGCCGTGGCGATCGCCTGCGCCATCGGGCTCGCCCTGGTGGCGCCCATCGCCCGGTTCGTGCGGATGGCGGCCGCCGGGGTGGTGCACGGGCCGGTCATGAATGCGCTGCGGATGCAGGGCGAGAGCCGTGGCTACCGGTACGGGCGGTACGCGGTACGCGCGATGGCCCGGCCCATCGCCGCCGATGTGGGTGTCCGCTTCACTGCCGCCGTCTATTTCCTCGCGTCCGCGAATTTCCTCGGCCTGGGTTTCGACACCACCTCGACCGACTGGGCGGTTTCGGTGGCGGCCAACAAGGATGCGCTGATGATCGCGCCGTGGTCGGTGCTGCTGCCCGGTGCGCTCATCGTGCTGCTGGCGGTGGGGACGAATCTGCTGGTCGACGATCTGCTGTCGGATCCGCGTACGCGCGCCGCCGGGGCCCGCAAGCGCCGGCCGGCGGCACCACCCGAGGTGGCGAACAGCAGACGCCGCCGACGGCCTTCCCGCGTAGGCCGCCATGGCTGACCCCTTGATCTCGGTGCGCAACCTCAGCGCCCGGGCGGGAACGAGCACGATCCTGCGCGCCGCCGACCTCGATATCGAGCCGGGGCGGATCCTCACCCTGTTCGGGCCGTCCGGTGCCGGTAAGACCACCCTCGCAGCGGCCGTCGCCGGCGCGGACCGCCCCGGCATCGAGATATTCGGTGAGATCCGCCGTGCACCGGGCCTGCGGATCGGCTACCTGCCGCAATATGCGGCCGGCACCCTGAACCCGGCCCGGCGCATCGGGGCGGCGCTCGGCGAACTGGTCACACGGCAACACCGGCGCGACGGCGGCCGCCGGATGAGCGCCACGGCACGACGGGATCGGGTCGCACGGATACTCGCGACCGTCGCGATCGATACCGGCGACCGCGACCGGATACTGCGTAAGTACCCGTTCGAGTTCTCCGGCGGTGAACGGGCTCGGCTGGCGCTCGCGCAGGTGCTGGTGTGCGAGCCGGAGGTGCTGGTGGTCGACGAGCCGACAGTCGGGCTGGACTCGCTGGCCCGGGCCGCGCTGCTGAACGCGTTTCGGGACCTGCGGTATGCAGGCAAAGCCGTACTGCTGGTCACCCACGACCCCTACGTGGTCGAACAACTCAGCGACCACACACTTTTCGTCAGCGGCGGCCGGCTCGTCGAATCCGGACCTGCGCCGGTCGGGCGCGCCCGGGCTGCCGGTCCGCGACGGGAAGCACGCGGTGAACCGGCCCTCCAGGTCCGCGGTCTCGCGGCCGGCCCGCGGCACACACCGACGCTGCGGGATATCGACCTGGACCTGCACCCCGGTGAAATGGTCGGTCTCCTCGGCGTCTCCGGTGCGGGCAAATCGACTCTGGCCCGGTGTATCGCGGGACTGGACCGGCCGGTCGCCGGCGATATCCACGCGAACGGGGAGGCGCTACCGGTACTGCGCCGCCGGACCCGGCAGCAGATCGCCCGTGTTCAGTACGTCTGGCAAGAATCCGCGGCCGCCTTCGACCCACACCGCGACATCCTGGACCAGGTGTCCGCCACCGGGATCCGGCTGCGTGGGCTGGACCGGGCCCGGGCGCGCTCCGCCGCGACAGCGTTGCTGGCCGATCTCGGGATCGACGACGCACAGGCGGCCCGCCTGCCCGCCGGGCTCTCCGGCGGCCAGCTCCAACGCGCCGCCCTCGCCCGGGCCCTGCTGGCCCGGCCCCGAATCCTGCTGTGCGACGAGGTGACCACCGCGCTGGATAAACCCACTGCCGGCCTGATCCTCGACCACCTGGACGATTACCGGCGGACAACCGGTGCCGCGATCCTGTGGATCAGCCACGATCTGCGCAGCCAGCTGGACCGCGCCGACCGGCTCGCGGTACTGGACAGCGGCCGGATCGCCGATATCGGCCCACCGGCCACGCTGACCGGCAGCTCCGGCCCGGAAATCTTGGCCCGTCTCGTACATGCCGACAGAACGCACCGCGCTCCGCCGGCAGTACACCCGTGAGACCGGATGCGGCGGCGCGGCCGGCGTTCCGGGCCGAGAACCTGGATCCCGGCGCCGGTGGTTCAATTCCGGCCCGCGGTGATGTAGTCGTACATCGGGTCGACCAGTTCGAGCAATCGCGCGACTTCGGTATCGGTGAACCTGTTGCGGCGGCTGATGATGATCAGTACGAGATCGTTGATGGCTCGGACGATGCTGTCGAACTCACCCCCGGCAAGTACACCGGACGCTGCGGCGTGCGGATCACTCGGCGCCGGAATCGATTGCCGCAATTCGATGCCGGCCTGCGCGGCCCGGGCCCGGAGAACACCGGCGGATCCGCGCGGGCTGGTCACCCGGGCGGCGTGATCGTAGAACTGGACGGCGGCCTGGATCAGGCCTTCGGGTCGCGGGTGTACGAGCGACCCGGGTGCTGCTCCGGCGCCTGGTGCGGCCGGGTTCGTATCCGATTCCGCCGTAGCGAGTGACCGTGCCTTGGCGGTCAGATACTGCGCTACCAAGAGGTCTCGCAGGGGGCCGTATTCGGCCGTGCGCAGCAGATCCACGGCGGCCTGCCGGTAGTTCTCGACGGCGGTGGCCACCGCCGCGGGATCGAGGGCGCGTCCGGTACGGTGCACGAATCCGCTCAGGCGTAACAGCGCCCGGATATTGCCCTCGTGCCGCCGGCGCTCGCCGGTGGTGGCCGGGAAGCAGGCCAGCAGGTCCTGGATCAGTGTCTGCACGCCATCGCCGAACAGTGCGGCGAACTGCGCGCCGTGCTCGGGGGCACGGCTGTAGGCCATATCGACCCGGCACAGGGCGGCAATGATTTCGGCCAGTTCACCGGCTTGCAGGCGATCCTGGGGTTCGGGCCGGCGGTCCGATTCCGGCGCGCAGAGCGCAGGGAGTTCCCGGGCAACGGTATATACGGAGTGCATCTCGCGCCGGGGATCCTCCTCGGCGAGAGCACGCGCGTGTTCGATATGGAATCGGGCCAGCAGGCGGTGCAGGTCCCAGCCGAGTGCCTCGGCGAATTCGAGTTCGCGTTCCCTGATCGTACGGATGCGGCTGAGGCCGGTCGGTTCGTAGTCGAGGTTCCGCGACAGCACCGCCTCGGCTGCGGCCGCCGCCCGCGCGCAGCGGATACCCATCATGCAGTCGAGGCGGGAGCCGGGATCGGCGAGTTCCAGTCCGCGCCGCGCCCAGTCGCGGGCGTCCGCGACCCGGGTGTGGTCGCCCCGGCGGCGCTCGCGCAGTCCACGTTCGGCGAGTTCGGCGGCCCAGTAGAGCATATCGGCGTGGTCGGCCGCGGCGGCGGCGCGGTCGAACTGCTCCGCCAGTTGATCCAGGTCGTAGTGCCGGCCCGCGAGCCGCGCTTCCAGTCTCCGGGTATCCACGCCTTCCGGCGGAATGGAGGTGCGGCCCGCCGCCAGCCGGAGCACCTGGTCGGGAACCGGCCGGTCGGCGGCGGTCATGGTGTCGGCCACCGCCGCGGCCAGCGCCTCGACGGTTTTGAAGTGTTTCCACATCGTGGCCTTCGGGATCGGTCCCTCGGTGCCGTCGCGCCGGAGGTAGCCGCGGGCCTGGGCGCAGATATCGGCGGTCGTGAGATGGGCGAGCGCATCCTCGGTATCGCGCTCGGCGAGCCGGTCTGTCATCAGTTGCTCGGCCGCCGCCACGATCATCGCCTTCGTCCGTTCTTCGAGCGCCCGGCCACTGCGCTGCTGATAGCTGGGTTCCGGTGCGCGATGTATTGCAGTAGACGACATGCCGGAAAGTCTATTGCGGTGCACAGCGCTGTGAACGCGTCTATCGGAGCTAGGGTCGTCACGGCATACCGATACCGAGAGCTCGATCGAGACGACGAAGGGCGTACACAGTGGAGGCGACAACCGCTGGAAAACTGAAACAACTACGGGAGAATCTGGCGGTTGCGCACGAACCGGCCGGTCCGGTGGGTGTCGCCAAACGGGCCGCCAAAGGTGTACACAGCCCCCGCGAGCGTATCGATATGCTGCTCGACAAGGGGAGTTTCGTCGAGATCGGCGCACTCGTCCGCCAACCCGGTGATCCCGGCAGCCTCTACGGCGACGGTGTCGTCACCGGGCGCGGCACGGTCGAGGACCGCCCCGTCGTGGTCATCGCCCACGATCAGACGGTGTTCGGCGGGTCCGTCGGCGAGATGTTCGGCCGCAAGGTGGCCGCGGCGATGGATCTCGCCGCCGAGATCGGCTGCCCGTTCGTGGCGATCAACGATTCCGGAGGCGCCCGGGTACAGGACGCAGTCACGTCGCTGGCCTGGTATGCGGCCATGAGCCGGCGGCAGCTGGGGTTGTCCGGGGTGGTGCCACAGGTTTCGGTGATGCTCGGTAAATGCGCGGCCGGTGCCGTGTACTCACCGATCAACACCGATGTGCTCGTGGCGACCGAAGCCGCCTATATGTTCGTCACCGGACCGGACATCATCCGGGAGACCACCGGTGAAGAGATCACGCTCGAAGAACTCGGCGGTGCCCGCAACCAGGCCCAGAACGGCAATATCCACCATGTCGCCGCGGACGAGGAGGCGGCGTTCGCATGGGTGCGCAGCTATCTGAGCTTCATGCCGTCCAACTGCTTCGACCGGCCGCCGCTGATCAACCCCGGCCTCGAACCCGAACTCACCGATTCCGATCGGGCACTCGATTCGATCATCCCGGATTCCGATCGCGCCGGTTACGACATGTACGACGTCCTGCTGCGCCTCTTCGACGACGGTGAGTTCCACGAGGTCGGCGATGCGACGGCGCGCAATATGATCACCGGTTTCGCCCGGGTCGACGGACGCAGTGTCGGTGTGGTCGCCAATCAGCCGCTGGTGTCCAGCGGTGCGATCGACGCCCGTGCTTCGGACAAGGCGGCGCATTTCATCCGGCTGTGCGATGCGTTCGACCTCCCGCTCGTCTTCGTCGTCGACACCCCGGGCGTCCTCCCCGGGGTGGAGGAGGAAAAGATCGGTGTGATCAAACGCGGCGGCCGGTTCTTCTACGCGGTCGTCGAGGCCACCGTCCCGATCGTGACCGTGGTGGTGCGCAAGGCCTACGGCGGCGGCTATGCGGTGATGGGCTGTAAACAACTCGGTGGCGATATCAATCTCGCCTGGCCGACCGCGCGGATCGCGGTGATGGGCGCCGAGGCCGCCGTGGGGCTCACCCAGCGGCGGCAACTCGCCGCCGTGTCCGAGGAGGCGCGCCCGGTGCTGCGGGAGCAGATGGTCGACTTCTACAACACGACCGTGGCGACGCCGTGGACGGCAGCCGAACGTGGATATATCGACGCGGTGATCGAACCGTCGCAGACTCGGCTGGAGATCCGCCGGGCGTTGCGCCTGCTGCGCGATAAATCCATCCGGCACGGGCCGCGCAAACACCACCTCATGCCGCTGTAGCGCATCTGCCGTGGCGCCGGCGCCGCCGGCCGATGGGACACGGTCCGCCCAGGGGGCCGCCTGCTAGAGTGAATTCTAGTTTTTCGATCGGAGGTGGGCCGTGCCACGGATAGCGGAGCCCCGTGAGCCCGGGCAACCGTCCACCACGGGGCAGCAGGAACGCCGGCGCGCCATCCTGCGCGCGGCCGCCCGGCTGGGGGCCGCCGCAGGGCTGGAACGGGTCCAGATGTCGGAGATCGCCTCGGCCGCCGGGGTCGCGCTCGGCACACTGTATCGCTACTACCCGTCGAAACATCACCTCTACTGGGGCGTACTGACGGCCGCTGTCGAGGATCTGCCCGAGCCCCCGGAAAAGCCCGGCGACCCGGTGGGTGCGGTGGCGGATTTCCTGGAGACCGCGGTGGTCGAGCTGCTCCGGCGCCCCTTGCTGGGCCGCGCCATGCTGGTTTCGGCCAATGCGGTGCGCTCGGCCGGCGCGGTGGTCGGCGATGTCACGATGCGGGACCGGATCATCACCGTCGCCGGTATCACCGACCCGGACGCCGGCGATCACCAGCTCGCACGGCTGGTGGAACAAACCGCGTACGGCATCATGACCTGGGCCACCGCCGGACAGCTGGGGGCGGCGGAGGCCGCGGCCGATATGCGCCGGGCCTGCAGCCTGCTGCTGGCCCCGTGGGCCGGACAGGAATAGGGCCCGCCGGGTGGTTTACGGCGCCGGTTGCGCGTCCGGCTCGGGCTCGGGCTCGGCCGGTGGTCCGGCCGGTTTACGCCGCCGCTCCCAGGCGCGGGCCAGCAGAATCGTCAGCCCGACATACGCCCAACCCGCCAGCACATCGACCACATAGTGTTCGCCGCCGTAGACAAGCGTGAAAGCCATTGCCAAGGGAAACAGCGCCAGGGGGATCTTCCACCACCAGTTCCGGGCCAAGGGCCACAGCGCGACAGTCACCAGCAGGGCGAACGCGGAGTGCAACGACGGCAGGGCCGCCACCGGATTGCCCTGTGCCGCAAGCCAGTCCCCACTGACATCCACCGACACCAGATGGAACCCGAACCCGGTTCCCCGATAGACCTCGGCGCCGAGCACGCCCTCGCGGGCCGCGTACCACGGGGGAGCGGCGGGCAGCAGCACATAGGTCAGCAACCCGAGATAGGACAGCAGCACGATCCGGCGCATGTACTTCGACCAGCGTTCGCGCGCCTGTACGTAGAAGATCGCCGCGATAAGCCAGGGAAGAACGAAATGGCTGGTGTAGACGATCCCCGTCAACAGGGTCCACCACGGTTGCACACCCTCGTGGATCAGGTGGTTCTGTAACCACACCGTCGGGATCGTGCCACCGAACAACCAGTTTTCCGCCGTCACCAATTCCTCCACCCGCACCGGCATTCCGAGGGTGTTGGCGATACCCCGGGTGTGGTCGTAGACCACCAGCGCGGCGATGAGCGGAACCCAATCGATCAGCGTGCGCACGTGGTCGCGCCACGGTCGATCCGGATTGAACGCGGCGATTCCGACGATGATCCAGACGGCCTGATATATCCGGTCGGTCGGCAGTCCGAACACGACGGTGACAACCGCCAATGCCAGCAGATAGGCCGACCACACACTGCTGCGCAGCAGCCAACGCGGCCGTTGCCCGGTCGGCGCCTCGATTGCGGGGGCACCCATCTCACCAGTTTTCCATCAGTCGTCCGCGGGGTGAACGGGCGGCCGCCGGGAAATGACATCCACCGCCCATCCGCGGCCGTTCCCGCCGCCGCGCGCATTAGGCTCGGGCGGTATGAGCCTGGGCGAAGTGGCCGCGGATCTGTACGGGCGAACGCCCGCGGAGTTCGTGGCCGCGCGCAACGAACAGGTACGTGCCGCGAAGGAGGCGGGGAACAAGGAACTGGCCGCCGATATCGCAGCCCTGCGCAAACCCACAGTGGCCGCGTGGACGGTGAACATGCTGGTGCGCGCGGCACCCGACGAAATCGCCGCACTGCTGCGGCTGGGTGCGGATCTGCGTACCGCGCAGCGGGAACTGTCCGGGAAACAACTGCGATCCCTCACCGCGCAGCGCCGGCAGGTGGTCGACGCGCTCGCCGCCCGGGCCGCGACGGTCGCCGACGAGCACGGACAGCCGGTGGGCGATACCGTTCTCCGCCAGGTCGGCGAGACCCTCACCGCCGCCCTCGCCGACCCCGAGATCGCCGAACGGGTCCGCACGGCGACGCTGACCTCGGCGGCGAACTACTCGGGTTTCGGCCCCGTGGGGCCGGATCTCACCGTCGTGCGGGAGGACGAAGACACCGCCGAGGCGCAGAACGAGCCCCGCAGTCGGAAAGTGTCCTCGAAGCGCTCGGGCGGTAAGCGTCCCGATGACGGTGAGGCGCGCCGCCGGGAACGCCGAGCGGAGGAGCTACGGGCCGCCGAGCAGCAGGCGCAACGTGCGCTGGACGCCGCCGAAAGCGACGCCCGGCAGGCCGCCGAGGAACTCCGGCGCAGCGAGGAGCGGCTCGCGGAACTCCGGGCTGACCTGGCCGCCGTCGAAGAACAGCACCGTTTCGCGCGGCGAGCCGAACGCGCCACCCGCCAAGAGGTCCGCAGCGCGACGACCGAACTGGAACGGGCACGCCGGCGGCTGGAGTGAGCGCTGCCCAGGGGCGCTCTCGCACGGCGCTGATCTACGCGTGATCGGCCAGGGCGCCGTGCCCGGCCCGGCGCGCACAGTGCGCACAGCAGAAGATCTGTTCCGCCGCCTCGACACCGTGGCCGAGGACCCGGCAGCCGCAATGCGCGCAGACCGGTGCGAGTTCGCTCGCGGCACATTCGAAACTGTCGAATATCCACGACTGTCCGTCGCGGCTGACAGTGAACGTCTTGTCGTAGTCGTTGCCGCAGGTAACACAGATGGCCATCATCCACACCTCCCAGGCGTTGTCGGCCGGCGCGGGACCGTGCCACCGGCCGGGTGTCATCGGCGCCGTACCCGGCCCGGTGCCCGGCAAACACGCCCTGAACGGGCATGCCGAGGGCTGCGTCGTCGACCCGACCATGGTTGATCACCCCGCGCGTCGCGCGCTGGTTTCACCCTTCCTGGATGAGGCTGTTCCGCGGCCCGCTGGGCACAATCGACGGATATTCGAGCAGGCCGAAGGTCGGACACGACGCCGCTCGTGCGCCGCGCGGAACCGGATCGAGGTCACGCCCATGTCACTGCTGGTCCCCGCAAGCCAACGACGGACGCTCGACGAACTCACCGACCGGCTCGACCTGGGTATCGGGGAAACGACCACGAAGCGTTCCGCGTTCTGGATCATGCTGACCCTGTCCGGCATCATCGCCGCGTCCGGGGTGGTCGGCGATTCGACCGCGACCGTGATCGGCGCGATGATCGTCGCCCCGTTGTCGGTGCCGATCCTGGGTGTGGGGCTCGGTATCGCCACCGGCCGCGGGGAGCTCGTCGCCCGTAGCCTGCTGCTCGTCCTGGCCGGGATCGTTCTGGTCGTTCTCGTGGGTTTCCTGTTCGCGCAGGTACTGCCGAACCCGACGAATGTGCTGTCGAACTCGCAGGTGATCGGCCGTACGTCACCGAAACTGATGGATCTCACGGCAGCGCTGGCCACCGGGCTGGTGGGTGTTGTGGCAATCATCCGGCGCGATGTCGGCGATGTTCTGCCCGGGGTGGCCATTGCGATTTCGCTCGTTCCGCCGCTGGCGGTGGTGGGGGTGTGCCTGGGGTCGAATGCTCCGGGTCTGGCGCTGGGTGCTTTCGTCCTGTTCGCCTCGAATATGGTTGCCATGGTCATCACCGCCACCGTGGTGCTGGTGATCACCGGGTATCCGGCCGAAGCCGGTGCCGGTGCCCGGCGGCGTGGACGTGCATACGCGGTGCTGGCGGCCGGGCTGATCGTGGTCGCCGTCCCGATGGTGGTGAATTCGCTGTCCTCGCTGTGGGCCGACCAGATCGCCGACGCGGCCCGGAACTGGCTGGCGGATATGCCCGGCGCGCAGGTCACCGATGTCAGCCTGCAATCGGATACCGCGACGATCCAAGTGCTGTCGCCGGGCGAGCTACCTCCTACCGGAAGCCTCGAACGGTCGGTGCACGATCTGGTGCCCTGGCATCCCGACGTCGTCATCGTGCACACGGTCGGTAGCCGGATCGCGAATTGAGGCCCGGCGACTTCATCCGCCCCGGGTGACGCGCCGCCGTCGCGGATACGGCATATCTGTCCATGGGGGATCGGATGAGGAGGACTCATGACGCAGACGACAGGTTCGTCCCGTAATCCGGTCGTACAGGGGGTGGCGGCCGTGACCTCCCTCGGGGTCGCGGTGCTGCTGCTCACGGTGGGGGTGCTGTCCATCCTCGCCGGCGGTTCCGCCGTCGCCGCCGACGACCTTTTCGTCGAAGGCCGGGATTACCTGTACCAGCTGGACACCACGACCTGGGGCTGGGTACATATCGTGGTGGGCGCGCTGATCGTGATCGCGGCCGTCGGCTTGCTGGCGGGGGCGGTCTGGGCGCGGGTCACCGCGGTCTTCCTGGCCGCTCTGTCGATCATCGGGAACTTCCTGTGGCTCCCGTACTACCCGTGGTGGTCGATTCTCGTGATCGCCCTCGACGTCGTGGTGATCTGGGCCGTGACCACCTGGACCCCGGATCGCCGATGAGCCGGGGCCGCGCGACCCGGGTGCGCGAGAGCCGTCGCCCGGCCGGGCGACCTCATCCGCGGCGGGTGATGCGTCTGCGGTGGCCGGAGCGCCACCATGACGTCATGACCTACACATCGGATCTCGGCCCGGTCGAATTGGTCGTTCTCTCCTTCCCCGGCGCACGGATCGACCGGTCGGTGACCTCCGCGCTCGCCGAGGTGGTGGACCGCGGCTATGTCACGGTCCTCGACCTCATCTATCTGGCCATGGACGAGAAGGGCGAACTCGGCCAGGTGGAAGTGGACGAATCGCTCACCGATATCGGGCTCGACGGGCTCACCGTGGATTCCCGGGGCCTGGTCAGCGACGAGGACCTCGACATTGTCCGGGCCGCGATGGAACCCGGAACATCCGCCGTCGTGATCGCCTACGAGGAGACCTGGGCCCGCAAGCTGGCCGGCACGGTACGCGGTGCCGGTGGCGAGGTCGCGCTGCATGTGCAGATACCCCGGGATGCCGTGGCGGCGGCATTGTCGGCGGCCACTCGATAAGGAGAATCCCATGGTGTTCCGTGCAGGACGTATCGGCCGGCCGGGGTTGCTCGGCACGGTGGCCCGCACCGCGGTGGTGGCGGGTACTGCCCGTGCCACGGCGAACGCGGTGGATCGGCACGCGCAGCGGCGGGCCGTGGAGAGCCAGGCCTACGCGGCGCAACAGGCGCCGCCGCCCCCTCCGCAGCAGTACGGTCAACCGGATCCGTACGCCCGGCCGGCTCCGTCGCCGGCGGCGGCGGAATCGGAGGATCTGGTCGACAAGCTGCACAGACTGGGTGAACTGCACGCCTCGGGTGTCCTCACCGAGGACGAATTCGCCGCGGCGAAAAGGCAATTGCTCGGCTGACGGCTGTGCCCCGGTGACGTGAGGAGGCTGCTATGGCCGGAACATTGACCGTATGGAAGTTCCCGACCGAGACCGGAGCCGATACCGCTGTCGCCACGCTGCAGGATCTGCGCCGCCGCAGACTCATCATGCTGCACGATGCCGCTGTTGTGAGCTGGCCACCGGAGGCTGCTAAGCCGAAAACACGGCAGCTGCGCAGCCTCGCCGGGCCCGGCGCACTGGGTGGCGTGTTCTGGGGGCTGCTGTTCGGGATCGCGTTCTTCGTCCCGTTGATCGGGGCCGCTATCGGCGCGGGGGTGGGCGCGGTGGCCGGTGCGCTGGCCGATGTCGGTATCGACGACAAGTTCATCAAGGAAGTGACCACCCGGATCACGCCGGGCACGTCGGCGCTGTTCGTCCTCAGCTCGGATGCCGTGATGGATCGGGTCCGGGACGAATTCCACGGGCAGAGCCCGGAACTGGTATCCACCAACCTGTCCCATGAGCAGGAGCAGAATTTGCGCCAGGCGTTCGCCGAGTGAATCCGAGAGGTCTCAGCGCTCCTGTGCCGACGTCCGGTGCGGATCCGTCAGCGTCATACTGATGCCGATGAGGAGCCCGACGGTGACGACACTGAGCGCGCCGATCAGCGGGCCGAGTACCTCCAGCGCTTCGGCGCCCTGCGGCTCCGCGGAGTGGGTCGAGGCATGGGCGTGCATCGCGGACATGCCGGTGTAGTGCATGATCGCCACGCCCGCCGCCATCACCAGGGCCGCACTCACCGTGGAGACCGCACCCCAGGAGCGCAGGCTGAACCACAGGGTGGCGGTGGCCGCGCCCATGGCGATCAGCAGGGAGAGGGCGATACGAACCGGGTCGTAGTCGATCTGCGCGTCGGTCTGCATCGCCGCCATACCCGTGTAGTGCATGGCACCGATTCCCAGGCCGGTGATCACTCCGCCGGTGAGCAGGGTGGCGAGCCCGGAACCGGGTGTGCTCACCAGGTAGAGGCCGACGCCGACGACCCCGATCGCGAGGGCCGCGCTGAGTACGGTGAGCGGGACGTCGAAGCGGATCTGGGCGCCGTCGATCGAAAAACCGAGCACCGCAACGAAATGCATGACCCAGATACCGGTACCCCCGATGGCGATCGAGGCCATGATCAGCCAGCCGAGCCGGCGACGGCCCCGGCGGGCCTGTTTGGTGCACTGAAGTCCGATGGCGCAGCCGGTGGCCGAGAGAAAATACGCCAGCGCCGGCGTGAGCCAGCCCAGCGCGAAGTGTTCCAGGTGAAGCATGTCCATCCAATTTTCCGCCGGAATTCCCGGTCCTGTTGTGTGAGATAGACAGTACGACAGGGCGATCGGAGGAGTGTGCTGATTATTTGCCGATTTGCGGTGTCATCCGTCACACCTGCTGCTTGCGCATTGTGAATACGCAATATTGCGTTCCCTGAACGAGGTTGCCGGAACGCGGGATTGCTGATCCACGGAAAGGGGTTGTGGCGAAAACTGGCTATTCGTCGGATGATTCGCGCCCCCCCGGTGGCCTATCTGTTCGGTCCGGGGGCGGCGCGGGCGCCCGGGGGTTCGACACAGGAACCTGTCAGTCGATCCGACGCCTGAGGTAGCCATTGCATAACCAGAGACTCTCGAACTGCGTCGGAGCCTCGTAACGGCCGGCCTCCTGTGGGGGCCTGTCGGTGAGTATCGGCGGATATCGCCGAATGGTTACATGTACACCGGCAGGCTTGGCTGATAGTCATTGGGTATGACTACTCCGGGTGGGTTCGAATTCGAGGACATCTACCGCACCGGCGGGCCGTTCGGGCAGGGTGCCGCACCACCCTGGAGTATCGGGGAACCACAACCCGCGCTCGCGGCGCTCATCGAACAGGGGCGGTTCCACGGCGAAATTCTCGACGCCGGATGCGGTGAGGGCGCAATCTCGCTGGACCTCGCGGCCCGCGGCTACACCACCGTGGGGCTGGACCTCGCGCCGACCGCGATAGAATTCGCCCGCGCCGAGGCTCGCCGCCGTGGACTGGGCAATGCCACGTTCGAGGTCGCGGATATCACCTCGTTCACCGGCTACGACGGGCGGTTCGGCACCGTGGCCGACAGTACGCTGTTCCATTCGATACCGGTCGAGGCGCGAGACGGCTACCTGCGTTCGATCGCCCGAGCCGCCGCGCCGGGCGCCTCCTACTTCGCCCTGGTCTTCGACCGGGCCGCCTTCTCCGAGGTCTCGGGGCCGGGACCGGCGCCGGTCTCCGCCGACGAGCTGCGAACGGCGGTCTCGAAGTACTGGGTGGTCGACGAGATCGAACCCGCGCGGATTCACGGCAAGATCCCCGCCGCCGCGCTGGAGGCCCCGGCCGGCACCCCGGGCTTCCGGCCGGAGGCCATGCGCGACGAACCGCACGGCCGCAAGTCGGTGCCCGCCTGGCTGCTCTCGGCGCATCTGGGCTGATCCGGCTCCTTCAGGGCTCGGCCAGGGGTCGGGTCGCTCGGGCGCTTCGAGGTTGCGGGCGGGCGCCCGAGCGGTGGCGGCGGGAGGGCGGCAACAGGCTCCTGTCGAACGACCGGGGCCGCCACCTTCTGTAGTGGAAGGTGCCGGTGATTCGCGCTGCCGCCTGGCGGCGGGTGCGGGTGGACTCGTGGCTCGAGGGCTACAGATTTCGGAAATATCCGTTATTTCCGTAATTATCCGAGTGTTCGGCGCGCGCAGGATAATTCGGTGTAATACACTCGTGTAATTCCATGGATCGAATTCGAATCGCGCTCGAATTTGATTTCTATTAACCTCGGTTTCGTATCACGTTTGCAAAACGGAGCGGGTACGTTTGTATTACGGCACTACCAATGTGGACGGCGCACAGGGCGTCATCGGTTGGATGATTGATTGGAGAAGGAAATGGGTTCTGTCGACCTGGGAAACCTCGGGACTCTGCTGGGTGCGTTCGGGAGCATCTTCAGCGGATTCGGCGATCTGACGAGCTTCTCCGCCGAGTGACAAGTGGCTCGTGTACGCAGGTAGACCTGCATGAACAGCCCGCCGGATCGGAAATCCGGCGGGCTGTTCTTTTATCTGCCGAAGTCGCCTGGGATATTCCCGATATCAATACCGTTGGGGGCACCGGATATTCGGCCACCGACCGTACCGGCTATCCTGGGGCAGATGTCCGAAATCGACGATTTTGCTCTGAGCGGTACGCCGCTGTGTGACGAACCCGCCGACTCGGCGAGCAGATGCGGACTCGGGTCCGGCGACCTGTGTATCCCGTATCGGCGCGTCCACGACGGCACCTGGGGTTATCTGTGGGGCGACTGCTGGCGCGGGCCGGGACAATCGGGTGATTACCTCGGTTCCCCGCTTATCCTGGTCGAGGACGATTTCGACCCGTCCGGCGCCCACCCCATCGAATTCACCCGCCCGCTGCCGGGAGACCGGCCGGCCGGACAGCTGTTCGACTACCGGCACCGCGCGGACAACGGGTTCGGTGTCACGGAGGTCTCGCGTATCCCGAACGATGCCATCGAATTCGGCGGTCGCACCTTCGTCCAGTACACCTCCGTCCACACCTGGGTCCCGCCGAACTCCGATACCGACGGCTCCGCGTTCTCGGGAATCGCCTACTCCGACGACTACGGCGTCACGTGGCGGGACTTCCCGCACCACTGGCACGGCGCCGCGCTCGGTATCAACGGGAATCCCTACGGTATGTGGACATTCGCCGGTATCGACCCGGACGGCTACCTGTACATCTTCGCCAAGCCCTGGAACGGCAGCCACCATTTCCGCCACGACCGCGGCGGTATCCAGCTCTTCCGCTACGACCCCGCCGACTTCTTCCACGGCGATTTCGCCGCCCAGCAGAACTGGGCGCATGTCGACGGAGAGTGGGGCTGGTATCCCGCTGCCCAGCACGCCCCGACCCCGATCTTCGGCCCCGGGAACAACCTGGGCGAGTTCTCTGTCAAACGTATCGGTCCGGTCTATGTGATGTCGTACTTCGACTGCACCGACCTGAGTGTGCGTACCCGTACCGCGCCGCGCCCGGATGCGCCGTGGTCCGCTGCGAAAACACAGGTCGTGCACGACGCCACGGCCTCGCCGGCGCACGCGGGCCGTCCGCAACTGCCGAACCTCTACGGTGGTTATCTGCACCCGGGGTCGTCCTCGCCCGACAACCTGACCGCGGTGATCAGCCGGTGGACCGGTATCGCCGGCTCCGGCCCGTACACCGCCACGCAGTGGACGGGCCTATCGGCCTGAACGGCGGATTCAGCGAGCGGCTGCGAGCAGATCGGCCGCCTTCTCGCCGATCACCACCGCGGGCGCGTGGGTATGGCCCCGGATGATCGCCGGCATCACCGAGGCGTCGGCCACCCGCAATCCCTCGACGCCGCGCACCTTCAGCTCCGGTGTCACCACACTTCCGGAATCGCTGCCCATCCGGCACGTACCCACCGGGTGATACAGGGTGTGGGAATACCAGGTGAGTGCCTCTTCGAGGGTTTCTTCGAGGGTTTCGCGCTCCCGTTTGGGCTGCAGGAACGCGCCGAGCGAGGGCCCCAGCGGTGAGGTGCGGGCGATCCGGTGCGCGATCCGCAGCCCCTCGAGCATCGCGGCACGATCGGCGCCCTCGCTGTCGGACAGGTACTTCGGGTCCACGAGGACCTTGGCGGCGGGGTCGGCCCCCGTGAGGGTGACCGTTCCGCGGCTGCGCGGGCGCAGCAGGATCGGCCCGAGTGCGACGGCATGGCCCGGGGCCACCCCGATCCCTTCGTCGAAGAACGGTGCGGGGCCGAAAATGAGTTCGAGATCGGGCAATTCGAGATCGGACCGGCTGCGCACGAAACCGTACGCCTCACCGACATTCGAGGTGAGAAATCCGCGGCGCCGCAGCAGATAATCGAGCAGCTGGCGCGGTTTCTCCGCATCGAAGAGGGTCCCGGAATCGACACCGAAACCGATGAGTGAAACCAGGTGATCGCTCATATTGCGGCCGACATCCGGAATATGGTGCAACACCGGAATATTGTGCTTCCGCAACTGCTGTTCGTCACCGATACCGGAGAGCATCAGCAATTGCGGGGTATTGATTGCGCCGCCGCAGAGGACGACCTCTTTCCGGGCCCGGACAGTGAAAACTCGATTATCTTTGCGATATTCGACACCGACGGCGCGGGCCCCCTCGAAGAGGACCCGGTTCGCCTGCGCCTCGGTGACGACGGTCAGATTGTGCCGGCGCCGCGCCGGTTTCAGATACGCGTCGGCGGTGCTCCACCGCGCCCCGCGTTTCTGATTGACCATTGTCTGGGAGAAGCCTTCCGGCTGGGCCGTATTGGCCCGCTCGTTCTTGAATCCGGCGAGCTCGGCAGCCGCCAGGAACTTCCCGGTCCACGGGTTCGCGGTGCGCTGGTGCGAGACCCGCAGCGGCCCGGACCGGCCCTCGTCGGGTTCGGACGCACCCTCGACGGCTTCGATCTTCTTGAAATACTCGACGATATGGGCGAACGACCAGGTATCGTCGGCCGCGGCCGCCCACTCGTCGTAGTCGGCGGCGAAACCGCGCACCCACATCATGGCGTTCATCGACGACGAGCCGCCGAGCAGCTTCCCGCGCGGATACAGGATCTGGCGGTTGCCCAGTTCGGACTGCGGGGTGGTCAGATATCCCCAATCGCATTCGCCCCCGAAGAGCTTGGAGAACGCGGCCGGGATATGTGCGAACCGGTTGCTGTCCTCCGGGCCCGCCTCGAGCGCGACGACCTCGTTACCCGGATCTTCGCTCAGCCGGGCGGCCAGGACCGCGCCGGCCGAACCGGTGCCGACAACGACGTAATCGGCGGTGGACGGCAGAGCCGTATCTGCTTTCATCGGTGTGCTCCAGTCGTGGGTCAGCCGCGCAGGGCGGATGCGAAAATGGCGGGCAGCCGCGACCAGCGCGGTTCGGCGGCGAAGGCGGTGAGCAGGCGGCCGGTCTGCGCGGCGGTCCGGTTGGTGACGAACCACGGCGGTTTCGGGGTCAGCGCAAATTCCCGGTTCAGCAGTGAACGCGGCGCGGGCCGGAACGGCCCCCGGACGACGGTGCGTTCGATCCGATCGATCAGCCAGGCGTTGTGTACGACGCCGATACCGCTCTGGACATCGTCGAGGGTATGGCCGGGGTAGGCGCCCCAACTCGCGGTCGGGGTCAGGTAGCCGACCGCGGTCCACGCGTTGACCGCGACGGTGCCGTAACGCAGCCGTTCGATCAGGTCCTCGAACTCGGCGCCGAGGTCGGCGATGGTGTCCGGATGCGCGACGATATTGACCCCGAGAGTGCCGGTGAGCCGTTCGTTCGCGGTATCCACCGCCGCACCGGCGAAGGCGGCACCGGTTCCCGGCAGTTCCACGACGCCGAGAACCGGTGCGAAATACTCGGTCGAGTACAGCGCCTCCGCGGCGGCGGGATCGAGTCCGGTCACCAGCGCGCGCTCGCCCTGGGTGCCCAGCCGCCGGGCGTCGGGATAAGTAGCGCGCGCCCCGGCCACCCGGTCGTCGCTGCCGGGGTAGTAGGCGCGGCGGGCCGGCGCCCGGTCCAGGGCAGCGGCCAGCGCCTTCAGGAATTCATCCTTCTGCGGCCACTCGGCGGAGACGATCACCGCCTGCGCTGCCACACAGTTGTAGCCGCCGTTGTGCAGCCGCTGGGTCGCGATATGTTCGGCCTGGAACTGCAGATCGGCCGCACTCCACCGGCCGGGCAGCACGATCGTCGGGGAGACGCCGCCCAGTTCACTGCTGATCGGCTTGTCCAGCAGCGGTGTTCCGGCGGCCTTCCGGGCGGCGGCGTCCGGGCCGGTACCCCAGACGATCGCGTCGTGGGTCGCGGCGCTGCCGGTCATATGGACGTGGGCGACCTTCTCATGGGCGATCAGGCGTCCGCCGATATCGGCGCCACCGGTGAGGATGCGCACCACCCCGAGGTCGATCAGCGGCGCGAAGATCTTCTCGAAAACCGGCAGCAGCGGATCGGTGATCGGATTCAGTTTCAGCGCGACCACCCGATTGTGCGCGATGAGCTCGTACACCGTGTCCAGCGGTGCGATCGAGCTGATATTGCCCGCGCCGAGCACGGCGCCGATACCGTGCGTACGGGTCGGGTCCAACTGAGCGAGACCCGCATTGGCCCGCGCCGCGGCCGAGCTCACGCCGCGCTGCAGCCAGATCTCGGCGCTGAAGCCGCTGAGCAGCAGTTCGTCGTAGAGGCCCGTGGGCAGTACCTGGACGGTCACCTGATTACCGGCGGCACCGAACGTCGCCTTCGCGAGCGGGCTCACGCCCTGCTCCAGCGATTCCAGAGTGTGCGAGACGGCGGCGAGAGCGGTCGCGAACGCATAGGGTCCGGACATCCATTCCTCGCCCACCAGCGGTGACGAGGTATCCAGTCCCTTGATCCGTGCGGCGGCATCGACCCATTCCTGGGCATGCTGCCCGGTCAGCGCGCGGATCCGGTCGAGCAGGGCGCGTCTGCCGGCGAGCGGTAGCCGGGACCATTTCTGCTCGCCCCGGGCAAGGTCGGAGACGGCGTCGTCGATCACGGTATCGGCCGCGGCGGCCTGTTCTTTCTGCACGGTGCACTCCGTTGATGAGAATCGCGCGGTTATCCGGACACTGATGAGTGTGACTGTGCTCACGACCGAAGGGTATGTGTCGCTGTTGCGGACCTGACCCTTCGGATTTGTGCCTGCGCACAATTACGGCGTGGTGTGGGTCACTCTCTTATGCGTACACTGCCAGATATGACGATGCCTGCACCCGTGACACCCGCACCCGAAGCGTCGGCCTTGGCCGCCCGGCTGTCGGATGCGGTCGAGGTGCTGACCGGTATTCTCGTGGGCCGCATTGCCGCGGCAGACCCTTCCTACAGCGAATCCGGGCTGCTGACCGAGGACCAGTTGGCGCACACCTGCCGGGAAAACCTGGGATCGGTGATCGGCGCCCTGGCCGGTACGCACCCGTTCCGATTGCAACCGGCCCGTGCGGCCGGGCGCCTGAAGGCCGAACAGGGCATTCCGATCGCCGCCCTGCTACATGCCTACCGGCTCGGCGGCCGGCTCATCTGGGAAGAACTGACCGCGCGCTCGGACGGGCCCGGCGATCCGCGGCTGCACGATCTCGCCACGCATCTGTGGGAACTCATCGATCTGTACTCCGACGCGGCCGTCGAGGCCTACCGCGATACCGAGGTCCTGCTCGCACATTCCGACGCCCAGATCCAGAGCCGGCTCATCCGGACCCTGTTCGACGACCATTCCGGAAACCCGGCCCGGGTGCTCGACGTCCTGCGGACACTGGGGTTCCCGGAACGGGGTGCGTTCGCCGTCGTCGCCATCGATACCGAACCCACCGCACCCTTACCGGCGAAGCTCGCCGCGGCGCTGGACGGCCTCGGTATCAGGTCGGTCTGGGATGCGCAGATCGACGCGTATATCGGATTGCTGTCCGCGGCCGCACCGGCCGCGATCGATCGCGCGGCCACGACGATCTCCTCGATCGTGGCCGACCGAGTCGGTATCAGCAGCGTGTTCTGGGCATCTCAGGCCATTCCCGCGGGGCTCACCGAGGCACGGCTGGCCGCACGGTCGGTCCGCGCCGGCGCGACCGGTGCGGTGCGCTTCGGTGACGAACCCGTCGGCCACCTGCTCATCGCCGTGCCCGCGGCGGGGCGGCGGGCAGCCGCGCAGATCCTGGGCCCCGTCCTGGAGCTGCCCGCTCCCGAACGTGACGATCTGATCGCGGCCCTCGATGCCTGGTATCGCTGCGGCGGTTCGGCCGCGGCGGTGGCGGAAACCATGCACTGCCACCGCAATACGGTGCGTTACCGGCTGCGGAAGATCCGCGATCTCACCGGTCGGGACACCACCGATCCGCGCCAGTCTGCCGAGCTGTATCTGGCGCTGGAGGCCTGGTCGCTGCTGGGGACCGACCGGGAAGCCTGAACCGCGGGCGGGCCGGTCAGCCCGCGTTCGTGCTGCCGGTGATCAGCAGGGGTAATGCGCCGGTATCGAGGATATGGTCGCAGTGCCGGGACAGGGTGGTCAGGAACAGCTCGTCGCCGCGGTCGGTACGTTCCACCACGACCGAGGCGGCGATCGACATGATCACGCCCATGAAACTCTGCCGGCGCACCGCTTCCCGGATCTGCTTCGGGGTCCGTGCCGGTTCCGGGCCCAGCGCCGCGTGATAGGCCCGCAGAAGTTCGTCGTAGTGGGTCCGGCGGAGCTCGGGGGGCAGGGCGCCGCCGAGGAAATAGGCCAGGTCGGTGAGCGCGGGTCCGACCATCACCCCCTGCCAATCCACGACCGTCAGCGACCGTGCCGACCCCGGCGCCCCGAACAACATATTGTCCAGGCGATAGTCACCGTGCACGAGGCCGCGCTGCTCTGCATTCATCAGCTCGAGGTAGTGGTCGAACGCGGTGACCAGTGAATCGCATACCGAACGCTGTGGGCCCGAGAGGTATTCGCGGTACCGAGCGAGGAACAGCGTGTACAGCTGCGCCAGCAGTTCGGCGTTCAACAGGGAACCGCGTTCGAGCCAGCCGGCTTCGGTCAGCGACGGCCGCGCCGCGGCGAGAGTATGCAGCCGGCCGAGCTCGGTCACCGCGCGCAGCGCCTGCTCCACAGTGGCGCCACGGATCTCGTCACCGGCCACGGCGGGCGCCGCATCCTCGAGTACGAGATCGAAGGCACCGGAACCGGCGTCGATGGCGGCGTGATAGCAACCGGGAACCGGACCGGAGCCGAGGTGCGGCACCAGCTCGCGGTAGAAGCGCACCTCGCTGTCGTACAACCCCATCGCCGCCCCGGTCTGCCGGCTGGTCGGATCTGCCGAGGCGACTTTCAGGATCACCGATGCGGGCCCGGCCGAGCCGGGTGCGTAGTGGACGGCGATTCGATAGCAATCGCTGACCTGACCGGTGCCGATACGTTCGTACGAAAAGCCGAGAACGGCGGCGCCCAGCACGGTCGTCAGCCAGGCATTCGTGAGATCGGCCGGCTGCGAGACGACCGCGAGGTCCGGAGGATCCGCCATGGCCGAACGCTACCGCGCGACCGGCCGCCGCACTCGCCGTTCGAAGATATTACTGTTGGTGTTACTGCACAGTCGGAATCAGGTCCACAGCGCCGCGATCAGCACATTGACGATCGCGAGCCCGCCGGCCGCATCCGGCATCCAGGCCGCGTCCTTGCCCTTTTTCAGATCGGCCCGTGCCATTTCCGCGAACGCGGCCACCAGTACCGAGATCACCAGTTTGATCCCGATCTTCATCATGTCCAGGTCCTTGTCCAGCGAGGACACCGATTCGGCGAGCCCGACCAGGACTATCCCGGTGATGAGCTGGGCTCGTGCGCCCCAGACCATCACCTCGTTGACCGCGGGCCGCCCGGAGGCGTATCCGCCGACCACGGCCGCCATCCCGAGTAGATGGGTGACGACCACAACGTTGTAGACGATTTCCATACGACGGAACGCTACTCGATCCCGGGGCCGGCTACTACATAGAGTCGTAAATAGGTATCGACTCCCGCCGGCCGCGGACCGTATGCGCCTGCCTTCCTGTCACCTTGTCCCGCAAGACGGGCAGATACCGCCTCCGCGGCCGGATCACCCGACGAACTCCGCGGCGCGACCGGCCATGTCCAGCAGCGGTTGTGGCGCAATACCCAGCGCCAGTGTGACCGCCGCGGCGACCACGATCGACGCCATGGTGGCCGGTGGCCGGACCACGACCGGCGCATCCGCAGGCGGGTCGGTGAAGAACATCAGCACGATCACCCGGATATAGAAGAACGCGGCCACCGCGCTGGCCAGCACACCCACGATCACGAGCAACCCGGCGTCACCCGCGGCCGCTGCCTGGAATACCGCGAACTTGGCGACGAAACCGGCAGTGACCGGAATCCCGGCGAACGACAGCAGGAGAAGGGCGAATACCGTCGCGAGCCAGGGCGCGCGGCGGCCGAGACCGGCCCAGCGCGCCAGTGCGGTGGCTTCGGTACCGTCGGGTTCTCGCACCAGACTCACGACAGCGAATGCGCCCAACGTGCCCAATCCGTAGACGAACAGATAGAACAGCGTCGAGGAGATACCGCGGTCGTTCGCGGCGACCAGCGCGGTCAGCAGGAAACCGGTATGCGCGATCGAGGAATACGCGAGCATACGTTTCATATCCGTCTGGGTGATGGCCACTACGGCACCGACCACCATGGTGGCCACGGCGACGGCGGCCAGTACCGGACGCCAATCGTCGGCGATCTCGGCGACCCCCACCTGCAGCACCCGCAGCAGCGCGCCGATCGCCGCGATCTTCGTGGCCGCTGCCATGAACGCGGTGATCGGCGTGGGCGCGCCCTGGTACACATCGGGCACCCACGCCTGGAACGGGACCGCGCCGATCTTGAACAGCAGACCCACCGCCAGCATCGCGATACCGAGCAGCGCCAGTGTGGGCGAACCGGATTCGGCCGCGAGCGCCTCGGCGATACCGGTCAGCCGGACGGTCCCGGCCTGGCCGTAGAGCAACGCCACCCCGTACAGGAAGAACGCCGACGAGAATGCCCCGAGCAGGAAGTATTTCAGCGCTGCCTCCTGCGAGAGCAACCGGCGCCGGCGTGCCAGCCCGCACAGCAGGTACAGCGGCAACGAGAGCACCTCGAGCGCAACGAACATCGTGAGCAGATCGTTCGCGGCCGGGAACAGCAGCAACCCGCCCAGGGCCAAGAGCAGCAGCGGAAACACCTCGGTGGGTGTGACCCCCGCTGTCGCCGCGGACCGTTCGGTGCCGCTACCGGGCACCGCGGATGCCTGCGGGGTGAACGCGTCCATTCCGTAGTCGGGGACGGCGGCGGCACGACTCCAGGTACCGGGGCCGGACCGCGGCCGGGGCAGCGGTCCACGTTCGGCGACGAAGAGCACCGCCAGAATGCCGACGACCAGCAGTGTGCCCTGCAGGAACAGTGTTACCCCGTCGACGGCGACCGCATCGGCGACGGCGGTCATCCTGGTTCCGGACAGCAGCACCACCGCGATCAACGCGGCGACCAGCGCGGTGAGGGTAAGCGCCAGCTGGGTGGGATACCGGCGTGAGCGCGGAAGGAACGCGTCCACGAGAACGCCCAGCACGGCAGCTCCGAAAACGATCAGAATCGGGGCCAGTGCGTGGTATTCGATACTCGGCGCGGGAATCGAGGCGGCCAGGATCTCACTGCCGCGTGGATCAGCGCTCATGGGGCACACCTCCGGTATTCGCCGCCTCCGGTTGGACCGGGACCGGCGGTGGGGGATCGACACTGCCGATGGTGGTGAGGGTCTGATGCACCGCCGGATCGATGAAATCGAGTACCGGCTTCGGATACACCCCGAGGAAGATCAGGGCACCGACCAGCGGCACCACCACGACCAGTTCCCGGGGCACCAGATCGCGGATCCCCTCGTTGCCCTTCGCCACCGGCCCGGTCATCATCCGCTGGTAGAGCCACAGCACATAGATCGCGGCCAGCACCAGGGCCCCGGTGGCGAGGATCGCGGCCACCTGGTAGCGGCTGAATGTGCCGATGAGCACCAGGAATTCACTGACGAACGGTGCGAGACCGGGGAGCGACAGCGTGGCCAGGCCGGCGATGAAGAACGTTCCGGCCAGCACCGGCGCCACCTTCTGCACACCGCCGTAGTCGGCGATGAGCCGGCTGCCCCGGCGGGACACCAGGAATCCGGCCACCAGGAACAACGCCGCCGTGGAGATACCGTGGTTCACCATGTACAGGGTGGCGCCGGTCTGGCTCTGGCTGGTCATCGCGAAGATACCGAGCACGATGAAACCGAAATGGGAGATCGATGTGTAGGCGATCAGCCGCATCACATCGGTCTGCCCGATGGCCAGTAGCGCACCGTAGAGGATGCCGATCACGGCGAGGGCGATCACCAAGGGCGCGTAGGTATCCGAGGCGGCCGGGAACAACAGCAGGCAGTAGCGCAGCATGCCGAAGGTGCCGACCTTGTCCACCACCGCCATCATCAGCACCGCGCTGGCCGGTGTCGCGGAGACCGCGGCATCCGGCAGCCAGGTGTGCAGCGGCCACAGCGGCGCCTTCACCGCAAACGCGAACATGAAACCCAGGAACAGGGCATTGAGCACGGCCGGCCCGGCGCCGAGCTCGCCGGCGTTCGCGGCCGCCACCACCGTGCGCAGATCGAACGTGCCCGCTCCCTCGGCGCCGAGACCCTGCTGGACGGTGAGAACGTAGAGACCGATCACCGCCGCCAACATGATCAACCCGCCGAGCAGGTTGTACAGCAGGAACTTCACCGCGGCCCGTGAACGCTGCTGCCGGGCGGGCGCGCTGTCGGTACGGGGCCCGAACCCGCCGATGAGGAAATACATCGGAATGAGCATGGCCTCGAAGAACACATAGAACAGCAGGATGTCGAGGGCGAGGAAGGAGACCAGCACCATGCCTTCGACCAACAGCGTGAGGGCGATATAGATATGCGCCGCGCGTTTTCCGGAGCCCACTTCGCGGTCGTCGTGCCAACCCGCGATGATCAGCAGCGGTACCAGGCCGGCAGTGAGCAGCGTGAGCACCAGCGCGATTCCGTCGACGCCGAGGGTATAGCCCGCGCCGAACGCCGGTATCCAGGTATGGGATTCGACGAACTGGAATTGTTCCCCGCCCGGCTGGAAGGCCATGGCGACGCCGAGCGCCACGGCCAGGGTCGCCACTGCGAACACCAGTCCGGTCCAGCGGGCCGGGTTCGCTCGGCCGGCGGGCAGCAGGAGCACAACTGCCGCGCCCACTACGGGGAGCAGCCAGAGCACGGTCAACCAGGGCACGGCGCTCACCAGATCCTTACGGCCAGCAGGGCGGCGGCCACCAGGGCCGCGCCGGTGAACATGGACAGGGCATACGAACGGACGAACCCGGTCTGGATCCGTCGGGCCCGTGCGGACAGTCCGCCGATGAGGGCGGCGCAGCCGTTGACGAGTCCGTCGATACCTCGGTTGTCGAGATAGACCAGTGCCCGCGTGAGATGCCGCCCGGGCCGCATGAACGCCGCCTCGTTGACCGCGTCCCCGTAGAGGTCCCGACGGGCGGCCACGGTCAGTGCGGAAACCGCGTCCGGTGCGGTGGCGGGTACCTTCGCGCGACCGTACTGCCGGTAGGCGAGCCCGATTCCGACCGCGACCACCCCGAGCGCGAGCGCGGTGATCACGGGCACCGGCAGCGCGGGTTCGCCGTGATGTTCGCCGACGACCGGGGCCAGCCAGTTCTGCAGTGACGAACCCCAGACGAAGACCGCACCGGCACCGACGGAACCGAGCGCCAGCAGAATCATCGGGCCGGCCATTACCCCGGGGGATTCGTGCGGGTGGGTATCGGGTTTCCAACGGCGCTCACCGAAGAAGGTGAGCAGCATGACCCGGGTCATGTAGAAGGCGGTGAGCCCGGCGCCGATCAGGGTGACGGTGCCCAGAATCGGTCCCGCGACCCCCTCGGCGGCGAACGCTGCCTCGATGATGCGGTCCTTGGAGAAGAACCCGGCGAACGGCGGTACGCCGATGATCGCGAGATACCCCAGTCCGAAGGTGATATAGGTGATCGGCAGCAGTGTGCGCAGACCTCCGTAGCGGCGCATATCGGTTTCGTCGTCCATGGCGTGCATGACCGACCCGGCGCCCAGGAACAGGCCGGCCTTGAAGAAGCCGTGGGTCAGCAGATGCATGATGGCCACCGCGTAACCGGCGGGGCCGAGGCCGACGGCCAGCACCATATAGCCGATCTGGCTCATGGTCGATGCGGCGAGCGCCTTCTTGATGTCGTCCTTGGCGCAGCCGATGATCGCGCCGAACAGCAGGGTCACCGCACCCACCAGCACCACCGCGACCTGCGCGGTGGGCGCGAGGTTGTAGATCGGATTGGAGCGGGCGATCAGGTACACGCCGGCGGTGACCATGGTGGCGGCGTGGATGAGCGCCGACACCGGGGTAGGGCCCTCCATCGCGTCACCGAGCCAGGACTGCAGCGGTACCTGGGCGGATTTACCACAGGCCGCCAGTAGCAGGAGCAGCCCGATCGCGGTGAGGGTGGTATCGCTCGCGGCGGAAGCGGATCCGAAGACCGCGTCGAAATCCACCGAGCCGAAGGTGGCGAACATGACCATCATGGCCAGCGCCAGCCCCATATCACCGACCCGGTTCACCACGAACGCCTTCTTGGCCGCCGTCGCCGCGGTCGGCTTGTGATACCAGAAGCCGATCAGCAGGTAGGAGGCGAGACCGACACCCTCCCAGCCCAGATACAGCACGAGGTAGTTGTTCGCCAGCACCAGCAGCAGCATGGCCGCGAGGAACAGGTTGAGATAGGCGAAGAAGCGCCGGCGGCCGGGGTCGTCGCTCATATAGCCGACGGAGTAGATATGGATCAGCGAGCCGACGCCGGTGATGAGCAGGGCGAAACAAATCGACAACTGGTCCAGTGCCAGCCCGAAATCGACCTGGAGCCTGGCCACCGGAACCCAGCTGAACAGATCCGCCGCCACCGCGCGGTCGGGATCGGCGCGGCCCAGCATCCCCACGAACGCCACGATCGCGACGGCGAAGGAGGCGAGCGCGGCGAAGGTCGCGAGCAGATGGCCCCAGGCATCGGCGCGACGGCCGGTGAGCAGCAGTACGGCGGCGCCGGCGAGGGGCAGGGCGGGCAGCAGCCACAGCGTTGCTGTATCCATATCAGAACTTCAGCAGGTTGGCGTCGTCGACCGAGGTCGAGCGGCGGGCGCGGAAAATGGTGATGATGATGGCCAGTCCCACCACGACCTCGGCCGCGGCGACCACCATCGTGAAGAAGGCGAAAACCTGACCGTCGAGGTTCGCGTGCATCCGGGCGAAGGTCACGAACGCGAGATTGACCGCATTGAGCATCAGCTCGATGCACATGAACACGATGATGGCGTTGCTCCGCAACAACACTCCCGCGGCGCCGATCGTGAACAACAGCGCGGACAGGAACAGATAGTTCTCGGGATTCACCGGGTACCTTCCTCGTCGGCCGGGCGATCGGTGGGATGCCCGGCGCCGGGGGCCGGGGTATCTCCGGTACCGGGCGGCGCGGTATCGCCGGCGGGACGTTCCGCGGTCGGCGCACCGACCGACAGGATCGCCGCATCGGTCAGTGCCCGGGTGCGGCGATGCCGCAGGATGGTCGAGACGGACAGTTCCTCGAAGGAGCCGTCCGGGAGCCGGGCGGGGATATCGACGGCGTTGTGCCGGGCATAGAAACCGGGTGTCGGTAGCGGGGTCGGCCGGTGTCCGGGAACGCGGAACCGCCGCCGGGACAACTCGCGCTGGCCGAGTTTGGGGACGAACTGTTCGCGGTGCGCCAGCAGCATGGCGCCGATGGTGGCAGCGATGAGCAGGGCTCCAGTGAGCTCGAACGCCCACACATAGCGTACGAAGATCAACTCGGCGAGCGCGCCGATCACGTCCTGACCGGGGAAACCGGTGGCGGGGAAGGCGATATCGGACCGCCGGATACCGTGCGCGATCCCGGTGCACAGCAGGATGCCGAAGCCGATACCCACTACGGCGGCGGCGATACGCTGCCCGCGCAGGGTTTCTCGCAGGGATTCCGCGGAATCGACGCCCACCAGCATGAGGACGAACAGGAAGAGCATCATGACGGCGCCGGTGTACACGACGATCTGGACGACACCGAGGAACAGCGCATCCTGGGCGATATAGAAAACCGCCAGGCTGATCATGGTGGCGGCCAGGCAGATCGCCGAATGTACGGCCTTGGCCGCGAAAACCATACCCAGCGCGCCGACTACCGCCAGCGGTGCCAGGATCCAGAACTGGACGGCCTCGCCGGTTCCTGTCTCGGTGAGCGGAGCGGCTGCCAGGAATGCGGTTGCCGGACTCATCGGGTGCCTCCCTGTGCCGTGCCGGCGACGGGCCGCTCCGTATCGCCGTGTACCCGGCCGAGGTAGTAGTCGGCCTCCGTGGTGCCCGGCTGCATGGCGTGTGGCGGGGCCTGCATATCCGGTGCCAGGGGCGCGAGGAGCCGGTCTTTTTCGTAGATGAGGTCGGCCCGGTTGTCGTCGGTGAGTTCGTAGTCGTTGGTCATGGTGAGCGCCCGGGTGGGGCAGGCCTCGATGCACAGGCCGCAGCCGATACAGCGCAGGTAGTTGATCTGATACACCTGGCCGTAGCGCTCACCGGGGGAGTAACGCTCCTCCTCGGTGTTATCGGCGCCCTCGACGTAGATCGCGTCGGCCGGGCAGGCCCAGGCGCACAGTTCGCAGCCGATACATTTCTCCAGCCCGTCCGGGTGCCGATTGAGTTGGTGCCGGCCGTGATATCGCGGCGCGGTGGGCACCTTTTCCTCGGGATAGAACTCGGTATTGGGCTTCTTGAACATGGTGCCGGCGGTGACCGCGAAACCCGCCAGCGGTTCGAAGAACCCGGGCGAGAGGGTGATGGTGGAGGTGCGTTCGGGAAGCGGCGGGGTCGGGAAGCCGAGGAAAACCTCGGAACCGCTCGGCTGCCCCGTGGTGGGGGCGGCGATACCGTCGTCCGGCGGGAACTCCGGAGCCGGGGCGGGTACGCGGCCGGCGCGCAGGAACAACCCGACCAGCAGTGCGGTCACCAGCAGACCGGCGATCACCAGGATCGGCGTGGCTGCCGTATAGCCTTCGAGATCGAGAACGCGGGCGGTGGCGACGACCATCACCCATGCCAGCGAGGCCGGAATCAGCAGCTTCCAGCCGAGGTTCATGAACTGGTCGTAGCGCAGCCGCGGCAGGGTGCCGCGCAACCAGATGAAGACGAACAGGAATATCCACACCTTGGCGGTGAACCAGAGCAGCGGCCACCAGCCCGAATTGGCGCCCTCCCAGAGGTTGATCGGGAACGGGGCGCGCCAGCCGCCCAGGAACATGGTGGTCGCCAGCGCGGACACCGTCGCCATATTCACGTACTCGGCGAGCATGAACATCGCGAACTTCAGCGACGAGTATTCGGTGTGGAAGCCGCCGACGAGTTCGCCTTCGGCTTCGGGGAGGTCGAACGGGGCGCGGTTGGTCTCGCCGACCATGGAGATGCAGTAGATCAGGAACGACGGCAGCAGCAGGAACACATACCAGGTGGGTTGCTGCGCGGCGATGATGCCCGAGGTCGCCATGGTGCCGCCGAGCAGGAATACGGCCGCGAAACACAGCGCCATGGCGATTTCGTAGGAGATCACCTGGGCGGTCGAGCGCAGGCCGCCCAGTAGCGGGTAGGTCGAACCGGAGGCCCAGCCGGCCAGCACGATTCCGTACACCCCGATCGAGGTGATCGCCAGAATGTAGAGCACACCGACGGGCAGGTCGGTGAGCTGCAGCGCGGTGGGATTCCCGAGGATCGACACCTCCGGCCCGAACGGGATCACCGCGAAGGCCATCACGGCGGCGATCACCGAGATGATCGGGGCGAGAACGAAAATGGGTTTATCGACGATCGCGGGGACGATGTCCTCCTTGAACGCCATTTTCACCCCGTCGGCCGCGCTCTGTAGCAGACCCTTGGGGCCGACCCGGTTGGGTCCCACCCGCATCTGCATCCAGGCGACGACCTTGCGTTCCACCAGGACCCCGAACAGGACGGTCAGCAGCAGGAACACGAAAATGGCGACGGCCTTGGCGGCGACCAGCCACAGCGGGTCCAGGCCGAAAAGGGACAGATCAGTCATGGTCGGATGCCTCCGTCCGTTCGGCGCGCCGTACGGTGACGACGCTGCCCGGTCCGGCGCCCAGATCGGTGTGTACCGAACAGCCGGGTGAATTCATCGGCAGCCACACCACCCTGTCGGGCATGGGCGTAACCGCCAATGGCAGAGTGACCGTGCCTTTCCCGGTGCCGACCGTGACCCGATCGCCGTCGGCCACGCCCGATTCCGCAGCGGTGGCCGCCGACATACGGGCGACCGGCGCCCGGGCGATACCCGCGAGATTCGGCTCACCGTCCTGTAGCCGGCCGCGGTCGAGCAGCATCCGCCAGCCGGCCAGGACCGCGGATCCGGCAGGGGGCGCGGGCACCCGGCCGGCCGGATACGCGGGCGCAGTGGTGGTGGCTCCGGACCAGCCGGTGAGCCGGTCGAGTTCGGCGCGGGCGGCAGCGGTATCGGCCAGGCCGAGCGCAACACCGAGTTCCGCGGCGAGGCTGTGCAGTACCCGCTGGTCCGACATGGGCGCCGCGGTACGGCGCACCGTGCTGTCGGTCAGTGCCGCGGCGAACGGCCGTGGGCGACCCTCCCAGGTGCGGTAGGTACCGGATTTCTCCATCGCGGTCGCCACCGGGAACACCACATCGGCGTACGCGGTCACCTCGCTGTGGCGTTGTTCCAGGGAGATCACGAAATCCGCCCGGTCGAGCGTGGCCCGGGCCGCGGCCGGATCGGGCAGGTCGGCGAGTTCGACACCGCCGACGACGAGGGTGCCGACCCGGCCGGTGCCGTCGAGGATCGTCCCGGTATCACGCCCCGGCCCGGCAGGTATTTCGTCGACGTTCCAGACCTGACAGACCTGACGCCGGGCGTCGGAGTCGGTGACGGGCCGCCCGCCCGGGAGCAGGCCGGGCAGCGCACCCGCTTCCACCGCGCCGCGTTCACCCGCCCGGCGTGGCACCCACGCGAGCGCGGCACCGGTATCGGCGGCCAGCCGGATCGTCGCCGACAGCGCCCCGGGGACCGCGGCCAATCGTTCGCCCGCCAGGATCACCGCGCCGGGCTCGCGCAGCAGCCGCACCAGGTCCGCCGAAACAGGCTCCGGTACGGCCGCGGTCGCCGGCTCGCCGGCTCCGCAGAGAGCGGCGAGCGTCTGGGCTTCGGCACCCGGCACCGTCGGTAGCAGAGTGCCCGACATCCGTTCCAGACCGCGGGAGGCATACGGGGCGACGGAGTAGACGGGCATGGCCCGGGTGCGTGCCTGCTTCCGCAGCCGCAGGTAGACGATGGGTGATTCCTCCTCGGGTTCGAAACCTGCGAGCAGCACCACCGGTGCGGTGTCGAGACTGTCGTAGGTGACGGCGTCGGGATGGCCGGCGACCCACGCGCCGAGGAACTCGGCCTCCTCCGCGGAATGGGCGCGGGCACGGAAATCGATATCGTTGGTGCCCAGGACCACCCGGGCGAACTTCGCGTAGGCGTAGGCCTCCTCCTCGGTGACCCGTCCACCCGGCAGCACCGACGCATTCCCCACTCCGGCACGCAACCCGCGCGCGGCCGCGGCCAGAGCCTCCGACCACGAGCAGGGCGCCAGTTCGCCGTCCGGCCCCCGCAGCAGCGGCGTGGTGATCCGGTCTCGTTCGGTGGCGTAGGCGAATGCCCACCGGCCCTTGTCGCAGTTCCATTCCTCGTTGACCTGCGGGTCGTCACCGGCCAGCCGGCGCATCACCTTCCCGCGCCGGTGATCGGTGCGCTGCGCGCACCCCGAGGCGCAGTGTTCGCAGACACTGGGGCTGGACACCAGATCGAAGGGGCGGGCGCGGAACCGGTAACTGGTCCCGGTCAGTGCACCGACCGGGCAGATCTGCACGGTGTTCCCGGAGAAGTACGAGTCGAGCGGTTCGTGCTCAGCGGTGCCGACCTGCTGCAGCGCGCCGCGATCGAGTAGTTCGATGAACGGGTCTCCGGCGATCTGCTGGGAGAAACGGGTGCAGCGCGCACACAGCACACAGCGTTCCCGGTCCAGCAGCACCGCACTCGACAGCGGAATGGGTTTGGGGAACGTCCGCTTGACGCCTTCGAACCGGGATTCGGTACGCCCGGTGGACATGGCCTGGTTCTGCAGGGGGCATTCGCCGCCTTTATCGCAGACGGGGCAGTCCAGCGGATGGTTGATCAGCAGCAGTTCCATCACACCCTGCTGCGCTTTCTCCGCGGCCGGCGAACTCAGCTGGGTGTGGGCCACCATGCCCTCGGTCACCGCCATGGTGCAGGACGCCACCGGTTTGCGCTGACCCTCCACTTCCACCAGGCATTGCCGGCAGGCGCCCACGGGCGCGAGCAGCGGATGGTCGCAGAATCGCGGAATCTGGACTCCGATCAGCTCGGCGGCGCGGATGAGCAGTGTCCCCGCCGGAACGCTCACCGTGGTGCCGTCGATGGTGAGGGTGACCAGGTCGGCGGGTTGCAGATCGGCGGAATCGGAACGGACGGTAGATGTCATCGGATTACCTCTCCGGCCGCGGTGGAGGCCCAGGCGGTGGCGCGTGCCGGGTCGAAGGGGCAGCCACCTCGCTCCAGATGGGCGATGTATTCGTCGCGGAAGTACTTCATGGAGGACACGATCGGGCTGGCGGCGCCGTCGCCGAGCGCGCAGAACGATTTACCGTTGATGTTGTCGGCGATATCCAGGAGTTTGTCCAGATCGGCCGGGGTGCCGAGGCCGGCTTCGAGCCGGGTGAGCAGCTGCACCAGCCAGTAGGTGCCTTCCCGGCACGGTGTGCATTTCCCGCACGATTCGTGCGCGTAGAACTCCGTCCAGCGCAGGACGGCCCGGACCACACAGGTGGTGTCGTCGAAGATCTGCAGCGCTTTGGTGCCGAGCATCGACCCGTGCGCCATCACATTCTCGTAATCCAGTGGTACGTCGAGGTGTTCGGCGGTGAACAGGGGAGTGGAGGAGCCGCCCGGTGTCCAGAACTTCAGCTGGTGGCCTGCCCGGACGCCACCTGCGTATCCGAGAAGTTCCCGCAGCGTCACGCCGAGCTGTGCTTCGTACTGACCCGGCCGGGTGACGTGCCCGGACAGCGAGTACAGCGTGAAACCCGGCGATTTCTCGGTGCCCATGGCACGGAACCAGCTCGGTCCGTTCCGGAGGATCGGCGGCACGCTGGCGATCGACTCGACATTGTTGACGACCGTCGGGCTGGCGTAGAGCCCGGCGACGGCGGGAAACGGCGGTCGCAGCCGGGGCTGGCCGCGGCGACCCTCGAGCGAATCCAGGAGCGCGGTTTCCTCGCCACAGATATAGGCGCCGGCGCCCGCGTGGACGGTGAGTTCGAGATCGTATCCCGACCCCAGGATGTCGGTGCCCAGCAGTCCGGCGGCGTAGGCCTCGGCGACCGCGGCTTGCAGCCGGCGCAGCACCGGCACGACCTCACCACGCACGTAGATGAAGGCATGCGCGGCCCGGATGGCGTAGGCCGCGATGATCACGCCTTCGATCAGCGAATGCGGGGACGCGAGCATCAAGGGGATGTCCTTGCAGGTGCCCGGCTCGGATTCGTCGGCGTTGACCACCAGATAGTGCGGTTTCATCGTGCCGTCCGGCTCTCGGCCCTGCGGGATGAAACCCCATTTCATTCCGGTAGGGAAGCCGGCTCCGCCACGGCCGCGCAGCCCGGCGTCCTTGACCGTGGCGATGACCTCGTCGGGCGTCATGGCGAAGGCAATCGGCAGGGCGTCGTACCCCTGGTGTGCGCGGTAGGTGTCGAGCGTCCAGGAGTTCGGCAGATTCCAATATCTGGTCAGTACCGGAGTCAAGGTCATCGCGCACCGTCCGCACCGGTCTCCGGGACCTCGGGGGCACGCATTCCCTGTTCACGCGCGATATCCAGGCCCGCCAGTGTCGGGCCGCCCGGATCACCGTCCAGTACACCGGGGCGGGTGTCGGGGAATCCGGCCAGCACGCGCGCGGTCTCGCGGAAAGTGCACAGCGGTGCGCCCCGGGTCGGCCGGACCGATTGGCCGGCGCGGAGATCGTCGACCAGGGTCTTCGCCGATTCGGGTGTCTGGTTGTCGAAGAATTCCCAGTTCACCATCACGACCGGTGCGTAATCGCAGGCGGCGTTGCATTCGATGTGCTCGAGGGTGATTTTGCCGTCATCGGTGGTGTCGCCGTGCGCGATTCCCAGATGCTCGCGCAGGGTGGCGAGGATGGCATCGCCGCCGAGAACCGCGCACAGCGTATTCGTGCAGACACCGACGTGGTAATCGCCGGTGGGTGTACGCCGGTACATGGAGTAGAAGGTCGCCACCGCCGTCACCTCGGCGCCGGTGAGACCCAGGAGTTCGGCGCAGAAATCGATACCGGTGCTGCTCACACAGCCCTCTTCTGCCTGCACCAGATGCAGCAGCGGCAGCAGTGCCGATCGCGGTTGCGGGTACCGCGCGATGATCTCCTTCGCCTCCGGTTCCAACCGGGCCCGGACCTCGTCCGGATAGGGTTGCGGCCGCGTGCTCAGGCGCAGCAGGATCTCGGTCATCGGTCCACCCCACCCATCACCGGATCGATACTGGCCACGGCAGCGATCACATCGGCGACCATGCCGCCCTCGCACATCGCCGCCACCGCCTGCAGGTTCGTGAAGGACGGATCGCGATAGTGCACGCGATACGGCCGGGTTCCGCCGTCGCTGACCATATGCACCCCCAACTCCCCGCGCGGCGATTCCACCGCCGCGTAGACCTGCCCCGGCGGTACCCGAATACCCTCGGTGACCAGCTTGAAATGGTGGATGAGCCCCTCCATGGAGGTGCCCATGATCTTGCCGATATGCCGCGGTGAGTTGCCGAGGCCGTCGGGGCCCAGCGTGAGATCCGCCGGCCAGGCGATCTTCTTGTCCGAGACCATCACCGGCCCGGGACGCAGCCTGTCCAGGCACTGTTCCACGATCTTCAGCGACTCCTTCATCTCCTCGATCCGGATGAGGTAGCGGCCGTAGCAGTCACAGGTATCGGTGGTGGGGATATCGAATTCGTAGTTCTCGTATCCGCAGTAGGGCATGGCCTTGCGTAGATCGTGCGGGAGCCCGGTGGACCGCAGCACCGGTCCGGTGACACCGAGCGCGATACATCCGGTGAGGTCCAGATAGCCGATGCCCTGGGTGCGGGCCTTGAAGATCGGATTATGAGTGAGCAGATGTTCCATATCGCGGAGCCGTTTCGGCATCAGCTCCAGCAGTTCCCGTACCTTCGTGACCCCGTCGTCGGGGAGGTCCTGGGCGATACCACCGGGCCGGATATAGGCGTGATTCATCCGGAGGCCGGTGATGGCCTCGAATACATCCAGAATCAGTTCCCGCTCCCGGAAACCGAACAGCATCGGGGTGAGCGCACCGAGTTCCATACCTCCCGTGGCGAGCGCCACCAGATGTGAGGAGATGCGGTTGAGCTCCATGAGCAGTACCCGGATCACGGTGGCGCGCTCGGGGATATCGTCGGTGATCCCGAGCAGCCGTTCCACGCCCAGGCAGAAGGCCGTCTCGTTGTAGAACGGGGACAGATAGTCCATCCGGGTGACGAAGGTGACGCCCTGGGCCCAGTTCCGGAATTCCAGATTCTTCTCGATCCCGGTGTGTAGGTAGCCGATTCCGCAGCGGGCCTCCACCACGGTCTCGCCCTCGATCTCCAGAATGAGCCGCAGCACGCCGTGCGTGGACGGATGCTGCGGTCCCATATTGACGACGATGCGTTCTTCCCCGGCGCCCCGGAGCGCATCGGCGACCTCGTCCCAATCCTGGCCCGCGACCGTCACCACCGGCTGATCGGAATCTGTGCTCGGCGCGGCCGGGGTGGTACCGGTTCCGGAGTCGTCGTGGTCCGGCCCACCGGAAACACCGGGCCGGATATCGATTTCACTCATCAGCTGTAGGCCCTCCGCTCATCGGGCGGCGGAATGCGCGCGCCCTTGTATTCGACCGGTATCCCGCCGAGCGGGTAGTCCTTGCGCTGTGGGTGACCGCGCCAATCGTCGGGCATGGTGATCCGGGTCAGCGAGGGATGTCCGTCGAACCGGATACCGAAGAAGTCGTAGGTTTCCCGTTCGTGCCAGTCGCAGGTCGGGTACACGCGGTACAGCGAGGGAATATGCGGATCCGTATCGGGTGCCGCCACCTCGAGGCGCAGCCGCCGGCCGTGGGTGATCGAGTTCAGGTGGTAGACGGCGTGCAGTTCGCGGCCCGTCTCGTCGGGGTAGTGCACGCCGCTCACGCCGAGGCACAGTTCGAAACACAGTGCGGGATCGTCGCGTAACGCCCGTGCCACCGCCACCAGATGTTCCCGGCGCACATGCAGGGTGAGTTCGTCGCGGTCCACGACCACTTTCTCGATCGCCGCGTCGAAACCGGCACCGGTGTTCAGCGCGGTGCGCAACAGGTCGACGACCGTATCGAAATAGCCCCCATAGGGTGGGGGAGTACCGCCCGGCAGGGCGACCTCGTGCACGAGACGCCCGTACCCGGAGGTGTCACCGCTACCGGAGATACCGAACATGCCGCGGCGGCGGCCGATCACCTCGTCGTGAGGTCCGATGGGCTGTTCCGGTTCGACGGCTCGGCTGTCGGTGGATTCGGGACGGTCGGTGCTCATCGCAGCAAACCCTCCATCCGGATCGTCGGGGTCGTGGCGAGGGCAGCCTGCTCCGCCGCCCGGATCGCCTCGGCGCGATTCACCCCCATCGGGGTGTGCTGGATCTTGTCGTGCAGGGCGATGATCGCGTTGAGCAGCATTTCCGGGCGCGGGGGGCAGCCCGGCAGATAGATATCGACCGGCACCACATGATCCACGCCCTGCACGACCGCGTAGTTGTTGAACATTCCGCCCGACGATGCGCAGACCCCCATGGCCAGTACCCATTTCGGCTCGGTCATCTGGTCGTAGACCTGTCGCAGTACCGGTGCCATCTTCTGGCTGACCCGGCCCGCGACGATCATCAGATCGGCCTGCCGCGGCGAGGCGCGGAAAACCTCCATACCGAAACGAGCCGAATCGAACCGGCCGCCGCCGGTCGCCATCATCTCGATGGCGCAGCAGGCCAGACCGAACGTGGCCGGCCACAGCGACCCCTTACGCATGTACCCCGCCATGGCCTCGACCGTGCTGAGCACGAAACCACTGGGCAGTTTCTCTTCCAAACCCATATCCGACTACTCCCTGGGCTATGGGCCCGCGCCGGAACGCGGACCGCGGCTGATCGGAGGTTCGCGGCTCAGTCCCAGCCGAGGCCGCCACGCCGCCATTCGTAGGCGTAGGCGACCGAGACGTTGACGATGAACAAGGCCATCGCGACCAGGCCGAACACCCCGAGCGCATCGATATGGACCGCCCACGGGTAGAGGAACACGATCTCGATATCGAAAATGATGAAAAGCATCGCGGTGAGGTAGTACTTCACCGGAAAACGTTGTCCGGTAGTGCTTCCCGCGCCTCCGGCTACAGCATGCGGGGTCGGTTCGATACCGCATTCGTAGGCTTGTAGTTTCGCGCGGTTGTAGCGTTTCGGGCCGATGAGGCCGGCGATCAGGACCGAGATGATCGCGAACGCGGCGGCAACCGCGCCGAGGACCAATATCGGCAGTTCGGTGTTCACGACTGCGCTTCCCCTCCTTGCGAACTCCGGACCCGGCGGTTGTGCCGCGGGGCCCGCGTACGGGGCCGGGCGGTCGATGGGTACGGCCCGCGCCGCCGGTTCCGCCCCGGAATCAAGAATGGGCTGGGGGCAGATTTCAACGTCGCGGGTTATATATCATCTCCCGCGCTCATGTGAGCTACAGCACAGCCTACAACTGTCGCGGCAGGAAGAACGCGGATTCACAGACCGGTTTGATCGAATTCGGGACTGAGATTTATGAGCGAATGAACCTAATCGGCTCAGGCGGCCGGGCGTCGCCGCAGGAGGTCGACCACGATCTCGGTGAGCCGCAGCGGATCGATGGGATGGGACGCGACCGCCTCGGCGCGCGACCAGTTCGCCAGCCAGGCATCATCGGCGCGACCGGTGAGCACGATCAGCGGCGGGCATTCGCCGAGCTCGTCCTTGAGCTGTTTGGCCAGACCCATCCCGCCGACCGGCGCGGATTCACCGTCCAGAACGGCTAGATCGGCCGCGCCGGCGTCCATCCGCTCCAGTACCACCGGGGCGGTGGCGACCTCGAGATATTCGAGCGGGGGTAGATCCGGATGCGGGCGGCGCCCGAGCGCCAGCATCACCTGACTCCGGGTGTCGGCGTCGTTGCTGTAGACCAGGACCCGCAACACGGCGGGAGGATTCGCATCGGCCACGTCCGCATGGTACGTCCGCGACCGGGCGGTTGGGGGCAGCTTGGCCGAGATGGTCCGCGCGCGGCGCTGGTCTAAGCTGCCGGCGTGACGGACGAATTGGTCGGTGAGCTCATCGATACGGTGGCCTGGGTGCTGATCGTGGACGGGCGGATCCTGTGCGCCCGCCCGTCGGGTAAGGAGGTCTTCTACATCCCGGGCGGAAAACGCGAAGCGGGCGAATCCGATGAACAGACCCTGGTGCGTGAGATCGCCGAGGAGCTCACCGTCGCGCTGGTCGCCGAAACCGTCGAACCGGTAGGCATCTACGAGGCCGTCGACGGTACGGCCCGGGTACGGATGAGCTGCTACCGCGCGGAGTACCGGGGACAGCTGACCGCGAGCAGCGAAATCGCCGAAATCGCCTGGTTCGGCTACGCGGACCGACCGCATGTACCGCCGGTGGACCAGTTGCTGTTCGACGAACTGCACACGGCGGGTGCGTTGCACTGAATATCGGCGGTGTCTGTTGCGTCTGAGCACGGGCCCCTGGGGGGTACGCTGCGCTACCGTTCCGGGCCTGACGCGCTCAGGCGGAGCCGGCGAGCGGCTCCGCCGGCGGATCACCCGGGATTCGCCGTCAGATCGGGCCGGGTGGCCCGGTCGATCAGGTACTCGATCAAGCTGAGCAGCACATTCTTCGCCGATACCCGATCGCGGGCATCGCAGAGCATTACCGGCATCGAGCCGTCGAGATCGAGGGCGTCACGGACCTCGTCCACGGTGTAGCGCGGTGCCCCGTCGAAACAGTTGACCGCCACGAGGAACGGCAGCCCGCGGCGTTCGAAATAGTCGATGGCGGCGAAGGAGTTCCCGAGCCGGCGCGTATCGGCCAGAACCACCGCACCCAGCGCGCCCCGAGCCAATTCGTCCCACAGGAACCAGAAACGGTCCTGGCCGGGCGTGCCGAACAGATACAGCACCAGATCCTTGTCGATGGTGATCCGGCCGAAGTCCAGCGCCACCGTCGTGGTGGTCTTGGATTCGACACCCGACAGATCATCGATCCCGGTACTGAGTTCGGTGATCATCTCCTCGGTCCGCAGCGGCGGAATCTCACTGATCGAGGCCACCATGGTGGTTTTACCGACGCCGAAGCCGCCGGCGATGAGGACCTTGACCGACGCGGCCAGGGCCGGCGCCGCGGGGTCGATCCGGGCAGGGTCAAATTTTTCGGATTCCATCCAGTACCGCTCGCAATATGTTGAAGTCGCCGGGGCCGGACTCCATCTGCACCGGAGTCCGGAAGATCAGATGGCTGTCACCGATCAGATCTCCGACGAGAATCTTGGTCACCGCCAGCGGCAGTTTCAAGGCGGCTGCCACCTCCGCCACTGTCTGTGGTTCCGTGCACAACTGCACGATATCGAGATATTCGGGTTCGGTACGACGTAGTGGTGGGGCTCCGCGAGCTCTGACCACGATCGTGAGCATATCCAGATCGTGTCCGGCACCGACGGTCCGGCCCCGGGTGATCGCATACGGCCGCACCAGCGGTCCGGCATCGTCGTCGAACCAGGAATCCCGTGTACCGGTCATCGCCGTATCGCTGTTCTCACGGTTGCTGTGGTCGGTCCCCGGTTCCGCTGCGGGAACTGGTCGAGAGATGGGTACCGACGCGCTGTACGGTCAGGTTCATCTCGTAGGCCACCATGCCGAGGTTGGCGTCCGCTGCGGCCTGGACCGCGATACAGGCGTTATCGCCGGCGGAGGTCACGAACAGTACGGCTCGATCGAGTTCGATCACCGCCTGCCGGACGTTACCGCCCTCGAATCGTGCGCCCGCGCTGCGCGCCAGCCCGTGCAGGGTCGACGACATCGCCGCGAAATGCTCTGCTTCGGTGCGGTCCATTTTCGAGGAGTGGCCGAGCAGCATTCCGTCGGTGGACAGTACGACCGCCAGCCGGACCCCCGCGAGTCGCTCGACGAGATCGTCGAGCAGCCAGTTCAGGTCACCTTGAGTGGAAGTTGACACTTAGCCTTCCTGTTCATCCGGGGATGCGCCGTCCGGCGCCGGGGTCGCGGTGCCGGAATCCGTGGCGGGCAGAGGCCTGCGGCCCTGCCGGGTACCGTTCTCGATCGCTGCCATCAGATCTCGGGCTTGTTCGGCCGAGCGGGGCCGCGCCGTTGCGGCCTGCTGGGCGTCCGAAACTTCCGGTCGCGGTGCGACTTTAGCCTGCCTGCTGCGGCGTGGTAAAGCCGGACGACCGTCGGGCAGGACCTCCGGCTCGGCGGTGGACTCGCCGGTCTCCGCCGGCGCGGCGTCCGGAGGCGCCGGATCGGGGCGGGCGGCAGGCCGCGGGCGGTCCTCGACGAGGGTGGCCGCCGGGGCTTCGGCGCGCTCCTCGGGGGCCGGGGGCGGGACCGGGGCGGCCGGCCGCGTCAATCCCGGCAGCGGCGCGGTCTCCTCCGCGGGGTCGGTGAGCAGGGCGGACGGAACGATCACGACCGCGCGTACCCCGCCGTACTCCGATTCCCACAGCCGTACCGAGATACCGTGCCGGTGGGCCAGCTGCGCGACCACGAAGATTCCCAGGCGCGAATCCCGCTGCAGCGACGCGACCTCGAAATCGGGCGGGCTTTCCAGGATCTCGTTCAGCCGGTCGCGGCTGTCGGCCGGGATCCCCATGCCCTGATCGGCGATCTCGACGGCCACGCCCTTACCGATGACCGACCCGGTCACCTGGACGCGCGACTGCGGCGGCGAGAACGAGGTCGCGTTGTCGACGAGTTCGGCGAGCAGGTGGATGAGATCACCGACCGCGCTACCCGCCACCCGCAACTCGGGCAGCCGGGCCAGGCGCACTCGCGGGTAGTCCTGGGTTTCGCCGACAGCGCTGCGTACCAGGTCCACCAGTGGTACCGGGGTGCGCCACTGGCGGCCCGGTTTCCCGCCGCCGAGCACGATGAGGTTCTCCGCGTTACGGCGTTCGCGAGTGGCCAGGTGATCGAGTTTGAACAGTACGTCCAGCATGGCCGGATCCTCTTCGCGCCGTTCGGCCTCGTCGAGGATCTCCAGCTGTTTGTGCACCACGATCTGGCTGCGGTGCGCGATGTTCAGGAAGATCGATTTGACGCCTTCGCGGTTGCGGGCCTCGGTGACGGCGGCCGTCACGGCGACCGCGTGTGCATGCTCGAATGCGGTGGCCACCGCACCGAGTTCGTCATGGCCGAAATCGAGTGTCGCCGCGGCCGCGGCATCGTCGACTTCCTCTCCGGCGCGGAGCCGGTCGAGCATATCCGGCAGTCGCTCGTCGGCCAGGGCCAGCGTATGGTCGCGCAGCCGCACCAGGCGGTGGATGAACCGGTTGGCCAGTACCAGGGAAATCCCGAACGCCGCCGCGGAGATCACCAGGACAGCGAGGCCGATCAGCAGGGATTGCGTGGTGGTGCGGGCCGCGGCGTCCAGCGAGGCCTGCTGCATGACCACGTTCTGCTCGTCCCATAGTTCGAGCATTTCGTGATCGAGATGGTCGGCCGCGTCCTGCCACGCGGCGAACTGGGCGGGCGGCAGACCCGAGGAGTCGTCGTCCGCACTCGGGAGGCTGCGGGCGATGAGGGTGTTCTCGGTGCGGGTCAGCAGCTGCCACTGCGGGCTGCCGGTCAGATTGTTCAGCCGCTCACCGAGTTCCGGGGCGAGCTCGCGGGCCAGCAGTGCGGTTTCGGTGTGGTAGAAGCCGGTCTGCTGGATGTATTCCGCGGGCAGCGCCACCGGCCGGCCGGACCGCAGCGCCGCCCCGGCCAGCGCATGGCTACGGGAGGTCGCCTCGAGCGTATGCATGATGCGGGTGGCGAGGGTGAGTTGCGTGGCCGAATGCGCATCCGGCGCGAAGGACTGCGAGATCTGCGCACCGACCGCGAGCGCGTCGAGCAGGCGCGCGTAGAAGGTGTAGGCGTCTCCCGCGGAGACCGCGCGGCTGTCGACGGCGCCCCGGATATTTCCCAGTTGCTGGATGAGTGTGGCGAACGAGCCGACATCATCGCTGATCTGGTCGGGTTGCAGGCTGCGCAGCTGCTGCGAGGCGTCGAGGAGGCCACGTAGCGCCTGTTCGCTGTCGGGCCGGACGGCCTTCAGCGCATCGGCCGCGGCCGAATCACCGGCGAGGTAGGCCAGGGTGAGCCGGCGTTCGTTCTGAACGATCTCGTACACCGTGCGGGTGGGCCCGGAGGCCGCCCGCATCGCTTCGGTCACCTGACGGTCGTGCTGGCCCTGGTCGATCAGGTAGCCGGTCGCGCCCACACCGACCACCAACAGGGTCAAACTCGGGATGAGCGCGATCGCCAGGATCCGGGCGCGGACACCGAGCCTCGCTCTGAACATCGCCACAAGGTAACCTCTCGACCCGCTTCCGGCACATCGGATCCCATTGAACAGGACTTCCTTCGACCTCGCGACCGGCAGCGGTGTACGCCGCGCGGGCCGGCCCGGGATCGAGCTGTGGCAGCGGCTGCCGAGGACCGTCCGTGGGGGCCGGAATTCTCGCCCTGCCGCAGGAGGAGGGGTCAGCCCCGGCTACGTTTGCGGGTCTCGGAGGCGGCGGCCTCGGCGGCGCTGAGCCGGCGGGCGCGCAACAGGAAAACCGCGGTATCCGCCGGGGGTTCGTCACCGCCCGCCGGTGGCCCGGTATCGGCCGGGACGTCCACGGTCAGGTGGTCGCGTTCGAAATGCTTGTATGTCTGCTCGCTCATCCACAGTTCGGTATGCCAGGCCAACCGGCCGAAGAGGATATCGTCTTCGGCCGCCCGGAAATCGCGGATGGGCAGCCAGTCGGGCGCCGGTTCGCCCGTTTCCCGATGCGGCAGGTAGAGCAGGATGGGGCCGTGCTGTTCGATCAATTCGCGTAACGCGTTGCGGGCCCTGTCGGTTACCGCTACCCGGTCGCTGCGATACGCCATCAGGAACTCCGTGCCACGCCACGGCACCGCGGCGCTACCGATCCGATCCGATGAAACATTGCGCGCTCCTTGCACCTAGGTTTCCGGCGCCGGCACCGGCCGGACGCACCGATTCCGGCTCGCCGCAGCCCGGTATCCGGATCGCTACTTCGCCAGCACTTTTGCGAACACATTCTTGCGTATCCCGTTTTCCGGGGCGAGGGGGCGTGGGTGGTTCGCCGAAAATGCTTGTGGTATGAGGCAAATGGTCGCGCGGAAGCGATCGGCTGCGCGATTTTCCCGGTGCCGGGGAGGTGAAGGCCGTGGCAGCCGACTATTTCCGGATGAAGATACCGGCCAGATCGGCCCGCTCGATGGGGGTATCGGCATTGGCCTGGACCGTGCACAGGCCGTCGACGGCGGCCATGGACAGGTCCACATTGGTGCCGGTCGGCGCCTGCCCGTGCTGCTCCTCGAGGAACTTCGTGATGGTGACGCGTTTGGTTTCCTGGTCCTGTCCGATGTACTCGCGGCAGGGTGTGTCGCCGCCCTTGTTCAATGCCTGCTCGATCTCGGTGCACCCGGTCAGGGCGAGTGCGGCGGCCGCGATCAAGAGACCGAACCGGGCTTTCGTGGCGTTCATCGACAATCCTCCTGGTGGCTCGGACCGGCGCCGCGCCTGCCCGGGACGTGTACCCACCCTATGTCCGCCGACTCGCCGGTGTGGAGGCGGCGCGGTGCACCTGTGCGGGGTATGCAGAAGGTATGAGCTCACGGACGGAGTTCCGGTTCGGCGTCAACATGGTCGTGCCGGATTCACGCCACGACTGGGTACGCAAATGCCGCCGGGCCGAGGAACTGGGGTACGACGTGATCGGTGTAGCCGACCATCTCGGCCTGGCGCCGCCGTTTCCGGCGCTGGTACTGGCGGCCGAGAACACCGAACGGGTACAGCTGAACACGTTCGTCCTGAATGCGCCCTTCTACAACCCTGTGCTGCTGGCCCGGGAGATCGCCGGGACGGATCGGTTCGTCGAAGGCCGGCTGGAACTGGGTCTGGGCGCGGGGTATGTGCGCGAAGAATTCGATACCGCCGGTATCCCGTTCGGTAGCGGTGCGAGCCGGGTGGCGTATCTCGAGCAGACCGTGCGCACATTGCACGATCTGTTTGCCGATCCGGGCTACGAACCGCAACCCGCCCGGCCCGGCGGCCCGCCGTTGCTCATCGGCGGCTGGGGTGATCGGATGCTCACGCTCGCCGCCCGCTACGCGTCGGTCGTCGCGCTGACCGGGGCGGCGACCACGGGCGCCGGGACGCTGCGGCTTGCCGGGCCGCCGGCGATCGATGAACGGGTCCGGTTCGTCCGCACCGCGCTGGGGGAGCGTGCCGGTGAAGTGGAGTTGAACATCCTGGTCCAGGCGGTGGTGCCCGCCGGACGACGCGCCGAATTCCTCGACAGATACGGCCCGTTCGTGGACCCCGGGGTGCTGGCGGCGGTGGACGAACTGCCGACGGTGCTGCTGGGGAGTCCCGGGCAGATCGCCGACCGGCTGCGGGCCAACCGGGAACGATTCGGATTCGGCTACGTCACCGTGCTCGAACCCGATCTGGAGACTTTCGCGCCGGTCATCGCCGAATTCCGGTGATCGGGGAAGGTGGGTTGGGGCACCGGTGCCTGCCCCTTATAGGACGAATCGAGAAGTGAGGTAAGTATCACGTTCACCGGGTCTGCCGGCGGGGGAAATGCCGGGACTTCTCGGCCTGATGCATGACACATATCGGCACCTCCGCTGATATCGGCTACTCTCGGTTACAGGTAAAAGGTGCGTCTGTCATGATCGACGGCGAACCCGGCACGAACAGACGAGGAACGCAATGACGCGGCATATCGACGTACTGATCATCGGAGCCGGTCTGTCCGGTATCGATGTGGCCTGTCACCTGGAGAAGGAGAACACCGGGCGCAGCTACGCGATCCTGGAACGGCGGACCGCCATCGGCGGAACCTGGGATCTGTTCCGGTACCCCGGGATCCGCTCGGACTCCGATATGTATTCCTTCGGCTACGGCTTCCGGCCCTGGCGCGGCACCAAGATGCTCGCCGACGGCGCCGGTATCCGCCGCTATATCGAGGAGACCGCCGACGAGTACGGGGTTACCCCGCATATCCACTTCGGCCGGAAGGTGGTTTCGGCGAGCTGGTCCAGTACGGACAACCAGTGGACCGTCCGGGTAGCCGAGGAAGCAACCGGCGCCGAGGAAGTGTGGACCGCCGGGTTCCTGGCCGGCTGCACCGGCTACTACGACTACGACAAAGGCCACCGGCCGTCGTTCCCCGGGGAAGAGAACTTCACCGGGCAGATCGTGCATCCCCAGCACTGGCCCGAGGATCTCGACTACCGGGGTAAGAAGGTCGTGGTGATCGGCAGCGGGGCCACCGCCATCACGCTGGTGCCGTCGATGGTTCCCGATGCCGGCCATGTGACGATGCTGCAGCGTTCGCCCACCTATATCGCCTCGATCCCGGCCGACGATCCGGTCGCGATCGGGCTCACGAAGGTCAAATCCCCGGCCGGTCTCACCTACCAGGTCGGTCGCGCGCGCAATATCGCCGTCCAGCAGGCCAGCTATCAGCTCTCGCGCAAACAACCGGCCCTGGCCCGGAAGATGTTCCTGAACTGGGTCCGGATGGCGGTCGGATCGGGTATCGATATGCGGCATTTCAGCCCGGATTACGCGCCCTGGGACCAGCGACTGTGCGTGGTACCGGACGGTGACCTGTTCAAAGCCTTGCGCCGCGGACAGGCGTCCATCGTCACCGACACCATCGACACGTTCACCGAGAACGGTATCCGCCTCTCCTCGGGGGCCGAGATCGACGCCGATATCGTCGTCACCGCCACCGGCCTGACCATCCAGATCCTGGGCGGCGCCACCCTGGACGTCGACGGGGAACCGGTGGTGACGCGGGAGCGGGTCATGTACAAGGGATCGCTGCTCGACGGTGTACCGAATGCCCTGATGGTCCTCGGGTACACCAACGCCTCGTGGACCCTGAAAGCCGACCTCGCCGCGGAATACTTCTGCAAGGTGCTCAACCGGATGCGGGACCACGGCTACACCCGGTTCGTGGTGAACGCGCACGACAGCGACCGCTCCGAAGTCTCGGTGATGGGCGGCGCCCTGAAGTCCGGCTATATCCAGCGCGGCGACGCGGTGATGCCGCGACAGGGCACCGGCGGACCGTGGAAGGTGGTCAACAGCTACTTCCGGGACCGCGCCTACCTGCGTAAGAGCCCGATCGAGGACGGCATCCTGACCTTCACCGACAGCAACGGCCGGTCGACCACCGGTTCCCGCCGCCCCACCCGCACCGCCATGGACCGGCTCCCGCTGATCGGCTCGCGCACCGCCTGACGCCGGGGCGACCGCCGGTGGTACCGCGGGAAGCGCGGCCGACTGGGTAGGTTGATCGTATGACCGAGCGGTTGGTGATCGTCGGCGGTGACGCGGCCGGAATGTCGGCGGCTTCCCAGGCGCGCCGGTACCGGGAGGCCGGCGCCCTCGAGATCGTGGTGTTCGAACGCGGGCATTTCACCTCGTACTCCGCCTGTGGAATCCCGTACTGGGTCGGCGGGCAGGTCCGCGACAGAGACCAGTTGATCGCGCGCACACCGGCCGAGCACCGGGCGCGGGCGATCGACGTGCGATTGCGCAGCGAGGTGGTCGAACTCGATATCGAGGGCGGCCGCGTGCGTAGCCGTGATCTTGCGACCGGTGTCGAAACCTGGACCGGCTACGACCAACTCGTGCTCGCGACCGGCGCCCGGCCCACCCGGCCGCCGCTGCCCGGCATCGACGCGCCCGGTGTGCACGGGGTGCAGACCTTGGACGACGGTGAGGCACTCATCGCGACCCTGGCCGCGACGAGTGGTCGCCGCGCCGTGGTGGTCGGTGCGGGGTATATCGGAGTCGAGATGGCGGAGGCACTGATCCGCCGCGGTTTCGAGGTCACCGTCCTACACCGCGGGGCCGAACCGATGTCGACGCTGGATCCCGATATGGGCGCCCTGGTGCGCGAGGCGCTGGTCGGGCTGGACATCGTGGTGGCCGGCGACCGGGAGGTGACCGGCATACGGACCGGTGCCGACGGCCGGGCCCGCGCGGTGGTCGCCGGCAGCAGCGAATATCCCGCGGATGTGGTGGTTCTCGGGATCGGGGTAGCCCCGGAGACCGAACTGGCCCGCGCGGCCGGATTACCGATCGGCGGGCACGGTGGGATCCTGACCGATACCGCGCTACGGGTTCTCGGGTACGAAAATATCTGGGCCGGCGGTGATTGTGTGGAGGTACTCGATCTCGTCTCCGGGATGCGCCGCCATATCCCCCTGGGCACCCACGCCAACAAGCACGGCCAGATCATCGGCGCCAATATCGGTGGCGGTTACGCAACCTTTCCCGGTGTGGTCGGCACCGCGGTCAGTAAGGTGTGCGATCTCGAGGTGGCGCGAACCGGTCTGCGGGAGAAGGACGCCCGTGCCGTCGGCCTGCAATACGTCACGGCAACGATCGAATCCACCAGTCGCGCCGGTTATTACCCCGACCCGGCACCGATGACGGTCAAGATGCTGGCCGAACGCCTCACCGGACGCCTGCTCGGTGTGCAGATCGTGGGCCGGGAAGGCGCCGGTAAACGGGTCGATATCGCGGCGGTCGCGCTGACCGCTGGAATGAACGTTACGCAGATGACCGCACTCGATCTGGGGTACGCCCCGCCGTTCTCACCGGTCTGGGATCCGGTGCTGGTGGCGGCCCGCAAAGCCGTTCGCGCGGTTGGGGAGCGCGGATGAATACCTCCGCCCGGTCACCGCGTACTATCGTCGATCGTCAGAACGGAACGGGTCGAATGAAGGGGGGCGGTGTGCGGACTCGCGGTATCCGGGTCGGGGGGCGCCGGGAACTAGTCGACTGTGTGGTGGCCGGATGAACCCGGAGACGAATCCCGGGGGCGCCGAACCGGGCGATATCCTCGACGCAGTGACCGAACCCATGCCCGCGGTGCGCGATACCTTGGACACCCGCCGCCGGGCCGCGGCCGCGGAACGAACAGTTCCGCGTCAGGCGGTCACGCCGGGAATCCACCGGGTGGCATTACCGGACGACGGCCTGGCGGAAGTGGTCTGCGTGCACTGCGGGACCCAGGGGCGCGGCCCACGCTGCCCCGCCTGTGACCATCCGCATCGGCTTCAGGATCGGTTCGAGGCCGATCTCGGGGTGGCCGGGCTGGTCACCGACCGCGGAATCGTGCATGCGCGGAACGAAGATGCCGTGGCCGCGGCGGTTGTGCCCGACGACAGCGGGCAACCGGAGACCCTCGTCCTGGTGGTGTGCGACGGCGTGTCGTCGTCGCCGGATCCGCAGGCCGCCTCCGGGACCGCCGTTCGCACCGGCGTGGATGCCTGCCTCGCCGCCCTCGCCGAGGACCGGACTGCCGAGGAGGCCACTGCCGCGGGAATGGCGGCCGCGTCGGAGGCGGTGCGCAATCTGGCCGGGCCGGACGGGGACGCTCCGTCGTGCACCTATGTGTCGGCGATCGTGCGCACCGAGGCCGACGGCCGGGTATCGGTCACCGTGTCCAATATCGGCGACAGCCGTGCCTACTGGCTGGCGGCCGGAGACCGGGTTTCCGAACAGCCGGCGCAGCCGGGGCATCCCGGTCCACTCGCCGGTCCGCAGAAGCTGACGGTCGACGATTCGTGGGCGCAGGCGCTGATCGAAGCGGGTGCGATGGACGAGCAGGCGGCCATGGCCGATCCGCGGGCACATACCCTGATGCGCTGGCTGGGTGCGGACGCCGGGCAGCAGCCCTGGTCGGGCGACAGTATCCGCTCCTACTACGTGGACGGTCCGGGTTCGCTGCTGCTGTGCAGCGACGGCCTGTGGAACTATCTGCCCGGACCGGTCGAGCTGTCGCAACGCGCACTCGGGATGCCGACGAGCGACGGCGCGCGGGCGCTCGTCGACTACGCGGTGGTATGCGGGGGGAGCGATAACATCACGGTGGCTCTGGCGCCGATTTCCGGCGGCAGGTGACCGTTTTCCAGCCTCGGCGAATCTTCGGCAAACCCGACGGGGTTGCTGGGGTGGGGTCTTCGGTCGCCGGATCGGCGGTGCGGACACATGGGACATTTGCCTGTCCGCTGTGTTTGCAAGAGTGCGAAGTCGGGTACAAGTCCGGAAAGCCGGTGTGACCACCGAGGGTCGCACGGTGAGCACGTACGCACCTACCGCAAGGAGGTTCGTCATGAAGGGTGGCCTTTCCGCCGCTCCCGGAACAACCATGGTCACCACGAATCATGAGATCATCCGCCAGTGGGCCCAGCGGCGCGGTGCTGATCCGGCGACGACGCCCGGCAGTCAGTACAACGGCGAGGTGGGGGTCCTGCGCCTGGACTTTCCGCACTACGGTGGCGCGGTTCTCCAGCCGGTCAGCTGGGCCGACTGGTTCGCCACCTTCGACGCACGCAAGCTGAGCTTCCGTTACCAGGAACTCCGTGCCGACGGCACTCCGAGCAACTTCTTCCGTTTGGAGCATGCGCGCGACATCTGACAGTGAGTCATTTCACTCGGGGGGTTTACTTCGCAGGCATTGCGGCTACTCGTATAACCGGAAGGTTGCTCGAGTAAACTGAGTAGCGGGCTGTCGCGTCGGTTTGGGGATGCGAAACCCGCGCCGCGGCACGCCACGTGCGTCTGCAAGGGATTGAAAATTGAGCGCGAACCTGATGATCGTGGAAGACGACGACCGGGTCCGGGGTGCTTTACGCCTGGCCATGGAGGACGAAGGCTACGACGTCGCGGAGGCCGAGGAAGCCGAGGCCGCGCTCACCCATCTGCGGACGATCGGTGTACCCGATGTCATGATCGTCGATCTGATGCTCGGCGGAATGGACGGATTCACCTGTATCCGGGAGATCCGCCGCGATCACGACGTGCCGATCATCGTGGTGAGCGCGCGTGACGATACTCACGATGTGGTGGCCGCCCTCGAGGCCGGCGCCGATGATTTCGTCACCAAACCGTTCGAGATCAAAGAGATCACCGCGCGGATGCGCGCCCTGCGGCGCCGCGCGCGGCTGTCGGTGGAACGCGAGACGGCGCCGATCGAGGTCGTCCTGGACGCCGACCCCGTCACACCCCTGATCCTCTCGCCCGAAGGCGGCGCGGTACGCCGCGGCGACGAAGAAATCAACCTCACCATCACCGAATTCCGGCTGCTGTGCGAACTCGCAGATGCACCGGGCCGGGTCCTGAGCCGCGATGTCCTGCTGGAACGCGTCTGGGACCGGGGATTCTTCGGGGACGAGCGCATCGTGGATGTCCATATGCGCAGGTTGCGCACCAAAATCGAGCGCGACCCCTCCGATCCGCAGATCGTGGTCACCGTCCGTGGCCTCGGTTACCGGCTGGACGTGCAGCGCTGAACGATGGTCGGCACAACGAATGCGGCCCGGGTCGAACGCGATCCGGGGCGCTGGAGCCTGCGCAGCCGGGTGACGACCGCGTTCGCGGCGTCCTCCGGTCTGATGGCGCTGGTCCTGGTCTTGGCGGTGTTCGCTGTGGTCAGCGATGAGAGCCGCACCTTCAGTGAACGGCTGCATCACCGTCCGGCATTGCTGGTGGGATGCGCCGTCGCCGCGGCGCTGGTCGGCGCCGCGGTCGGGGTCGGGGTGAGCCGGCGCATGCTCAAACCGCTACGCGACGTCGCCGAGGCGGCCGCTCTCATCGCCTCCGGCGAACTCGGCACCCGGCTGCCGGACAGCAACGACCAGGATCTCGCCAGTACGGTCGCCTCCTTCAACCGGATGGTCGATTCGCTGCAACGCCGGATCGATCGCGAACACCGGCTCTTCGGCGATGTGAGCCATGAACTCCGCACCCCGATGACCACCCTGACCACCGCGGTGGGAGTGCTGGAACGTTCGCGTGCGGAGCTCCCCCCGCGGTCTCAGCAGGCCCTGGATCTGGTGAGCGCCGAGGTGGAACACTTGCGCCGGCTGCTCGACGACCTCCTCGCCCTGGCACGGGTGGAGGCGGGTATGCATCACGGTGACGCGGATCCCGTTTCGGTGGGAGATCTGCTGGTACACACGCTGCGCGACAGCTACCGGCCTGCCGAACTGCTCACAGTCACCGAGCCTGTCGCGGTTCTGGGCCGTAAACTGGAACTGGAGCGCGCCCTGCTGAATGTGCTGAAGAATGCCGACCGGCACGGCGGGGGCGCGGTGGCGGTGACAGTTCGCCGCGACGGCGCGGAGGCCGTCATCGAGATCGACGACGCCGGACCCGGGGTCGCAGTCGCCGACCGCGACCGAATTTTCGAACGTTTCGCGACTTCCCGTAACAGCCGCCGGTCCACCACCGGTGGCACCGGAATCGGTCTGGCGCTCGTCGCCGAGACCGTGGCCACTCACCGTGGCCGGGTCGAATGTACGGAACGCCCCGGAGGGGGCGCCCGGTTCGTCATCCGGCTTCCTGCCATCGATCGAGAGGGGCGTCATCAGCCTGTAACACAATCGTAAAGAACTCGACCAGGCTACCTCAAAGTTGATTCGTAAGCCTGGGAAAGTACTGCAAGCAGACATCGGAGTTGTATGTCTTTACACACTGAGTCCACGCAGACCGCCGGTCCGACCGGCACCGGCTCGACCACCTCGTCCGCCGCGACCGATGCGGAGCCCGCCAGTACCGGCGTGAGCTTGCGCGCACCGCGGATCACGGACGCCGCGCGATTGTGGCAGATCGCCGACGAGTCGCAGGTCCTGGACGTCAATTCGAGCTATTCCTATCTTTTGTGGTGCCGAGATTTCGCCGCCTCCTCGGTGGTCGCCGAGAGCGACGGTCGCGTCGTCGGCTTCGTCACCGGCTACCTGAGACCCGATGCGCCCGGCACCCTGTTCGTCTGGCAGGTCGCTGTGGACGCCGACCAGCGTGGCCGCGGAACCGGGGTCGCCATGCTGGACTGGTTGGTCGCCACCGTCACCGCGCCGGACCATCCGGCCGGCGGTGCCGTAAACGCGCTGGAGACCACCGTGTCCCCCGATAATCCCGCCTCGATTGCCATGTTCGCCTCGCTGGCTCGCCGCCGCGGCGCCGAAATGGTGCGAAGCGTTCTGTTCGAACCGGATGTGTTCCCGGACAGTCACGCCGCCGAGGACCTCTACACCATCTCCCCGATCGCCCGTATTAACGAAAGGGATCACTGATGATTACCCCTGAAACGACGATCTTCGACGACCTGGAATCCAACGTTCGCGGCTACTGCCGCTCCTGGCCCGCGGTGTTCGAAACCGCCCAGGGTGCCTGGCTCCGCGACGAGAACGGCCGGGATTTCCTCGATTTCTTCGCCGGCGCGGGCGCGCTGAACTACGGCCACAACAACCCCGTGCTCAAAACCGCGCTGATCGATTACCTGACCGGTGACGGTGTCACCCACGGCCTGGATATGTCGACCGTCGCCAAGCGCAAACTGCTGGAAACCGTCCGCGATACCCTGCTGGCGCCGCGTGGCCTGGACTACAAGGTGCAGTTCCCCGGCCCGACCGGCGCCAACGCGGTGGAAGCCGCGCTGAAGCTGGCTCGTAAGGTGACCGGTCGCCAGTCCATTCTCAGCTTTACCAACGCGTTCCACGGCATGACCCTGGGCGCCCTGTCGGTGACCGGTAACGCGATGAAGCGAGCCGGTGCCGGTGTGCCGCTGCACCATGCGACCCCCATGCCCTACGACGGCTATTTCGACGGCACCACCGCGGACTTCCAGTGGATGGAGCGGGTGCTCGACGATTCCTCCTCGGGCCTGGACCGCCCGGCCGCCGTGATCGTGGAAACCGTGCAGGGCGAGGGCGGGGTGAACCTGGCCCGCGCCGAATGGTTGCGGCATCTGGCCTCGCTGTGCGCCGCCCGCGGCATTCTGCTCATCGTCGACGATGTGCAGATGGGCTGCGGTCGCACCGGCCCGTTCTTCTCCTTCGAAGCGGCCGGTATCACCCCCGATATCGTGACCCTGTCCAAGTCGATCGGCGGCTACGGCCTGCCGATGGCGCTGGTGCTGTTCAAGCCGGAGCACGATGTGTGGTCACCGGGCGAACACAACGGCACCTTCCGGGGTAACAATCCGTCCTTCGTGACCGCGCAGGTGGCGCTCGAGCATTATTGGTCCGATGATGTATTGGAGAAGTCCACCGGCACCAAGGGTAAGCGGGTGGCCGCGGCGTTGAACGATATCGCCGTGGCCGCACCGGGAATCTCGACTCGGGGCCGCGGTTTGGTGCACGGCCTGGTCTTCGACGATGCCTCGCAGGCCGGGAAAGTCTGCCAGGTCGCGTTCGAACGTGGCCTGCTGGCCGAGACCTCCGGGGCATCGGATGAAGTTGTGAAACTGCTGCCGCCGCTGACCATCGCCGACGACGAACTGGACCACGGTTTGCGCATCCTGGGCGATGCCGTCGAAACCGTGTGCAGCTGAAAGGAACTACATCAATGATCGTGCGCACCACCGACGAGATCACCGGCACCCACCGCGATGTCGGTGCGGAGGATTGGCGTAGCAAACGGATCGTGCTGGGCGGTGATGGTGTGGGGTTCTCGTTCCACGAGACCACCATCGAGGCCGGCACCTCCCACGTCTTCCACTATCAGAACCATGTGGAAGCGGTCTGGTTGGTCGAGGGTGAAGGCACCCTCACCGATCTGACCAACGACCGCACCTACGATCTCGCCCCGGGCACCATGTACCTGCTCGACGGGCACGAGAAGCACGAGGTGCGGACACGGACACGGATGCGGATGCTGTGCGTGTTCAATCCTCCTGTCACGGGGCAGGAGGTGCACGACGAGAACGGCGTTTATCCGTTGATCGCCGTTCCGGCCGACTGAGAGGAAGGACGAACGACGTTGGTTGACAATCGGATCGATCGCTATCCGACCAGAACCGCCGAGCGGCTGGCGCTTCAGGAGCGACACGACGCGACGGTGTGGGGCCGGATCGGTAACGCGGAGCTGGCTGCGTTCGATACCGACGGTTACGCAATTCTGGATCGTTTGCTCAGCCCCGAAGAGGTGGCCGAGTTCGCGGCCGAAATCGATCGGCTGGCAAACGATCCGGATTTGCGGGGTGACGACCGGCTCATCGTGGAGAAGACGTCGCAGCAGGTGCGCTCGGTATTCGATGTGCACACGCTGAGCCCGGCGGTGAAGGAGCTGGTACGCGAATCGCGGGTTGTGGACTTGGCCCGACAGGTTCTGGGTTCGGATGTGTACATCCACCAGAGCCGGGTCAATTATCTTCCCGGATTCGGTACCGGCTTCTACTGGCATTCCGATTTCGAGACCTGGCACGCCGAGGATGGAATGCCCACGCCGCGGGCGGTGAGTCTGTCCATCGCGTTGACGGACAACTACCCGTACAACGGCAGCCTGATGGTGATGCCCGGATCGCATCGCACTTTCGTCCCCTGCCAGGGCGAAACACCGGCGGACAACTACCGCGAATCACTGCGTGAGCAGGAGATCGGAGTACCGAGCCGGGCCGATATCACCGAACTGGCCTATAAGTACTGGATCGAGCAGTTCACCGGCCCGGCCGGGTCGGCGCTACTGTTCGATTCGAATATCATGCACGCGTCGGCGAACAACATCACGCCGTTCCCGCGGTCGAATATCTTCCTCGTGTTCAACAGTGTGGAGAACACGCTGGAGGAGCCGTTCGCGGCACCGGCGCGTCGACCGGAATATATCGCGAGTCGCGACTTCACGGCGGTGTAGAAGGGACTTCTCGCCCATGGCGACGGGGACGAATCCCGCAGGGTTCGTCCCCGTCGTCGTGTCCGGGGTCAGCGGCGTCGCCGGGGTGCCGGTCGGTCGTATCCCGGCGATGCGGTCTCGTGCAACCGGTGGTACAGGGTGAGCCATGCTGCCGGTGGAACCAGTCCCACCGGCAGGCCGGTCGCGATACCGGCCGCCGCACAGGCCCGGGTTACCGCCCGGGCCGGATGCGCGCGCCGGAGTGACGCGGCGAGTGACCCGCCGACTCCCGAGAAGCCCAGTTCCACCATTTGCCGGTAATCACCGCGGGCACCGGCCGATAACAGCGGGACCGGGCGGCGCACTATCCGCAGTATCGCGCCGTCGACCCGGGGCACCGGGAAGAATTCACCGCGAGCGATGCGTTCGCCCAGGACCGGTACCCAATCCGGCCAGTGGGTGACGGTCGTTTTTGTCCATCGTCCGTAATCGCCGCTGTATTTCCGGGCGAATTCGTATTGGGTGAGCAGCGTGGCCGCGGTGAGCCGGGGCGCCGCCAGGCACCAGCGCAGAATATCCGTGCTCGCACCGAATGGAATGTTGCCGACGACGGCGAACGGCTGTTCCGGCGATTCCGCGAAGCGGAAATCCTTGTTCACCACACGGATTCGGTCGTTTCCGGCGTGCCGCAGGGAAAGCCGGCGGGCATAATACGGATCTTTTTCATAGGCCACTACCTGTCCCGCATATCGGACGAGGTGACGGGTGAGCATACCGTCGCCGGATCCGATCTCCAGGACGAGGTCGGATCGGCCGATATCGGCGGCGGCCACGATGCGGTGGGCGGTGGCGGATTCGGTCAGGAAATTCTGTGACAGCCTTTTGCGGGTCGCAGGTGTATGGGTACGCGGGCGTGCCGTCGAGCGGGACATGGGGGTCCTCCGGAGAAGTGGGCCGAATCGAGGTGCGCTGATTCGCCCGGACCCATGCCGGTGCTGTACGCGGCGCCGAAGCGCCGGATGATCGCGACGAGAAACCGGCCGGATGGACCGGAATCTATTACGGCCGAGAGGTCCCTTCAGCGGGACCACCCGGCGGCGTCAGCGGAGTGCGAGGTGCGCCGGCAGAGTCCGAGCTGCCGTGCGCAGGCGGAGGTAGTACGCGCCCGCGCACACTCCGCTGGTGCACAAAGTTCCCATGCCGCTCACTTTAAGATGGCTCGTGGAGACCCGTCCAACGGTTTTCGGGCGGATTCGAAAAGGATTCCGCGGTCGGCGCTGGTCTCACCGGCGATCTTGCCGGCGACACCAGCACCCTTCCGTCGCTCACCGCACTCCCGCGGGTTCACATCCCGTCGTGTCGCATCGCTGGTCCGGTGTCAATCCGGTCAGTTCGGCATCGAGATCGTCCGTGGGCAGGTCGGAAAAGGGTGAATCGGCGCCCGGGGCACCAAGGGGCGCCGCGATATCCGGATCTGTCTTCTCCATGCCGGGTGCCGAATCCTCCACGCTCGGGCCGCCCGTGCGGTAGCTGCGGCTCAGGTAGCGGTAATGCCTGCTGCCGAGGGCATAACCGGTGAACAGCACGCCGAGCACGCCCAGCAGGACGAAAACCAGCGCCATACCGCGAGCTTCGCCGGTGCCGAACCAGCCGCCGATCCAGCGGGCACCCGACCCGTCGGTCATGAACGGAATGAAGAAGAACTGCGCCAGCGGGCTGATCAAAAAGGCGGTCAGCGGGGAGGCTGCCTGTTCCACACTCTGCGCGAAACCGAACACCCGGCCCTGTCGTTCGTACGGGACGACTTTCTGCAGCACAGTCTGTTCGGCGGCCTCCGTGAACGGCATGAGCACCATGAACACTGCCATTCCGGCCACCAGCAGCAGCACCGAATCCCGCAGCGGGAAGATCAGCATCACCGCCCACAGCGCCAGATTGATCAGCAGGATCAACCGCACCGGATTCGACGAGGTACCGGTTCTGGCCACGAGCAGACCGCCGACGATCATCACCGCGCTGAGCGCGCCCCAGATGATGCCCCAGGCCTGCACCGACATCATCGACAGGGCGTACGGGTCCATCAGGGCCATCAACCCGCCGAAAAGGAGGTTGTTCAACGCCGCGAAGGCGATCAGCGGGATCATGCCCGGAATTCCCCGGATGACCCGCACCGTCCCGCGCAGATCGACCCGTTTGGGTTCGCCCGCGGCGGCGGCATGGGACAGCGCGTCCGGGAGGGTGAGACGTTGCAGGTGCAGGACGGCGCCCGTGAGGACGACGACCGCCATCACCAGCACACCCAGCATTCCGTTCCAGCCGACGAGCAGCGCACTGGCCACCGATGTCGCCAGCTGCGATATACCGGTGGTCGTACCGACCAGGCCGTTGGCCCGATCGCGGATACGGGGATCGAACATGGCGGTGACCACGGTCGGCAGGGCGATCGTGCGCAGACCGCCGGTGATCACGCCCGCCATCACCAGCACGATGAGCACCCACAGGCGGATCCCGGCCGGATCGCGCCATTCCTCGGCCGGAGTGGCCAGGTAGAACGCCAAGGCGACCACATAGATCGCGAGGGACACCAGCGCGGACGCCTGCATCACCGACTTCTTGCGATGGTGGTCGACGATACTGCCGAACCACACGCCGGTGCCGGCCATCGCGACCAGGAAGATCCCGGCGATCATCCCGGTCGCGAAAACGGAGCGGGTCTCCAGGTAGACGAAGAAGGTGATGCCGAACCAGACCGTGAAGTTGATGAACGATACGAGCAGCACATTCACCAGCAGCTGAGCGAAAGTCCGGACGGTCGGGTCGGCGAGGTCGAGGCGGGTGCCGGTCGCGGCGGCAGGCCGATTCGGGGCTTCCATACTCATGAACTCAACAACCTCGACAATGGTTTAGGTCAAGTGGCGACCGGGTGGGCATCACCACCTTGGACCGTCGTCGCGCCCGAAACTCATCGGACCTGCCTCCGCGTGGAGTCGCACGGCAACCCGGCCGGTGTCGTTCCCGGTAACTGCATCCGCCGGCCGCGCAGTAGTGATCAGCCGTCGAACAACCGCACACTCAACCGGCTCCCGGTACGAATCATCCGATTCCGGAGCCGCCGGCAGACTGCCGAATCCGTCGCCGATACCGACCGCGACAACCGCTCTGCCGTCGGCGAAGACGGTGGTGCAACGATCGGCGGCACAACTTGGCGGCCGTATCCATGGTGGTAGAGATATCGTTGCCGGAACCGGTCGCGCCTTCAAGTGATTTTCGGGCCCCGACGGCCTGGTGCCGCCTCAGTGCATGCCGGTGAGTATTTCGCCGGCGGCCGGGCGACGCGTCGCGGTGGCGATCACCTCTTCGGCCACCGCTTGGGTGCGCCACATATGAGCCTCCGCGACGGCGCCGCGCTGTTCCAGGAGCACCGCGAGTTCGGCCATGGCGGGGATCATCCGCCGGCCGGCCGCGGCCCGCCACCAGCGTTCCGCGGCGCGGGGATCGTTCCGATGCAGCGATAACGCGCCGAGATCGTAGGTGGCGCCCAGGTGCCCGGCCCGCGCGGCGCGGGTCCACAGCAGGTGTGCGCGGTCGTCGTCACCCTGGGCGTGCGCCACCGCGCCGAGCGAATGGAGGCGAGCCGGGTCGATCTCGTCGTCGGTATACGGCAGATCAACGGGCGGCACCGGCGCGAGCGAACCGTCGGCGAGGGTATCCACCATCGAATGATCGTCGCGCACAGCGTATTCCGTGCCCATGTCGTCTCCGGAAAGCAGTGGTGTGCAGTACGGGGACGTACTGGCGATGGAATCGGTCGCCGCGGGGCGGGACGGCTCGGGGCCGTAGTCGGTGAATCCGGCATCACGGATGACCGGTACGAGGCCTGTGAGTTCCGGGTTCTCGGCCCATCCGTACCGCCCGGTGTCCGGAGGGGAATCCGCGTCGTCCGAGTAGCGGCGGCCCGCCTCTGTTCCCGTGAGCGGATCGTCGTAGCCGGTGAAATCGTCGGCCAGTGCGCGGTGCGGTGCGGTGGCCTCCAGGTCAGCGGTGTGGTCCGGTTCGTCCGCGTATGCCGGGGCGGACAGTTGGATATCGGCGAAACTGCAGGGATAACCCTGTATCTCGGCATCGTCCTCCGCGGATTCGGTCACGGAATCGGCTGCGCCGGATGTCCACACAGTTTTGCCGACAGGTGATTCGGTCGGAGAATCGGGTGCCGGGGGCGTCGTCAACCGTTTCGCTGCGCTGTGTGCCGCCGGTGAATGGCGGGCGATTGCAGCGGACTCGACTGCGGGTGTGCCCGAATGGTCGCTGTCTGCGGGGGCCGTCAGCGAGTTGTGGATTCTCGGTGCCGGCGGGGAGTTGCGGGTTGTGGTCGCTGTCAGGGGGGCGAGTGCCTGAGGTGCGGAGGCGAGGTCGCCGGTGGTGGGCGTCGATACCGTGGGTGCGGCCGCGGGGTTGGTTGTGGCCGGTACCGATACAGCCGGCGCGCCGACTGTGGTGTGCTCCGGCGCGGTAAGTGGAGGGACAGCGCCGATCGTGGTGTGTGCCGAGGTGGTGGGTGTGGGCAGCGGGTCGGTTGTGGTGTGTGCCGACGAGGTGATTTCGGACAGAGCACCGATTGTGGTGTGCGCTGCCGCGGTGAGTGCAGGCAGAGAACCGATCGTGGTGTGTGCCGATGGGGTGGGGGTGGGCAGCGGGTCGATTGTGATGTGCGCCCATACGGTGGGTGGGGCTGGAGGGTCGGCTGCGCTGGGCGTCGACACAGCGGGCGTGGACACAGCGGGCGCCGACAGGGTGGGCGCCGACGTGGTGGGTTCGGGCTCGGAATCGGCTGCGGTGGGCTTCCACTCGGGCTCGTGTACAACCGGTGCCGGCCCGGATTCGGGTGTGGTGGATCCCGTTGCAGGATCGTCGGTGAGCGGTGCCGCGGGGGAGTCGTCCACGGCCGATATCGCCAGGGCTTCGACTGCGGTCGGCTCGATGGGGGATTCGTCGGCAGACGGCGCCGAGTCGTCCGCGGCGGGTTCGTAATGCGCTGCCCACGGGTCGAATTCGGGATCGTCCGAGTCGGGATCGTCGCTTTCCATCCAGTGGTGCCGATTGCTCGGGCGCTCCGGGGGCGTGGCCGTGGATACGGTGGGAATGGCCCCGGACATGAACAGGTGGGGGTGCGGGTCGAGCGGAGTGCTGCGTACCTCGATCACCAGATCGGCGAAATGGGGTGGGCCTTCGCCCATACTGCACCACAGGACGGTCCGGCCCGTTTCTGTGCGTTCGACGACGATTCCGTAGTTACCGGACCACGATTGGGGTTCGCCCGCGGCATTCGACCACACCGGCGTGAGCGCGAACAGGGCGTCCGGGGAGTCCGCCGCCAGGTCGAAGGTGATCCCGCGTTCGAGTGCATCGCGCCAGATATCGACGCCGGCCAGGTGCCGGTCGTCGAGGTCGATATAGCCGTCGATCACCGACAGGCCGATACCGACGGCGGCCAATCCGGCCGGTGGTGTCGCCGACAGCAAGGTCATCGTCAGTGCCGATGCCGGAGTCGGCAACTGTTCGCTGTACATGGGATATACCGTGGCGCCGTCGAGATCGATCGGATCGGCGCTGCGGTAGCGCGCGGCGAGCGTGCGGCGCTGCGGTGCCGGTTCCGCGCTGTGCCGCGGTCCCGTAGACGGCCGCGGGGCGCCCGTCAGCAACGGTGTGGCATCGCGATATCCGCCGCGTAGATACCTGGGCAGCTGACCGGCACCCGATACCGGTGCGGACCTATCGGCCTGCGATGGAACGAATCCGATACCCGGCGATCCCGGATCGTGCATATCCTGTGCCCCGCCTTTCCCACCGCTTCGATTCACCCCGCAGCAATGCGGTGGCTATACCGTACTCGCCGAATCCGCGGCGTGTGGGGCGATTCCGCGGGCGACCACACGTTCGAGTGTGGCGATATCGCGTTCGAGCGTCCGGAACAGCAGGTACGCCCCCGCGAAAGCGAGTGCGCTACCCAGCAACAGCACCCGCAGTGCGGGCCGGACCTCAGCGATATCGGCGGCCGGCAGGAAGGTCGCACCGGCCGCACCGAGTAGCGGGACCGCCGCGGCGAGCAGCAGGAAATAGGTACTGCGCCGATCCAATGCGCGCAACTGTCCCACATCGCTGCCGAACGCACCACCCAACGGCAGGAACGCCGGATACAACGACCGCACCGCATAGCTTCCGACCAGGAAATACGGATATGCCATGGCCATCGCGCCGCAGACGATCTGGGTCCCGAAGAAATGCGCGGACGCCGCCACACCCAGCGTGCTACCGGACGCCTGCACCGTGATCGGAACGGCGATTCCGGTGATCGCCCAGAGCAGGAAACAGGCAAGCACGGTACGACTGCTCAGCAGCAGGGTATCGCGGCGGGCGCGGGCCAGCGTGGCGTTGTCGTAGCTGCGACTGTTCCGGCCGCTCCCGCCGCGGCGGAGGCCGCGCAGCACGGAACCCAGATGCGCGGTGAGCACGGTGGTGACAACGAAACCGGCCAGAAATGCGAGACCGTAGGTGATCGGCGCGACCCGCTGGAAGATCTGGTGCGCCCCGGTATCCAGATCGTCGATGATGAGGACTCGATTGTGATAGTAGCTGTACCCGATGGCGAGTGCGTTCGGTACCGCGATGGACAGGAACATGATCGGATGCAGGAGCGCGCGGGCCCGGCGCCGGAGGCTGCCCCGCGGCGGGTCCACCAGATCTCGTGCGCGGGGGTCCAGGCAGATCTGCAGTTGCCGCGCCATATCGGCGCCGTGGTCCCAGCGCCCGACCGGATCGGGATCGAGGGCTCGCACGAGCGTGCGGCGCAGCGCAGCGGGACATTCCGGCGGAAGGTCGGAGTAGGGGAGGGCCCGGGCGCCGCGGCGCCGCAACGAGAGCATGGCTTCGAGGGTGGTCCGGTCTCCAGGGGGCGGCTGCGGGGGCGATTCGGTGGGCGCGGGGCCTGCCGGTGCGGGTGGCGCTCCGGCGGCCGTGTCTTCGGGAACGGCCGGCTCCGATGAATGCAGGACTGGTCTCGCCGCGGTGGTTTCCGGGTGGTGTGTGGCGGGATCGGTGGCGGTGGCGGTGTCATCGAACGGCCGGCGCCCGGGAGGCCGGGGTGGATGACGGCGAGTTGTTCGGGCGACATATAGGCGAGTGACCCGCCGAAATACGCCACCGGACTCGACCCCGCCACAGTTGCCCCGAAACTGATGTTGAAGTCGGCGAGCTTCGGTATTCCTTCCGCGGTGAGCAGGACGTTCGCCGGTTTGACGTCGCGATGCAGGACACCGGCCCGGTCCGCGTGGTCCAGGGCCCGGGCCAGCCGGGTGCCCAGCCAGGCCACGGTCTCGGGCCAGGTCGGCGCCGACAGTTCGGTGCGGGCAGCGGATTCGGCGGGGCGGATCTCGCCTTTGTCCTCGAGGACTTCGTCGATCGCGGTCAGCAGGAGTGTCCCGGTGCGATCGGGCGGCGGGGTGTCGCGGACTTTGCCGAGTACGGTCAGCAGGGTCCCGCCGGGGATGTACTGCATGTACAGGAGTCGAAGCCGTGGTGCGGGCAGGGTGTGCCGATCGAAGACCCGCACGATGTAGTCGTGGTCGAGCTGGGTGAGCGTCTGCGGTTCGGTGCCGGAATCGGCGGAGATCTTCACCGCGACCAGCCGCTGCATGGTGCGCTGCCGGGCCAGGAAGACCTGGGCGAAGGCGCCGCGGCCGAGCAGGGTGAGCAGATCGAAATCGTCGATCCGGGTACCGGCCTCGATATGGTCGACGGTTGCCGGTTTTTCGCCGGTTGCGCTTCCGAACAGCGTGCTGCGGTACTCGCCGGTCGCCAGGAGTTCGGACAGCTCCGCGGCCTGCTCCGGGTACTCGGCCGTGTATTCGTCGGGGTCGACCGATTTTCCCGCGGCGCGACGCTGGTGGTATTCCTCGTAGACGAGATCCGGGGGTAGCGGCCGATCGCCCAGTTCCGGGATTTCGGCCAGATACTCGGCGAGGCGTTTGTCCTGTCCGGTGCATCGCCGGCGCTGGACGAGGTCGATCTTGATCAATTCGATGAGTGCCACGCGCCGGAGGGCGGTGGGCCCGGGCAGGTACCGGGCGAGATCGGGAGGTGGGGGCGAATCCTGCCACGCCGCGGTGAACCGGCGCAGGGTTTCCGCGAGCTGATCGCCGTGCAATCGCCCGAGGGTGTCCGCGCGTGGTGTGGCGGGTTGCCCCATCTGCGCATGGTAACGCTGGGAGAGGCCCGGAAACAGGTGGATCGGCGAGTGCGAAACTCCAGCAGTATCTGTAACTGGCGGTTACAGATACTTTTGGGATGCGGAGGAGTTGCCGAACGGCGACTTCGCCAGCTTACACCAACCCCCTACCGGCCCGGCCGCCTACATGATGACCATGCAACCCTCGCCCGACGACAGAGTGCACAACAGCCGGCTCAGTTCCATGATCAGGCCTTGAACGGGGTTGGACGGGACGACGGCCGGAGTGAGCATCGGTAGCCTCCATACAGCTGGATCGACGAGCACCTACACCGGGATAATCGCCGACCGGGTGCCCGGCGTTAGGGGCCGGTGTCCTGTCGCCGGGACCGGTGCGCCCGCTGCGGGTGATCAGCCCAGCGGCATCCCCGGTGCGGGCGGGAACCGAACCGGGAGCGCGATGAGCGCGCGATGGAACGGGCCCGGCCGCCAGATCGTCCGGCCCGGGTCGAACGCGGGACTCAGATCGGGGAGCGCGTCGAGTAGTTGATCGACCGCCTCCTCGGCGAGCAGCCGGGAAATCGTGCGGGCCTGCACCGGGCACGCGTGCGCTCCGCGGCCCCAGGCCAGGTTCCGGTCCTCATCGGGAACGGGTGTGGTCGACCGGTCGGGGTCGCCGTGGCAGGCGGTCGCGCCGATGAGTACCGGCTGATCCGCGGGTAGCAGGACATCGTCGACCATTACGGGAAGCGGGGGATAGCTGATGCTGTGATTCGCCAGCGGCGGGTCGCTCGCCAGCACCTCGTCGAGTGCGTCGCGCGCGGGTGGCGCGAAACCGGTGTGATCACTGGTGAACCGCGGGTCGGTGAGGGTCAGCAGCAGCGTATTGGCGATCAGATTGCGGGGCGGTTCGATCCCGGTCCAGTACAGGCCCAGTAGTTGGTGAACGAGCTCCTCGTCGGACAGGTTCGCCGGGTGCCGGATCAGGCGGCTGGTGACATCGTCGCCGGGTTCGGCACGTTTGACCGCGATCAGCTCGCCGAGGAGCCGCTGGATCCGGGGCTCGGAACCGTCGTCTGCGGCGCCGTCGATCATCTCGGTCAGTGCGAGATACAGCCGGTCGCCGAGTTCGGGCGGGCAGCCGAGGATATCGTCCATCGTCCGGAACACCAGTGGCACCACGTACCGGTCGAGCAGATCGGCGGTGCCTTCGGAGCAGAACCGGTTGATCAGATCCATGGCGATACGCGAAACAGTGGTACGCAGCGAATTCGGGTCCACGCCGGCCAGTGCGTCCACCGTGGCGGCCCGATAACGGTCATGGTCCGGGCCGTGCGTGCGCAGCGGATTGGGCCGCCAGTGCATCATCGGCACGATCGGCAGTCCGGCCGGTGCTTTCTGCTGCCAGGCGCGGGGATCGGACGGGAAATGGCCGGGATCGTCGAGGATTCGCCGCGCCGTCCGGTCGTCCACCACGAGGGTGGCGGGCACCCCGGGCGCGAGGTCGACCGGGACCAGCGTGCCGAAACGCCGTCGCATCCACTGGTAGAACCCGTGTGGGTCGGTCGCGAATTCGCGAGAGTAGAGCGGGATTCGGGAACCGGTGGAATCCGCCGGTGTGACGGTGCTACCGCGACGTTGCGTGGACGCCGGTCGGGACTGCCCTGTCACCTGATACCCCCTGCGGTTGTGCGCCGGCACTCCGGGCGCAGTCCGGAACGGCCGGAACTACCTGCTCGAAAATGCTCGGCCGGTACACGTTTCGCGTACGGCCGCAAATGATACCCACGTGTGGGGTGGCCGTGCGGGACCTCGGCGCGCTGCGGGTCGCCACGGGATAGGCGGGGGCGGATCAGCGTTCGTGTCGTACCGGGACCGGTACCTGCCGGAGTTCGATCGCAACCAGGAGCTCGACGAGATCGGTGACGGTGCGGATATTGCGGCCGGTCAGTTGCTGGATTCGGCGTAACCGGTATTTGGCGGTGTTGTGGTGGATGCGCAGGGCGTCCGCCGCCTCGCGCAGATTCGTATCGGCAGCGATGAAGGCCCGGATGGTATCGGCGAGTACCCCGCCCTTGGCCTGGTCGTCGGCGAGGGCGCGAGCGATTCGCGGGTCGACGAGGCTGCGTGCGGTCTCGTCCGAACTGAGGACGAGATACCGGAACGGGGTGAGTTCGGGCAGCGCCAGGACGCCGCCGCTGTCGGGCAGCAGGTCCAGTGCCGAGACCGCTTCCTGCCGGCCGCGGGGGAGTTGTTCCACACCGGTGACTACTGTGCTTATCCCGAACGCGGTGGTGATGCCTTCCGCGAGGAGGGTGTCGCGGGTACGTCGCAGTCTGGAGCACAGTTCGCCGGCCGTGGCGCGGCCGAGCCCGGCGACGGCGACGATATCGGTATCACGGGCGACGGCCAAGGTGCGGTGCCCGTTGACCCCGGTGCGTGCCAGCGCCGACGAAACGATATGCGGCGCTTCGGTAGCGGAATGCGCACTGCGTTCACTGCTGTCCAGGACGGCCGCCGCGATGACGACGAAGCGTTCCCCGGGGGCAGGGCCGATACCGTGGGCGGCCGCGGCCGCCGGGAGCGGCCCACGTTCGGGGAGCGTGCCGCCGAGCAGCGCTTGGGCCAGATCGTGCTCCTCGCGACCGGCTTCGGCCGATTGATGCTGCTGGAAATCCAGGTACGCCTGCGTGGCTTCGGTGCTGATCAGATCGCAGTACCGGGTGAGCGGGAGTACCAGCGACAGTGTCGCGTCCCGGGCGGTGGGTGAATCGCCGGCGTGCGCGATCAGGTTCTTCCAGACGGTCTGCTGGCCGAGCCGGAACGCGGTGATGTAATCGGCCAGTGGGAGTCCGGATCGGGCGCGCCGCACCGCCGCCCGGCGGGTATGGGCGAGATCCGTCGCGGTGACCCGGCGCTGGTCCAGTAGTGCGCCCAGTCCGGTGCGGCACAGCCGGGCCACCTGGTCGTGGACGTCGGCGCGGAATTCGCTGTCGCGGCCGGCGTAGCCGGGGACCTGGGCGAGGATGGCGGTGCTGCCCTGTTCGGCGATTTCCTCGGCGCGGTCGTAGACGATGCCGGCGACCCGGGTGCGCGCGAGCTGTACCGGTTCGGGAAGCGCTGCGGCGAGCGGATGTGATCCAGCAGACATAGTCGGATGGTCCACGCCCTGACGAGCAATGTCAACATTCGACCGTGTATGTATCAAATTATGACCTGCTCGCTTGTACTCCGGGGACAAAGATGGTCGCGATAATTGGGACGCATGGGCTGATGTGTTTCATTCGTACCGCTCTTACGCTGGCCTGACCCATAGCCGGTACGACGGACTGTGCGCTGCCCCACAGCATTTCGACCGCGACGACGCGACCCGGAGGATTCATGCTCGAGATATCCGGCCTGACCGTTCGATTCGGCGGTATCACGGCCCTCGACGATGTCGGGTTCGCCGTGGCGTCCGGCGAAATGACCGGTCTGATCGGCCCCAACGGGGCAGGTAAGACCACGCTGTTCAACTGCCTGACCAGGCGCTGCGTCCCGACCGCCGGCGCGTTGCGCTACCTCGGAACCGATCTGCTGGCGGTACGGCCCGATCTCATGGCCCGGCTCGGAATCGCGCGGACCTTCCAGAATCTCGGCCTGTTCACCGGTATGTCCGTCCGGGACAACGTACTCGTCGGCGCGCACCACCGGGCGCGCGCCGGATTTCTCGCGGCAGGCCTGTTCCTGCCGCCGGTGCGCGCCGAAGAACGCCGGCTGCGCACCCAGGTCGACGGCTTGCTCGAACGCCTCGACCTGGTCGATATCGCCGACCACCCGGCCACCGGTCTGCCGTTCGGCACGTTGAAACGGATCGAACTGGCGCGGGCCCTGGCCGCCGGACCCCGCCTGCTGCTGCTCGACGAACCGGTCAACGGGCTCAGCCACGGGGAAGTCGGCGAATTCGCCGAACTGCTCGCCGGCCTGCGAGTGGATTTCGATCTGACCGTGGTGGTGGTCGAACACCATATGGGCTTCGTCATGGGCCTCTGTGATCGCGTGGTCTGCCTCGAATTCGGCCGGGTCATCGCCGATGGGACGCCCGACGAGGTTCAGCGCGCCCCCGCCGTGATCGAGGCCTATCTGGGGACGGCGGCATGAGCACCGGATCTACCGGCAGGCGGGCCCTGGAAGGCGATGGGCCGGCAAGTCTTTCGAAAGGACGTCTTATGAGCGGTGAACCTCTGCTCGCCGTAACCGGTCTCACGGCGGGGTACGGCGCCGGCGAGGTGCTGCACGGGATCGATTTCTCCGTGGCCGCCGGCGAGATATGCGCTGTGCTCGGTCCCAACGGTGCCGGTAAGACCACGCTGCTGCGGGCGTTGAGCGGTCTGGTCCGGGTGCGCGGATCGGTCACCCTGGCGGGATCCGAAATCGGCGGGCGCGCACCGGAGAAGATCGCCCGGGCGGGGGTTGCGCATGTTCCGGAAGGCCGCGGCACCTTCGCGCCGCTCACTGTCGAGGAAAACCTGCGCTTGGGCGCCTACTCCCGCGGTAATGCCCGATTTCACCGTGAGGGCGGCAGAAACGGATTCGGCCGCGGTCGCGGAGGGGGAGACAGCCGCGGAGACGGTAGCGCGGGACATCGACATGCCCGCGGTGGCCTCGATACCGACCTGCGCCGCGTCTACGACTACTTCCCGGTCCTGCGCGACAAACTGCACGAAAAGGCAGGCCGGCTCTCCGGCGGTGAGCAGCAGATGCTGGCTCTCGGCCGGGCACTGCTGTCCCGCCCGCGGCTACTGCTCCTGGACGAACCGTCGCTGGGGCTCGCGCCGATGGTCACCCGGGAACTCTTCCGCATCGTCCACGCCATCAACTCGGAGGAACACACCACCGTGATCGTCGTCGAGCAGAACGCTCAGCTGGCGCTGCGCACCGCGCACCGGGCACATGTGCTGGAAAGCGGGCGGATCGTCCTGTCCGGAGCCGCGGCCGATATCGCCGCCGACGAACAGGTCGCCCGGTCCTACCTCGGATACCGGGTGTGACCGTGTCCGGATTCGCGCAGCAGATCATCGAGGGCCTCAGCGCCGGTGCCCTCTACGCCGGTATGGCTCTCGCTCTCGTGCTCATCTACCGGTTCACCGGGATCGTCAACTTCGCCCAGGGCGAGCTGGCCATGTTCTCGGCGTTCCTGGCCTGGCAGCTGGTGCAGAGCGGAACACCGTTCTGGCTGGCACTCCCGGTGACCCTCGCCATCTCCTTCGCCGGCGGCATGCTGATCGAGCGGATCGTGATCCGGCCGGTCGAGGGGGCTCCGGAACTCACGCTGGTCATCGTCACCGTCGGTTTGTTCTTCTTCGTCAACGCGGCCGCGGGCTGGATCTGGTCGTATCAGTTGAAGAGTTTCCCGAACCCCTTCCCGGAAGGTGCGTTACGGGCCGGTGGGGTCACCGCCGGATACGGCAATCTGGGCATTCTCGCCGTGGTCGCGGTCGTGATGGCGCTGCTGTACGTGCTGTTCCGTTACACCCGGACAGGGTTGGCGATGCGTGCGGTGGCCGCCAACCCGCAATCGGCGCGGCTGGTAGGGATCGGTGTCGGCACCGTGCTCGCGCTCGGCTGGGGGCTGGCCGCCGCCGTGGGCGCCGTCTCCGGTGTCCTGTCGGCGCCCCTGCTGTTCCTCGAACCCAACATGATGGGCGGGGTACTCATCTACGCCTTCGCGGCGGCCACCCTGGGCGGTTTCGACAGTCCCGGTGGTGCGGTGGCCGGGGGGCTGATCGTCGGGGTCGCGGAAACTCTGGCCGGCGCGTATCTCGACGTCATCGGCACCGAACTGAAGATCGGTGTGCCACTGGTGATCATCCTCGGCGTGCTGCTGATCCGGCCGCAGGGCCTGTTCGGCACGCCGGCGGTGGAAAGGGTATGAGCGATATGGGAATCCCGGACACCAGGACAGCACCGGAAAAGCACCCTCCCGCCGCCGAATCGGTCCGGCCACGAGCGCGGTTCCGGCGGTTCGACCGGTCGTGGGCCGCGGTGGCCGTGTTACTGGTCGTGGCCTGCTGGGCGCCGTTCGAACTGGCGCCCTTCCACACCTTCCAGCTGTCGCTGGCAATGATCTACGCGGTCGCCCTGCTCGGACTGAACCTGCTCGTGGGGCATACCGGGCAGATATCTCTCGGACACGGGGCATTCTTCGCGGTGGGTGCCTACACCACGGCGATCATGATGGACCGCTGGGACACGCCCTACCCGATGACCCTGCCGGTCGCGGCGGCGGTCGCGTTCGTACTCGGCATCGGCCTGGGTATCCCGGCCTTGCGGTTACGCGGGCTCTATCTCGCACTGGTGACCCTGGCCATCGCGATATTCCTGGTGCCGCTGCTGAAACGCTTCGAATCCGTGACAGGCGGCTCCATGGGCCTGACCCTGGACAAACCGGAGCCACCGGCCTGGACCGGGCTGGCCGAGGATCAGTGGTTGTATTTCCTGGTTCTCGCGGTCACCGCGGTGAGCTATCTGCTGGTCGCCGGGCTGCTGCGGTCGCGGGTGGGGCGGGCGCTGCACGCGGTGCGGGACAACGAGGTCGCCGCCGAGGTCACCGGTGTGCGGCCGGCGTTCTACAAGACCCTGGCCTTCGCCTGGGGTGCCATGTTCGCAGGGGCCGCCGGCTGCATCTACATCTGGGTGATCGGGTACGTGTCCCCGGACTCCTTCACCCTCACCTTCTCTATAACCCTGCTGGCCGGACTGGTCGTCGGCGGACTCGGCGGACAGTGGGGCCCGCTGCTGGGCGGCCTGTTCGTCATGTACGTGCCGACCGTCGCCCAGGACATCAACCAAGCCGCACCGGGGGTCGTCTTCGGGCTCCTCATCATCGCGGTCATGTACCTCGCGCCGAATGGATTGGCCGGACTCGTCGGCCGGGCGGCGCACTGGCTCGGACACCGGGCCCGGAAAGGAAGAACCGATGTGCACTAGAGCGATACAGGCGGCGTTCGCCGCCGCCGCGGTTGTCGTCGCCGCCGCCGGCTGCGGGGGTCGCGACGACGCCGCCGGCGATACGGCCTCCGGCGACTGCCAAGGCCAGCAGACGACCGGACTCACCGACAGCACGATGAAACTGGGCGGCGTATTCCCGCTGTCCGGCCCGGCATCCGCCTACGCCGAACTCCCGAAGGGGATGCAGGCCTACTTCGAATACGTGAACAATGAACAGGGCGGTATCGACGGCCGTAAGGTCGAGTACCTGCTGCGCGACGACGGTTATCAGCCCCCGAAAACCGTGGAGGAGACTCGTCGGCTGGTCGAACAGGATCAGGTGTTCGCCGTCCTGTCCACGCTCGGCACCCCCACCTCGGCGGCGGTCTGGGACTATCTGAACCAGCGCGAGGTGCCCCAGATCTTCGTCGCCGGTGGGGCGACCCAGTGGGGTATCGGCGACGGACATCCGTGGACCATCGGCTGGCAGCCCAGCTACCACGCCGAGGGGCAGGTGTTCGCCCGGTACGTCACCGAGCAGAAACCGGACGCCACCGTCGCGGTCCTGTACCAGAACGACGATTTCGGCAAGGATCTGCTGGCCAGTTTCACCGAGGCCACCGCCGGCAGCGGGGTACGGGTGATCGCCGAACAGAGTTACGAGGTCACCGACCCCACAGTCGACCCCCAGTTGCGCAACCTGGCCAACTCGAAAGCCGATGTGCTGCTGAACTTCGCCACCCCGAAATTCGCCGCGCAGACGCTGGCGGCGGATGCCCGCAATCCCGAATGGAATCCGCTGCATATCCTCACCCAGGTTTCCAGCACCATGAGTGTGCTCGAGCCGGTCGGGTTCGAGAACGTGCAGAACGTCGTCACCTCGGTCTTCGTGAAGGACCCGGCCGACCCGCAGTGGACCGACGATCCCGGGATGCAGCTCTACCGCGACAAACTCGCACAGTACGTCCCCGGCGCCGACCCGTCCGACGGATACACCCTCGTCGGCTGGGCGATGGCGCAGAGTTTCCACAAGACCTTCGACGCCGCGACGTGCAAAACCCGTGAAGGGCTGCGCGATGCGATGCGTTCGCTCGACGGTGTGGAGATCGATCTGCTGCTGCCCGGGATCACTCTGCAAACCGGTGAAGGCGACGGCTATCCGATGGAGGCCATGCAGATCCAGCGCTTCGAAGGAGACCGCTGGGTGCTCGCCGGTGACCTGGTCGACACCTCCGGCCGGTGACTGCCCCCGAAAACGTCCGCGGCGCATTCCGGCGCCGACGGCCGCCTCGATATCAACCGATGAGGACACAACCATGAAACTCCGAACCAGTGTCGCTACCGCGGCGCTCGCGGTAGCGGCCCTCGGTGCCACCGCCGCCCCCGCCTCCGCGGAACCCGCGCCCGCACCGCGGGAACTCACCTACGAGATCACGCACTCCGGTGACAGCGCCGTGGTCGAGACGAACGGAAAATGGCAGGTGGCGGGTGATCAGCTCATCCTGCAGGCCATCGACGACACGCTGCTCACCACGGTGCCGCTCACCTATCGCAAGGACAATATCGCCTTCCCCATCGCCGCGAAGATCGACGGTGGCACGGCGGTACTGACCCCGCAACGTGCGGGTGGTGTGCCGGTCGCGCCGGTCAGCGCACCCGTGGTCACGCCCGAGCAGGCGGCCCAGGAAGTGGCCGAACAGTTCACGCCACGCGATATGCAGGCCCTGGGGGTGTTCGCGCAACGGGCGACGATGAGCGCGGCGATCGCGGGCGCGGTCGGCGCCGTGATCGGCGGCGGCCTGGGCTGTGTGCTCGGCGCCGCGACCGGTGCGCTGGTATCCAGCCCCATCGCCCTGCTGCTGGTCCCGTTCGTCGGCGCCACCATCGGCGGCTGTGTCGCCGGTGCCGCGACGCTGGGTGCGGCCGGTGGCATCATCGGTGCGTTCCTGATCGGTGGACCGGTCGCTGTTTTCGCGGCCTTCCAGTACTTCTCGACCATCCTGTCCCCGTGCCCGCCGGAACATCCGGCGTGCCGGCCGACGACCCCGTAATACGAACAGTGCGCGCTGCCCGTCCCGGTCCGCCGGGACGGGCAGCGCCTTGTCGGCGGTGTGGAACTTGTCCTCGCACCGGACCAGGATTCCGGAATGCTCTACGGCATCACCGAACCCGCGGACTCGCGTGGATGGCCGAACGGCTCACGGCGCATCCATGGCGCTGTTTCGAGGACAAACTCGAGCTGCGCGACGAGGTGGCTCTGTGGGCGATACCGCAGTTCCGCATCGTCTGCACCGCCACCCTCGCTACCAGAGACCCGGCGTTGATCGCCGAAGCGCAAAGCGCGAGCCGGCTGTGGGATATCGACACGGCCACGACCTGATGATCACCGAACCGGCAGCCACCGCCGACGCGCTTCGGCAGGTCGCAGCAGCCTGAATCGGTTTCGTCACACGGCCGCTGCTCGGGGAGCCGGTTCGGCGATCGGCCGACGGTGCGCTCAGCGCCAGCCGGTGGACCACTGGAGGGCCAGCGCCGACAGGGCGAGGGTCACCGCGAGCACGCCGCCGAACAGTAGTGGCCGCGAGCCGGCCGACCGTAGTCGCCGCCAGGTGAGCGATGTGCCGATCGCGGCGAGTACGGCGGCGACCAACCAGGAACTGAGGTCGGTGAGGTGTGCGGTCCAGGACGACGGCAGGACGCCGGTTCCGGCGACGACCGAGGCGGCGAGGAACAGCACGACGAACAGGGGGATGGTGCGCCACAGGGGAGTCCTGGCGAGATCGCCGGTGCCGGCGCGGTGGCCGGCGAAATGCAGGCCGACGCACAGCGGGACGATCATCAGGCTCCGCACCAGTTTCACGATCACCGCGAAACTCGCGGCCGCCGGCCCGAAAGCGATACCGGCCGCGAGTACGGACGAGGTGTCGTTGATCGCGGTCCCGGCCCACAGTCCGAATGCCTCCTCCGACATTCCGAGGGCCCGGCCCAGCGGGGGATAGGCGAGGACCGCGACGATGTTGAAGACGAAAATGGTCCCGAGCGCATAGGCGACGCGTTCGCGGTCCGGTTTCAGCACCGCCGTGGTGGCAGCGATGGCGGAGGCGCCGCAGATCGTGGTCCCGGCGGCGATCAGGATCACCGATTCGCGATGCAGCGCCAGCAATCGGCCGACGACCAGCGCTGTCACCGTGCCCACGCACAGGGTCCCGAGCAGGACCACGGCGGTTTCGCGCCCGACTGTGAATACCGCCCCCATCGGGAGTCCGAGGCCGAGCAGCACGATCGCCGCGCCCAGCAGATGCTGCCGCGCCCAGGTCAACCCCGGACCGAACCGGCCGGAATCCGCCACCTGGGCCTCGGCGCGCATACCGACCGCGGCGCCGGCGACCAGGGCAAGGACGGGCGCGCCGGCGACCGGCACGAGCGTGCCGAGCAGCGTTGCCACGGTCGCGAGGACGGCGGCGAGGCCGAGGCCCGGAATTCTGCGATACACCTCGTTCACCAGTCCGACCTTGTCGGACCCTGCCCGGTCCCGGTAGCGAGCAAATCGGGAGGAGGTCATAAGCGGAGCTGATGGGTGCTGGTCGGGTCTATTCGCCGGCAGCCCATAATCGACCCTGTGACCCTGCCACCCGGAACCCCCGACCTCGCCGTGCTGGACCTGCTGGTCTCGGTCGCGGATACGGGCAGTCTGGGTGCGACGGCACGCCGTCACGGCATGAGTCAGCCCGCAGCGAGTATGCGGATCAGTGCGCTCGAACGGCGGCTGCGCATCCAACTGCTCGACCGCGGCCCCACCGGTTCCACCCTCACCGACTCCGGCCGCACTGTGGTCGCCGCCGCGCGGATGGTGCTGGAGGCGGCCCGGTCGTTCAACGACACCGTCGCCGCGCTGCACAGCACCGACGCACCGCGACTCCGGATCGCTGCTTCGAAAACCATCGCCGATCACCGGATCCCGCAATGGCTGGCGGCGCTGCGCGGCATCCGGCCGGATATCGCGGTATCGCTGGAGGTGGACAACACCACCCATGTCGAAGCCATGGTGCGCGCGGGTGACGCCGACCTCGGCTTCGTGGAAGGCCCCCATCCGCCGCCGGACCTCGGTGGCCGGGCGCTCGGCGCCGACGAGTTGTTGCTGGTGGTGGGATCTACGCATCCGTGGGCGGACCGGGCCGAGCCGGTTTCGTTGCGTGAGCTGGTCGCGACACCGCTGCTGTGGCGCGAACCGGGATCCGGTACCCGCGACACCGTCTGGGAAATCCTGAGTGGGTACGGACCGCCCGCCCCGCCGGCCGCCGAACTGGGTTCCGCGGTCGCGATCGTCGCGGCCGCCCGGACCGGAATGGCCCCGGCGGTGCTCAGTTCGCTTGTTGCCGCGCCCGAACTCGCGACCGGTGCGCTGCGCCGGGTGGCGCTCGCGGACGCGGTGGTCCTCGATCGGCAGTTCCGGGTGATCTGGCGTCGAGCGACGCCACCGGCCGGCGCGGCGGACCTACTCGTACAGTGCGCCACCAGGACCTGAGCCCCCCTACGTGGCATGGGCCGTCGCGGCGTCCCACGAGTTCGGGTGGGCGTGAACTCTGCCGGACGTGACGTGCGTCCAGAGCCGGGATCTGCGCCGTGGTGTGTCGCGTATGACGAAGCAATCCATTGGAGCGGACTGTCCGGGACACACGTGGCATGCTGTCGCCTATGGCCGATATCCGCCTCGCTGTTTCCGATTCCGTTGCCACCATCACCCTGGACCGCCCGGCTCAACTCAATGCGTTCACCACCGCAATGGGAGAGGAGCTGATCGAGGCGTTCGACACCTGCGACCGCGACGACGGTGTGCGCGCGATCATCGTCACCGGCGCCGGCCGGGCTTTCTGCGCCGGCGCCGACCTCTCCGCCGGTGGACAGACCTTCGTCGCGCCGGAGGACGGGGACCCGGAATCCTTCCGCGACGGCGGTGGGGAAGTGGTGCTACGGATGTTCGAATCGCGTAAACCCATCATTGCCGCAATAAACGGGCCCGCCGTGGGCGTCGGTATCACCATGACCCTCGCCGCCGATTTCCGGCTGGCGGTCGAGGGCGCCCGGATCGGTTTCGTCTTCAATCGGCGCGGTATCGTCCCCGAATCCTGTTCCAGCTGGTTCCTGCCGCGGCTGGTGTCCATGCAGAAGGCGCTGGACTGGGTGTATTCCGGGCGGCTCGTCGATGCGGCGGAAGCGTACGAGGCGGGGTTGTTCTACGGGCTGTATTCACCGGAAAGCCTGCTGGACGAGGCCGATACCCTGGCCCGCCGCATCACCGAGCATTCGGCGCCGGTGTCGGTGGGGTTGTCGCGGCAGATGCTGTGGCGCGGGTTGGGCGCCGATCATCCGATGATCGCGCACCGGGTCGAATCCCGGGGTATCCGCAGCCGTGGGGCAAGTGCCGATGCGCAGGAAGGTGTTTCGTCGTTCCTGGAGAAGCGGGCGGCGCAGTTCCCCGACAGTGTGCTGCGTGATACCCCCGATATCTTCGGTACGGATCTGCCGGTGCCGCCGTTCCGGGAATGACCCGGATTCGCCAGGGCGAGTGTACTTTCGGTACCAGTTAACTCTGGAATAGTGAGTTCGCAAAAGTGCGCGGACACGGTGTCTCTTGTCTAGGATCTGTGGCACAACGATTTTCGGAGGTGCTGCATGCCGGACGAAGTCCTGGCGCCCAATATCGAGCTCTTCTCCCGTAACGGTTTCGCGGGTCCGAACACCACCATCGTCCGGGCCCAGTACCGGCCTCGTTTCCTGCGTGCTCGCGGCGAATACCTACCGCGTCGTTTCCACACCTGGGACCTGCCGGCCGAGGTTTTCGCCGAACCCAAAGCCCTCCCCGTGCCGATCCTGGAGGGCGAGGGTATCGGTCTCGAGCTGAACCGCCGCGCCGCCGCCATGTCCTTCGGCTACGTCAACGTGTGGGCCGATGAACTGCACTACATCGTCTCCGGGCGCGGCCAACTCGATACCGAGGTCGGCACACTCGAGGTCCGTACCGGCGATTTCGTGCTCATTCCGCGCGCCGTGACCTACCGCTGGGGCGAAATCGCCGAAGAGATCAACGAATTCATCGTGGTCACCACCAGTGAACTACGCCTGGACCCCGAGGGTGCACCCGCCACATTCAACCCCGACCTCCACCTCGATCGCCCCACCCCGCACGGCCGGCCCGGGCAATCGGTGGACGACGAATACGAGGTCGTGGTCCGCACCGGCGACAGGTTCACCTCCTACTTCTACGATGTCGACCCGATCCCGTGTCTCGATGTCATCGGTGCCCCGCTCGTGGTCCGGTTCAATATCGAGAATGTGCAGGGGCTCGCTGTCGCCGAGGGCGGACTGGCGCCCGCCCAGCTGATGAGCAGCACCTCCGGCCGTGACTACATCTTCGGCGTCGGTAGCCGCCACAGCGCCCGGCCCCCGGTTCATCACAACGCCGATTTCGACGAGGTCATCTGCTACGGCATGGGCCCCTCGCCGTGGGGGTCGGTCGATACACCCGGCACGGTCACCTGGACCCCGAAGGGCATCCTGCACCAGGGCCCGGAAGAGAACGTCCAGCCCGGCTACCGGGCGTGGCTACTGGAAACCCGGTCCTCGTTGACGATGACACCGGCCGGCCGGGATATCGCACATCTGATGGAAACCGACCGATACGGGGTCCATCCGGCCGAAGGGCAGCCGGTTACCGCGCGCTGAGTGGGGTTCCGGCCGGAGCGTGGCTGTGCGCCGGCGTGTATTCGGCGCGCCGCTGCAATTCGGTCCGGAGCTTCCCGGGTTGCTTCCTCACGTTCGGTGGCCGACCGTTGTGCCCGCTCCGGAGCGCGCTCGGATTCGGCGGCCGATCGACAGCCATCCGCTGTCGCTGCGTTTGTGGTTATCCCGGCCGACCGTTGCCCGCGGTCCGGCCGAGCCAATCGAGGATCGCATCGGTTCCGGCCCGGAATCCGGGCGAATCGGGGCGGTCGAGGAAACCGTGCCGCGTGCCCGGGACCACGCGATGTTCGGCCGGCACCCCGGCCTCGGTGAGTTCACCGGCGAAAGTGGTACTCGAGGCGCTCAATGTGTCGTAGGCGGCATCGAGCAGCAGTACCGGCGGCAGGCTGGCGAGTTTACCGCCGCCCGGGAACACCTCCGGATCCGCGAGCAGTTCCGGCGACCCCACATAGTTGAGGTTCATCCTTCGGATCATGTGCGGCGTGTAGGTGGCGATCCGGCGCCGGCCCCGCACCCGTGCCCGGACGGAATCCGGTAGCGGCGGCAGTTCGGCGTGCAGGGTCGCGTACGCGAGGATTATTCCGACCGGCACCACCGCCGACCGGTCACGCAACCGCAGCGCGCCCGAGGCGGCCAGGCAGGCGCCCGCGCTCGCACCACCGATCACGATCCGTCGTCCTCCCGCCATGAGGTCGGTGGCGGCGGCGAGGACATCGTCCAACGGCGCCGGATAGCGGTTGCCCGAGGGCCGCAGAACCGGCGGACCCCAGAGCCGGAACCGCGGCACCAGCGCATAGTCGACGGTGCGTACCCGCCGGCCGGCCGCGGCCACCCGCAACGCCACCGCATGGGATTCGTGCTGATCGAGCCCGCCGGAAACGAACGCACCCCCGTGGATCCACAACAGCGGGTCTGCCGCCGGATCGGGGTCCGCGGGCAGATATTCCCGGATCGGGACCGCGCCGCGGCGCCCGTCGAGCGTCCGGTCCCAGACCTGTGGGTCGTTCATCCGCCATCCTCATCTATGGATCTATGGCGTGCGAGCTTCGGGCAGGCCGGGAGGCACCCGGGATATTCGCCGCTCGGCATCGGAGTCGGCAGGTGCCGGATACCTCGCAGACCACGGCGATGGTATCGCGCCGACAGCGGAGCGGCCGGTGAGGTCGGTCAGCTGGTCGACGCCGCGGCGAACCCGGCCGATCGCCCTCCGGCCTCCGGGCGAGCCACGTGACGGTGACCGTGGTGCCGTCCTCCGGCCAGGACCTTTCATAGGAGAAGCCATACAGCGTGGGACTGCCCGCGCACCGCCGGCTGCCGCTCGTGCCGCGACCGGTCGGCTGCGGATTGCCGCCGGCGGACCACCGACTGCGGATCACGGAGAGCGCGGCCCCGCTGGAACTTCGTATCGGAACGGCCGGCTGCTCGCCGAGTCCGTTCACAGGAGGAGCGCCACGCCAAGCTCCGACCTCGCGGTCCGTGCGGGACCGGGACCAGCCGCGGCCCGGTTCCGTGCCGGTGCTGTCGAGTCGCGCAGATCACTGTGCACCGGGGAGGTGACTCGGCGGGCCGGTGATCGGCCGGACGGCTCCGGTGGGCGAGCTCACAGCCCGGATCAGGAAACCTGTTCCCGGCCCGCCTGTTGCACGAGAGCGTGACTTCTACCGCTACCGGCACAGCCACGACTCCGGGACCCGCCGCTCGCACAACCTGGCATATCCCGGCGATGCTGGCGCTGGCGCTGGGCGGCTTCGGGATCGGCACCACCGAATTCGTGACGATGGGGCTGCTGCCCGATATTGCGGATGCGTTCGCGGTGTCCGAGCCCGCCGCCGGGCATGCCGTCTCCGCTTATGCGCTCGGGGTGGTGGTCGGTGCGCCGGTGATTGCGGCGGCCTGTGCGTCGGTGGCGCGCAAACGTCTCCTGGTCGTGCTCATGGTGGCGTTCACGGTCGGCAATCTGGCCTCGGCTTTCGCGCCGAACTTCGCGACCCTCGTCGGCGCACGTTTCGTGGCCGGCCTGCCGCACGGCGCGTATTTCGGGGTCGCATCGCTGGCCGCGGCGACGCTGGCGCCGGCAGGGCAGCGGGCGAAAGCGGTGGCGGCGGTGATGCTCGGGTTGAGCACCGCCAACGTTGTGGGCGTTCCCGCCGCGACCTGGCTGGGGCAGCATCTCGGCTGGCGCAGTGCGTTCGTTCTGGTCGGGGTGATCGGAGTGGCCACTGTCGTGGCCCTGGTGCGCTACGTGCCGGTGCTGACCGGGATCGCGATCACCAATCCGCTCACCGAACTGGGTGCGCTGCGCCGACCCCAGGTGCTGCTCACGCTGGCCGTGGGCGCCATCGGGTTCGGTGGCATGTTCGCGGTCTACACGTATGTGAGCACGACCCTCACCGATGTGGCCGGCTTGAGCACCGGGCTGGTGCCGGTGGTGCTGATGCTGTTCGGGGTCGGCATGGTGCTGGGCAATATCGTCGGCGGTGTCCTGGCCGATCGTGGTGTGGACCGGTCGATCTTCCTGGCCATGGGCGCGATGATGGTGATCCTGACGGTGTTCGTGGCCGCCGCGCACAATCCGGTCACCGCCGGGATCGGCGCGCTGCTGGTCGGGGCGGCGGGGGCCGCCCTGGCGCCCGGATTGCAGACCCGGCTCATGGACGTGGCCGCCGACGCGCAGACCTTGGCGGCGGCGCTCAACCACGCCGCCCTGAATATCGCGAACGCGGCCGGCGCCTGGCTCGGCGGGCTGGTGATCGCCGCGGGCTACGGCTACACGGCACCTGCCGTCGTCGGTGCCGGACTCGCCCTCCTGGGGGTCCTGCTCTTCACCGTCACGGTGTGGGCCGCCCGGCGCGGAGTGGCTTCACGCGTCTGACACCGGCCCACTGTTTCGCGATCTTCTCCGAGGTCCTGCCAGCGGCTCGGATCCGCGCGATCGGTGCGCCGATGGCTCCGGCCGTCTTCGCGAGCGGGATTCCGATGGTGTCTCAGTCGTCAGTATCGGAAATTCCTTCCGGATCGGTCACCGCGGTCTCTTGCAGTGCCAGCCACTGACAGGATTGTTCCGGATCGATCCGGACGACTGCGGTCGTCCGCTGGTACTCCGGCCCTGACTCGTCGCGCTGGTATTCGACGAAGCGGACCACGGCAGTATCTCCTGTCGCGCACAATGTTTCGACCTCGGAGATCTCGATCACCAGGCCGGGCCGGCTGTTACGTGCCCGGTGCAGCCCGGTCAACAGTTCGCGTTTACGTACCACCGTGCCGACGGCCGTGACCATCGAGAAATCCTCGTCGTGGGCGGCGGCGAATGTATCCAGGACTCGCGGCGACGCGGCCGAACCCAGCCAGGTCGCCAGCAGGTCGTGGACCCGCTCGATTTCGGCCGCGATATCGATGTCACCGGTGCGGCCGGGTGACCGGGGAGATTCCGTCATCCGTGCAGGATAGTGCCGCGACGGCCCGGAAGAGCCCAACGAGCCGGTTTGCGCGCGGCGGTCGACGTGGAGGCTCGCCGTTGGCAGAGGGTTGTCGATCGACAAGGTGCCTGTGCTGAACCACCCCTCATCGGTGGCCCAGCACAGGCAGTGCCTATCCGATGTTTGCCGCGGTAACGTTCGAACCGGCCGGCCGGTCCCCGGCCGCGGCCTCGGCGGCCGCCAGACCGAAGACGAGCGCGGGCGCGATCCCACCGGCATAGGCGTAGTCGTAGAGGCCCCCGATATCGGATCCCGCGGCGAAAAGCCCGGCAATCGTGCCGCCGGTCGCGGACCGGACCCGTGCGGTGGCGTCGATGCGGATGCCGTGGAACGGGAAGGTCAGTGCGGGGCAGGTTTCGATGAGGTAGTACGGGCCCTTGTCCAGGGGCTGGTCGTCGTGGGTCCTGGTGGGCCGGACCGCGGCCCCGGCGGCGTTGACCTGCCTGATCTGTTCGGCGACGGCCGCCCCGTCGTAACCCCACTCCGGCGGCAGATAGGCGAAATCCTCCAGGGTCTCCGCGACCCCGCAACGGCCACCGCGGCGCTGGGTGAGCTCGAACTTGTCCACCGCGATCGCCCCCTCGACATAGCTGCCGAGGACCCATTCCTGGTAGACCCGTTCGTCGGCGACGAGCAAACCGCGGGATTCCGGCTGGTCGAGTAGGTGCATCGCGGTGAGGTGATCACCCTGGGTCTCATCGGTGAAGCGCTGGTTGTCGAGGTTGAACAGCAGTGCGTGCTCGCTGTAGTACAGCGACAATGCCACGAAATCGGCGGGATCGCGGAACGGTACCTGCGTCGGCACCAGGTGTCCGTAGAAACCGGAGCATGTATTCCCGGTCGCGGCGCCCACGCTTTCGGCCAGGCGCAGACCGGCTCCCGCGCTCACCGGGTTGGCCCGCACCTGTATTCCGGCGGCGCGGGGATGGATGTGCTCGGCGACGAGTGCGCTGTCGGCCTGGAATCCGCCGGTAGCGAGAATTACGGCGGCACTGTGTATCTCGAGTTCGGTGCCGTCCGGCCTGCGTACTCGGGCACCGGTTACCGCACCGTCTGCGGTGTGCAGGGCCAGAGTTTCCGTGCCGGTGAACAGTTGCCCGCCGGCACTTACCCGACGCCGGCATTCGTCGAGGTACTGATTGGTGTCGAACTGGTGGCCGCGGCCGTAGCGCAGGATCGGAACCGGATCGGCGCAGTGCACGCCGAGCGCTCGGATCCATGCGATACCGTCGGCGAATCCGTCCACGAGTGCGTTGCGCAGCACCGGGTCGCCGTTCGGGTTGATCTCGTCCATCACCGCCCGGTCGGGTGCGGTCCAGGCGTATCCGGCAAAGCGCGCCGAGCCGCCGACGGTATCGGCCTGCTCGATCACGACGACCGAAGCCCCGCGGTCGAGCGAGCGGGCCGCGGCGGTGAGGCCGGCCATCCCCGCGCCGATCACCAGGACATCGGTTTCGATCCTCTGCATTCTTGCTCCCTTGTTGCTGATCCGGTGATTCAGACCGTGAACCGGCCGCCGTTGCTCAACAGCACCGCGCCCACGACATTGGCGGCGGACGGTGCGGCGAGATACAGGATGTTGTCGGCCAGTTCCTCGGCGGTGGCGTAACCGCGGGTGGTGCCTTCGGACATGGCCGCGCGCAGATGCGGCGGCGTGCGCTGGGCCATCCCCGTATCGACCGGGCCCGGCGCGACGGTGTTCACCCGGATCCCGAGATGGGCCACCTCTTTCGCCACCGACTGGCTGAGCGCGTGCACACCGGACTTGGATGCCGCGTAGTGCGGATAGCCGGCCAGGGTGTCGAACGCCGCGGACGAACCCACGGTGACGATGGCGCCCCCGCCGGTGTCCTGCATCGCGCGGACCGCGGCGCGCAAGACATGGAATGTGCCGTCCAGGTTGATGGACAGGATCCGCCGCCAGTCGGTGTCCTCGAGATGGGCCAGTACTTCCGGCGGCCGGTTCTGTTCGGCGGCCTCGTAGATGCGCTGTTTACTGCGCGGATCGTCGACACCGGCCGCGTGGACCACGATATCGACCCGGCCGTGCTCGGTCAGAGCTGCGGCGAAGGCCTGATCGACCTGAGCCGAAACGGCCACATCCAGTTCGACCGGGACGCCGCCGACGATATCGGCCGCCACCGCGGCCGCCGCCCGCCCGTCGATATCGCAGAGGTACACGGCCGTCGCCCCGCGCTGCGCGAGCAGCCGCGCGGTGGCGGCACCGATTCCCGATCCGGCGCCGGTAACGAGCGCCACCTTCCCGTCGAACTGCTGTTCCGGCACGGTTGTCTCCTCTTGTGTGGTGGTGGGCTCGGTGCTCACTGGAAGATGTTTTCCCAGTCGTTGCGGTACTTTTCGGCGCCTTCGCCGATGGTCACCTCGAGGTTCTGGTCGGGAATGTCCTGCGCCACTGCCAGCGCACCCTCGATATCGGGCAGGACAGATCCGTATCCGGGTGATGTCGCCTGCTGGCCCGGCCGGCTCACCATGAAATCCGCGAGTACCTGCGCCGCGTTGGGGTGGGGGGCCGAACCCAGCGCCAGGCCGTACCAGCGGGCGCCCCAGAGCGCGGGTCCGGCGGTCCAGCCGACGGGCGCGCCGGCGGCCTGTTCCGGCAGCATCGGGTTGCACATCAGCGCGGCCACGATTTCGCCCGAAGCCAGTGCCTGCCCGAGTGGTTGCGAGCTCGGGTAGATACGCGGCGCATTCTGTGCCAGTCGGTCGAGGAATTCGCGGCCGCCGTAGTGCTCCTCGATGTGGTCGTAGTAGTCGATGTAGGTCGGCGAGGTGGCCGGCGTGACGATCCCGACCTTGCCTTTCAGTGCCGGGTCGAGCAGATCCTGGGCCGTCCGGATGCCTTGGGGATAGGCGGTGGTGTTCCAGCCGAAGCCGAGGACCACCGCGCCCTCGAGGAAGAACTTCCCGTCGACCATGCTGTCGGCGCGCCGGTACTCGGGCGCGTCGAACGCGGGACCGATCACCTCCACCGCCTTGTCCGTATCTGCGGCCGCCTGCATCCAGGCCGCATCGGTGATCACCGCGACATCCCCGGCGCCCTTGCCCGTGCGGGCTTCGATATCCACACGGAAGAGCAGGTCGGAGTCCACGCCTCGAACCACGGTCAGATCGATACGGGGATAGGCCTTTTCGAAATCTCGTTCGAGCTCCGCGAGCACCGGTTGGGCTTGTGTCGAGTAGAGCGTGACGGAGCCTTCTTCGTTCGCCGCCGCCACCAGTTCGTCCCACGATCCGGAGACCGGCCGGGATATCGCGGTGGAACCACCGCATCCGGCGAGAGTCAGGGTGATCGCCCCCAGCACCGCTACCGTCCCCAGAACCCTCGTTCGAAGGGGTTTCCGCATACTTACCTCATCCTTTCCGTGGCGAACGGCCCGCGCCCGATCTGAGACATCCGGGCCTGCCCGCCGATCACGCCGGTGGCCGGCGCAGTTCTGTGGGGGCGCCGGTCACCCGACTTGTACGGGCACTCCCACGCTGCCGAGAATCGTTTCCGCGGCCGCGTAACCTTCGGCGACGGCGTGGGACACCCGCCGGGGGACGAGGGCGTCACCGATGACCTGCACCCTTGTCTGCGGCAGTCGCTCCGGAAAGGGCCGCCAGTCGGTGGCGATCCGTTCACCCGTGACGACCACTCGATCGCAGGCCAGCTTGCGCAACTCACCCGACAACGCGTTGCGGTAGCCCACGACGGTGCCCGGTCCGCCGTCGTGCACCTCGACCGACGCGGCCTGGACGACGAAATCCACCGGGCGGCCCGCCAGCCGGCGCAGCAATTGCACCCGGCTTTCCGCCGGTACCCCCGCCGCGATCGCCGGGCCGGGGACGAGCACGGTGACCCGGCAGGCACCTACGGTCAGCGCCGCTTCCACGGCGCCGAGGGCGGGCCAGTAACCGAACCCGTCGTCGACCACTACCACGTGGTTACCGGGCCGGATCTGCCGCGGATCGGTCAGGATCGAGGTGGTCGTCACGGCGCGGGGAGTTTCGGTTTCGGTGGCGCCGGTCGCCACGATGACCTCGTCGAAATCGGCGAGGTCCGCCGGAGCCACCCGGTGTCCCAGTTCCGTCCGGACACCGTCCAGGTTGTCCTGGTAGTAGCGCAACAGTGCCATCCAGCCCGCCCGGTTCGGTGCCTGCGCGGCAGTGCGCAGCTGGCCGCCGATCCGAAACTTCGCGTCGAAGAGTGTGACATCGTGCGACGGTGTCAGCCGGAGGGCGGCTTCCAGGCCCGCCGGTCCGGAGCCGACGACGGCGACCCGGCCCGCTCGGTCGCGCGGCCGGCCGAAGCGCATGGGCCGCGCCGGGCGGGCCGAGTGGCCGGGCGGCGCCAAGACCGGGTTCACCGTGCACAGCAATACGGGGGTGAACGAACGGCAATCTTCGTTACAGGACACACAGGGCCGTATCCGGGAGTCCTCGCCACGCAGGAGTTTCGCCGCGATATCCGGGTCGGCGATGAAGGGTCGCGCCATCCCGACCAGGTCCGCGCCGGCGGCGAGGGCGCCTTCGATCTCCGGCCGCGACCGGAACGCCTGGGATACCAGCAGCGGGCGGGTGGTCGCCGCGCGCAGCCGGTCCAGTAGCGGGAGCAGCGGCGGCTCGGCGGTGGCCATATCGCGGACGTAGGTGGTGCGCACGCCCGCCGTGACATTGACATACCCGAACATGTCCAGCAGCGGTAGCAGTTCGCAGAGGCCATCGCTATCCAGTCCCGCTTCCTCGGCGCCGTCGAGCGAAAGTCGCACGCCGACAACGAGTCCGGGGCAGGATTCGGTGATCGCGGCGTGTATCCGGTGCAGGATTGCGACCCGGCCGGCGGAAGTCGTGGCATCGGCCCGGAGATTCGTGATCGGGGAGAGGAATTGCGCCAGCAGATATCCGTGGGCGGCGTGCAGTTCCACGGCGGCGAAACCTGCCTCGGCGGCGTGGCGGGAACTGCGGACGAAATCGGTGATCACCCGGTCGATATCGCTGTCCGACAGTACCCGTGCGCGGACCGGTTCGCGCGGTGACCGGACCGCCGACGGCGCGATCGGATGTTCCCAGATCTCGGCGCCCAAGGTTTCGCGTCCCAGATGGACGAGCTGGCAGGCCGGTATCGCGCCGCCTTCGGCGATCGCCCGTGCGCGCCGGCGCAGACCCGGGACGGCATCGGGTAGCGAGGCGTCGGTGATGTTTCCTGTCCGGTTGCCGGAGTCCGATCCGACCACCGTTCCGCCCGCGATCACCATGGCCGCACCTCCGGCCGCGCAGCGTCGCCAGTAGTCGTCGTCGCCTGGCTGAGCGGCTCCGGCGCTGACTACGCCGGAGCCGTGCGCGGTCGCGACCAGGCGATTACGCAGCTCGAGGCCGCCTATCCGCAGCGGGGTCGACAGGCGAGGGGAGACCAAGAGTTCCTCCTTGAACTGGATTCACTTCATATTATTGCCACAAGGTGATTGACACCACAATGGGTATGGCATAGTTTCAAACTGACATCAGTTCAGTTCTGCGGGATGTGGGTATTCGCACTATGAAGTTGCTGTTCCAGGCCACGGCCGCCGTCGCGGCCCTCGCTGTCACCTCCTTCCTCACCGCCTGTGGCGCGAGCCCCGGAACCACGGCCCCGGTCTCGGGAGCCTGGGCCGAAGTGGTCGCCGCCGCCGAGAACGAAGGCAGCGTCCTGCTCTACTCGAGCCAGAAACCGGCCAATCTCGAGCAGCTGGAAATGGCCTTCGAAACGGCGTATCCCCGCATCGAACTCGAATTCGTCCGGGGCACCGACGCCGATATCAATCCCCGCGTGGAAACCGAGAACCGGACCGGGCGCGGTACCGCGGACGTCCATATGCTCACCGACGCCACATGGATCACCAATGCCGCCCAATCGGGAAACTATTCGACCGAACTGATCGGTCCGAATATTCGGGCACCAGAATATCGACCGGAGACCAGCGTGCTGGAGAACCGATTCGCGCTCAGCAGCGCGGCCGTGTTCGCCCTGGGCTGGAACACCGAAGCAGTGCCCGCCGGCCTGACCTCACCGCGCGATATCCTCGACCCGAAGTACACCGGCAAGATCGGCATCGTCAATCCCACCGGTATCGCGTCGTATGTCGATCTCTATCGGTATTACGCCGACACCTACGGCGCCGACTACTGGGAGCGGATGGCCGAGTTGAAACCTCGGATATATCCGAGCGCACTCGGTATCGCACAGGCCCTCACCTCGGGTGAAATCGCGGTGACCCCGTCGGTGCAGCCGCTGGTGACCGAAGTGGCTGCGGGTGCTCCGGTCGGCTGGTCCCTTCCGTCGCAGCCGTGGGGAACACCCTGGTACAGCCACGTGGTGAGTGTTGCGCCGCATCCGAACGCCGCTCAGGTGCTCGTCGATTTCCTGGCGACTCGCGAGGGGCAGACAGCGCTCAACGACGGGTACGCCGCGGCGCTACCGGATATCCCGGGTGCCGTTGTGCGGGCGCAGGATATCGCCGTGCCCGACACCCGTGACCTGACACCCGACAAGGTTGCGCAGTACTCCCAGGAATGGGCCCGGCGTTTCCAGAGCTGATCCGGCTCCACCGTTCCCGATACATCGACGAAGGATAGGCATGGACGATACGGCCGAGCCCTGGCACGGCACCCACGTACTGGTGACCGGGGCATCCGGGGGGATAGGCGGGGCAACCGCCGAACTGTTCGCCGCGAAGGGCGCGACGGTCTACCTCACCGATATCGACGATATCGCCGGCCGGGAACGGGCGCGGGCGCTGGGCCCACGCGCCCACTACCGTCACCTCGACGTCACCGACGAAACCGCCTGGTACGCGGTGACCGACGCAATGCGGCAGTCCGGGCATCGGATGAATGTGCTGGTCAACAGTGCTGGGACTGCTATGAAAGCGACGTTGGCGCAGACCACGCTCGACGAGTTCCGCCGGATGATCGACCAGCATCTGGTCGGGACATTCCTCGGATTGCGAACCGCGGCCGCGGCGATGACCGAGGGCGGGTCGGTCGTGAATATCTCCTCGCTACGCGGTGTGCTCGCCACCGCCGAACTCGGCGCGTACGGCGCCGCCAAATTCGGTGTGCGCGCGCTGACCAAGGTCGCCGCACTGGAACTGGCCGAAAAGGGCATCCGGGTGAATTCGGTATGCCCCGGCAGTATCACCACCGAGATCACCGCGGCCCCCGGTTTCGCCGCCGACGACGTAGCGGCATATATCCGCAGTATTCCGATGCAGCGCCGCGGCGCCCCCGCCGAAGTGGCCTCGGTGATCGCTTTTCTGGCCGGCGCCGAGAGCAGCTATGTCACCGGAACCGATCTTCTCGTCGACGGCGGAACCGCCGCCGGCGTCCGCACTCCGAAACTATCGACCCAGAAGGCATGAGATGACGTCGCAATTCACCGTTTCCGGCCTGACCAAGACCTATGGCAGCAACGTTGTCGTCGACCGGCTCGACCTCACCATCGAGGAGGGCGAATTCCTGGTGCTGCTCGGTCCGAGCGGGTGCGGGAAAACCACGACGCTGCGTTGTCTCGCCGGGTTGGAAACACCCCAGGGCGGTGCGATCGCATTCAAGGACCGGCCCGTTTTCGACGCCGACGCACGGCTGAATATGCCCGCGCACAAACGCAATATCGGGATGGTGTTCCAGTCGTACGCGCTGTGGCCGCATATGACCGTCCGCAACAACATCCGCTACCCGCTGAAGGTGCGGAAGATGAAGGAAGCCCTCGCCGAGGGCGCAGTGGAGGCCGCCGCCGATATGGTCGACTGCGGGCAGTTGCTCGACCGGTATCCGTCGCAACTCAGCGGCGGGCAGCAACAGCGCGTGGCTGTGGCCCGCGGTCTGGTGGCGCGGCCCGATCTGGTGTTGTTCGACGAACCACTGAGCAATCTCGACGCGCGGTTACGCGATCAGGTGCGCACACAGATCCACCAGCTGCATCAGAAGCTCGGGTTCACGGCGGTATTCGTCACGCATGACCAGTCCGAGGCCTTCGCCCTCGGCGACCGGCTCGCCATCATGAAGGCCGGCAAAATCGAACAGTACGACGCGCCCGAACAGGTCTTCGAGAACCCGGTATCGGACTATGTCGCCGCCTTCATCGGGATGAGCAACAAATTATCGCTGCGGCGTGGACACGACGGCTGGGAGACCTCCGCCGGCGACCCGATCGACCTCACCCATGCCGTGGTCCGCGATTCCGCCGACCGGCACACCACCGCGGTGGCCCGGCTACGGCCCGACGATGTGCTGTTACACGCCGGGGCCGATGAGGTGCCGCTGGGCAATGTCGCCCTGCACGCCGAACTGGTGACCTACGAATACGGTGGGCGGTACTTCGATGTCACCGTCGAAACCGGTGGTGAGCAACTGATCCTGCGGGCACCGGCCGCCCAGCACAGTGCGGCCCTGCGTGGCAGCCGCCCGGGTGCGCCGCTGGTCGTGAGCTTCTCCCCGGCGAGCCTGCGGGTCTTCGCGATTCCGGGGGACGAGCCCGCCGCCGCCCAGGAACCCGTTGCCGTGAGCGCGGGAGGTCATGCCTGATGGCCACCGTCACCACCGCCGTGAACCGCACCTTCGCCATACCGGCGCAATGGCGGACCCGGCTCGGGTATTTCGCCCTGCTGGCCGTGCTGGCATATCTCGTGGTGCTGCCGATGATCCGGTTGCAGTCGCTGGCCTTCGAGGACGGTGCCCGCGGTTACCGGGCGCAGTACACCCGCTTCGATATCGGCGAAACCATCGGGACCACCATCGCGCTCGCGCTGGGGTCGCTGGTGATCGCCATGGTGCTCGGCACGCTGCTCGCGTTCGCGGCGAGCCGGCTGCCGCAACGATTCGGGTTCCTGCGGATCATCCCGATCCTGCCGATCGTGATGCCCGCGGTCGCCAACATCGTGGGCTGGGCATTCCTGCTCTCACCCGGGCCGGGCTACCTGAACGTTCTGCTCCGGAAGCTGCCCTGGTGGAGCGGCACGGATTCCGGGCCGATCGACGTGTACACCGTGCCGTGGATCATCATCCTGACCGGTTTCGGGCTCACCTCGTTCGTGTACCTGTTCGTCAGCGCCGGCATGCAGAACATCGGTGCCGAACATCTGGAGGCCGCGCAGGTCAGCGGATCCTCCACCGTCGGAGTGTTCTTCCGGGTCGTCCTGCCGCTGCTGCGGCCGTCACTGATCTACGGCGGCGGTATCGCGCTGCTGCTCGGGCTCGGCCAGTTCACCGGCCCGCTGCTGCTCGGCCAGAACTACGGCGTGAAAGTGCTGACGACCGAGATGTATCGGCGGGTCTCGGAATCACCGTCGGATTTCGCCGCGGCGGCCGCCGCCGGTTCACCACTGGTGATCTTCGGGTTGGTGCTGGTGCTGATCCAGAAAGGTCTGCTGGGCAACCAATCCCGCTTCGTCACCCATGGCGGGAAATCCTTCGCTCCGGCCGGGGGCCGCTCGCTGTGGGCCACGGTGACCATTGTGGTGTACGCCCTGTTGGCGCTGATCATCCCACTGATCGGACTGATCATCGTCGCGCTGACCCCGTACTGGTCCGGGTCGCTGTCCTGGGATCTGCTCACGCTGGACAACTTCCGTGCCCTGGCCGCCGACAGCGCCATCGTGAGCTCCGTACTCACCAGTGTGTCGACCTCGCTGGCCGCCGTGCTGATCTGCGTACCGCTGGGCTACCTGATGGCCACCCTGCTGGTCCGCGGCCGGCAGTTCAAAATCATGGCGCTGCTGGCCGATCTGATCACCGCGCTGCCCCTGGGCATTCCGGCGGTCATCTTCGGTGTCGGCTTTCTGCTCACCTATACCGAGCCGCCGCTCATCCTGTACGGCACCCAGGCCGTGATCATCCTGGTCTATATCGTGCTGATGCTGCCGTACGCGACCCGGATGCAGATGACCGCCATGCTCTCGCTCGGCAACACCTACAGCGAGGCGTCGGCGACCAGTGGCGCGTCGCCGCTGGTGACGAATCTGCGGGTGATGCTGCCGTTGATGCGGCCCACCATCCTCAGCGCCGTCGCCCTGATGTTCATCCTGCTGACGCACGAATTCGCCGCTTCGCTGCTGGTGCGCGCCTCGACCACCCAGGTGATGGGCACGCTGTTGTTCGATCTGTGGCAGAACGGCTCCTATCCGCTGGTGGCCGCGATGGCGCTGTTGATGACCGCGGTCACCACCGTGGGGGTGGGTGTTGCGATGCTCGTCGGCGGCCGGAATGTGCTGAACAAGTTGTGAACGGCGGCCGGCCCGCACACTTTCCCTCGAAACAGAAAGGCCTGCCATGGCTACGGGTCCCTCGCGGTTGAGCGACAAGGTGGTTTTGGTGACCGGTGCGACCGGCGGTATCGGAGTGGAGATCGTGCGCCGCCTCGCCGCCGAAGGCGCCGTGCTGGTGGTGACCGACCTCGGCGAGGCAGCCTGCGCCGATCTCGTCGCCACCCTGGACCGGCCGGACAACCATCTCGCCCGGCCCCTCGATATCGCCCGCGAAGAAGAATGGGGCGCCACGGTGAGCGCGGTGCGCGACCGCTACGGGCGCTTGGACGCCCTGGTCAACAACGGCGCCATCGGCAGCCTGGCCTCGGTGGTCGACGAAGACCTCGACCGCTACAACCGTGTGATCGAGGTGAGTCAAACCGGCACCTGGCTGGGTATGAAACATGCCGGAGCCCTGATCGAGCAGAGCGGGGGCGGCGCAATCGTCAACCTCTGCTCGATCCTCGGCACAGTCGGCGGATTGGGTAACAGTCTCGCCTACGCGGCCGCCAAGGGCGCGGTACGGACCATGACGAAGAACGCCGCCCTGCACTGGGCGGCGAAAGGCGTGCGGGTCAACTCGATCCATCCCGGCTTCATCGAAACCGGACAACTGCTCGAACGCTACGAAGGCACCGACCGGTATCGCGCGATGCTGGCGAACACCCCGATGGACCGGCTCGGCCGGGCCGAGGAAGTAGCCGCCGCGGTAGCGTTCCTGGCCGGAGACGACTCGACATTCGTCACCGGCAGCGAACTCTACGTGGACGGGGGCTGGACCTGCGCCTGACGGCGCGGAAGCCGGGGTTGTCTCCACTGGATGAGGGCGGAGACAACCCCAGCAGTCTGTTCATCCCGACCGGGCCCGCAGCCACGGCATGGGCGGTAGTAGCGCGCCGGTACCGGCCCGTGGACGGGCTGGGTCCTGTCGGGCAGGCGCCGGGAGGTCAGTGCGCGGGGGCGAAAATATCGATGCCGGAGTCTGTTTCGCCGGTCAGAACGTTCCGGGCGACCAGAACGTCGAGGTGTGCCATCGTTTCGCAGGTGGCCACCATCTGATTGAACGTATCGAGGGTGTCGAACGGGCGCTCCCGGCGCGTCCAGGTCAGCGCGCGGGCGACCTCGAGGCCCGTGCAGGGGGCGAGTTCGGTGACGGCAGTGCGGATCTGCTCGAATCGCCGATCGTGGTGATCCAGTAGGTCCCGGGCTCGCCGGCCGGCGTTGCCACCGTCCGGGCCGTGGGCGGGCAGCATGGTCTGATCATCGTCGTCGCGGAGCAGCGCGAGCGAGTTCAGGAAATTGTCCAGCGGGAGTTCCCAGGTGCCCAGTTCGAAGCCGATGGAGGGTGTGATGGTCGGCAGCAGATGGTCGCCGGTGAACAGCAGGCGCCGGGCGCGGTCCTGGAAGACCAAGTGTCCCTTGGTGTGCCCGGGTGTGGCGCGGACTTCGAGTTCGTACCCGCCGAGGGTGAGTGTCCCGGGCTGCAGCCAGCGGTCGGGGGCTGCCCAGTCGGCGAGGTCGAAGGGTTCGCCGATACTGTCGGCGTACGCGCGCGCCGCGAGACCGGTGGCGCCGGCGCGGCGTAGTTCGCGCAGGGAACTGGTGGGCACATTGTTGCCGAGTGCGCGGATCGCCGCGAGCCCGGCGGATTCGGCGGCGCCGAGATGAACGCGGCAGCCGTGGCGGCGCCGCAGTTCCACCGCGAAGGTGTAGTGGTCGCGGTGGATATGGGTGACCAGGACATCGTGGATATCGTCGGGGGAGCGGCCGATCCGTGCGAGACCGGCGGTGAGCTCGCGGTAAGTGTCCGGGCGGTGCCAGCCCCCGTCGATCAGGACGATGCCGGTATCGGTTTCCAGCGCGTAGACGTTCACCGCGCGTAATCCGTCCTGCGGTAGTTGCAGCGGAATACGGTGGATTCCGTCGGCGACGGGGTAGCAGCCGGGCTCGGCCCAGTGCGTGCTCATTCGCCGCTGCCGCCCAGGGGCACCATGGTCTGTTCTTCGCCGAACCAGATCATGCGGCGGCCGCGCATCGCGCCGACATGCTTTACGGCCGCTTTCCACTCGGGACTGGCCAGTGCGGCCTCGAGCGCCTCGCGGGATTCGAAGCTCAGGATCGACAGGCCGTCCCAGCCGGCCGATTTGTCGTCGAAGGTGTCGAGGAGTTCGGTGTGCTGCCAGCGCAGCAGGCCGGGCAGCGGGTAGGTCACCTCGGCGTGTTCGCCGCGCCACCATTCGATGAACTGCTCGTGCGACCAATCGCTGGGCCGGGATGCGAGCACGATGAGGTTGTACACGATCTCTCCTAACTGAATTCTGTTCGGTTATGTAGGGTAAGCGACGGCGCCGGCCGGGTGCCGCCCCGGAGGCCAGGCGTAGATACGTCCCCACCCGGGTGTGCGGAACCGGTGGCCCGGCGTCGTGCCGGAGCCTGCGTCAGGCGCGCACCATCCGTACCGCGGTATCGGTGACGGTTTCGGTGATCTCGGCCAAGGTCAGCGTGCCGTCCGGGCGATACCAGCGCCAGACGCTGATCACCACGGCCAGCACCATCCGGCCGAGGATCTTGGGATCGCCGCCGGTGAAGACGCCCGCCTCGATACCACGCTCGATCAGCTCGGTCCAGTTCTGTTCGATCTCCTGGACCAGTTCCCGCGACCGCAGCCGTTCGGCTTCCTCTTTCTCCGATTGGCGCGGCTGGGCCAGCAGATCCATATGGTTCTGCAGAATGCGGCGTTGCAGTGCGTCGATCGGCTCCGCGCGCAGGGCGGCGGCCACCGCGGCGCGCAGGGCCTTCTCGGGATCTGTCTCGTTCTCGGTTGCCGAGACGAAACGATCCACCGAATCGGCCAGTTCCAGGCGCATGATCGTGAGCAGGCAGTGGGCCTTGGACTCGAAGTAGTGGTAGAGAGCGGTCTGGCCGATACCGACCTCGTCGGCGATGGAGGCCCATTTCGTATGTTCGTAACCGATTCGCCCGAACTGCTCGATGGCAGCCGTGAGGATGCTGCTGCGTTTCGACCGCGGGCTTTCGCGCCGGGCTCCCGTGTCAACGGTCATGAGTTACGTGCCCCCAATATCGGCTGTGTGTGGATCGGTCAACTCTACAACCCGACCTGAGATGAATTCGAGTCAGCTTCGGCGAGTCGGGTGGCGAGTCGGATCGCGTCGGGGCGGGACAGTTTCCCGACCCGGTTCTGCGGCAGGTCGGCGACCGGGAAAAGATATTCCGGCCATTTGAACTTCGGAAAATCCGCCGCGGCCAGCTGGTCGGTCACGCTGTCCAGCGTCGGCGCGCTGCCGTCGGCGACAACGAGCGCCGCCGCGCGCTCGCCCAGTATGTCGTCGGGGACCGGGACCACGCAGACCTGCACGATCCCGGGCACCGCCGCGATCGCCGACTCCATCTCGTTGATATCGATATTGCGGCCACCGCGGATGATGATCTGTTTCTGCCGGCCCATCACCCGGATGGAACCGTCCGCGGCCACCTCCACGAGATCGCCGGTGGGCAGGAATCCGTCCGCGGTGAGATCGGGCATGACCGGGACACCGCCGCGGGCGTAACCCACGAACAACGAAGGCCCCTTCACCTGCGCGTCGCCGATCGCCCCGGTGGGCAGCCGGGCACCCGATTCGTCGACCGCGCGGACGACAGTGCCGGGGAAGGGGCGGCCGTCACGCCCCAGCCGGATTTCCGGGGAGTCGTCCGGTCGCGGGGTGGTGTGGCCGAGACATTCCGACATCCCGAAGACTCGGAGGAAGGTGGTGCCCAGCTTGGTCTCGGCCTCGGCCAGGGCCCGCTGGTTCATCGGGCCGCCGCCCACGGTCATGGCCCGCATAGCGGCCAGTCGCCCGGCGCTGTCGCCGGTGACCGAGAGCTGCAGGGCCATGGTCGGCACCAGCATGGTCCACGCGACCCGGTGTTCGGCCATGGCGTCGAGCGCCGCGGACGGGGTCCATTTGCCGATGGTGACCATGGTGCCGCCCAGGAAAGCCGGCAGATACATACCGAAGCAGAACGCGGCGACCGACGACAGCGGTACGAACGCACCCACCGATTCACCCGGCCGCAGGCCGACGGTATCGATGGTGCTGCGGCAGGCGTAGCGAATGGCGTCCTCGGATTGGACCACGCATTTGGGCCGGCCGGTGGAGCCGGAGGTCATGGCGATGGCGTTGCCGCCCCGCCACCGCTGTACCGGGCCGAACGGCATGCCGCGAGAACGCAGCAGATGGTCGCCGAAGGCGGTGGCGGCGACGGGGAATTCCGCCGCGGGCACATCCCATCGACCCAGGGCAGCGGGTTCGCCGATCACCAGATCTGGGTCGATATCCTCGACCGCGAGCCGGAACTCCGATTCGGTGGCATGCGGGCTGAACACGGCGACCACCCCGCCCCGCAGGCCGACCGCCAGCGCCGCGGCGAGCGTATGCCAGGTGTTGTCCGCCTGGATGATCACGGTCGGGCCCCGGCTGTCGATGGCCGCGATACGTTCGGCGAGCGCGTTCGCCGTCGCCATGATTTCGCCCACGGTGTGCTGTCCGAGCTCGTCGATGACGGCGATGTCCGCCGGTGCCCGCCCGGCTCGTTCGAGCATCTCCTGCGCCAGTGCTTTCATTCACCCGTTCCTCGTGCCGCTGTGCTCTCTGTTTACTCCCTGCCCCTCCGCCGCGGGGCGGTTTGTGCCGGTCACGGTGGTGGGACCAGAACTGCGCGGCCGGTGATCGCGCCCGACCGCAGCTGCCGGTAGACCTCGATCGCCGCTGTCAGGGGGTAGGTCTGCGCGGTGACGTGCAGCGCGCCCCGCCGGGCCATATCGACCACCGCCGCCAGGTCGGCGCGTGGTCCCCAGAACGGGGCCGTCATCGTCCAACCGGCCGCCAGGCCCACGTCCTTACCGGCCTCGAGCCGTCCACCGGCGCTACCGACCACCGACAGCCGACCGCCGGGCGCCAGGGCGGCGGCTGCCGGGGCGACCGTATCCGGCGCACCGGCGAAATCCAGGATCAGATCCGCGCCCTCACTCAATGCCACGGCTGCGGAACCGATATCGCCGAATACGGCGTCGGCGCCCAGCCGCCGGGCCATATCCCGCGCGTCCGAGCGGGTATCGACCGCGACGATGCGTCCGGCGCCGAAATCGCGCAGTATCTGGAGCGCGAGATGTCCCAGGCCACCGACCCCGATCACCACGCAGACACTGTGCGCGTCCAGGAGATCGCGATGTTCGCGGACCGCGTGATAGGCGGTCAGGCCGGCGTCGGCCAGCGGGGCGCAGAGCACCGGGTCGACACCGGCCGAACGCACCAGGAACCGGGCCGCGGGGACGATCACCGCTTCGGCCAGGCCGCCCGGATAACCGAGTCCGTTGCCGATCGGTGCGCCGCGACCGTCGCGCGGTCGCAGGCGCAGGCAGTAGTTCTCCCGGCCACGCAGGCAGTTACGGCAGCCGCCGCAACCCCAGATTCCGTGCACGACAACGTGTTCCCCGAGCCAGTCGCGGTCGGCGGCCGGTCCCGCGTCCACCACGGTCCCTGCCACTTCGTGGCCCAGGGTGAGCGGCAGCGGATAGTCGAAACTGCCCGCCGCGGCGTCCATGACGTGGAGGTCGGAACGGCACAGACCGGCCGCCGTCACCCGGACGAGCAGTTCTTCGCCCCGCGGCCGGGGTGTGGGGATCTCGCGGAGCTCGGGTTCGGCGCCCCAGGCAGTGAGTTGAACGGCCAGCATCAGCGTGCCGTCCAGCCGCCGTCGACGACGAGCGCCTGTCCGGTCACATACGAGGACGCGTCCGAGGCGAGGAAAACCACGGCCCCGTCCACCTCACCCGCCCGGCCGCCCCGGCCGAGCATGGTGTTGCGCCGCACCCAGCCCGCGGATTTCTCATTGGTGAACAGTCCGTCGGTCATCTCGGTATCGAACCAGCCCGGGACCACGGCGTTCACCCGGATACCGCGGCGGCCCCACTGTCCGGCCAGTTCGCGGGTCAATCCCAGGGTTCCGGCTTTGGACGCGGCATAGCTGGCGCCACCGATCGGCGCGGTCGATACGAGACCGATCACCGAGGAGATATTGATATACGACGCGCGTTCCCCCTCAGGGAGCCTGCACGCCGCACAGGTCGCCAGGTGGAATCCCGCCAGGAGATTCAGGTCCAGGATGGCGCGGAACTCGGCGTCGGTCTCTTGCTCCGCATTCGGCGGCCCGGCCCGGCCCGCGTTGTTGACCAGGATGTCGAGGCGTCCGGACTGCTCGTAGCAGCGGTCGACGAGTTCGGCGCGGTCCCCGGGGTCGGTGACATCGCAGCGTACCGGGATGATTCGCGGTTCGTCCGCGGCGAGCGCCTGTACCCGGTCCACCCGGCGGGCGGCCGCGTAGACGGTGGCTCCCGCCCCGGCGAGCGCCCGCGCGAAACCGGCGCCGAGACCGGAGGATGCTCCGGTGACGACGGCGACCCGGCCGTCCAGTCCGAAAAGATCCTGCAAAACCGGTGTATTCATCTGCGCTGCCTCTCAGTACACCGCGGTACGGCCGCCGTCGACCGGGATCAGCGCACCCGTCGTATACCCGGCGGCATCGCTCGCGAGATGGGTCACCAGCCCGGCGATCTCGGCCGGATCGCCGAGCCGTCCGGCGGGCAGCCGGTCGATGATCTTGCCCACGAATTCGTCGTCCCAGTGCTCGGACATATCGGTGGCGAACCCGCCCGGCATCACACAGTTCACCCGCACCGACGGCGCGTACTCCTGCGCGAAAGCCATGGTGAGGGCATTGAGCCCGTTCTTGGCCGCGGCGTACATCGCCTCCGGCGGACTCGGCCGCACCGCGCCGATACTCGAGATATTGATGATCGAACCCCCGCCGGCGGCGGCCATCCGGGCCCCGGCGACCGCCATGAGGCGGAACGGGCCCTTCAGATTCACCTCGATGGTCTTGTCCCACAGTCCTTCGGTAACCGACGCGAGATTTTCGGCGAGCGGGGCGATCCCGGCATTGTTGACCAGGATGTCGAGACTGCCGAAGCGCTCGATGATCCCGTCGACGGCAGGTTCGAGGGTGTCCCACCGGCCCACATGCAAGTCCAGCGGGTACGCGTTTCCGGGGCCGTCGCCGAGCGCGGCGACCGCCTCCTCGCAGGCCGCGAGTTTGCGGCTGGAGACGATTACGGTGGCGCCCGCGTCGCGTAGTCCGCGCGCAATGGCCAGGCCCAGTCCGCGGCTCGCGCCGGTCACCAGCGCAACTTTGCCGTTGAGATCCGTTGTGCTCATCGGTACTTCTTCACCTCGAGACGCGCGATGGTGCGCAGATGTACTTCGTTGGGGCCGTCGGCGATCTGCAGGGCGCGGGTGATGGCGTGCATCCGGGCCAGGACGGTGTCGTTGCTGACCCCCGCCGCGCCGAAGGTCTGGACCGCGCGGTCGACCACCTTGTGTGCGACCTCCATCGCCGAGACCTTGATGGCCGCGACGTCCGAACGCGCCGCCGCGTTGCCCTTGGTATCCATCAGCCAGGAGGCCTGCAGGGTCTGCAGCCGGATCTGATCGATTTCGATCCGGCTGCGCGCGATCCATTCGCGTACGACCCCGCGGTCGGCCAGCGGTCCGCCGAACGCGGTCCGTTCCAGCGACCGCCGGCACATGAGTTCCAGTGCGCGTTCGGCCATTCCGATGGCACGCATGGCGTAATGCATCCGGCCGGGCCCGAGCCGACCCTGGGCGATCGCAAAACCGTCGCCTTCGGCGCCCAGCATGTTCTCTGCCGGGACACGCACATCGGTGAACTGCACCTCGCCGTGACCCAGCCGGTCGTGGAATCCGAACATCGGCAGATCCCGCAGCACCTCGATACCCGGCGCGTCGGCGGGCACCAGGATCATGCTCTGCCGGCGGTACGCCGGGGCGTCCGGATCGGATTTGCCCATGAAGATGATCAGTTTGCAGTCCGGATCCAGGATTCCGGAGATGTACCATTTGCGGCCGTTGAGGACATAGTGGTCCCCGTCGCGGCGGATGGTGGAGGTGATATTGGTGGCGTCGGAGCTGGCGACGGCGGGTTCGGTCATGGCGAACGCCGAGCGGATCTCGCAGTCCAGCAGCGGTTTCAGCCACCGGTCCTGCTGCTGTTCGGTGCCGAACATGGCCAGGATTTCCATATTGCCGGTATCGGGCGCCGAACAGTTGATCGTCTCGTTGCCGATGATCGAACGGCCCACCATCTCGGCCAGCGGGGCGTATTCGAGATTGGTGAGCCCGGCACCGAGGCCGTCGTGGGTCATGAACAGATTCCACAGCCCCTGCCGCCGGGCCTCGGCTTGCAGTTCGCGCATGACCGGCGGTTGAACGTGCGGATTGTCCGCGGCGGCGATCTGTTCGTCGTACACCCGTTCGGCGGGGTAGACGTGCTGTTCCATGAACTGTCCGAGCCGGTCGAGCAGCTCTCGAGTGCGGGGGGAGTAGGAGAAATCCACGATACGGCTCCTGAATCGGGGGAGGACCTCAACCGGCGAGGAGCGCGGTTCCGGTCTCGATGAGGCGATTGATGGTGGCGGGCAGCTTTTCCTGATCCGGATCGTGGTGCCGGCCTTCTCGGTGCCGTCGCAGATTGTGGCCCATGATGGCGGCCATCTTGAGCCGTCCGAGCGCGTCGAACCACGGCAGGTCGGACAGTTCGGGGCCACCCGCGCGGTAGCGGTCCACGAGTTCGGCGGGATCGGGCAGGCCCGGTACGGTGCGGCCCACCTCCGGGAAATTCGTGCCGTCGGCGAATACCAGGAACCAGCCGAGTTCCACGCGCGGATCACCGGCGCTCCAGATCTCCCAGTCGATCAGCGCGACCGGTTCCGTACCGGCGGCAATGATATTGCCGAGCCGGTAGTCACCGTGGACGAGCGTGGGGGGCACGGGTTCGGGGATCCGCTTGCCCAGCAGGCCGAGCAACCGGTCACCGCCCGCGACCAGCTCGGGCGGCACCGCGCCCAGTGTCCGCGCCCAGCGGGCGAGTTCATCGGCGGGTGTCAGTGCGGCTTCCACGCCCGGCACCGAGCCCGGGTCGATCGCGTGCAGCCGCGGCAGCACCTCGGCGGCCCGCCGCATTCTTGCGGCCGCCAGGCCGGGTTCGACGGCGGGGTCGTCCAGGACCGGTTCGAGCGATTCCCCGGTCACGAATTCCATGGCGAACCAAGCGGGTTCGGCCTCGTCGACGGCCACGATCCGTGGCACCGGCACATCGGTATGGGCCAGCGCGCGCATCACCCGCGCCTGCCGCAGCATATCGTGGCGGCCGACCGGCTTACGGCCCTCGGGCACCGCCTTCGCCACCAACTCCGGGCCGGTGGTGGCTACCCGGTAGGTGAGGCCCGAATGTCCGCCGGGCAGTGGTTCGAATCCGGTGACCTCGATATCCAGGTCGGTGCGCAACCGGTCACGCACACGCTGTTCCAGCGTCATGGCCGCGGCTCCTTGGGTAGGCCGAGCACCCGCTCGGCGATGATGTTGTGCTGGATCTCGTCGGTCCCGCCCGCGATCCGGTACCCGGGCGCGCCCAGCACGTGTTCGGTCCAGGCGTAAGTACCCCAGCGTCCGGAATCCGCGGTGAGTTCCCGGCCGAGCAGTAACCGCACGACCTCGGAGGTCCGGGCCATGGTGTCGGTGGCGAGCAATTTGCCGACCGACGCCTCCGGTCCGGGATCGCGGCCCGCGACCACCGCCGCGGCCACCCGCATTCCCGCGATCCGCTGCACATAACTGCGGGTCACCAGATCCGCGACCCGGTCGCGTTCGAGTTCCGTCAGTTCGCGGCCCAGGTGACGGGCCAGCTCCACCGCCTGATCGGCATTCGCCAGCCCCAGCCCGGCGCCGTCGAGCCGTTCCGCGGCGAGCACGGTGAGCGCCACCGGCCAGCCCTTTCCGACCGGCCCGAGCCGTAGCCCGTCGCCGAGCACCACACCGTCGAGATAGACCTCGTTGAACGAAGTACCGCCGGTCATCTGCCGGATCGGCCGGACGGTGACGCCCGGTGCATCCATCGGCACCAGGAAGACGGTGAGTCCCGCGTGCTTCGGTGCCGCGGAATCGGTCCGGCAGACCGCGACCCCGAGGTCGGCAACCCGGGCCCCGGAGGTCCACACCTTGTGCCCGTCGAGGGTCCAGGTGCCGTCGGCGTTGTGGGTGGCCTTGGTGCGTACCGCGGCCAGATCCGATCCGGCCTCGGTTTCGGAGAAGAGCTGGCACGCGATGAGATCGGTACGCAGCATCGCCCGCACATACCGTTCCCGCTGCTCGTCGGTGCCCCACTGCTCGATGGTCGGTGCCACCAATTGCTGAGTGACCGAGAACATCTCGGTCCGCCGCGGTATTTCGAACTCTTCCTCGGTGCGGCGGAAGGCCAGCGTGTAGGACATCGGCAGTCCCCGGCCGCCGTATTCGGCGGGCCAGGTGAGCGCACCCCAGCCCGCATCGAATTTGGCCTGTTCGTAGGCGCGGATGCGATCGGTGTGCCGGCGTTCTTCCGCGGCGGTCCAGTTCTCGAAAACCGCCACCGAATCGTCCCCCGCACCCCAGGTGGATGCCGTCCGTGGTGCCGCCGTATCGGCGAGCCAGGCGCGGGCCTGCTCGGTGAATTCGGTGAGGTCGGGAAGCTGCTGTGTTGTCACTGTGTCCACCTCAGACCGACAGAACCGTGCAGGCGCTGATCCCGGGGGCGCCGTACACATGGGTGAATCCGGTTTTCGGCGCGCCGGGCACCTGTCGATCGCCGGCTTCGCCGCGCAGCTGGGTCACGATCTCGTGCACCTGCCGCAGCCCCGAGGCGCCGATGGGTTCGCCGTTGGCGATACACCCGCCGTCGGTATTGATCGGCAGCCGGCCGTCGATCTCGGTGGCGCCCGCCGCGATCATCTCCTCCTGTGCCCCGGGAACGCAGAACCCGCATTCGGCCATATGCATGATCTCCGCGCCGCTCTCGGTGTCCTGGAGTTGCGCGACACCGATCTCCGCCGGTCCGATACCGGCCTGTTCGAACGCCGCCGAGGCGGCATCCGCGCTGACACTGGTCGGTTCACCGGTGCCCTGGACAGCGGGACTGAACACCTCGAAGGAGCCGAATCGACGGGTGCGATGGCTGATGGCCCGCAGCCGGACCGGCCGGCCGCCGAGACGGCGGACCGCGGCCGCACTCGCGACCACCACGGCCGCACCGCCCTCACCGGGAGAGCAGAACATGAACTTGGTGAGCGGATCGTTGACCATCTCGGCCGAGAGGATCTGCTCCGCCGAGATCGGATCCCGCCGCCAGGCATTCGGATTGCGGCTGCCGTTGCGGTAGGCCTTCTCGGCGACCATGGCCAGCGTCGCCGCGGAGATACCGTGCTCGCGCATATAGCGGCCGATCTTGGCGCCGAAGAACTGGGTTGTCACCATGAGCCCGGCCGAACCGTACCCCTCGGGCAGGCCCCAATCGGCGGGGGCGGGATCGAACGCGCCCCGCGGGTGTTTGTCGAAACCGACGGCCAGGGCGATCTCCGCGGCGCCGGAGCGGACCGCGTTGACCGCGGAGAACAATGCGCTACCGCCCGTGGCGCAGCCGTTCTTGACATTGGTGAACGGGATGCCGGTGAAGCCGAGTTCGGCCACCAGGGTATCGGCCAATCCGGACCCGTCGCTGCCGCCGTAGGCAACCTGGATATCGGGCCAGGTCAGCCCGGCGTCGGCGAGGGCATTACCGATCGCGTGGACAGCGAGTTGCCTTCCGGTGACCCCGGGCTGCCGGCCGAAGCGGGACAGCCCGCTGCCGATGATCGAAACCTGCTGGGTCACCGGACCTCACTCTGCTGACGGGTTGTGGTGGCGAACCGCGGCACCGGCGCTACCGCGACGAGGTGTACCGGTGCCCGGTCCAGATCGGCGAAATCGTCGCAGTCGAGGATCGCCTCGACCCGGATTCCCTCGGGAAGTTCGACATAGCCGACCGCGTAGGGCGTGAAGCCTTCGGCGGGAACGACATACGGCGGCGATTTCGGTGCGAACCGTTGCACGGTATGCGCCCACACCACGCCCTCGGTGCTCAGCGCCAGCGGTTCGGCGGTCGGTGCCGCGCAGCGCGCGCAGTTCGTGCTCGCCGGATAACCCACCGTGCCGCATCCCGCGCACCTACTGCCTTCCAGCACCGGTTTCACCTGCTCACCCATGTCGTCCCTTCCGATTCGTCGCTGCTATCCGGAATTCAGCGCCCGACCCACTTCGGTTCCCGCTTCTCCAGGAAGGCGTTCACGCCTTCGCGCGCGTCCTCGGACTGCAGGGCATTGCCGACGGCGAGGTGTTCCATCACCATCAGCGACTGGATATCGGCATCCAGACCGCGATCGATGGTCATCTTGGTGAGTTTCATGGCGAACGGGCTCTTGTCCACGATCGGGGCGATGAAATCGGCGACGAGCTGATCCAGTTCCGCGGCGGGGGCGGAGGCATTGATCAGATCGAAGTCGGCGGCTTCACGGCCGTTCAGCAGCTTGCCGGTGAGCATCAGTTCCTTGGTTTTGCGGATACCGATCATCCGGGGGAGCCGGTAGATCGGGCCGGCGCCGCCGAAGAGGGCCCGCCGGATGTGGAAGTCGCCGATCTTGGCGTCCTCGGCGGCGACCGCGAAATCGCAGGAGATCATGAGCTCGAACCCGCCCGCGGTGACATAGCCTTCGAGTACCGCGACCGAAGGGGTGTTCATCGAGTAGAGCCGGTCGCAGACCTTCGCGGAGAGCACCGCGACGTCCATGGCGTTGGTCTTGCCGACGTAGTTCTCGCGCAGTTCGTCGAGGTCGAAACCGGAGCAGAAGGTGTTGTTGCGACCCCGCAGTACCAGCACTTTCAGTTCGGGATCGTTGTCGACCTCGACGATGATCTCGTCGAGCCGGTGCAGCAGTTCCACCGTGACTGCGTTCTTCTTGTGCGGGCGGTTGAGCCAGACGCGTGCGATATCGCCGTCTTTTTCCAGGACGATGTGGTCGGTGTCGATCATCGGAGCCTCTTTCGGATCAGTTCCTGAACTGGATTCACTTCAGTTGTACTCGACGGCGCGAAGCGCGTCAATACGGATTTCCGGAGAACGTCGCGGCTGGTCACACGCCGATCAGTGCACCGATACGGGCGCGGTGCGTGCGCGCATCACCCTGCGCCGCTTCGTTTCCCAATGCCCGGCGGAAATAGGAGTGCGCGGGATGTTCCCAGGTGAACCCCACTCCGCCGTGTAGCTGCACGGCCTCGGCCGCCGCGTGAACGGCGGCGTCGGTGCACACCGCACCGGCCACCGCGACGGCCAGGCGGGCTGAATCGGGGTCCTCGGCATAGAGTGCGGCCGCATACCGCGATGCCGAGCGCGCGCGTTCCAGCGATACCAGCAGATCGGCCAGCCGGTGTTTGACCGCCTGGAACGACCCGATGGCCCGGCCGAACTGGTGCCGGGTACCGGCGTACTCCACGGTCATTTCCAGCAGGCGTTCGACGATTCCGGTGTTTTCGCAGGCGAGGGCGAGCGTCGCCAGGTCGCGCAGGCGGGAGCGCACCGCCGGGGTGGCCTCGGGCGCGGTGAGTGCCACGGCCGGGCAGTCGCGCACGGTCAGATCGGCTTGTCGCCTGGTGGGGTCGAGTACCCGCAGGTCCGTGCGCACCGCATCATTCGGTGGTCGCAGTGCGAACAGTCTCTGGCCGCCGGCCGTCGCGGCCGAGGCGATGACGATATCGGCGCTGCGCCCGCCGACGAGGTGGGTGACCGTGCCGTCGACCCGCCAACCGTGCGGGCTCGACGTGGCCCGCAGATCGTCGGTGGCCGGATCGAGCGAACTCATCGTGGCGACGAGGTTCCCGGCCAGAACGTCCGGAAGTGGATTACCTTCGGCTTCCGGTGCCGTCAGCAGCGCGTGTGTGCCGAGGACTGCCGAGCTGTAGACGGGTTCGCAGATCAGTGCCCGTCCGCATTCTTCGAGGACGACCGCCAGCTCGGCCGTTCCGTAGCCGAGGCCACCGTGGTGTTCCGGTGCGGCCAGGCTGGTCACCGACATCTCGTCGACGAGTGTCCGCCACAGTTGCGGTGAGTAGCCGAGGCCGGTGTTCGCGGCTGCCCGGACCTGTTCGATATCGCTGTATTTTCCGAGCAATCCCCGCAGCGATTCGCGCAGCTGAACCTGTTCGGGATCGGGGGACAATCCCGGCGGTTCCGAGCCCGGCCAGGGATGTTCGACGAGTGCTGCCGAGGTCGGAGGCATAATCTCCCCTTGAGTTGAGTTCAATTCGATAACGCCGACCCTAGCGGCTGAACCTCTCGACAAGAAGAGGTGGGCTGAACTAAGTTCATTTCATGACCCACGTGATCGAGGACTACTACGCGACGGTCGACAGCGGCAGACTGCGGGATGCGACGGCCATGCTGGCCGAGGATGTCGAGTTCGCGATGATCCTGCCGACCGGAGCCAACCAGGACCGCGGTCGTGCGGCCATGTTCGACTACCTGAGCGGCAGGCCGAAGGTGAACCGCAAACACCGGATGCTGCGGGTAGCCGTCGACGGCGATATGCAGTTCGCGCACGGTGCGGTCACCGAGAACGATTCCGTGACCACCGGCTGGTTCGTCGCCGCCATGCATATCGGCGCCGACGGCCTCATCGACCGGTATCAGGTTTCGTTCAGCGCGGATTTCGCGCTCTTACCGGCACAGTCCTCGACCGAAGGAGCGCGGGCATGACGACGGCAGTATCGGTGCTCACCCGGTGGTTCGGCTATATGGATTCCGACGACCCGGACCGGGTGCTCGGCATGATCGCCGACGATTTCACCATGTCCGTGCAATTCTCCAAAGGTGGCGGCCAGAGCGCCGAATTCGTCGGCGATCGAGCAGGATTGGTGGCCTACCTGGCGCAACGCGAAAAGAGCACGCTGATCCACCACATCGATATCGGCACCGTGGCCGGTGAATACGAGCTGGTCGTGGGTCGCACCACCCGCGACGGCGCGTTCGAGGCCTCCTTCAACGCAACCGCGCAGCTCGACGCCACCGGCGCGGTGCGCCGCCTCCTCATCGCCCGGACCCCCGAGATCGCGTTCGTGCGCTGAAACGCGTCGCGGACCGTAGTGGAAGGAACCGTCGTTGAATCGTCACGTGCGGCTGGCCCGCCGCCCGGCCGGGAAACTGGTGGCCGCCGACCTCGAGCTGGCCGAGGCGCCGATCCCGGAACCGGGCCCGGGGGAGGCGCTGGTTCGCAACACCTGGTTATCGATCGACCCATCGATTCGGATCCGGCTCGCCGAAACCACTCCGAACGGGTATCTCCCACCCTTACGACCCGGCGACGAATTGTCCGGACTCGCCCTCGGCACCGTGATCGACTCCCGGTGCCCGGGGTTCGCCGTCGGTGACCTGGTTTCGCATACCCTCGGTTACCGGGAGTATGCGCTGGTCGGCGCTCGAACGCAGACCATCGGCGGCTACGGCGCCGCATCCCGGATCGACACCGGAGCGCTACCGCCCCAGTGGTTTCTCGGTCCCCTCGGCAGTGCCGGGCTCACCGCCTATGTCGGACTGTTCGAAATCCTGCACCTCGAGGCAGAGGACACTCTGTGGGTTTCTTCCGCCGCGGGAGCTGTCGGTGTGCTGGCCGCGCAACTCGCGAAGATCCGCGGCGCCACCGTGATCGGGTCTGCCGGAAGCCCCGCGAAGGTCGCGTTCCTGCGCGACGAACTCGGCATCCCCGCCTTCGATTACCACGACGGCCCGCTACCGGAATCGCTGGCAGCGCTCGCGCCCGCCGGTATCGACACCTATTTCGACAATGTCGGCGGTGACCACCTCACCGCCGCCTTGGACGCCCTCCGTCCGTCCGGCCGGATCGCGCTGTGCGGTGCGGTCTCCGGTTACGACGGTGCCGCGCCGCAGGGGCCGCCGAACCTGTTCACCATGGTGTCGAAGGGTCTGCGAATGCGCGGTTTCCGTGCGGGGTCCTTCCCGTACCTCGAGGAAGCGATGCGCCGGGAAGTGGGCAGTTACCTCGCGGACGGCCGGTTGGTCTACCGGGAAACCGTGTTCGACGGGATCGAGTCGGCGAGCACAGCACTGCCGGCCATGTTGTCCGGGCTCACCATGGGGAAAACGCTCTGCCGGCTCGCCTTCTGACGATTCTGCGGTCACCACACCATACTCGATGGTATGGTCAGCGCCCGGTGCGAGCGGGAGGCACGACCATGAACAGGCCGATCGGGCGGCGCGCGGTACTGCGCGGGGCGGTGGCGGGTGCGCTGGGCGGACTCGCGGCGGGCAGGGCGGCAGCGCAACCGTTCGACAGTCCACTGCTTTTCCATTCACCGGAGCTGGCGAAGTTCGTCGACGAGATGCCGCGGATTCCGGTGGTGCGCGGTCAGCGGCTGGATCTTGCTGCCACGACAACAATGCATCGGTTCCATCGGGATCTGCCGGCGGCGCCGGCGTTCGGCTATCACGGGCAGACCTACTTGGGGCCGACCATCGATCACCACCGCGACCAGGAATTGCATGTACGGTTCGCCAACAATCTGGGCGCGCATCCGTTCGCGGCCGATCTGGACACCAGCCTGCACGGCGTGCAGGAAAGCTACCGGAGTGTCCCGCCGGCCTCGCTGCACCTGCACGGTGGAGTGACACCGCCGGACAGTGATGGGCATCCCGAACAGCTGGTCATGCCGGGGCAGAGCGTGGATCACCACTATCCGCTGCGGCAGGACGCCGGGACCCTCTGGTACCACGACCATCCGATGGCGATCACGCGCGCCAACGTCTACGCAGGCCTGGCCGGGATGCTGCTGTTACGTGACGATTTCGATACGGGGGAACAGGGTAATCCGCTCGGCCTGCCTTCCGGTGAGTTCGAAATGCCTCTGGTGCTGCAGGAGAAGATCTTCCGACCCGATGGGCAGCAGAGTCTGCGATCCACGATCGTGGTACCGGAAGGGCGCTGGGAGGGCGGTGGCGCCGGCGATACCGGGCTGGTGAACGGGAAGGTCTGGCCGGAACTGCCGGTCGCGCGGGGGCTCTACCGTTTCCGGACGATCAACGCCTCGTCGTTCAGCACCTGGAACCTGTTCTTCGGCAACGGGATGCGGTTCTGGGTGATCGGCAACGAACACGGCCTGCTCGATGCGCCGGTGCCGGTGCAGAACTTCCGGCTGGCAGCGGGGGAGCGGATCGACCTGCTGGTCGATTTCTCCGGGCTGGCGCCGGGGGAGACGGTGGAACTCTGCAACGACGAGCAGCCGGTCTTCCAGGCGCGCCTGATCGGGCAGGTGGCGATGCCGGTGTTCTGCCGGTTCCGCGCCGAACCGCGGCGTGGGTTCACCGGCCCGGTGCCGCAGGGGTTACGCGGCGGGTCTCGGCAGCCCGCGGTGATACCCGCTCCGCTGACACCGACGGTCGTCCGCAACATCACTCTCAGCCAACCCTACGATTTCACGCGTCTGCCACCGGCAATCATGACGCTCAACAATCTCCGCTATTCCGATCCCGATATCGAGATGCCGCGGCAGGGCACGGTCGAGCAGTGGAATATCGTCAATATCACCCCCGACCCCCATCCCATCCATATCCACCTCGTCACCTTCCGGGTGCTGGACCGGACCCCGCTGCGTACGCTGGAATATCAGGCCGCCCACCCGCAGCCGCCGGTCGGTACCCGGTGGACGCCACCGGCCGACGGGTTTCTCGCCGGCCCCCCGGTTCCGGCGCCGGCGTGGGAGCGGGGTTGGAAGGATATCGTGCGGGCCGACGGGGGAACGGTCACCCGGATCATCGTGCGCATCCCGACGGCGGAGGAACTGGGATTCGATCCCGACGCCGCATTCCCCCGACTCAACGCCCCACCGGGGAACGGCCACGGCTCCCGGCATCACCCCGGCCGCCACCAGGTGCACGACGGCCACGACCACTCCACCGACCTACGCGGGTACGTCTGGCACTGCCACATCCTCGACCACGAGGACCACGACATGATGCTGCGCTTGCGGTTTCCGGCCTGATCGCGCACGCCGGAAACCACAGATCGGCCGGAAGTGGACGCTCGATGCCGGGCAGGCAGATGAACTCGCCCAACAGCTCTCGGGGTGGCACAGACCTACACACCAGGGCTCGGCTCCGAACATTCCGGACTGCTCGTACGGTGGCGATCGACGGCGGGATCAGCGTCCGCGATGGGCGGGATCTGCCTTACGTTCGCGTTCGCGTTCGGCGGCGGTGGCGAGATAGTCACCGAGTTCGCGGGCCAGCGTCGCGTCCAGTGAACGGGCCAGGCTGCTGTGCACGGCGGCGACGCCGAGTTCGCGCATGGTGTTGAGCATGCGGGTGGTTTCGGCGATTTCCTCGTTGGTGTCGGGGAGCCAGCCCGGCCCGTGTTCGTCGACGATATGTTTCTTCGCGGCGCGGATCAGGATCCCGCTGATATCGTCGATCCGGGTCGCGACCTCGGCGTATACCGAGATCAGCGTGCCCAGGTCGATCCCGTACTCGTGGAGTTCGGTGAACGAGGTGAGCAACTGGGTATCGGTGATCGTCACGGTATCGCCGTCGGTGCGGACCAGGTCCATCCGGCGCAGCTTCTCCACCAGTTCCTCGGATTGTGCGCCGAGAATGGTGGTGAGCAGTTCCCGGGAGACCTCGAACGGTTCCTCCTGGGACCAGTTGGCGGTGACGGCGTGCTGCAGGCCGAGTACCTCGGTGAGGTCCTTACCCGTCTCCCAGCTGGTGATGAAATCGGAGATATGTGCGGTGGTGAATCCGCGTTGCAGCAGCGCGTCGATGAGGCGTAGCCGTTCGAGGTGGGAATCGTCGTAGATACTGGCGCGGCCGTCCTTGGCCGCGGGCGGCGGGAGCAGACCGCGCTCCTGGTAGGCGCGGACATTGCGGGAGGTGGTGCCCGCGGCACGGGCCAGATCGTCGATCCGATACCTCGGCATATCCGCCGCACCTCCTCGCCCGCCTACCGCCCGGTTGCCCCCGGCTCGAGTGATCGAGTCTAGCCGCCGCTCAGAACGCGGGGACCGACCTCCGCGGAATGCTCGCCCCGGGCGCTCGTCACCGTGTAGTCGTCGAGGTCGATATCGCGCAGCTGGTGGCGGTACTGGGTGGCGAAACCCGGGTACATGGTCGGGTTGAAACCGTCCTCGGTGAGATACCAGCTCCGGCAGCCCGAATTCCAGGTGGTCGCGCCCAGCCGGCGCTGAATTTCCGCGTTGTAGCGTTCCTGGCGATCCGGGCGGACCTCGAGCGTTTTCAGATCGCGGTCCAGGATTATCCGGACGGCGCGGACCAGATAGTCGATCTGCGATTCCATATACACCAGCGCCGAATTGTGTCCGGGGCCGGAATTGGGACCGAAGGTGAGGAAGAGGTTCGGGTAGCCCGATACGGTCACACTGCGGTATGCGAACGCGCCGCGCCGCCATTCGTCGGCCAGAACCCGGCCGTCACGTCCTGTGATCGGTATCGGGGTGCCTTTTTTGGAGACATCGAAGCCGGTCGCGAACACGATGCAGTCGGCCCGGTGCTCGATTCCCTCGGCCGTGCGGATACCGTCCGGGGCTATTCGCGCGATCGGCCACGTGATCAGCTTGCAGTTGTCGCGCTGCAGTGCCGGGTAGTAGTCGTCGGACATGAGCAGGCGTTTGCAGCCGGCCCGGAATTCCGGGGTGAGCTGGCGGCGCAGCCACGGGTCGCGTACCTGGCGCCGCAACTGCGCGCGCCCGACCAGTTCGACCACCCGGGTGAGCGGGGTATTCCAGACGACGCCCAGCGCCACCGATTCGTGGCCGTAGAACCAGGCCTGCCGGGCCAGCGTTTCCGCCCCCGGAACCTGCCGGTAGATCTCCTTGGCCAGCGAGCCGGTGCGGCGGTTGACCCGGGGCAGCACCCAGCCGGGCGTGCGCTGGAAAACCTTGACCGAACCGGCCTCCCGAACCAATTCGGGGATGATCTGTACCGCGCTCGCGCCGGTACCGACCACCGCGACCCGTTTACCCGTGAAGTCGTAATCGTGGTCCCACCGCGCACTGTGGATTCTGTGCCCGGTGAAGGTGTCGATCCCCGGAATATCGGGGAAACCGGGTTCGGTGAGCGGCCCGGATGCCAGCACCACCGCCCGCGCCCGGACAGGCTCGCGGCCCTCGAACGTGATATTCCACAATCCGGCTTCTTCGTCGAACGACATCCCGGTGACGTTGTGCTGCAGTCGAATATGCGGCGTGACCTCGTACTTCGTCGTGATCGACTCGATATAGCCGAGGATTTCGGAACTCCCGGAGTAGGTGTGCGACCACTCCGGATTGGGTGCGAAACTGTAGGAATACAGCCGCGACGGAATATCGCACGCAGCGCCCGGATAGGTGTTGTCACGCCAGGTGCCGCCGATCGCGGAACCCCGTTCGAATACGGCGAAATTCCCGATACCGCTCTGACGTAGACGAATTGCGGTGCCGATTCCGGCGAAGCCGGCACCGATCACGGCGACGTCGAGCGGCGCCGCATGGTTGGTGGTCATGATGTCCTCGTTCACGCAGCGGGGGTGTAGGTCAGCTCTTTTGACCAGGTCGGATCCTTGCGCAGCAGCTGCCGCGGGATGGCCCCGGTGATCTTCACCAGCGCGTCGGCGAGGAGGTGATAGGGGTGGCCGCGGTCGACAACCCAATTCGCTTGCAGTTTCACGATCTGATACATCGGGAGGCGGCGCACGAATTCGCTACGCTCGCCTACCTTGCGGTAGCGCTCCATGGCCGTATAGAGCTTCTGCTCGTCCACGCCCATCGCGACGATATTGTCGCGCATCTTGTTCAGCAACGGCACATAGCTGAGCACCCCGATGAGAAACGTCGGTTTCACCCAGCCGCCGACCAGATCGATGAGCAGTTTGCGCAGTTCCGCATGCCCGAGCACATCCATGACCGCGAAATCGACAGCGAGATGACGGGATTCGTCGGCATTGATCCGGCGGAACGTCTCCTGGCAGACCGGGTCTTCGATCTCGTCCATGATGAACTTCACCAGGGCGCCGTCGAGTGCGACCTCCAGCATCGGGATCACGGTGCCCAGGAACGACAGTGACATATCGTCGGAGTATTTGTCCAGGAAGTCGATGACGAGTTTGACATTGATATTCGGCTGCGGGATCTCGTCGCCGTCCAGCATTCCCCAGCGCCGCATCAGGGCGAGTTCGGCATTGGCGTGCCGCTGTTCCTCGGCGTGGAACCAGCGGTAGATCTCCCGCAGGGTCTCGGTGGGCGCTTTCTTCGCCATCGCCGCGAAACCCCGCGCGCCCACATTCTCGATCCACATCAGATCCGCCATGAACGGTTTCAGGCGGGCGTGCTGTTCGGGAGTGAGCGTTTCCGCGCCCGGTGCGTCCCAATCGATATCGGCCAGCGCCCACTGCCGGTCCTTGATCTTGCCGAGCATATCGTCGAAGTCCATGGTCGCCATATCAGACTCCAGTTCTTTCCGGGGTGGTGGACGCTGCTGCTTCCTCGGCGGGCAGCAGTCGCGCGAGCAGGCCGGCCACAGCTGTGTATTGGCCGGGGAACAGTCTTTTCAGTAACCAGAGGAGTTGCGCGTCGGGCTGTGGGACGACGTGTAACCGGCCGCGGTCGTGTGCGTCGAGCGTGGTGCGGGCGATGCTTTCGGGGGAGAATCCGGTCCAGCGCATCAGGGTGTCGGCGAGTTCGCGGGGCCCCGCGGGGACCGGTGCGTCGCGCGCGATATTCGTGCGGACAAACGTCGGGCACAGGACGGTCACCGCGATATCGGTGCCGCCGAATTCCGCGGCCATCGTCTCCGACAGCGCGAGCACCCCGGCCTTTCCGGTGTTGTAGGCGGCCATCCGCGGTGCGGTGCCGAACGACGCGGCCGAGGCGACGTTGATGATCCCGCCGTGGCCGGCCTCGCGCAGCCGCGGCGCGAAGATCTCGCACCCGTGGATCACACCCCACAGGTTGATACCCAGGGTGCGCTCCCATTCGGCGAAACCGATTTCGCCGACGGGCAGCCCGCCCGATCCGACTCCCGCATTGTTGATCACCAGAGTCGCGGGGCCGTCGAAAACGGATTCCGCATAGCGCGCCAGCACCTCGACATCGTCGCGTTTCGCCACATCGCAGCGGAACGGGTAGGCAACGCCGGGATACTCGCGTCCGATCGATGCCACCGTTTCGGCCGCGCGATCCTCGTCGATATCGGCACACACGATCCGGCCGCCGCGAGCCGCCAGTTCATGGGCGAATGCCCGGCCGATACCGCTGCCCGCGCCGGTGACGACCGCCCGGGCGCCGCGGCTGCGCGGCGGCCCGAACGGCCGGAAGATATCGAGTCCGAGCATGTCAGCCCACCTTCCGTGCCGTGGACACCGGCGGTGAGGTCCTCGTCGACCTGTTCATACCCGTAAGAATCAGTTATGAATGTGCCATTTGTCAATGGCGGATATCCGGGGTCGTTTCTATCGGAGTCAGCTCACGGTTACGGGCTCCGAGGTCAGCGTCTTCTCCGATTCGCCTTCGTTGCGGTTGCGGCGGATGCTGGAGATTACGGCGGCGCCGATGAAGGCGACACCGATGAGGCCGGTGACGATCTCGTTGACGTGCACGCCGATGGAGACCATCAGGATCAGTGCCAGGGCGCCGATCGCCCAGTGGGCGCCGTGCTCGAGGAAGACGTACTCGCTCAGTGTGCCCTTGCGGACGAGGTAGATCGTGATCGACCGGACGAACATTGCGCCGATGAGGCCCAGGCCCAGGGCGATGATGATCGGGTCGGAGGTGATGGCGAATGCGCCGATCACGCCGTCGAACGAGAAGGAGGCGTCGAGGACTTCCAGGTAGAGGAACAGGAAGAATCCGGCCTTACCGGTTGCCTTGGCGAGGAGTTCGATGACGTTGATGAAGGTGACACCGGGATCGGTCACGGCAGACTCCTGACTGTTCTGAACAGTGGGGAAGGGGAGACGAAGGATTCGTGCTGGGGCGTCGCTAGTCGCCCCAGCCGCCGGCGGCGATGATGTCCTGCCAGGTGGGGACGAGTTCTGGATGGGTGAGGCGGACGATTTCGCCGGGTAGTGAACCCGGTTGTGCCTTGGCGGGATTCGCTACGGCCTGCTCTTCGACGAGACGGGTCAGCGCGCGGATTCCGCCGAGTCGCGGATAGTCCATGTGTACGCGGTCGGCGTATCCCGGGGGGAGCATGTCTGCGTTGCCGCCGATATCGATGGCGATACCGTCGACGGCGACCCAGATGGCGGCGGGGCGGCGGCGACGGTAGACGGGGGAGTCGCTGAGGCCGGTGGTGTGGGCAGCGATGGCATCCCAGACGATATCGACGCGCTCGTCGGTCACGCCCTGGGACTCCAGGAATTCGGCGGCGTAGTCGGCGCCGTCGATCTCGAAACGCTGATCGCCGTTGGCGATTTCGGCCAGGCCGATATCGTGCAGAGCGCAGACGAGGTACACGATTTCCTCGTCGTAATCCGTGCCTGCCCGTATACCGCGGTCGGCGGCCGCGGCCCGGGCGAACAGGAACGAGCGGACGCTGTGATTGCGCAGGGCCGGGGTCAGTTCGGTATCGATCACGGTCTGCGCCGCGCGCGCCAGGGGCGTGGCCGGTAGGTCAATAGACATGGGAACTCCTCGGGGTGAAAGCACATGCGGCAGAGGTGCGTTGTCGCATGCCGGCGGACGGCCGGGGGCCGGTGTGGGCCGGGGCCGGACTAGATCGCTGAGCTGGGAGAGGGCGGGGCTGGTCGAGGTCGTCGAGCCGACAGGACGGTGTCGGTCAGGCGGTTGCGGCGGGTTGCGCCGTGGTGGCAGTGGTGGAGCGGAAGCGGTCCCGGTACTCCGCGGGCGAAACCCCGAGTCGGCGGTGGAAGGCGCGGCGCAATGATTCGGCGGTACCGAAACCACACCGACGGGCGACGGCGTCCACCGGATCGCCATCGATCAGTGCGGTCTGGGCTGCTTCGATCCGGACTTGCTCGACATAGGCTGCCGGGCCGACGCCGAGTTCGGCGGTGAAGCGGCGCTGGAAGTGACGGGGACTCAAACCTGACCGTGCCGCGAGATCGCCGATACTGTGCTGCTCCCCAGGTTCGGCGTGGATCGCGGCCACCGCCGACCGCACGGGGTCGGTCGCGGGCTGCGGTCGCCATAGCGCCGTGCTGAACTGGGTCTGCCCGCCGGGACGGCGCAGGAATAGCACCAGGAAGCGTGCTAATTCGAGGGCGGCCCGGCGGCCGAGGTCATCTTCCACGAGCGCCAGAGCGAGATCCATCCCGGCGGTCACGCCGGCCGAGGACCAGATGTTTCCGTCCTGCACGAAAATCGGGTCGCGGTCGACGCCGACCCGGGGATACTCGCGGGCGAGCTGTGCGGTGAACGCCCAATGCGTGGTTACCCGTTTCCCGTCCAGTAGGCCCGCGGCCGCGAGCAGGAACGCACCGGTGCATACCGAGGCGACGCGCCGGGCTCGGGCGGCCGACCGGATCCATTGCCTGAGGCGGGGATCGTCGCGGGCGGCCTCGACACCGGGCCCGCCGACGACTACGAGCGTGTCCACGGTAGCCGGGTCCAGATCGTCCACGCCGCAGTCGACTCCTACCGGTAAACCGCTGTCGGATCGCACGCCGCCCGGACAGGAGGCCACGACCCGGCAGTCGTACTCGCCGGAACCTCGGAAGACCTCGTAGGGACCGACCAGGTCGAGCGCTTGGAAATCGTCGAAGACGACGAATACGACGCGGCGTTGCTGCACACTTCCCACCTTCGGCCCTGCCGAGGATGGCGTCAACGACATACATCCCACAGATCGCGCCATTGGCACAACATTGCTAAGGTCGGCGGTGATGACTACCGGGACGGCGATTCGCCACACACGGATGGGTTACCCGGCGCTGTTCTGAGCGCCCCGCGGGCCGATGCAAGCCCGCTGTGTCGTCGAGGATCCCGCGGTAGTGCCCGTGCTCCGCCTTCGTCGAGTTGATCGCAGAACATCGACTACGACAGAAGGATTCAACGATGGTTGCAATACACGGAATGCCGGTAGACGTGCGGACAGCCGATGGTGTGGCCGACGCGTATCTCGCCTGCCCGGACGACGGCGCTCCCCATCCGGGCGTGCTGGTGATCCAGGACGGGTTCGGCCTGCGGCCCGGTCTGTGGTCGCTGGCCGACCGTATCGCCGCCCACGGTTATACGGTTCTGCTGCCGAATGCCTACTACCGGCACGGACGCGCGCCGGTGATCGAACTGCCGGAATTGATCGACCCGGCGCAGCGGCCGGAGATCTTCCAGCAGGTATTCCCGATGATCCGCGAGCTCACACCGGATCTGCTGCGTTCCGATGCGGCGGCCTACCTCGAGTGGCTGTCGGCAGCAACGCAGGTGGCCGAGGGTAAAGTCGGCGTCACCGGTTACTGCATGGGTGCGCGCCTCGCGGTGCTGATCGCCGCCGTGTTCCCCCATCGGGTCGCGGCGGTCGCCGGATTCCACGGCGGGCCGCTCGTTACCGATACGCCGGACAGTCCGCATCTGACGGTCGGAAGTATCTCCGGGGAACTGTATTTCGCCCACGCCGGCGAAGACGACCATATGACTCCGGACCATATCGCCCGATTCGACGAGGCCTTGGCCACCGCCGGCGTCCGCTTCCGTACCGAGGTCTACGAGGGCGCCCAGCACGGCTTCACCCAGGCCGATACCTCCGCCCACGACCCAGCGGCCGCCGAACGGCACTACCGTGAGCTGTTCTCGTTGTTCGACCGCACCCTGCCCGTGGGACGCTCTCCGGGCGTGTCCGACAACTCGGTAAGCGGAGACGGTTCCGTAGTCGGCTGATCGGCCGCCCGTGTATCGGCGTGCACGGGTGCGGTTCTCAGGAGTGTTCCGTCGGCCCGTGCCGCCCAGCAGAGTGTGGCCATCGATCCGGACGACCCGTGGATGCCGACCACAACAGGGCTCGCGGACGCACGGTCACGGGATTCTCTGTCGTTCGGCGACCGACTGCCCTCGCCTACCTGCTTCCGGCGCAGACAGGGCAATCGGTCTCACCGACTCGTCGTCGACCCTGGAACGTGGCACGCGGTGGCGGATGCGGGCAATGCTCCCGTACCTGCCGGTGGGGCTTCGTGCTTATGGACCGGCCCCGATCGATGCGGATCACGCGAGCAGGTTCTCGATCAAGTCGGTGGCCCTGCCCGTACCGCCCTCGGCGAGGGCTTGTGCACGGAGCCGAGCAGACCGGCGACTCACGTCTTCGTCGGTGAGGAGATCGTTCAAGGCTGCGCGCAGTGTTTCGGCGGTGGCTTGCTCGGTATCGATGCGCCGGGCCACACCCAATTCCACCAGCCGGTCGGCATTCACCGACTGTTCGGCCCCCTGTGGCACAGCGATCATGGGCACTCCCGCCGCCAGCCCCTCCGCACTGCCACCCATACCGGCGTGCGTGACGAAGGCGTCGGCCTGTTCCAGGATCGCCCGCTGCGGAACCCAGGGGTGCACTTCGACATTCGCCGGGATGGTGCCGAGTTCCTGCGGGTCGGTGTATTTTCCGATCTGCAGCACCACATGCCAGCCCGGTAGATCACCGAACGCGGCCAGGCATTGCCGATAGAACTCCGGCCGGTGGGTATATGCCGAACCCAGTGAGATCAGCAGCACGTTCTCGGCTGTGGCGGGACGGGCCCAGGTTCCGGAATCGCCCGACGGCAGACAGGGCCCGGTGTAGGTCACCGTTTCGCTGTCGACGCGTTCGGCATTCGGTTGCATCGCACGCGGAATGAGAGCCACGGTCCGGGCAGGACGGCCGGAGAAGGAGTCGACATCGGTGGTGGTCGCTCCGCAGCCGGCGAGCCATCGGGCGAATCGTGTCCGGTAGTCGTCGGCGCCGGGTAGCTGCCACAGGTGGGTGGCCACATCCTCGTCATAGCCGTCCCATGCCACGAAGGTCGGGGACAACAGCAGCAGCGGGCGTCGCTGCTGCTCGGCGAGGGCGCGTGCTGCGTAGGCGCCGATGTCGTACAGGTAGAGGTCGGCCGGGTCGCGGTCGTAGTGGGCCTGCAACTGCGGCAGTGCCGCGACGGCATCGTCGAGGAACAGGCTCGCGGCGGCGATCGGGTCGTCGGGCCAGTTGTTGTCGGCGACCGGTAAAGCCGAAGTGCACGGGACGAACTCCGCCCCGGTGGCGGTGATCAGCTCGGCCACGACCGGGTCGTTGGCGTAGGTCACGCGGTGGCCCCGGTGTACGAGTTCGCGGATCACCTCGAGGCTGGGCAGGACGTGGCTGACGATCGGGATACCGATCATCGCGATATGTGCGGGGTGGCGGGTGGCGGGCATAGCTCGTTTCCGGTCGGTCCGGGTGGTGTCCGGTGATACAGCGGCTGGGAACCTCGGCCACTATAGCGACAACTGTTGCATTTATATGCTGTCATGCGTCGATCCGGTGAGCAATCAGGTTTCCGTCATGGCGGTCGCGGCCCCGGCACCGGATCGCCGTACGCATCCGGCCGGATCCCGGTCGAGTCTGGACAGCGATCACACCGGCGCGGACCATGGGTTAGAGCATTCGCAGCGAGGAGGACCCCGGCAGGTTGCATCCCGGTGGAAGGAGAGCACGATGATCACAGCACGCGAGCTCATGCACACCGATGTGGTGACCATCGGTGTACGCGACACCATGGACACCGCGGCTCAGCAGATGCGCCAGCGCGATATCGGGGCGCTGCCGATCTGCGACGGGGAAGGACATCCGGTCGGTATCGTCACCGACCGGGACATCGTGGTGAACTGCCTGGCCCTGGGACGTAATCCCGCGACGGCGACCGCCGGGGAATTCGCGCAGGGCGACGAACTGCGCAGCGTCGAGGCGGATACGGAATTCGGGGCGATACTGGCGCTGATGCAGCAGTACCAGATCCGCCGCCTGCCCGTTACCGAGCGCGGCCGGCTGGTCGGGATCATCACCGAGGCGGATATCGCCCACGGTATCCCGGAGGCACAGACCGGCGAGTTCGTGGAGGCGGTCTGTGAACAGCAATTGCCGGCCCGGGTCGGTGAGCCTGCTCTCGGAGGGTGATCGTACCTGCGGAGATCCGGATGACCGGCACCGCCGAACCCGGACCTCACATCCACCGATCGGATCCGTGGATTGCGTGAGAGACCGGACTTGTTCCGCCTGGGACGCCGGTAGGAACGATCGGGGCGGGCAGATGGCCGTCCGGCTGCCGTCGGAAGGGCGCGTGAGCCGCCTGGTAGCGGGTGATCAGCGGATATCGAACTCGTTGCTGGTGCCGGTGATCGGGTGCAGGGTCCCGCCGGGGGACAGGCGGTCGGCCCAATGGACAAATCGATACCGCCCGGCCGGGACGTCGCCGGGGATGTCCCAGGTGAAGGTGGCGATGGAGGTAGCCGGTGGGCGTCTACTCCAGTGGAAGCGCACATTCCATTCGCCTTCGTTGGCGATCCGGGTCCAGCGGCCGTCGATCAATCGCTGCACTTCCAGGAAAGTGCCGTTGCGGCGCGGGTTGTGCTTGGGATGGGCGGAGACGAACTCGACGATCGCCCGGCTGCCCGCCGTGTAGGAGGGCGCCGGCTGGGTGAGCACCGCGCCGAAATCGGATCCCGGCGGTGCGGTATCCGGGCCTGGCGCGGGAACGAAATTCGGCTGCAGATGCGAGATATCGCGCGGTGCCGGACCACGCCCGACGGTCGAGCCAGTGGCGAGCGCCGTGGCGAGTCGGGTGAATTCCTGCTGGTAGGCGGGCAGTGTGTAGCGACCGAACAGCGTGGACGCGCCTTCGTACTGCTGGGCGTCGTATTCCTCCGGGGTCGTGACGTACTCGTGGTATGCATTGGCATAGCCCTGCAGCAGGACCTGGGCGATATCCACGCCGAGTGCGGCCGCCACGGCCCGGCGCACCCGCAGGCCCGCGACGATGGTGAATTCGCCCCCGGCCGCGGCCAGATACAACTCACCGATCCGCACGATCTGGATCGGCACGATATTCGGCACCCACGGCGCCGGTGGTAGCAGGCTGAACGGCACCGCGATCGCCTTGGGTGCCTGGGCATCGGCAAGCCAGCCGGGCGCGGGTAGGTGCGGATCGCCCAGTGCGTCGACGAATGGATTGCGGACACCCTCGGGAATCGGCGCGCCGGGCAGGCCCGGCCCGTCCTCGATACTGCCCGCCAGCAGGGAGACCCCGGCAGCGGCGGGTGCTGTACGGCGGGCCACACCGTCCGGGGTGAACCGGCCGTCCACGGCGATATCGGCCAGATCGATATAGCAGAACACCGATCCCACCGGACCCGACAGCGGACGGGGCGCGGCCAGTGCCGTGCGGAAGGCGTTGTACTGCCGTTCGCCGATGATGCGGGTGTTGTCGAATTCGTTGTCGGTGGGCCCGGAACCCGGTCGCAGGTTCAGGTTCGGCGACATGTCACCGGCATTGGTCTGCGCGAAGGCGGCGACGAAATCGGGTGGTCCCTCATCGAGGTAACGGACACCGTGCTGGGTGTGTTCGCAGGCGTAGGCCGCATACCCCTTGTTGTCCGAGCTGATCAGCCGGTTCTTGTTCGTCATCGACGTGTTGTGGGTGGCGAACCAGGTGATCGCGCCCGCCGGTCGGCCGCCCCGGTCGATCGACAGCACGGTGACGGCCGGATCGATGGCGCCGGGGAAATGTTCCTTGTCCGCGGCGGGGTTGCGGTCGAAGGCGACTCGGGACCGGTTCACACTCGCGTCGTGCAGTTCGGCGCGGCCCAGTGCCAGGGTGCCGGGCGCCAGATCGGCGTGCGCCGCGGCGATGGCCTCGACCAGCCCGTCGACCTCGGCATCGTAGACCTGCTGCTGGAATCCCAGAATGGACAGGTTGTAGGCGTAGTCGTGGGCCGAGCCGCCGCAGACGGCATGCGAATGCGTGGAAGTGAGCAGCACATTGCGCTCGGTGTAGAGATCGCCGAACCGCCGCGCCAGTTCGGTGAGCACGCCCCGGTGCACCGACTGGAAGATCACCGCGTTCTCCGCGACCGCGAACACCACCCGTTCGCTGCCGGCGGCGATGACGAACGCGCGGGCGCGGGGTCGCAGATGGATTCCGGCCGTGGTCTGGTCCTGCTGGGAGTACCCCATCATGCCGCATTCGGCGGCCGGTCCGGTGATATCGGAAATCCCCATCCCGATCAGGTATTCGCCGGATCCGGGTGCCGCTGTCGCGGGGGCGCCGGAGATCGATGTGGTGACCGAGCCGAGAGCGAGGGTCCCCGCCGCGGCGCCTGCCAGCACGGTCCGGCGCGGAAGCGCCGCGGGCCTGTCGCCGGACGAATCGGTGGCGGTGCGGGATTCGGGTGTCGCTGCCATCGCGGTTCCTTTCCTGTCGAGTGGCAGCGAACCACACTGTTGAACGTTCGTCCAGATGTGGTTGGTCAATTGTTCAGTTCGTGGTGCCGGTAACGCGCACGCGGGCGGGAGCCTCGATCAGTCGGGCAGTAGCGGCACCGAAAGCCCTTCGCCTCGGCCGAGGAGCGCGGCGCGGGTAACCGCGCTCGACCCGAATCGGGTGCGGACCTCGTCGAGTGCCGTATCCAATTCCGGGCCGGGTCCGTGATCGAACGGCAGCGTGAGCTGGCGCGGGTCCGCGTCGTCCAGGTTGGTCAAGGCCAATCCGATGAGAGTGAGCCCGCGCTCGTGAATCAGCGGTGTAGCGGCGCTCAGCAGGCCACGCGCTGTCCGCAGGATCGTTTCAGTGTGATCGGTGGAATCGGGCAGGGTGTGCGAACGGGTGGCACGGGTGAAATCGTCGAAACGCAGACGCAGCACCACCGTCCGGCAGACCCGGTCCGCATTCCGGAGCCGCCGGCCGAGACGATCGGTGAGACCATGGAGATACGCCTCGATTTCGTCCGGTGTCCGCGCCCGGCGCCCGAGCGCCCGCTGCGCGCCGATCGACCGGCGCCGCCGCCCGGTTTCCACCCGGCGCGGGTCGCGCGCCCAGGCCAGTGCGTGCAGATGCCGGGCCGCCGCCCGGCCGACGATCGGCCGCAGCCCTTGCTCGCCGAGTTCTGCCAGCTGCCCGATCCGTTCGATACCGTGCCCGCGCAGCGCCTCCGCTGTCACCGGCCCCACGCCCCAGAGCCGTTGCACCGGAAGTGGATGCAGAAACTTTAGTTCACCGCCGTGCTCGACCAGCAGTAATCCATCCGGTTTCGATACCGCACTGGCGACCTTGGCCAGGAATTTGGTGCCCGCGATACCCACCGAAATCGGTAGGCCGACCTCGCGCCGCACCCGTGCACGCAACTCCTCCGCGATGGCAGGCGGCTCCCCGGCGACCCGGCGCAACCCCGCGACATCGAGGAAGGCCTCGTCGATGGAGATCCCCTCCACGACGGGAGTGGTATCGAAGAAGATCGCGAACACCTCCTTGCTGGCCTGCGCGTATTCGGACATCCGCGGCGGAACCACGATCGCCTCCGGGCACAACTGCAGCGCCCGCCCGATATTCATCGGTGTCCGCACACCCCGCGCCTTGGCCTCGTAACTGGCGGCCAGCACCACCCCGCCGCCCACCAGTACCGGTTTGCCGCGCAGATGCGGCTGATCCCGCTGTTCGACCGAGGCGTAGAACGAATCCAGATCGGCGTGCAGGATCGACGCCTGCGGCCGCGCGGCGATACGAGGCCGCGCGCCGGGCCCGGGAGAGTGTCGTATACGTCCACGTCCCGGGGGGCGGTCATCGGATTCGAACATATGTTCACATTAACACCCGGTTGGCCGGAAAACGGCAGGCCATAGCGGTCGGGCGCGCAAGTCGGCGCGTTCCTGTGGCATCAACACGAATCTGTTGTTACGGGACTTTGGGGTGAGCGGCCGGCACGGGGCCTGTGTTGTCGGGGTTCGGGAAGGGCTCGAACCGGCGGCAGTGATCATTGATCGGCCGGTGTACTGCTAGGCTCGAAACAAGCAATTGCTTGGTTGGTCGGGAGGCCTGATGGTGGACGAGTTTTCCGGGCGCCCCGGGGCTGCGCTGGTGGCCGGGGGGACCGGTGGAATCGGCGCCGCGGTGGTGCGGCTACTGGCCCGGCGCGGCAGCGATATCGGGTTCACCTACCGGGTGAACCGGGCGAAGGCCGACGCGCTCACCGAAGAAGTTGCGGGACTCGGGCGCTCGGGCCGGGCATGGCCGCTGGATCTGGCGGATCCGGACGCGGTAACCGAGATCGTCGCACAGTTCCGCGAACATTTCGGCGGCCTGCACACGGTGGTATACGCCGCCGGCCCCCATGTCCCGATGGTCCACCTGAGCAGGGTCTCGCCGCAGCAATACCGCGACCAGCTGCTCGGCGATTCCGCGGCATTCTTCAATCTGATGCACGCGACGCTGCCACTACTACGGGAATCTCGTGGTGCCGTGGTGGCCGTGACGACGGCCGCCACCCGGCGGTACCCGGTCCGTGACGGGCTCTCGGCCGGGACGAAGGGCGCGGTCGAGGCGGTGGCCCGGGGATTGGCCGTGGAGGAGGGGCGCTACGGCGTCCGGGTCAATTGTGTGGGCCCCGGCATGCTCACCGATGGAATGGCCGAACGTTTGATCGGCTCCGGCGATCTCGAGGATTCGGCCCTCGAGATCGCCCGGGGCAATATTCCACTGCGCCGCTTCGGCAATGCGGAAGATATCGCCGAAGCGGTCGCCTTCCTCGTCTCGGACCGGGCGGACTTCATCTCCGGTCAGACGTTGGACGTCGACGGGGGATACACGGCCTGACCGGCCGTCCGCTCTAGCGGGCGGCGCGCCGGGCCGGCGGCAGATCGTCGGAGACGCCGAGCCCACCGCAGAGCAGGAGAGAGAGGAACAACGAGTACATTCCGGGGCGTCCGCCCGTAGAAATACTCATGAGGTGGCGGTCGTCCGCGCGAATCATCGTAGAGGTGAACTCCGTATACCAGCTCAAGCCGCGTTTCCAGGCGGCGCTGCGGCCCATCGCGGCCCGGTTGGCCCACGCAGGCGTTTCTGCCGACGCCATCACGACGACCGCAGCGGCGGCATCGATCGCGCTGGGCGTATCGGTCGCCGCATCGCAATGGCGCTGGTTGCTGCTGCTCTACCCCGTGTTCCTGTTGGTTCGGATGGCGTTGAACGCGATCGACGGCATGGTCGCGCGCGAATTCTCCGGTCCGACTCCGCGCGGTGCGTTGCTGAACGAACTCGGTGATATGGCTTCCGATGCGGCGCTGTACCTGCCGCTGGCGCTCATACTTCCCGCGCAGCCGTGGCTGGTGGTGGCCGTGGTGACGGTCTCGCTGATCGGCGAGGCCGCCGGTATCGCGGCGCAGACCATCGGGGCGACGCGGCGTTACGACGGGCCGCTCGGCAAATCCGATCGCGCGGTGCTGTTTTCGTTGCTGGCCGTGCTCGCGGCGCTGGACGTCCCGGCGTTCGGTGGATGGCTGCCGTACGTCCTCGGCATCGCGCTGGCGCTGGCGGTGTGGACGGTGGTCAACCGCGTGCGCACCGGTCTCGTGGAGGCGGCGCGATGAGTATCGACCCCACCGTCGGGTTCACGGTCGCGGCCATGGTCGGCATTCTGGTGGTCGCCGAGATCGTCGTGCTCGGATTGCGGCGCTTAGCACCCGGCGTCGATCGAACCGAGCTCACGCAACGGATCCGGTCGTGGTGGGTGATCGTGCTCGCCGGAGGAATCGCGCTGGTACTCGACACCACCGTCGTTCTGATCCTGCTGGCGCTGGTGTCCTATCTTGCGCTGAAGGAATACCTTTCGATGATCCCGACCCGCCGCGCGGATCGAATAGTGTTACTGGTCGCCTACCTCGCCATTCCGACCCAGTGGGTGTGGATCGCGGTGCGGGACTACGGAATCTTCATCGTGTGGGTGCCGGTCTACCTGTTCATCGCCATCCCGTCGGTCATGGTGCTGCGTGGCGAAACAGCCGGTTTTCTTCGCGCCCTGGGCACGATGTTCTGGGGTTCGATGCTGTCGGTCTTCGCGATCGGACACGTCGCATATCTCTATGTACTTCCCGGTGACGAGTCATCCGGCGCAGGGTTGCTGCTCATGCTGCTGTTGCTGACCCAAGGAAACGATGTGGCGCAGTACATCTGGGGGCGTGTACTCGGCAGGCGACGGGTCGCACCGACGGTGAGCCCGAACAAGACGGTCGAGGGATTCCTCGGCGGCCTGGTGACGACCACTGTGGTCGCGACCGTTATCGGACCGCTGCTCACCCCGCTGTCCTGGCCGATGTCGATGGCCGCAGGCGCGATTCTCGCGGTGACCGGATTCCTCGGCGATCTCACCGTCTCCGCAGTCAAACGTGATCTGGGGGTCAAGGACACCGGAAGTCTCATACCCGGGCACGGCGGGGTCCTCGACCGTGTCGACAGCCTCATCTTCGCGGCGCCCTTGTTCTTCCATTTCGTTCACTACTTCTACTACTGAGAGCCGAGAGACTATGTGGCGCCTGGTCTTCCACTGGTTGTTCGTCAAACCCGTGATGCTGTTGATCGTGGGGCTCAACGTCCGTAATCCACAGCGTATTCCGACGCAAGGGCCGGCGATCGTCGTGGCCAACCACAACAGTCACGCGGACACGGTAGCGCTCACCTCACTCTTCCCGAGCCGGGTGCTTCGTAAGGTACGGCCGGTTGCCGCCGCAGATTACTTCCTGAGGACGCCTGCGTTGTCCTGGGTATCGCGTAATTGCATGGGGATCCTGCCGCTCGATCGGGACGGGATCCGTTGTGGCGCCGACCCCCTGCGGGACTGCGTCGCAGCCCTCGATCGCGGGGAGATCCTGATCCTGTTCCCGGAGGGATCTCGGGGCGAGGCCGAGCAGAGGCAGCGGTTCAAGAAGGGGATTTTTCATCTGGCCCGGCGCCGGCCGGAGGTCCCGATTGTTCCGATCTATCTGCACGGCCTCGGCAAGGTGCTGCCCAAAGGCGCATTCGTGCCGGTGCCGCTCTTCTGCGATGCGTTTGTCGGTGAGGCGATCACCGAGCGGCCCGACGATGCCGGGGAATTCGTGGAGTCCCTGGAGGCCGCGATGACGGCACTGGTCGAGGGAACGCGGTTTCCGGAATGGGCGTGACACTCCTGGCTTTCGGCTGGGGTTTCGCCGAGGCAACGCTGTTCTTCGTGGTTGCCGACGTAGTGATTTCGATCGTCGGTGTACGACGAGGCCGGCGAGCGGCACTGTGGGCGGCCCTCGCAGCCGCCGCAGGTGCAACGGTCGGTGGTATCTGTATTGCGCTGTGGGCTCGATACTGTCCCGACGCGGCCCTCGATGTAATACAGAGTGTCCCGGCGATCTCGGAGACCATGGTCGGCGATCTGCGAAATGATCTCGACGGCGGTGTTGCCGTGGCGCTGCTCGTCGCGAGCGTCACCGGTGTGCCCTACAAGATCGGCGCGGTCCTCGCGCCGGCGGCGGGCATTCCGATCTGGCAACTCGCGCTTCTGACACCGATGGTCAGGTTGCCACGTTTTACAGCGGCCGCCGTGGGCGGTGCATTACTGCGACGGTGGACGCCGCGGATGTCCGATCGGGGCCGAATCGCCCTGCTCGGTACCGGTTGGTCGATCTTCTACGCGGTGTACTGGACGATCACGCCGAACTAGAGCTCCACGGTCTAGGCTGCGATTTCCTGGGCGATCTGGATGAGATTGCCGCAGGTATCGTCGAATACCGCGGTTTTCACTGTGCCGTAGTCGACCGGTTCCTGGGTGAACCGCACACCCAGCCCGCTCAGCCGCTCGTATTCCGCCGCGAGATCTTCGACCGCGAACGAGGTGAACGGGATCCCGTCCTCGACCAGGGCCTCCTTGTAGACCTTTGCCGCGGGATGGCCGGTCGGTTCGAGGAGTAGTTCGACGCCGTCGGGTTCGGCCGGGGAGACGACCGTCAGCCAGGAGGCGTCGCCCACCGGCACATCGGTTTTCTTCCGGAAACCGAGGATTTCGGTGTAGAAACGCAGGGCTTTTGCCTGATCATCGACGTAGACACTGGTGACATTGATCCGCAACACTATTCCTCCAGCCAGCGGTCGGTGAGACCACGCAGGGGTGCGCGGTCCAGATAATGAAATTTGTGCCGCCCGTCGCGCTGCGTGCGAACCAGGCCCGCGGCGGCCAGCTGGTCCAGATGCTGGGAGATCGCCTGCCGGGTGGACGACAGGCCGTGCCTCATGGTGAGTCGCCCGCACAGTTCGAACAACGTCTGCCCGTCGCGGCCGGCCAGTTCGTCGAGAATTGCGCGGCGGGTCGGATCGGCGAGTGCTTTGAAGATCGGTTGCTGGTCGGCATGCACAGGTCGACTATAGGCAAGTGGTAACTTGCATATCAAGCCCGGGTGGCCACGCGGCGGGTTTCGCCGGATCGAGAAACAACGCGACGGTGCCGGTGGCAGGGGGTGCCGCGTACACCGCGCGCGGTGCCGGCCTCGGTGGGCTGCGGGGGTGTGGCTTCAGATGCCGGGCTGAAGCCGGCCACCATGTGGTAGGAGCCAGGAGGCGCCGAGAGTGATCCCAGCGGCCGGGTCGGTGACATCCGCCGTATAGAACCACTCCATACGCACCTGTTCGGCGGCGATGTCGACCACGCCGTAACCGTGCGAATCGAGCTCGGTATAGCGGATATGCCGGTTGAGCGCCCGGATCGAGTTCTCCAGCGCCACCGTCCCCGTGCGCGGCGGGCCGGGCAGCAGATCACCGATCCCGAGAGAGGTCACCGACGGGACCACGAACTCCGCCCCCGCGGTGGGACCGTTCGGATAGGCCGCCGCGTCGAGCGGCACGTCCGAAGCCCACGAGCTGTGGATATCACCGGTGAGATAGACGATATTCGTCGCATTGTGGTCGGTGAGGGCCGTCAGCAGGCGCCGCCGGTCGGCCGTGTACCCGTCCCACTGATCGGTGTTGGGTGCCAGACCCTCCCGTGGGATCCCGAGGACCTCGGCCACCGCGGCCGTCGTCGCCGGATCCATGGGCGGGAACACCAGCGGCGAAATCATCACCGAGTTGCCCACCAGCTGCCAGCGCGCCGAACCCGATACCAGCCCGGCCGTGAGCCAATCCATTTGCGCCGTCCCTGTGATAGAGCGGGCCGGGTCGTCGCTGTCCGGGGAGCCGAGATGCGGCGCGATATCGCGGTAGCTGCGCAAATCCAGCATGGACAGCTCGGCGAGAGTGCCGAACCGCAACCGCCGGTAGATCCGGGGCGCCGCCGCCGTACCCTCGGCCCGTACCGGCATCCATTCCAGGTAGGCGCGCACAGAGGCGGCCCGGCGCGCGGGCCAGTCGCCCTCGGTGGCGGGGTCGTGATTCCCGGCGCCACCGGACCAGGAATTATCGGCCGACTCGTGGTCGTCCCACGTACAGATGAACGGTAGCCGGGCGTGCAGCGCCATGAGATCGGGATCGGTTTTGTACTGACCGTGCCGAACCCGGTAGTCGGCGAGCGAGACGATCTCGTGCACCGGATCGTGCCGCCGGATGGACCCGGAACGGCCACCGTACGCCCCCGCCGCGTATTCGTAGAGGTAATCGCCGAGATGGACCACGGCATCCAGATCGTCGCGACCGGCCAGATGCCGGTAGGCGGCGAAATATCCGGCTTCCCAGTTCGAGCACGACACCACGCCGAAGCGCAGTCGCGCGGGAGTGGCCTCGGCGGCGGGTGCCGTGCGGGTGCGACCCACGGCCGATACTTCGCCGAGGGCCGCGAACCGGTACCAGTAGTCCTGTGCGGGCGCGAGACCTCGTACATCGACCTTCACCGTGTGGTCGCCCGCTACGGTGGCGTTCGCCGTTCCGGACGCCACGATCGTCGTGAATCCCGGGTCCTGGGCCACCTCCCAGCGCACGGCGGCCGGGGCGCCGATTCCGGAGCCCGGCACCGCGTCCGCGCCGACGGTCACCCGCGTCCACAGAATCACCCCATCGGGTAAAGGATCCCCGGAAGCGACACCATGGCCGAATGCCGGCACGGCTGCGCGGGCGGCCGGCGCGGTCAGAGCACCCGCCGCGGCGAGGGCCCCGCCCTGCAACAACGTCCGGCGACCCAGCGCGCCCATGTGGGTGGCCATCGAAACGATCCTGTTTCCGCTCACGTGCACCGATCACAGCGGACGGCGAGCGAATCGGCAAATCGAATCGTGCCGGGCGGTCCGGTCCGGGGCCGTGCAGATTTCCCGGCACCCGCCAGTACGGAACACAGGACAACGATCGCGTCAGCCAATAGCGGCCCACGGCGAGAACACGCGTCGCCACCTTCCCCTCGATGACGAGATCGTAGGCGTAAAGGCAGGTCGGAAGGGGTGAACTGGCGGTGACGACCTGGCGAATCCTCGGTGGAACGCGAATTCAGCGGTGCGCGTCGCGGATTCCCCGATCCCGCGCATGTTTGGGCTTGCGCCGGTAGCTCTTTCCCGAGGGGATGGGTTGCGCGGCACTGGATCGGCGGAGTTGCTGGCGTCGGCGCCAGCCGGTGAGGTCTGGGCGTTCGGGGTTGTCAGGGGCAGGCATGGTCGCTCCGGTCGGAAGGAAAGCGCGGTCGGTTTTCGGTCTCGTACTCGTTCACGGCATGAATGATCGCGCGCGTGGAGCTTTTCCGCCCGCGAATATTTTCTCCGCGCGGGTCCGCGTGGTCAGCCCCGTGGCAGTGGCCGGCAGGGATCCCCGAGTGGGCGGCCACCGTCGATAAAAGAACTGGGGGTGACGCCCATCAGGGCCCGGAACTCGGCGGTCATATGCGAATGGTCGTAGTAGCCGGTGCGCACGGCGAGCTGTGACCAGGGCGAGCTGCCGGCGCGGGTCAGCACCCGGCGGACGCGTTCTATCCGCGCATAGTGTTTGGGAGAGACTCGTATTCCGGCGATGAACAGGTTGCGGAGCTGGCGTTCGCTGACGGCGAGCGAATTCGCGAGCACGGGAACTCTTCGCTCAGCGGGCTGCGTCGATACAGTGTCGACTGCCCGGTGGAGTAGTCCCCGGTGTGACCGTTGAGTCGGGCTCTCCCGGACGCGCTGCGGCAATCGCTGTTCCAGATAGGGGAACAGCTCGTCGGGGCGCAGTTCGGTCAGTTCGGCGGCAAGCGATGCGGCCGGTCCGGGAAGGTCGGCGAGCCGGACCACCCGGTCGGTGAGATCGACGGCCCGCACGCCGAGCAACGCGGAAGTGACCCCGGCCGCGAGCTGCAGCCGCAGGCAGCCCAGAGGTTTGGCCGCTTCGGCATATGAGGCTTTGGTTCTGGCACCCAGTACCAGGGCGTCGGGTGGACCGTTGTCTTCGGTCCGCAGCACGATCATGGTCGTGGCCTGGGGGAGATGGGCGAACGGTTCGGACCGCTCGCGCACTGCCGGAATACGCCCGAGCTCGGTGAGCCATGGCTGCAGCGATTCCGGCGCGGGGATCACCGTTGCGGCCAGGTCGGTGTTCTCGGACGGCCAGGCCGTCTCCGGGGTGTTCACCTGTTCGACTGTAGGCAGTTCCCGGCTGCTCGGGTGTGCCGGAATTTCCTATCGCCCGGGCCTTTCCGGCGGCACTGTGTGTACTCATGATTCTGATCACCGGTGCCACGGGCACCATCGGCAGTGAAATCGTCCGATTGCTGGCTGCACTCGGCGAGGGTGTTCGGGCTGTCACCCGGAACCCGGAAACGGCGGATCTTCCCGGCGGAGTGGAAGTCGTCCGCGGTGACTACTCCGATGTCCCGGCCATTGCAGGCGCCATGGACGGCGCGGACGCCGTTTTCGTTCTGAGTGTGCTCGGCCCGGAGGGGATCGACGCCGATACCGCCCTCGTGCGGGCTGCCTCGGACGCCGGCGTCCGTCGAATCGTGAAACTCTCGGCGATCGGCACCGGCGATCCGGGACTCGGCCGAGTCGGCACCTGGCATCTACCGGGTGAGCAGGCGGTTCGCGACAGCGGCACCGACTGGACCATCCTGCGTCCCAGCTCGTTCGCCTCGAACACCCTGAGCTGGGCCCCGGCTCTCCACTCGGGTCAACCCGTCTCCAACCTCACGGGAGCCGGCGCGCAGGGAGTGGTCGATCCGCGTGACGTCTCGGCGGTCGCGGTCGAGGCACTTCTGTTCCCGGCACACGCCGGGCGCGTGTACACCCTCACCGGCCCCGAACTGCTCACCACCCATGACCAGGCCGCCGTCGTGGCCGCCGCGTACCTATGCCGAGTGGGTCGCCGACCATGTCTCGGCGTTCGCAGCGGCAGCGACTGTGGCCGGTTGGCGGTCGTACTGATGCCGGATCACCTAGTGGTGGCGGCGGCCCACCCGGGCGATCGCCCCGGGCCGGGGCCGCCGAAGGCCTGTGCGTCGCGCAGTCGTGTCACCGCCGCGTGGAATTCGCCGTGCGGTGCGGCGAGTTTGCCGGTGGCGTAGAGCGCCGCGATACGTACCGGTACCGACGAACGCGACGGACAGAGACCCCCCATCACCAGGAGATCCGACGGCAAGCCGCTGATGGCGAGGTCGGGGCTCGAAGAGTGTCGATGACGTGTCCGATACGGTCCATCCGGTTGTCGGCGCCGGCGTCGCGCCTACAGCATCGGGCTGCTGTTCGGAGCAGCGTCGAAGTCGAGTGGCGCTGCCTCGAGATGCCGTCCCCGGGGTGTGGGGTCGGCGAGCTCGCCGTCGTGCACGACCACCGTGCCCCGGACGAGTACGGTGGTCGGTTTACCTCGTAAACGGCAGCCTTCGTACGGGGTGTAGTCCGTCGCCATGTGCAGGGCGTCGACCGTCACCGTCCACTCCAGATCCGGGTCCCAGATCGCGATATCGGCGTCGGCGCCCGGCATCAGTGAACCCTTCCGCGGATACAAACCGTTGGTGCGGGCGGGGTTGGCCGAGGTGAGTTCCACGAAACGGCTCGGGGACAGGCCCAGCCGATCGACATAGTGGGAATAGATCACCGGGAGACGTGTTTCGACGCCGGGCAGACCGTTCGGCATATGGCGGACATCATGCCTGTGCACGTTTTTCTGTGCCGTGTCGTAGCAGCAGTGGTCGGAGCCGATGGTGGTGATGTGGCCGGTGAACAGATGCCGGCCGAGCCCTTCGACGATATCGGCCGAGCGTAGCGGCGGACAGCAGACGAAGCGCTCCGGATGTTCGCCGCGGTACCGGGAATCGTCGAGAACGAGATGGTGGGCCACGGATTCGGTGAAGGCGACCAAACCACGTTGCCGTGCCTCCGCGACCAGCTCGACGGCTGCCGGGGTCGATTGGTGGACGAAGTACACGGGTGCCTGTTGTGATTCCGCGATCGCCAGGATCGCCGCGACCGAAGCGGTTTCGGCCAGCTCTGGCCGGGTGAGCGACATCCGCGACGCGTCGATAGCCGCACTCGCCGCCGCGAGATTCTGTGCTTCCGTGACGATGGCGTCCGATTCGCAGTGGATCACGACCATCCCGCCGAGATCACGGGTGGTCTGCATGGTCTTCAGGATGGTGTGCTCGTTCGCCATCGTCTCACCCGCGTAGGTGGTGAACATCTTCACCGTGCGGATACCGGCGCCGGCCATGGTGGCGAGCTGACCGGCGGTGGTGTCGTTCCATTCGACGACGCAGGCGTGCAAAGCCGAATCACACAGCCCCTCGGATGCCTTCGCGCGCTGCTTCTCGGCGGCGTCGAGTGGTTCCTGACCCGGCCGCGGGATGGCGAAATCGATGATCGTGGTAGTACCGCCGAACACCGCGGCCGTGGTGCATTCGCGGTAGGAGTCCAGCGAGGTGAACTCACCGGAGGTGAACCCGACATGGCAGTGCGGGTCGACCCCGCCGGGCATGACGAGTTTCCCGGTCGCGTCGATGATCTCGGCCGCGGGATCGATATCGGTGCCAGGGGCGAGGACAGCTGCGATCGTGCCGTCCTCGATCAGCAGATCCGCCGGTGCCGACCAGTGGGATTCGACGACAGTGCCACCACGGACGACCTTCATCGCGTCGCCTTCCGGTAGGCGACCCATCCACCGCGGTCGCTGATATCGGTCACGCCCGGTACATCCAGGGCATTGCTGCGCATCCGCATCGACAGCGATCCGCTGCCGTCCGCCAGCTCGATCACGCCCAGTTCGAGCTCCTCGGGCTCCCGCGGGAGCAGTTCTTCGCGGAGGACGTCGTACTCGACTTCGTAGAGTTCACCCGGCACGGAGACGCCCCCGCTGGTGACCGGGTGCAGGCCGGGGAATTCGTCGCGAACCGAGTAGAACCGGTACCGCGGAGCGGTATCGACCCGGCCGAGGAATCGGGCCCGGTGCAGCGCATCGTGCAGGGTGCCGCCGGACATCGCCTGCCCATTGACGAACATCGTGACAATTGCCATGGGAACGGTCCTTTCAGTGTGTCGGTTGCCGGACGAGGCGGGCGGGGGAGAAGGCGGAAATATCGAGATCGGGTGTGTTCCCGTGCACTATCGCGGTGATCACTTGCGCCCACAGCGGAGCGAACGTGAACGAGTAGGTGCCCCCCGCGAAGAAGAGGCCGGGTACGTCGTCGATTCCGCCGATGACCGGCATCTCATCGGGTGTCGTGACGACCGGCCCGGTCCAGGCGTCGAGTAGTGGAGTCCGGTAGAGGGCGGGTAGCAGCCGCTCCACCTGGGCGAGATTTCCCGCTGTGCTGTCGTCGCGCAGCGGCGCGGCGTCGCGGTCGTGGAACGGACCGGCGGGCCAGCCCCCGCCGAGGACGAGCCGATGACGCCGATCCTGTTTGATCGACATACCCTCGCCGACATGCTGGACCAGCACCCGGAGTGCATCCGGCTCGGCGGCCAGCGCGTGCATCTGCAGCGAGGTGGGTGTCAGGTCCAGGGGCACGCCGGCCAACGCGGCGATTGTGGCCATCCACGGGCCGGCCGCATCGATCACCACGGGGGCCCGCCAGGATTCCCCGGGCGTGCTCACACACCATTGCTCACCCGCACGCCCCAGGCCGGTAACCGGTGTGCCGGGGTACAGGTGTGCGCCTTCGGCGACTGCCTGCTGCAGCAGCGCGGGCCCGGCCATATCGGGTTCGGCGAATCCGTCCCACGCGCACCAGGTCGCGGCTTCCACGGTCGGTCCGAGCAGCGGCAGTGCACGCCGTGCTGCGTCACCGGTGAGCACTTCGGTGGGTATGCCCGCCGACTGTTCCCACCGGTGTTTGGTGTGCAGGGCGTGAACTTGTTCCTCGGTCTCGGCGACCATGAATCCACCGCAGCGATTGAGGCCGAGGCCGGGTACGGTGTCGCCGAGCACATCCCACAATTCGCTCGTCGACTTCTGCAGAGGCAGCAGTTTTTCGACGTCGACGGCGGTGCCCTGCCCGGGACGCCGGGTGTGGATGGTCTGGATGTGCAGGTTCCCGGCGGTGGTGCCGGACCCCGCGGTGTTGGGGGCCGTGCGGTCGAGAACGGCGACGCGCAGCCCCGAGCGAGTCAAAGCCAATGTTGTTGCCGCGCCCACGATCCCCGCGCCGATGATCACAGCGTCGAGATCAGCCACGGCCGGCTCCCGCAGGGGCGGACGCGTCGGCGATCCCGGAATCGGCGATAACGGCACGCAGTGCGTCGAGTGTTACCGGGTCCGTGACCGGCAGCAGCGGTTCACGGACCTCGCCGCCCGGCTGTTCCAGCAGGTTCATCACTGCTTTCAGCTGGGGGATGGGCGAGGCGTATACACCGCTGTAGTCGGCGTTGATCAGGCGGCCGGAGAGAGCTCGGTACCTGTCCACCCATTCCCGGGCCGTCGCGCCGTCGCGGGCCGCGACCGCGCGATAGTAGGGCACCGCGAAGGGGGCGCCCACGCCACCACCGTCGATGTTCCCGTCGCCGCCGAGTTCGAGCAGGGCCGCGAGACCCCGTCGGTGCAGGAAACTCCCGAACACCCGTACCCGATCCGATACCGCCTCGACCGTATCCAGCATCGACAGCCAGTCGCCGGTGCTGTCCTTGATCGCCACGACATTGTCCAGGTCGGCCAGCCGGGAGAACAGCCCCGGAATCGTCCCCATATCCAGCGCGACTCCGCGGGGCCAGTTGTACACCATGAACGGCAGGGTCGTTGCTGTGGAGACGGCGTGGTAGTACTGCACGGTTTCGTCGCCCGAGGTGTGCACGTAGGGCGGGGGTGTCGCCAGCACCCCGTCCGCGCCGGCCGATGCGGCGTGGACTGCCAGTTCGGCGGATTGCCGGGCCGTATAGGCACTTACCCCGATCACCACGGGGAATCGGCCCGCCACCGCGTCGATGGCCACTTCGGCGACGGTCCGGCGTTCGTCGGCGGACTGGCTGAACCACTCACCCGTACTTCCGTTGACGAGTACCCCGTGCACCGCCATCTCCGCGTAGAGGTTGATCAGTGCCGTGAGGGCATCGGTATCGACGGCGCCCGACCGGGTGAACGGGGTCGGGGCGGCGGGCCAGTATCCGGACCACGCGACATCATCGCGATTCATAGAGAGCCTTCCGAAAGAAATGAATTCGAGAATCGGTCGATCTACGACATTAGTGGGATCGATTGCATAGACTGCCGTTCAACGGGTGGTCAGTCAAGCCCGGAAACGTAGCCGTAACGCGGGCGCTGTCGAATGTGGGTGTCCGAAGGATGGATCGAGAGGATGGAGGACCGGTGGCGGTCACATTGGTCGACGTGGCGATTGCCGCGGGCGTATCGCGCAGTACGGCATCGCGTGCGTTGAGCGGGTCGTCGTTGATCTCACCGCAGACTCGGCTGGCCGTCGAGGAGGCCGCGCGCTCGCTCGGTTATCGCCCCAACCGCGCTGCGAGTGCCCTGCGGTCGAACCGTTCCCATCTGCTCGGTCTGGTGATGAACAACCTGATCAACGCGTCCTTCCACACCATCGCGGAGGTGGTGCACAAACGGGCTTCGGACGCCGGGTACCAAGTCCTGCTGTGCATTACCGATGCCGATCCGAATCGCGAGAACGATGTGCTCGCCATGCTCGGTGAGCACGGTGTGGACGGGACCATCGTCATCGGCAGCGGCCGCAGTGCGCCGGCCTCCAACGCCCTGCTCACGCAGGGGCGGGCGGTGGTGAACCTCATCCGTTCCGTCCGGGGAAGCAAGGCCTCGACCGTGCTCGCCGACGATATCGACGGCGCGCGGGATGCGACCGCGCATCTGCTCTCCCTCGGCCACCGGCGGATCGGTTATATCGGTGGGACGGCGGAGGCGACCTCCGGCCGGGAGCGATACGAGGGCTACTGCTCTGCGTTGGCGGATGCCGGGATCGAGGTGGACGAGGCGATCGTGCGTAAAGGTCCGTTCACCACCGAGTTCGGTGCCGAAGCGGTGAATTCGCTGCTCGACGGCTCCGAATCGATGACGGCCTTGTACGCGGCGAACCATGAAGCCGTATTCGGGATCCTGCCCACGCTGGTGGGCAGGGGTATCTCCGTACCCGGGGAGTTGTCGCTGGTCTGCCACGAGGACATGCCGTGGCTGGCGATGTGGCAACCCCCGATCACCGTGGTCGACAACGGTGCGGCTCAGTTGGCCAATCTCGCCATGGACCTGCTGTTCCAGCAGATCAACGACGCAGCGCCAACGGACGGGAGAACGTATCGGATCGGGGCTCGGCTGGTGGAACGCGCCTCGTGTGCGGCCGTGGCGGGGGGCGCATGACCACCCCGGCGCGGGTGGCCGTCACGCCCGGATCGTTAACAGTGGGCGTATCTCGTATCGGGCTTGTTAACGGTATTGACCGGCCCCGGTCATTCTGCAACTCTTTATGCAATCGATCCCATAGATGGTCGATCGAAATCATTTGGGCATATTCACGATCACTGCCGCTACGCGGTGGATATCGAAAGGTTCGTCAATGCGCAAAATCATCCGAATCGCTGCTGCCACGGTAGTGGCCGCCGGGCTCGGCGGCTGTAGTTCGGCCGCGGACGAGAACGCGGCCCCAGCGAACTGCACCCCGGTATTGGGTGCTGCCGATCTCGCCGAGGAGGGCGCGCTGACCATCGCGACCAACGCCACCTTGCCGCCCATGCAATACGTCGACGCCGACGGCGAAGTGACCGGCATGCGGGTCGACCTCGGCAAGGAAATCGCCGAACGGCTGTGCCTGCGGGCCAACTTCGTCAATATCGAATTCGAGGCGCAGATCCCCGGTGTGCAGAGCGGCCGCTGGGACATGATCGACACAGGGATGTTCTATACCCCGGAGCGCGCCGAAACCATCGACCTGGTGCCCTACGAGGTGCAGGCGGTTTCCATCTCGGTGCCGGCGGGCAACCCCGAAGCCATCACGTCCGTCGACGATCTCGCGGGTAAAACGATCGGTGTCGAGGCGCCCGGTTACGAATTCGACACCCTCACAGCCCTCGCCGAGCGATTCGCCGCCGAGGGCAAGTCGGCGCTCACCGTCCAGACGTTCAAAACCAATGCCGACGCCTACCAGGCGCTATCGGCCGGACAGGTCGACGGCACGTCGATCGTCGAATCGGTGACGTCCTTCTACCAGCAGGACGGACGCTTCGAAACCGCAGTGGGCGGAATCAACGAGGCACCGCTGGCCATGGGATTCGCCAAGGGCAGCAAATCCGCGGTCGAGGTGGCCCGTGTGCTGACGGATATGCGCGGCGACGGCTATCTGCCCGATCTGTTCGAAGAGTATGGTGTCACCGCCTACGAGGGTGATATCGCCGTGAGCACCGGACCGCTCGACAGCTGATCGCGCGAATCATTCGAAAGGCTTCCCCATGTGGTCTTGGAACGCATTCTTTTCCATTCTCACCAGTGACCAACTGCTGGAGGGCGCATGGGTCACGATCTGGCTCACCGTCGTCAGTATGGTCCTCGGACTCCTGCTCGCGATCGTGGTCGCCGCTGCACGATCGTCCCGGCTGGTGCCGGTGCGCGCGGTGGCCGGTTTCTACGTCTGGTTGATGCGCGGAACCCCGTTGCTGGTCCAACTGGTGATCATCTACACCGGATTGCCGCAGGTCGGCATCAAACTGGGCGTGATCCAGGCGGCGCTGCTCGGATTGGTGCTGAACGAAGCGGCGTATCTGTCGGAGATCGTGCGGTCGGGGTTGCTGTCGGTTCCCGCGGGGCAGACCGAAGCCGCACGGGCACTGGGAATGTCACCGGCGAAGGTGTTCCGTGTGGTGGTTCTTCCGCAGGCCTTGCGAGTGATGATCCCGCCACTCGGGAACAGCTTCAACGGCCTGCTCAAAACGACGACACTCGTTTCGGTCATCTCGGTCCAGGAATTGCTGCGCCGGACCCAGTTCCTGGTGCAGGTCAACTTCCGGGTACTCGAAGGCTTGTGCGCGGCCGCACTGTACTTCCTGGTGCTGACCACCCTGTGGGGTCTGATCCAGCGAATGATCGAAGCGCGGATGGGCCGGGGTTACGACCGGAACTATCGCCGCAAAGGCGGGCCGGCAACGAAGACTCTGACGGACAGCGCCATGGAAGCCGAGGCAGTGAACCGATGACCAGTACGACGGAAACGGCCCCGAAGATCATCGAGGTCCGGAATATGACCAAGGCATTCAACGATCTCGTCGTTCTCGACGATATCGACTTCGCGGTGGAGAAAGGCGAGGTCGTACTGCTTCTGGGCCCCTCGGGCAGTGGTAAGAGTACCTTGTTGCGCACCTTGAACTGTCTCGAGACGATCGAATCGGGAACGGTGCGAGTATGTGGCGAGATGATGGGGTTCTCCGACGACGGTAAGCGCACGCCGCTCTCGGAGGCACAGATCGCGAAACAGCGCCACCACACCGGCATGGTGTTCCAGAACTTCAATCTGTTCCCGATGATGACCGCCCTCGAGAACATCGCGTCCGGTCCACGGCATGTGTTGGGCACCGCGGCCGATACGGCACGCACCAGAGCGCAGGAGTTACTCGATATGGTAGGTCTCGCGGACAAGGGGGAGAACTACCCGTCGCAGCTGTCCGGTGGCCAGCAGCAGCGGGTCGCCATCGCCCGCGCGCTGGCCATGAAACCGGAGGTCATGCTCTTCGACGAACCCACCTCCGCGCTCGACCCCGAGATGGTCAACGAAGTCCTCGATGTCATGCTGCGCCTGCGCGACGAGGGTATGACCATGGTCGTGGTGAGCCACGAAATGGGATTCGCGAAGGCAGCCGCCGACCGGGTGGTATTCATGAGTGACGGCAAAATCGTCGAGGACGCACCACCGCAGCGGTTCTTCGACAACCCGGAACACCCGCGCACCCGGCAATTCCTGAGCCGGATCCTCTGACACCTCTGCCGCATCGGTCGGTGGATCACCGACAGGCATTATTTCTCCGCGCAAGTCCGCGTGGTCGGCCGCGTCTCAGTCGCGCGGGGTTGTCCGCGATCCAAGCGGCGATCTGGGCGCGGGAGGTGAAACCGAGTTTGGTCAGGATATGTTCCACATGGCTCTGAGCGGTGCGCTGGGAGATCACCAGTTTCGCCGCGATCTGCTTGTTGCTGAGCCCCTGGGCAACAAGGTCGGCGACCTGCCGCTCACGTTTGGTCAGCGTGCCCGAGGCTCCGGTCTTTTCGGTCGCCGGTGCTCCGAGCGCGTAGGCGACGGCGGCGTCCATGTTCATGCCCAGACCGCGGCGGCGGGCGGCGTCGTATCGGCGATCGCCCAGGGCCCGGCGGGTTTCTTGTGTGCACTCCTCGTGGAAGCGGGCCATATTGCCGAAAACTGTCGTCACCTGACTTCCTGTCGGTGCCAGTCCGTGCGCGGCGCCGAGCAGTACGGCGGCCCGTTCGGCGTCGCGTCCGGGGTCGAGGGTCCAGGCCAGTGCGTCGAGACAGAACACGGCGTTCACCGTGCTGTTCAATCCGCTGTTCACTCGTAGCGCTTCGGTGAGCAACTGCTGGGCGCGATCGCGGGCGCCGCGTCGCCACTCGGTGACGCCGAGCCCGCGCAGTGCCGCCGCGCGATGGAGCACCTCGCCGCGCGGTTCGGTGACCGCGAGTACGTCCCGGTAGAAATCGCCCGCGCGGAGGGTATTACCGGCCTGCTCGTACGCCCAGCCGAGCAGAGTGAGCGCACTCATCCTGAGCTGACCGTACGGGTCGGATTCGGTGAAATCGACGGTCTGTTCGAAATATTCTCGGGCACTGTCGGACTCACCGCGCGTCAGGGCCAGTAGGCCTTCTGCATAGGCGATCTGGGCCCCGGCCGGCGGCCGGAGTTCGGTGCCGGCCAGTGCCCGCGCCTCCTGCAACCGGGCCGCCGCAGCCGGGAACTCGCCCTGCATCGCCTCCAGTTTTCCGGCAGCGCAGAGCGCCTCGATCCGCACCGGCACCGACTGTGCTTCGTGACGGGCAAGGAGACGATTCAGCCAGGTCCGGCCCTCCCCGTACAAGCCGCGGAAATTCCAGAACTCGTAGAGACCCGCGGCCGTGCACAGCCCGGCGTCGATCGCTGCCGCGGTGTTCTCGGTCAGGCAGTATTCGAGTGCGTCGCGCAGATTGCCCTGTTCCCGTTCCAGCCGCGCGATCCACCGCGGCTGTTCGGCGCTGATCCAGCCGGCCGCGGCGTCGGATATCACCTGCTGGTACCAGTCGTGGTGCCGGTGGCGCATTTCCTCGAGCCGGCCGGTTTCCCGCAGTTTCCGGCGGCCGTAGTCACGCAGCATTTCCAGCATCCGGAAACGCGGGACGGTACCGGATTCCTCCCGGACCAGGATGGATTTGTCCACCAGCGACGACAGCACGTCGAGCAGGCTCAGCGGCGCCGTATCGGCATCGCAGACCCCTTCGACCGCATCCAGTTCACAACTGCCCGCGAACACCGAGAGCTGCGACCACAGTTGCTGCTCGGCCGGGGTGCACAGATCGAAGCTCCAGTCGACACACAACCGAAGGGTCTGCTGGCGGGACGGGGCGGTGCGCGCGGACTGGGTGAGTAGCGCGTACCGGTCGTTGAGCCGCTGCAGGATCTGCTGTGGCGACAGCGTCCGCATCCGGGCGGCCGCCAGTTCGATCGCCAGCGGTAGTCCGTCCAGCCTGGCGCAGATACCGGCGACGGCGCCCTTGTTGTCCTCGTCGAGTTCGAACCCCGGCACCACCGCGGCCGCCCGTTCGGTGAACAAGGTGACCGAATCGAACCGCGGCATACTCTTCAGGCTCGGCGCCCGGCCCGGCTCCGGAACCGTCAGCGGTGAAATCCGCAGTACCGTCTCCCCGGCGATATTCAACGGCTCCCGGCCGGTCACCAGAATGCGCAGATCAGGGCATGCCCGCAGAATCACCTCGGTGAATTCGGCGACAGCCTGAACGAGCTGTTCGCAGTTGTCCAGTACCAGCAGGACATCGCGTGGGCAGAGGAAATCCACCAGGACATCGATCAACGGGGCGGCCGGTTCGTCGCGGACCCCCACCGCGGCGGCGACGACCTCCACGAGTAACTCGGCCTCCGAGATATCGGCCAGATCGACCAGCCGGACACCGTCGTCGAAATCGCGTAACGCCTGCGCGGCCGCACGCAACGCCAGCCTCGTTTTCCCGACACCGCCGATCCCGGTCAATGTCACCAACCGCTGGGTGGCCAGCAGATTCTTCACTTCCGCCAGCTCGGACCGCCTGTTCACGAGACTGGTCAATTCGAGGGGGAGATCGCCGGTGCGATCCTGGACGGGCGATTCGCGCGAACTCGGCGCCGGCTGCTCGTCGCGTCGCGCCTCGAGCGGGACGTCGCGCAGCGCCATGGCACCCACCGGGTACCCGCGGCGCCGCTGGACGCGCCGTGCGTCCTCCCCGAACGCGGCCGCGGAGGGGCGCGCCCGGGGATCCCGGCTCATCGCCGCTTCCACGAGGTCGGTGATATCGCCGGGTATCCCGTTTTCCCGCAGATCGGGCAGCGCTTGGCTGGTGATGCGCAGGAACTGGGTCACGATCTTCTCGCCGGTCCCGCGTTCGAAGGCCGCATGGCCGGTGAGCGCGCTGAATAACGTCGCACCCAGGCCGTACACGTCGGCGGCCGGTGTCGGGGTATCACCCTCCAGGACTTCCGGTGCGGTGTAGGCCGGGGACCCGGTCACGGTGCCTTCGGCGGTCCGGAACCCGCCGGAGATATGGGCGATGCCGAAATCGGTGAGCGCCGGCTCCCCGTAGTCGGTGAGCAGAATGTTCCCGGGTTTCACGTCCCGGTGCACGACGCCCAGCCGGTGCGCGCTCTCCAGTGCGCCCGCGATCTTCACACCGAGTTGTAGTGTGTCGGCCGCCGGTAACGGCCCGTACCGGCGGATTCGGTGCTCGAGCGAACCCGACGCGTAATAGGGCGTCACGAGATACAGGCGGCCGCCGTCGGTGACCCCGGCCTCCAGCACGGGGACGATATTGGGGTGCCCGGTGAGGCGGCCCATAGCGCGCTGTTCGCGTACGAACCGCGCCCGGTTGTCCTCGTCGGTTCGGCCGGTGAGGAGTTTGACCGCCACCGTGCGATCCAGCGCCTGCTGGGTACAGCGATACACGACCCCGAATCCGCCGCGCCCGATTTCGGTGGCTGCCGTGAAACCGGCCGCATCCAGTTCCGCGGCGACCGATGTCGTCGACTCGCGACGCGTTCGCAGCGGATCCTCGGCGGTCATGGCCGGAAAACGACCCATCGAATATGTGTGTGGGCACCGGTCGGCATGCACTCACCTCTCGCCACTGTCAACTGTATCCCCGAGTGGTCTCGGCGGCGAGATGCGGAAACCGGCAGTGGCCGGTGTGTATACGACTTCGTTATGGACCGCCCGGGCCGGTTACGCCGTACAGGCGGACCGGTCCGGTAGTACTGCGAATATCGGGAACCTGTCGCCGCACGGCGGTGCCCGGAAACGCACCCGTATCGGCCGGCGCCCGGTCTGCGGAATCTCGCCCTCGATCGTGGTGTACACCCATGGACCCTCGTCCAGCTCGACGATGGCGATTACCGCCGTTACGGGATCGACCAGCGCGTTTGCGGCGCATTCCACAACACGCCAGCATACGACGGACCCGGTGCCGGCCGCCGCCACTCGTTGGACATCCTCGGACGAGCACGACGGACAGCGCACCACCGACGGCGCGAACAGCCTGCGGCACGTGACGCACCGGCGGATCATCAGGGCGTCCGGATTGCATTCCGCATAGTTTTCGCTGTTGTCTCGAATCTGGTCCGAATGGCGATATCGCATCTACGAGCCTCGGTGTTCGGATACTGGTGGGCAGCTTCCAGCATCTGCCGGTCCCGCCCGGAACGCGTCGGTCGAACAGCCCGGTACATACCTAATTTCCGGAATCCTGCCGGTCAGCGGTACACCGGAACGCCCCGGCCGCGTGACGGGCGCCACCCGGTTCCGTGGTGCCGGCCGCACGGGACGACGACAGTCAACTCGAGCCGACATGCCCGGCTGGGGTCTTCCGAGCCTGGCGGACGGTGGCGGTCGCCGCCGCGACACAGATACCGCCGATACCGGCCCACCACTGGACGGACAAGGTTTCCTCGAGGACGACCAGCCCCGCACAGGCGGCGACGAGACCGCAGGACAACCCGGAATGACCGAGTGCCGGTGCCGGCGCGCGCGAGATCAGCAGATAAGCGGCCATCGCAACCGCCGACAGTCCGGCGAGTGCGAGCCCCTGCCAGGCCAATGCACCGGCACCCGGGTCGCGCATCGCTGTCGCTTTCGGATTCGGTGTCTGCCAGGTCCCGATACCGGCCGAGCATCCGGTGGTGCGGGTGCCGCTGCACGGCAGTGTCCGGCCGGTGCCCACCATAATCGCCGGAATCCGGGGCAGTGCGGAACACCCGCTCATCGCCACCGGTGTACGTGCTGTCGAAGCCGTGGCGGCGGAGCTCGCCTCGGCCGTGTGATGTCCGGAACACACGCGGGCTGCGGCTGGGCAGCGGCGTGTCGAGCTGCGTCGGTTAAGGTGCGGCCCGGCGGCAGGCCGCGCACCACAACGGAAGGATTCTCCGATGGTCACTGTTCTCGGCGGGGGAATCGCCGGAACCGTATTGGCCGGTGCGCTGGCCGGATCCGGCCGCTCGGTCACCATCTACGAACAGCGCCGCGGCGAAGGCGGCGGCGCTTTCCTGATCCTCGATGGCCGCGGCCATCGAGGCCTGATCGAACTCGGCGTGCCGGAGCAGGATCTCCATGCCGCGTCGTACCCGCTCGACGAACTGCGGTACACCCCGGACGACGGGGTCACCCGGCGCCGCCCCAGCGAGGGGCACCGGTTCTGGCTACGCCGGGAGCTGATGGCGGTGCTGAATCGGTTCGCGCTCGAGGCGGGCGCCGAGATCCGCTACGGCGACCCGGTCACCGAGGTGCGGGTCGATCCTGCCGACGGCACGGTGCTCCGGCTCGGTGGCAGCACGGTGGCGACCCGGGACCTGGTGATCGGCGCCGACGGTATCGATTCGGTGGCGCGTGCCGGTATCGAACCGCACCGCTCCACGGAGTATTCGGGGGATGTGGTCGTCTACGGGATGACAGAACACGCGGTGCACTGCCCGACCGCCCCCTTCGTGCTGCACTTCGACGCCGCGGCCGGTTCCGGCTCCCGCCCGGCAGCCACCGTCGGGCATATCTGGCGGCCCGAAGCCGGCGAGGCTTTGTGGTTTCTGCGGATCACCCGGGCGCCGCTACCGGATGCGGAAACCGGAGTGCGTCCCGTCGGAGAGTGGGCCGAAGCCGTGGTCACGGCAGCTCCCGGACCGGTTCGCGAGTTGACCGCGGAACTGGTGGCCGCGACCGACCAGGTGCATGTTTCCAACGCCCGCAATGTCCCGCTCGGTCCGGCGCTGCCGCCCGCGCCACCGGTGGTGCTCGTCGGCGACGCCGACCACGCGATCACTCCCGCGGCAGGCGTCGGCGCCCGGGAGGGAATCGAGGATGTGGTGGCCGTGTACCGGGCGATCGCCGCAGGGGAGTCGCCCGCCGAAGCCATGTCGGAACGCCGCCGCGTGATAACGGAGGAGCGGGACCGGGTGGCCCGCCGGATGCGTAGCACAGCAGCTGCGGGGTGATATCGAAACCCTGACCGGGGATGTACGGCCCCTCCGCGGCGGCGCGCGGTGCCGCCGGCAGGATTCCCGGTCCGCTTCAGCGATTCTCGGCGAGCCGGGCGAGGTTGCCGAGGGAGGCCAGCAGCTTGTCGGCCGTGGTGGCGCGAGCTCGTTCGAGGCGTTTCGGATCGCTCAATTGCGACCAGTCGTAGGTATGGGTCACCCGGCTGCTCGTCTCATTCACGGGCTCGACTTCCCAGCGCCACAGGTGTCCCGGGGGTTGCCGGTCCGGTTCCGCGGGCAGCCAGGCGATACGGCGGCCCTCCTCGAATTCGACCACCCGATTGTGGCGTACCGCGCCGGGTCGGCGATCAATTCGAAGATCTCGTGTGCCGGTGCCGCGATCTCGCGACTCGCCGAAACGACGCGCGATTCCGCACTGCTGTCTGTCATAAGCCGATCGAATCACACCCTGCCTGGACGGGCGCGCGGAGACTCCGTGGTTGTATGCGGTTCGGCCTGTCGCCGGGGCAATGTGCTGCGGTTCCGGACCGGGCGGCACACCCGTCAAGGAGTTACCGAGGGCGGTAGGGGCCGTTCGGTGGGTTGTGATTCGCTCGGCGTCCAGACGTCGAATGGAACCTGCAGCTGAACGGTGCCGGCTTTTTCGAAGGTGAAATCGAACGGAAAGGTCAGGCCGGGGGAAGCGCCGGGGTCCTTCATGGTCACGGTGACGGTTCTCGGCTGGTCGGGAGCGGCGCTCGGATCCAGATTCTGGATGGGTTCGCCGGCGGCGAGGCTGGTCTGCGGGCGCAGTTCCAGTGCCGGCTCCGGCCCCTCGATCTGCACCGATTCGGCAGCCGGTGAGGCGATTCCGGTCAGCCGGTCGGATCCGGTCTGGCTCGTATTCACGGCGGTGAAGGCCAGGCGGATATCGGTGTAGAACGGTGTGGGCTGATCGGCGACCTCGGCGTGGAGGTAGACGTTCTCCAGGTCGATGGCGCCGATACTGCCGTCCGTACCGTTGATCGCCGCTTCCATTTCGGCGGTCTGGGTTTGCTGTCCAGAGCTGCAACCGGCGACCAGGGCAACGGTCGGCAAGACCGCCATCCACCAGGCGGACCTACGTCCCGGGCGACGAACCTTCCGGGTGGCTGTGCTGCCCGGTCTCGTATTCGCAGTACCCACGCCGATCCGCGTACCCGGGGCCGCGGCCCCTACACCACGAGGAGGTTGCGGTTCGGATACGGCGGGTCGGCGTGGCTCTCTGCTCAGCTTCCGGCGAGTACTCGCTCCTCGCGGGGCTCCGCATGCTCGCTGTCGAGCCGCCGGGCGAGTCCTTCGCCTTCGATATCGAAGGCGGGTACCAGCGGGGACAGCCATTTCGGCATCCACCAGATCCGCTCGCCCACGATCAGCATGACCGCGGGAACGATGAGCATGCGGACCAGGAACGCATCGGCCAGGACGCCCACCGCGAGGGCGAACCCGATGGATTTCAGGATGACATCGTCGACGAGCGCGAATCCGGCGAAGACTCCGATCATGATGATCGCGGCGGCGACCACTACGCGGGCACTGTGGGCGAACCCGTCGATCACGGCCTGTCGCGCGGGGGTCCCGTGGACGTAGGCCTCCCGCATCCGGGTGACGAGGAAGACCTCGTAGTCCATCGCGAGCCCGAACAGGATTCCGGTCAGCAGGATGGGCAGGATGAACAGCACCGGGCTGGTGGTGTCCAGGCCGACGAGTTCGTTCAGCCAGCCCCATTGGAAGACCGCGACCGTGGCACCGAGCGAGACACCGACCGACAGCAGGAAGCCCAGTGCGGCCTTGACCGGCACCCAGACCGAGCGGAACACCGCGATCAGCAGGAAGATCGCCAGACCCACCACCACGGCGAGGTAGATCGGGAACACCTCGGTGAGTTTGTCGGCGATATCGACCCCGACCGCGGTCTGGCCGGTGACCAGGGCACGGGCGCCGGTGTCGGCCGGTAGATCGGCGACAGTGGTGCGGATATCGGCGACGAGGTCCTTGGTGGTCTGATCCGATGGGCCGGCGGCGGGGATAACGGTGATGGTGGCGAACCGGACCGTTTCGAGCTGCTGGGCGAACATCTGCCGGGCCTGCGGAGTATCGCTGGTGACCGCCGGGACGACGGCGGCGATATCGGAGTCCGCACCGGCGGCCATGTTCTGCAGATCCTCGGTGACCGTTTGCACGGCCGCCGCGGGATCGGCCGCATTCGCGGTGTCGACGACCACGACGAGCGGGCCGTTGGCGCCGGCGCCGAAGTTCTCCGAGATCAGGTCGTAGGCGATGCGGGCATCGCTGTCGGCGGGTTTGCTGGAATCGTCCGGCAGCGCGAGCTGCATGGAGGTCATCGGGAGCGCGGCCACCGCGGCGATGGCGATGCCGCCGGCGAGGGCGAGCCACTTGTGCCGGGCGATACCTTCCACCCAGCGGCGGCCGTGCGTGCGGTATTCCGTTTCGCCGGTCTGCTGCTTCAGGTAGCGCGGCTTGCCCTGCATGACCTTATCGCCGGCGAAGCCGAGGATGGCCGGGAGCAGAGTGAGCGAGATCAGTACGGCGATCGCGACCGTGAACGCGCCGGCCAGGCCCATCTGCGTGAGGAACCCGATATTGCACACCGCCAGGCCCACCAGGGCGATGATGACCGTCGCACCCGCGAAGACCACCGCCGATCCGGCGGTGCCGACCGACCGGCCGGCTGCTTCTTCGAGCGACCGACCGGCGCGGACCTCGCTCTGGTAGCGGGACATGATGAACAGGGCGTAATCGATCCCGACCGCGAGGCCGAGCATGGTGCCCAGGGCAGGAGTCGTGGAACCGAGTTCGACGAATCCGGTGAGGGTGGTGATGGCGAGCATCCCGATACCGACGCCGACGAGCGCGGTCAGCATCGGCATCCCCGCGGCCACCAGCGATCCGAAGGTGACCGCGAGTACCACCAGCGCCACGGCGATACCGACCACTTCGGCCAGCGGCATCTCGAATTCGGTCAGCGCGTCACCACCGATGGCGACGTCCAGGCCCGCGTCTTCCGCGTTGTGGGCGGCGGTTTCCAGCGCCGATCGGTCGGCGTCGGCGAGTTCGTTGGCGGTTTTGCTGTAGGTCACCGCGGCGTAGCCGACCCGGCCGTCGGGGGAGAGGGTGCCGCCGGTGAAGGGGTCGGCCACCGATTGCACGTTCTCGGTCGACAGTTCGCGCAGCGCCGTGGCGACCGCCGAGTTGTAGGCCGGTTCGGTGAGGGACCCGCCCGCGGGGGCCTCGAACACCACGCGTGCGGTCGCACCGTCCGGGGAAGCCTGCGGGCTACGTTGTTCGATGAGCTCGAAGGCCTGGGTGGATTCGATACCGGGCAGTTCGAATTTATCGCTGGTCTTCCCGGATAATGTCGCCGCTCCGACCGCCAGAACGGCCAGCAGCACCACCCAGATCGCCGCCACTGCCTTGCGGTGCACGAACGACCAGCGGCCGAGCCGGAACAACTGCCACGCCATGCGCTTTCCTCCGAGCGATTATGTGGACCTTGTGGTCCGGTTATGCTCAGAGTAGAAGCGAGTGGACCCGAGGGTCCACTTCGGTGAGGAAGTTGTGGAGCAACTCACCCTGCGGCCGGTATGAGACCTGCGTCTCGATCCGGCAGGATGGAAGCGGATTTCGTGGAGGCGACACCATGACCGGTAGGACGGCAGCGCAGCCGGACGCCACGCACGACAACGTGCAGGACGACGCGCAGAACTGGGCGGGTCGCCGGGCGGATGCCCGGCAGAACCACGAGCGGGTACTGGCCGCGGCACGGGAAGTATTCACCGAACACGGTATCGGCGCCACCATCCCACAGGTCGCGGCCCGGGCCGGAGTCGGCAAGGCCACGGTCTACCGCAGCTACCCGGCCAAGGCCGACCTGGTGCGCGCGCTGGCGCAGCAGCATATCGAGTGGTTCCACGAACTCGCCGCCGTCGCGGTCGAGGCGGGGCGGGAGGACGCCTACCGTGCGCTCGAGGATCTGCTGGAGCAGGTGACCACCCGGTTGGCCCAGGACCGGTTGATGATCGAGGTGCTCAGCGGCCTCGAAGGGCTCGACCAGCGCCTGGGGGACCGGCTGGAGGAACTGCTGACGCTGGGACGCGGGCAGGGCAGCCTGCGCGCAGACGCCACCGGGATGGACGTGCAGATCCTGGTGTCCGGTGCCGCCCGCGCGCTCATCGATCTCGGTATCCGCGACCCCGAGGTATGGCGCCGCTACGCCCGTCTCGCCCTGGGCGCGTTACGACCCGATCCCGCATCGGTGACATCTTGACGAGAGCGGACCTACGGTCGCGGTAACAGGCCACCGCGCGCTATCCGGCGCTCCCGCTCTGCAGCAGCAAGTCGTCGGGATCGAGTCCGAAAGGACTGAAACCGTGCTGGTCACGGTGTAGTGGGGTGGTCGGACAAGACCGATCATTTCCCGTCGTTCCCACGGTTACCGACCTGCCGGTTCCGCTGGATCGCGGTCGCGGCGCCCTCGGTAGTCCGTACTTCGTGATGGACCGTTCAGTGGGTGAGAGCGATTTTGACGACGACCACAATCGCGGCCACGAGGGCCAGTAGCACGGCGGTGACCGCTGAGGTGCGGGTGAGGCGCTCGCCCCGGAGGCGGTCCAGTGGGGCCCGCCGGGAGGACAGCGGGCCGTGCAACCTCATGGAGGGGGCGTGTTCCATTGCTCTCCTCACCCGCCGCGGGTGACCCCCGCGGGTGCGTAAGAGACAAGAAGTCGGCGACGATGACCAGTGCGGCGATACCGAGGGCGGCGTAGCGGCCCCAGGCGGTCCCGAACATCAGGCGGCTGGCGCAGACCTCTCCGACCGCAGACAGTGACTGTGGCCGTGGTACGGCAACCCGGTCATTTCGCGCTGCTCTTACGCCCGCGTGCACCTCGCGGTGTCTTGGCCCGGACATCGTCGTCCGGTTGGGCGGGAGTTTCGGCTTTCGATTCGCCGGACGGATCATCGCGCCAGCTGATCTCAATTTCCACTTCGATCTGATCACCGTCTACCTCGATCTCGAGCTCCCACCGAACCCGGTCGGCGACCGTGATCGAGAGCGAATCGCCATCCGAGCCGAGTTCGGTCTCCGACCCGCCCGCGAGGGCCTGGCCGAGGGCGATGAGCCGCTCCGATACTTCCTGTCGGGAGAGTTCGGATCTTCTTGTCATCTCCAATTTGGGCACGATGGCTCCTTAGCTCGGAGGGCAATTGAGGCAGCAGCCGAGAACTTACGATTCGTCGCTGATCAGCCCTGCGACCAGAGTCTAGGATTTCCGCGTCGGGGTGGTCTCATCCGTAGCGGGTGAGACCACATCGATGCTTCCTACCTCGACCGCACCGAGCCGGTGGGCCTGCACTGCAACAGCGGTGTTCCGAGTGCCTCCAGCCTTTTGATCGCGCGACCGGCCGTGCTCGTTCGAACGGAGCGGAATGTCACTGTAGTAACCAGTCGTCGGGGCTGAAGAGTTCGAAATGCACACGCGCCGGCTGAACCCCCGCGGCGGTCAACTGGGCGCGCACCGATCGGAGGAACCCTGCACCGCCGCACAGGTAATAGTCGGCATCCTCGGGCAGCTCGAGGTCGGCGACGGTGAGCGTGCCGGACCGGCCGTCGCCGTCGGGCTGTTCGTACCAGAGCTCGAGGTCGGCGTTCGGAAGTGCCGCTACGAGGTCGCGCTGGACCGCCCGCAACGGGTGAGTGCCGGGGTCGCGATCGGCGTGCGCAACGAGCACCTGCCGCGGGGAGGTGGCGGTGGCGAGGTGCTCGAGGATGCCGATCATCGGCGTGATACCGATTCCGGCCGAGATCAGCACCAGCGGTGTGACCGCCGCGGGATCGATGGTGAGGTCGCCGAACGGCAGGGTGATCGCCAGCTCGTCGCCCACCGCGATATGGGTCGTCAGGTGGGTCGAAACTTCTCCTGCAGGCCGGTCCGCGGTGGCGGCCACCGGGCGTACGGCGAAGGCGATCCGTCCGTCGCGTGGGGCGCCGACCAGGCTGTACTGCCGCAGCTGCCGTGCCCCGTCGGGCAGCGTCGCGCGGACGGAAACATACTGCCCGGGAAGGGAATCCGGTAGCGGCCGAGCGGGGTCCGTGGATTCCACGACGAAGGTCACCACCCCCGACGGGTCGTCGGTACGCTCGGTGACCACCGTTTCGCGGAAAACATCGCCGGGCACCACTCCGGCACCGGTATAGAGTCCCCGCTCGAATTCGATCAGAGTGTCGGCCATCAGCCAATAGACACGATCCCAGGCGGCGGCGATCTCCGCGGTGACCGTTTCGGCGCCGAGTACATCGACGATCGCGGCGAACAGGTGTTCGTGCACTACCGGGTACTGCTCGGCGACGATGCCCAAGGAGGCGTGCTTGTGGCCGATCCGTGCAAGCATCTCCCGCGGATGCGGCAGTGCCGGATCCACCAGATGGGTGGCGAAGGTGGCTATCGATGCGGCCAGTGCCCGCTGTTGCGCGCCCTGTGCCTGGTTGCCGCGGTTGAACAGACCGGTGAGCAGTTCGGGGTGGGCGGCGAACAACTTCTCGTAGAACAAGGCGGTGATGTCGTCGATATGCGCAGCGATCACCGGGAGGGTCGCGCGGACCAGCTCTGCGTGGTGCTCCTCCAATTCCGCGGGAAGGTCCGGGGCCGATATCGCGACGGTTGTCATGCTGTTCTCCTCGTCGAGCTGAATCGCGGCTCGAATGCCACGACAACACCGTATCCAATTCCGGGCCGGGAAATAGATATCGGCGGCGTGAAGTAAATTACCCACGGTTGTGCGGATTATGTAGCCGGTGCCACAGCGGTCGGCGAAGTGGATGAAACAGGTGGTACTGCAAGGTAAGTGCGCCAACCGTCAGGTGCGCTGCTCGGCGCGGGAACGTGTCGGAAATGGAATGAATTGATTTCCTGTGCAATTGATCCGTGAGCAGAAGCGTTGTGCTTGTATTGCGGCTGATATATCTCGCAGGTGGATTATCTCAACGTTCCGGAATTTCCGGCATATGCAGTAATTGCACGGTTCGGCTGTCGACCAGATCGCCGAGAGTGTAATTGTCCAGATTCCGGTAGAAACTTTCCTGTGCGTCGGCCAGCATATGCCGCAATCGGCAGGCCGCGGCCAGCGGGCAAGGGTTGGCGCCCAGGCACTCCACCACCTCGCCGCGTCCCTCCAGGCCGCGCACGATCTGACCGACGGTCGCCGTGCGCCCGCGGTCGGTGAGAAATATGCCCCCGGTGCGGCCGCGGTGGGAATCCACCAGGCCCAGCTCGGCGAGTTCGGTCACCGCTTTCGCGATGTAGTGTTCCGACGCGTTCATCTGGCGGGCAACGAGTTTGACGGTGACCCTTTCGGCTGCGGCCCCGCTGACGGCCAGGCGCATCATCACCCGCAGGCCGAGATCGCTGAAGCGGGACAGTCGCACAGGAACAGCCTATTAATTCGGTGTTTCAAAAGCGAATTATCCGGTGTGTTACTGAACACGCTGATGGCGGGCTGTTTCCCGGGTGTATCGCCGGATCGCCTGCCCGCGGTGATCGGGGGTGCCTTATCGCAGGCGTTGGAGGGCCGGGTGCTGCTGTATGGCGTGGCGTAATTCGTCGCGGTCGTCGAAGACGTGGGTCGTGGTGCCGAAGGTTTGTACGGGGTCGTGTCCTCGACCGGCGACCACGACGACATCACCGGGCCGGGCGAGCGTGGTGGCCAGGCCGATCGCATCGGCGCGGCCGGGTTGGACGATGACTTCGGCGTGGCGGGCGGTGCGGGCGCCGGTGGCGATATCGCGGCGGAGTGCGGCGGCGCTCTCGGAGAAGGGGCTCTCGTCGGTGACGATGACGGTATCGGCGAACAAGCCCGCCGTCATTCCCAGCGGCGCGCGTTTGCCCGGGTCGCGGTCGCCGGTGGCACCGATGACGGCGATGACCTTGCCCGTGGTCAAGGACCGGAGGTACGGGAATTGCCGTTTCTGGCCCGCCGTGTTGTGCATGTAGTCGACGAATGCGAGGAAGGGCTGCCCGGCGTCGATCCGCTGCATACGGCCTGGAACGCAGTCCAGGCTTTCCATGCCCGCAATGGCCGCGTCGAGATCTGTTCCCAGCCGTGCCAGCGCGGCGATCGCGCCGAGCGCGTTATCGGCCTGGTGTGCGCCGAGCAGTTTCAGCTCTACCGTGGCGCTACGACCGGCGCCGTGTACTACGAACGAGGTGCCGTGCTCGTCGGCGCGGATATGGTCGGCGTAGAAGTCGGCGGCCGGGTTCTGGGTCGAGAAGGTGGAGTAGGGGATGTCCAGTGTGGCCGTGAGGCGTTTACCGTAGTCGTCGTCGACAGCGACGACGGCGGCCTCGCTGCGCTCGGGCGAGAACAGTTCGGCTTTCGTCGAGAAGTAGTCGTCGAGGTCGCGGTGGAAATCCAGGTGGTCCGCGCTCAGGTTGGTGAAGATACCGACACGGAAGCGGGTCCCCTCGACCCGATGCAAGGCCAGGGCATGGCTGGACACTTCCATCGCGACGGCGCGGGCGCCGTGGGTACGCAACGCTGCCAGTGTGCGCTGCAGTTCGCCGGCTTCCGGTGTGGTCCGTACTGCCGGATGCGCGCCCTGTGGTCCGCGGACCGTGATGCCGGTGATCAGCCCATTCTCGATATTCGCTCCGCTCAGACCGGCGCTGAGAAGGTAGCTTGTGCTGGTCTTACCGTTGGTTCCGGTAACGCCGAAGATATCGAGGTGCCGGGACGGTTCGCCGTAGATCCAGGACGCGAGCGGGCCGAGTATGCGCCGCGGGTCGGCGACCACGAAAGTCGGCAGTTCAGCGCAGGGCCGGTCGCTGATCGCCGCGATCGCGCCGCGTGCGGCCGCCTCGCCGGCGAAATCGGCGCCGTGATGGTTCGCGCCGGGCAGCGCCGCGTACACCTCACCGGCGGAGACCAGCCGCGAATCCTGGCCGATGCCGGTAATCGTCGCGTCGCCATCGGTACAGGTCCACGGCAGGCCCAGATACGCGGCCAGATCGGGCAGTGTCCGCTCCACCGGCGGGTGTGGGCTATCGACACTCCTGAACTGCGAGGTCATGGGCCCAGTGAACCACCTCGCGGCCGGATGCCCGGGCAACCGTGCCGATTCCCCGGCAAACGTCGCCGAAACGCCCGGAGGGCCGGGCCACCGCCGGTAGCGGAGATCAGTCGGACGCGCCGAGCTGGACCTTCGAACCGAGTAGGTCGAGAGCGTTGTCGCGCATCACCTTCCGGGTGTCGGAGTACGAGAATTCGGGGAACTGCGGGATATCGGCGGTGAAGGTGGTGGGGTCGGCGAGCCCCTCGCCGTGCGGCCAATCGGAACCGAACAGGATCTTTTCCACGCCGATGGTCTCGGCGAGGAGTTTGACATCGTCCTCGTAGTAGGGCGCGATCCAGACATTGTTCTTCAGTTGCTCGACCGGGTCTTCCTTGAAGTGGTAGGGCGCTGTATTCGCTGCTTTCTTCAGCCGCTTGATCAACCGGTGGACGAAATACGAGCCGTTCTCGATGCTCACCGCCTTGAGTGCCGGGTGACGGGTGAATACCTGGTGCACGATCATCGAGGCCATCGTGTCGTGGATCGCGCGGTCGTCGAGCAGGACGTTGTCGAGCGGATCCTTCTTGCCGAACCCCTCGAACGTTGCCTTGCCGCCCCAGAGCGCGGCGATGGCGAGATAGCCGCTGTCGGAGAGGTGGAATCCCACCGGTACACCGGCTTCGGCGAGGCGGGCCCATACCGGGTCGTGCAGCGGATCGCCGAGCGAACGTGGTTTGACAATCCCGGGGACGGGGGCGGGACGAACCAGCACCATCTTCGCGCCGCGTGCCAGCACGAATTCGACCTCGGCGACGGCGGCTTCCGGGTCGGCGAGCGATATGATCGGTGCCGCGATCATCCGCCCGTCGGGACGGTCGAACCCCCAGTCCTCGTCCAGCCACAGGTTGAACGCGTGCAGGGAGGCCATCGTGGCCGGGATATCGTGCTTGAGCGCCTCCTCGACACCGCAGGCGAAAGTCGGCAGCATGAATACTGTTTCCAGTTTCTGCCGGTCCAGAACCTGCACCCGGGCCTCGCGGTTCTGGTATTCGGGATGATCCGGCAGCCGGTCCAGTTTCATCAGCGAACCCGGATCCACCCCTTCGGGGATCTCGCCGCGGAACAGGAGATCGAGGCAGCCCGGTTCGACGATCGGGTCGAATGTTGGGTTCGGGACGAAGTGGTTGACCTTCTCGCCCATCACTGCCAGCGTGCGTCTACCACTGGTGACCATCTGGACGCCGCGCGACCTGAACTCTTTCGGCAGATGGCGGGTGAACGCATCCAGCGGTTCGTAGTAGTGGTTGTCGACATCGATGGCGAGATAGTCCAGTTCGGTCATTGTCGTGTCCTTCTATTCGGCGGCGGTATGCGCAGTGGCCGCCTCGATCTGGGAACGGAAGGCCGCAAGTTTCTCCGTGGCAGTGCTCTGATGGCGACTGCGTGCCTTGATGCTGACGTCATGACCGGCCGAGGCAGCGCGCAGTGCGCCGACGGTGGCCTTCTCTCGCGGTACGTGCGCGAAGGGGTCGAACGAGTACCACCTCATGGCATTGAGATGAGTCATCTTCCGGATTTCGTCGTCGGTGACGTTCTCCGCGCCGAACACCGAATCGAGTTCCTCCGGCGCACCCGGCCACATCGAATCGCTGTGGGGGTAGTCCATTTCCCAGGCGATATTGTCGATACCGATCTCGTGGCGCAGCCGGACCCCGATCGGGTCGCTGATGAAGCAGGTCAGGAAATGGTCGCGGAACACTTCGCTGGGCAGCTTGCCGCCGAAGTTCTGCATCGTCCAGGTGGAGTGCATATCGAAGGTGCGGTCGATACGCTCCAGGAAATAGGGGATCCAGCCGGTGCCGCCCTCGGAGAGGCCGATTTTGAGATCGGGGTACTCCTTGACCGGGCGTGACCAGAGCAGGTCGGCCGCCGCGGAGACGATATTCATCGGTTGCAGCGTGATCATCACGTCCGGTGGGGAGTCCGCGGCCGGGATGGAGAGCTTGCCGGACGAGCCGATATGGACGTTGAGCACGGTGTCGGTATCCACCAGTGCCTTCCACAGCGGGTTCCAGTGCTCGTGGTGGAAGCTCGGGTAACCCAGCGCGGCCGGGTTCTCGGTGAAGGTGAGCGAATGCACGCCCTTCTTCGACACCCGGCGCACTTCCTCGGCGCACAGTTCGGCATCCCAGATCACCGGCAGTGCCATGGGGATGAAACGGCCGGGATAGGCGCCGCACCATTCGTCGATATGCCAGTCGTTGTACGCCTGCACCAGGGCCAATGAGAAGTCCGAGTCCTCGGTGGCGAACAGGCGGGCGGCGAAGCCGGGGAAGGACGGGAAGTTCATCTGCGCCAGCACACCGCCGGCGTTCATATCCTTGACCCGTTCGTCCACGTTGTAGCAGCCGGGGCGGATCTCGTCGAGGGCCTCCGGTTCCAGGCCGTATTCTTCTTTCGGGCGGCCCGCGACGGCGTTGAGTGCCACATTCGGGATCACCCGGTCCCGGAATTTCCACATATCCGCACCGTTCGGCATCCGTACCAGGCGCGGCGCATCGTCGGCGTATTTCGCGGGCAGGTGGTTGGCGAACATATCGGGCGGTTCGATGATGTGGTCGTCGACGCTGATGAGAATCATATCGTTCTTGTCCACGGAGGTACTCCCTTCGAGCCCTTTACTGTAAGTAGAACTATAACGCTGCCGAAGTGGCCGTGACCGGTGGTTCGGCCGCTGTCGGGTCCGGGTTCTCGATCGGCAGGCCCATGAACCGGCGGGCATTGTCGCCCAGGAAGTCCCAGGTGCGCCGGTTGTCCATACCCTCCGCGTACTTCCAGTACGCCCTCGGCTCGGGCAGCCCCTCCGGATGCGGGTAATCCGAGCCGAACATCACCTTGTCCCAGCCCACGGTTTCGGCCACATCGCTGACCGACCCCTCCCAGAACGGGCTCACCCAGATATTGCGGCGGAACACGTCCAGCGGGTCTTCGGGGAAGTTCTGCGGCATCTTCTTGGTCAGATCCCGCAGATCGTGGAACAGCGGGTGGATCCACGAACTGCCGTTCTCCACGCTGGCGATCCGCAGCCGGGGAAACCGGGTGAGGGTGCCGTGGCAGATGAGGCTGCCGATCATGTCCGAGATCTCCCGATGTCCGAGTGCCAGCCAGCGGAACGAACTCATGGCCATGAAGTTCGCGGTGGCGGGCGGCTCCCATTTGTTCACGTACTCGTCCAGCGGCGGCTGGCTCGCGTGCAGCACGATCGGCAGACCCGCATCCTGGACATCGCGCCAGAACGGATCGAACTCGGGCAGTGCGGGTGACCGCCAGCCGTTGACGCCCTTCACCGGGGCGGGTTTGATCAGTGCCACTTTCGCACCGTTGTCCAGGATGTACCGGAGTTCCCGGCGGGCACCGTCGACCTCGGCGCAGTTGATGATCGGGGTGCTGAAGATCCGGTCCTGGTAGGCGAAGCTCCAGTGCTCCAGCATCCACCGGTTCAGCGCGTGGATGACGGCCATGGTCAGCTCGGGGTCGTCGGCCGCGGAATGCTCGACCAGGCTGGCCAGTGTGGGGTAGTTGAGCGTCTCGCGCACCCCCTGGTGATCGAGTTCGGTGATCCGGTCCGCGGGATTGCGGGTGGCGGCCGGTGCCTCTATTGCGCTGCCCTGCATTTCGCGCAGGGTCAGGCCCTCGGTGTTCTCGCCGGCGAAGAATTTCTCGTGTGCGCCGGGCGCGGCGACCCGGTCGAAGGTCGGGTTGGGGATGAAATCGGTGATCCGGCCGTTGATGGCGAGCCGGGTGTGCCGCCCGATCCGGACGTACTGCACCGCCCGGCGGTACTTGTCGGGCAGGTACCTGATCAGTGCGTCGGCCGTCTCGTACATATGCGAATCGGCGTCGAAGATCGGGATATCCGGTGCTCGGGTCATATCGAGGTTCTCCTGAACGGCTATTTGGCGACGAACCTGGTCGCGTCGAGAATCAGGACGACCCGGTCCTCCGTGTCCGCGGGTGGAGCGCTTTCGGTGTCTCCGTAGAGGTGGTCCAGTTCCGCGTAGAACTTCCCGTCCTCGTCGCCCTGGACGGTCACCAGCCAGCCGCGGATCTCGAGGCGGCGTGCCGGTGCGTCCGGGTCGGTGAGGAGGAACGAGTAGTTCGGGTTGGCCTGCAGGCTGGTGAATTTCCGTCTCGGGATCGTATGGCTCATCCGCAGGTGTGCGCCGTCCCAGGTGAAGCGCATCGGGGTCTGATCCGGTGATCCGTCGGGGGTTACGGTCGCGAGGATGCCCACGAGGGGTCGATGCAGCAGATCCTCGAGGCCGCCGGGAATTTTCGAGCTCATCACTCCACCTCGCAACTCGCGGGTCGAAACGATTACCGTTGATATTACCGTAAGCTACCATTTCCTTGCCGGATGCGGCACGGTCCGTGGCTCCGCAATCTATACGGTAAGCCTATCTGTAAAAGCGAGGACAACGACGATGCAGCGAATGATCGCACCGGAGATATCGACCTGGCCGGACAGCGACTTCCGGCTCGTGGGCGGGTCCTGCGGTGACTGCGGGGCGACGGTCTTCCCGGTGCAGGAACTGTGCCCGCGGTGCAGTCGGCCGGCGTTCGGGGCCGTGAACCTGCCGGCCGAGGGCGTTCTGGTGTCCTGGACCACTCAGGGATTCCTCCCCGGAGCGCCCTACCTCGGCAACGAGACCGCGAAGACGTTCGTCCCGTTCGGCGTAGGGCTGGTGCAGCTCGGCGACGTCATCCGGGTGGAGGGCAGGCTCACCGAGAATGAGCCGCAGAAACTGCAATTCGGCATGCGGGTCGGCCTGACCACTGTTCCGCTCGGCACGGACGCCGACGGTAACGACGTACTCACCTTCGCCTTCCGGCCGCTGTAGACGACCAGGAGTTTCCCATGACCAATGATATCGCGATCATCGGTGTCGGCCTGCATCCCTTCGGCCGCTTCGAGGGCAAGACGGCGATGCAGATGGGCGCGGACGCGATCCGCGCCGCACTGGGCGATGCCGGACTGGAGTGGAAGGATATCCAGTTCGCCGTGGGCGGCAGCTGGGAAGTGGCCAACCCGGACGCGATCGTAAGCCTGATGGGGCTCACCGGTCTGCCCTTCACCAATGTGTTCAACGCCTGCGCCACCTCTGCCAGTGCCACTGAGGCCTGCGCCGACGCGATTCGGCTCGGCAAGTACGATATCGGGATCGCGATCGGCCTGGACAAACATCCGCGCGGTGCGTTCACCGTCGACCCCACCCTGGTCGGGATGCCGAAATGGTACGGCGAGAACGGTCAGTACCTGACCACCCAGTTCTTCGGTATGAAAGCCAACCGGTACCTGCACGATCACGGAATCTCCCAGCGCACGCTGGCCAAGGTGGCGGCGAAGAACTATCGAAACGGTGTGCTGAACCCGAACGCCCTCCGCCGCAAGCCGATCGCGGAGGACGATATCCTGGCAGCGCCGATGCTCAACTACCCGCTGACGCAGTACATGTTCTGTGCGCCGGACGAGGGCGCCGCCGCGGTGATCATGTGCCGGGCCGGCCTGGCGCACCGCTTCACCGCCAAGCCGGTGTATGTGCGCGCGGTCGAGATCCGGACCCGCACATACGGTGCGTACGAGGTGAACACGACGTACGCGCCGGTGCAGGAGGATGTCGCGCCGTCGGTCTACGCCGCGCGCGCCGCGTTCGAGGCGGCCGGGATCGCGCCGTCCGATATCGATGTCGCCCAGTTACAGGACACCGACGCCGGCGCCGAAGTGATCCATATGGCGGAGACCGGTTTGTGCGCGCACGGCGACCAGGAGAAGCTCATCGCCGAGGGGGCCACCGAAATCACCGGCGCGATACCGGTGAACACCGACGGCGGTCTCATCGCCAACGGCGAACCGATCGGCGCCTCGGGGCTGCGGCAGTTGCACGAGCTGGTGCTGCAACTACGCGGCACCGCGGGGGAGCGGCAGGTGCCGGGCGATCCGAAGGCGGGCTTCGCACTGCTCTACGGTGCACCCGGTACCGCCGGGGCAACGATCGTCACCACCTGAAGTGTGCCGGTGAGAGCGCCCCCCAGCTCGCGGATCGCACGCTGATCATGTCGGCGGGAGCGGGGGTAACGGGCGCATCGTCGCGGTACGCGCTGTGGCAGTGGGCGCTAATAACCCTGCTCGCCTCGCTATCCCGGCGCTGCGGGAGTCGGCGCGGGCGGGTCGGTTGCTACCGGTGCGAATGGCTGTTGTGCACCGAGGAACTTCCCGAAAGATGGCGGCGGGCCCGAGGTGTGGCTGCGGCGCCGGTGCTCATCAGGTGAAATCCGAACCGCCGTCGACATTGATATCGGCGCCGGTCATATACGAATTGCGCCGGGAGGCGAGGAAGGCGACGACCGGACCCATCTCCTCGGGCAGCCCGGCGCGCGGCAGTTGGGCAGGGTGCCCGAAGTGCTCGCCGATCGCCGCCATGAGGTGGTAGGGGTTGTCGCTGTCGACGCCGGCCGACCGGGCCCAGCCTTGTAGCGCGGGCGTCACGAAGGTGCCCGGCGAGACCACGTTGACCAGGATTTCCTCCGGGGCAAGCAACAGGGACAGATTCTTGGAAATGCTGGTGACCATCGCTTTGGCGGCGGTGTAGGCCACCAGGCCGGTGCTCTGCCGCCGGGTGGACTGTGCGGAGAAGTTCACGATGCGCGCCCATTCGGCGCGGCGCAACAGTGGCAGCGCGGCCTGGACGCAGTGCACCATTGTCATCGCGCCGTGGTCGATCGCCTCGCGCCATTGTTCGGGGGAGAGGGTGTCGAACGTGCCCTGGACATTCGGCCCGACCGCGTTGACCAGCACGTTCAGCCGGCCGTCCCAGCGGTCGCCGAGTTCGTCGAAGAGTGCACTGACAGCGGCGGTATCGCGTACGTCCGCGGCCAGGCCGAGCGAATCCGGGCTGCCGCGCTCGGTGAGATCGCGGGCGGCGTCCGCGACACCGGTCGCCGAGCGACCGATCACCGCGACGCGGGCGCCCTCCTCGGCGAGGCAGCGCGCGGTGGCGAGCCCCATTCCGCTGCTGCCGCCCACCACGACCGCGGTTGCGTCAGCGAACCCCAGATCCATCGTCGGTCGCTCCCATCCGTACTGCTGTACGTCCAGAGACTCAGCATGTGAACAGTCGGCTGCCCGAATGACGGCACCGCCGCGCGGCGATCCAGACGGTCTGGCCGAGTTGGTCTCGGTAGTTGAACTGTAAGTGCAACGGTATAAGTTACCGTATAGTGGTGTACGGCGTTGCGGTACGCGTGGTGAATCGATGATCGCGGCCGGTTGTGCCCGATAGGCGGTGAGTTCGATGCACAGGTACGAGCCCGGCGCGACACTCGGTTCCGCGGGGTGGGACATTGCTACCGATTCATACCTCCGGACGGGCGCTGGGTGATCTACTGGCTACCGGTGCGGGCTACCCGGTACAGCTGCTCCGGCAGCCGGGGCTACACGGACGGAATTCCTATCGATCGACTCGCCACCTGATGCGATGGGCCGACCATTGCGCTGAGAGGGACAAGAATGACGAATGCGCGAGGCTGGAAGGAAACGCTCGAGGATCTCGACGGCCGCCGGGAACGGTCGGCGGCCATGGGCGGTCCCGAGCGGGTGGCCAAACATCGGGCGAAGGGCAAGCTGACGGCGCGGGAGCGGATCACGCATCTGCTCGATCCCGGGACGTTCCAGGAGTTCGGCTCGCTGGTCGGCGGTGAAATCGCCGCCGACGCCGTCGTCACCGGTGCGGGCCTGATCGATGGGGCACCGGTTATGGTCGGCGCCGAGGATTTCACCACCGTGGCGGGAACCATCGCACCGGGTAGCAACGCCAAACGCTATCGCCTTGCCGAGCTTGCGGTACGAAACAAGGTCCCGCTGGTGATGCTGCTGGAGGGCGCGGGGTTCCGGCCCACCGGCGCACACTACGGGCGGACACCCACCGATCTACTCGCCCAGGCCCGGTGTTCGGGCCGGGTGCCGATGGTCACCGGGGTGCTCGGAGCGTCGGCCGGCCACGGCGCGCTCATCGCCCCGGTATCCGATTTCGCGATCATGAGCCGGCAAGGTGCCATCTTCACCGCGGGACCGCCGGTGGTGCGGGAGTCGACGGGTGAGGACATCAGCAAGGAGGATCTCGGCGGCCCCGGTGTAGCCGTGCCGAGCGGCCTCATCCACAACCTGGCCGACGACGACGAAGACGTGCTCGACGATATCCGGCGGTATCTGTCCTATTTCCCGTCCAGCGCGTGGTCGTATCCGCCCGCGCTGCTCTCCGACGATTCCACCGAGCCGCGGCCGACCCCGGAACTGCTGGACATCATCTCGCGGGACAACCGCAACACCTACGACATCCGGGCTGTCCTCGACGCTGTCTTCGACACCCCCGACTGGTTCGAGGTCCAGCCCGGCTACGGCACCGCGATCGTCTGCGCCCTGGCCCATCTCGGAGGGCATCCGGTGGCGGTGGTCGCCAACCAGCCGCAGGTACTCGCCGGTTCGATAGATACCGCCGCCGCCGACAAGGCCGCGCATTTCATTTCGGTGGCGGATTCCTTCCATCTGCCGCTGGTGTTCCTCGCCGACAATCCCGGCATGCTGCCCGGTAGTGAATCCGAACGCGAGGGTGTGCTGCGCGCGGGCGCCCGGATGTTCGTCGCTCAGACCACGGCGACCACGATCAAACTGCACGTCACGCTCCGTAAGGCCTACGGATTCGGTTCGATGGTCATGTCGCTCATCAGTTTCGACGATCAGACAGCGACCTTCGCCTACCCCGGCGCGACCATGGGGGCGATGAGCGCGGCGGCCCTCGGGCTGGCCTCGGGCGCGGACGAGGATATCGCGGCGCAATTGCGGGAAATGGAATTACTGGCGTCCTACCACTCGGCCGAACATATGGGTTTCGACGAACTCATCCGCCCGGACGAGACGCGCGATGCCTTGCTGACCGCCCTGCGGCGCGGGATCTTCGCGCGACAGGAAGCACCGCAACCGGTGACGCGCTCCGCAATCGTTCCGTGAACCGGGTGCGCCTCGGGTGGACAGGGCGCCGGGATACGGCGCCGGAGAACTCGATGAGCCGTCGCAGTATTTCGCAGCGTTGTGGTTGTGGCACAGTTTCCGGCAGCGACAAGCTCCTACCGCGAAGGACGAACGATGCCCGACCGCCGCCCTCGGATGACCGATCTCGCTGACCCGAAGGTCGTATCGTGACCGGCCTGGACGCTGTCGTTGTCGAACGGCGCGACCGCGTGCAGATCATCACGATGACGCGGGCGGCGAAACGTAATGCCATCGACGCGTCCATCACCGCCGGTCTGGACGCCGCGTTCAACGAATTCGAGGACGATCCCGATCTGTGGTGCGCGGTGCTCACGGGCGGTGCGGAGTTCTTCTGCGCCGGCGCCGACTTGGCCACCGGCCCCGGCGAGCCCACGCCCCGGGGCGGAATCGGCGGACTCATCCAGCGCCGGCGCACCAAGCCACTCATCGCGGCGGTCGAAGGTTTCGCGCTCGGTGGCGGCTTCGAACTCGTGCTGAGCTGCGACCTCGTCGTAGCCTCGCGGACCGCGCGATTCGGTTTGCCCGAGCCGAAACGCGGTCTCGTGCCGGATTTCGGCGGAGCATTCCGGGCCGCCCGGGTTCTGCCTGCGAATATTGCCCGGGAAATGCTGCTGACCGGACGGGACCTGTCGGCCCAGCGCGCCGAGAATCTGGGTTTGGTGAACGAGCTGACCGAGCCGGGCGGCGCCCTCGACGCCGCCGTAGCCCTCGCGGACGAGATCTGCGGCAATGCACCGCTGGCCGTTCGTGAGGCGCTCGCCCTCGTCAACCACGAGATCCACGGAGACGAAACCGCGGCATGGGCACGGTCGAATGCCGCGCATCAGCGACTGTTGACCTCGCGCGATGTCAGCGAGGGGGTCGGCGCGTTCTTCGAGAAACGACCGCCACGGTGGACCGGCGAGTGAAGCGAGCGCCCCGGCCGTGTTCAGCGGCGGGCCGGTGTTCGGTAGCCGATGGTTTTCGTCTCGAGGTACTGCTGGAAGCCCTCCAGGCCGCACTGGCGACCGACGCCGCTGTTCTTGTAGCCGCCGAACGGGGCGTCGGCGCCGTAGAACATGCCGCCGTTGACCCCGATGGCGCCGGCCCGTACCCGGCGCGCGATCGCCATCCCGCGCTCGGCCGAGGCGGACAGCACCGCGCCGGCGAGGCCGTAGGGGCTGTCGTTGGCGAGGCGTACCGCCTCGTCGTCGTCGGCGAAGGGGGTCATCACCAGGACGGGGCCGAAGATTTCGTCCCGCGCGATGGACAGGCTCGGATCCTCGCAGACGAATACGGTCGGTTCGACGTAGTGACCGCCGGTCAGATGTGCAGGCAGGTCTTTCGGTTCGCCGCCGCCGGTGATCAGGCGGGCGCCGTCGCGTACCGCCCGCTCGTAGGCGTCGAGCACCTTGGTGCGCTGCGCCGCGCTGATCAACGGCCCCACGATGGTTTCCGGTAGTGCCGGGTCGCCCACCGCGACCCCGTCGAACGCGGCAGCGACACCGGCGACCATCTCGTCGAAAATGGACCTGTGCACGAGCATCCGGCTCGTTGCGGCACAGGCCTGCCCGGCGTGCACGCACACACCGGCCGCGCTGCGCAGGGCGGCCCGGGGGTCGGCGTCCTCGAGCACAACGAGCGCGGATTTGCCGCCCAGTTCGAGAAAGGTCCGTTTCATGGTGTCCGCGCCCCGCCGCATGAGCATGCGGCCGACCGCGGTCGAACCCGTGAACGAGATCAGATCGACCCGCGGATCGGTGGCCAGCAATTCGGCGACCTCGTTGGACGGGGTCGGCACGATATTCACCACCCCGGCAGGGATATCGGTGCGCTCGGCGACGAGCCGCCCGAGCCGGGTCGCGTTCCACGGCGTGTTCGGGTCCGGTTTCAGTACCACTGTGTTGCCTGCGGCGAGCGCCGGTCCCAGCTTGTTGAGTACGACCTCGATCGGGAAGTTCGACGGGCAGATCGCGCCGACCACGCCCACCGGCTCCTGGACGACCGTGCGTACGTTGCGGTGGCCGAACAGGCCACCGCCCTCCAGTTCACGCTCCCAGGGGAATTCGTCGATCAGGTGGGCCGGATAACGCAGTGCTTCGGCCAGTGGCCAGTCCAGCTGGGCGATCCGTGTGGTGGCGATCGGGCAGCCGGCCTCGGCGACGAGTTCCTCGCGCAGGGCTTCGCTCTCGGATTCGAGGGCCTGCTGGAGTTGTTCCAGGCACCGCTGCCGCAGGGCGCGGTTCGTGGACCAGTCGGTCGCGTCGAAGCCGCGCCGGGCCGCGGCGATCGCGCGCAGCATATCCTCGGCACCTGCCGCGGCCGTACTGCCGAGTACCTGCCCGGTGGCCGGGCTGACATTGTCGAACGTTTCGCCCGAGGCGGCCGGTACCAGTTCCGCATCGATGAGCATCCGGGTTTCACAGCGTTCTCCGGCCCGGCGACCCAGTTCCAGGCTGGGGGCATCGTTCTGTTCGTCGATCTCGCCCACATCTGCCTCCCGTCCGGCGGCGTTCTTCCACCGATGAAGAGATCGTACGGTAGGAGTAACCGTAGGCGTTACTGTAGCGGGAGTTAGTGCGGTTCAGAGGACTTTCACGGCAGCATCGATGGCTCGCCACGCCAGGTTTATCTCGGCTTCGGTCGCGCCGCGCAGGATCGCGCTCTGTAATGCCATGCCGGTGGCGAAGTTGATCGCATTGAAGCCGTTGAAGCCGATTCTGGCGATTCTGTCGCCTGCCAGTAAGTCGAGTGCAGGCCGCACGGCGGCGCCGAAGACTGCCTCGGTCGGGGCGACGATAACGTCTCTGCCGGCCGAGATCGTATCGAGGACGGTGAAATAGTCGCGTGCGTTCGCCGGCCGGGAACCGATCGCGGCGACCACGTGCGGCATGTCCACGGTGAAGTGAGCGTTGTATCCGGCCATCGTCACGTGTCCGAGCGAAAGGTCGCAATTGTGGGCCAGTTCGAAGTGGCGCGCCCAATGCGGCTCGACGTCACCGCCGGTGAACTCCCCGTGCAGGTTCCGCAGGAACCGGCTCATCACCTCGATACTGAGCCGGTGGGCGTAGTCGGGGTCGTCGAACTCCGATTCGTTTCGCTGCAGTGGCAGTATGGCGACCTGTTCGAGGGCGTCCAGGCCGAGCGCGAATGTCGCGCGGCGGTCCTTGTGCCGGGCAAGGATTTCGGTGATCTTGTTCAGGCGGTCGGCGGTGACCTCCAGTCGTGGCAGCGATGGGCCACCCGGCAGGGTCTCGAGGTCGGCGAGGGTGACGATTTCGGACACCTCGGTGGCGTCGAGTTGTTCGCCGCAGGCGGCGGCCGCCGAGGCCGAGGGGGCGCCGGACGCGGGTTGCACCTGCGCGAGTAGGGCGACGACAGTCATGCAAGAGGTCACGATGCCCCGAACAAGTGTGCTGCGCATGAACCGGAGCCTAGGTAGAGATCGCGACCGGTGTGGTGCCGGAGCGGAATGCTGGGCTGACATCCAGCCGAACCTGCCGATCCGCTGTGCCTCTCGACACCACGGTCGGACAACAGTCGAAGCCGTGTGGGTCATCGGACGTATGCGCCCCCAATGGAATTCGTGAACCCCCATTCCGGTGTCGTTTCCGAATGTTACTGTTGCCATTACTGGATGTGTATCTGTTCGCAGGTTGCCCCGCCGGGCCGCCAGGCGGCGAGCTCGCGCCGACCGCGGGTGAGGAGTGCCGATGTCGCAGGTCGTCGGGTTTGTCGGAGCGGGCCGGATGGGGGAGCCGATGGTGTACCGGATGGTCGCCGCGGGCTATCGGGTGCAGGTGTACGCCAGGCGGGAACCGGTACGGGAGCGACTACGCGCCGGCGGGGCCACGGTGGTGGATTCGATCGCCGAGGCCGCCGCATCCGCTGATGTCGTGATCCTGTGCCTGTTCTCCGACACCCAGCTCGTCGAAGTCCTCGGCGGTCCGGACGGAGTGTTCGCCGCGGCCCGGCCGGACGCCGTCGTCGTATCGCACACAACCGGCACCGTCACCACCGTGACCGGCCTGGCCGCGCGGAACCTCGGCGGACCGACGCTGCTGGACGGGCCGGTGAGCGGTTCCGCCGACGATATCTCCGCCGGAAAACTGACCGTTCTGCTCGGCGGTGCCGGGGCGGCGGTCGCGCGGGCCCGGCCGGTGCTCGAAACCTATGCGAGCACCATCATCGCCACCGGCGCGCTGGGCACGGCGTTGAGCGTGAAGCTGGTGAACAACGCCCTGTTCGCGGCGAACGCCCAGATGGTCGCGGCCGCCCTGGAACTGGGCACACACCTCGGCATCGGGGAGAAACAGCTGCTGGACGCGCTGGCCGTCTCGAGCGGCCGTAGCTTCGCCGCGAATTCGATCGGACTGACCGGGGGCCTGGCCGAGTTCGAACAGGTGGCGGCCCCGTTCCTGCGCAAGGATATGGCGGCCTGCCGGGCGGCGGCGGCCGACCTCGGCATCGATATCGGCCGGCTCGGCGCCGTTATCGACGGTGGTCCCTTCGACCTCGGTTAGCCCCAACGGAAAGTACGCACTATGAACAGCAGGACCCCTGATACGTTCATGGACAAGCACGCGACAGGCGTATCGGCGGCCGAGTGTCGTGATCCGGCCGCGATCCTGGCGAACCAGCGGCAGGCGTTTCTGCGCGAGGGTCCGCCGAGCGCCGCGGTCCGCCGGGACCGTATCGACCGGTTGATCGCGATGATCCTGGACAACACCGATGCCTACGTCGGCGCTCTCGTCGCAGATTTCGGTACGCGGTCCCGCACCGGCATCCTGTTCGCGGAAATCATGGGCATGCTCACCGCGATCGAATATGTGCGTTCCCACCTGGCCCGCTGGATGCGACCGCGCCGGCCCGGCCGGACGGCCCGCCTGTACGGAATCCGCGCGGAGGTCCGGCCGTGCCCGCTCGGCGTGGTCGGCATAGTCGGCCCGTGGAACTTCCCCCTCAACCTGGTGATTCTGCCCGCCGCGACCGCGTTCGCCGCCGGAAACCGTGTCATGATCAAGATGTCGGAGGTCACCGGGCACACCGCAGAACTCACGCGGCGGCTGGCGGCGCAGTATTTCGACGAATCCGAGCTCGCTGTCGTCACCGGCGGCCCGGAGGTGGGTGCGGCCTTCACCGAACTCCCGTTCGACCACTTGTTTTTCACCGGCTCCACCCGGGTCGGCCGGCTGGTGCAGCGGGCCGCGGCACGGAATCTGGTACCGGTCACGCTGGAACTCGGGGGAAAGAACCCGGTGGTCGTGGCCGCCGACGCCGATCTCGACCGGGCCGCGGACCGGATCGCCCGGGCCCGGATGGTCAACGGTGGTCAGGTCTGCGTCTGCCCGGATTATGTGCTGGTGCCGCAGGACCGGATGGATCCCTTCGCCGACGCCCTGGCCGGTGCCTGGCGGCGGATGTTTCCCGAGATACTCGGTAACGCTGACTACACCGCCGTGGTGAACACAGCGAACTACGAGCGTGTCGTGCGTCTGATCGACGACGCCCGCGAGCGCGGCGCCCGCGTCGAACCGATCGCGCCGGCCGGCGAAACTCTGCCCGACCCGAACCTGCGGAAGATCGCGCCGACGATCATCCGCGAGGTGACCGACGAGATGGCCATCGCCTCGGAAGAAGTATTCGGACCGGTCGTGACCGTGCTGGCGTACCGGGAGCTGAGTGAGGTCGTCGACTACATCAACCGGCGACCCGCGCCCCTGGTGGCCTACTGGTTCGGGCCGGACGGGGCCGATTTCCGCACCTTCGTCGCGAATACGCGCAGCGGCGGTGTGGCGCGCAACGAATTCGCCATCCATATGTTCCCCGACGACGCACCGTTCGGTGGCGTCGGCGACAGCGGCATGGGGGCCTACCACGGTAAGGCCGGATTCGACACCTTCAGCCACTACCGCACGGTGGTGGGCACCGATCTGCCGATACCGATCACCAGCTTGGCCGCGCCGCCGTTCGGCCGGTGGACCGGGCGCCTCGTCGGTCTCGCATTGCGTAACGCGCGCCGGCGCACCCACCGGCGGCTTCGCTCAGCCCCGGTATCGCCGACGCCGGACAACCCCACCGCGTCGGCCGCCCGCCACTTCGCCGCCGGCGACCGTGCCGCGCCGCGCGGCGTATCTCCGGTGGCCGAGCCTGCTGCAGGCAGCCCGGCCAGAGCCCGCCGGATGTGAACCGGCCTACGCCACCGCATCAGACGAACGAGGAGCCACCGTTGTCCCCTTCTTCCGCAACAGGGTCCGAACAGCTGTTCAGCCTCGTATCCGTCACCGATACCGCCGCCGGCGTGGTCCCGGACCGGGAACTGATCGTGCAGGGCGACCGCCGCCATACCTATGCGCAGGTCGCCGACCGCTCCCGGCGACTGGCGGCCTACCTGCACACCCAGGGCCTGGGCTGTCATACCGAACGGCACGATCTCGCCGGCCACGAGGTCGGACAGGACCTGCTGGGCCTCTACGCCTACAACGGCCCGGAGTTCGTCGAGAGCATGATCGGTGCCTTCCGGGCGCGGGTGGCGCCGTTCAATGTCAACTACCGCTATGTCGAGAACGAACTGCAATATCTGCTGGCCGATTCGGGCGCCACCGCGCTGGTCTACCATGCCGCGTTCGCGCCGACACTCGCCGAAGTACTGCCGGAGCTGCCCGGGCTGCGGGTACTGATCCAGATCGCCGACGCGTCCGGTAACGAGCTGCTCGACGGCGCCGTCGACTACGAAACAGTGCTCGCCACCACCGAACCGGAACCGCTCCCGGTCGAACCCGCACCGGACGATCTCTACGTTCTCTACACCGGCGGCACCACCGGGATGCCGAAAGGTGTGCTCTGGCGCCAGCACGATATCTATATGGGAGCCTGCGGTGGCCGGGATGCCAACAGTGGCGCCACCGTCGGGTCCTACGAGGAAATCGCGGAACGAACGCGGGCCAATCCCGGGATGAAACTGCTGCTGATCCCGCCGCTGATCCACGGCGCCGCGCAGTGGGCCGTGCTCACGGCAATGACCAGCGGACAGACGATCGTCATGTCCCCGGTCACCGACCGGATCGACGCCGCGGAGATCGTGCGCACCATCGACCGGGAGAAGGTCTCGGTCGCCATCGTGGTCGGCGATGCGATGGCGCGCCCGGTCCTGGCCGCAGTGGAGGCCGGAACTGCGGATATGTCCTCGCTGGTGGCGCTCGCCAACGGCGGCGCGGTGCTCACCCCGGCCGTCAAAGAACGCTGGATCGCCGCGGTGCCGGGACTGGCCGTGCTCGACGGTGTCGGCTCCTCGGAGACCGGGGCGCAGATGCATCACGTATCCGCGGCGGGTTTCGTCTCGACCGGGAAGTTCTCGGCGGGCGCCGATACCCGCGTGGTCGCCGAGGATTTCGGCACCGCGCTCGAACCGGGCCACGACGGAATCGGCTGGCTCGCGCAACGCCGGTTCACCCCGCTCGGCTACAAGGGAGACCCGAAGAAGACCGCGGCGACCTTCCCAGTGATCGACGGCGTGCGCTACGTCTTGCCCGGCGACCGCGCCCGCCTGCTCACCGATGGTTCCATCGAATTACTGGGCCGCGACTCCGCCACCATCAACTCCGGCGGTGAGAAGATCTTCGCCGAGGAGGTGGAGGTCGCGATCTCCTCGCATCCGGCCGTCGCCGATGTGCTCGTGGTCGGCCGCCCCAGCGAGCACTGGGGCCAGGAGGTGGTGGCTGTGGTCGAGCTCGTCGAGGGCGCCACGGCCGTTTTCGACGAGTTGGTCGCCCATGCCGCGCATTCCCTCGCGCGCTACAAACTTCCGAAAGCAGTGGTGTTCCGGCCCGAGATCATGCGCAGTCCCGCGGGTAAGGCGGACTACCGCTGGGCCCGCGAACAGGTTGCCGCCGAGTCCTGACCACCGCCGCGACTCGGGTTCAGGTGACCGCCGAGCCAGGTGCGGATATCGTCGAAGGCGGCCTGCGCCATCGGGGTCGGGTGTCCGGTGAACCCGTGGGGCGAGTCGGGATAGATGCGGAGATCGATATCTGCGCCGGAGGCCGATAGTCGAGCGGCCATGGCCAGGTTGTCCTGAAGCAGGATATCGGCGTCGCCGACGACCATGAGGATCGGCGGCAGGCCGGTCAGGTCGGCGTAGATCGGAGAGAGGTCGGGGTCCGTGCGGTCCGGTGCGGTGCCGGCGTATGCCTCGAGGAAGTACTCGTCGGCGATCAGGCGTCCGGCCGGTGTCTGTGCGCTCAGATCGTAGGTCCCGAATTGCAGCACAGCACAGCCGAATGCCGTGGCGCCCTGATCACGCAGGCGCAGCAGTGTCGTCATCGCCAGTGTCGCGCCGGCCGAAAAGCCGCCGATAGCGAGCTTCGCTGTACCGAAACGGCGCTCGGCGTGCTCGGCGAGCCAGAGCGCAGCGGTTTCGCAATCGTCCGGCGCGGCCGGCCACGGATATTCGGGCGCGAGCCGATAGTCCACGCTCGCGACAGCGATGCCGAGTGCGTAGGCGAGCCGGCGATTGCGGAGGTCGCTTGCGGCCGCTGACCCCATGTAGAAACCGCCTCCGTGGATTTCCAGAAAGACGCCTTTCGCCGCGGTGTCCCTGGGAGTGTGGAACCGCAGTGGGACACTGCGTCCATCGGCGGCGACGAGTTCTTCGACTGCCGGGGGACTCACCGGGGCAGGCTCGGGCATGTCGGCTCGGACAGCGCGGAGCTCCTCCGGACTGCTCGGACCTCGTCCGGCTGCACGGCCTGCATAGAAAGCGCGTGACTCGTCGGCGAGCGGCCGGAGGCGAGGATCGATCAGATCGGTCAGCCCGAAGTGCATGGACACCTACAATAGCGCAAGAGCGACGACCTACCGACAATGTCATTGCCGGGGAGACACCATGTTTCGCCGATTACCATCGGCGAGATGCTGGACAAAGCCCGTGGTTCCCTCGCCCTTCCCTTCACCATCGTCCGCAAGGGCTACGCCCCGGAAGAAGTCCGGAATGTATCTCGATCGATTCGATGCCGAACTCCGCCGAGTCGCCGAGGAACGCGACGCCGCCCGCGCCGCCCGCGCCGAGCTCGCCGCGGCTCGCGGGTCATCGAGCCCGAGCGATCCCTCGAACACCGAAGGGTTCAACCTGATCCAAGAACTCCGCCGCGAGGTCGACCGACTTTCCGCCCCGCTGAATCCGGAGAGTGCATAGCCTCCCCTGCGGGGATCGAGGCCGCCGGGTCTCCCGGTTCGGAGGATAATGGATACACCTTTCCCGATGATCCGGGACCGATAGAACGGGTCGGCGTGCCGGTCCACCGGCCCGGTCCGGACGGGCAAATGACCTTTCTGTAGCGTCTCAAAATTCGCGGCATGTGCCGGTTAGCTGACCTCGGTGTTTCCAGTTTGTGTCGGGCGTCGCGGCGAGGGTTTGTCTCGGTTCGATGCCATTTCTTCGGGATGGTGTTGGTTGCAACAGAACGGGAACAGGCAGTCAACCACTACGCCGAGGCCAAGCCGGAATGAGCGCGGGCTCGAATTGCCCTCTGGCGAAGGAAGAAACGAGGCCGCCGACTGTCGGTAGCACCTGCCATCATGCACGCTATGACGAATTCCGACCCGTTGGCCCCATTCCAGTGGTTCCACGGCGGTGACTGCCTGCTGGGCGAGATCTTCACCGTGGCCTTCTTCCGCGGGCTCGACCCGTCGGAGGTCGTGCGCCGCTTCAGCCGCGGCGAGGACCACGGCCAGGAATCGGACTTCGACGGGCTCATGGAGCAGGCCACCGAGTTCTCCATCAAAACCGGCGGAGGATCCGGGGGAGGCACCGTGGGTGTCTTGCGGGTCGGTGAGTGGAGCGTGGCCATCGAGCCGATCGGGTGGATGGCCACGCTCCCCGATGTCCTGGCCGAATTGTCGCGTGATTGTGAGGTACTGGCCATCACTCGGCACGACTACGCCGACCGAAGCCTCGCATACGCGATCGACGGCACGATTGTCACGGGCTACAACTTGGAGTGCCCCCACCTTCGGCACGGTTCCGAGCCCGACCGGCTCAACGGGTTCATGCGGGAACTCGGCATAACGCTGGAGGTGCGGGACGACGAGAACGATTGCGACGACGAGTACGACTGGGACGAGAGTGATCGGGAGGCGGACATCGACTACTCTGCTGCCCTGCCGAGAGCTTTCGCCTTGGCCGCCAAGCTCACCCACGTGCGGTTCATCCCGGAAATCCTCGATCGTGCGATGCTCGTCGGACCCGTCGCGTACAGGTGATCGTCCAGTAGCCGCAGCGACGAGTACGGAATCTCCAAACCATGGCGGATCCGCCACATCACCGCCACTCATTCTGAGAGTCCGTCACGAGTTCTTTTGGTAGTTCGCGATTGTCTCAGGGCGAACGTGTCCTGTGACAGTCAATCTCTCTCTGTGCCAATGACTCTTACTCGTGCGGCCGTTCTGCCACTACAGTTTGCCGTTGTGTTGATCGTATCGGGCGGGACGCGGTGCTGTTCGCCGCTGCGAACTCGCCCGGTGTCACCAGTTGCGAATATCCTCCGCGGAAAGTTCCCCCAACGCCCACATCCCCAACACCCAGGCGAACACTGAGCTGCTCGACCTCGGAAACCGATCTCTACCAGTTCGTACTATCAGGAGCCAGAATGAGTCGTACCACCCCGCCGCGGCCGCTCGACGTCACCGTGCTCTTCCCTCAACTGGCCCCGCTGGCACGCACGGCGACCCGGCTGCATCCTCGCCCCGGGTCCCCGTCACCGCACGACAGCTCCGTCGGTGGGCCCCTGCTGTGGCCTACCGGCGAGCCGTGGCCGCACTGCGAAGGACCGCACGTGTGGGACCGAGTGAACGACATCCTCTCACCGGAGGACGTACGGCTGCGGCGGCGCATCCGGGCAGCAGCGGCGAGCCGACCGCAGGGCGATCCCCGGATGTCCCGGTACACGCCTGAGGAGCTGGCGATCGATGAGCGGATCAATGCCGGCCGCCCGTGGCCCGAGGGTCCGATCGCCATGCTGCCCGTGGCCCAATTGTACTTACATGACGTCCCGCTTCTGCGCCCGCCCGGCCAGACCGACGCCGATCTGCTCCAGGTGCTGTGGTGCCCCTTCGACCACCCGGCCCACCCCAGAACCGCACTGTTCTGGCGGTCCGCCGCGACCGTAACCGAAGTCCTCGACGCACCGCCCGAGCCGCCCGCGATCCAGTTCCCCGACTATCTGCCGGAGCCGTGTCTGCTCGAACCGGAGCAGGTGACTGAGTATCCCAACGCCATGGAGTTGAGCGAGGAGCTGCAGCAGCAACTGAGGGACTGGAGCAGGTGGCAGAGGGGCGGAGACGTGGTGGACAGCTCCTACGAGATCGCCCCGGAGGAGTTCTACGGGAACAAGCTGTCCCTCGCCCCCGGCTGGAAGGCCGGTGGCTGGACCAGGTGGGGCCTCACCGATCCCGTGTCCCGCAACTGCCCCGAATGCGGCACCGAGGCAGACCCGCTGCTGACCATCGCCACGACCGAATGGGACTCCGGCAGCGATAGCTGGGCCCCCGAAGAAGGCCAGGCCCACCCCACCATGCTCGATATCGCCCGGGGCTACGATCTGCAACTCCATATCTGCCCGGCATCCTCAGACCATTCGCACATTGAACTGATCCAGTAACGTCCAGCACCGTTGACCACCACCCGGATCGCCATTCGAATTTCCTCGTGACCACCAGGTAACCGATCCATGCCAGGTTTCCGAGGTCAGTACTGCAGGTCGGTCCAAGGGATGTCGACCGGAAAAGGGAAGCCGAACCGAACTCCGCTCTCATCGTCGTGGGTCCACTCGCCCGCCAGGAGGTAGCTCTCCGGGCGGAGAGGGTGTACGCCGTCCGGAAGCTCGCCGTGTTTGCTCTCCAGTGCATAGGCGCGGATCGTGGCGATTGCACTGTCCCGGCGGGACAGTGTCACCTCCCAATACCAGGGGATACCGGCACTCGCATACCGCCCCTTCTTCGCCTCCATGTCGGATTGCGTATTCGATGGAGACAGGGCGTGGGCCGTTCTTGCATGGCTTTGCGAGTGCAGCGTTCGAATGCCGCGGTCATCCGGTAGGTGAATGTCTGGTGCTCAGCAGGCCCGCGCCGAACCCATACCACCCGGTCATCCCACAGTTCGATCTGCTGGGCGATCTCTTCGGGCAGCTGTTCCAGCTCATCCCAGGTCATGTACTCCGGAAGATCCGGCTCTTCGGCCCACGGCAGAGATATAAAGCCATTGTAGGTCGCAAACCCTGGCTTCCCAGCGGGGCGGCCCCAAGTCGTGGCCGAGTTTTCTGAGATTCCGGTGAACGTCTACGCCGCCGAGGTCGGTCTCGGATGGCGCAGCGCCGATCCCGGGGCGTGGTTGAAGTCCTCGACCGACTGGCTTTACCGCACCCGTCGTTTCACCCGCTGATCGCGTGCTCAGCACGGTCGGCGCAAACTCCTCGCGATACCACTCGTCAGCCCGCCAGGTTGTGTAGTGTTGCCGCACAACGTATCCGGAGGGGCGTGAGATGGAACCATTGACAGAAATCGTCACCGCTTTGATTGCTGGTGCCGCCGCGGGCGGCCAGGAAGCAGCATCTGCAGCGGTGCGTGACGCCTATCTGGCCATCCGCAATCGCATCAGCCGCAGTGGTGATGCGGAATCTGCGGTGGCGATCGAGGCCAACGAGGCCGAGCCGGGCGGCGATATCCCGGCGATCGAAGCCGCCGTGGTGCGGGCAGATGTCGTTGATGACGCCGACCTGCGGGCCGCCGTGGTGCGGTTGTTGGCGGCGGTGCCGTCCACGCATGCCGACCTGGCGAGGACTCATATCGATGCCACACACGCCAAAGGTGTGCAGTTCGGCAACGGCAACATCCAGAACAACACATTTCATTGAACCAGCCTGATATGCGACCTGCGCCTTCGCGGAATACTGCTACCCAGGGAAGTGGCGATGGAGCCCGCCGCGGCATCCGATCCTGATCGGACGGGCCTGGTCGGCGCCGAACCGGCCGGATCAATAGTGGGTCGCCGAAGACGACATCGTGGTGAACGCGGTGCTCGAACAAGCGTTGTTCACCCGCGGCAGAACCGATTTCCGTTTCACGGCAACAGGATCTATACAACAGCCCGATGGGCGGATCTCAATATATTTCACTGGTTTCTATCGAGGCATTGAGGGATTCAAGAATCGCCGGATCCATCGGTAGCGTCGGCGATGCCCTCGATAACGCGCTTATGGAATCGGCGATCGACCTCTGTCTAACCGAGCTGATCGACCGACAGAGCGCCTTCTCGGGGCGGGTAGAGCCCGAGCAGGAAACCGCCTCCTGGGCGCACTGTTACAACACCGCGCGCCTGCACTCAGCGATCGGATACCGGCCACCGGTTGAGTACGAACACCTCTACCATCGACAGACCACCACAGCCGAGGTGGCCTGAACCGAGTCGCCACCGGATCCAGGACGGTTCATTCTGCATCCATGCAGAAACCAGCGCCCCCACCCGGTAGATCGAGATACAACCCGACGATAGTCAGGCACTCGATTCGGCGAGTTTCAGCGACGTGTATTGACCGCCCGTATCCGACAGGAGTACTTTCACCGTTAATTGTGGTGGGAGGGGCGCGAATTGGCGACTGGCCGGTCGCATCGGAGAACGGATCGGTGGGGATGGGAACTGACCAGAACGACGCTGCGGGCGCCGATAGCGGCACCGGCTGGGTGTTGGATGCCCGTGGCGGGCAGGGGATGCAGTTCGGTCACTACAACACCCAGGTCAACATCGACGCACGTACCTGGATCACCGATGCGGTGCGAGCACCGTTGCGGGACAAGATCTCCGGTGCGATCGAGTCCCCGTATCGGGGGCTGAAGTGTTACACCGAGCATGACGCTGCCTTGTTCTTCGGGCGAGAGTCCGCAATCGATGCGGTGCTGGAGGTTCTTTCGCAGCGGGTGCGGGAGCCGGCGATATTGCTGGTGTCCGGGGTATCGGGTGCGGGGAAGTCCTCGCTGTTACGGGCGGGGGTCGTACCTCGGTTACGGGCGACCGGCCTGAAGGGCACCGCAGGCGCCCACGAATGGCCGTGTCTGCTGTTCACCCCCGGTAAGGACCCCCTGGACGCGTTGGCGGGATCGATCGCGCAGGCGGCACAGGTGAGCGCTTCAGCGGTACGCCGCGACCTGGACATCGATCCAGCGGGGTTTGCGCTGACCGCGGCCCAGGCCGCAGGCCCGCCGGAGGCCGCAGGCGGGGCACCTGGCCGGCGGGCGCTGCTGGTGATCGACCAGTTCGAGCAACTGTTCACCCAATGCGGTGACAACACGCAGCGAGCCGGGTTCGTCACCGCGCTACAGGCTGCCGTGGTGGCGAAGGCAGCATTGGTGGTACTGGTGGTTCGCGCAGATTTCGAATCCCGGTGTGAGGATTACCCGCAGCTGATCGACGCGGTCCAGAACCGGTACCGGGTGACCGCGATGACAGACGAGCAACTGGCCATGGCGATCACCGAACCGGCCAAACAGGCCGGCTACCGTGTCGATGACGACCTCCGTGACCGGCTACTGCGGGAAATCCGCTCCCGCACAATCGGTACCACCGAAACTGGCGGTCAGATCCCGTCGGTCGCCGGGGTACTGCCGCTGCTGTCCCACGCACTGGACACCGCGTGGCGCGCCCGAGCCGGGAACACCCTCACGGTGGCCGATTACGAGCGATCCGGCAGGATCGGCGGCGCGGTCGCTCGCAGCGCGAGTCGGACGTTCAACGCACTGCCGGATCACCGCAGGGTGGTGGCCCGGCAGGTCTTCACCCGCCTCGCGGTCGCCGCCGGTGACGGCACCGACACCGCCGACTGTGTCCCCCGAACCGATCTGGCCCGTATCCCCGGGTCCCGTGCCGATGTCGACGCGGTCCTCGAAGCCTTTGCCGCCGAACGACTGCTGACCCTCGGGTCCGGAACTGTGGAGGTCAGTCACGAGATCGTGCTGCGGGAGTGGCCGTTGCTGCGGGATGTGTGGTTGGCCGAAACTCACAATACCCGCGCAGTCTGCACCCGGCTGCGGACCGCGGCCGCCGAATGGAATAGCCGCGGCCACGATGCCGCCTACCTCTACAGCGGCAGCGTCCTGGACACCGCGGTCGCCGCCGCCGACAGGGTCGCCGCCGCTCCTGGTCGGTACCCCGAGCTCGGCGACACCGAGCACGAGTTCCTTGCCGCCGCTACCCGGGCCGGGAAACGGCGAACACGGCAAAACCGCACCGCCGCCGGCGCAGTGCTGTTGCTGATCGTTGTGCTGACCGCCACCATGATCACTGCGTTCGACCTGCGTGAACGGGAGGCCGTACAGCGTGAACTAGCCGTGGTGCGGGACCTGATCAGCCAGAGCGAGCTCCTTGCTACCGGAGATCCGTTCGGGTCGAAGCTCAGTGCGGTCGCCGCATGGCGTCTCAGCGAGAGTCGTGAAGCCGAGGCAGCGATGCTCAAAGCCGCAGCGAACCCCCACCTCGCGGTGCTGGCTAGTCAGAATGGCCCCGTGAACGGAGTGGCGTTTAGCCCGAAGGACGGTACCCTGGCCACGACCGCCGGCGATTCTGCCAACGAGGACGAACGGCTGCGGCTGTGGGGCGTGGCCGGCCACAAGAAGATCGACGAACCACTGACCGGCCATACCAGGTTCGCTTGGGCGGTCGCGTTCAGCCCCGACGGCAGCAAGCTCGCCACCAGTAGCGACGACGGTGTGGTGCTGCTGTGGGACGTAGCCGGCCGCAAGCAGATCGGCGGTCCGCTCACAGGCCACCGCGGTGGCGTATATGCGGTCGCGTTCAGTCCCGACGGCAGCACGCTCGCCACCGGAGGCTGGGACAACACGGTCCGGCTGTGGGACACAGCCGCACACAAGCAGATCGGTGACGCACTCACCGGCCACGACGAGCGCGGCGCTCGTGAGCGGCGTGGTCGCGGTGGCGTTTAGTTTCGACGGCAGCAAGCTCGCTACCGGTGGC
>NZ_BAFV01000040.1 GCF_000308515.1 Nocardia carnea NBRC 14403 | reverse complement strand
ATCCCGCAATCGGACGGTGTGATGCGGCGACCACACAGCTCCGTCAGGACCTCGGCGATCAAGTTCGGCCCCGGTGACGTCGGTTGCTCGCCGGCCAGCCATCGACCTACAGACGTGTGGTCGTAGCGGAGTTCTATCCCGATACCCCTGCCGCGTTCGACTATCCGGCGCGCGAATCCTTTCCGGCTCGCGCGGGTTTCGTAGAGCAGCTCGCCCAGTTGATGGTTCGGCTGCTTAGGGCGACGTCCCATTACCGAAGTGTGGCACGGACTTTGCTCCGGTAACGACCGCGCGCTTTTCTGCACACCCCCTCTGCACACACCTGCCGCCTGCGCGCGCCTTACCTACCGATGTGCTGAGCGATGAACTGGGCCAACTGATCCGATCGTGACACCAAAGGAACACATATGCCCGAGCCTGAACACGTCCACCGTGACGGACAGCGCCGCTCGCTGGTCAGTGGACCGCGACTCCTCGCAGACGAGCCTCATTCGACGTCGCCGGAAACGAGGTAGTGCCATGATCGGCCCGATCGCATTGGGGTGGATCGATTATGACGCCACCCGTGCGCCTTCATGGGACCGGTCCCAGGTGCTTCGCCTCGCGAAACGACTCGGCTACGACCTCGTGTGGCCGGACGAACGCTCGGTGCTGTCCGTGGCCGACCAAGCGCGCAATGCCGGGGCAGATGTGGTGATTCTGCCTGCCCCCGATCATCTCGGCCCGCTGGAGTTGAATCGGGTCATGGATGTCGCCGATGTGGAGACTGTCCTGCCGCGCCTCAGTTTCGCACGCTGGGCATACGGGAAGGTGTCGCCGTGAGCGCCCCGGTCGTCGCGGGTTTTGTGATCGCAATCGGTCTACCGCTAGTGGTGATCGTGGCCGCGATCTGGTGGCCGTCGTGATCGGGCGTGCGCGGTCCGGGAACGTGCGGGCGACGTTTCGAACGGAGAGGTCGGGTGTTCGGGGCAGGCTCCCATATCGTACAATAAGCCGTACAACTCCGGGAGGACCGCGCGATGACCAAAGCCCTACCTATATCGACCGTGCGACAGAACCTGTTCGGACTGGTGCAGCAAGTCAACGACGACCACGACACGGTCACTGTCGTGTCCAAGAGCGGTGAGAACGCCGTGCTCATGGCGGAAAGTGATTACAACTCGCTGATGGAGACCCTGTACGTGTTGCGTACTCACGGTGGTGCCCGGCTGCTGCAATCCGCCGAGGACGCTCGTGCGGGACGCACCGAAGCGCATGGGCTCATCGATCCGGATGCCGAGTGACCGCCGCCGAGCGGAAGCTCACGTTCACCGCGCAGGGCTGGAAGTCCTACACGAGTTGGCTTGCCACCGACCGCTCCGTGTTGAAAGGCGCGAACAAGATGATCGACGCGGTTCTGCGTGATCCGTTCGCGGGTATCGGCAAACCGGAACCGCTGCGTCACCAACTCGCTGGTTGCTGGTCGCGGCGGATCACGCAGGAGCATCGTTTGATCTACCTGGTGACAGATGCTGAAATTGTTGTGGTGCAAGTAGGCTCACACTACGAGGGCTGAAACTACCGTTCGGCGGACACTGGGGAATTGCGACCCGTGCCGGCAGCTGGCTGGGGGCGGTGATCCGCCGACGGTTACCGGAATCGTGCCGACACAAGTGCTCCGACTTCGGCTATCGCTGCCCGAGCCCGGGCAACCGACGGAGCCTGCATGGCGAATCCGTGGCCGACGCCCGGAAAGGGGAGTTGGGCGGTGGGGACGTCGGCCGCGCGGAGTCGGTCGCCGTAGGCTTCCACGGCGTCGCGCAGTGGGTCGCCGTAGCCGACGGCGAGGATCGCCGGGGGGAGGCCGGCGAGAGAGTCGGCCAGGGCGGGGACGCCGTAGGCGTCGTCGGTGGCGGGGTCGTCGCCGAGGTAGAGGTTCTTCATCCAGTCGATATCCTCGGCGGTGAAGAAGGGGGAATCGCCGAATTCGCACATGGAGGGGCGGTCGGTGCGGCGTTCGATACCGGGATAGAACAGCACCTGCTGGGCGATGGCCGGGCCGTTCTCGTCGCGGCTGCGCAGGGCGGTGGCGGCGGCCAGGCAGCCGCCGGCGCTGTCGCCGCCGACGCCGATTCGGGCCGGGTCCACGCCCCAGGTGGTCGCGTTGTCGGTGAGCCGGTGCAGGGCGGCATAGGCCTCGTCGTTGGCGACTGGGTAGCGGTGTTCGGGGGCGAGCCGGTAGTCGACACTGCAGAGGACGGCGCCGGTGGCGTCGGCGATATCGCGGCCTCGACCCCGAGTTCGTGCAGCGGGCCGGTGCGGTTCGCCCGCGTCCGCTCGATGATCACGGCCACATCCGGATCCCAGATCGCCTGCGCGGCAGCGGTGTTCTCGGCGGGTGTTCTTCCTAGGATTCGGCGGGATCGGGCGGCCGGGTGGCGCGCAGCATCGTCCCGGCGCTGGTTTCACCGCCCTGGCGGTGCAGGTTCATCAGTTCGTCGAGGCGGTCGTTGTCGTGTTCGGCGAGCGCCGCGATCATCTGGTCGTGTTCGGCGAGGACCCGGGCGCGGGCGGCGGGGTCGTACAGGTAGGTGGCGTGGTAGGGCATTGCGAGCGTCCACAGGCGCCGTACCTCGCCGACCACCAGGTTCAGCGGCGACTGTTCGAAAATGGCGAAGTGGAAGGCGTGGTTGCGCAGCCGCATTTCCAGTAGATCACCGCGTTCGGCAGCCTCTACCACCAGATCGCCGAGCCGTCGGATCTCGGCCAGCACCTCGTCGCCGAACCGGGGCAGCGTGGCGATGATCTCCCGTTCGAGCGCGGCGCGCATCAGATAGATCTGGTCGAAATCCGACTGCCGCAGTCGCGCGACGGTGTATCCCACGTTGTGCTCGTGGTCCACCAGGCCGGCGGCGGCGAGCTGGCGCAGAGCCTCCCGGATCGGCAGCCGGCTGACACCGAGGCGTTCGGCCATCAGCACCTGGCGGATCGGCTGCCCGGGCAGCAGGTCACCGGTGACGATGAGTCGTTCGATCTCCTCGACGACGCGGGCCGCAGCCCGTTCACCGGCGCGCCCGCGGTCGGCGGGCGCGGAATCTGCACTGGGTATGCTCACGGGTTCCCGAAGATACCAGCCGTGCGGAGTTGCGCGATGCGATCGGTGCCGTATCCCATCGCGGCGAGGACCGCGGTGGTGTCGGAGCCGAGGGGGACGGCGGGTCGCGGACGGCGGTGACCGGACCGGCCCAGGGCGATCGGGACGCCGATGCCGCGATAGTCCCCGTCATCGATGTACAGGCCGCGATGCCGGACCTGCTCGGATTGCAGCGCTTCGTCGACCGTATGCACCGGGCTCGCGGGTACACCGGCCTCCTCGAGTCGCCGGCCCAGATCCTCGCGCGAGCATTGCGCGATACGTTCGCTCAGCAGCGCGACGAGTTCTTCCCGGTGGGCGTAGCGATCGCCGTTGGAGGTGAAGCGCGGATCGTCGGCGAGTTCGGGCAGGCCGAGAGTTTCCGTGAGCGAACGGAATTGACGATCATTGGCCGCGCTGACGAAGAAATCGCCGTCCGCGGCCCGGAACACCTGGTACGGCGCCACCGTGGGATGGAAATCCCCTGTCCGCTTCGGCACCGTGCCGCCCACCATCCAGTTGGCCGCGTGTGGGTGCAGGATGGAGATGACGGAGTCGAGCAGCGTGATATCGATCAGCTGGCCCTGCCCGCTGCGGCCACGTTCCAACATCGCCAGCAGGATGCCGCTCACCGCCATATTGGCGGCGACGATATCGACGATGGGAATTCCGACCCGCAGCGGGTTGCCGTCGGGATAGCCGTTGATGCTCATGAGGCCGCCGAAGGACTGCAGAACGGCGTCGTAGCCGGGAAATCCGCCCATCGGCCCGTCCACACCGAAACCGGTGATCCGGCAGTAGATCATCTCCGGATAGCGTTCGCTCAGCACGGACTCGTAGTCGAATCCCCAGCGCGCCAAGGTGCCCGCTTTGAAGTTCTCGATCACGATATCGGCGCCGGCCAGAAGGTGCCCGAGGATCTCCCGGCCCGCGTCGGTGCGCAGGTCCAGGCTGATGTTGTCCTTGCTGTGGTTGAGGCTCGCGTAGTAGGCGCTGCTCGCACCGGATTCCAGAAAGGGTGGTCCCCAGCCACGGGTCTCGTCGCCGGTTGGGGCTTCCACTTTGATGACTTCGGCGCCGTGGTCGGCCAGGATCTGGGCCGTGTAGGGGCCGGCGAGTACGCGGCTCAGGTCGAGGACCCGCACCCCGGTTAGCGCACCGTTGCCTGTGGCGATATCGGCGGCCCGCCATGCGGCACGGCCGTCGATTGTAGGCATCCCCGCATGGTGCTCGGCCTGGGTGGTGACGGTCATCGATTTCTCCCTTCCGCCGCCGCGCCCGTGTCTGCGCCACCGGATCCTGTGACGAGATCCCAGACATCGACGCCGTCTTCGAGGACCTGGTCGGCGAGTACACCTGCCCAGTAGCGTTCCGAGCCATACCGCTCTCGCCAGGCCAGCAAGGCCGTAGTGGACCGGCCGAGCGGATGTTCGGCCGTGAATCCGATCGCGCCGTGGAGTTGGTGGCCCGCGGCGGCGATCTCCCGTGCCGAGGACGAGGTCACCACTTTCGCAGCGGCGATCGCGGTTCGCGCCCGCTCCGGATCGCCGCCGGCGTCCGTGGCAACGGCGGTCTCGGTGGCCGTTTCCATGAGTGCAGTGCGCGCGGCCATCCCGGCCAGCTGCTGCTGCACGGCTTGGAATTTGCTCAGCGGGCGGCCGAACTGGGTGCGCTGTCCCGCGTATTCGACGGTCCGGTCGCAGACGGCGCGCGCTGCGGCGGCGAGCGCGACGGCATAGGCGAGCGCACTGCGTTCGACGAGTTCGGTTTCGCCTACCGGGGATTCGGCATACGACTCGACCGCGGCGGCATCGAAGGCGTAGTCGGTGATGGAGGCACCGATGAGATCGGTACCGGAGGTAGCCGTGACGCCGGAACCGGTGGGGGAGAGAAACGCGACCGCGGGGCCGCGGTCCGCGGCGACCGGGTCGAGCAGTAGCACCAGCCGATCGGCGTCGGCTCCGTGCACCACCGCCCGTACCGTTCCGTCCAGGACCAGTCTGCCGTCACCGGTTTCGCGGACCGCGGTGCCGGGCTGCGCGTGGCCGATCGTCGCGGTGTGCGCACCCAGGGAGATAGCGCAGCGTGCCGCCAGCCAGCCGGCGAGCACCGTGTGCTCGATGAGCATGGTGAGAGCACCGCCGGTGACTGCGGCCGAGACCACGGTGAGTACCTCGGCGAGGGTGCCACCGCTGCCGTCCAGGTCTTCGGGGATACTGATCCCGGTGAATCCGGCCTCGGCGAGTGCCGACCAGACAGCGCTGTCCACACCGGCGGCGGGAGTGGTGGTGTCGATGCCCGCCCGTTCGATCATCGCGCGGGTGGTCGCGAATAGTTCGGAGTCCGGTCCTGTCATCGTAATCCCATTCCGCGAGCAACGATTCCGCGAAGAATCTCGTTCGTCCCGCCACGTAGTGTGAATGCCGGAATATGCAGCATGCTGTTCGCCAGCAGACGGGCGAACGGATCGCCGCCGGTGCGCCGGGGGTCGGTAGCGCAGGCGGCCCGCACTGCCTCCACGAGATCGCCTTCGAACGCCGACCCGAGGTCCTTCACCATCGCTGCCCGGACATCGGGCCGGCGTCCCGCGGCCAGTTCGGCGGCCACCGACAGCGACATCCGGCGCAGCGCCCAGGCCTGCGCCGTGAGTGTTCCCAGTGTGATGCGTTGCTCCTCGGTGGCACCGGACCAGCGCAGCTCGTCGGCCCAGGCTCGCAGCAGCGGCATCGTGGACAGATAGCGTTCGGGGCCGGAGCGTTCGAACGCGAGCTCGCGCATCACCTGCGCCCAGCCGTCACCGCGCCGGCCCAGCAGCGCCTCCGGGCCGACGCGCGCGTCGTGGAAGATCACCTCGTTGAAATGGGCCTCGCCGTCGATGCTGCGCAACGGGCGCACCTCGATATCGGGATGCGACAGGTCCACGAGGAACTGGGACAGACCGGTCTGCCGATCGCCGGCCTCGCCGTCACTGCGGGCGAGCAGCACCATGGCATGTGCCATATGGGCGCCGGTGGTCCAGACCTTTGTCCCGTTGAGGGTCCAGGATCCGTCGTCGTGACGGACGGCCCGAGTGCGGACGGCAGCGAGATCGGAGCCTGCATCGGGCTCGCTCATGCCGATCGCGAAGAACAGTGTCCCGGCTGCGATTCCGGGCAGATAACGCTGTTTCTGTTCCTCGGTGCCGTTGGCGAGGATGCCCGGCGCCATCTGGCGGTCGGCGACCCAGTGCGCGGCGACCGGGGCGCCGTGGGCGAGCAACTCCTCGGTCACGACGAAACGTTCGACCGGAGACCTGTCGTGGCCGCTGTAGGCGGCCGGCAGAGTCATCCCCAGCCAGCCCTGCTGTCCCAGCCGGGCGCTGAACTCCGGATCGAATCCGCTCATCCAATTGTCCACGGCCGGAACGAATGCGCCCGCCGCGAGTTGTTCGTTCAGGAAGGCGCGTACCTCGGTGCGTAGCGCGTGCAGTTCCGCGCTCTCGGCTACCGGCGAACCGGCTTCGGTGGTCATCGTCCCGGACCCCGCGACGACCAGGATGTCTGTCCCTTACGCGACATGGACCACATCTGCACGCCGCGCTCGATCTCGAGCGCCGATGACCAGCTGACCGCCGGCGGTCCGAGCTCGAGGCGGGCGCTGGTCATGATCCGCCGGCTCAGCTCCGGGTCGGCGGCCGGCGCGGAGGTGAGCTCGGCGATGAGCGGATCGAGATCGGCTTCGGGAACGGCGGCGTAGGCGAGCCCGCAGGCGGCTGCCTCGGCCCCGGTCATCGAGCGTCCGCACGCGGCGAGGGCTACAGTCCGCGACCAGCCGGCAGCGCGACCGAGCAGGGCGAGGTGACCGCCGCCCGGGTGGAGGTTGCGGGCCAGGAACCCGCTGTCGAGCACCGACTCCGGGGTCACCACCATGATGTCGGCGGCCAGCGCCAGGTTGAGTCCGGCGCCCACGGCGCCGCCGACGACCCGGGCGACGGTGGGGACCGGCAGGGAACCGACGCGCACGAAGGCGCCATAGACCGCGGAAGTGCGGCGCACGGCCTCCGGGGAGGCCGGATCGGCGGAGGAGGCTGCGAGATCGCGAGTGTCGGCACCGCTGCAGAAGTACGCGCCGGCGGAGCGTACGACGACCGCGCCGATGGTGGGGTCGTTTTCCACCTGATCACAGAATTCGCCGATGAGTGCGGCCATTTCGAGGGTGATCGCGTTCTTGCGGCGGGGATTGTCGAGGGTCAGCTGCGCGACACCGCTCGTGAACTCGGTGAGAACCGAGGCTGCCGGCGGCGCGCCGGCCGAATCGTCTGGCGTCATGAAGTACGACCGTAGCAGATTGGATCCAAAATAAGATCCACTTTTGATTGACAATCTGTGGTGCGCGCCCGGAGAGTGGCAACAGCGAAGAACGCGACCCGGATTCGACCGGGCGGCGGGTAGAGAGGAGCACTCGTGTTCGAGTTGAACGGGCGGATCGCCCTGGTATCAGGAGCAGGTCAAAGCGTGGGCGAAGGCATCGCGACGGTGCTCGCGCGGCAGGGCGCCGCGGTGATCGTCAACGACCTCTTCGGCGAGCGGGCCGAGCGGGTGGCCGCGAAAATTGTCGCCGAGGGCAACACGGCGATCGCGAAGGCGTTCGACGTCATCGATTACGAGGCGACCGTCGCCGCCGTCCGTGCGGCCGAGGACGAACTGGGCGGGCTAGTGAACATCCTGGTGAACAATGCCGGGGTCGCGGAGACGAGAGTTATCAAGCCGTTCCGCGAGCTCACTCCCGATCAGTGGCCGCCGTCGATCGATCTGAACATCTACGGTGCGATGAACTGCATCAAAGCCGTGCTCGACGGGATGTGTGACGCAGGCTGGGGCCGGATCGTGCAGATCTCGTCGGGCTCGGCGCGAACGGGGCAGAACATCAACTATTCGATGTATGCCACCGGTAAGAGCGGTATCGAGGGTTTCATCCGGCATCTGGCGGCGGAGACAGGGCAGTACGGGGTGACGGCGAATATTGTCGCACTCGGGCAACAGGCCAACCTGATGGAGAAGATGACGCCGGAGATGATCGACAAGATCATTGCGACCATCCCTATCGGCCGCCTCGGCGATCCGATCGAGGTAGGGGCCTTCTGTGCGTACCTGGCCTCGAACGAGTCCGGCGGGATGACCGGCCAGACCCTGGACTTCAACGGCGGGTCGCAGACCCGATGAGCGGGAAATCGGCACCGCCAGCAACGGTCCTGTCGCTCAGCGCCATCCGGGGCACCGACCTCGCGAAATCCACGGAGTTCTACACCGCGGGATGCGGCTTCGAAGTGAAGCGTGAGTTCGCCACGGCCGGTTTCGACCCGGTGATCCTGCGCACCGGTTCCGCGCCGCAGCTCCTTTCTACGTCTCGGCGTCTCACCGGAACAATGACAGGGCGGGTCGTCGACGATCACCTGAGGCGGAACCTGTGACGTGGTGGTGCTGGGCTCCGGCGGGCCCGCCGTCGCCGGAGCACCGGCTGCCACCCGCCGCGGTCTGTCGGCCTGCGTGATCGAGTAACGGACCGCTTCGGCGGAGCCTCGTGGACGTGCCGACCTGGCTGCTGTCGAAAGCACTGGATCGGCTACGAACTCGACATCGGTTCGACGCCCAAGCGCTCGAGGATTTTTCCGGGAGCGTCCGGCGCCGACAAAGTACTGAGCCGGTGGGCGCGTGCCTCGGCGAACCGGGTGCATGCTTCGTCATCCGAAAACACCCAGAAGTCGCCGCGCGCTATCGCCTCGACGATGTGTTCCGCCGCGGCGAGCGGCTCCATTCCGCGTTCGGCAACCGAACGTTTCATCGAGCCGAACAGCGCGTCGGCGGCCGGATTACCCGTGAGTGTTTCGTGCGCGGCATCCACGAATATTCGGCTTCGAATCCAATTCGGGACAACAGCCGATACCTGGATCGGTGCTTCTACCAAGGCTATTTCTTGGTGTAGGCACTCTGTGAAGGCGAGAACTGCATGCTTGGTCGCGATATAGGCTGCCTGTGCCGGCATCGAGTTGAAGGCGCCCACCGACGAGACATTCGCTATACACGCGGGGACGCCCGATTCGATCATCCGCGGTACGAATGAACGGACGCAGTGGAAAATTCCGTCGAAGTTCACTCCGGTCACTTTTTTCCACCGGGCGGGGCTCATTTCCCACGACAGTCCGCCCTCTTCGACTCCGGCATTGTTCACCAGGAGTTCGACCGAACCATAGCGCGCGAAGACATTCGACGCCATCGCATCGACCTCGTCGGCGTCGGTGACATCGACGAGCCGGGCTTCGGCTCGACCGCCGGCGGAAACGACCGCGGCCGCCACTTTTTCGGCTCGTGCCAGGTCTATGTCTGCGACTACTACGGACATCCCCAAAGTCGCCAGACGCCGGGCGAATCCCTCACCGAGTCCTGACCCACCGCCCGTGACCACTGCGGTTCCGGATTCGAATCGCCTCGCTGCAACGGTCATTCGACACTCCTCGTAGTAGATTTGCGTGCGGCAGCCCGGAGTCGGCAACGTACGAACTCGGGCTTGTTCGGCAACGTCACTGCTCGGACCCGCAGTGGGACGACGGCTAATGCGAGGCGAGGTCCGTCGCGACGCACCGATCCCAGATCTCGCGTGCCGCGATCCGGACCTGGCCCACCAGTGTGCGGTAGTCGAGCGCGGTGACAGGCGCGCATACCGAGATCCCGGCCAGGTTGCCATAGATGTGGTCGGGCGGCCCGAGAGAGACGCCCACGCAACCGAGGCCGGCGAACGACTCACCGCGGTCGAACGCTGCGCCCCGGTTGCGGACACCGGCCAGATCCTCCGCGAGCTGGGCTTCGGTGGTGACACTCTGTGGCGTGCGCCGGGCCAAGGTTCCCTTGTCGGTGCGGCGGAGTTCGCCGAAGCGCGGCCGGTCGCCGGACAGGCCGGTGAATGCGAGCTGTGCCTTACCCACCGCAGTGAGGTGAGCGGGTACCCGCTGACCGACGGCGGTGGGAGTGGGCCCCGAGGTACGGCCGTTGACCTTTGCCAAGTAGACCGTGTCACCGCGGTTGACAACGCCGAGCTGGATGGTGAGCCCGGTGCGGTGTGCGAACGCCTGCATGATCGGCCGGGCGCCGTGCAGCAGACGGTTCTGGTTGAGCGCTGCCTGGCCCATCTCGTAGGCCTTGACTCCGAGTTCGTAAGTTTGTTCGGGGGAGCGCGCGAGCCAACCCGTGTTCGTGAGCTGTTCCAGAAGCCGATGGACCGACGAGCGCGGCAGCCCGGTGCGGGAGGTGACCTGAGCCAGTGTGAGCGGACCGGCCCCGTTGAACGTCTCCAGAACGAGGGATATCCGTTCGACCACCGAGACCGGGACCCCGGCAGGGCTTGATGTTCTCATTCGACCTCCCAGCACGCATCACAGCTCTGTGACGTGGGGCACAGTACTACTGTGTGCGGGTTCGGTTCAGCGCACCGTGACCGGCGTCGTCACCGACGATGGCATTCATGCCCTGCCGGTACCGAGGGGTCTTCCCGATCAGCGAGACACCGCCCGGCTACCTCGATCCGGAACGCGTAGCCTCCCGAAGATCCGATCGGGACCCGGGTGGCTGTGCGGGCGGGGTCACGGCCTTCTCGACGACACCAAAAAGGGTCCCACTCAGCAGGAGATTCACGTCACACCGCCGCTGCGGCTGCGAAGGTGGACCCACTGCGACGAGTTCCTCGGTCGCAATCACCTGACCAGGAGGTATCGTGGGTCCCACGACCGACACCGGCAACGAAGTCCGTGTCATCGACACCGGCGCGCCGCCCACGCGTTACGCGCGAGGCTGGCACTGTCTCGGCCTGCTCCGTGACTTCGCCGACGGCCGGCCGCACCAGATCACCGCGTTCGGTACCGAACTAGTGGTCTTCCGTGGCGAGGACGGGAAGGTGAACGTCCTCAACGCCTTCTGTCCGCATATGGGCGGGAACCTGGCCCAAGGCACCGTGAAGGGCAACGATATCGCTTGCCCCTTCCACGACTGGCGGTGGCGCGGCGACGGCAAATGCGCCTCCATCCCGTATGCCCGGCGGGTTCCGCCGCTGGCGCGGACCAAGGCGTGGCAGACCATGGAGGTCAGCGGGCAGTTGTTCGTCTGGAACGACCCGCAGGGCAGTAAGCCGCCCGCGGAGCTGGAGATTCCGGCGATCCCCACCTTTGGCGATCCCGGGTGGACGGACTGGGTGTGGAATTCGATCGTGGTCGAGGGTTCGCACTGCCGCGAAATCGTCGACAACGTCGTCGATATGGCGCATTTCTTCTACGTCCATTACGCCATGCCGACGTATTTCCGGAATGTTTTCGAGGGTCATACCGCGACGCAGGTCATGCGTTCGCTTCCGCGCGCTGATGCGGCCGGAGTCAGCACCAGCACGAATTACAGCGACGAAGGCCAGTCGGACGCTACGTACTACGGTCCTTCCTACATGATCGACAAGCTCTGGAGCGGCGGCCAGGCCGGGGCCGGCGAACCGGGTATCTACCTGATCAACTGCCATTACCCGATCAGCCCGACTTCGTTCCGGCTGCAGTACGGCGTGATGGTGCAGAAGCCGACCGGGATGGACGATGCCGCGGCCGAGCAGGTCGCTACCGCTGTGGCGCAGGGCGTCGCGATCGGCTTCGAACAGGACGTGGAGATCTGGAAGAACAAATCGCGGATCGATAATCCGCTGCTGTGCGAGGAAGACGGCCCGGTATATCAGCTGCGCCGTTGGTACGAACAGTTTTATGTCGACGTCGAGGACATCAAGCCGGAGATGGTCAACCGGTTCGAATTCGAGATCGATACCGAACGGGCCCTGCAGAATTGGCAGGCCGAGGTCGATGCGAATCTGGCAGCTGGTCGTAGCGCCATTCCGGCGCAGCGTCAGGCCGCCGCCGCGTCCTCCTGACCACTCACCCCCAACTATTTCCGTTACCCGGACCAGGAGCTCCGATGTCCTACGAAGTACTCGACAAAATCGTTGCCATCGCCGACGAGATCCGCGCTGGTGCCGACGAGGGCGAATCCCTCGGCCGCCTGCCCGACGATATGACCAAGGGCCTGAAGGATGCCGGGATCATCCGGCTGCTGCAGCGCAAGAAGTACAACGGCTACGAAGCGCATCCGCGCGAGTTCGCCGAAACCGTCATGAAAACCGCGAGTCTCTACGGTTCCGCCGGTTGGGTCGGCGGCATCGTGGGTGTACACCCATGGCAGCTCGCTTTCGCCGATCCCAAGGTGCAGGAGGAAATCCTCGGCGAAGACACCGATACGTGGCAGGCCTCGCCGTATATGCCCGGCGGTATCGCCGTGCCGACAGGTGACGGTTATGTGATGAACGGCCGCTGGCAATTCTCCTCCGGTACCGATCATTGTGACTGGATTTTCCTCGGCGCGATGGTGGGGGGCGCCGACGGCGCACCGTTGATGCCGCCGCAGAGCCTGCACGTGATTCTGCCTCGGTCCGACTACGAGATCGTCGCGGATTCCTGGGATGTGGTCGGACTGCGCGGCACCGGAAGCAAAGACATCATCGTCAAGAACGCCTTCATTCCGAACTATCGAGTGATGGACGGCGGAAAGGTGATCGACGGTACAGCGGCGAAAGAGTACGGCGTCACGGAAACGCTCTACAAAATGCCGTGGTCCACCATGTTCCCGCTGGGCATCACCTCCGCGACCATCGGCATCTGTGAAGGCCTGCTTGCGGCGGGCATCGACTATCAGCGCAACCGGGTCGGCGCGACCGGCACGCTCGTCAAGGACGATCCGTATGTGCTGCACGCGCTCGGCGAGGCGGCATCAGAGATCGATGCGGCCCGCCAGCAACTACTGGCCAATGTCGACCGCATCTGGGACAAGGTCGACCGCGGCGAGGAGATCGACTTCGAAGGACGGGCCGCCGTACGCCGCGATCAGGCCCGTGCCGCCTGGCGCGCGGTCCGCGCGGCCGACGAGATCTTCGACCGGGCGGGCGGTAACGCGCTGCGGATGGACAATCCGCTCCAGCGGTTCTGGCGTGACGCGCACGCCGGTCTACACCACGCCATCCATGTCACCAGCACCACCTATCACGCGGCCGCCATGGCCTCGCTCGGTGTGGAGGTCCCCGAGGGACCGCTGCGCGTGATGATCTGACAGCCCCGGAAAGGAATACGGACACACCATGACGGAAATCAAAGCGCTCGGCTATGTACGGGTTCAGGCCACGGATATGGAACGCTGGCGCGAACTCGGGTTCGAGGTCCTGGGTTTCGCACCGGGTTTCGGTGACGAAACCGACGCCCTGCACTTCCGGATGGACGAGCGAGCATCACGCATCACCGTCGAGCGCGGTGACGTCGACCGGGTGACCGCGGTGGGCTGGGAGGTCCGGGACGCGCTCGCGCTGCGCCGGCTGACCGCCACCTTGGACGAGGCCGGTGTCGCTTATACGCCGATGCCCCAGGAGCTGGCCGACCGGCGCAAAGTCGAGGCCGGTATCTGTTTGAAGGATCCCGGCGGCACCCCGCTGGAATTCTTCTACGGGCCCGTGCTCGAACACAGTCCGGTGATCACCAAATTCGGCCAGAAGTTCGTCACCGGCGATCAGGGCCTGGGCCATGTGGTGATGCCGACGACCAACTTCGACGAATCGTTCGCCTTCTACACCGAAACCCTGGGATTCCTGTCCCGGGGTGCATTCCGGATGGGGGTGTCGCCGGAAACAGGCCGCCCGTTGCGGATCCGGTTCATGGGGGTCAACCAGCGTCATCACAGCCTCGCCATCATGCCCAGCATGGAGGGTCGCGATCCGGGACTGATCCACGTCATGGTCGAGGTGGACGAGCTCGACGCGGTCGGCCGCGCCTACGACCAGGTGATGGCCCGCGATTTCCCGGTGTCGTCGACCCTGGGCAGGCATACGAACGACAAGATGATCTCGTTCTACGTGCAGGTACCCGGCGGCTGGGATATCGAATACGGCACCGGTGCAAAGCTCGTCGACGAGACCTATTACACGGCCGAGGAGATCACCGCGGACAGCTACTGGGGTCACGAATGGAAGTGGGCCCGGGAGATGAAGGAAGCGCAGCGGGCCGCGGAGGCCGGCGCCGGGGAACCGGCGCGAGCCTGAGCTCGTCGCATTGCGGGTGGGGCATATCGGGCCGGGTGCGCTGCACCCGGCCCGACGCGCATCGAGGACCAGGTGCACCTGAACGAGGTGACCGGCCGGGGCACTACGCCGCTGTAGTGAGCGACCGGGCGCCGTGAGGAGCCCGGTTGCCGGGCGGCCCGAGGCAGGGCCGTGAACCAGGGTCCACCTGCGTTTCCATCGGAAGGGTCCGAACTCGGAAGGGCGGCTTTCAGGCAGCCGGCGAGACGATCACCATCCTGTCGGCGGTATGAATCGAATTGGAGGACCGCTGGGTGGGAACAGGTCCTCGACCCGGGCTGCGGGGCCCTTAATTTGGCTTCGAAGACAGGTACCTCAGCGAGGGAAGTGAATGTGGTGACTAACCAGGACTGCGATTTCGATGCCGTCGTCGTCGGTGCCGGGATCTCCGGCCTGTACGCGGTGTACAAGTTCCGTCGGCGCGGTATGCGCGTACACGGCTTCGAATCCGCCGAGGGCGTGGGTGGCACCTGGTATCACAATCGGTACCCGGGGGCGCGCTGTGATGTCGAGAGCATCGACTACTCCTACTCGTTCGACGAGGAGTTGCAGCAGGAATGGACCTGGACCGAACGGTTCGCCACCCAAGAGGAGATCCTGCGCTACCTCGACCATGTGGCCGATCGCCACGATCTACGGTCGGCCTACGATTTCCTGACCCGGGTGACCTCGGCCGTCTACGACGAACAGGCCGGACGGTGGACTGTCACCACCGATACGGGGAAAACCGTTACCGCCCGGTTCTGCATTATGGCGACCGGAGTACTGTCGGCCACCAACAAACCGGATATCGCCGGCCGCGACACATTTGCGGGCCAGACCTATCACACCGGTGAATGGCCGCACGAGCCAGTCGATTTCGTCGGTAAAAGGGTGGGCGTCATCGGCACAGGTTCCTCCGGCATACAGGCCATCCCGATTATCGCCGAGGAAGCCGACCAGGTCGTCGTCTTCCAGCGCAGTCCCAATTATTCGATCCCCGCGGGCAATCGGCGATTGACCGATGATGTGCTCGCCGAGGTGAAGGCGAATTATGCCGAGCGGCGCCGGTTGTCCCGGCTCAGCGGCGGCGGCACCCCGAACAGCCCGCACCCCAAAGGTGCCATGGAGGTCGACGAGGCCGAGCGGACCAGGATCTACGACGAATGGTGGCAGCGCGGCGGCTACCTGTTCACCAAGGCGTTCCCGGACCAGATGGTGAGCAAGGAAGCGAACGACACCGCGCGCGTCTACGTCGAAGCGAAGATCCGGGAAATGGTCACCGATCCCGAGGTCGCCGATCAGCTGATCCCCACGGACCATCCGATCGGGACCAAGCGGATCGTCACCGATACCGGATACTTCCAGACCTACAACCGCGACAATGTCACGCTGGTCAATCTGCGGCGCTCGCCGATCACCGAGATCACCGAATCCGGTGTGCGGACGGACGAAGCAGCCTACGACCTGGATATTCTCATCTTCGCGACCGGATTCGACGCGATGACCGGCTCGCTGTCGCGGATCGATATCCGCGGCCGCGCTGGCCGGGAACTGAGCGCCGAGTGGTCGGCCGGGCCGCGTACCTACCTCGGACTGGCCGTCGACGGTTTTCCGAATATGTTCATCATCTCAGGTCCCGGCAGCCCGAGCGTGCTCGCCAATATGGTGCTGATGGCCGAGCAGCACGTCGACTGGATCGCGGACTGCCTGCAACATCTGGACTCGCACGATATCGCCACGATCGAGGCGACCCGGGAAGCGGCCGACGAGTGGGTGGCCGAATGCAATACGAAGGCCGCGGGAACATTGTTCCCGACCGCGAATTCCTGGTACCTGGGCGCGAATGTGCCCGGTAAACCGCGCGTATTCATGCCCTATATCGGTGGTTTCGGCAATTACAACACCATCTGCGCCGACGTGGCGGCGGCCGGATACAAGGGGTTCGCGCTCGACGGCCGGGCCGCAGCGCCGGGCAACTGAGCGTTCCGCACCGAATTTCCCGGCGCGAGCGCGCCTTTTCCGTACGACGAAGAGTGAGGACGTGGTCGAGATGGGCGGACAACGAAGGTCCGACCTGCATCCGGATGTCGAGGCGATGTTGGCGGCGCTGGAATCGTTTCCGGATGTCACCCAGCACACGGCGGCGGAGCTACGCGAAATCATTGCGTCGCGCCGAGGTCCGTTGACACGCGAACCGCAGATGCGGATTGCGCAGGACCGCACCATCGACGGCCCGGGCGGCGAGCTGGCCGTTCGTATCTACGTACCGCATGGCGGCACCGGCGCGCGACCCGTGGTGGTGTTCGCCCACGGCGGTGGTTTCGTCTTCTGCGATCTCAACAGTCATGACGAGTTCTGCCGGTCGATGGCCGCGGCGGTCGATGTCGTGGTCGTCTCGGTCGACTACCGGCGGGCACCCGAGCATCCCGGCCCGGCGGCGCTCGAGGATATGTACGCAGCACTCCAGTGGACGGCCGGACACGCCGCGGAGTTCGGCGGCGACCCGGACCGTCTGGTGGTGGCCGGTGACAGCGCCGGCGGCAATCTGGCGGCGACGGTGAGCCTGGCCGCCCGCGACCGTGGTGGCCCGGCGATCGCGGCGCAGGTCCTGCTCTACCCGGTGATCGACGACGATTTCACCACCGAGTCCTACCGGCTCTACGGCGAGAACTACTACAACACCACCAAGGCGATGCGCTGGTACTGGCAGCAGTACGCGCCGCAAGGGACCGACAGCCCGTATCTGGTTCCGACCCGCGCCGAATCGCTGGCCGGACTGCCGCGCGCGATCGTCGCGACCGCCGAACTCGACCCGCCGTGCTCGGCCGGCGACGACTACGCCCGGCAGCTCGCGGACGCTGGTGTTCCGGTCACCGCACACCGATTCGACGGGCTCTTCCACGGTTTCCTTACCTTCCCGTCGCTCTCGCTCACCGGGCAAGCCCGCGAAAAGCTGTGGCAGATGATGCGAGACGTGCTAGTGGCGTCCGAGAACTCGGCGTCCATCGAGGTGAGCGGCGCATGAGGGGCGCGGGGCGAGGGGGATCGGATCGGATGCGAAACCAGTGAGCACGGAGAAGAATATGACGCAGCGATTGGCAGGCCGGACCGCTCTGGTGACCGGCAGCAGCCGTGGAATCGGACGCGCGATCGCGCAGCGGCTGGCGGCCGAGGGTGCGACCGTCGTGGTCACCGCCCGGTCGGCATCGGCTCCCACACCGTCGGTCCGGGACGGCGAGACCCTTCTGCTGTCCGGATCGCTGGGCGAGACGGTACAAGCGATCGAAAACGCTGGTGGGAAAGCGATCGCGATCCCGGCCGACCTCGAAGACGCCGGACAACGCGCCGGACTGATCGACAAGGTCGTCGAAGCGGCAGATGGCATCGATGTTCTGGTGAACAACGCGGGGTTCGCCGACTACAGCACGATCGCCGAAATGAGCGACGCAACCTTCGACCGCACGATCGAGCACTATCTGAAGGTCCCGTTCATCCTGAGTCGCGCCGCGATTCCGTACATGCGCGAGCGTGGTGCCGGCTGGATCGTGAATATCGGGTCCTCGACCGGACTGGATCCCATCCGGCCGTTCCGTGGGTACAACAAGACATCCGGTGATGTCCTCTATGCCTCGGCGAAGGCCGGCCTGCACCGCTTCAGCCAGGGCCTGGCCGCGGAAGTGCTCGACGACGGTATCGCGGTCAACGTGGTGGGCCCGTCGACGGCCATCAGGACACCGGGCGCGGCGGCGCTGCTGCCGGAAGGCTACGAGACCGAACCCGTCGAGTACCTGGTGCAGACAGTGCTGGAGATGTCGTCGGTGCCGGCCGCCGAGCGCACCGGACTGGTGGCCTTCAGCCTGCACTACCCGTACGCGACGAACACACCCGTCATGTCGCTCGATGGACGCACCTTACTGCCGCGGCGCGAGCCGCCGGCATGGGCCAACCCGAACATCCGGCCGGAAGGGATCTGATGGCCGGTCTCGCGAGGGAACGATTCGCGCGGGGAACCGCCGTGGTCACCGGAGCCGCGGCGGGTATCGGTAAAGGATTGGCGCAGCGGCTCGGTGAGTACGGGATGCTCGTGGTGGTCGCCGATATCGATGCCGGGCGCGCTGCCGAGGTCGCGGCGGGTATCGCCGAGAATGGTGGCCGGGCCGAAGGGTTCGGTGTCGACGTTGCCGACGCGGCGCAGGTGGAAGCATTGGCTGCGACCGTTTTCGAGCGCTACGGCAGCGTGGAACTCCTGATCAATAATGCCGGTGTCGAATCCTCCGGCCTGCTGTGGGAGATCGACCCGCAGCGGTGGCAGCGGGTGATGCAGATCAATGTGGACGGCGTCTTCTACTGTCTGAAATCGTTCGTGCCGCGGATGATCGATGCCGGTGCACCGGCGTGTATCGCCAACCTCTCCTCGGTCGGCGGGCTCAACACCGTCGCCGTGCAATCGCCCTATATCGTCAGCAAGTTCGCGGTGCAGGCGATGACCGAATGCCTGCATCAGGACTTGTCGATCGTGGGTGCCCCGATCCAGGTCAGTGCCGTCGTACCGAATTCCATCCGCAGCGAGATCTTTCTCGCCGCCCAGCGCGAAGCGCCCACCACGAACCCCACCGCGAATGCCGTTTTCGCGGCCATGCAGCGGGACAACGTCGAGAAAGGGCTCGACCCCCTGGAGGCAGCCGCCCATATGCTCGAACAGATCGCCCGCGGCGATTTCTGGGTCTTCTCCGACGACGAGCTGTGCACCGCCGCGGCGACCCGGCGCGGCCGGCAGCTCATCGACCAGGACCCGCCCTCCAATCCACGCGCTATGCTCGCCCGGATGGGCGTGCCGCTTCCGGAAGGCAGCTCATGACGGACATCATCGACGCCGGTTCCGACACCACAGCCGATCCGGAAACCATGCTGTACACCGCGATTGCGGAAGCCGACCCCGCACCTCTGCTGATGTCGATGGTGCACGCGACCGGTGATACCGGCCTCCTCGAGGAATTCGGCGCGCGACTCACGATCACCGAACCCGGCAACCACTACCGCACCGGCACCCGCCCGGCCGCTCCGCCCGGCACCTATCCCGAGGACGTCGTCGCCGATATCCGCGCCCGCGCCCGCGAGGTCCTCGCTCCCGGAATCGAACCGCAGCTCGGTGTTCCCGACCACGAACTGTTCGGCCGGATGGCCACCGTATGCACCTCGGAACGAGTGGACGCCGAATTCCTTCCGCTGCTGCTGGAACAGGCGGGTTTCACCGAGAGCCGGCGCCAGGTGCCGGTGACCACCACCCCGCCCGCCGATTTCGAGGTCATCGTGATCGGCGCCGGGATGGTCGGCATCAATGCCGGAATCAAACTGGGTGAAGCCGGCTTCCCGTTCACCGTTTTCGAGGAACGCGACGATATCGGCGGCACCTGGCATCGCAACACCTATCCCGGTGCGGCCGTCGACACGCCCAGCCATTACTACTCCTACTCGTTCGAACTGAATCCGAACTGGTCGAAGTACTACCCGACCGGTGTCGAGTACCAGAACTACCTGCTCGACGTGGTCGAGAAGTACCGGTTGCGCGAGCATATCCAGTTCGGCACGCGGGTGCGATCGGCGACCTGGCTCACCGAGGAGAACAGGTGGGAAGTGGTGACCGAGGATCGTGCCGGCACTGTGCGCCGGCATCGGGCCCGCGCGGTCGTCACCGCCCTGGGCATGCTCAACGCCCCGAATATCCCCGACGTGCCGGGAATGGACACCTTCGGCGGCACGATCACCCACACCGCCGAATGGGATACCGATCTCGACCTGCGTGGCAAGCGCGTCGTGGTCCTCGGGACCGGCTGCACCTCGGTGCAGGTGGTGGCAAATATCGTCGACGAGGTCGATTCCCTGGATGTGGTCGTCCGCAGCCCGCACTGGCTGGTTCCGGAGAAGTCCGTGGGCGGAGAAGTGCCCGAGGGTGAGAAATGGGCGATGGCCCACCTGCCCTTCTACGACAGGTGGTTCCGGCTCCGCACATACTGGTTCGCCTCGGACAACCTCTACGTGCTGCCCCGGATCGACAAGGAGTGGGCGGCCACCCATCTGTCGGCCTCGCCCGCCAACGATATGGTCCTGAACACGGCGCTGGGGTATCTGCAGAAGAGTTTCCCGGACCGCCCGGACATGATCGAGAAACTCACCCCCGATTTCCGGCCGTACTCGAAACGGATCGTGAAGGATCCCGGATTCTTCGCGGCACTGAACCGGGAGCATGTGAACCTGCACCGGGCGTCCTTCCGCGAAATCACCCCGGACGGTGTCGTCACGACGGACGGGACGTTCATCCCTGCCGACGTGATCGTGCTCGCCACCGGCTTCCGGCTCCAGTTCACCACCGCCATCGATATCACCGGCCGGGACGGCCGTACCCTGGCCGATATCTGGAAGGGCGGCGAGGACCCCCGGGCGTATCGGGGCGTGCAGGTATCGGGATTCCCGAACCTGTTCATCACCGCGGGGCCCAACTCGGCCCCGAACCACGGCGCCGGCCACAACATCACCGGTGAGGAACAGGTCCACTACCTCGTCGAATGTCTGCAGTACCTGCTCGAGAACGAGCACACCGCCATGGATGTCGCACAGACGGCGCAGGACGACTACAACCGCAAGGTCGACGAGGCACTCGACGAAACAGTGTGGGTGCATCCCGGCGCTGAGACCAACGGGTACTACCGCAACAGTTCGGGCCGGGCCGTCGTGCCCTGCCCGTGGCGTCTGGTCGACTACTGGACCCTGATGCGGGAACCGCAACCCGCGGACTTCACCTTCCTCCCGAACGAGAAGGCCGGAAAATGAGCTACCCGCAGATCCCCGACGTTCTCGCCCCCGCCCGGCTCGGCCCCGTGACCCTCCGGAACCGGATCATCAAATCCGCGACCTTCGAACACATGGCCCCGGGTGCGCTCGTCAGCGATGAACTCATCGATTTCCATCGCAGTGTGGCTGCCGGCGGGGTCGGGCTGACCACCGTCGCCTACTGTGCGGTCGCTCCGGAGGGTCGTACCGAAGCCGACCAGCTCTGGATGCGCGACGAGGCCGTTCCGGGGCTGCGGCGGCTCACCGATGCGGTCCACGAGCACGGCGGCGCCGTATCCGCGCAGATCGGGCATGCGGGGCCGGTCGCGAACGGGAAATCGAATGGATTGCCCGCGCTGAGCGCGTCCCGGCGCGTCACTCCGATGGGCCCGCGCATCACCCATGCCGCGACACCGGCCGATATCGCCAGAATCCGGGATGCGCACGGGAACGCCACCCGCTACGCCATCGAATCGGGGTTCGATGCGGTCGAAATCCATTTCGGTCACAACTATTTCGCGAGTTCCTTCCTGAGCCCGCTGCTCAACAAACGCACCGATTCCTACGGTGGCTCGCTGCGCAACCGGGCCCGTTTGGTGCGCGAAACCGCCGCCGAGGTCCGCGCCGCGGCCGGCGATCGGATCGCGGTGATCGCGAAACTCAATATGGACGACGGCGTGCCCGGCGGATTCTGGCTCGACGAGGCGATCCAGGTCGCGCAGTGGCTCGAAGAAGACGGCAGCCTCGACGCCATCGAACTGACCATCGGTAGCTCGCTGCTCAATCCGATGTATCTGTTCAAGGGCGATGCGCCGCTGGCCGAATTCGGCGCGGTGATGCCGCCGCTGATGCGGTTCGGGATCAAGCTGGCCGGGAAATACTTCCTGCACAGCTACCCGTACGAGGATCTGTTCATGCTCGAGGCGGCCCGCCAGATCCGGGCGAGTGTGAATATGCCGCTGGTCCTGCTCGGCGGAATCACCGACAAAGCCGCCATGGACACGGCAATGGCCGAGGGCTTCGAGTTCGTGGCCATGGCCCGGGCACTGCTGCGCGAACCGGACCTGATCAACCGGATCAAGGCGGATCACGCGACGAAATCGCTGTGTATCCACTGCAACAAATGCATGCCGACGATCTTCTACGGCACGCACTGTCCGCTGGCCACACCCAAGGTAGGGGCGAACTAGCCGGAGGGTGCCGGCGCGGACCGAACCGGCGTTCCGGTGACCGGGAAGCGCCGGCTCCGCCGTCGGGGGAGCCGATACGGTCGCACCGTGCCGAGACCGAGCATGAGGAGTAGCTGGATGACAGGCGAGCTCAGCGCGCGGTGGTGGATGGGATGACGATGCGTCCGCTCGCCTGCGAGAAATGCGGTAACCGGGTGCTGGTGGAGAAGTTCAGCCCGGTCCATACCGCCGTGCAATGGACATCCGACGCGAAGGAATGCCCGGTGATCTCGGGCCGCGGCCCGGGCATAGGCGACCGGGAACGCGAATGCGAAGCCCTGCACAGCAGCATCGATCGCGCGGTGCGCGAGCACGAACTGTACGAATCACGGATCGAACTGCCACGCGGCGACGCAATTCCCCGGCTTCATTGACCGCACCCTCCCGGGATTCGGCGACGGTGCCATCCGCCCTGTGCTGGTGCGACGAAGCCGTCGCGACCGTCCGGGACACGCTGTGCCGCTCACCGGGAGTATGCGCCGACAGGCCCCCGCACCGGTGGCAGGCTCGATGCCATGAGTACCCCAGTCGATACCCGAACCGTTCCCGAATTGCGTGAACTGCCGACCGAGCACGGCGTGCTGCGTTACCGCGAGGCCGGCGACGGCCCGCCCCTGCTCCTGCTGCACGGCTCCGGGCCCGGCGTCACCGGGTGGCGTAACTTCGGCGGTAACTTCGCCACCTTCGCCGAGCACTACCGGACTCTGGTTCTGGAGCTGCCCGGTTTCGGTGTCAGCGACGATTTCGGTGCTGTGCACCCGATGATGTCCGCTCAGCAGGCGGTCACTGCCTTCCTCGACGGGCTCGGACTCGACCGGGTCCGCATCATCGGTAACTCGATGGGTGGTTTCGTGGCCACCGATTTCGCGCTCGCATCGCCCGACCGGGTCGAGCGGCTGGTGACCATCGGCGGTATCGGTACGCCGGTGCTCACCCCGCAGCCGGGAGAGGGAATCATCCGGCTCAGCGAGTTCGTCGACAACCCCACCCGTGAGGCGCTCGTGGCGTGGCTGCGCTCGATGGTGTTCGACCAGTCGCTGGTGACCGACGAGTTGATCGAGCAGCGGTGGCAGCAGGCCACCGATCCGGCGACGCTGGAGAACTCGCGCCGCATGTACAGCAGTGCGGCACTGGCGCGGATGGCGGCCGCCGCGCGCAGTGTGGACACCACGCCGAACTGGGCGAAACTGGGCGGGCTCGCGGTGCCGACCCTCGTCACCTGGGGGCGGGACGATCGGGTCAGCCCCGTCGATATGGCATTGCTCCCGATGCGCACCCTCCGTAACGGAGAGGTGCACATCTTCCCCAACTGCGGCCACTGGGTGATGATCGAGCAGAAGGAAGCCTGGGAAGCTACCGTCCTGGCCTTCCTGCGCCGCTGATCCGGACGTCTTCCACCGTTGTCGGGGTGTGTTCCGGCGCCGGGTCGATCACCGGCGCCGGAATCGCGCAGAAGCTGTGGCAGATACGGTCTTTGACGATCTGGTTCGGGCACTCCGGATCGAACCACTGGTCCACGAGGGCCCAGTGCACCGGATGATTCATATACGGGCCGAGCAGGCCGTCGATATCGGCGAATTCCTGCTCCCAGACATGCGTCCATTGCGAGGTCCCCGTGGCACTCTCGACGCGGCTGAGCTGCCAGGCCCGGATGGCCGGGATCAGCCGGGGCATCTGTAAGGTCGCGTGTTCGAACCGGGCGATTTCCGCCGGTGCGGCGGCGTCGTCCACGCGCAAGAGCAGAGTGCGGTAGACCGTCGACGGGCTCGCGTCGTTGCGGCGACCGGATCGGCCGTCGCCGGTGCGCCCGCCGGGATACTCGGCGGAGTCGATATGGTCGATCGCCGGTCCGCTCATGGCCTCGTCGATGGCTTCGCGGCGGGACAGCCACTCGGATTTCGACGCGAACCGGAAATGGGCGAGGAGATCGCCGCCGTTTCGCACTCCCGGCAGTGTCGGGGCAACCAGCGGGCGCCGCACCCCCGCGGCTTCCGCGGCCGCGGTGAGGCGTTTGACGGTCACCTCGGTGGTCATCGCGTCGGCGGGGTCGGTAAGGCGTAGCAGACTCGTCACCTTATACATCGCACAGTCCTTCCACATCCTCGGCGCAGCTCGCCATGGAACGCGTGCGTTCGACGATCATCGGCGCCATCGAATCCCACCACCGGGCCGGTTCGGGATCGTGCCGGGCACGGACCGCCGCCGCCCACCAGGCTCTCGGGCCCGCCACCGTCCAGGTGGCGGTGACGGTATTCGTCTCCTCATCGATCCAGGCCGGCGGGCTCACCAGAATCCGATCCAGCGTCAGCCCCCGTTCGCGCGCCTGCGGCGCATAGCCGCTGAGATACGCGTCGATGAAGGCGCGTGCGCTGCCGGGCGTGAGCACGATCCGATCGATGATGTAGATGGTGCGGTCGTCCATGTCCTGAACGTAAGCGCTACCGTCTGGGCCGGTGCCGGTACCTCCCGGTGGCCGGGAGATACCACCTCCGGATGCCTTGTAGGCTGCACGATCATGGCCGCCGACCCCGATGCGTACCCCACTCTGCCCGCGACCAGCTGGGCCGTTCTGGGCATGCTGTCCTTCGGTGAGGAACTGACCGGTAACGACCTGAAGAAATGGGCGGATTGGAGTATCGGCTTCTTCTATTGGAGCCCGTCGGTGAGCCAGGTCTACGGCGCTCTGGAGAAGCTGGAGGACCACGCGCTGGTGCGATCCCATGTTGTCGCCGACGAGGGCGTGCGCGGCCGGCGGCTGTACGGGATCACCGATACCGGGTTGCGTGCCCTGCGGAACTGGTCGCGAGATGCCGAGATCGATATGCCGGTACTCAAACACGGTGTGATGCTTCGCCTCTACCTGGGGCACCTGCACGACCCCGAGGGGCTGAAAGAGATCGTCCGCCGGCATATCGAGAATCTGCGGGACCGTGCCGAGCAGGCGCAACTACATGCCGATCACTCCGAGGCAGAACCCGGCTGGGCCTTCACACAGATGAGTCTGCGGTGGTCGCAACGATATTTCGCGGCGGAGATCGAATTGGCCGAGGGGTTGCTCACCGAAATCGACGAGGCGGCCGCGCGGTATCGCGAAGCGACGGTGCGCGACGACAACGGCATGCCGATACCGCGGCAGCCCGGTAGGTGGCGCACGGTCGGTGAGGATGCCTCCGACGGTTCGTGACGACCGCGCGCCGTCCGGTCAGCCCTCGGCGAGAACGCTCGGGGCGGTGGGCAGAGAACGTAAGATGTTGCGGCGCTGCAGCGTCGGCGTGACCCGCACTCCCGCGCAGACGCTGCGCCAGATGGCGTGCGCGGTGAGCTGGACCGGGCTGATCATCCGGCTGTCGAAAGTCATCTGGGACAGCGGTCCACAGATGGACACCGCAGTGGTCGCCTCGCCGACCGGCCCGATGGGTGCGGCGATACATCCGAAACCGGGCACCGCGCTGTGGCGTTCGACGGCATAGCCGAGATCGCGGATGCGGGCGTCGTCCGATCCGTTGCCGCCGTCGAAGGCCAGTAGTGCCTTACCGAGCGCCGTCCGCGGCGCCGGCAACCGCCTGCCCACCCGGGTCGGTACATGCGCGGCGAGCCGGCCACCGATCTTGTCGAGGTAGACGACATCGTTGCCGTCGAGGACTGCCAGGTGCACCACCATGCCGGTGGCTCGGTACAGGTGGTGCAGGTGTTCGCCGGAGGCGGCGTGTATCCGGTCCTGGTGCACCGCGAGCGAACCGAGTTCGACCAATCGGATTCCGAGACTGTAACTGCGGCCTTCGCGCCGCAGCCAGCGCAACTGGACGAGCCGGTCCAGCATTCGGTGGGCGGAGGAACGGGGCAGGCCGGTGCGGAGGACGACCTCCGCCAATCCGAGGCTCTCGCGCCCGTCGAAGGCGTCCAGTACGAGCGAGATGCGGTCGAGGATGGCGCTGGGGGTCGCGGCCGTACCGGTGTGCATCTCCTGGGTGGTGATCGTCATGCTTGGCTCCCTTGCCTACCTGCGCCATCGCTCTGACATGGCTATTTCTAATAGAAATAGTGCCATAGACCCGGCGGTATGTGAAGCAGATCACGAATGGGGGAGGTCAGAGCAGGTTCCCGCTCAATGGACACGTCGGCGTATGCGCCGGCTCGGGCGGCTTACGTTTACCTCCACTTGTCGTCCCGATCGGAATGTGGAGCCCGGACCAGATGGTGAAGAAAATGCCCCCGCTCGTACCCGCCCACGACACGATCGTCGATCTGCTCGTGATCGGTTCGGGTACCGGAATGTCGGCCGCGCTCGCAGCGCACGAACTGGGACTGTCGGTGGTGATCGCCGAGAAGACGGCCTATGTCGGTGGTTCGACCGCACGTTCGGGTGGTGCTTTTTGGATCCCGGGAAGTTCGATCCTGCCGGAGCCGTACGAGAAGGGGGTTGCGGAAGCCGGAACCTATCTGCGGGCGGTCGTGGGGGATTCGGCCCCGTCCGAACGCGGTGCCGCCTTCCTGGACCACGGCGCCGAAACTGTCGAGATGCTGGAGCGGACGACGCCGATGCGGTTCTTCTGGGCCGAAGGCTATTCCGATTACCACCCCGAGAAACCAGGCGGCCGGGCCGAAGGCCGCACTTGCGAATGCCGTCCGTTCAACGCCTCCGTTCTGGGGGAGCAACGACCCAGGCTGAGGCCGGGCGTAATGGAAGCGCCGGTGCCCATGCCCGTGACAGGCGCGGACTACAAGTGGATGAACCTGGTCGCACGCAAGCCGCTGAAGGCCCTGCCGCGCATCATGCGGCGCGCGGCGCTCGGGATCGGCGGCATGCTCATCGGACGGGAATACCTGGCCGGCGGGCAGGCGCTCGCGGCGGGCCTGTTCGCGGGTGTGCTGCGGGCGGGTGTGCCGGTGTGGACCGAGACGTGCCTGGTGCGGCTCGTGCACGACGCGGGCCGGGTCTCCGGCGCAGTGCTGCGACAGGGCGAACGCGAAGTCACCGTGCGGGCCCGCCGCGGTGTCGTGCTGGCAGCCGGCGGTTTCGACCACGATATCGACGGCCGGCACAAGTACCAGTCCCCGGCGCTGATCCCGCACGCCAGCCTCGGCGCCGAAGGGAACACCGGGGACGCCATCGAAGCGGCTCAGGAACTCGGCGCCGGTACGGTCTCCATGGACCAGGCCTGGTGGTTCCCCGCATTCGCGCCCCGGCCCGGCGGTGCACCCGCCGTGATGCTCGCCGAACGTTCGCTGCCGGGTTCGTTCGTGGTCGATCAGACCGGCCGGCGATTCATCAACGAATCCACCGACTACATGACCTACGGGCAGCAGGTGCTCGCCCGTGAACGCGACGGCGACCCGATCACCGAAATGTGGCTGGTCTTCGACCAGCGCTACCGCAACAGCTACATCATGGCCGGCGGTATCTACCCTCGGCAGCCGATCCCGAATTCGTGGTACGAGGCGGGCATCGCCCACCGCGCCGACGACCCGGCCGCGCTGGCCCAGGCCATGGGCCTGCCGGTGGATACGTTCACCGCCACCTTCGCCCAGTTCAACGAGTACGCCGAAGCAGGCAAGGACCCGGATTTCCAGCGTGGCGAAAGTGCTTACGATCGCTACTACGGTGACCCCACGGTGAGCCCGAACCCGAACCTGTCCACACTGGCCAAAGCGCCCTACTACGCGGTGAAGATGGTCCTCAGCGACCTCGGTACCTGCGGCGGCGTCGTCGCCGACGAGCACGCCCGAGTCCTCCGGGAGGACGGAAGCCTCATCGAGGGGCTGTACGCCATCGGCAACACAGCCGGCAACGCCTTCGGCGCCTCCTACCCCGGCGCCGGCGCCACCATCGGCCAGGGCCTCGTCTACGGCTATATCGCCGCCCGGCACGCCGCCGCCGAATCCGTGACATCCGTGTCCGGCGAGTAGGGGCCGGTGGCCGACGCGTCGACGGCGGCCCACGGTGGCGGCCGGCCGGCCGGCAGTCTCAGCCGAGTGCCCCCGGATACGTGCTGTATCCGGGGGCATTCGTGAAAATGCCGGCCCGGCGCGTCACATATGCGAGCCGCCGTCGACCCGGACCTCCGTACCGGTGACGAAGTAGGCGTCCGGCGAACCCAGCATGGCCACCACCGACGCCACCGCATCCGGACCGGCGAAGATCGCGCCGCCGTCGAGGGGCAGCGCGGGGGAAGCCTTGGCGAACATTCCGAAATCCACGTCCGCGGGAAGTCCGGGGCCCATGCTCTGTTTGGCCGCGCCGGTGCCGTCGGTCATTCCGGAGGAGATGGACCCGGGCTGTACAGCGTTGAACCGGATGCCCTGCTTGCTGAACTCCAAGGCCAGCGCGTGGGTCATCGCCTGGATACCCCCCTTGGAGGCGGCATAGGCCGACATATACGGATGGGCGAAGGCCGCCGATGTCGAGCTGAAGTTCACCACGGCCGGCCCCACACCGTCCCGCAACGCGGCAATCGATTCCCGGGTCACCAGGAAGGTGCCGATGAGGTTGATGCGGACCACCTGTTCGAAATCGGCGAGGGTCGTCTGTTCGAAATGAGCCGAGCGGAGAACACCGGCCGCATTGACGAGGGTGTCCAAGCCGCCGAGCCGCTGCACCGCCTCGGCCACACCTGCCCGTACCGATTCCTCGTCGGCGATATCCATCGTCACGGTGCTCAGTGCGGCGGAGTCCGCCTTTTCGGCAGTATCCCGCAGACCGGCCTCACTGATATCCGCGGCGACCACCTGGCCGCCTTCCTCCAGAATGCGGAGTACGCAGGCCTGGCCGATACCCGACCCGCCGCCGGTGATCAGGACCCGCCGGCCGGTGTACCGCTGGAGAACGCCCATTCGATTTGCTCCTGTGCTCAGGGGCGGAACGCACTGGCAGCGTCGCCCGGAGTGCCGAGATTGGCACAGGCCTCTTCACTTCCGAAAAGGTGGTTCCGCTCAGCGGGCACGTTACTCGTCGGCACGGAGGCCGGCCGGCTCCGTCACTGCGGGCCTTCGACCGCGCTGTCGCCGAGCATGGTGCAGCTCTCGGGCAGGCCCCGTGCTCGGGCGCCGCCCCGGTGGATGTCCCGAATGAGACCGGACCGCCCGCGACTGCTGTGGTCGGACGAGAGCGGTCCGGGACCTCGGTCCCGGGGGTGATGTTTCGGCGAGCGGGCACCTGGGGGCGGACCCGGTCCGGTTCAGTCTCCGGCAGGCGCGTACCGGTGGGCGAATTCATGAACCTGCGCGACGACGTGGCCGAGTTCTTCGGCGGTCATACCGTGGCTCATACCCAGGGACATACCGCGTTCGAATACTTCGTCGGCATTCGGCAGACCGCCCTCGGGCACCCGGTATTCGACTCCGCGCATCATCGGATGCCGTGTGACGTTACCGCTCCACACAGTGCGAGTGTCGATACCCGCGGCCTCCAGGTGGCCTTGCAGGTCGGCGCGCGTGAATCCGGCGTTTTCGCGAATGGTGACCGGGTAGCACAGCCAAGCGGTGTGGAAATCGGGATTCTGGCGAGGCAGCCGGAACAGGGACGGGTAGGAGCCGAAGGCGGCGTTGAATGCGTCGAAGATTTCCGCGCGGCGCTGATAGTTCTTGTCGAGTTTCGACAGCTGGACGAGACCGAAGGCCGCGCCGAGCTCCGAAGGTTCGAAGTTCCAGGGCAGGACATCGAAGATGAAGTCGTTGTCGTAGGGGACGCCGTCGAGATCTTCCCGGAAGACCCGCCCGGTGCGCGCGGCCTCGGATCCGAAGAGATGCGGTTCGGAGCGGCGGCCCCAGCGGCGCAGCATCAGGCCCTTGTCACGGAGTTTCTCGTCGTCGACGCAGACCATGCCGCCGTTGCCCGCGCAAGTGATGATGTGGGACATGGCGAAGCTGGTGACGGTGATATCGGAGCGGCTGCCGGTTTTGGTGCCGCGCAGGGTGGTGCCGATGCAGTCGCAGGAGTCTTCGATGATCTTCAGGCCGTGACGGTCGGCGATATCGCGGATGGCGTCCCAGTCGGGGGCGTTACCGGCAAGGTTCGGCAGCAGGATCGCTTTGGTCTTATCGGTGATCAGCGCTTCGATAGCGGAAGGGTCGGCGTTGTAGGTATCGGGTTCGACGTCGACGAACACCGGAATCCAGCCGCCGCGAACGATGGGGGAGACGTCGGTGGAGAAGGTCAGCGGTGAAGTGATGACCTCCGAACCCTTGGGCAGATCGAGCAGTTCCAGCGCGAGGTAGAGCGCTGAGGAACCGGAGTTGCACATCAGACCGAGCTTCTTGCCGTAGAGGTCGGCGACCCGGGCTTCCATCTCGGCGACATTCTTACCGATCTTCAGCGCGTACGGCCCACCCCGCAGTACCTCCAGGCAGGCATTGATTTCGGCTTCGTCGTGGACACTGCGTGCGTAGATGACCCTGGTCACGATAGAGCTCCTCGTCGTGGTATCGGAAAGGAAACGTCGCCTGGTATGGCGTCTCGCGTCCGTCGGTGACTTCCGGACGGGTCGAACGTATGGCGGGTGCTGACGGACAGCAACCGAGGCTTCCAGCAGGCGGAACGCCTGTCTCGTCGATCCTGGATCGTGCGCGCCGGGAATCGCGCGGGAGCTATCTGCCGGCCGTGGTCTCGGACAGTTCCGCCGGGAAATGGCACGCGGCGTAGTGCCGGGGACGCACTTCGCGAATCTCCGGTTCGGATTCGGCGCACAGTGCGGTGGCCCGCGGGCAGCGGGTGCGGAACCGGCAGCCTGAGGGTGGGTCGTGCGGTGAGGGGAGATCACCGGACAGTGTGAGCGTGCCCGGTGCGACCTGGGGGTCCGGCTCGGGCACCGCGGACAGCAGTGCGGCGGTGTACGGATGCGCCGGTTGCGCGTAGAGCGAATCGGGTGGAGCGATCTCACAGATCTTGCCGAGGTACATGACGACCACTCGGTCGCTGATGTTCTTGACCACCGCGAGGTCGTGGGCGATGAACAGCAGCGTCAGATCGTAGCGGTCCTTCATATCCTCGAGCAGATTGAGGATCTGTGCCTGGACGGAGACGTCGAGGGCCGAGACCGGCTCGTCGCAGATCACCACTTCCGGTTCGACGACCATCGCGCGGGCGATGGAGATCCGCTGGCATTGGCCGCCGGAGAACTCGTGGGGCCGCCGGTCGCCCGCGGATTTCGGGTCCAGACCGACCGAATCGAGGATGTCCTCGACCATCGCGGTGCGCTGGGCAGCGCTGTGCCGACGGGCGATCTCCAAACCCTCGGCGACGATATGGCGGACCTTGCGCAGCGGATTCAGCGACGAGATCGGATCCTGGAAGATCATCTGGATCGGCCGGCGGGCCGAGCGCAGCTTCCGTATGGATTTGGTGGTGAGGTCATCGCCCTTGAACAGCACCTGCCCCGAAGTCGGTGGTGGGAGCTGCATGATCGCTTTGGCGAGTGTCGACTTCCCGCATCCTGATTCGCCGACGAGACCGAGAGTTTCCCCGCGCCGGATATCGAGGCTGACGTCCGATACGGCGTGCACCTTGCCTGAATGGGCTGTGCTGTACTCGACCACCAGGTTCCGGACGCTGAGCACCACATCGGTATCGTCCGGGCGCAGGTGGGCAGTTCCCGTTCCGGCCATCAGAGCACACTCCTCGAATTCAGGGACAGCCCGGCGGCCGAGGCGCCCGCTGCCGTATTGGCCGCCAGGGCCGCCTCGCCTTCGGAGGTGCCCGCGGGATAGAAACAGGCGAACCGGTGCCGTGGCCCCACATCCGGCGCGGCGGTCAGACCGGGTGCTTCGGTCAGGCATCGTGGCCGCGCGTACCGGCAGCGCGGAGCGAACGCGCAGCCGGGCGGCGGGTCGACGATGGTGGGCGGTCGCCCGGGGATGGCTTCCAGTCTGGTGTGGCTGGGCGCGGCAAGGCGTGGGATGGAGCGGAGCAGCGCTTGTGTGTAGGGGTGCCGGGTGGCGCGGAACAGTTCCTCGGTCGGTGCCTGTTCGACAACCCGCCCCGCATACATCACGGCGATCTCGTCGGTTCGGCCGGCCACGACTCCGAGATCGTGGGTGATGAGTACCATCGCCATCTCGTGCTCCCGCTGCAGCCGGGCCAGCAGTGTCAGGATCTGGTGCTGCACGGTCACATCGAGCGCCGTGGTGGGTTCATCGGCAATCAGCAGCCGTGGTGAGCAGGCGAGAGCCAGTGCGATCACCACGCGTTGCCGCATGCCACCGGAGAGATTGTGTGGATATTGGCGGAGCCGTTTTCGTGCGTCCGGGATACCCACCGAGGTGAGCAGTTCCGCCGCACGCCGCGCCGCTTCGGCCCTCGACAGCGGAAGATGGCGGCGCAGGGTTTCGGTGAGCTGCGCGCCGATGGTGAGCACGGGAGTGAGCGAGGTCATGGGATCCTGGAACACCATCGCGATCCGGGACCCCCATAGCGCGCGGGCTTCCCGGCGGTCGAGTGTGGCGGTATCGCGTCCGTCGACCTCGATCCGGGAACCGTGCCGGACCGTACCGTTGCGCGGCAGGATGTTCATCACCGTACGGGCGAGCACCGATTTGCCCGAACCGGATTCTCCGACGATACCGAGCGTGGTGCCCGGCGCAACCGTCAGATCGACGCCGTCGACCGCGCGGACCATGCCGTGGGGTGTATCGAACCATACCCGCAGGTCGGCGATAGTCAGTGCCGGTGACAGCGAGGCGGTCTCCGATCCCGGCGCTGCCGGAATTCCGGCTTTGTCAACAGATGTCACAGTGACGACTCCCGCCCGATACGGTCCCGCGCCCAGTCGCCGGTCAAGTTGAGCGAAAGCACGGTGAGGAAGAAGAACGCTCCGGGTACGAGCACGAGATACGGGTCCTCGTAGAGGCTTTCCCGCTCGGCGGCGATCATCCCGCCCCAGCTCGGCGCGGGTGGCGGCACCCCGAGGCCCAGGAAGCTCAGTGACCCTTCGGCCACCACCAGGGTCGCCGCGACGACGATCGCGAACGAAAACACCGGAAGTGCGACGTTGGGCAGGATCTCCCGCACGATGATGCGAAACGTACCGGCACCCAGGGATTTCGACGCGGTAACGAATTCACGGCCGGCGAAGGCGATGGTATTCGCCCGGGCAATACGTGCGAAGGTCGGCATACCGACCAGCGCGAGGCCGATCATCAGCGTGCCGATACTGGGTTCCATCACAGCGACCAGGGCGATGAGCAGAATCAGTGGTGGAAACGCGAGGATGGTGTTGGTCCCGATATCGAAAGTGACATCGACGCTCCTCCGGAAGAACCCGGCGGCCAAGCCGAGTGCGGTCCCCACGGCCAGCGCCAGCAGAGTCGCGCCGATTGCGACTGCCAGCGAGATCTGGGCGCCGTGGACGACCCGGCTCAGAAGGTCCCGTCCGAGCGGGTCGGTGCCCAGTATGTGCGCGGCCTGCTGGAACGGAGGTATCGAGTATTGGTCGGTGATCTTCGCCGGATCCGGCAGTGGGAGTATCGGCGCCGCTACAGCGGCGAGCGTTATCGCGAAGAGCCAGATCGCTCCCGCGACGGCACCGAATCTGCGGCGTCGTTTATGGCGTGCGGGCGGCTCGGCCGCGGCCGACCGGTCCGGTGGGGCTGACGGAGCGATACTGCCGGCAACGGCCGATTTCTCGGTGGTTGTGCTCATGACGTTCTCACTCTCGGGTCGAGTAAGGGGTATGCCAGATCGACCAGCGCGTTGATCAGGACGTATCCCACAGCGACCACCAGGACGACGCCCTGCACCAGCAGATAGTCCCGGGAGTTGATCGCGGTGAGGACCAGGGATCCCAATCCAGGGAGCGCGAACAGGGATTCGACGATCACCGTGCCGCCGATCAGCCGGCCCATCGATACACCGAGCACGGTGAGCAGCGAGAACGCCGACGGGCGCAAGGCGTGCACGAAAAGGATGCGACCGGTCGGAATACCACGTGCCCGGGCCGACAGAACGAAGTCCTGCTGCAGCGTCGCGACCATATCGTTGCGCAGCAGCCGGATGAAGGCGACAGCTTCGATGGCGGCCAGCGTCGCGACCGGAAGTATCAGACCGCTCAGGTGCGGGCCGAGCCCCTCGGAGAGTGGTGTCCAGCCCAGTACCGGTAGCGCCTGCATGGAAACGGCGAACACGAAGACGAGCAGGACACCGAGCAGGAAGCTGGGAATCGAAAGCGTCACCGAGCACAAGAAGGTCGTGATCCGATCCGCGATCCCGCCCGGCCGGTACCCCGCCCAAACGCCGACGGGAACGGCAACGGCCAGCGCGACGAGTATCGACAGGCCGGCGAGCTCCAAGGTGACCGGTAATCGGTCGAGGATGGCATCGGTGACCGGCAGCTGGGACTGCATCGAGCGACCGAGGTCCCCTTGCAGTGCGGAGCCCAGCCACTCGAAATACCGCTGTAGCAGAGGCCCGTCGAGGCCGAACCGTTCGGCAGCTGCGGCACGCATCTCGGGGGTGGCGCCCTCGGGTAACAAGGTGGCCAGCGGGTCTCCCGGAGTCATCTCCAGCAGCAGGAAGGTCGAAATACTGACCAGAACCAGAACCGCGACCAGTTTCGCGAGGTAGACGGCGAGCACACGTCTTGTCATCGGCCGGCCCACCGATACTGCCGGATGCCGCGTGCACAGGCGTTCACGTTGTACCTCATTCCTGTATCCACGCCAGTTCGGGGCGCATCCAGTACTGATACGTCGGTTCCACGCCGTATACATCCGCGCGGAGAATCAAACTCGTCACGGAGGGGCGCCAGTATCGGTAGGCGGTGGTGGCCACCAGTTCCCGGATCGCCGCTTTATAGGCGTCGGCGACCACAGCCGGATCGTTCGAGGTGTGAGCGCGCTCCAGGGCTCGGTCCACAATCGGGTTCGAATAGTCGGCGGTATTGCCGGAGCCCTCCGTGTGGAACACCCGGTACAGGTTCTCCGGGTGCGCGCCGCCGAGCGCATTGAGGACCAGGTCATAGGTTCCCGAAACCAATGCACTCGCAAATCCGGCACCGTCGAGGGCCTTGATTTCGAGCTCGAGACCGTCCGCCTGCTGGAGTTGTGCCTGGAGAACCTCGGCGACCCGCGTGAGCACCGGACTACCTGCGGTGGTGACGTACGACAGCACGATCTTCTCGCCACCGTGCCGGGCACGATAACCGTCCACCAGCCGCTGTGCACCCTCGACGTCCTTCTCGGGCCATTTCGCGGCCTCGTCGAACAGCGGCTGGTCCTCGGCGACGAAGTATTCGGCACCCTGCTCACCTGGGAAGGCCGCCGCCCGTATCTGTTCGTTGTCGATCAGTTTCCCGATCGCGGTGCGCAGATCGGAGTCGGCGAGCGGGCCCCGGCTGTTCAACCGCACCCCGTTCCCGCCGAGCTGCGCGTATTGGACGATTTCCAGGCCGGCGGCTCGGGCGCGGTCGGCGTATTTATCGCTGACCACCACCATCACGTCCACTTCCCCGGCCTGTAATGCGTTGTAGCGCTGGTCGTCGGCCGGGATCGTCTTGTATATGAACCTGTCCAGGTACGGTCGCGGACTATCCCAATAATCGGGATTTCGTTCGAGAACCAGTTCGGTGCCACGAGCCCAGGACCGGAAAACGAAGGGACCGGCGCCGACCGGTGCAGTGGCGAAATCCGCGCCCTTACGTTCGATAGCCGTGGGCGAACCGATGAACGCCAGCGGTTCGGTGAGCTGGTACGGGAGCTGGTAGTTCACCTCGGCGGATGTCACCCGCAAGGTCGTCGCGTCGACGACCTGCCAGTCGATCATCTGCGCGGCGGCCCTGCTCGGCGAAAGTTGGCTCGGATCCAGCGCGCGCTGCCAATTGAAGGCCACGGCAGCGGCGTCGAACGGAGTGCCGTCGGTGAACGTCACACCCGGACGTAGCTTCAGGGTCCACACCTTGCCGTCCGTGCTGCTGAACGATTTTGCCATCCCGGGAACGATCTCCCGAGTCTCGGCATCGTAGTAGAGCAGGGCCCCGTAGATCGCCTGGCAGGGACCCACTCCGATACCGATCGCGCAGGTCACCGGATCAACCGACTGTGCCTCGGTGTTGAACGCCAGCGCTACTGTCCCTCCGCGGCGTGGTTCTCCGGCGGGCTTGCGTTCCACCGTGGTCACGCCGGCGCATGAGGTGAGTAGAAGTATTGCCGCGGCCACCGCGCCCAGTGCAGAAGCCATTCGGTATCGGATTCGCAAGGGGTGACTCCTTTGTCATCGCCGTGTGGCGGCGTCTCGACTCACTGCTCGAGAGCTGCGAGCATTACGCCATCGGTCACCGTCGGTGACCAGAGCCCGTTCCGTTCAGCGGGAACGGGCCGATACGGGGAAGAAACGGGCGTCGTGGGATATGCCCATTCAGTGGAAAGACCGCCGGCGGATTGCCTTCCCGGCGTCATGATCGAGATCGGTGCGGGAGCGCGCACTCGCGCTACCTGCTCACCGGCGACTCACGAAAACGCTACCTCCGGTGCCGGGCACCGGAACCACCTGGAAATTGTTCACCGAATCGGATCGGCAGGCTATATGTTCTCGGAACACGCGTTCTTCTCCTTCATCGATCTCACCGATCCCAGCGTGCATCGCGAATACAACGAATGGCATCAACTCGATCACCGTCCGGAAAACCTGCTGCTACCGGGTGTCGCCTGGGGCGATCGGTGGGCGAGGCCGGCCGAATATTCCGCGCTGGACCGGGCTTCGTCGCCGGAGCTCGCCGACATCGACTACGTGGCGATGTATTGGTTCCGCCCGCCGTATGAGGAGAGCGTCGCGGCGTGGACCAAACTGGGGGAGGACTCCTTCCAGTGGGGCAGGGGGCCGCAACTGCCCGGGGTCCGGCGCCCGCTGCTCGGGTTCTTCACGCCGGTCAAGGGCTATGCGGCACCGCGTATCGGAGTGTCGGCCGAGGCATTGCCTTTCCGGCCCAACCGTGGTCTACATCTGACCGTCACCCATTTCGGCGACCCGCACGAGGCCGATGTGCACGAACAGTTCCGCTGGGACGATCGCGTCGGTATTCCCGCGCTACTCGACTGCCCGGGGGTCGCGGGTGCGTGGACCTTCTCGCTGCATTCGATGCAGAAACACCCCACTTTGCCCCTCGGTGCCGGCAATCGCGAATTCGCGCCGGGGTCGGTCCGGATCCGGATGCTGTACCTCGACGCCGATCCCGCCGACGTGACCCGTGCGGTGATGCAACTGGAACAGGATCTGGCGACCGGCGATGCGCCGCGGCCGGTCGTCGGGGAAACCCTGTTCGACGGTCCGCTGCGGACGATTATTCCCTGGCAGGACTGGTAACCGTTTGCCTGGCCCGCCGGCCGGCGATGAGCAGGCCGGCGAGTACGGCGGCGGCCGCGGTGGTTGCGGCCGCGATCCAGAACATGGCGGCGAACGCCGTCTCGCCGGGATACTGCGCGCCGCCGGCCGTGATGGTCCAGGTGCTGCCCACCGCGGCCATGGTGGCGCTGGCAGTGGAGGTTCCCACCGACTGGAGCAGGGCGCTGATGCTGGTGGCCGAAGCGGATTGCGATATCGGCACCAACGTCATGATCAGGGTGGGGACGGCGGCGATCGTGAGCGATAGACCGATACCGACCACCACGGCCCCCACCAGCATCTGCCACGGCTCCCGGCTGAAGGGCACCCGGAACGTGAACGCCAGGGCCAGTTCGATCGCCGCGACCAGCAGAACCGGTTGCGGGCCGAAACGTCCGATGGCGCGCGCCGCGATCGGCGCCGTCGCTATGCCCACCAGCGCTATCGGCATCAGCCAGAATCCGGCTTCCAGGACACTCAGGCCCGCACCGAACCCCGTCGCTGCCGGTAGTTGCAACAACTGTGTGGTGAGCAGGATATTGCTGAACAACGCGAAGCCGATGAGCAGCGCACACAGGTTGACGAACAGCAACGGCGGCCGCGCCGCCACGCGCAGGTTCACCAGAGGCGTCCTGGAGCGGAGTTGCAGCGGGATCCACCCTGCGAACAGCAGCACACTCGTGCCGGCCGACAACAATGTCGCGGGGCTCGACCAGCCCCACTGCCCGCCCTTGGACAACGGCACCAGCAGTGCGGTCAGCGCACCGGCGAGCACGACCGCGCCCAGGATGTCGAACCTTTCCCGGGGGCGCGCCGGCGCCGGCGGGACGACTTTCATGACCACGGGCAACAGCACCGACCCGGCCAGGGCGACGGCCCAGAAGATCCAATGCCAGTCCAGAAAGGTGACGATCAGGCCGGACAGCGGGAGTCCCGCGGCGGCGCCGATGGCCATCGAGGCGCTCATGGTGGCCACTCCACCGGGCACTCGATGCGCCGGCAGGACATCGCTCATGGTGGCCATCGCGACCGGAATCAAGGCCAGGCCACAGCCTTGAACCGCGCGTGCGAGTATCAGCGGGAGCAAAGCATCGCTGAGGGCGCCCAGGATCGACGCGGCGATCACGAGTATCAGCGTGAGCACGATCAGCCGTTTCTTGCCGAACATATCGGCCAGGCGTCCGATCAGTGGAGTGACGACGGCTCCCGTCACCAAAGTCGCGGTCACCAGCCAGGAAGCGTTGCTCGCAGAGGTATTCAACAGGGACGGCAGGGCAGGCAGCAGCGGCAGGACCATCGTCTGCTGTAGTGCCATCAGGTATCCGCATGCGGCGAGAACCACGACGATCCCGGTTCCGGACCGGGCGGTGGAGACCACCTCGGCGGGAGGCTGAGCGGGTGTCGTATCGCGCTGCCGGATGCTCACCATCGGCCGGGACGCTGTGGCTGCGAGGGAGGGTCGAGGCGGGAATTCGGCGGCATAGTCCCAGAATCGAGCCCGGTGGTGGCAGTCGCAAGGACTCCCACCGCTGAGTGGAAACCTGCCGTTGCCGTGCCGCCGAACGGCAGGGGTCCCGCCGGTGCCGATAGTCGACGGGAAGGCCGCTCGCGCCGCATGCGCGCTACCCCTCAGCTGGGTGTGTGCCGGAACAGATGACAGTGACTCACCGGTGCACCACACTGAGAGGGTTTGGTATACGCGGGAGGAGAGTCGCTATGGCTTCTCGGTACACAGCGGCGGTCGAGCGTGAGATCGCCGATATGCGAGCACAATACGAGGATTGGGCGAACACCGCAGAACCGTGGTCGTTGCGGGAATTGTTCAGCACACCGGACTCCGATATCGCAGAGTACTGCAGAGAGTTCCGTCCCAGCGAATTCGGTGCGCAGGCTTGTGACGATGTGGAAAGTTACTGCCGGGCGCACGATATCTGGCTGAAACCCGCCGGTGCGCACTACAACAGCATGACGCCATATCTGCATCCCGGAGCGGTCAGCGCGCAGCGGCTGACGGTGATCGGATTGTTCAACGCAATCCTGTTCTGGCTCAACGATACTGTGGGACGGGAGAAATACGGGCACCTGTCGGAAGCCGAACAAGACAGGGCGCGTGACGAGCTCGCGCGCCTGTGCCGCCTGCTCGAAACCCGGAAACCCGCCGCCGACCCGACCCCGGTCGAAGCGGCGACGGTCGATTTCTTGTCGCAGGTCGGCGAGTTGTCCGACCCACGATGGCTCGGCGAATTCCTCGCTTCGACCGTAGAACATCTGCGCACCGCGATCCGCGACCAGAACGCCCGCGCCCGTGGTGATCTGCTGACCGTCGCGGAGTACATCGATCTGCGCGCGCAGGTATCGGGGATGTATCCGGCCATCGCCCTGTGCGAGTTCGGCCGCGACAGCTATCTGGAGGAGGAACAGCTGGTACAGGCGGAGCTGGCTCCGGACTTACGTCGATTACGTGTGCTCACTGCCGAAATCGGTGCCTTGATGAATGACATGTTCTCCTTCGAAAAGGAGTGCATTGCGGACCGGTCGGATTTCAACCTGATCCCGGTCTGCCTGCTGAACACACCCGGCGCGACCTTGGCCGGCGCCGTCCGCGAGGCAGGTGCCATGGTGCGCGACCGTATCACCGAGTTCCGGCAGCGTCACGACGCGCTGGCGGACCGCTGCCACGAGCCGGGCGTTGCCGATACCGATCTCGCCGCGCAGCTGCGTGTGCATCTCGCCGACCTCACCGGTTGTGTCCAGGCGAGCTGGGTGTGGCAACTGACCACGACCCGGTACAAAGGTGCGAGTATTTTCTCGGAAAACCACCCCCATCCGGCCGGAGCGCGGCCGATGAGCAATGATGGTGATCATCAAGGGTAGCCACCCCACCATTCGGTAGGCGATGTTCCATGGCTGCGAACGGGGCGGTGGCGGGCACAGCAGCGAAGGGGAGCGATGGAGCCGGAGCACAGCGAACTGGTTCGAGCATGGTCTGCGGCCCTCCATGCGACCGGTGGCTCCGCCCCCTCCGATCCGAGTATCTATCACCTGCTCAGCTGGCTGGTGCACGATCTCGCCCATGCGCTCACCACCACGCCGTTCGATTTCGGTGCCGGTGCCCGGGCGGGGGCCGCCCTGGCGGCCGCGGATCTGCCGGCACCCGATGTGGTGGCCACCTCGGTCCCGGTGCTGTGGTCACTTACCGGCGGGGATCCCGAAAAGACCCGGAGGATGACGGTCCTGCTGGCCAAGCTCGGCGAAGGTTTCGGTATCCGCCGGCAGATGCTGTTCGCGCCGCCCGACGCTCCCGGCGAGGTCGCGCAACGGATGGACGAGCGCTTCCGGGTCGTTTTCGACAACGCGGCGGTAGCCATCGCCATCGGCGATACCAACGGTGTTCTGCTCAACGCCAACCGGGCGCTCGCGGATATGATCGGCGTCCCCGCCGGCGACCTGCGCGGTATCTCGGTGTACGAATTCGCTCACCCCGAGGATCGGGAACGTATTCGCCGGCTGGTCTACGAGCGGCTCGTCCCGCACAAACAGGGCGCGGTGAAGCTGGAACAGCAGATCGGGCGGGCCGACGGCAGCTACGGGTGGGCCGCCTTCTCCATCACCTTCGTCGAGGGGCGGGACGGGCATCCGGACTATCTGCTGGCTGTGGGTGAAGACGTCACCGAACAGCACCGGATGCGCGAGGAACTGCACCGGCAGGCGCGCCACGATCTGCTGACCGGACTGCCGAACCGGCGTCAACTGCTCGAATGGCTGGATTCGACGATTCGCGACGCCGGCCCGCAGGACCGGATCGGGTTGTGTTTCGTGGACCTGGACCGGTTCAAATACATCAACGACCGCTACGGTCACGGCACCGGCGACAAGGTACTCACCGAGGTCGCGCACCGGTTGCACGACAGTGTGGTGGAGTTCGATTGCCTGGTCGCGCGGATCGGCGGCGACGAATTCGTGACACTCGTCCCGCCACCCGTCGACGACGACCGGATGACCGAGGTGGCCGAACGGTTGCTCGGCGCCCTATCCGATCCGGTCATCACGGGCGGCCATCGGCTGACCGTCTCGGCCAGTATCGGCGCGGTCGTGACCACGGTCGAGGGCGGACAAGCGGAGGCATTACTGGACGCCGCCGATACCGGGCTGTATCACGCCAAGAACAGTGGAAAAGCGCAGTGGGTACTGCATACTCTGCCGGTCGACGAGGACGACGAGCCGAATCCTGTCGACGGTGCCGGCCCCGCCGACCGCGCCCACTGACCCCGGACGGTCAGGCGGTCCCGGCCATGGTGCCGACGAGCCCGCCATCGATGATCAGGTCTTGACCGTTGATGTACGAGGCTTCGGTGGAAGCCAGAAAGGCCACGGCATCGGCGACCTCACCGGGACGGCCGAATCGACCGGCCGGAACTCGGCTTCGGTTCGCGGCGGCAACCTGCGCCGGAAGCTCGGCCTCGGGGTACATCGGGGTATCGATATAGCCGGGGCTGATGGAGTTGACGCGGATACCGCGCGGAGCGAGATCCGCGGCGAGAGTCCGGGCCAGATTGTGCACGGCGGCCTTGGTGGCGGAATAGAGCCCCAGCTCATCGACCCCCCGGTGCAGGGTCCACGAGGCATTGACGACGATTGCGCCGCCGTCGGGGATGAGGGGCAGTGCCTTCTGAACGGTGAAGAAAACCCCTTTGAAGTTGACTGCCACGGAACGGTCGAAATCTTCCTCGGTGATCTCCCGGACCGGTGCGAAGATGCCGACTCCGGCATTCGCGAAGACCACATCGATCCGGTGGTGCCGGTCCCGGATGTCCCGCACGAGCGCGTCGAGTGCGGTCAGGTCGGCGACATCCGCGACGAATCCGTGCGCCCGGTCGCCGAGGTCCGCCACCGCCGCCTCCAGCCGGGTGGCGTTACGTCCGGTGACGACCACCTGTGCGCCCTCGCCGATCAGGCGTTTCGCCGTGGCGATACCTATTCCGCTGGTGCCGCCGGTGACCAGTGCGATCTTGTCGGTGTATCGAGTCATAGGGAAAGACTCGGTGGCCGGACGGCGCCTGAACAGACCGAGTTGATGCGGGGTGTGGCACCACCAGGCATCGTGGGCCCGAGCCACAGGCTCAGCTGATCAGGCGGGACTCCTCGGCGAAGGATTCCAGCCATTCCAGCGTGCCGGTGCCGGGAGTCGGATTGTGCAGGACCAGGTGGTGGCCGGGATGGTCCGGCAGCGGCAGCCGGGTGTACTCGAAATGCAGTTCACCGCCGTCCGGATGGGTGATGGCCTTGGTACCGTTCGCCGATTCGGTGACATCATGCCTTGCCCATAGCCGGGCGAATTCCGTACTGGCCGTGCGGAGTGCGTCCGTAATCCGGTGAAAGTCCCGGTCCTGAGGATGCCGCGCCGCGTCGGCGCGGAACCGCGCGACGATATCGGGCGCCGCCTCCTCCCACTGAGTGAAGGCGGCGCGGTAGCGGCTGCTGGTGAAAAACGCCACCAGGCAGTTGTCGTCGTCCTCGGTGAGACCGAATACTTCGCGCGCCGTACTGTTCACCGCCGCGAAACCCCAGTACCGGTCGATGATGTAGGCCGGGCGGGGCAGCCAGGCGTCCAGTATGCGGTGCCACTCCGCCGTGACCGGCCGGTGCGGATCGGCCACGGCGGCGCCGGGTGGTTCGAGACCGGCCAGCCGGTACAGGTAGGCCCGTTCGTGGGTATCCAAGCGCAGCGCGCCGGCGACAGCGTCCAGCACTTGCGCCGATACCCGGATATCGCGGCCCTGTTCGAGCCAGGTGTACCAGGACACCCCCACCCCCGCGAGTACCGCGACCTCTTCCCTGCGTAACCCCGGGGTACGGCGCAGACCGGCGGGCGGCAGGCCGACATCGGCGGGAGCCAGCCGGGCTCGCCGGGAAGTGAGGAATTCGCGGAGTTCGTCTCGTCGGTCCACCTCCCCAGGTTATGCGGGTTTCCGGCTATGCGGCGGGGGTGTCGCCGGCGGGCACCGGCACGCTGGAGACGGTGAACGGCAGAGACTGCGGCGCCAGCCCCGCCACCAGCCGGTTGTACTGACTGTTGACGACCAGCAGGCGCCCACCCTCGGTGAGGGCCGCCTGGCTGGGATGCAGGAATCCGCCCGGCGGAACGAGGCTGTCGACGATCCGGGCGCCGGTGAGGTCTTCGCTCATCTCCAGAACCGCCACCCGGGGCTCCTGGTCGGTATCGGCATACAGGTTTCCCTGTGTCACATAGACCCGCCGTCCGTCTTCGGAGATCAAAGCGTCGGCGCTGGGCAGCAACTCTCCGCCCAGGTCCACCTCGTCGACCTCGCCGGTGAACCGGTCGATACGCCAGAGCCGGCCGGTGTTGCTCTGCACCGACAGCAGATGCCGGCCGACGGCCAGGATGCCGTTGAGATTGTGCTCACCGTGTATCCATTCGATGGCCGTATCGTCGATATCCAGCCAGGGATCCATCTGCCAGCGGCCGTCGCGTTCGGTGATCCGGTAGATCATCGGCAGGAAGGAATCGGTGACGTAGGCCGTACCGTCGTCCGCGACGGATACCTCGTTCACGAAACCGCCCGGGAGACCGCGAAGTTCGGTGAGCAGTTCGCCGCTACCGGGGTCGTAGACCCGGGTGATGTTGCTGTCGGCGCCGTTGACGAACAGTCGTCCCGCGGCGTCCATGGTCATTCCGGAGGTGAGCGTTCGTCCGTCGGTCCCGTGCGGGGACCACAGCTCGGCGTCGGGGCGGTCCACATGTCCGCGATACAGCGCGCCGTCCGCGGCGCTGCCGACGAAATAATGCCCGGTTTCGGGATCGTAGGCGAGTCCGGTGGGAAATGCCCGGTCGCCGGGGATTACGTAGTGGCCGGGCGGTTCGGCCGGCGCGGGGGCTGTGCAGGCGAGAGTCACCGACGCAGTGAGCCCGAGGATGAGATGGCGTATACGAACGCGCATGGCGGTCGTCCTTTCCTGGATGCGATCTTCCGCATCATCTGCCATCCGCGAGGATTCTCCCGATACCTGTCGATACAGGTGTTCGCGTGCCTGGGTGTGGGAAACCCAGGCACGGCGGACGCCGGTCACCGTGGTGAACCGACGAGAAAGGCTCCGCACCCGTGGGGTGCGGAGCCTTCGAGTCACACGAAATCAGATCGCGCGGACGTCCTGAGCCTGCGGGCCCTTCTGGCCCTGGCCGATCTCGAACTCGACCCGCTGACCCTCTTCGAGGGTCTTGAAGCCCGAGCCACCGATGGCCGAGTAGTGCACGAAGACGTCAGGGCCGCCTCCGTCTTGGGCGATGAAGCCGAAGCCCTTCTCGCCGTTGAACCATTTCACGCTGCCTTGCGCCATGCTTTAATACTTCATTCCTGTAGATGAGCCGCGCAGATCACTTTGATAAGCGCAGTCTCGGTGAACCAGTGTGCCACACGCATGGGTGATCCGTCCAGGGGGGTGGACCTCAGGCGGCAACGGGGCGCCGTTCCCCACTTCGTGTCCGGCCGGTCGCGGACCCGCTACGGACCGTGAAAGGCATTGATGAGCAACATGATTCAGAGAAATACGAGAGCCGGTTCCGTCAGCGGCGCTTGGGGTCGAACGTGGACTCGACATCGGATTTCGCGACGGCTTTGGCCTTCTTTTCCGCACGCTTTTCCTTCAGCGTTTTTCCGGATTTTTTGGTGGCGCCGCCACGAGGAGATTTATCGGACATGATCGTCCTTCGTTTAGCCGGACCTGAACGGTCCCGTTGGCTCCACCGTACGCGACGCCGCCAGGTCGGGTGCGGAAAACGACTCGGTGTCGCGCCCGCGGGCGCCGGGGCTACTCCTCGGTGAGCCGGCCCGCCGCCATATGCCAGCGGCGGGTCGCATGCACGGAATCCAGCATGCGGCGGTCGTGGGTGACCAGCAGAAGCGTGCCAGCAAAAGAGTCGACCGCCTGCTCGAGCTGTTCGATGGCCGGTAGATCGAGATGGTTGGTCGGTTCGTCCAGGACCAGCAGGTTGACGCCGCGGGCCTGCAGCAGGGCCAGCGCGGCGCGGGTGCGTTCGCCGGGTGAGAGGGTGTCGCAGGCACGGGTGACGTGCGGTCCGCGTAGCCCGAACTTGGCGAGCAGCGTCCGGATATCGGCATCCGGCCAGTCGGGGACGGCCGCCCCGAAGGTCGCGGCGAGAGCACCGGCACCGCGGAACAGGCCGCGGGCTTGGTCGACCTCCCCGATCTGCACGCCGGAGCCGAGCGCGGCGGTGCCGGTATCGGGAGCGAGTTTGCCCAGCAGCAGACCGAGCAGGGTCGATTTACCGGAGCCGTTCGCGCCGGTCAGCACGATGCGATCGGCCCAGTCGATCTGGATCGTGACGGGTCCGAGCGTGAAATCGCCGCGGGTGACGGTGGCATTGCTCGCCGTCGCGACCACCGAACCGCTGCGCGGCGCCGCCGCGATCTCCATCCGCAGCTCCCACTCCTTACGTGGTTCCTCCACGACGTCGAGCCGTTCGATGCGGCGCTGCGTCTGCCGGGCCTTTGCGGCCTGCTTCTCGGTGGATTCGGCGCGGGTCTTCCGGGTGACCTTGTCGGAATCGTTCTTGCTCTTACGGCGCGCATTGCGGACACCGTGCTCGAGCCAGTTGCGCTGCATCCGCGCCCGGGCCTCCAAAGCGGCTTTGGTATCGGCGAATTCGTCGTACGCCTCGCGGGCGTGCCGGCGCGCGATCTCGCGTTCGGTCAGGTAGGAGTCGTAGCCGCCGTCGTAGAAGTTGATCTGCTGCTGGGCGAGATCGAGTTCGAGGACGGCGGTCACCGTGCGGGTCAGGAATTCGCGGTCGTGGCTGATGATCATCAGCGGTACCCGGACACCGGTGACGAAACGTTCGAGGCGGTCGAGACCGTCGAGGTCGAGGTCGTTGGTGGGTTCGTCGAGCAGCAGAATATCGAAGCGTGACAGCAGAACCGACGCGAGACCCGCGCGGGCAGCCTGCCCACCGGACAACCCTGTCATCGGCGTATCCAGTCCGCCCGCGAGGCCGACCGTGAGCCCCAGATCCGCCGCAACCTCCGCGGCACGCTGGTCGAAATCGGCGCCGCCGAGCGCGAGCCAGTGTTCGAGAGCGGGGGAGTAGTCGTCGTCTCCGCCGTCGGCGAGTCGTTCGGCGGCGGCGTCCATGACCCGCTGGGCGTCGGCGACACCGGTCCGTCGGGCGAGGTATTCGAGCACGGATTCACCCGCGGTGCGCTCGGGCTCCTGCGCCAGGTAGCCGACGGTGGCATCGGGCGGGCTGAGAGTGATACTGCCCTCACCCGGAGCACCGTCGGCGAGCATGCGCAACAGCGTCGATTTTCCCGCGCCGTTGACGCCGACCAGCCCGATCACATCGCCGGGAGCGAGTGTCAGATCGAGGTCGGCGAACAGGGTGCGTTCGGCGTGCCCGGCCGCGAGGCCGCTGGCCTGCAATGTTGCGCTCACCGCGCATATTCTGCCCGGACCGGCCGCAACGCCCGGCACCGGCTGTCGGCAGCGCATGCAGTCGTGGGCCAGGTGGCCGGGCCGGGCTCTCGCGGAGGCTCAGGCTATGCAGGGTCGGTCAGTACGGTGTCGGCGGTGATCGGGAGCGCGCGTACCCGGATCCCGGTCGCGTGATGGACCGCATTGGCGACCGCGGCGGCGGCGCCGACGATTCCGATCTCGCCCGCGCCGCGCGATCCCATCGGGTTGGTGTGCTCGTCCACTTCGTCCAGCCAGATCGCGTCGATGTCCTGGACGTCGGCGTGCGCGCTGATGTGGTAGGACGCCAGGTCGTGGGTGACGATATGGCCGAACCGGTGGTCGCGCACGCTCTCCTCGTGCAAGGCCCCGGAGATACCCATCGTCATCCCGCCGATCAGCTGCGAACGCAGGGTGCGCGGGTTGATCGCCCGGCCGATGGAGAACACGCCCAGCATGCGCGGGATACGGATCTCGCCGGTGTCGCGATGGACCCGCGCTTCGACGAAATGGGCGCCGAACGAATGTAAGGCGAACTTCTCGGCGTCCGGGTTCTTCGCCGGCTGGGCGCTGGTGTGGGCGCCGACCGCGGGGGTTTCGCCGTGCTCGCGCCGGAAGGCCCGCGCGGCGGCGACGACAGCCGAGCCCCACGAGCCGATTCCGGTGGATCCCCCGGCGACGCTGGCTTCGGGCAGGTCGGTATCGCCGATCCGCAACCGCACGGCGTCCGATCCGCAGCCCAATGCGTCGGCGGCGATCTGGGTCAACGCCGTCCAGGTGCCCGTGCCGATATCGGCGGCACCGATATCGACGGTGTAGTGCTCGTCGGCACCGAATTCGATCCGGGCGGTGTTACCGGGCATCGCCATGGCGGGGTAGGTGGCCGCCGCGACCCCCGTCCCGACCAGCCAATCACCATCGGTTCGTGCGCGCGGCGCGGGATCGCGCCCGGCCCAGCCGAAACGTTCGGCGCCGGTGCGCAGGCATTCGACGAGATGCCGTCCCGACCACGGCAGACCCGTTTCCGGATCGGTTTCCGGTTCATTGCGGATCCGCAGCTCGATCGGGTCGATACCGCAGGCCACGGCGAGTTCGTCCATCGCCGATTCGCCGGCGTACATACCGGGACATTCCCCCGGTGCGCGCATCCAGAAAGGCACCGGCACATCCAGCGCGACCAGGCGATGGGAGGTCCGCCGGTTCGGGGTGGCGTACATCGTCCGGGAGGAGACCGCCGTCTGTTCGGCGAATTCCTTGACCCGGGCGGTCGTCTCGACCACCTCGTGCGACAGCGCGGTCAGCCTGCCCTCGCTGTCCGCGCCCAGCCGCATCCGCTGCACGGTCGGCGTCCGGTAGCCGACCAGTGCGAACATCTGCTGCCGGGTGAGCGCGAACTTCACCGGCCGCCCCGCGCAACGCCGGGCAGCCAGCAGCGCGAGCACATTGTGGGCGTGGGGCGCCCCCTTGGAACCGAACCCGCCGCCGACATGCGGCGCCAGCACCCGCAGCTGGGAAGGTTCGAGCCCGAACAGCGGCGCCAGCGTCGACCGGACGGTGTGCACACCCTGCGTGGAGTCGTAGAGCGTGACCTGCGGCCGGCCGGTGGATTCATCCCAGAGCGCGATACAGGCGTGCGGTTCCATCGGATTGTTGTGCTCGGCAGGCGTGGTGTAGGTCCGGTCGATACGCACCTCCGCCGCCGCGAGTCCCGCTTCGATGTCGCCGTCCTCGGTGTCAGTCGGGAAAGTGGGATTCACCTGCTCGGGTGTGTAGCTGCCGGGGTCGTCGGCGTGCAGTTCGGTGTGGTGGGGTTCGGTCCGGTAGTCGACCCGCACCAGGTCAGCGCCGTGACGTGCGGTTTCGGCGCTTTCGGCGAGTACCGCGCCGATCAGTTGTCCGCGGAAATGCACGCGGTCGTCCTGGAGGATGCTCAGTTCGCCGTCGGAGGTATCGGCGAGAGCGGGGGCGTCGAATACGGTCAGCGCCGCGATCACCCCCGGGAGCTGCAGTGCGTCGCCTGTGTCCATGGCATTCACCCGGCCCCGGGCCACGGTGGCCTGGACGGGATGCAGATACAGGGGATTGTCCACGGGATGTTCGACGGCATACGGCGCCGTACCGGTGACCTTGGCGTGCCCATCCAGCCTGGTCAGCGGCGTACCCATCGAATCGGCCGGTATCAGTGTCATCGCTGTGCCTGTTCGGTGAGGGCCTGCAGGGTCGATAGCAGGGTGCGGCGGGCGAGTTCGACCTTGAACTCGTTACCCTCCAGCGGCCGCGCGTCGGCGAGTTCGGCATCCGCGGCCCGTTCGAAGGTCTGCCGGGTCGCCGGGGCCGCGGTGAGCGCTGCTTCGGCCCGCTGCGCACGCCACGGCCGGTGCGCAACCCCGCCGAGCGCCAGCCGCGCGGACCGGATCGTGCTGCCGTCGGATTCGAGGGCCAGTTCGGCCGCTACCGAGACCAGCGCGAATGCGTAGGAGGCACGATCGCGCACCTTGCGATAGTCCGCCACCACCCCGTCCGGTGGGGCCGGGATTTCGATTCCGGTGATCAGCTGACCGTGGGCCAGAACGGTGTCATGCTCGGGATGGTCCCCGGGCAGACGGTGGAACTCGGTGAGCGGAATCCGCTGTTCGCCGTCGGTGTTCTCGGTCACCACCTCGGCATCCAGCGCCGCGAGCGCGACCGCCATATCCGACGGATGCACCGCCACACAGTGCTCGGAAGCCCCGAGGATCGCGTGATAGCGGACGTACCCGCCGAGTGCCGCGCAACCGCTGCCGGGCTCGCGCTTGTTACACGGCGTCGACACATCCTGGAAGTACACGCATCGGGTGCGTTGCAGCAGGTTGCCGCCGGTGGTGGCCAGATTGCGGAGCTGTCCCGACGCCCCGGACAGCAGCGCGCGTGCCAGCGCCGGATACCGCGCCCGGACCACCGGATGCGCCGCCAGATCGCTGTTGCGGACGGCCGCGCCCACCCACAGCCCGCCGTCCGGGGTCTCCTCGACCCCGTCCAGCGGCAACCGGCTCACATCGACCAGCAGTTCCGGCGCGGCAATGCCCAGTTTCATATGGTCGACCAGATTGGTGCCGCCACCGAGGAACGCCGCCCCCGGTCGTTCGGCCACCGCCGCCACCGCCTCCCGGGCGCTCGTCGCGCGCCGGTACTCGAACGGGATCACCGGGCCGCCGCCTGCCGGATCGCCGCCACGATATTCGGGTAGGCCGCGCACCGGCACAGGTTGCCGCTCATCCGCTCCCGTATCTCGGCGCCGTCGAGCTCCGCGGCGCCCGTGAGATCCGGGGTGACGTAACTGGGATTGCCGGCCTTCGCTTCCGCCAGCATCCCCACCGCCGAACACACCTGCCCGGGAGTGCAGTAACCGCATTGGAAGCCGTCGTGCTCCAGAAACGCCTGCTGGACGGGATGCAGGGTCTCGCCGTCGGGCAGCCCAGCGGCGGTGACCACCTCGGCCCCGTCGTTGGCCGCGGCGAAGGTCAGGCAGGTGGTGGCGCGCCGGCCGTCGAGCAGCACCGTGCACGACCCGCACTGCCCGTGATCGCAGCCCTTCTTGGGCGCGGTCACACCGAGCTGCTCACGCAGCGCGTCCAGCAAGGTGGTGCGGTTGTCCACGCGCAGCGTCCGCCGCTGCCCATCCACGTCCAGCGCGATATCGCTGTGATTCTCGGCAGCTGTCATAGCCGCCGGATACCCCCGGCTCACGCCCCAAACCGGAGACCCTCGCAACGAATCGTTGTCGTTTCCCCGGCGTGATGGATGGGACTGTCGAGATCACGCAGCCGTGCACCGCTACCGTTACGCCGCTGCGCGACGATCTCCGCGGCAATGGACACCGCCGTCTCCTCCGGACTGTCGGCGCCCAGATCCAGGCCGGTCGGCGCGGCGAGCCGCCCCAGCTCGGCCTCGGTGACCCCGGCCTCACGCAGCCGGCGCACACGATCGGCGTGGGTGCGCCGGCTCCCCATCGCACCGATATACCCGGCCTCGCTCCGCAATGCCGCCGCGAGCAACGGCACATCGAACTTCGCGTCGTGGGTGAGCACGCAGATCACGGTCGATTCGGTCACCGTCGTCGCCGCCAGATACTCGTGCGGCCAGCGCACCACGACCTCGTGCGCTGCCGGGAACCGGGCGGCGGTGGCGAAAGCCGGCCGGGCATCGCAGAGGGTGACCCGGTAGCCGAGGAATCGGCCCATCCGGGTGAGTGCGGCAGCGAAATCGTCTGCGCCGAAAACGAGCATGCGTGGTGGGGCGGGAAAGGACTGGACGAAAATACGGAGGTCCGGGGCGGTGCCGGTGCCCGGCAGATCGACGATCCGGGTGGTTCTCGTATCGGCCAGTGCCCGTACCCGATCCAGCGCGGCATCCGCGGCGGGGCAGCCGTCCCCGCCATCAGCCGGGATCAGCGCATGACGTGGCGCCGTATCGCCGGATCCGTCGAGGACCGTTGTCAGCGCGACGGGACGCCCGTCCCGAATCGCTGCCAGTAGCGGAGCGAGCACCGCGCGCAGCGAACCGTTCACTGGTTCGACGACTACATCGAGCCGGCCGCCACACGGCAGCTTCGGGGCCCAGAAGTCATCCGCGTCGTCGTACCGCAACTGCTCCGGAACGCCGCTACGCATGACCTCCTGCGCCCGCGCGCAGAGATCGCCGTCGACACACCCACCGGAAATACTGCCCACAACCTGGCCAGATTCCGAAACCGCCAGCGCGGTCCCCAGTGGACGCTGTCGTCCGGATGGACTATCCACCACCCGCGCCAGAACGACTGCGGATCCCTCATGTGACCACCGGAGTGCCGCCTCCCAGACCGCATTCATTTGATGTGGGAGATGTCCGGGTGGCCGGGGCTCGGGCCCGGTATGGCCGCGGGCGGCGGTGATTCCGGTGCGCCGGAGTTCGCCTCATTACTCATGCGTCGCGCTTACCCGCCGGATCCGTCTTCATGCGTCTATCGCCAGTGGCCATCGCGGCCCGTAGGCACAGGCCAACGGCGGTAGCCGACCCGAAGCGACGCCCGGAACCTATTCAGTAACCCACACGAGTTCTATGTCCCGCTCCGTGACCGGGCGGCCGGATCAGTGGGGTAAATGCGGCGGCAATGCACATCGACCGAAGCGAGGGCATAGTGGCAGGCAGCCTCCTCCGGCCACATTGAAGCGCAGGAGCAACCAACAGCTACTTGGGAGACCTGTTACAGGTCTGCAGTATTGGAGTCACGTTGCTGTGCAAAGCATTTCCTTGCAGCGCCGTCGGGCCGGCGCTTCGCCCGACCTTCGGGATCGCTTGCACCGCATGGTTCCCGGCGTTGCCGTATCGGATGCTGGACGGCTCGGCAGGTGAGTATGATCTGGCGACGTGGAGCTTGTCTTGTGCCAATCGCGGTGGTCCAGCGTGAACACCCGACGGTACGCGAACGCACCCGTACAGCAACCGTCACGGTCTGTGCGGAGCATCGGATGATCCAACAGTCCCCCTCCTGGATCGGGCCATCCGACAGATTGTCGAGCATCGCAGCGGATTCCACCCACAAGCCTCACCGGTGGAAGCTACGGCAAGGATTCGGACTGGACCGGATGCTCGCCCAACGCTCCTGAAGGTAGCCGTCTTCCCATTCCATACCTGGAGTTAACTCTTTGACGACACAGCACGAACCCCAACCGCAACGGTCCGCTTGGCGCGGATTCGGCGAGCCACCACCTCTGACCGGTCTGCAACGGTTTCCGACCTACACGGAGGAATTCGCGGCCGATCCGCACGAGGTCTACGATCAAATGCGCCGCCAGCACAAGACGTTGGCGTCGGTCGAGCTGGCACCGGGCGTCCCGGCCACCTTGGTGATCGGGTACTTCACCGCCATTCGGATCAACAACGACGACGCCCATTTTCCCGCGGACCCGCGCACCTGGCAGGAGAGGGTGCCCGACGACTGCCCGGTGAAACCCATGATGGCGTATCGCCCCAACGCGCTACGCAGTGCAGGTGATGAGCACAGGCGTTTTCGGAAGGCCAGCGTAGACGGCATCGAAAAGATCAACCTGTTCAATCTGAACTCGGAGATCGAGGACATCGCGATACCGCAGATCAACCAATTCTGCAGGCTCGGACAAGCCGATCTGGTGGGTCAGTACGCTTTTCCCTTGACGTTCGCGTACCTGAACCAAATGGTCGGATGCCCCCCTCAGATCGGTCAGGACGTCGCACAAGGCATGGCGCAGATGTTCGAGGGCGCCAACGCGGCCGAGGGGAATGCGCTGTTCGAGGGGGCTCTTGCTCGGCTGGTTTCGCTCAAGCGAACCGTGCCCGGTGAAGACCTGACGTCTCGTCTGATTGCCCACCCGGCCGATCTCACCGATAGCGAACTCGTCCAGCAGCTCGTGACCATCTACGGCGCGGGTATCGAACCGTTGACCAACCTGATCGCCAACACCCTCCTGCTGATGCTCAGCGACGGCCGGTTCCAGGGCGAGGGGGCTTTGACTACGCGGGATGCGTTGAACGAGCTGTTGTTCAAGGATCCGCCGCTGGCAAACTTCCTCATCACATACCCGCGACAGCCGATCCTGGTGGACGAGGTCTGGTTACCTGCAGACCAGCCGGTGATCACGAGCATGGGAGCCTGCAACAACGACCCGGCTATTGTCGGCGCCTATACCGACAACCGGTCTCATCTTGCGTGGGGGACCGGTCCACACACGTGCCCTGCCAAGTCCGTCGCGTACTCCGTCGCGCAGAACGCCATCGATCAGCTTTTCGATGCGCTTCCCGAGATGATGCTTTCCTGCCGGCCGGATGAATTGGTGTGGCGCCCCGGCGGGTTCCATCGGTCGTTGGCGGCGCTTCCGGTGGAGTTTCCGCAGTCCGGGCCCTTCTGACCTCGCCAGTGGTACGGCCTCGGGTGGTAACCATCCCGAGGCCGTACCCTACTCGGGCGCCGGCTGTGCGGTCAGTCCGTACCGGCAGCGGCGATGGCGCTCGCGTACTCCTCGACATATGTTCCGGGCGTGAACGCTGTGCGGAGGAGTCCGCTCGGAAGTTCGAACGCGTCGACGAGATCGTGTAGATGCGGAGCGAGCAGTTCGTGCAGTTGACTACGCATCTCCATGAGCGGCTGCGCAGTCTTCGGCAGGGGTCCGTCGGGCAGCATTTCCGTTCCGTGGCTCAGGCACTGGCCGACGGCGTAGAGCACGATGAGCTTCTCCACCACTTCCCGCGCTTCGGCAGGAAGCTCGCCGATCCGGTCTGCCAGCGCCTGGGCCGATCGGTGCGCGGTATGGGCTTCGGCAGCCGCCAGCGAAAGACCGTAGATCGCGTCCCATCGTTCCTGACGGCTTCCGGTCGCGTTTGCGTACGCCTCGAGCGTCCGGTGATGCAGGAAACGGGCCCGGGCATCGAGCCAGCCCAACCACTGGCCGGGAGTATCGATATCGAAGAGCTGGTCGTCCCAACTCGATGGCGTCCACGCATCCGGCAGTGCGATGCGCCGATACGCTGCCTGCAAGCCGATAACGTAGCTGTCACCTTCCGCGGTGGCCGCAGCGTCGCGCAGCGCTCGGTACACCATGATCTGATTGTGCGCGAACACCCCCTGGGCCCCGAGTCGGTCACGTACTTCGGCGGTGACTCGCAGGGCCGTCGAGGTGGTGAAATTCTTCGTCAGCGACACCAAGTCGGTCAATTCCGGAGACTGCTCGTCGGCACCCTTCTCGATCGCCGCCGCAAACGCGTCGATCGCTACTTCCACCGACATGCCGGCCACGTAGGTCTCGGCGACGGCATCGATGAGCCGGTCGCGGTGTGCAGGTACGTCCACCAGTGCAATGCGCCCTGCGCCCCGGTCCATACTGGCGATATCGCGCTGTTCGGCATGCTTTACGGCAATGGCCAGGGACGCGCGGCATACCGCCGCGGACATCGCCGAAATCGCCAGCCTGCCCGCCCGCACACGGCTGATCGCACGCCAGACTTGATTGTCTGCAGGTATGGGCGAGACGAGCTGACCGTCGTCGTCGATGTAGGTGCCGGTATGTGACAGCAGGCATTCGCGAGACAGTCGAATGTGGTCGAAGCGAGTGATCGAGTTGTCCATCCCCAGGCCGGGCTTCTCGGGAAGCGCGCGGATGGTGATCCCCGGCCGGACCGTCCCGTCGGAATCGACCAATCGCACCAGGAACGGATAGTTTCCGCGGTTCTCGCCATCGATCAGCAACCGCGCGAATACGATACCGAACCGCGACACGCCTTTCACCGGCGGCGGGGCGGTGGTCGGCATGAACTTGACAGCGGTATCCGTCGGCGTGTCGAGTACGAAACTACCGCCATCTGCCGGGTCGTACGTGGCCGTGGTTTCGAGGTTCGGCAGGTCACTGCCGTGGCCTACCTCGGTCAATACGTACGCCCCCACCGCGCGACCCTCGAGTAGCTCTGTCAGAACCGCCTCGACCTCACCGGATCGCGAATGCTGCTCCAGCAGTGTGCCCAGGACGAGATTCACCTGCACCGTGAGCAGTGCACCGAGGTGCGGATCGACCACCGTAGCTTGCTCGTGCAGCGCCACGAGGGCACGGAGATCAGAAATCGTGTCGACGGCGGCCAGGCGTGGAAGCAGTTGCAGGTACCGCTCGTAGGCCCGCTTTCCGGGATCGTTTGTGGCAGCCCACCAATCCTGATCGAATATCGACTCGCTGAACACGCCGGTGTAACGTCGAGCCGCTTCCCGCCGACCCGCGAACAACACATTCGCCAGATCGTCTATATACCCCTGGGAAACCATCACTGCCTCCTACTCAATTCGAACCCTGCAGTGGTAGGTAATCCACTACAGGCATAACGCTGTAATCGCTCGTGTCCTCCGGGCATCTGGTCGGCTCATCGCGAGTGAAGCTCCCGGATGGGACGGTCCGTATGCACGATTCCCGAACGATCACGGATCAGAGTTCAACGCGCCGGGTACCACACACCTCCGGACGGGGGTTGTGGTCGACCGGTCGCATCGGAATGCGGGCCCAGACCTCTTTCGGCCGCCGGAGCAAGGTCTGGGAGACCTTCCGGCAGCCACGTTAGAGATAAAGGCCGACCATTGCATAGACGAGGCTCTTCAGCTCGGTCGTCATATGCGGTACCTTGTGTGTCCATCGCCCGCCCGGGACGTGCCGAGCACGCTGTTCCAGCGACGGGGATATCGAAGATGGCTGCTAGGGGAACATCGGCCATATCCTGCAACTTTCCGACTCGCGCCGCCGGACTCGTTCAGTCACCCCTGGAGGGGCGACAACCGGCGGCACCACTGTTGCCGCCGAGTTGCCATGACTTGACCGAGACACGAAAAGTATTGTGTCACAACTACCGTTGAGGTTCTTGGGTTAGGAGATATCACGACTGGTCTAGGCCGTTAACCGGTCGGTTCGGTGAGTCGGCCCTATGGTGCCTCGCCAGGAAGATGTCGATATCGAGCGAATTGTCCACGGTTCGCTGGCATCAGGAGTTCGGCCGGTCGGCATCTCACCGGTAGGCCTGCCTGCCACGCAGCTGCGCTCTAACCCCGCGGTGAACAGGAGCACGATGGCCGCATCGACAGCGATCACGAATCCGCTAGGGGACCGTTCGACCTATCCTCGGCCACTTCCTATCGGCCCCTGTAGAGGGGCCGATAGGAGCCGCACAGTTAGACTTTCAACCCTTTACCGGCGTGCGCCCCGGGTCGCGGACTCTGTGCGTCAATTGCGTAGTGCCGACCATATCCCCCTGGGCGATCGCCTGATCTTGACGCGCGGGCTCGTCGGCTCTGCTCTGCCGAGGGTCAGCGACCTGGCCGATCGTTGCGGCAGCGGGTATCCCACGCGGCGGCCAGATCGTCGGCCAGCACCGGTGCGCCGAGGACGTCATCGTCGAATTCGAAAGCGGCCAGTAGTGCAGGCAGATGGCCGGCGAGTTCGTCGATGGCCTCGTAGAGCAGGCCGTTGCGTAGCTGCTGTTTGACCGCTTTCACCGCCTCCAGGTCGAGCAGGCCGTGGGTGAGGTACCACGACGAGTACCGGTGGATTTGGTCCAATGCGAAAACGTCCCGTACGGCGGCGATCTCGGGATGGCTGCTTGCGTGCTCTTCGAGGGCCTGCAGGGCTTGTTCGGCGGAGTAGGCCTCGGCGAGTTCAAGGGCGTCCGGAATGATCTCGAGTCGAGCTTCCAGCGCGGGATTAGCCAGGTGCGGCTGTGCTTCCTCGGCAATCGTCAGTGTCCGGGCCCTGAGCAGGCGGGCGCGGTCGGCAGGGTCCGCGGGATCGTGGAGGACCGGTGCGGGCGGCGGTGTGCCCGCCAGCTGTTTGGCCAGTACCCTACCGGCGACCGAACCCATGACGGAGACGTCGCCCTCGCCTGTCATCGCGGCGTGACAGACTCCGAGGTAGCCGGCGACCCGGTTGGCACTGAACATGCCCTGGGCGGCCATCTTCACGCGGCAGTCGGTAACCGTCTGCAGTGCGTGCCGCTGGATGAAATCTTTGGCCAGCATCACCGCCACGACGGGCTCGCGAGCGGTCAGATCTGCACCCTCGAGAGAGGTTTTGACCGCGTTGCCATAGAGGGTGCGGGCGACGGTACCGGCCAGGTCGGTGAGCAGCGTGTCACGCACGTGGGGGATATCGAGCATGAGCGGCCGGTCGTCCTGCGTCATCGGTACCACCCGCTTGCTCGCGTAGTTCAGGGCGATATAGAGCGATGCGCGGGCTTCGGCGTTCAGGCAGGAGGAGAGCGCCAGGCGCCCGACGGTGAGCTGGCTACTCGCCGAAGCGAAGGCGCGTTTGCGGCTCGCCTCGTCGCGCCAGGTGAGTACGCCGTTGTCGTCGATTGTGGCGAGGTCGTTGCTCAGCCAGGCGTCGCGTTCGACCCGGAGGTTGTCGAAGCTGATCACCGAGTTGTCCATGATCACCAGGGGCTGATGGCCGAGCTGGGTAATCGACACTCCGGGAGCGGAGGCGCCGTCGGCGTCGCGCAGGCGCGCGGTGAACAAGTGGACCCCCTGGTCGACACCCGCCGAGTCGATGAGCCGCGCGCCGACGATGCACACCCGGGAAACCGGAATCCCGACGCTGGGCATGAATTTTCGCGCTTTCGGATCCGGGGTGTCGAGCACGAACCCGTCGCCGTCCCATGTCGCGGTGGTCCGCATGAATTGGATATTCGAGCCGCACTCGTACTCGGTCAGCAGGATGACGCCGACTGCGGTGGCGTCGTCCAGATCCATCAGGTACGGCGCGGCCGAATCGGAGTCGGTCAGTGTGGCCAAGCTGCCCGTGGCCAGGTTGTAGTGACCGGAGATCAACGGTATGAGGTCAGTCGCCAGCACGGCGCATTGGTCGAATACCGCGAACAGTTTGGGTAGGTCGGTCGCGACAGCGCGAGTGCCGATCTCCTTCACCAGGTCGGCCAGCTGGTCGTAGGCGTTGAGACGTCGCTGCTCCTGGCTCTGCTGTTCCGTGACGGCGTAGTCCGGGTTGATCAGGATCTTCTGCAGCTGCTGATGGAACTCCGGACTGCCGTGCCGAATGACCTCGGCCAGCGAAGTCTGTTCGGTGTACGCGTCGGTAGTCATAACCGTCTCCTATTGTTTTCCGGTCCCAGCGGTAACTCGTTCACCGTTGGGCATGCTGGGCCAGCGCCTCCGAACCTCGACGCAAAGGAACTGGGCGGCAACCGCGCTGTGACGCGGACGCCGCCGGAACCGGAGCGCACGGGAGCCGGACGGATCACCTGTCAAGAGATCAATTCACCACGCACCTTTTATCGTGGGGATTCGAGCTGCGAACCGGCCGAAGGGAGTCGGGCGCCGCGACCCGCCACGGGCACATGCGAAATCCGGCCGGCCGCGCAATCACGGTAAGGCAGAGGGGAGTTCCGACGGACGCAGCCACTCCAGCCGGGGGCGGATGGTGGGATGGGCAGTCGGTCAGGGTCGGCGGGGCGGTGGTGTGACCGTTCCTCCGAGTTGATCCTGCGGTCGCTTCGAATTGCAATTGCGATTGCCAAATAGTTGCCATAGATCGTCCGAAGCACGAAAAGTATTGTCTCACAACCTGTCTTCGGGCTCAGTGGACACGGTCAGCGCCACTGGTCTAGGCCGATGAGCTGGTGTTTCATGGATAACCTGCTGACCAGGTCGTACCCGGATGCGCCGAGGTGGTTCGCTGTCTGCGGATTCGCCAGAAATATTAGTCGACGTAACGGTCGGTACTATTTGTGGGTTTCCGTGCCCGGGCTGCGCGTCGATGATCGGAAACAGTGCCCGACCACGTTGCGGCGCCCGTAGACCACCGGATCTAACACGGGCGGTCTGCCATCGGCGGTCCTCTGTGGGCGTCGGTTGGCCTGTTGATCGCTACGTTCCGGAATGGTCGCAGCGATACCGCTACCGCTCGGATGGAGGATCGCAGTCCGCCCGGGAGCTCCCTGACGAATACTCGGAAAGAGTGGCGGAGGGTGCTGTCCGCCACGGTGAGCGTCGGTCAAGCTCCTGCGACGGAGATCGATTTCGTGTCGAGGAACCCCGCCAGCCCCTCACGCCCGAACTCCCGCCCTATCCCGCTGGCCTTGACCCCACCGAACGGCGCGTGCGGGTCCATGCTGTAGGCCTGGTTGATTCCGAGGGTCCCGCTGCGGATCCGGTGGGCGACGGCCAGGCCGCGGTCGATATCCGGGGTCCATACCGAGCCCGAGAGTCCGTATTCGGTGTCGTCGGCGAGTTGTACGGCGTGGTCGAGGTCGCGATAGGTGAGCACGGTGAGTACCGGGCCGAAGATTTCTTCCCGGGCGATCCGCATGGTGGATTCCACGTCGGTGAACAGGGTCGGTTGTACGTACCAGCCGCGGTCGAGGCCGGTGGGGGGCCGATGGCCGCCGGTGATGAGGCGGGCGCCTTCGCCGGTGCCCAGCTGGATGTAGTCGCGGATACGTTGCCGCTGGCGGGCGGTGACCACGGGGCCGATGCGGGTGGAGTCGTCGGCCGGGTCGCCGACCGTGAGCCCGTTCACCATGGCGGCCACGGCGTCGATGTATTCGGTGCGGCGGTGGTGCGGTACCAGGATCCGGGTCTGGGCGACACAGGCCTGGCCACCGTTCATCAATGCGGCGACCTGGATTCCGGCGGCGACTTCCGCCGGGTCGGCGTCGTCGAGGACTACCGCGGCCGATTTACCGCCGAGTTCCAGGCTCACCCGTTTCAGCGCGGCGCCGCATGCCGCGGCGACCTCGCGGCCCGCCGCGGTGGAGCCGGTGAAGGACACTTTGTCGATATCGGGTTGCACCACCAGGTACCGGCCGGTATCGCGATCACCCGGGAGGATGGATACGACTCCGGGCGGAATTTCGCTGTCCGCGACGAGTTCCGCCATCAGGTAGGCGTCCAGCGGTGTCTCCGGTGAGGGTTTGAGCACCACGGTGCAGCCCGCGAGCAGCGCGGGAACCAGTTTGGCGACGACCATCAGCATCGGCATATTCCAGGGGGCGACGGCTCCGACCACACCGACCGGTTCGTGCCGGACCTGGATATCGCTGCCGTAGTAGCCGGGGCGCGACTCCTGCCACGGGAAGCCGGCGGCGAGATCGGCCAGCGCCCGCATCATCACACCGGGGAGCCGGGCATGCGCCGAGCGGGAGAAGGTGATCGGCGCACCCATTTCCGCGGTGACGAGCTGGGCGATCTCCTCGACGCGTTCCTCGTAGCGGCCGGCGAGGTCGCGGACGATCCGGATGCGCTCGGCGGGATCGAGGCGCGGCCAGGGCCCGGTGTCGAAGGCCTGGCGCGCGGCCGCGACGGCGCGATCGATATCGGCGGGCGCGGGGGCGGCGATTCGTGCGATGGGGTCTTCGGTGTGCGGGGAGATCACCTCGAAGGCGAGGTCGGATCCGGGTGGCACCCATTCGCCCCCGATGAAGAGACTCTCGTACCGGCGCATGCGGGGGTTCCTGTCAGGCTGTGTGCACGCTGAGTTCGCGAAGCAGGCGGACGGTGGGTGGTGGGTCGGACTGGACCGCTACCGGTTTCGACATCTCCCCGGATCGCGCCCGGGCACCCATACTCGCCTGCACGGCTTCGAGGTCGTCGGCTTCGATCTCGTAGAGCGCGATGAAACTTCCGTCGCCGACCAGGGGTTCCAGCCGGCGAGCGGAGACTATCCCGTCGATCTCGAGCATTTCGCCGATATGGGTTCCTGCGTACCAGCGGTGGTACTCGTCGAGTTCTTCCGGTGAGCTGGGGCGGGATTCGACGTAGAGAATTCCTTTTGGCACGGGTGTTTCTCCTTACGCAAACGGGTTCAGTTCGGTGCGGTGACCGGTTCGTTCTTGTGGACGACGCCGTCTTTCATGACGAACCGCACCTGCTCCAGGGCGGTGATATCGCGGGTGGGGTCGCCGGGAACGGCGATGATATCGGCGAGCAGGCCGGGGGCGAGCCGGCCGCGGTCGTCGGCATCGACCAGTTCGGCGCTGGTCACGGTGGCCGCGCGAATCGCCTGCACGGGGGTCATACCGCGGTCGACCAGCGCCCACAGTTCCTTGGCGTTCTGCCCGTGCGGCACTGCGGGCGCATCGGTGCCGCAGGCGATCTTCACGCCGGCCTCGATGGCTCTGCCGAGCATGTGCCGGGCTTTGGGAAAGACCTGGGCTGCCTTGCGCTGCAGCGCCGGTGGGGCTTTGGACGTATCGAGTCCTTCGGACAGATAGCTGGTCGGCACCAGGAAGGTGCCGTGGTCCACCATCATCTGCACGGTGTCGTCGGAGGCCAGCGACCCGTGTTCGATACAGTCCACGCCCGCCCGGATACAGGCGCGGATCCCCGCGTCGCCGTGGGCGTGGGCGGCGACCTTGATCCCGGCGCGATGGGCTTCGTCGACGATGGCGGCGAGTTCTTCGTCCGAATACTGCTGGGTGCCCGGGGCGGTGCTGTGCGACATCACCCCGCCCGACGCGGAGATCTTGATAACGCCCGCACCGTATTTGATCTGGTACCGGGTCGCCGCGCGCACCGCGGACACACCGTCGGCCATCCCCTCCTGCACCGACATCGGCATGATGTGCGGGGCGAGTTTCTGGAACATGGTGGGGTCGAGATGCCCGCCGGTCGGGGTGATCGCATGCCCGGCGGAAACGATCCGCGGGCCGGGGAACCAGCCCTGTTCGATCGCCCGGCCGAGATCGACATCCAGCAGGTACCCGCCGGTTTTCACCATCAGGCCGAGATTGCGCACCGTGGTGAACCCGGCCATCAAAGTGGTTCGCGCATTGACGGTGCCGCGCAGCGTCCGGTACACGGGATCGTCCTGGACCCCGTGCATGGGGTTCGGCAGCCCGGTGGGGTTGTCGGGTCCCCCGATGAGCAGGTTGATCTCCATATCCATCAGGCCCGGTAACAGGGTGACGTCGCCGAGGTCGAGTTCGGTGGCGCCATCCGGGACGGCGGGCGGGTCGATTGCCTCGATCAACCCGTCCCGCACCACGATCACCGCGGGGGAGCGGAGGACCCCGGCGTCGATATCGAGCCGGCGGGCCGCCCGCAGCACGGTCGCCGCGCCGCTCATGGTGCGGGCTCGATCACGCAGTCCATCGACGCGTGACTGGCGTCGGGTATCCACGGCTGGTTCCACACTTCCACCGGGAAGGAGACCATGATCATGGAATACAGCAGTTGCAGCAGATTCACGGCGTCGTCGGGCATATCGTCGAGGCCGACCTCGTCGAGGTAGGTCAGTGCGGCCTCGGCACGCGGGGTGATCGCGTCGTAGAAGCGCTGCATATCCTCCATCGAGGAGGCCATGCGTTTGGCATACCGTTCCCCTTCGGTGGCCAGGCACCATTCGGAAAACGGTTCGAGATCGGCGAATTCGGCGGGCAGTGCGCTCATCGCTGGGCCGCTCCTGTCTGCTGGTTACGGTGGTCGTCGACCCATTCGGCCGCGGTCTTGTGCAGGTGGCGGAGCAGAATCTCCTGATCGTTCAGCGGGAAACGGGTCACCGCGCGGGATTCCAGCATCATCTGCGTCGCCTCGAGGGTGCTGGCATCCTGCAGGCCGTATTCCTTGAACGTTACGGCTGTCATCTCGTGCGCGACCCGATCGCGCGGTGTGCGGGCCGGCGCGAAATACAGATTGCCCTCGAAGATATGGGTGTTGTAGGAGGTCGGCCAATAGTGGTAGGTGAGATACCAGCCGCTCGACCAGATCAGGATCACGAAATTGGGGAACAACTGGAAGGAATCCAGGCCCCACGGATCGCATTTCGCCGGATTGACCCCGGGTGGCAGTTCGCCGAGATCCGGAACATCCCAGGGGCCGAACAGCCCGCCGCGGGTGATGTCCTCCATGGGTTTACGCATGGAGGGGTCGAGTTCCCAGGTCACCACACCGGACGTGCTGACCATACGGTGCGGGCCCTGCAGCTGATAGTGCGGTGCCTCGAAACCGGCGGCCTGCGCGGCCGCGGAAAAGTTGTCCGGCGACTGATTCCCGTGCAGAACCGCGGCGTGGTAGAACTCCGCGAACGCGTCCATATAGAGCTTCCAGTTCGCCCCCACTTCGGAACGGTAGGAATACCGTTCGGTGAGCTGGTCGAAGGGGTAGCCGTCGAGATCGGTGATCATCGGGCCGAGGAATTCCCGCAGCGACTGTTCCGGTTCCGGCGCCAGATTCACGAAGATGAACCCCGCCCACACCTCGCAATGCACCGGGGCGAGACCGTAATCCTTCTTGTCGAGGTCGAAGAATTCGCCCTCCTGCTGGACGAAGGTCAGTTCGCCGTCCAACCCGTAACGCCAGCCGTGGTACTTACAGGTGAACTGCCGGCAGGTTCCCGAGACCTCTTCGCGCGGCAGCTCGTTCCATACCAGTTTGTTTCCGCGATGCCGGCAGATATTGAAGAATGCGCGCACCTCTTTCTGCTTGTCGCGCACCACGATCACCGATGTCCAGGCGGCGTGGATCTCCTTGGTGAAATAACTGCCGACGCGCGGAAGTTGCTCCACCCGGCCGATGTTCAGCCACGCCTTCTTGAAAATCGCCTCGCGTTCGAGTTCGTAGACTTCCGGCGAAATCGAGTCCTCGTACGACATCGGCGCGGTGCCGAGTTCGGGATAATGCTGTGTCCAGCTGCCTTCGGCGGGTTTGGGCCAGCGCGCCATGGTGGTGCTCCTTGCGGTGATTCGGATCGGGCGGCGACGACGGGCCGGTCGCCGGCGGGAGTGGCTACTGGATCGGCTCGTCACCGAGGACGGTGGTGCGCAGCATCTCCCGGGGGGAGTTCTCGGGATAGGGGGCGGCGCGATGGATGACACCGCGGTTGTCCCAGATCACGGTGTCGCCCACCGACCATTCGTGGCGGTACACCCGTTCGGGCGCGGTACAGCGGGCGAGGAGGTCGTCGAGCAGGGCGCGGCCCCGGGCGCGGTCCATGCCGATCACATGATCGGTGGAGGTGCCGAGGACGAGGGAACGGCGCCCGGACTTGTGGGTCCAGACCAGCGGATGATCCCGGGTCGGCCAGCGCCGCCAGTACTTCAGCTGCTCGGGTGTGGGGTCGGCGGTGACAGGGCGCTGGGATGCCTCCAGCGAATGCAGGACCCGTAACGTGCGCAGCTGCGTCTTCTCCTCGTCGGAGAGCCGGTCGTAGGCCCGGTAGGTGCTGGCGAATTCGGTTTCCCCGCCGCTCACGGCCACGGCTTTCGCCGACAGGACGGTGGCCATCTGCGGGTAGGCATCGTCCTTGGGGGTGCAGCCATCGATATGCCAGTCGAAGGTGCCGCGCAGATAGCTCGCGGAGGAGTTCTTGCTGGTATCCAGGCTCACCCGGTAGATCCCGCTGACGGGATGATGCCCGGCCGAAGTGTCGATCTCACCGAGTGTGCGGCAGAACGCCACCTGCGCCTCCGGTTCCAGATGCAGGCCCCGGAACACCAGCACGCCGTTGGCTTCCAGGGCGTCGAGCACCAGCGCGGAAACGGTAGGGTCCGATACCATCCGATCCGCGTCGAGGCCGACGATTTCGGCGCCGATCTCGTGGTTCAGTTTCTCGACAGTGACAGTGGTCATGAGTGTTCCGCTCGTTCGGGCGTCGGTTCGGGTGACCGATTCGTCTGCCGGTTCACGGCCACGGCTCCGCGATCCGTGCCAGCTCCGCGTCGGCGCTGTCGACCGGCCGGGGCCGCAGGAAAATTTCGACCGCCATGGCCACCAGCGCCAGCGAATAAATGAGCTGCAGCAGATGCAGCACCTCGTCGGGCAGATCGTCGAGGGGGAATTTGTCGCAGTAGGCGATCGCTTCCTCCAGCCGAGGGAAGAACGCCGCGTAGAACTCGTTCAGTTCGTCCATCGAGCTGTTCATCCGGCGTTCCCAGCGCTCGGTTTCGGTGGCCAGGCACCAGATCGGTGCGAACCGCTCGAACTCGGCGAACGCCGGCGGCAACATGTTCTGCGCCATCGGAATCACACCCCCGCCCGTGCGCCGCGATAGTCGCCCACCCAGTCCGCGACCATCTTGTGGAAATGCCGGACCAGGATCTCCTGGTCGTTCACCGGATAGTCGGTGATCCGCGCGGTGCGGTAGGCGGATTCGAGTGCGGTCTGGGTACCGGTGAGCATTCCGGCGTCCTGCAGGGCGAATTCCTTGAACACCACCGAGGACACCTCGTGCTCCACTCGCTCACGCACGGTCCGGGCGGGCTGATAGCACAGGACCCCCTCGAACAGGTGACTGTTGTACGAGGTGGGCCAGTAGCGATAGATGAGATACCAGCCGCGGTAGAACAGGATTTCGAGATTCGGGAAGATCTGGAAATTGTCGATACCCCACGGCTCGACGCGGCCCGGGTTGATGCCCGCCGGGAGTTCGCCGATATCGGGGGATTCCCACGGGCCCACGAGTCCGCTGCGGGTGGCCCGCTCGATCGGATACATGAACTCCGGCGGCAGTGTCCAGCGGCGGACGCCGCCGGTGCTGACCACCCGGTGCGGTCCATCGACCTGGAAATGCGCGCATTCGAAATTCGGCTCCGGATTGCGCACCGGGCCCGGCACCTGCTGCGAATGCAGGCCGGGGACGTGGTAGTACTCCTGGAACGCGTCGGCGAACAGTTTCCAGTTGCTCTGGTTCTCGGCCCGGAACTCATACCATTCGGTCATCCGGTCGAACGGGTAGTCCTCCAGCGCGGTCACCATCGGGCCCAGGAATTCCCGCAGAGTCTGCGGAGGTTCGGGGGCCAGATTCACGAAGACGAACCCGGCCCACACCTCGCAATGCACCGGAACCAGGCCGAGCTCCGACTTGTCCAGGTCGAAGAACTCGCCCTCCTGCTGCACGAAGGCCAGTTCCCCGTCGATGCCGTAACGCCATCCATGGTATTTGCAGGTGAACTGGCGGCACGTCCCCGATGTCTCCGCCCGGGGATCCTCGTTCCAGACCAGTTTGTTGCCGCGGTGGCGGCACACGTTGTAGAAGGCCCGCACTTGCTGATCACGATCGCGCACCACGATCACCGAGGTACGGGCGATATGGATCTCCTTGGTGAAATAGCTGCCGACCCGCGGCACCTGCTCCACCCGGCCGATATTGAGCCAGGCCCGTTTGAAGATCGCTTCCCGCTCCAGCTCGTAGAACTCCGGCGAGATCGAATCCTCGAACGAGACCGGGCCGGTGCCGAGGTCCGGATAGTGCTGGGTCCAGGTGCCTTCCGGCGGTTTCGGCCAGCGCGCCATGATCATTCCTCCCGTACGGAGTCGTGGGCTGTCGTCGCGGATCCGGCAGGCGGGTCCGGTTGCAGATCGACACTGTTGGTCACCAGCGCCAGGCACAGATAGGAGCCGGCCACGAAGAGCAGTTCGAGCAACTGCCGGGTGTCGAGATGCGCGGTGAGGGCGGTCCAGGTGCTGTCGCAGACCCGGTACCGGTCGAGTAGTTCGTCCGTGGCGGCCAGAACCAGCCGGTCCACCTCGGGCCAGTGGGCTGTCTCGCCGCAGGCGATATCTTCGATCGTGCCGACGGTGATACCCAGATCCTGCGCCATGCGGGAGTGCTGGTCCCATTCGTAGGCCGACCGGGTCTGCCAGGCGACCCGCAGGATCGCGAGTTCACGCAACCGGGGATCGAGCGTGGCGCGCTCCAGTAGTAGTCCGTTGTACGCCAGCCACGCACCGCCCAGTTCCGGGTGATGTCCCAGGATCCCGAGAATATTGGGCAGCGGCGGTGCGTCCGAATCCCCGGACAGGTACTGGTCGGCGCGTTTCAACCGGCCCCGCAACATGGCACGTCCCTGTTCGGTCCAGTCCGCGGCGGGGAGCGGGGTGAGGCGGGGGTCGACGGTGGTCATATGACGGACCCGCCGTTGACGCCCACCACCTGGCCGGTGATGAACCGGGCCTCCTCGGAACAGAGGAAAGTGCAGGTCGCGGCGATATCGTCACCGTTGCCGAGGTAGCCGACCGGGATGGCCCGGGCCATGGTCGCGCTGTCCGGGAGATGGCCTGCCGCCTGGGAACCACGCGACATCGGTGTGTCGATCCCCGACGGGGGAATGGTGTTCACCGTGATCCCGCAGGCGGCGTACTCGCGGGCCAGCGCTTTGGTCATGGCGATCACGGCGCCCTTGGAGGCGGTGTAGTGGACCATGTTCGGCGACCCCCGCTGGGCGCTGGACGAGGAGATCGTGACGATCCGCCCCCAGCCCGCTTCCAGCATGTCGGGAATCACCGCCTGCACGCAGTGGAATGTGCCGGTGAGGTTGATATCGATGATCCGGTTCCAGGACTCGATGGAGATATCGGTGAACGGTTCGAATGCGAACACCCCGGCGCTGGTGACCAGTACCTGCACGGGACCCCATTCGGCACGCACCTTGCGCAGCGCTTCCTCCACGCCGGCCCGGTCGGTGACATCCACTTCGCAGCCCATCGCGATCCCGCCGCCGGACCGCAGCTCCTCGGCGACCCGCTGCGCACCCGCGCCGTCACGGTCGAATACGGCGACGCGATCACCGGTCGCGGCGAGCCGTGCGCAGATGGCGGCTCCCATCCCCGAAGCGCCGCCGGTGACCACGGCGACCCTGTTCGTTCCGCCGGGGTAATTCGCGGCCTTCGCCACGTGGGCACGAACCATGGTGTTCCCTCCGCGCTACAACGGTCGCCGGGCGATCCGGCGTCTTAATCGACTGCTTAATTAAGCGGGTGATTAAAGTTATACGGACGGGGCTCTCCGGCTGTCAAGGTCCGAAAGTGGCCTGAACAGGCCCGGTTACGCCGCCGGAGGTCCGCGTCGTGGGCCGATCCGGCCGCCCTACCTGGGCGGTTTCTAAGATCGAGGAGTCGGTGAGGCCGGCCGGAGTCGTTCGGTAGGGACCGCGACCGCAGCGGTCGAACAAGGAGGTGCCATGGAGGAAAGCCGAAGGCCGGCCGACGCGGAGGCGGGGAACGGAAGCCTTTCGTCGCGCTCGGCGTTACTCGATGCGGCCCAGCAGATCATGCTCGAGGACGGTTACGCGGCGGTGAGCTCGCGGCGCCTCGGCGCCCGCGCGGGTGTGAATCCCGCGCTGGTCTACTACTACTTCGGAAATATGGACAGCTTGTTCGTCGCCCTCTTCCGCCGCGGCTCCGAACGTAGTTACCAGCGCCTGCTCGAGGCGGGGGAGTCCGAACAACCCTTATGGGCGCTCTGGGATGCCATCCATCACCAATCCCGCACGGCGCTGACCATGGAATTCGTCTCGCTGGCCACGCATCGGCCGTCCATCCGCTCCGAAATCGCGCAGTCGTCGAAGAGATTTCGCGAACTGCAGCTGGAGATCGTCTCCGGCGCATTGCGCGGCCGTGCCCCGGGGCCGTGGACCCCGCTGACGCTGGTCATGCTGATGTCGAGCGTCTCCCGGTTCCTGCGGATCGAGGAAGCCTTCGATATCGATGCCGGTCACGCCGAGATCACCGCCGTGGTAGAGGAATTCCTCGAACAAGTGGAAGGGCCCCGGGCCACCGGCGACGACGGGGGCGTGCCGCGCGGCGGCGCGGGATCCCCGGCGCAGTAGTGTGGGCATGCCGGATCTTCGTCTCCCGAGAAATGGGCCACCGCTATGACGTCATTGTCCGAGAAGGCCGCCGCATTCCGCACCCTCCACCGGCCCGGTGATCCCGTGATCCTGCCGACGGTCTGGGACGCCTGGTCGGCGCAGCTGGTACAGCAGGCCGGATTCCGAGGGGTGACGGTCGGTAGTCATCCGCTGGCCGATTCGCTGGGCCGGTCCGACGGTGAGGGGATGTCCTTCACCGAAGTGCTGGGGCGCGTCCGGGAAATCACTGCGGCGGTCGATATCCCGGTGTCGCTGGATATCGAGTCCGGCTACGGCCTGGAGCCGGCGCAACTGGTCGAAGGGCTGATCGAGGCGGGCGTGGTGGGTCTCAATATCGAGGACACCGTGCACGGTGAAGGTGGCCGGCTGCGCGAAGCCCAGGAGCACGCAGACTTCGTCGGCGCACTACGGCAGGCCGCCGACGGCGCCGGGGTACCGCTGGTGGTGAACGCGCGGACCGATCTGTTCCTGCGTGGGATCGGTGACGAGGCCGATCGCGTCGAACGTGCCGTGGACCGATTGCGGCTGGCCGCCGAAGCAGGTGCGGATGTGCTGTACCCGGTCGGCTTCCACGACCCCGAAACGCTGCGGCGCCTCTGTGCCGAACTGCCGCTCCCGGTGAACGCCGTGGCATTTCCGGACAAGGGCGACCGGGCCGTCCTCGCCGAAGCAGGGGTCGCGCGGGTCAGTTTCGGCCCGCTTCTGCAGCGGGCACTCGCCGAGACCGCCAACGGACTGCTGGCGCGCTGGACCTGACCTGGGTTCCACCGGAAAGGGTTAAGCGCTGATGCCGTGGGTGAGGACGGCCGCGAGTTCGCGGTAGGCGGCGCTGTCGTCCAGGCCGGTGCGGGCGCGGACGCCGCCCTGCTGGATACGGACCATCATCGTTGCGGCCAGATCGGCGGCGAAGGCGGCGTGGACGCCGCGGAACTCGCGGGCCGAGACACCCTCGTCGATGAGTTCCTGAACGCGGCGCGCGGCGATACGGGTGTTGCGTTCGTAGACCTCGCGTGCCGGAGTGAAGTGGTCGAGGTCGGTCATGAACCGATCCGAGGCCACAGCGAGTGCTTCCCCCACGGCGGTGAGGTAGGTGGTGATGCGCTCGCGTGCTCCGGTCGCCGCGGCGACCTCGGTCTCCACGGTGGCGGTGGCGCGTTTGAAGAAATGTACGGTCGCGGCGGTGACCAGCTGTTCCTTGCTGCCGGCGAGGGTATAGAGGGTGGATTTCGAGCATTTGAGCCGGGCGGCGATGGTGTCGAGGGTCAGGTGTGCGAAGCCCTCGGCCAGCAACAGTGCGACGAGGGCGTCGAACAGTTCGGTACGGCGGGTGGTCGCGAAGGTCGCACGCTGCTCCATGCCGGTGATAGTACTGGGGAACTTCTTGCAGTACTGATCGGCGGGCAGTACTGTGGCCGACATCCGAGTACTGTTCTGCGTATCGCCGCGAGGAGATTTCTGTGGCTGTCGATCGACTCCTGCCCACCGACGAGGCACGCGATCTCATCGGGCTGACCCGCGATGTGGCCGATAAGGTCCTGGCCCCGATCGTCGACGAGCACGAAAAGACGGAGACCTATCCCGAAGGCGTATTCGCCACACTCGGCGAAGCAGGTCTGCTGAGCCTGCCGTACCCGGAGGAATGGGGTGGCGGTGGGCAGCCCTACGAGGTGTATCTGCAGGTGCTCGAGGAGATCGCCGCGCGCTGGGCCGCGGTCGCGGTGGCGGTGAGTGTGCACAGCCTGTCCTGCCATCCGCTGATGGCATTCGGCACCGAGGAACAGAAGCGGCGCTGGCTACCCGAGATGCTGGGCGGTGCCACGGTCGGCGCCTACAGCCTGTCCGAACCGCAGGCCGGGTCGGATGCCGCGGCGCTCGCGTGCAAGGCGACCGCGGTCGACGGTGGATACCGGGTCAACGGTTCGAAGGCGTGGATCACCCACGGCGGTATCGCCGATTTCTACAACCTGTTCGCGCGCACGGGGGAGGGGTCCAAAGGGATCTCGTGTTTCCTGGTGCCGCGCGACACTCCCGGGCTGAGCTTCGGCAAACCGGAGGAGAAGATGGGCCTGCACGCCGTGCCCACCACCTCTGCCCACTACGACGACGCCTTCGTCCCGGACGAACGCCGGATCGGCACCGAGGGGCAGGGGCTGCAGATCGCGTTCAGCGCCTTGGATTCCGGCCGGCTCGGAATCGCCGCGGTCGCGGTCGGGCTCGCGCAGGCCGCGCTCGACGAGGCCGTGGCGTACGCACAGGAGCGGACAGCGTTCGGACGCAAGATCATCGACCATCAAGGGCTGGGTTTCCTGCTCGCCGATATGGCCGCCGCCGTGGATTCGGCCCGCGCCACCTATATCGACGCCGCCCGCCGCCGTGATGCGGGACTGCCGTACTCCCGCAACGCCTCGGTGGCCAAACTTGTTGCCACCGACGCCGCGATGAAGGTCACCACCGACGCCGTGCAGGTACTCGGCGGCTACGGCTACACCCGGGACTTCCGGGTCGAACGCTATATGCGGGAAGCCAAAATCACCCAGATCTTCGAGGGCACCAACCAGATTCAGCGCCTGGTCATCAGCCGCCACCTCGCCGGCTGACCGGACCGTCGCTGCCCGGGTTCACTTTGTGGGCGTGCCGATCCGGAGCCGGTTTCCGTCCGGGTCGCGCAGCTCGATTTCCCGTGCCCACGGCGCCTCTTCGGTCGGCACGCCGAATTCCGACGCAATGGCACCGACATCTCGAACACGGAGGTAGATCAAGGTATCTGGGCGAGCGTCCCCCGAGTGCTCCGATAAGAACAGCCGCACGCTGCCCCGTGCGATCTCGACGAACGCCGGAAGCTCCGGTGCGAAGCGGTGCTCCCACTCCGCGGCGAAACCGAGTCGCTCGTACCACTCGACTGCTGCGGCGGCGTCCGCGACGCGGAGAATCGGGATGACTTCTTCCTCCATGTGGTAATGGTCGCAGATCGGAGCGCGCCCTCATCGCGCGCTCCATCCGCCGTCCATCGTGTAGGCCGCGCCGGTGACCATGCCCGCCTCCGGGGACGCCAGCCAGCTCACCAGCGCGGCGACTTCGTCCGGTTCCACGAGGCGTTTGATCGCGCTTTCGGTGAGCAGGATCTTGTCCAGCACCTCCTGTTCGGGAATTCCGTGTGCTTCCGCTTGATCCGCGATCTGTTTGTCCACCAACGGTGTGCGGACGTACCCCGGGTTCACGCAGTTGCTCGTCACGCCGTGCGGGCCGCCCTCGAGGGCAGTCACTTTCGACAACCCCTCCAGCCCGTGTTTTGCCGTCACATAGGCGGCCTTGTACGGCGAGGCACGCAGGCCGTGGACCGAGGAGACGTTGATGATGCGACCCCAGCCCTGCCGATACATATGCGGTAAGCCGGCACGCACCAGCAGGAACGGGGCCTCGACCATCAGCGTGAGTAGCTGGCGGAAACGCTGGGGTGCGAAATCCTGGATCGGGCTGATGTGCTGTACGCCGGCGTTGTTCACCAGGATATCGGTGTCGAGGGTCAGGTTTTCCAGGGCTGTGACGTCGAGCAGGTCGACCGCCCATGCCGTGCCGCCGAGTTCCGCGGCCACTGCCTCGGCGCCGGCGGTATCGATATCGGCCACGGTGACCGTGGCTCCGCGTGCCGCGAGCGCCCGGGCGCAGGCCGCCCCGATACCGCTCGCGGCACCGGTGACCAGGGCATTGCGTCCCGCCAGATCACTCATCGCGCGGGGACTTCGGCCGGGGCCAGGCTTTCGGCGTCGGCGCGGTCGACGCTCTCCAAGCTCAGCCCCTTCGTTTCCCGCGCGACCAACGCGGCGATCGCGCTGACCGCCGCCGCACCCGCCAGGTACCAGGCGATCGGCACCGCGGAGCCGTAGGTGTCCAGCAGCCGGACGGCGATGATCGGCGCCAGCGAGCCCGCCACGATCGAGGTGACCTGGTAGCCCAGGGACACACCGGAATAGCGCATCCGAGTCGGGAACATCTCGGCCATGAGCGCGGGCTGCCCGGCGTACATGAGGGCGTGGAAGACCAGGCCGATGATGATGGCGGAGACGATGACCAGGTTGTTACCGCTGTCCATCATCGGGAAGGCGAAGAAACCCCAGGTACCCGCCGTAACCGCGCCGACCAGATAGACCGGTCGCCGGCCGAAGCGGTCGGACAGGTTGCCCACCAGCGGAATCACCACGAAATGCACCGCGTGCGCGGCGAGCAGCCACCACAGGATCACCGAGGTATCGGTGCCCACTTCCACCTTCAGGTAGGTGATGGTGAAGGTGACGACCAGGTAGTACATGATGTTTTCGCCGAAACGCAGACCCATGGCGGTGAACACGCCGCGCGGGTACCGGCGCAGCACCTCGACGACACTGAGCGAGCCGGCCTCGAGCTCCTCGGCCTCGTGCTGCGCCGCGACGAAGATGGGCGCGTCGGTGATCTTGGTGCGGATGTAGTAGCCGATCAGCACCACCACCGCCGACAGCCAGAACGCGACCCGCCAGCCCCAGCCGAGGAACGCCTCGTCGGACAAGGTCGTCGTGAGCACCAGCAGCACCACCGTGGCCAGCAGATTGCCCGCCGGCACCCCCGCCTGCGGCCAGCTCGCCCAGAAGCCGCGGCTGCGGCTGGGGCTGTGCTCGGCGACCAGCAGCACCGCGCCGCCCCATTCGCCCCCCACCGCGAAACCCTGGATGAACCGCAGGGTCACCAGTAGGGCCGGTGCCCAGTAACCGATCTGCCCGAAGGTCGGCAGGCAGCCCATCAGGAAGGTTGCGGCGCCGACCAGGACGAGACTGAACTGGAGCAGCTTCTTGCGGCCGTACTTGTCGCCGTAGTGCCCGAAGACCACACCGCCCAGCGGGCGCGCCACGAACCCGACCGCGTAGGTGACGAACGCGGCGAGGATGGCGTCCAGATCGCTGGTGCTCTCGGCGAAGAACACCTTGCTGAACACCAGTGTGGCGGCCGTGCCGTAGAGGAAGAACTCGTACCACTCCACGACCGTGCCCGCCATCGACGCGGCGACCACCCGCCGCAGGCCGCCGGAATCGATGTCCTTCGCGTCGACCGCATCGGGTCCGGGGCTGTGCTCCCGCATGGCAGTTCTCCTTCGCGCCGGCGGCCGCACTCGTGCAGTGTGACGGCCCCCACAGTATTCGGCTGCACTGAGTATTGGTGCAGAGGATTTGCGCCGCAATGACCACTTCTGCAGCACAGCTGTGCAAAAGTGCAGATATGAGTGCGTCCGTCTCCGGTCGTCCCAGCGCGGACGATCTCCTCGTCCTGCTCGCCGTCGGCCGCTCCGGTCGTTTCGTGACCGCGGCGGACGAACTGGGGATCAACCACACCACCATTTCCCGGCGTATCGCGGCGCTGGAGCAGACCCTGGGCGGGCGGGTGCTCACCCGCGTCACCGGTGGCTGGGAACTGACCGAACTCGGCCGCGAGGCGCTGGCGGCGGCCGAGGCGGTGGAATCGGCGGTCAAAACGCTGGCCGCGGGCGCGGACGGGAACCGGGTGCTCGAAGGAGTGGTCCGGATGTCGGCGACCGACGGTTTCAGTGCCTATATCGCCGCACCCGCCGCGGCCCAGGTGCGCAGGCATCATCCGGGTATCGCGGTCGAAATCGTCGCGACCACCCGGCGGGCGTCCCGGCAGCGTTCCGGTCTCGACCTCGAAATCGTCGTCGGCGAACCGCAGGTACGCCGCGCCACCGCCACCCACCTCGCCGACTACCGTCTGGGCCTCTACGGCTCCCGCGGGTACCTGCGCGACCATCCGGCCCCCGTGACGATCGAGGACCTGGCCCGGCACCCGTTGGTGTACTTCATCGATTCCATGCTGCAGGTCGACGATCTGGACCTGGCCTCCGGTTTCGTTCCCGCCATGCGCGAATCCGTCACCTCCACCAACGTTTTCGTGCACGTCGAGGCGACCCGCGCCGCGGCCGGTCTGGGCCTGCTGCCCTGTTTCATGGCCGATCGCCACCCAGACCTGGTGCGCGTCCTGCCGGATGCGGTGGCGGTAACCCTCGGCTACTGGCTGGTGGCCCGGGCCGAGACGCTGCGCCGGCCGGAGGTCGCCGCGGTGGTGGCCGCGATCCGGTCCGTGATCGAGGATCAACGCGACATCCTCGCGGGCAGGGGCTGAACGCGCCGCCGGAATCAGTCCCCACGGTCCCCGCCTCGCGGCGGAACCGGGTCCGGGGCCGATCCGTCGTGGTGTGCCCGGAGCAACCGGGTGTGCAGCGCCAGATACAGCAGTGCCGCGTCGGCGGGTGAGGTGAATGCTTTTCCGGTGAGTCGTTCTATTCGGCCCAGACGGTGCCGGACTGTGTTGCGGTGCAGGTGCAGATGCTTGCCTACTGCGGTGGGCGAGCCGCCGAATTCGTACCAGGCCAGCGCGGTGTCGATGAGCAGTTGGCAATCCCTGGGATCGAGCCGGTCGAAGGCGGCGAGCAGGTCGGCGAGAACATCCGCCGCCAGATCCGGGTTCGCGGCGATCAGGGCGCGTTCCGGCGCGGAGGCGTAGGTGTGGACCCCGGTCTCGCCCCGACTCGAACATCGGAGCGCGAAACGTGCCTGGGTGAGTGCGGCGGGCGCGGCGGCGAGGTCGGTGAAGGGCCGGCTCGCCCCGGCCCGTGCCCGCACTGTCCGCAGCGCTTCCTCGAGTGTGGCCGGTGAGTCGGCGGCGACCAGCTCGACCAGCTCGTCATGGCTGAGCGCGGCGGTGCCGTAGTCGATATCGTCGTGCTCGATCCGGGCGGTCACCAGCTCGGTGATCGCCGTCGAATCGGCGTGGAGATCACGCAGGAGGCGCGATTTCTCGAACTGTGTGTCCTGGCTCACTGTCGATAACGGTAGCGCCGGGCAGTGCGTGTGCACAACGGAGCCGGTCGAAGTAGGGGCTCGTGCCCATCGCCGTGCCCACCGGCACCCGCCGATACTGAGCGTTCACTGCCGCCACCGCGGCCACGAATCGATCGGAGTTACCGCCGTGACCACTGCAATCCGCGAACTGTTCGAGCGTTACCACGCATGCTGGGCCGACCGGGATCCCGACCGGATCATCGAACTCCACACCGCCGATTCGGTGTTTCATCTGCATTCGGGCCAAGAACCTGCCCGGGGCCGGGCCGCTATCCGCGAGGCCGCCGCGGGAACCTTCGCTCTGGTCCCGGACCTGGCCTTCCATCTGGTATCGCTTCGCGTCGGCGAGGACTTCTGGGTGGTGCGCTGGCAGTTGACCGGGACCTCGGCGACCGGCCGTGACGTGAGTGTCGATCTCGCGGACTTCGTGCTGGTCGAAGACGGCGCGGTCAAGGAGAAACATTCCTACGTCGACGGTGTCGCCATGCAGGCTGCTCTGGTTTGACGTAGTTCCGCGCCCGGCAGGGTGGATCAGGGGCGGAGAGACCACTGGTAACGACTGGTGGGTACCAGATCCAAACCTGTATCGGCGCCGAATCGTGCGACGCTGGCCATGAGTTCGGTGATCCGGCGCCGGAGCTCGGCGTCGTCGCCGCCGCTGCCGTAGAACGTGTGCGGGTCGGTCATCGCGCCCATGGGGAAGTGTTCCTCGACAATGGCCGCGACTTCCGGTGCCGAGGAGGTGAGTTTCTCCTCGACGGTGTTCTGGATATAGGCGACGGTGTTCTGGGTGCGGATGGCGATCGGGGTGTGCTGCACCTGCCAGTACTGCAGGTATTCCGCTCGCGGCATCGCCGCGGGCCTGCGCAGCAGGGCGATATTCGCCAGGGCGTCGCAGCGGGTGCCGTCCGGCACCGGCATCGGGTCGAGGCGGATGTTCTCGTGCACGAGGTAGGCGTGCGGTGCCGGTTCGCCGGTGGTATCGGTCACGGCGGCGACAATCGCGGCGGGGTCACCGTCGGTCCACACCGAGACGAGAGCGGTGATCGGTTCACCGGGGCCGAACCGCATCGACGCGGGCGCGACGTCGGCGTCGTCGAGGTTCACCTGCACCGCGTTCGCGCCGCCGGCGGCCAGCGCCTCCCGGAATTCCGGTGCGTGGAACCGGGCGCCGAGATCCGCGCCGTGCAGGGCGATGATCAATTTCGCCATGGCGAAAAAGTAGCACGTGTTCTACTTTTGCCGAGACGAAACGGCCACCCGACGCCGAGCGCAGAAAGGCCGACCCATGAGGTTCACCTACGCCGAGACCATGACCGACCCCACCTACTACGTGCCGCTGGCGCAGGCCGCCGAGGCCGCCGGATACACGTCGATGGTCCTCGCCGACAGCATCGCCTACCCCCGCGACTCCGATTCCACCTACCCCTACACCCCCGACGGCAGCCGGGAGTTCCTGGAGGACAAACCGTTCGTCGAAACCTTCGTCCTCGCTGCCGCGCTGGCCGCGGCGACCACCACGCTACGGTTCACCCCGTTCGTGTTGAAACTGCCGATCCGGCCGCCGGTGCTGGTCGCGAAACAGGCGGCGTCGGTGGCGGCGCTCAGCGGTAACCGCCTGGGCCTGGGCGTCGGAATCAGCCCGTGGCCCGATGATTTCGAGATCTTCGACGTGCCGTTCGAGAAGCGCGGTAAGCGGATGGACGAATGCCTCGATATCGTCCGCGGACTCACCGCGGGCGGCTACTTCGAATTCCACGGCGAGTTCTACGATCTGCCGCCGATCAAGATCTCACCCGTGCCCACCGAACCGATTCCGCTGCTCATCGGCGGGCACAGCCGTCCGGCGCTGCGCCGGGCGGCCCAGCGCGGTGACGGCTGGATGCATGCGGGTGGCGATCCGGCCGAACTCGACCGCCTGCTCGCCGAACTCACCACCCTGCGCACCGAATACGGCACCCGCGAGGATTTCGAGATCCATGTCATCTCGGTGGACGGGTTCACCGTCGACGGCGTGAAACGCCTCGAGGACAAGGGCGTCACCGATGTGATCGTCGGCTTCCGCGACCCCTACGGCCGCGAACAGGACACCGAGAGCCTGGACACCAAGATCGCGAACCTGTCCCGGTTCGCCGAACATGTCATCGCCCGCACCCAGTGAACGCCGAAAAACGAGCCGAGGAAGTCGAAATGAGTAGTCTTGCGGGGAAAGTGGCGCTGGTGACCGGCGCCTCGTCCGGGCTCGGGGCGGCAGTCGCGCGACTGTTCGCCGGTCGCGGGGCGCAGGTCTTCGGTGTGGCGCGTGACGAAACCCGGTTGGCCGAGGTGTTCGCGGAGGTGCCCGGCGGCCGGTTCACCACCGGCGATATCGCCACCCCGCAGACCTGCCGGTCGACGGTAGAAGACTGCGTCGCCGCGTTCGGGCAACTGGATATCCTGGTCAATGTCGCGGGTACGCACCGGATGCGCCACACCGGGGATGTCACCGACGAGGACTGGGAACACGACCTCGCGGTGAACCTCAACGGCCCGTTCTACCTGTGCCGTGCCGCGCTTCCGCACCTACTGGAGACCGGCGGCAATATCGTCAACGTCGCCTCCATCGCCGGAGTGGAGGGCCAGGCGTACTCGGCGGGCTACTGCGCCGCCAAACACGGCCTGGTCGGCCTGACCCGCGCCCTCGCGGTCGAGTTCACCGCGGACCGCCTCCGCGTCAATGCGGTCTGCCCCGGCGGCATGCTGACCCCGCAGGTCACCGGATTCACCCTGCCCGACGGTGCCGACCCGAACCTGGTCATGCGGGTTGCTTCCCCCCGGGGTATGAACCAGCCGGAGGAGGTCGCCTCGGTGGTCGCGTTCCTGGCCAGTGACGACGCCTCCGCGGTCCACGGTGCCGTCTATCTCGCGGACAACGGCAAGACCGCGGGGTAGTAGCGGGGTCGCCGCTACCGGCCGCGCGGCGGAAACGAGTGGTTCGCTGAGTGGGCGCCTCGGTGGATGTCCGATGTCGTCGCTGCCGAGAATGACGGCATGATCGCTGAACTCCCCACCGCAGAAGAGGTCGCCACGCTGTCCGAATCGGTGACCGGCACCGTGACCGCAGAAATACTGGACGGCAACGACCATATGGATATCGTGCAGTATCTGATCTGGGGTTCGCTGGGAGCGGACGCGCTGGTCCGGGCGGTCGGTATCGACGACACCTACCGCAGCGAACGAGAAATGGGTGTGTTCACGGCGCAGCATCACCTGGCCTACTACCGGGAACTCCGCGCCGGCGACCGATTCGCCGTCGCCGGCCGGATCCTGGACCGGAGCGCGAAAGCGGTCCATATGATGACGTTCCTGGTCGACACCGGACGCGGCCGGATCGCCAACACCCTCGAAATCCTGCTGGTCCACGTGGACCTGCGGCATCGGCGTTCGGTCGAACTACCCGCCGATATCGCCGAAGCCCTGGACGAGCACATCGCACGTTCCCGGTCGCTGCCGTGGCCCGCACCGGTCTGCGGTGCCATCGGGATCCGTCGATGAACGATCACGCCGGTCCCGGTGTTTCCGCTCACCGGGAACGGTGCGCCTGACCGCCCGGTCAATGGGAAGACCGAGCTCGCCGGGAATCCGGCGGACCTAGCGTCGCCCGTATGAGTGCAGAATTCACCGGAGGCGCCCGATGACGCGCCTACAGCAACGAGTGGCGGTGGTGACGGGCGCGGCCGGCGGGATGGGCAGCGCCCACTGCCGCCGGCTGGCCGAAGAGGGGGCCGATATCATCGCCCTCGATCTCGCCGAGAACGCGGACGGTCTGGCCGCCACGGCCGCGGAGGTCGAGCGCACCGGCCGCCGGTGTAGCACCGGATTCGCCGATGTCCGCGACCCACTGGCCGTCGAAGAAGCAGTGAACACGGGGGTGGCGCAGCTCGGCCGTCTCGACGTGGTCGTCGCGAACGCGGGTGTCTACGCGGGGTACGCACCGGCCTGGGAGCTGACCGACGAATCGTGGCAGCGGGCGCTGGATGTCAACCTGACGGGCGCCTGGCATACGATCCGCGCCGCCGGTGGACATCTCGGCGAGGGCGCGTCGATCGTGATCGTCGGATCCACGAACGGGGTGAAGGGCGGCGCGACGGCCGCCCACTACGCGGCGAGCAAACACGCGGTGGTAGGGCTGGCTCGCACCCTCGCCAACGAGCTGGGGCCACGGGGGATCCGGGTCAATACGGTGCATCCGGGGTCGGTGGCGACACCGATGATCCTGAACGACCGCGTATACGCGAAATTGTGCCCGGAGCTGCCGAACCCGACCAGGGAAGACGCAGCCAGGGTGCTCGCCCAGCGCACGATTCTGCCGGTGCCGTGGGTGGATCCGGTGGATATCAGCAATGCCGTGTTGTTCCTCGCGTCCGACGAGTCCCGGTACGTCACCGGGATCGAGCTCGTCGTGGACGCCGGACTTACTCAGAAGGTGTGAGATGGGACGGGTTTCGGGCAAGGTCGCGCTGGTCACCGGCGCGGCACGAGGAATCGGACGGGCACAGGCGATCCGGCTGGCGGAGGAAGGCGCCGATATCGCCGCGATCGATATCTGCGGACCGGTGGATACGGTGATCATTCCACCGGCGACCCCGGCAGACCTCGAGGACACTGTGCGCGCGGTGGAAGCAACCGGGGCGCGCATCGTGACCGCGGTGGCCGACGTCCGCGACGGCGCGGCGCTGCGCGCGGCCACCGATGCCGCGGTGGACGAGCTCGGCGGTATCGATATCGTCTGCGCTACTGCGGGCATCACTTCCAGCGCCCCTGCATTGGAACTGACCGAACAGCAGTGGCAGACCATGCTGGACGTCAATCTGACCGGTGTATGGCAGACCTGTAAGGCAGCTGCCCCGCATCTCATCGCCCGCGGCAGCGGATCGATGATCCTGACCAGTTCGATCGCGGGCCTGCGCGGGCTGGTGGGGGTGGCCCACTACACGGCCGCCAAACACGGTGTGGTCGGGTTGATGCGGTCGCTGGCCCAGGAGCTCGCGCCGCACGGGATCCGAGTGAATTCGGTGCATCCCACCAACGTGGACACACCGATGATCCAGAACGATATGGTCCGCAGATCCTTCCGGCCGGATCGCGAGCATCCCACGCGCGAAGAGTTCGCCGAGGCCGCGAGAACCATGAACATGCTGGCGATTCCGTGGGTCGAACCGGTCGATATCGCCAATGCCGCACTGTTCCTGGCCTCCGAGGAGGCCCGCTACATCACCGCGGTGGCGCTGCCGGTGGACGCCGGCAGCACCCAGCGCTGAAAGGCGTGCGGGGAAGCGGTCGTGCTTCCCCGCACCGTGGTCGAGCAGCGGGGACAATCACGGTGCGCCAAGCGGATTTGCGGTGAACTCCTGTCCGGATCCGGCAACCACAACCTCGAAGGGGCGCGGTCTCGTCTGCGTTCGCCGGGCTACACGACTCGACTCGGGCACGATGGTGAAATGGAGCAACCTCGAATCCGGGTAGCGGCGTACGTGGTCAGGCGCCGGGCAGTTCCTGAACTCCTGGTGTTCGACCACGTCGGCCTGCCCGAGGCAGGCACCCAGATACCGGCCGGTGGAGTGCAGCCCGGCGAAGATCTCGAACAGGCGGTCCTGCGTGAGGTGGCGGAAGAAACCGGGCTATCCGATGTCCGCGTGATCAATCGAATTGCTGTGGACCACCGCCCACACCCGAGGACCCGGCATCCACGCCGAACAACTTTTTTCCGCCTCGACGCCGGGACAGACACACTTGATGCCTGGACGCATCGGGTCGCCGGCACAGGCGACGACCACGGCCTGAAGTTCGCATGTCACTTCGTGGCGCTGCCGCTGGAAAAGCCGTTGGCCGACAAACAAGACGCCTGGTTGGATCACCTCTCGAGCTGAGCCTTGTTCGAACGACTACAACACGGGGACCGGGCGCGGCCGGTACTTGCGGAAACCATAGGAACCCCCCGGGTGACGTGGTCCGGGGCAGTTCAGCCGAGCCGCCCCGGGACAGGTTCGGAGCGGTACTCGTCGGTGCGTAGTTCACCCTCGGCGACGGCCCGTTCGATCGAATCGCGCAGTGCCGGACAGGTCGGGATCCAGTTGCTGGGCTCGCCCAGGGCCGCCCGCCGGGCGAATTCGGGGCAGGCGGATTCGGCATCGTCGAGCCATTGCACGCTGGTATGGCTGGGGCTGTACTTCTCCACCAGGACGCGGTTTCCGCAGTTGGCGCACTGAATATTTCGCACGGTCACTCCTTTTGTCCGCCGGGCGCGCGCCGCGCGCCGATATAGCCGATCACCCTCGCAGGGGCGAGGTGTCCGGTCCAGGGCTCAGCCGAAATCGACGTCGTCGGGCGACCAGAACGCGCGCATACCGGTGATTCGCGCGTCCTCGTCGAAGGTCATGACATCGATCGGCTCGACCGTGATCGTTTTTCCGCCGGTTTCGGTGACCACCCGGAACGAGAACGCGGCGTTGCCGCCGCTCACACGCAGGCTCAGCAGTTCGGTGCGGCGGCGCGCCGATTCGAGGGGGCTGTAGAACTTCTCGATGGCCGCGCGACCGGTGTGTGCCGGCGAGCCGACAGGGTCCTCCAGCGTGGCGTCCGGGTGGTAGAGCGCGGCGATCTCGGCCGCGGTCCCGGTGGCGACGGTCTCGAGATAGCGGCGCACGGCCGCGCGGATCCGGTCCGGTTCCGGCATGGTGTTACTTCCTGTTCTGGTCGGGGCCGGTCAGCGGCCGAGCATGTCGCGGACGGCGAGGTGACTGAACAGCATCGAGGCGCCGATCGGGTTACCGCCGCCGGGATAGACGGTGCCGCTGACCGCGGCCATGGTGTTGCCCGCGGCGTAGAGCCCCGGGATCGCGGTGCCGTCGCCGTCGAGGACCCGGGCGCCGGTATCGGTGCGCAGGCCCCCCTTGGTGCCCAGGTCGGACAGGCCGAAGGCCGCCGCGTGGAAGGGTGGCCGATCGATCGGCACCAGGGGCGATTCGCCCTGGGAGAAGGCACGATCGTAGGCCTCGTCGCCGCGGCCGAAATCGGTATCGGCACCGGCCGCGACCATCGCGTTGAAGCGTTCGACGGTCGCCACCAGGTTGGCGGCGGGCACACCGATCACCTCCGCCAGCTCCTCGAGGGTGTCGGCGGTCCGCCACAGTCCGGCGGCCACGTACTTTTCGGTCGCATCGAACGACACATTGGGGGCCTGCACCGGAGGTGTGACACCGTTCCGGTCGTCGTAGACCATCCAGTAAGGAAGGGTGAGTTCACCCGCGCGCATACGGTCGATGGCGGCGCGCCCCAGCCGGTCGTACGGTGCCGACTCGTTCACGAATCGCCGCCCGTCCTGGTCGACGAAAATACCCCCGGTGAACCACAGCGCGAATGCCGACCGCCCGTCCGGATGGGTGAGCCCCGGCGACCACCAGGCCTGATCCATGAGATCGGTATCGGCGCCGGCCGCGATCCCGGCCTCGTGCGCGCGGCCCTGGTTTCCGGGCGATCCCATGGTGTCGCGTGCGCTGCCGGGCACACCGTAGCGCCGGCGCAGCTCGTCGTTGCCCTCGAATCCGCCGGCGGCCAGGATCACGCCGCGCCGGGCCCGGATCGCCATCGTTCCGCCGGGCCGTTCGATCAGCGCGCCGACGACCGCTCCGTCTTCCACGACGAGTTCGGTCAGGGCGGCGTTGCGGTGCAGGCGCACCTCCGGATACGTGGCCAGCGCGCGTAGAAAACGGCCGATCAGAGCTTGTCCGCCGATCAGCACATCCGGCAGCGGGGCACCCAGTCGTTCGGTGTCCAGCGGTCCGCGTAGATGCTCGCGCAGCTCACCGAGCTCGGCTGCCGGCAGCGGGGCGGGCACGATATGGCGTTGTCCGTCCGTGCGTGCCTTCGGCGCCGCGCCGAAGTAGTCGGGCCACGGGTACATGTGGAACTGGAAGCGGTCGTCGGCCTCGAGATACTCGATGAGATCGCGGCCGCGGCGCACATAGGTTTCCTGCAGTTCGAGCGGTGTGCGGTCACCGACGACGGCGCGGTAATAAGTGAGCGCGTCGTCGAGGGTGTCGTCGGTGCCGGCCCGCTCCAGCACTGGATTGCACGGGAACCAGACGCCGCCGCCACCCGAATACGCGGTGGTACCACCGAACTTGTCGGTCGCCTCTACCACTGCGACCGACAGCCCCTCCCGGGCCGCGGTGTAGGCGCCGGCGAGTCCCGCGCCGGACCCTGCCACCAGGACATCGACTTCGTCGTCGAAGTTCACCACTGCTGTACCGCCTTTTCACGCTCCCGGATTGTGCCGAGGCCGACGCTAGATCGGCGGCCGCGCGGCGCGGGGCCGCCCTCCCGGTGACCGGGACATCCGGTCGGCATCTCCATGGTCGCGTAGTGGTGTATCGGACCGGTATACCGGCGTTGATAGCATTCGGCGGTGACGACGAGCGAACCCGATCCGGCGCAGGTGAACCTGCCGCCGACCAGCTGGGCGGTGCTCGCCATGCTCTCCTACGAGGAGGAGATCTCCGGGTACGACCTGAAGAAATGGGCCGACTGGAGTGTCCGCTACATCTACTGGAGCCCCTCCTACAGTCAGATCTACTCGGAGCTGAAGAAGCTCGAACGGCACGGGTTCGCGCAGTCCCGGGTGGACAGCGACAATGCCATGCGCGGTCGCCGGCTCTATCGCATCACCCCCGCCGGCCGGGCCGCTGTCACCGCCTGGAGCAACAACGCGCCCGTCGACCCGCCGATGCTGAAACACCATGTGATGCTGCGGGTCATGTTCGGGCATCTCAGTTCCCCGGACCGGCTCAAGGAAATCCTGCGCGACCATATCGCCGATGTCGAGCGCCTGGAACACAGCGCGGCCGTCGACTCGGAAGCCGCGAAAACCGAACCCGGATGGGCGTATTCGCAGATCGTGCTGCAATGGGCGCAGCGCTACTATGCGGCCGAACGCGACCTGGCCCGGCAGTTGATCGACGATATCGATGCGGCCGAAACCGCACTGGTGACAGCCGAACACGATGAACAAACCGACTACCCGCATCCCCTCCCGGGCCGGTGGCGGGAGGTCGAGCAGCGGGTCCGGCAGGAGGATCCCGAAAGGCGCTGACGGTCCGTCCGAAATGCCTCGGTCGAGCCTGCGCCCGGATCGGATAAATTCCTGCAGCTCACCCGGGACCTGCGCTGGCTCCTGGTGATCGTGCCGATTGTGGCGCCGGTCATTGCGGTCCCACTGATCCTGGTGATGGTGACTCGCCGATCCCGTCGGCGTGGGGACCGGACGATGGTGGACCTGCCGGGCCGGGGGTGCCCGGGGCAGGCCCGGCTACGGGCCCGGCCCCGGTGGCGCCGGCCGGCCAGATCCGGCGGGCGACGGACCGTCCGATGGCGGTGGTCCGGTCAGGTGAGTGCCGGCTCGGCGTGGACGCCCGGCCGGATGTTCGGCGCCGGGGCCAGGGGGCGGAGCTGTTGCAATGTGGGATGCACTCGTACCTCGCCGTCCTCGACATTGCGCCAGATCCCGAGGGCGGTCATCCGTACCGGCGCCGCCAGCCGGTGGTCGAGGTTCATCCGCTGGATCGGCCCGCAGATCGATACCGCCGCCACCGCCCGGCCGAGCTCGCCGATCGGCGCGGCGACGCAGCCGAAACCCGGCAGTGACTCTTCCCGTTCGAAGGCGACCCCGTGCGCCCGGACCTTGGCAAGCTCGGCCCGCAACTGCGCCGCGGTCGCGATGGAGTAGCGCGTTTTCGTCCGGACGGCGTCGGCGCCGAAGAAATCGGCAGCCTCGGTATCGGCGAGGATCGCCTTGCCGACGGCCGTGCAGTGGGCGGGCTGGCGGCCGCCGACGCGGGTGGGTATCGCGTTACCGAGCCGGCCCCCGACCTTGTCCAGGTAGACCACATCCGTTCCGTCGAGTACGGCCAGGTGTACGACATAACCGGTGCTGCGGTGCAGTTCGTGCAGGAAGGGGACGGCGGCGCGATGCAAGCGGTCCTGGTGTACCGCGAGGGAGCCGAGTTCCATCAGTCGCAGCCCGAGTGCGTAATCGCGTCCGTCGCGGCGCAGCCAGCGCAGGCGCACGAGCTGCTCGAGGATGCGGTGTACGGAGGACCGGGGAAGTCCGGTCCGCCGGACCACCTGCGCATGTGTCAGGCGGCCGTGCCCTTCGAACGCGTCGAGGACCAGCGAAATACGGTCGATCACGGCGCTCGGGGTCGCGGTGTCGGCGGGGATGGTCATGGAGCCCTCCATCGGGGTCTGCGAGCTGATGCCCAACGGAATATGCCTATTAGGCATATACCTATTTGTAACACCCCGTTGTGCTCGCTGTCACACGAATCCCGGAAGATGGCCGAAAATGACGAACGGCCCTCCAGGTCGAGCGAAAAGCTCGACCCGGAGGGCCGTATCCGGCGCCCGGTGTGGCTACCGGGTGGTGGTGTCGACCACGGCGCCACGGGCGATATTGGCGGCGACCTCGGCCTCCCAGCTGGTGACCGCGCGTTCGGTATCGATCTCGAACTCGAACCGCTTGGTCATATCCTCGGTGATGTCCTCGACATCGACGTAGAACTGCTTGTACCAGCGACGCAGCTGATACACCGGACCGTCCTCTTCGGACAGCAACGGGTTGTCGATAGGTGCCTTGTTCTTCCAGATTTCGACATCCTGCTCGAAACCCACCTCGACACCGCGGGCGAACTGCGCCGCCATCGCGTCGGCATCCGCGTCCGACATACCCTCCGGCTTCTTCACCATGGCGCCGTACTGCAGCACGAACGAGTTCGAGCTGACCGGATAGTGGCAGTTGATCAGCACCGTTTCGATCGTCCTGCCACCGGCCTCGTTCCACAGCCAGTCGATCATGTAGGACGGGCCGAAATACGAGGCGTCCGAACGCAGCGAGGAGTCCGGATCGTCGTAATTGGTGCCGACATTGATATCGCCGCGCGGTGTGGACCGCATGTACTGCGTGGCCACATGGCCTTCGAAAACGTTCTTGAAGTACCGCGGGAAGGAATAGTGAACGTAGAAGAAGTGGGCCATATCCACCACGTTGTCCACGATCTCACGGCAGTGTGACCCCTCGACCAGCAAGGTGTTCCAGGTCCAATCGGTCCACTCGGCCGTGCCGTACCCGTCGATCTGCGGAATCGTCACCTCATCGGTGGGTTTGCTGCCCTGCGGATCGTTCCAGACGAAGAGCTGGCCGTTGCGTTCCAGCGTCGGCCAGGCCCGGGTCTTCGCCAGCGGCGGCACCCGGCGGGCATACGGAATCCCCGTACATTTGCCGTTGCCGCCCCAGCGCCAGTCGTGGAACGGGCAGGCGATGGAATCGCCTTTGACTGTGCCCTGTGCGAGATTTCCGCCCATATGGCGGCAGTACGCGTCGATCACATGCAATGTGTCGTCGGATTCGGACCGGAACACCACGAGGGTGGTGCCGAACGCTTTGACCTCGTGCGGTCGGCCGTCCCGGAACGTTTTCGCCAGACCCAGGCAGTGCCAGCCGCGGGCGAACCGGGTCGGGGCCGCGGCCGCTTCGATCTGCCTGAATTCCTCGTCGCCGTGCTGGGTTTCCCCATTCGGTGCGTGAGCCGGCATCGGAACCTCCATGTTCCCACCAGAGTTGTGTGTCTGCGCCTGATGGTGACGCGGGCCGGCGCTCAGTGCGGGGTGAGGTCCCAGTCAGTGGGCTGGTTTCGTCGCGGGCTCCTATCCGCGATGTCTTGCCGGCGACGGCAGCCGAGGGGCCCGGCTGCGGGCCGCGGATTCGCCGCGATCCGTGCGCAGCGTGTCGACCGGCCTCCAGGGACGGAGTGGCTCCTATCCTGTGACCGGGGATCGGCCCGCCGGCCGGTTGGGGGCGTTCGACCGGGAATCGTCATCGGAGAGTGATCGCGCCATGCTGAACGGAAGGTAGGACGGATGCAGCCAATCCCCGCGGGCGACCACATCGTGGTCGGCGTCGACGGATCCGAGACCTCACTGGCCGCCGCCGAATGGGCGACCGCGTTCGCCCGGAAGCTCGCCCTGCCGCTGCACCTGGTGCATTCTTCCCCTGCTCCCGGCCCGATGCCCGAGATCGCGATGACCCCCGGCGAGCTGGCCGAGCGGTACCGCGCGTATCGCTCGGAGCTGCTGACCACCGCCGAAGACGCGGTGCGCCGGTCGGCACCCGGAATAGAGCTGACCTCGATCGCGGACAGTGAACCGCCCGCCACAGGATTACTGAAAGCGGCCCGGGGCGCAGCGATGATCGTTATCGGTGCGACCGGCGCCGGGGCGGTCGAACGGTGGATTCTCGGCTCGACGGCACTGCGGGTGGTCGATCAGGCGCACTGTCCGGTGGCGGTATGGCGCGGTGACCCCGGACATCCGTCGCCGGACGATCGGCCGATCGTGGTGGGTTGCGACGGCAGTCCGCTGTCGGCCGGGGCGACCGAACTCGCCTTCGCCTGGGCGCAGCTGTTCGCTGTTCCGGTGGTACCCGTACGAACCTGGACCGACAGCGCGGCGGCCGGGGATTCCGTTCCCACGGCGATGCAGGTGTTCGGACCGACCGCGATGACCGTCGATTGGGAGACCATCGCCCGCTCGGAGGCCGGGATACTGTCGACGATCGTCGCGCCGTACCGGGAGAAATTCCCCGGTGTCGCCGTCGAGGAGCGGTCCCGGCGCGGTTCGGCCGTCCGCGAACTGCTGCGGGCGCTCGACGAGGGGCAGATGCTGATCGTCGGCCACAAAGGGCGGGGGCGTCTGCGCGGCGCGCTGCTCGGTTCCACGACACAGAACCTGCTACACCGGGCCCAGCGGCCGCTCATCGTCTATCGCGGACCCGGCAACTGACCGTCGCCGGTGCTCACCGCGCGGCCGGGGTGTAGGGCGGCGCGGCGGTGATTGTCCGGACAGGGGCGGTCAGCCGGTGGCGAGGGCGAACCACGCGGAGGCTGCCAGCAGCATCACGGTGATCGCGAGAACAGCGCGGGTGGTGTAGACGTGTCGCATGGCGGCCCCGTTCAGACGAAGTCGAATCGTTCGGTGTGCAGGCGTTCGGCGGGAACACCGAGGTCTGCCAGGGCATTTTCCACGGCGGTGACCATGGGGCCGGGCCCGCACGCGAAATACTGCCTCCGCGGATACCCGGCCGGCAGATGCCGGGCCAGTACGGCGCGATCGAGATAACCGTGTTCGCCGGACCAACCGGCGGGCGGCCGCTCCGGAACCCGCACCACCGTGAGATCCAGCCGCTGCTCCAATGCCCGGACCTCGTCGTCCAGGGTGGCTTCGGACAGGGTGCGGACGGCATGGAAAAGCAGGACCGGGCGGCGATCTTCGCGGTCCGCCATGGTCCGCAGGATGCTCGCCATCGGGGTGATGCCGATACCGCCCGCGATCAGCACGAATCCGGGGCCTTCGTTGCGGTCGGGCGTGAAGACGCCGTGCGGACCGGAGATGTAGGCGCGCGTACCCGCCGGGATATCGCCGACGGTCGAGGTGAAATCGCCCAGCGCCTTGATCGTCATCTCCACTCGCCGGTGTTCCTCGGCGCTGGAGGAGAAGGAGAACGGATGCGCGGTGATCGAGAACGGCGCACGGTCCACCACGAGCCATCCGAACTGACCCGGCTGGAATCGGAATCCGTCATGACCCACCGGCGCCAGGCCGAGCGTATGGGCGTTACCCCGTTCGGCGGTGACCTGCTCGATCCGCCAGGGCCGGCGTAACCGGAGCATCGGTTCGACTATGCGAACCCACACCAGCAGTAGCACCAATGCGAGTGTCATCAGTGCCCACAACCATTTCTTCCATACCGCATCGAGGTAGTAGTCGACGAGGAACATATGGGCGAGCGCGCAGGCGACGACCAGCACGGACAGCAGGCCGTGGCAGATCTGCCAGATCTCGTAGCGGATACGCAGGCGTTTGCGCCAGACGGAGGTGGCGATCAGGATCAGCAGCAGGACTGTCGCCGCGACCGCGAACCGCGCTCGCGGCGGAGCCTGCACCAGGTTCAGCAGACCGATGATGTCGGTACCCGCGATCTGCAGCAGCACCGGATGGGCGAGGATGAACGCCAGCGCCACATAGGACACCTGCCGGTGGAATTGCACCAGCGCGTCCTCCCCGAACGGCGCCGCGACGGCCCGGAACCGGGCAACCAGCGCGAATTGCAGGCCCAGCATCGACATTCCGACGAAGCCCAGGGCGACCGAGAATTCCGTCAGGAACCCGCGATCGGCGTCGGCGACACCGATCGCGGCGAATACCAGCGGGACGATCGCGGCCGCCAGATACAGCCCGAACCACGCTATACCGCGAGCGATCAGCGACAACTCGTCCTCCTGGTGGTTCGACTCGACCGATGTCAGCGAAACCCGGAATCAGCTCGGCGAATTCTATGATGCGCAGGGTGCTCCGTGCGCTGCGCCACGCAAGGACTGCGGTACGGATTCCGTTTGCGCGGCCGCCGGTCTCGGGTGGCGAGAGCTGAATCTCGAAAACGTCTACGTGTACCTGTCGCCGATAGTTGGGAAAAGGTGAGGCTACGGGGATCCCGCGCTTTTTCGCCGAGCATCACAATTCGGCGGTTGATATCCGAAAGATGCTCGGAGTTCGATGAAGATAAGATTCTGCCCCCGGCCCTGTCATCCGGTTCGTTATGTGCTGGAGGAGGGCAGCTAACAGTTCTGATAACCCTCGCGGCTGTTGCCGTGCAAATGTGAGCTCATTGCAAGGAACCGTGTTTCGGGCGACGGATTGCCGTGGTGGGGGTGCATATGCGCGCGGGAGCAACGAAAAACTTTTCACGCGAGTGTGGTTCGGTGAAACGAGGTGCTGACGTGGTCTTTGTGAGGTGCTAATCTGCACACGGGAACTTCCCTGAAACGGGGACCCATCCGGACGATGGCTCTGCCGGACACAGTTTTCCGAATATCACCGCCCAAGGTTTCGCGGGGCCTCGTCGTTTCGAGCGATTTCTCAGCCGGAGAACAATTCGAATGTTTCGTCGGAGGAAGAGAGGAACGGCATGAGTGCGGTTATCGGCCTCGGCTCGGCGGCCGCGGGAGCGGCCCTGAGCCTCGCGTGGGGCCTGCTGGGCATCATCATCTGAAGAAAGGAGGCGTCGTTTACCTGAGCAGCAAAGATACTGCCAACCGAGTAACGAGGACGCTGTCGCCGGTCCGTGGTCGCCGTACCGAAGCGCGCCACGGCCGGTGAAGCGGCCTGATACTCGGGTTTCGCCGGATTATCGGGTCAGGCCGGCCTCCGCGGCGCCGGCGGTCAGTTGATCGAGGCCGAACGCCTCGACGGGGCCGAGAGCGCCGGTGCCGAGCAGACCGCCGTCGAGCGCGGTCCGGGCGCCCCAGGCGAGGATCGCGGCGGTGAAGTCGTAGGGGTCCACGCCGGCGAGCGTCACCGACGCTCGATTGCCGCCCCTGGCATCGGATACGTCCGCGACCGCCCAGGTGCGGGTGCGGGCACGGGCGGCGGGCGCCGGGCCGCCGGTCGAACCTTTGACGACACGGGTCAGCGCAGTTTCGGCCAACTGCTTCACGGGTTCCACGCGGGCAATCGTGGCGGTGATCAGTGAGGTCGCCCGCAGGCCGTGGGCGGCAGGCCCGGGAAGGCCGAGATAGACATCTGCTTCGCGGAGCTGCGGATACGATCGGGCCAACGCGAAATGCTCCGAACCCGGCACCGACGCCGCGGTGCGAGTACGCCCCTCGACCTCGAAATGGCGCACCCGCGCGGCTGTTCGCTGCGGCACGACCCGGCCGTCGCGCAGGGCGAAACCGTCTTCGAACAGCATGCCCGCCATGGATGCGCGGGTACCACCGCTCGTGCCGGGGTCGGCGATGAAATAACCGATATCGGCGCGAACGGCCTCCGGGGCCTCGGCCAGCGCGAGAGCCGCGGCCAGATTGCCCGGCACATAATCGAATCCGAAGGCGGTGAGCAGGGCGGTATCCGCCCGCCGGGCTTCGTCGTCGTGGTCGAACACCGTGCGGATGAACGGGCCTTCTCCGGTGGAGTCGAAATAGTGCGCGCCCGCCGCGAGAGCCGCGGCCAGTGCGGGTTTTCCGTAACGCAGAAACGGGCCCACCGTCGAGATCAGCACATCGCCTCGGCCCAGAAGCGCACGGACCGAGGCGGGGTCGGTCACATCGGCCACCGCGGTATCCGCGCCGCCGACCTCGGTGGCGAGCTTCGCGAGGGAATCGGCGTTGCGGCCGGCGAGTACGGGCGCAGTGCCGCGGGCGGTCAGCGCCTGCGCGATCAGGCGACCGGTGTAGCCGGTGGCTCCGAACAGCACGATCTTCGGCATTTGCTGGTACTTCCGTTCTGTCCATCGGTCGGGGGTGCGATATCACCGTGGTACGCACGACACTACGTCGGCACGGCCGGCCCGCAGTGGACCGCCCGCACGCGTGGCCGGATACGTCATTGCCCCGGCTCCAGTGATCCACCGGCGGCCCGCCAGTCGATCAGTCCACCCGACATGTTCTTGGCCTCGAAGCCGTACTCGATCAGTAGGTTGGCGGCGCCGTAGGACCGCAGGCCGCCGGTGCAGAAGGTGATCAGCAGTCGATCGCCGGGCAGTTCGGCGCACTTGTCCGTCAATTGCTCCAGGGGCAGGTGGACCGCGCCGGGAATCCGGGTCCGCTGCCATTCGAAGCCGCGGCGGACATCGACGATGAGGGCGCCGGATCGGACGGCTTCGATCGCTTCCGTTGCGGACAGGGAGGGTGCGCGATACAGGTAATGACGAATACTCATACGGACAGGTCCTCGGTTCGTGGAGTCGGGCAATGACCGGCCGGACGACGGTGCGGCCGCCGGCTTCGACGGTCAGGCGTGTGCGCCGGGGCGGACGATCATCAGGACGACGACGATCAGCCACAGCATGTTGTAGAGACCGGTGAGCATGCCCAGGGCCCGCAGCCGGGTGCCATCGTCCGGAACCGCCATGGCCTCGCGCTGTATCGGGTGGATGATCATCGTGATGATCGCGGCCGCACAGCCGGTGAGAATGATGGCCACGGTGATCCAGATTTCGCCCAACCGTCCCTGTAAGGCGGCGAGAATTATGCCGACGACCGGGACGATCAGGGCCAGTCGGGCGTAGGTGCCGGTGATCCGGTGTAAGACGGCGGCGACGGCGGGGGAGCGCTCCGATACCGGTCCGGTGGTCGCGGTCGACGGTGCGTAGCGGGGGAACAGGCTGGTAGCTACGGCGGAACCGCCGACGAAGATGATGGCCGCCAGGACGTGGACCGACAACAGCAATTGGTGCATGGGCAAGCTCTCTCTCAACCTTCAGGCTGGCTGAAGCTTAGCAGCCTTTCAGGCAAGCTGAAGGTTACCTGCGTCGCACCTCTCGATCTACCGGTGTCAGGTCCCCATCCCGCGAAACGCATCCACGACGGCGGTACCGATCCGGCGCTGAACCGGGTCGGCCGCCGCACCGAACAGTCGCTCGTCCACCTCCGTGACCACCTCCTGGGCAGTCCGCAGCAGGCGCTCACCGTCCGCGGTGAGTTCGATCGCCGACGCCGACCCCGCGCGGGCGGTGCGGTCGCGGACGAGTCCCGCGGCGACCAGTGCCTTCACCGCCGTATGCGCGCTCTGCACGCTGATCCCCGACATCCGCGCCAGTTCGCTGAACGAGGCCCCTGGGACACCGGAGATATGTCCGAGCAGACCCAACCGCCCAACAGTGAGATCCAGAGCGGCCAGTCCCGCGTTGAGTTCGCTCTCCACCCGCCGCGCCAGCGTCAGTACGATGATCGAAGCGCTGGTCACCGGCGGTGTCCGGTCGTTGTCGGTACTCACCACCTCAGTTTCGCGCACCCGACCCGGTTGACCGCTCGCAGGTGCCCTGTGTGCAGGTCTTCGGTGCGCGGGGCGGATACGTCCCGGCCTGCGCCGGAGTGCACCGTCCGGTCGCCGAATGATCCGGCTACTCGATTCCGGTCGGCCTACCGGCCTTTTCCGCGGCACCGACCTGGCGGATTTCGTGTTCCACCCGGCGCGTCGGGTATGGCCGCCCGCCCGTAGGCGATTGGTCGTTGTGGTGCGTCCGATAGATTCAGGTGCGCCGGAATCACCGGCGGCCCGGCGCAGCCGGATTCGGAATACGCGGCCAGGAGGGTGGTTTGGGAATCGAAGTACGCACCCTCGGCGCGGCGGAACTGGCCGACGGGACCGGCGGTGAATTCGCCCTGGACGCGGCGACTCTGCTCGAGCCGCTGCTGCTGGTCGATCTCGACGGTATCGATGGGGCGACCGCGGCTGCGGCCGCCGCGCGGATTGTGGCGCTGGGCGGACCGGCGGTCGGATTCTGTTCCGGCGATATCGCCGCGGAACTCGGGCCGTTGACTGCTGCCCTGGACCTGACCTATGCGGCGGCCGCGGATCCGGCGGACCGGGCGGTCGTTGTCACCGACGACGTGCCGCGGGCGGTCGCCGAGTTCGCCGACTGTGTCCGGCGATATCCACAGGCGGCGAGTTTCGCCGCGCAGGTGGTGCGCGCTTCGGAGGGGCTGCCGGGGCCGGCGGCCATCGATATGGAGTCCTTCGCCTACTCGACGCTCCAGGGTGGCCCGGAATTCGGCCGCTGGCTGGAGGAACGCCGCCGGCTGGGTCGTCCGCTACCGCCGCCGCCCGAAACCGATCCGGTTCTGCTCACCGCGGACGGCGATACGCTCCGTATCACCTTGAACCGCCCGGAGCGGCGTAACGCCTACGGCACGGCACTCCGTGATGCCCTGGTCGAGGCGTTGCGCACGGCGCTGCTCGCCGGCACGTTCGGCCGGATCGTGCTCGACGGTGCCGGTGCATCGTTCTGCTCCGGCGGGGATCTCGACGAATTCGGCCACACACCCGATACCGCGACCGCTCATCAGATCCGGACCCGCGGCGGGGCCGCCCGGTTGATGGCCCGGCTGGCGGAACGCACCGAGGTCCGGTTGCACGGCCATTGTGTGGGCGCCGGGATCGAGATCTCCGCATTCGCCGGGCATATCGTCGCCGCCCCGGATACCGTGATCCGACTGCCCGAGGTGGCGATGGGGTTGATCCCCGGGGCCGGCGGCACCGTGAGCGTCCCCCGGCGGATCGGACGATGGCGGGCGCTGCACCTGTTCGTCACCGGCGTCGCAGTGGGTCCGCAGTGCGCACTCGAATGGGGGCTCGTCGACGAGATCGAAGGCGGACAGTAGGCCGGTGGAGGCGGGACCATCGCGCCGCTCTCATCGGACTGTGGCGCTGTCGACACGGTCCGCGGGGCGCATGGTGGACACGAGGCGATTCGGGATGGTGTTCGGCCTCAAAATGAGGTAAACATAATCATAGATTGTCGGGGCTCGAACTCCAGTGGTTGCAGGGGAGCGGCCTGACCGTATGGAGGTACGTGTAGTGGGACAGCCAGGGCTTCGTCCACAGAAGACCGCGATGTTGGTCGCACAGCGCATTGTCGAGGGCATCAACAAACGCGGCAACAAGGTCGGTGACAAGCTGCCACCGGAGCGGTTGATGCTCGAGGAGTACGAGATCGGCCGGGGAACATTGCGGGAATCGTTGCGGTTCCTGGAACTCCAGGGCGTTATCGCTCTCAAACCCGGCCCCGGTGGCGGCCCGATCGTGCAGCAACCCGACGGTATGGGTCTGCAGACCGCGATCACGCTACTGCTGCAATTCGAGAATGCACCGTTCCGGACCATCGTCGAGGCCCGTACGGCGCTCGAACCGATGATGGCCCGGCTCGCCGCCGACCGGATCAGCGAAGAACAACTCGCCACTCTGAAACATTCGGTGGACCATATGCGTGAGCACATCGACGACGAGGAGATCTTCGTCGAGATGAGCCGGGTCTTCCACGACACCATCGCGCAGGGTTCCGGGAACGCGCTGTTCGGCTATCTGATCCACGCGCTGCTGGATATGCTCGACGGCTCCGCGGTGGGGATGGAGTATCCGGAACGTCACCGCGTCGCGACCTGCGATATCCACGAGAAGATCTACAACGCGGTGGCCGCGGGGGATGCCGGTGCGGCACTTGCCGCGATGGAGGAACATATCGACGCTATCTGGCGGTACGAGGAGAAGAACTACCCAGAGGTCCTCGATACCCCGATCGCCTGGGGATCCCGCGGCTGATCGACCGATGGGCCGCGGCGAGATCCATGGCGTCGGAAGAGGAGTAATCGAAGTACCCCGGTCATCGGAGCGAATTCTCGGGCACTGTCCGGTGCCGATCGAATCCCGACGCTGGTGTCCGGTGTGCACGAGTCGAAGGCAGCGCCCGCTCGGCCCTCGATTTCTCGAAGTCTGAAAGATGCTGTGGCGCAACATCTCTGACTCTTCTGGCCGATGCTCGGGCGGTCTCCCGCGGGACCGGACGATCCGGTACCGCGGGGAGCGCCCATCCGGTCAGGGGCGATAGGGATCCGCCCGTTCGACCGGCGGCGCCGACTTCCAATCGGGCAGCCCGTATTCCGGGGTGCCGACCGGAGTCTTACCGCCCGACAGATGCGTCCACTGCGCGTGATTGAGCTGGTGGATGGAGAAGCAGGCGTCGAGCGCGGTGGTGAAGCCCATCGCGTCCTGACTCTGATTCACCGAATCCTTCACCAGCAGGGCCGCCATGCTGGGCACTCGCGCGATCCGGCGGGCGAATTCCAGGGTGTTCTCGCCGAGCTCACCGGCCGGGAAGATCTTGTTCACCATCCCCAGCGCGAGCGCGTCCTCGGCATCGAGGCTGTCCCCGGTGAGCAGGAGCTCCTTGGCCTTGCGCGGGCCGAATTCCCAAGGGTGACCGAAGTATTCGACACCGCAAACGCCCAGCCGGGTGGCGACGACATCGGCGAACCGGGTGCCCTGCGCGGCGACGATGAGATCGCAGGACCAGGCCAGCATGAGGGCAGCGGAGAAGACGTTGCCGTGCACCTCGGCGATGGTGATCTTGCGGAGTTTGCGCCACCGCCGGGTGTTCTCGTAGAAGTAGTGCCACTCCTGGTGGAAACGGGATTCGACGGCGTCGTGGGTGGCGCCGGTGCAGGTGAACGACCAGTGCTGATCGGGTCCGGGTTCACGTTCGGCTCGGTATTGGGAGCTACCGAGGTCGTGGCCCGAGGAGAATACGGGCCCCTCGCCCGCGAGGATCACCACCCGCACCGTATCGTCGGCTTCCGCCCGGAGGAAGGCGTGGGTGAGTTCCACGAGTAGTCCACGGTTCTGGGCATTGCGGTATTTCGGGCGGTTCAGCACGATCCGCACGATCGCGCCGTCGTCGTGTGTTTCGTAGCGCAGATACCGGTAGTCCACGGGGGTGGCGGGGTCGAGCACAGCTTCGGTCATCGTGAATCCTTTTCTGGTCAGGCGGATCCGGACGGCGTCCGGGCCAGCCCGCGGGCTTGATCGAGAAGTGCCTGCGCGACACCGTGGAAGCGGCGGCCGAGCGTGGTATCGGCCTTTCCGGCGCAGGCGCGCGCATGGGTGCCTTCGAGGATGATGGCGAGCCGGTAGCAGGCCAGGACCTGGTACCAGTCGAAGTCGGTCATATCCCGGCCGCTGACAGCGGCGTAGCGGGCGATGAGCTCGTCGCGGCCGGGGAGCCCCTCGAGATGCCGGGCGAGTCCGACCGTACGGGTTTCGTCGGGGTCGGGCCAGGTCGCGAGGAGGTGGCCGAGGTCGAGCAGGGGATCGCCGACGGTGCCCAGTTCCCAGTCGACGACAGCGGCCACGGCCGGCCGGTCGCGCCGGAACATGACATTGCCGAAGTGGTAGTCGCCGTGAATGATTCCCTTGCGCCACGCCGCGGGCCGGTGCGCGTCCAGCCAGCGGCCGATCTCGTCCACCCCGTCCAGTTCGGGACCGGGCCACCCGTCGAGTTCGTGATAGGAGTCGAGCTGGTGCCGCCAGCGGCCGACCTGCCGGTCCGGCCAGCCGTTGGCGCGGGTGAGCTGGGCTTCGCCGAGTACGGCCGGATCGATCGACCCGAGCGCCGCCACGCTGTCGACCATGGACAGCCCCATCGCACGCTGCATATCGGTGGACGAGACGTGCGGTTCGGGGATCTCGGTGGTGGCGGTGAAACCCTCGACCGCCGCCATGACGAAGAAAACGCAACCCATGACGTCCAGGTCGTCGCAGGCGGCGACGAGGCGGGGGTGGGGTACGTCGCTACCCGCGAGCGCGGCGAGCAGGCGTGCCTCCCGGCGCATCGTCTCGTCGCTGTTGCCGCGTTTGTGCAGCGGCGGGCGCCGGAACACGTAGTCGGTGCCGTCCCGGGTGAATTTCACCAGGATGTTCTGGGTGCCTCCGGTCAGCGGGACGATATCGGTGACGGGCCCGGTGCCCACCTCGTTGCGGTCGAGCCATGACGTCAGTGCGGTGACGTCCACCGGGTCCTGATCCCTCATCGATCCACCTCATGCCTTCCCTGTGTGACGTGTGACGGGGGTGCCGTCGCACGCAGCGACCGGAGGCACCCACCTACCGGAGCCTACACATTCCTACGAACCATTGTCATGATTTCTTTCATATTCCGGCGCATAGTTGTTATCGTTAGCCGCGACGGGCCCGAAAGCTTCCTGCCGCGCGTGGCTCGGCACCTCGGGTGCACATCAACAATCCAAGCGTTCTCACCAGGTGGTGCAATGGGTATCGAAATGGTTCTGGACATGGCCGCATCGGTCCATCCCGAGCGGCTCGCGCTCGGACGGCGTGATGCGGGTATGACCTATCAGGAACTCAGCGACGTGGCCTCCGGTGGCGCGGCGGTCCTGGCCCGATACGGCGCCGCGCATCTGGCGTTCGTGGGCGTCAACGGCCCGGTACTGCCGGTGCTGACCTTCGCCTCCGCCCGCGCCGGGGTCCCGCTGGCGCCGATGAACTACCGGCTGGCGGCCGATCAGCTGCGCGATCTCGTCGGGCAACTGGAACGACCGCTGATCGTCGCCGACCCCGCGTACCGGGACACCCTCGCCGGCGCCGCCGAGACGGTGCTGACCAGCGCCGAGTTCCTCGACCTGGCCCGAGCTGCCGACCCCGGCAGCACCGAACCGGCCCCCGACGACGCCACTGCCATCGTGCTGTTCACCAGCGGCACCACCTCTGCCCCCAAAGGTGTGCTGCTGCGCCACCAGCATCTGCTGTCCTATCTCCTCAATACCGTGGAATTCGGCTCCGCCGCCGAGGACGACGCGACACTGGTCAGCACGCCGCCCTACCACATCGCCGGAATGGGTGCCGTGCTCAGCAATGTCTACGCCGGCCGGCGGATGGTGCATCTGCCCGACTTCACGCCGCAGGGCTGGCTCGATATCGTCCGCGGCGAGCGGATCACCAGTGCCATGGTGGTGCCGACCATGCTCGCCCGCGTCGTCGAGCATCTGGACGGCGCTCCCGGCGACGCACCGAACCTGGTGTCACTGGCCTACGGCGGTGCGCGGATGCCGCAACCCGTTCTCGAGCGGGCGCTCCAGGCCTTCCCGGCGACCGGGTTCGTCAACGCCTACGGGCTGACAGAAACCAGTTCGACCATCGCGGTGCTGGGTCCCGACGACCATCGCGAGGCAATGGCAGATCCGTCGCTGCGCGGGCGGCTGTCGTCGGTGGGCCGGGTGGTTCCGGGTATGGAGGCCGAGATCCGGGACGAGGACGGCGCCGTGCTGTCCCCGGGCGAGACCGGTCTGCTGTGGGTGCGGGGTGCGCAGGTCAGCGGCGAATATATGGGCAAGGGATCGGCGCTGGATGCCGACGGCTGGTTCCCGACCCGCGACCGCGCCCGGATCGAGGACGGCTACCTCTATATCGGCGGCCGCGCCGACGACACCATCATCCGCGGCGGCGAGAACATCGCCCCGGCCGAAATCGAGGATGTGCTGGTCCACCACGATGATGTGCGCGAGGTCGCCGTTATCGGCGTACCGGACGACGAATGGGGTGAGCGGATCTGCGCGGTGATCGTGCCGGCCGGGCCCGGACACGCCGATACCACCGCCATCCGGACCTGGTGCCGCGAACGCCTGCGGGGCTCGCGGACGCCCGACGAGGTCGTGTTCGTGGACGAGCTGCCCAAGACGCCCACCGGGAAACTGGTGCGCCGTGATCTCGTCGCGCAGGTCACCGCGCCGGTCCCGAACTGACCGTTCGCTCATCATCTGTTCCACATCCCTCTGGAGGATCCATGCGTAGTGCCGTGCTCGTCGACGTCGTCCGTTCGGCGTCGGGTAAGGGCAAGGCCGGTGGCGCCCTGTCCGATATCCACCCGATCGATCTGCTGGCCGAGGTACTGCGGTCGCTGGTGACGCGGAACGATATCGACCCCGTCCTCATCGACGATGTCATCGGCGGCTGTGTAAGCCAGGCCGCGGAACAGGCCGGCAATATCACCCGCTCCGCCGCGCTGGCGGCGGGTCTGCCCGAATCCACCCCGGCCACCACGGTGACCCGCGCCTGCGGTTCGAGCCAGCAGGCAGTGCATTTCGCGGCGCAGGGCGTGCTGGCAGGCTCCTACGAGGTGGCGATCGCCTGCGGGGTGGAATCGATGAGCCGGGTGCCGATGGGTACCGCACCGATGGGCCGGGATCTGGTCGGGGCGGGGCTCGCCCAGCGGTACCCCGAGGGCTGGATCGGCCAGGGGGTGGCCGCCGAACTGGTGGCACAGAAGTACGAGCTGACACGCGACGATGTCGATCGGTACGCCCAGGAATCGCATCGGCGGGCCGCGGCAGCCGCTGCTGCCGGGCATTACGGCCGTGAGATCGTCCCCGTGCCGGTACCGGGTGGCACGCACGAGACCGACGAAACGATCCGCGCGGCAACCACTCTCGAAAGCCTGGGCAAGCTGCGAGCCTCGTTCCACTCCGAGGACTCGGACCGGCGTTTCCCCGGCCTGGCCTGGATGATCACGCCGGGCAACTCTTCGCCGCTCACCGATGCAGCCGCCGCTACTCTGATCATGTCGGAGGAAAAGGCCGCGCAACTGGGGCTCACCCCACGCGCCCGCTTCGTCGACTTCACAGTCGCCGGCGACGACCCGCTCTACATGCTCACTGCGCCGATCCCCGCGACCCGCAAACTTCTCGACCGCACTGGCCGCACCCTCGACGAGATCGATGTCTACGAGGTCAACGAGGCATTCGCGTCCGTACCGCTGGCGTGGGCACGGGAATTCCATGCCGACCCGGCCCGGCTCAACCCCGCCGGCGGCGCCATCTCGCTCGGCCACGCGATCGGGGCGTCGGGTGTACGCCTGCTGGCCACCATGGTGGGCGAACTGGAACGCATCGGCGGCCGCTACGGCCTGCAGACCATGTGCGAACACGGCGGTATGGCCAACGCCCTGCTCATCGAACGTCTCTGACCGAAAGGCATACACGTGGACATCAACGGCAAAGTCACCCTTGTCACCGGGGGCGCGTCCGGGCTCGGTCTGGCGACCGCCCGGCAGGTGCTCGATCAGGGCGGGAAAGTCGTCCTGCTCGATCTGCCGACCTCGAACGGGGCGGAGGTCGCTGCGGAGCTCGGCCCGGACGCCCTGTTCACGCCCGCCGATATCACCGACGAATCCGCGGTGGTGGCGGCGCTCGACGCGGCCGCAGAATTCGGTGAACTGCGTGCGGTCGTCAGCTGCGCCGGAACCGGCCGGTCATTGCGCGTCGTCGGCCGACAGGGTGTTTTCCCGCTGGACGTGTTCACCCGGGTTGTCACGATCAACCTGATCGGCACGTTCAATGTGGTGCGGCTGGCCGCCGAACGGATGTCGCGGCTGGATGTCGACGGGGAGGAGCGCGGCGTCATCGTGACGACGGCCTCGGTCGCCGCTTTCGAAGGCCAGATCGGCCAAGCCGCGTATGCCGCCTCCAAAGCCGGTGTCGCCGGGATGACGCTGCCGCTGGCCCGGGATCTGGCCTCGCTGGCGATCCGGGTCGTGTCGATCGCGCCCGGACTGTTCAACACCCCGCTGCTGGCGGGCCTGAACGACGAGGCGAAAGCCTCGCTGGGCGCCCAGACCCCTCATCCCGGCCGGCTGGGCGATCCGCGGGAATTCGCTTCGCTGGCCGCGCATATCCTGTCCAACCCCATGCTCAACGGTGAGGTCGTCCGGCTGGACGGTGCCATCCGGATGGCACCGCGCTGATGGCGACGCCCGCGCCCCACAAGGAGGAACAACCATGACGGCTCCGGAACTTCCGCTGGAAGGTAAGGTCGCGCTGGTCACCGGCGGCAGTCGCGGACTCGGCCGCGAAATGGTGCTCGCGTTCGCGCGGGCCGGCGCCGATACGGTCATCGTCAGCCGCAAACTGGACAGCTGCGAGAAATTGGCCGCAGAGGTCACGGCGGCCACCGGCCGCCGGGCCCTGCCCGTCGCCTGCCACGTCGGCGACTGGGATGCGCAGGACCAGCTGGTCACCCGCGTCTACGAGGAGTTCGGCACGGTCGATGTCCTGGTCAACAACGCCGGGATGTCGCCGCTGTACTCGAGCCTCGAGGAGATCTCGGAGGCGCTGTTCGACAAGGTCTTCGACGTCAACCTCAAAGGCGCGTTCCGCCTGACGACCCTGATCGCGCCGCGGATGGCCGCCGCCGGTGGCGGTTCGATCATCAATATCAGTTCGATCGCCTCGGAGCGTCCCACTCCCGACGACCTGCCGTATGCGGCCGCCAAAGCCGGCCTGAACATCCTGACCAAGGGTTTCGCGCAGGCCTACGGGCCGGCGGTGCGGGTCAACGCGATCATGGCCGGGCCGTTCCTGACCGATATCAGCAAGGCCTGGGATATGGACGCGGTCGCCGAGAAACTGAAGGCGCTACCGCTGGGCCGCGCGGGTGATCCCGGCGAGATCGTCGGCGCCGCGCTCTACCTCGCGGGGCCGGGCTCCACCTACACCTCCGGCGCGATCATCCCGGTCGACGGCGGCCGCACCGCGATGCGCTGACCGCGCGCAGAACTCTTTTCAGAAAGGAACCAGGATATGAGCTGGGGATTCGAGACCGACCCCGAGTACCAGCAGGTGCTCGACTGGGCCGACGAATTCGTCACCCGGGAGGTCGAGCCGATCGACCAGGTCATCACCCATGCATGGGATCTGCAGGATCCGTTGCGCCGGAAATTGATCCCGCCGTTACAGGACAAGGTTCGTGAAAAAGGGCTGTGGGCGACACATCTCGGGCCCGAACTGGGCGGACAGGGATACGGTCAACTGAGACTGGCTCTGCTCAACGAGATCGTCGGACGCACCCACTCGGGGCCGATCGTGTTCGGCTGCCAGGCTCCCGATTCCGGCAATACCGAGATCCTCGCGCACTACGGCACGCCCGAACTCAAGGAGCGGTATCTCGCGCCGCTCATCGAGAACACAATCGTTTCGTGTTATGCCATGACCGAACCGCAGGGCGGTTCCAATCCCGTCGAATTCGAGACCACCGCCGTCCTCGACGGTGACGAATGGGTGATCAACGGCGAGAAATGGTTCGGTTCGAACGCGCGGTTCGCCTCCTTCTTCATCGTCATGGCCGTGACCGATCCCGAGGCCGAACCGCACCGGCGGCTGTCGCAGTTCATCGTTCCGGCCGAGACGCCGGGGCTGGAGATCGTGCGCAATACCGGCGTCTGGGGTCACGATTACGAAGTCGGCACCCACGCCTACACCCGCTGGACCGATGTGCGGATCCCCAAGGACCACATCCTCGGCGGAGTGGGGCAGGGGTTCGAGGTGGCGCAAACCCGGCTGGGTGGTGGTCGTATCCATCACGCCATGCGCACGGTCGGCCTGGTGCGGCGTTCGCTGGACATGATGCTGGAACGAGCCGTCTCGCGGACCACGCGCGGCAGCCGGCTCGGCGATAAACAGCTGGTCCAGGAGATGATCGCCGATTCGTGGTTGCAGCTCGAACAGTTCCGGCTGCTGGTGTTGCGTACCGCGTGGCGGATCGACAAGGAGAACGACTACCGGAAGGTCATCAAGGACATCGCGGCGGTCAAGGCCGCGATGCCCAAGGTGTTGCTGGACGTGACCTCGCGGGCCGTACAGCTGCACGGTTCGCTGGGCGTATCCAAGGAACTTCCGCTGGGTAAATGGCTTTTCGAGGCGTATCACATGGGTCTCGCGGACGGTGCCACCGAAATCCACAAGATCGGTTTGGCCCGCCAGCTGCTGCGCGACGCCACACCGCATGACGGACTGTTCCCCAGCTACCACCTGCCGGCGCTTCAGGACGAGGCCCGGGAGAAGTTCGCGGCCGAACTGAGCGCCCTCGCGGATTAGGACACCCGCTTGTCAGCGGGCCGAGTGCCCCGGCCGGTGGCCGGGAACCAGCGCGACCGCCACGGTCGTCGGCAGCATCAGGGTGCTGCCGCGGAGCGTATCGGTGGCGGGTACTCGGCCCGCTATCGGTGCGTGTGCCGGAAGCTACCTCGAGGTAGTCAAGGCAAATGATTCGCATGAAATCTTGACTTAACGCTAATTCAGGCGAATGATATGCACAGCTTCGGTGACGTGGATCACGACCGAAGTACCTGCGGTCGCGCCGTGTGGTCACTCCCACCCGCCACCGCGTTCCATCCCTCAAATCCTGCGGAGTTCACATGAGCGCATCAGCGCGCGCTTCGGGCGCGCGGCCCAACCGGCTGCGGCTCCTGATCGAGGTCCCGGCAGTCATCGTGCTCTTCGTCATGATGATCCATGTGACCGCCAACGCCCTGCTCCGGGCGTTCGCCTCGAGCCCTATCCAGAACACCCTCGAGATCACGCAGTACATCTATCTGCCGATCATCGCGCTGCTCGGGTTCATTGCGGCCCAGCAACGTGGCGAGCACATCGTCGCGGACCTGGTCACGCACTACTTCCCGCGCCCGGTCCGCCGGGGAGTCCTGTTCGCCGGATACACCGTGGCCCTGATCGTGTCCGCCGGTTTCGCCTGGTTCGGGCTGGAAGAAGCCCTGCACGCCCGGGAGATCGGTCAGACCGCGGGCGTTTCGACGGTGGTGTCGTGGCCGGTGCTGTTCCTCGTGCCGGTCGTCTTCGCCGTACTCACCGTTCAGTTCGGCATCGCCGCCGTACGGGCGTTGCGCGGCGCCGAAGACGAGGACGGGGACGGGGACGCCACCGTGGCCGGCGATATCGACGGCGAGATCCAGGCCGGGCACAGCAGTACGGTCCCGACCGGCACGACATCGGATTCGGAGAAGAAATGACCACCGCCGCTGCGCCCGCGGAGAACGCGGGCACTCGCCCCCTCACCCCACCGCCGGTCGGGCCGAGCCGTAAACACCTGCTCCGCTCGTGGTCCGTTTTCGGTGTCCTCGTCGCGGTGCTCCTGGCCACCGTTGCGGCGATGTTCATGCCGCTGAAGCCGCAGGCGATCGGGTGCGCGGCCCTGGTAATGATGCTGACGCTGCTGCTCCTGCGGCTACCGGTCGCCCTGACGATGATCATTCCGTCGTTCGCGGGGCTCTATGCGCTTCGTGGTGAGAAAACCGTGGCCAGTGCGCTGTCGTCACTGCCGTACCACCAGGTCGCCAGCTGGACTCTCAGCGTGGTGCCGATGTTCGTCCTGATGGGCCTGCTGATGTGGCGGTCCGGCCTGACCGCCAACCTCTACGCGGTCGCGCGGCATTGGCTCGGGTGGCTGCCCGGCGGTTTGGCGGTGGGCACCAATGTGGCCGGTGCGGGCCTGGCGACCGTCAGCGGTTCGACCACCGGGACGGCGTATGCGCTCGGCCGGATCGGTATCCCGGAAATGCTCAAGGCCGGTTACGACCGCCGTCTCGCGCTCGGCGCGGTGATGGTCGCGGGCCTGCCCGGCCAGCTGATCCCGCCGAGCATCCTGCTCGTCCTGTATGCGGGAATCGCGGAAGTCCCGGTCGGTAAGCAGCTGCTCGCGGGGATCGGCCCGGGCATCCTCGTCGCGATCCTGTTCACCATCGCGATCGTTCTCTATTCGGTCTTCGGCAAGGATCTGGCCGGACCGAACCGAGGCCGCAGTACCGTAAGCGTGTCCTGGAAGGAGAAGATCACCGGCCTCGGTCAGGTGTGGCCCATTCCCGTGCTGATTCTCGTGATCGTGGGGGGCATGCTCTCGGGCGTCTTCACCGCGACGGAGGCAGGTGCGGCGGCGGCACTGTGCTCGGTGGGCGTGCTGCTGCTGTGGAAGCGCAAGACCGGCGGTGCGCTGCGGGCGCTCGCCGACGGTGCCGTCGGCACAGTGTCCACTGTGGGCGCGGTATTCCTGCTTCTGCTGGGCGTCGAGGCACTGTCGCGAATGATGACCCTGAGCGGTATCAGCAACGGTTTCGCGGACCTGATCGCGGGATGGGAACTCGGCCGCATCGAGTTCCTGCTGCTGATGGTCGTGGTCTACCTGGTGCTCGGGGCGTTCATGGACCCCCTGCCGATGATGGTGTTGACCGTTCCGATCCTGATTCCGACACTGGAGAGCCTGGATATCTCGCTACTGTGGTTCGGGGCGTTCACGGTGTTCATGGGCGAACTGGCGATTCTTTCGCCGCCGGTCGGTGTGCTGGCGATGGTCATTCACTCGATCGCCAAGGATCCGGAGGTGAATCTCGGCCGCAACATCCCGTTGAAGGATGTTTTCGTCGCCGCACTGTGGTTCCTGCCCATGGCTATCGCGGTGGTGTTGCTCCTGATCTTCTTCCCGGAGATCTCGACATTCCTGCCGGACAGTTCGAGCGCGGGCTGATACCGGTATTCCCGGGAAATATCAGGTAGTTCGGCCGGAGCGGATTCGCTCCGGCCGAACTGCTGTTACGAGCGGGGATGTTCGGCGAGGACTCCGGCATCGGTGAGTGCGGTGATCTCGTCGTCGTTCAGCGCGAGTACATCCCGCAGGACCGAGCGGCCGTCGGAACCCAGATCGGCGGCCGGTCCGGTCCGCAGATGGGCACCGTCGAACGACGCGGGCAGGGCGGCGGCGAGGTACTCGCCGATCCGCGGCTGGGACAGCGCGGCGAACAGCGGATTGCTCTCCAGGTCGCCGGACCGGACGACCTGCTCGAAGGTGCGGTACCGCTCGTGCAGCACCGAGCCAGCGGCGAGCGCGCGACCGACCTCGTCGGCATTGTGGGTACGGAACCAGCGCGCGAACAGGGCGGTGAGCAGATCCCGGTGTTCGAAACGGTCGCTTTCCCGTTCGAAATCGGCGCCGAGGGCGGTTGCCAGCGCGGCGACGGTTTCCCGGGTACCGGTGAGGGCGGTGAGGTCGCGGAAATGGCGCGGTGTCAGTGCGACCACCATGAACCGCGCGCCGTCGGCGGTGACGAAATCGGTGCCGTAGGTGCCGTAGACATCGTTACCGGTGGCCGGCCGGGCGCTCCCGTTGACCTGTACCTCCGTGAGATATCCGAGGGTGCCGGCGGTCGCGAGCGCGACATCTTCGAGGGGAAGGACGATCCGCGACCCCGCCCCGGTGGTGGACCGGCGGTGGACCGCCGCGGTGATCGCGAGGGCGGCATGCAATCCGGCGGCGATATCCCAGGCGGGCAGTACATGGTTCACCACGCCGTCGTGGTCGTCCGGCCCGGTGATCTGCGGGAAGCCGAGGGCGGCGTTGACGGTGTAGTCCACGGCCGGCCGTCCGTCGCGGCGGCCCAGCAGTTCCAGGGTGATGACATCCGGGCGCAAACCGGACAGCGCGTCGTGGCTCATCCACGACCGGCCGCCTGTATTGGTCACCAGGATGCCGCCACCCGGGCCCGGTGCGGTCACCAGACGCTGGACGATGTCCTGTCCGGCATCGCTGCGCAGATCGAGGGCGAGCGAGCGTTTGCCGCGGTTGAGGCCGGTCCAGTAGATCGATTCCCCGGTGTCTGTCAGTGGCCAGCGGCCGGTGTCGGCGGCACCGCCGAGCGGGTCGATCCGGATGACCTCGGCGCCGAGCTGGCACAGCGTGAGCCCGCACAGGGGAGAGGCGACGAAACTCGAGATCTCGACGATGCGGAGTCCGGTGAGGGGGCGGTCGGGAGTGTGTTCGGGTGCGGTCATACCGGTCTGTCCTTCTGTCGTACGGCGGCTGAGCTGGGCGAATCGTAATTAATGATAATAAATCACACCATAGTATTGACATGCATCTTTATCGGCAGCAATACTGCCTGCATGGCCACCATTTCGGCAGTCGGTCCGGAAGATTTCGCTGACATCCTGGCGCAGACCCGTGCGTTCATCCGCAAGGAAGTGCTGCCGCGTGAGCAGGAGATCGCGGATACCGACAGCATTCCCGACGATATCCGCAAGAACGCCGCGGCGATGGGCCTGTTCGGCTACGCGATCCCCCAGGAGTGGGGCGGTCTGGGGCTGGACCTGACCCAAGACGTCGAACTGGCAATGGAATTCGGCTACACATCGCTGTCGCTGCGGTCGATGTTCGGCACGAACAACGGTATCGCGGGCCAGGTGCTGGTGGGCTTCGGTACCGAGGAACAGAAATCACGCTGGCTCGCCGGTATCGCATCCGGAGAGGTCGTCGCCTCCTTCGCCCTCACCGAACCCGGCGCGGGATCGAACCCCGCAGGATTGCGCACCAAAGCGGTCCGGGACGGCGACGACTGGGTGATCACCGGCGAGAAGCGGTTCATCACGAACGCCCCGCTGGCCGATCTGTTCGTCGTCTTCGCGCGCACCCGGCCCGCCGACGAGAACGGCACCGGGATCGCGGTGTTCCTGGTCCCTGCGGCGACACCGGGTGTCGAGGTCGCGCCGAAGGACCGCAAAATGGGGCAGGAGGGCGCCTGGACAGCCGATGTCCATTTCGCCGATGTCCGGGTGCCGGAGGCGGCACTCGTCGGCGGTAGCGAGGATGTCGGGTACCGGGCCGCGATGACCTCGCTGGCGCGGGGTCGCGTGCATATTGCCGCCCTGGCCGTCGGCGCGGCCCAGCGTGCGCTCGACGAATCCGTCGCCTATGCCGCGACCGCCACCCAGGGCGGAACACCGATCGGGGATTTCCAGCTGGTACAGGCGATGATTGCCGATATCGCCACCGGTGTCCTGGCGGGTCGCGCGATGGTGCGGGAGGTCGCCGCCCGGTATGTCTCCGGCGCGGACCGGCGGACCGGCCCGTCGGCCGCAAAACTCTTCTGCACCGAAATGGTCGGCAAAGCAGCCGATCTCGCGGTGCAGATCCACGGCGGTTCCGGTTATCTGCGGGAGGTCGCCGTCGAACGGATCTACCGCGATGTGCGGTTGCTGCGGCTGTACGAGGGTACGAGCGAGATCCAGCGCCTCATCATCGGTGGCGGTCTGGTGAACGCCGCCAAGAAATCGGCCACGGCTGGAGGGCGCTGATATGCAGTCCCACGCAGTAACCGGCGATACCGGACTACCGCTCGCCGGGTTCACCGTCGTCAGCCTCGAACAGGCCGTCGCGGCTCCTATCGCGACCCGGCACCTCGCCGATCTCGGCGCCCGGGTGATCAAGATCGAGCGGATCGGTGAGGGCGATTTCGCCCGTAACTACGATGCCGCGGTGCACGGGCTCGCCTCGCATTTCGTGTGGTTGAACCGCGGTAAGGAATCGCTGTGCGTCGACCTCAAGGCCGACGCGGGAATCGCCGCGGTCCGCGCGCTGATCGCCGGGGCGGACGTCTTCGTGCAGAATTCCGCGCCCGGCGCGGCAGAGCGGCTGGGGCTGGGCGCGGAGGAGCTGAGCGCCGATCATCCCGAACTGATCGCGGTCAATATGTCCGGGTACGGAACCTCGGGCCCGTTCGTGGACCGCAAGGCCTACGATATGCTCGTCCAGGCCGAAACCGGGCTCGTATCGATCACCGGGACCCCTGAAACGGCTACCAAGACAGGTATTCCGACCTCCGATATCGCGGCCGGGATGTATGCCCTGTCGGCGATCCAGGCGGCACTGCTGCGCCGGGAACGGACCGGAACGGGCGCGATCATCGATATCGCGATGTTCGACGCGACCGTCGAATGGCTCGGTCATTCCATGTACATGCAGATGTACCAGGACGTCCAGATCAAACGGATGGGACTGTCGCACGCCTCCATTGCGCCCTATGACGCCTACCCGACCCGGGACGGGCAGATCCTGATCGGCGTACAGAACGACCGGGGCTGGCGCACCCTGGTCACCGATGTGTTCGAGCGCCCGGATCTCGCCGATGACCCGCGGTTCGCGACCAATATCGAACGGGTGCGGCACCGGGCCGAGGTCGACGCCGAGGTCGGTGAACTCACCGGGGGGTTCGATACCGCCGATCTCGACGACCGCCTCGCGAAAGCGGGTATCCCGGCCGCGCAGCTGGGCGATATGAAGGATTTGATCGCCCACCCCCAGCTGTCGGCCCGGGATCGGTGGCGCGAGGTGCAGACCGAGGCCGGACCGATCCGTGCTGTGTTGCCGCCCATGACCTTCCGCGATATCGAGCTGCGGATGGGTGCGGTGCCTGCGCTGGGGGAGCAGACCGATGCGGTGCTCGCCGAAATCGGCTTGGACGCCGAAGGTATCGCGGAACTGCGTTCGGCCGGAATCGTGCAGTAGCGCGCGCTCGCGCGTCGTATTCACAGATCAACGATTGGAGCGGCAGTGGGACTGCTGGCAGGAAAGGTCGCCGTCGTCACGGGGGCCGCGCAGGGGATCGGCCTGGAGATCGCGCGCACCTTCGTCGGTGAGGGGGCCCGTGTTGTCGTGGCCGATATCAACGACGATGCCGGTGCGCGGGCGGTGGCCGAGCTCGGCGGGGCGGACAATGCCGCGTACGTACGTTGCGATGTGCGCGACGGTGCCGCGGTGGCAGACCTGGTGGAAACCGCCGAGGACACGTTCGGTCCGCTCGGTGTCTTCGTGAACAACGCGGGGATGACCCGGGACGCGACCATGCGCCGGATGAGCGAAGCGGATTTCGACGATGTCGTCGCGGTGCACCTGAAAGGCGCGTGGAACGGTACCCGGGCGGCCGCGAACCGGATGCGTGAGCACGGGGCGGGGGCAATCGTGAACATCTCCTCGCTGTCGGGCAAGGTGGGCCTCGTCGGGCAGACCAACTATTCGGCCGCCAAGGCCGGAATCGTCGGTCTCACCAAGGCCGCGGCCAAGGAGGTCGCGTTCAAGAATGTGCGGGTCAACGCCGTACAGCCGGGGCTGATCCAGACGCCGATGACCGAGGCCATGCCCGAGCGGATCTGGGAGCAGAAGATGGCGGAGATCCCGCTGGGACGTGCGGGCCTGCCGAGCGAAGTCGCCTCCGTGGTGTTGTTCCTGGCCAGTGACCTGTCGAGCTATATGACGGGCACGGTGCTCGAGGTGACCGGTGGCCGGTTGATGTGACCCGCTGCCGGACGCGCCGGCAACCGGCGGGTCATGGGATGAAACCTTGCCTTAATTCATGACTATGATTATGGTGAACTGGCGAACGTTTCGCATCCCGGTAGGCGTGGGACGCAAACCCCGTACTGCCGGTGCACACCACAGCGAAGGAGTGAGGATGTCCGACAACACCGCAGGTACCGAGGCCGGTAACGGCAGCCGGTTGCGCTGCAACGAATGCGGCTCGGAAGCAATCGTCACGACCGCCGGCGGTTCCGCGCTGAGCTGCTGCGGCGTCGCACTCGAGGTCACTTTCGCCGGTCGCTGACCGCATCAGATCCAGGAGAAGCCCCGATGAACGAAACCGGTAAGCGCTACACCTGCGCCACCTGTTCTACCCAGGTCATCTGCGTCAAAAAGGGGGAAGGCGGTTTCACCTGCCACGGCGCGCCGATGGAACTGCTCACCGCCAAACCGCTGCCCTCGTCCGACTAGGACCACGGCACCACTCGGAAGTCATGTGCCGCGATATCGCGCGCCCCGGGCGGGCGCGGGCGGTGCGGCAATCGTGTAACAGAAGGAGTCTCTGATGGCTGGTCCACTCGACGGACTCGTCGTGATCGACGCGAGCTGGGGAATGCCCGCGGCCATCTCGACGATGCTGCTCGCCGACTACGGCGCCCGGGTCGTCAAACTCGAACGTCCCGGCGGGCCGGCCGATGCGGATTCCGTCCTGCGGAAATCGACCGATCGCGGGAAGTGGAGCGTCGAGGCCGATCTGGGCACTCCCGAAGGCCGCGCGATCGCCGAACGACTCGTAGCCGGTGCGGACGTATTCGTCGAATCCTTCGGCGCGGGCCGGGCCGATGCGCTCGGCATCGGCTACGACGCATGGCACGAGAAATTCCCGGAACTGGTGTACTGCTCGGTCACCGGGTACGGCACCGACGGCCCGCTGGCCGACCGTCCCGGCTACGAAGCGCTGCTCAACGCACGGCTCGGCCAGATGGCCGAACAGCAGGGACATCGCGACGGGCCGGTCTTCATGGGGCATCCCACGGTGTCCTACGGGACGGCGTTCATCACCACGATCGGCATCCTCGCCGCGTTGCGCGCCCGCAAGGTCAACGGCACCGGGCAGAAGGTCGACACATCCCTGCTGGACGGCATGCTGGCCATCTCGTCGATGAACTGGTGGTGGAACGAGCAGGACATCTCCTATCTCGCCCGCAGCGGCAACCAGAAGGGTTTCGGCAACAAACGGCTCATCACCGACCCGTTCCAGTGCGCGGACGGTAAATGGCTGATCCCGCACACCGGTGGCCCGGGCTCCTACAAGCGGATGATGGATCTGCTGGGCTTCGGCGAGCAGACACAGACCATCGCCGGACCGGAGATGGCGGTACCGCTCGACGACGTGGAACTGGATATCGCCCGGAACAAGGTGCCGGAAGCGTTCCGCTCCCGCCCGCGCGACGAATGGCTCGAACTCTTCCACGCCGCCGATATCGCGGCCCTGCCCGTGCTGCATCCCGAAGAGACCTTCGCCGACGATCAGGTGCGGTTCGCCGAAATCGCGGTCGATATCCCGGATCCCGACCACGGCACCCTCCGTCAGATCGGCCCGGTCGTCCGTTTCGAGAAATCCGACCCGGGCACGCCGGATCCCGCCCCGCGCGTCGGTGCGCACAACGGCCGGATCGACGAGATCTCCCGTTCGCCGCAGTGGGCGCCCGCGCCGACCGGCGACCCGGTGGCCGCACCGTTGCAAGGTGTGCGCATCCTGGATTTCAGCTCCTACTTCGCCACCGGTTTCGGTTCCCGGCTGCTGTCGGATCTCGGCGCCGAGGTGATCAAGATCGAACCGCTGGCCGGCGACCAGATGCGCCCGCTCGGCGATCTGTTCGAAGGCGCCAACCGCGGTAAGCGCACCATCGCACTCGACCTGCGCTCCGCCGAAGGTCAGGAGATCGCGCACCGCCTCGTTGCCGAGGCCGATGTGGTGATGCAGAACTATCGTCCCGGCAAGGCCGAGAAGATCGGCCTCGGCTACGAGCAGTTGAAGGCGATCAACCCCGACCTGATCTACGCGTACCTGCCCGGATTCGGTTCCGCGGGGCCGAAATCCACGCTGAAATCGTTCGCTCCGCTCGTCTCGGGCCTGGTCGGGCTGAACTTCGAAGGAGCCGGCGAGGGGAATCCGCCGATCCGCCGGGTGATCGGTAACGAAGACCTCTACAACGGGTTCCTCGGCGCCGTCTCCGTGCTGCTGGCCCTGCACCATCGGGCCAATACCGGTGTGGGACAGTACGTCGAGAGCCCGCAGCTGCATTCGAGCCTGTTCGTGATCAGCGAGCACTGCGCCACCGTGGACGGCGCCGCGGTCCCCGCGCATCGGCTGGACGCCGAGCAGATGGGTCTGTCGCCGCTCTACCGGCTGTATCGCACGATCGACGGCTGGATCGCGATCGCGGTGTTCGGTGACGCGGCCTTCGGCAGGCTCGTCAGTGCCCTGAACCTGGGCGATCTGGCCGCGGATACACGGTTCGCGACCACCGCCGACCGGACCACGCACGCCGACGCACTGGCCCAACGGCTCACCGAAAGGTTCACCGAACTCACCAGCGCCGACGCGTTCGCGGTGCTGGACGGCAACCAGGTGCCCGCCGAGATCCCTCTCGACTATCCGATCATGCCCGAACTGCTGTGGGAGGAATGGGCCCTCGACTCGCAGCGAGTGGTCGAACACCACCACCCGGAATACGGCTGGTCGCGTGAGGTCGGCATGGTGATCCACCTGTCCGATACGCCCGGCCGGTTCAAGGGCGGCAGCCCCCGGCTCGGCGAGCATTCGGCCGAGATCCTGGGCGAAATCGGCTATACCGCCGACGAGATCACCGCACTGATGGCGACCGTGTGTGCACTGCCCACGGCCGCGGCAAAGGAATCCTGAACCATGGATATCACCTATCCCGCCGAAGCGGAGGCGTACCGCGGAAAGATCCGGGCGCTGCTCGAATCGAAACTGCCGCAGGGGTGGCGCGGTATCGGGGCGCTGGCGGAATCCGAGCAGGAAGAATTCCTGACCAGCTGGCGCAAAGTACTCTCCGACAACGACCTGCTCGCTGTCTCCTGGCCGCAAGAGTACGGCGGGGCCGGGTTGTCGAGTATCGAGCAGGTGGTGCTGAACGAGGAGCTCATGCGGCTCGGGGTACCGGACGGCACCGAAAACGACACCCTCGGTATCAAACTGCTCGGCAACACCATGACCGTACTCGGCACCGAGGAACAGAAGCAGTACTTCCTGCCCCGGGTGCTGTCCGGCGAACACGTCTGGTGCCAGGGCTATTCGGAACCCGAAGCCGGTTCGGACCTCGCCGGGATGCGGACGCGCGCCGTCCTCGAGGGCGACGAATGGGTGATCAACGGCCAGAAGACCTGGACCTCCCAGGGGCACCGGGCCAATTGGATCTTCGTGATCGCCCGGACCGATCCGGCGGTGGCCAAACACAAGGGGCTGTCGTTCCTGCTGGTGCCGATGGACCAGCCGGGGGTCGAGGTACGCCCGATTGTCAACGCGGCGGGCTATGTCGCCTTCAGCGAGGTGTTCTTCACCGACGCCCGGACACCGGCCTCCTATGTTCTCGGCAGGGTCGGCGGCGGCTGGAATACGGCCAACACCCTGCTCGGTTTCGAGCGCGGGGTGCGCGCCACCACCGACGCCGTCCGCTTCGGCCGCGAGGTCGAACGGCTCATCGAACTGGCCCGGGAACGCGGTCTCACCTCCGACCCGCGGATCCGCGCCGAACTGGCATGGTGCTGGTCTCGGGTGCAGACCATGCGTTTCCGCGGTTACCGCGCGCTCACCAAACTGCTCAACGGTGGTTCCTACGGTGTGGACGGTTCGTTCTCCAAGGTGATCTGGAGCGAATTCTTCCAGCGGCTCACCGAGGTCGGAATGCAGATTCTCGGCCTCGAGGTGCTCACCCCGACCGGCGGCGGCAACGACGGCATGCTGGTGACCCCCAATCCCGGCGCCGACAATTCGTCGCGCTGCTGGACCGATATCGCGCTCTACGCCCGCGCCGCCACCATCTACGGCGGTAGTTCGCAGATCCAGCGCAACATCATCGGCGAACAACTGCTCGGGTTGCCGAAGGAGCCCCGCCTCGACGGCGGGCCCTTCCAGGACATCGGACGCCGTAAGAGCGCCTGACTCGCTGCTTTCCGCCATCACCGTGGCGGAACGGAAGAACGGAAAAGTTTCACCGTGTACTTCGCTTTCGACTCCGACCAGGAGGAGTTCCGGAGCTCGCTGCGCCGTCTCCTGTCCGAACGTGCCCCGATGACCCGCGTGCGCGAGGTCGCCGAACACGGCACCTACGATGCCGAGACCTGGCAGTTGCTGACCTCGAACATGGGGATCCCGGGCCTGCATATCGCCGAGGAGTTCGGCGGCGGTGGATTCAGCGTCCTCGAAACCGCGATCGTCGCCCAGGAACTGGGCCGTGCGCTCACCCCGGTGCCGATGCTCGGCACCACCGGCGCCATCGAAGCCGTCCTACGGCTCGGCAGTGCCGAACAGCATCGTGCGCTGCTGCCGGAACTCCTCGACGGCAGTGCGATCGGCGCCCTCGCGCTCAGCGGAGCAAAGGACACCACGGTCGCCGCCGCGCGGGTACGCGCCACCGGCGACCCCTCCGCCCCGCTGCTCACCGGCCGGCTCGACTACGTCGCCTTCGGGCACGTGGCCGACCTGCTGGTGGTGCCCGCGCTGACACCGGCCGGGGACACGGTGGGTCTGTACGTCATCGAATCCGGGGCGGCCGGTGTGCGCATCACCGCCCAACCGTCACTGGACCCGACCCGGCCCGTGGCGACCGTCGAGCTGACCGATACCCCGGCCGCGCTGCTGGGGTCGGATCCGGAATCGATCGGCCGCGTTGTCGATCTGGTGCGCACACTGCTCGCGAACGAGGCCCTCGGCGCGGCCGAGGCCGTGCTGGAAATGGCGGTGACGTACGCCAAACAGCGCGTCCAGTTCAACCGCCCGATCGGTTCGTTCCAGGCGATCAAGCACAAATGCGCCGATATGGCGATCGCGATCGATGCGGCGCAGGCGACGGTGATGTACGCGTCGATGTGCGCCGAATCGGATAACGAGGAGTTCCCCCGCGTCGCGGTGATGGCGAAATCGCAAGCGGCGGAGTGCCTGACGTTGTGCGCGTCGCAGAACATCCAGATCCACGGCGGTATCGGGTTCACCTGGGAGGCGGACCCGCATCTGTACTTCCGCCGGGCCAAGGCCACAGAGCCTCTGTTCGGAGACCACGCCCACCACACCGATCTGCTGGCCGATCTCGTCGGTATCTGATCCGCGCTTCCCCACGATCCGGCCGGTGCCGGTCCGGCAGTGCGGCCGTGACCGCGGCGATGGCGGTCCGGCGACTATCGCGCAATAACCATCTCTCCCTGGATGAGGGTGATGCGCACCGCGTCCGCGGTGGGGTGCAGGAACATTTGCTCGATCGGCCGGTCCAGCAGTACCAGATCGGCCGGCGCGCCCGCCGCGACGGTGCGGGCGGGGCCGCCCGGATCGTGCAGGGGCGCGAGGTAACGGCCGAGAGCCGAGGACGCCCCGAGTACTTCGGTGGCACCCACCACGACTCCGTCGGGCGCGCGGCGCGCTGCGGCCGCGGCGATGACCTGCCAGGGGTCGAGCGGTCCGTACGGGGCGTCACTGGAAAGTGCCAGCCCCACACCACCCTCCGTCAGACTCCGGCAGCGGTAGAGGTCCGGGAGGTCGTCGGCTTCGATCCGGCGCCGGTAGTCGTCGCCGCGATCGGCGAGGAAACCCGGCTGGGTCACCACGGTGATCCCGAGCCGGTGGAGGGTGGCGATGGATTCCGCCGGAATCAGCGCCCCGTGCTCGATCCGGTCGCCCGGAAACGCACCGGTTTCGTCGAATGCGGCGAGCAGGATGAGCAGCGCTTCGCGGCTCACGCAGTGCACGGCGACCGGCCGGCCTAGGGCGTGGGCGTGTGCGATGGTGCCCACGAGGGTGTCGATGTCGGGCAGCCCGGAATCGGCCACCACGATCTTGTACGCGCCGGTGGTGACTTCGGGCCCGCCGGTGTGACCGAGCGGAACACCGAGGAGATTCAGCCGCTGGGGGAGCGCGCCGGTCCGCCTCGCCGCAATCAGCCCGGCAAGGGAGGCCTGCGGTAGATCGGGGGTGGCGTCGGTGATTCCGGTGATCCCGTAGCGGGCGAGCCGGGTACCGATTTCCGTGAGATCGGGCGGGCCGGTATCGGGCAGCCGCGACCGCAGCCAGGTATCCGCGCGCCAGACCCGCCCCGTGGCGCGCCCGGACTCATCGCGCTCCACTCCGGGTTCGGTCGCCGTCTCGAGCCCCACGAGGCGGGCGGCGGTGGAATTGAGCGTCCACATCGCGCCGCTGCGATGCTGCATGCGGACCGGGCGGTCACGGCACAGTGTGTCGAGCCCGGCCGAATCGAGTAGCCCGGCGACAGTTTCGACATAGCCGACTCCCCGGATCCATCCGTCCCCCGGCGCCGCGGTGAGTGCGCGGGCGAGGTGGCCGGCGGTGCGCACCTGCGGGGGGCCGCAGCGCACCGAGTTCGTATCCGCGGCCATGGCATGGAGATGCAGGTGGTGGTCGTGCAGCCCCGGCAGTAGCGCCCCGCCGTCGGCATCGAGAGTGGGAAGGCCGGTCACCGGCAGGCCGGGCCCGACCGCGGCGACGGCGCCACCGCGGATCAGGACGTCGGCACGGTTCCCTGCGGATATCTCCGCACCGCGGATCAGTAGCTCCGTCATCCGGGCCGCACACCCAGTTCGGCGAGAACGGCGGCGGTCTCCCGGCCACTCTCGGGGGCCACGCCTCTCGGCTCGCGCCGGCGCGGAGCAACGACGGCCGAATCGTCGGCCGGCACGGTGGTCGAGCCGGAATCGAGGGTCGCGGCGACCACCGCCGACATGGAGATATCCCATAGATGGCCGGAACCGTCGGCAGGCGCCGACATGGCCAGGACCGCCGCGGTCAGGCCCGTCAGCGGATCGGCGATCGCATCGCCCACGAACAGTGGTGTGTTCCGGTCGGGTCGCGCCACCAGGCCCGCGGTCGCGGCGATATCGTCACCGAAACCGATCCGGTTCGAGGCCCTACCGTGCGCGGTGATCGATATCCACGTTCCGCCGGAGCCGGCGAATTCCGCCGCGTCCAGCCCGAAACCGGCGAGCGCACGCGGCCGGGACGCCTCGATCACGATATCGGCGGATTCGACGAGCTCCCGCAGGGCGCGACGCTGTATATGGTCACCGGGATCGAGAACAACGGATTCGTGACCGCCGTGCAGCAGCCGGTAGAACTCGGGGTCTCCGCGGCGGGCGCCGTCGGGCCGGGCCGGAGTCTCGACCTTGATGACGCGGGCACCGGCCAGCCCGAGTAGATGGGCGCACAGCGGGCCTGCCCACAGCGCGCTGAAGTCGACGACGCGCAGGCCGGCCACCGGGCGGGCAGCGAACGGTTCCGGGACCTTTGTGGTGACGGTATCGATCGGGCCCGCGGCCAATCCCAGGAGTTCGGCGCGTTCGGCGAGTTCGGCGCCGGTATGCGTGCGCAACCAGTCCGCCACAGCCGGCCACGGATCGTCGCCGATATCGGCGCAGACGAGGGCGCCGAGGAGAACGGGGTCGTCCGGGCGGGCACAGCTTACGGCGGCCCAGCCGTCGGCGGTGGGCAGCAGGCGGCAGTGCCGGCCGGCCGATATCGTGCCGCCGCGACGGGAGCCGGTGAAAGCGGCGCGTTCGGACAGCAATCGCGCACCGTCCAGGCGGACTCGGCCGTCGGTTGTTGTCGCGATCCGGTCGGTATGCCGGCGGGCAGTCGATGCCGCGGTTCCCGGGGGGATGAGCGGCGGCCCGTCGGAATGCCCGGTGAGCGTGGGTATACCGCTGTCCAGCCAGTCGCGCACTCGCTGCGAGTTTTCTCCTGCCGCCTCGGACACCGTCCGATGCTACCTCACACTAATAATCATGCGCAGGGATAATTGAGGCGCATAGATATTGACATGGCTGAAATTCAGACGCATGATTAGCATCATCACAGTGAGGCGGCTCACTCTTATTGCGAGGGTTGTGTGCACGAACCAACCCGCTCGCATCGTGTTCCAGCCGTCAGTTCCATTCGAGGGAGACTCAGTGTCGAAGTTCTTCACCCGTGCGGGCACGGCCGGTCGTGTCGGTGCTCTCGCTGCAGCCGGTGCGCTCGTGCTCGCCGGCTGCGCCGAATCGAGCCTCGGCGGCGCGAACGGTGGCGGTACGAGTGTCGCCTACGGTGCCACCAAAGCCGAGTACCAGGCAGCCTTCGCGGATATGGACACGATCCTGCTGCATACACAGTCGCCGGGTGCCAAGGGATCGGTCGCCGGGTCGTTCGTGGAGAAGTATGTCGACGCCGTGGAGGACTGGTCCGGCGGCAAGCTCACCTTCGAGGTCGCCTACTCGGATGCCATCGCCAAAGCCACCGAGATCGACGACGCGATCGGCGACGGCCGTCTCGATATGGGCCAGGTACTCACCGTGTACGAGCCGAAGGAGTTCCCCGCGTCGGCCGCGCTGCTCGACGCCGGGGTGCTGTCGGATCAGGGCGTGGTCACCGGCACCATGCAGTCCAATGCGTGGCCGGCCGAGGTGGCGTTCTCGACGCCCGAGATCGTCGCCGAGTTCGAGGACAAGGGCCTGCATTTGATGATGCCCGCCTACAACGCCGGCGTGAACGCGCTCTTCTGCGCGGAGCCCACCACCGGCCTGGGCGATTTCGCGGGCAAGAGCATCTCGGTGGGCAGTACGGTGGCAGGCGAGCAGGTATCGGCTCTGGGCGCTACCTCCACATCCGTCGCCTACACCGAGGCCTACGAGGCGTTGCAGCGCGGAGTCATCGACTGTGCAATGGTCAGCCCGTCCGCCGCGCAGATCGGCGGCCTGATCGAGGTGGCCCCGCATACCGTGATCGATCCTGCGGCCGGGCTGGCCGTCCCCACGGGCAATATGGTGTTCAACTCCGACCTCTGGGACAACCTGCCCCTGGCCGCCCGGCAGCTGCTGTGGGACCGGCTCGACGTCTTCCTCGGCGCCTCCATCGAGGACAAGATCTGGCCGGTGACGGCGAATGTCGTCCAGGAGATCGAACAGTTCGGCGGAGCGGTCGCACCGTTCGCCGGTGACGCCGGTGCGCGGCTCACCGAGGCCAACGACAAGATCGTCGACGGTATCGCCGAGAACTCGGCCCTGGACGGGGCGGCATTCGCGACCGCGGTCCGGGAGAAAACCCGGAAATGGAGCGATATCATCGCCGATCTCGGCTACGAGAACGACACCGACTACAACGGTTTCGGGGAATGGTTCAGCCCCGGGAAGATCGATATCGACCCCTACGTTCAGCGAGTCTTCGAGGAAGTCCTCCTCGACCGGCGGCCGGCCTGATCCGGCCGTGCCGGCGGTCTCGTGCCTGATCGGGCCGGCTACCGGTCGCAGAGATCGGGCGACTCGATCGTCTACCTCGTAGCCGAAGAAAGCCCGGGAGGACAGCATCCTCCCGGGCTTTCCGCATTCGATCAGAAAGCGCTGCGGCCACCGTCGACGGTGTAGATCCCGCCGGTGACCCAATTCGCCTCGTCGCTCGCAAGGAACAGTGCGGTCGCGGCCAGATCGTCCGGGGTGCCGAGCCGGCGCAGCGGGAAACGGGCGGCCGCGTCGGCATCCAGTGCGGCCTGGTCGGCATCCGGCTCGGCCGCGCCGCGGTCCACCCGCGACCGATAGACCAGCGGGGTGGGGATGGTACCCGGGCAGATCGCGTTGACGCGCACGTTGTCGGGGCCGTACGTGACCGCCATCTGCTTGGTCATGGCGATGACTCCGCCCTTCGCGGCGGTGTAGGGGAAGATCCCGGGCAGGCCGATGAGTCCGCCCATACTGGCCTGATTGATGATCGATCCGGCCCGGCGTTCGATCATATGGGGCAGCGCGTACTTCGAGGTGAGCCACACACCCTTGAGGTTGATCGCGATAACCCGATCCCACTCGTCCTCGGTCGTATCGGCAGCGTTGCCCGCGCCGTTGATCCCGGCATTCGCGAACACGATATCGAGCCGGTCGAACTCGGCGAGTGTTTCGGCGATCATGCGCCGGGAATCGGCATCGGAGGTGACGTTCGCGGTCACCGGCAGTGCGTGCCCACCCGCCGTGGTGATCTCCGTGGTAACGGATTCGGCGGCCGCGGGATCGAGGTCGACGACGGCAACTGCCGCGCCCTCGGCGGCGAAGCGTAGCGCCGAGGCGCGGCCGAGTCCCGAACCCGCGCCGGTGACGAGGGCGATCTTGCCGGCCAGACGTCCGGTCGTACTCATGGTGAAACCTCTCGTGAGTAGGTGGGTATCAGGCGAACAGGGCGGTGAACCGCCAGTCCAGCACCGGGGCGGGGGCATCGTCGCCGCGATGGGCGTATACGCACGACCGGAGGTCGAGCGTGCCACCGCCGCCGGGTAGCGCTTCGGCGGCCTCGACGTGCAGCGAGCTGGTGAGGGTGTCGCCTTCGTGGACGGGGCCGGTGTGGTCGCACGACTGCCAGCCCAGGACGGTCACCATATCGGGTAGTGCGCGACAGGCCTGGGCGAGCGCGAGGCCGATCGTATGACCGCCGTAGACGAGGCGCCCGGCGGCCCCGGCCCGCTCGTCGTGATGGGTCGCGGCGATATTGAGGGTCAGTCTGGCCAATTCGGGTGCGCCGCTGACGACATCGCCGCTGGAGGTGAAGGTCGTGCCGACCAGCGATGGATCGAAATGGGTGCCGGGTACACGCGCACGGTAGGCGGCCAGATCCAGTTCTACCGGGGCGCTGTGTGGCGGTGCAGTTTCCGGCCCGAGGGCGGAGAGGTCGTCGGTGTGCACAGGTGCGGCCGGATCGGCGTTTTCACGCAAGGGCAGCATGGCGCAGCGGTGGTAATCGAGAACTGTCGCGCCGTGCTGGTCGGTCGTGGTGATCCGCAACGCGGCCAGGCCGGTCGGCCGGCGCCCCGGCTTCGCCGAATTATGCTTCAGCCCGGCCACTTCCGTGGCGGTATGCAAGGTATCGCCGATACGTGGCAGCCGGTGCAGCCGCAACCCCCGATAGAACAGATTGGCCTTGACATGGTGGGTGGCCAGCGTGGACTGCCCGATCGACAGATCGGCCACGAGCCCGGGATGCGCCACCGGGGCTCCGGCGACGGCGGTGGCGAGATGCGCGTCCAAGGGCAGGCGGAGCCGGTCGCCGAGGATGCTCTGGTGGACGGCGGCGAGCCCGTCGGTGAGCGTGACCGCAGGTGCGGTATCGAAGATCTGGCCGACCGCCAGTTCGTCGAAGTACGGTCCGCCGACGGCGCGCACGGTATTACTGCTCATCGCCGGCTCCGGTCATCGAGAGGGTGCGGCGGGCGGCCACCGCGACGGCCTCGTCCAGCATTTGGCCGTCCAGCTGAGCGGCTCCCGCGCCTCGGGCGGCGGCTTCCGCGAGTGTGGCCAGCACGCGCCGCGCCTGCTCGGCCTGTTCGGCGGTCGGGGTGAACGTGGCGCGCACCGTGGTGACCTGGGCCGGATGGATCACCCATTTTCCGTCGAACCCCAGGTCGGCGACCCATTGCGTCGCCTCCCGGAAAGGCTCGTCGTCGGCGATACCGAGGTACGGCCCGTCGACGGCTTGGATACCGGCGGCCCGGGCGGCGTGCAGTACCCGGTCCTGGACGAACAGCCATTGCTGCGGGGTCGAGGTGCGGGTCCGGCCGAGACCGGCACCGAGATCGGCGTACCCGATCACGACCGCCGCCAGGCGTGGACCGGTGACGATCTCGTCGATGGCGCCGACCCCGGCCGGTGTTTCGATCAGTGCCTGTACGGCCATGTCGGTCCCGGCGCCGAGCGCGGAATCGGCGGCGACCAGGTCCGCACGGCTCTCCACCTTCGGGATCACGATCGAGGTGAGAGCGTCACCGAGCGCGGCGCAGGCCGCGAGGTCCTCGGCGAACCAGTCGGTCGCCCGGCCGTTCACGCGGATCGAGACCGGCCGGGTCCGCCCGTATTCCCGGACCAGTTCCGAGACCAGGGACCGGGCGTCGGCCTTCAGGGCAGGAGTGACGGCGTCCTCGAGGTCGAGAATCACCTCGTCCGCGCTGCCGGTGAGCGCTTTCCGTGCTTTCTTCTCGTCGGAGCCGGGGGCGACGAGTGCGGCTCGTCGGCGGATGATTCTCACGGGCGGTTCCTTCTCGATCGTGCGCTACCTGCATGGATATTCACCGGTCCGGGCCGCTCGTGCCCGGCGAACGGGAGGGGCGGCTCGCAAACGAAGACCATGCATATGCTTATCATGATTGACATTTTCTTTCAGCCGGTCGACTATGGCCGTACAGATCTCCGCGGGCTCGCCGGGCCCGCCACACGGTGAGGACGTCGCGCGTGAGCTACTACCTGAACGACGAAGAAGCGCTGCTCGTACGAACGGTGCGCGAGTTCATCGATCGTGAGGTGAAACCGTCGGTACAGGAGGTCGAGCACGCCAACCGGTACCCGGAGGCGTGGATCGACCAGATGAAGCAGATCGGTATCTACGGGCTGGCCGTACCGGAGGAATTCGGCGGCACCCCGGTCTCGATGCCGTGCTACGTGCAGGTCACCGAGGAACTGGCCCGCGGCTGGATGTCGCTGTCCGGCGCGATGGGTGGCCATACGGTCGTCGCGAAACTGATCGGGCTGTTCGGCACCGAGGATCAGAAGAAGCAGTATCTGCCGCGGCTGGCCACCGGCGAAATCCGGGCGACCATGGCGCTGACCGAACCCGGCGGCGGCTCGGACCTGCAGGCCATGACCACGCACGCGAAACGTGACGGCGACGATCTGGTGATCAACGGGGCCAAGACCTGGATCACCAACGCGCGGCGGGCCGGGGTTATCGCCCTGCTCTGTAAGACCGACCCGGCCGCGACTCCGCGGCACCGGGGGATGTCGATCGTGCTCGTCGAACACGGGCCCGGACTCACGGTCTCCCGGGACCTGCCCAAACTCGGCTACAAGGGCGTCGAGAGTTGCGAGCTGTCGTTCGACGGTTACCGGATCACCGCGGACGCGATCCTCGGTGGCGTGCCCGGTAAAGGTTTCGGGCAGATGATGAAGGGGCTCGAAACCGGCCGGATCCAGGTGGCCTCCCGGGCGCTGGGTGTTGCCGCGGCCGCCCTCGAGGATTCGCTCGCCTACGCACAGCAGCGGGAGAGCTTCGGCGAACCGATCTGGAAGCACCAGTCGGTCGGCAACTATCTGGCCGATATGGCCACCAAACTCACCGCCGCCCGCCAGCTCACCCGTCATGCGGCCGAAATGTACGACCGCGGTGAACGCTGCGATATGGAAGCCGGGATGGCGAAACTGTACGCCTCCGAGGTGGCGATGGAGATTGCCCTCAACGCGGTCCGCATCCACGGCGGGTACGGGTACTCCACCGAATACGACGTCGAACGCTATTTCCGGGACGCCCCGCTGATGATCGTGGGCGAGGGCACCAACGAGATCCAGCGCAATGTGATCGCGGCCCAGCTGGTCGCGCGCGGGGGTTTGTGAACATGCGGGTTTTCCGGGGAATCGACGAGGTGGCGGCCGCCGTCGGCACCCACCTGGGCTACAGCGACTGGGTCGAGGTGACCCAGGCCCGGATCGACACCTTCGCCGACGCGACCGGCGACCACCAGTGGATCCACGTGGATCCCGAACGGGCGGCCGCGGGCCCCTACGGCAGCACGATCGCGCACGGGTATCTGACACTGTCGCTGCTGCCCGCACTGGGTGCCACGATCTTCGATATCGACGGCGTCCGGATGAAGATCAACTACGGCATGAACAAGGTCCGTTTCCCCGCGCCCGTTCCGGTGGGGTCGAAGATCCGTTGCGGCGCCCGGCTGGAATCGCTGGAACGGACGTCCAAGGGCGCAAACCTGATCACCACGTACACCATCGAGATCGACGGCGCGCAGCGTCCGGCGCTGGTCGCCGAGACCATCCGCGTCCTGGTCGACTGAGGAGCGAATTCCCCATGACACGCGCAGCATTGGTGGCGCCCGTCCGCACCCCCGTGGGCCGCTTCGGCGGAGCGCTGAAAGATATGCCGGCCGTGACCCTGGCGACCACCGTCATCAAAGAAACCGTCGCGCGATCCGGAATCGATCCCGAACGTATCGACGATGTCGCCCTGGGGCAGTCGTATGCCAACTCGGAAGCCCCGTGTATCGGCCGCTGGGCCGCCCTCGACGCCGGACTGCCGATCTCGGTCGCCGGATTGCAGACCGACCGCCGCTGCGGCACCGGCCTCCAGGCACTGGTGACCGCCGCCATGATGGTGCAGACCGGTGCCGCGGAGGTCGTACTCGCCGGCGGCGTGGAATCGATGAGCACCATCGAGCACTACACGACCGGCGCGCGCTGGGGCGCCAAATCCGGTGGGCTGCAACTATTCGACCGGCTCGATCGCGGTCGCGAACGTTCCCAGCCGGAATGGCGATTCGGCCGGATCAGCGGAATGATCGAAACCGCCGAGAACGTCGCGGCGAAATACGGGATCACCCGCGCGGAATCCGATCGGCTCGCCGCGGAAAGCCATCATCGGGCGCACGCGGCCTGGGAAGCCGGGCGCTTCGACGCCGAAGTGGTACCGGTCGAGGTCACCGACCGCAAAGGTGCGGTGACGGTATTCGCCCGGGACGAGGGCATCCGGCCCGAGACCAGCGCCGACTCACTCGCAAAACTACGATCGATCCAGCCCGATGGTGTGGTGACCGCGGGTAATGCGAGCCAGCAGAACGACGCCGCTGCGGCGGTGCTCGTCGTCGCCGAAGACCGCCTCGACGAACTCGGTCTCGAGCCGATCGGCTTCCTCGAAGGTTGGACGGCGGCCGGCTGCGATCCCGCGCTGATGGGCCTCGGCCCCGTCGCTGCCGTGGAGAAGCTGTTCGCGCGCACCGGCCGTAGCTTCGCCGACTACGATCTGATCGAACTCAACGAGGCCTTCGCCTGCCAGGTCCTGGGTGTGCTCCGCGGGTGGGGCTGGGACGACCGGGACCGGTTGAATGTCAACGGCTCGGGTATCTCCCTCGGCCACCCGATCGGCGCCACCGGTATACGCATGCTGACTACGGCGCTGCACGAACTCGGCCGCCGCGGCGGTGGCCGTGCGCTGCTCACGATGTGTATCGGCGGAGGCCAGGGGATGGCGGCGTCGGTGGCATCGGCCTGAACCTGCCCGGCCCCGGCCGCCGGTCGGCACCACTTTGCAGCGGACGGAACTCGGTCGGCCGCGAATACGACGGCCGGGAGGCACTGGGCCGGGCACCCACCGGTAAGTGCGCCCGCCGGTGCCGGACCCGCCGGTCAGCGGGGTTTCGGCAGCGGGATCGGGTTTCGCCGGGAGCACCGGATCCGGGCAGCGGGATTCCGCGACCGGCACAGTGAGCCCCTCGGCCGACTGGCCGGTCCGGTGGTCGTGCCTCCGCCGGGACGCGGGGTTGCACCATGGCCCGGATCCGGGGACGCATTATCCGGAACACCGGACCACTTGTCTTGCGACGCGCCACTGGTATGGTCGGATTCGTTCTGACACGGGGTGCTCCGCACGATGCGGGGCTGAGATCACACCCGAGAACCTGTCCAGGTAATGCTGACGAAGGGATGTCTTGGCGTTGTCCGCGCACACCACGGAAACCGGCCGCTTCACCGATCACCTCTGGGACCGGACGAAGGCGCTGCGCGGTGCCATCGACGATCTCGAATTCCTCCGGTTGCTCGGCACCGGTACCCTGCCGCCCGAGGTTTTCCGCACCTATATCGAGCAGGATTCGCTGTATCTGACCGGATATTCGAAGGTGCTGGCCATCCTCTCGGCCAAGGCACCCGACGCCGAGGCCGCCCGGTTCTGGGCGAATTCGGCTGCCTCGGCGGTGTCGGTCGAATCCGCACTGCACGACGAACTGCTCGGCAGCGGGAAGTTGCCCGCACGTGCGGGGGAGCCGGAACATTCGGCCGCCTGCCTCGGCTACGTCTCCTACCTGATCGCGACCGCCGCCACCGAGTCCTACGCTGTGGGCGCAGCGGCGGCGCTGCCATGTTTTTGGATATACGCCGAGGTCGGACGGGATCTGGCCGCACGCGCCGCTGCCGTCCTCGCCGCCGATCCCGATCACCCTTACGCGCGGTGGGTGGCCACCTACGGCGATGCGGAGTTCCAGGAATCGGCGGCCGCCGCCCGGACCATGGTCGATGCGGCGGCGGAGGTCGCGAGTGAGCGGGAGCGCGCGGCCATGCTGACGGCGTTCACCGTCGCCACCCGGTACGAGTTGATGTTCTGGGATACCGCCCTGCATCCGCAGCCGTGGCCCGCCCCGTGAGCGGCCGCCTCCGCCGGATCCTGGCCACGGCCGCCACCGCACTGGTCGCGCTGTCGGCGCTCACCGCCTGCACCGCGGGAAGCGACGACGACACCATCCGCTTCGCCCTGGACTGGACACCCAACACCAACCACACCGGGCTGTTCGTGGCACAGCAACGGGGCTGGTTCGCCGAGGCCGGCCTGGACGTGGAGATCCTGCCGTACAACAACACCGCCGTCGATACGGTCATCGACGCCGGAAACGCCGAATTCGGGATCAGCACCCATAATTCGTCGACCTTCTCCCGGGCGTCCGGTGGGCATACGATCTCGGTGCTCGCACCGCTGCAACACTGGGCGACCGGTATCGGGGTCAAAGCGGACCGCGCGGATATCGATTCCCCGAAGGATCTGGACGGCAAGACCTACGCCGGCTTCGGTGACCCCGGCGAAGTGGAGGCGCTGCAGCAGGTGATCCGCAACGACGGCGGCACCGGCGAATTCGAATCGGTCACCCTGGGGACCTCGGCGTACGAGGCGGTCTACTCCGGACAAGCGGATTTCACCGTCTCCTACCTCGCCTGGGAGGGTATCGAGGCCGAACACCACGGCACCCCCATGAAGTACTTCCGCTACACCGATTATGGTTTCCCCGACGCCTACGCCATCGTTATCGACGCCAACCAGGATTGGCTGACAGCGAACCCCCAGCGCGCGGCGAAATTCGTCCGGGCACTGCAACGCGGATACCAGTTCGCCGCCGACGAACCGGCGGCCGCCGCCCAGGACCTGCTCGAGGCCAACCCCGGTACTTTCCCCGACGAATCCCTGGTGTTCGAAAGTCAGCGCATGCTGGCCGAGCAGTTCATGAAAGACCCCGAGGGCCGGGTGGGCACCCAGACCCGCGAGCAGTGGGCCGCGAACTCCGGTTTCCTTTTCGACAAAGTCCTGCTCACCGGGCCGGACGGTGCGCCCTTGGCCGAGGAACCCGACTGGTCGACGTATTTCACCGATGAATACCTCGCCTCCCCGTAGCACCGCGCCACCGCCGACCCCGGTAACCGGTTCGGGGTTCTCGGCGCTCGGCCGACTGGCACCGGCGTTCGTGACAGTGGTGGTTCTGGTCGCCTGCTGGCAGGCCTATGTACAGATCAGCGGTATCCGTCCGCAACTGCTCCCGTCACCTCTGCGCGTACTGGAACAGGGGTGGGCACACCGCGGCGAGATTGCCGGTCACGCTGTCGCTACCCTGCAAGTGACCGCCACCGGTTTCGCGTTATCGCTGAGCCTGGCCTGGCTACTGGCCGTCGTGGTCGATTTCTCGCCCTGGCTACGCCGCGCGTTCGTCCCGCTGTTCGTGGCCTCACAGACCCTGCCGATCATCGCGATCGCGCCGCTGATGGTCATCTGGTTCGGTTTCGGCCTGCTACCGAAGGTTCTCGTCGTCGCGCTGGTGACCTTCTTCCCGATGGCGATCGGCCTGATCGAGGGCTTCGCCGCGGCAGACCGGGATGCGGGTGCACTGTTGCGCAGTATGGGTGCTTCCCGCGCTCAGGTCTTCCGCTATGTGCGCCTGCCGTCGGCGATACCCCGGTTCTTCACGGCCCTGCGCATCGGCATCACCTACGCTGTGGTCGGCGCGGTATTCGCCGAATACGTCGGGGCGCGCCAGGGGCTGGGTATCTATATGAGCCTGCAGAAGAACTCGTTCCGCACCGACTTGGTGCTGGCGGCCGTGTTCGTGACAGCGCTCATCAGTGTCGCGCTGTACTTGCTGACGTTCGGGGTCGAACGGATCGTCGCGCCGTGGTCGCGCACGGAACACCGGAGTCGCCGTGGCTGACCCGCACGGCAACCGGCTCGTCGTCGACGCCCTCACCAAATCGTTTGCACCGCCGGGCCGGCGGCAGGAGGAGCGGCAGGTGCTGGCCGGTGTGTCGTTCACCGCGCGGCCCGGTGAGTTCGTCTCCGTCATCGGTCCGAGTGGGTGCGGGAAGAGCACCCTGTTCAATGCGCTGGCCGGGCTGGAAACTCTGGATTCGGGCCGGATCGGCTTCGGTGACGAGACCCGGCCCGCGGCCGCGCACTGCGCCTACATGCCGCAGAAGGATCTGCTCTTCCCGTGGCGAACCGTTCTCGACAACACCATTCTCGGACTTCAGGTGCACGGTGTCGCGAAGGCCGAGGCGCGGCGCCGGGCCCTCGAACTGTTCGATACCTTCGGACTGTCCGGATTCGAGAACGCCCGCCCGTCCCAGCTGTCCGGCGGTATGCGGCAACGCGCCGCACTGCTGCGAACCGTCGTCCAGGAACGCGAACTACTGCTACTGGACGAGCCTTTCGGTGCGCTCGACTCGCTGACCCGCACCGAGATGCAGTCCTGGTTACAAGACGTCTGGCAGCGGTATCGGTGGATGGTCCTGATGATCACCCACGATATCCGCGAGGCGGTATATCTGTCGGACCGCGTCGTCGTCCTGTCCGCCCGCCCGGCCACGGTGCGCCGTGAGGTGCCTGTCGATCTCCCACGCCCGCGCGCACTTTCCATGATCACAACTCCCGAGTTCGCCGCGCTGGAACAGGAACTGCTCGACGTGCTGACGGAGGAGTCGCGTTCTGCGGCGGCCGTGCAGCAGCCGGGTGCGGCCCATCTCGGCTAGGCAGCGGGAATCAGCGATCGCAGCGCCGAAAGATCCGGCGACGGTGCCTCGATGAGGGTTCCGGCGAGCTCCTCCGCCACCCTCGGTGCGACTCCTGCACGGGCACAGTTGTCCCGGAACTTGCCGATTACGCGCGGGATGTCCCAGGGGCGCCGGGCGCCGCCGTCCACATCGTCGATCCGGACTGTGCGGCTCGAGCCGTCGGCGAATCCGGCCTCGATCGTGGCCGGGAAGACCGCCGGATAGCCCGAATCCTGCCATGGTTCCCACTCGATGCGGTCCGCCATCGCCAGGATCGCCGGATCCGGCTCGCCGACGAAGTCCTCCAGAGTCACGCCGCCGCGCACCACCTGGAGGGCCAGTACGTACGGCAGGCTCCAGCGTGCCTCATCGGCCCGGACGGGACGCTGTTTGCGTGACCACGGTACGGCTATGATCTGTTCCTGCCCTACCGGTACGCGGCACAGGATCCGCTCCGGTGCCCGGTCCAGCGTGGCAACCGCTTCGACGAACGGGTGCAGGAAATGGCAGCACGGTAAACCCTTGAAGGCGGCCGCTACCAAATGCCACCGGGAGCCGAGGTCGTCCGCAAGCTGTCCCAGCCGGTCGGCGGCGGCGGGGTCCCGGGCGTAGAGCCCGAAGAAACCGCGGTCACCTTCGAAAACATCCGCTGCTCCGGTGATTCCGCCCTCGACAAGGGCCGCGGCCGATATGGCGGCTTGCGCCCCGGCACCGGCCTGCGCCGCCTTGCTCGTCGCACCGCGACTCAGGAAGGTGAAGTTCCCCGCCGAGAAGCTCGCGGCGACGGCGACGGCGTCGATCAACTGTGCGCGGTCGAAGTCGTGCAGCACACCGACGGCCAGCGCGCCGGCGAGTGGGCCCGCTGCCGACGTGCCCTGGAAACCCGCACGCTGGAAACCACTGGGCGCTGCCAGCCCGAGCCGGATGAGGACCTCCCAGCCCACCGCGAAACTGCGGATTACCTCGGTGCCCCCGAGGCCATGGCCCTCGGCCGTGGCAAGGACTGCCGGAGCGAGAACACTGCTGCCGTGCATGACCGAACCCGTGTGGGTGTCGTCGTACTCGAGCGAGTGGATGAGCGTTCCGTTGACGAGTGCGGCTTCGGCCGGGCCGGTTCCGGATCCCGTTCCCAAGACGGTGCACGGACCGGTGGCGCGCGGCGCGGCGGCGAGCATGCGGGCCGGGCCGCATGCGGATGCCGCGACGGCGACTCCGATGGCGTCGAGCAGGTGCAGGCGGGCGATACGCTCGATTTCGGCGGGCAATACCTTCGGCAGGCCGAGGACGCCGTCGACGAGGCGTTCGGCGGCCGTCATCGCAGCACCTCGCCGAGCAGCGCGCCCAGGGGCAGATCGAGATCCATTGGGCGAGCGGGATCGGTCAGCGTCCGGATCCGGTCGGTGAACCCAGGCCGGAGTTCCGCAGTGAGGGCCTCATACTTGGCCAGGAGCTGATCGCGGGTCAGCGGGCGGTCGGGCCCGCCGGCTGCGGACAGCACGGTTTCTTCGACGATACGGCCGTCGGCGAGCGAGACCCGTATCCGTGCAGGGCGGTCGTGTGGTGGCGGTGGGGGATCGGTCCATTCCTCGATCGCCACGAGGGACCGCAAGCGTGCCACCTCGGGATCGCGCAGGGATGCCGCCGCGAAAGTCCGGGCGGAAGTGTCGCGTGCCGACAGGACGGTCGCGACGGCATGCGGCAGCGAGAACCGCCCGGCGAGACCGGTTGCGGGTGCCGGGGCGGTGAGCGCGGCGGCGAGCGGGTGCGCTCGGACGGCGATCGCCGAGATCGCCGCGGGCTCGACCTCCGATGCGACGCACGCGGCTGCCTCGACACTGGAATGCAGGTATTGGCAGCATGCGTAGGGCTTCTGATAGCCGTCCTGCACGGCGTACCGTTCCCCGAGTCCATCGGTCAGCTCAGCGAGGTTCCGCGCGGCGCCCCCCACACGGGCAAACACTTCGTCGAGCACAGTGGGACTCGCCGTCAGCCCGGCACCGGCGAGATCCGCCGCGGTGAAACCGAGTTGGGCCCCGGCCCCCGCCCACGCGTTGCGGACAGTGGCACCTTCGGTCGCGTGCCCGAACGGGCCGGTGAGCGACATCGAGGCGGCACCGAGCACTGCGTGCGCAAACCGGTTCGCGGGCAACCGGCGCGCGGCGGCGATCGCGGCGGCCGCACCGATCGGCGAGAGCGTCGCGTGGGGATGGAGCACGAGCGGTAGCGGCGGCCGGTATGCACGTGCGATCCGCGCGACGACTTCGTAGCCGATCGCCACCGAACTCAGGAGGTCGCGCAGTGTGCCACCACTGGTTTCGACCTCCGCGAGCGCGGCGGGCAGCGTGTACAGGGAACCGTGGCACGTCGCGGGCCGATAGCCACCGTCGAGTTCGATCCAGTTCGCCGCGACCGCGTTCGCGAGCGCCGCTGCCCGGCGTTCGACCCGTTTGCCCGGGATACCGACGACCGTCGCATCACCCGGACCACTCGCGTGCGCCGAGACGAAGCGAACCTCCGGCTCGGTATGTGCGCCGATCATGGCTGCGAGGTCGTCGCAGACGATAGTCAGCGTCGTCCGGAGCACGGGCTCGGGCAGGACGGGGGATTCGGTCGCCCAGGTCAGCAAATTGTGTACATCAGGCATTCTGCACCTCCACCGCCGGCCCGGCGACACGCAGCGAAGCGGCGTGCCGGCGGTGAGCGAGCTCCGCGCATCCGGCGGCGAGTAAGGACAAGGCGATCACATACCAGGCCATGGCACTGTTGCTCCCGGTCGTGCTGAACAACCAGGTCGCGATGAACGGTGCCGTACCGCCGACGAGCGTGGTCGGCAGCGCGTAGCTCGAGGATGCGCCCGTATAGCGCGTCCTGGCCGGGAACAGCTCGCAGTAGACAGCGGGCTGCGGTGCGTAGGCGGCGGATTGGATGACCGCCAGGCCGAGGATCATTCCGAGCAGGATGATCCAGCCGTTTCCGGTGTCGATCATGGCGAAGTACGGGAATATGAACGCCGCCGCGGCCAGCGCCGCCACTGCGACCTGGCGCCGCAGTCCGACCTTGTCGGAGAGCCATCCGAACAGCGGAATGGACAGGAGATAGCAGACCGACACGATGGTGAGGTGGTTGATCGTCTCGCCCTTCGGCATACCGAGCGTGCCGGTGACGTAGGCCAGCGTATAGGTGGCCACGGTGTAGTAGAGCGCGTTGTTCGCGGCGCCCAGTCCCGCGGCGACGAGTACCGTGCGCCAGTCCTCGCGCAGTACCTGCACTACCGGAACGGCCGCCACGCCTTCGGTCTGCACGGTTTCGGCGAAATCCTGCGATTCGGCGAGACCCCGGCGGATGGCCAGACCGACCACCACGATGATCGCGCTCCCGAGAAACGGGATCCGCCAGCCCCACTGCTCGAACTCGTCTCCGCTGACGGCCGCGGATGCCGAGATGACCAGACTGGCCAGCAGCAGCCCGGCCGGTGAGCCGACCTGCGTCGACGAACCGAACAACCCGCGCCGGTCGGCGGGCGCGTTCTCCACGGACAGCAGCGCGGCGCCACCCCATTCGCCCCCGAGTGCCACGCCCTGAGCGATCCGGCACACGATGAGCAGGACCGGCGCCCAGACACCGATCGTGTCGTAGGAGGGAATGCATCCGATGAGGACCGTCGCGCTACCCATGATCAGCAGCGTGACGATCAGGACGTTACGCCGTCCGAGCCGGTCACCGTAGTGCCCGAAGAGGATACTGCCGAATGGTCTGGCGAGGAATCCGACAGCGAAGGTCGCGAACGCCGCCAGGGTGCCGACCACCCCGTCCTGGGTCGGGAAGAACACCTGCCCGAACACCAGCGAAGCCATCGTGCCGTAGATGAAGAAGTCGTACCACTCGAAAGTTGTGCCGACGAAGCTGCCGATCGCGGCGCGTCGCGACTGGCCGGCGCGCGCCGGGGGTGAAGAGGACACGGATTGGCTCCTGATTGTTCGTCGAGTTCAGGCGCGGGATACGGCGGCGTGCCGGCCTGCGAGCATGCCGAGGCCGAGCGCGGCGAGTAGTCCGTTGCCGGAGGAGTAACCGGCTCCGCCGTCTCGGCCGCTCACTCCGGCGGCGACCCCACCGGTCGCGTACACACCGGGAATCGGGCCCGCGGCACCGAGAACGCGAGCGTGGGCGTCTACCTGCACTCCGCCCTGGGTATGGAAAAGCGCGGGGATCGCCCGTACGGCGGCGTACGGCGGCCGCAACGGACCCCAGCCCCATTCGCTACGGCCGGTGGGATCGGGGGCCGAGCCGGCCGCCGCGGCATATGCCGTCTCGAGGGTGCGAGTCAGTTCGTCGACATCCGCCCCGATCGCCGTGGCGAGCGCGGGAAGATCGGCTGCTTCCTTCACCCCGCCGGCGGCGACCAGATCGGCGAATTCTTCCTCATGGGCGGCAACCGAATCGCGGATCCTCGTATCGAAGAGGACATGTACCGGTCCGGGCACTCGCGAGACCTCGGACACGAATCCCGAATATCCGATCGTTTCGTCGCCGATGCGTGCACCGCGGGCGTCGACGAGGATCCCGCCGTGCTCCACCGTGGTCCACGAGGTGATCGAGCCGTGCGGGTTCGCGACTGCCGCGTAGCCCTGGAAGGCGGAGCTGTTCGCCATGGTCGCGCCGAGGTCGAGCAGCCATCGCACTGCCTCCCCGGTACTGCCCTGCGCGCCGAGATATTCGAGCCCACGGGCCTGCGGGGCGAACCGGGCGATCATCGCCGGATCGGCGCCGAAACCGTTGGCCGCCAAGACCACTGCGTGGCTGCGTAATTCGTAGGTGCCCGAGCGGCGACCGGATACGACCACGCCGCGGACGGTGCCGTCCTCGACAATCAATCGTTCCACCGGACTGTGCGTGAGTACCTCGACGTCGGCGGCCTTGGCGGCGCGCAGCAGATCGGCGATCAGGGCGTGTCCTTTGCGTGACGGCGGCGCGTGCAATCGCGGGACACTGTGGCCGACATGCTTGTAGTCCGTGATCAGCCGAAGGTCGATCCGGTGCGTATCCACCAGCCACTCGACCAGGGGCGCGCTCGCGGTCGCGAGGATCCGCACGAGGTCCTCCGCCTCGTGCGGACCGGACTGGCGCAGCAGGTCGGTTGCGAGCCGCTCGGCCGAATCATCGATACCGGCCTCGGTTTGCCAGCGGCTGCCGGCTCCGGGGACCGAACCCGTCGAGGCGGCGGTGTTTCCGCCGGGCCGTTCTTCTTTCTCCAGCACGACGGCGGTCGCACCGCCGTCGGTCGCCGCCAGTGCGGCGGCGAGGCCGGCGCCACCGGCTCCTACCACTACGACGTCGACGTCCACTTCGTTCTGCTCGGGCTCTGTCACGGCGTCCTCTCTGCTCAGCTGACGCGCAGCGCGGTGTCGCGCGTCTCGGTCAAGGTCAGGGCGGTGGCCGCGCTTATCACGGCAGTGGTCACGAGGAACCAGGCCGGTGCCAGCGTGTTGCCGGTGATATCGAGCAGCCATAGACAGATCAGCGGTGCGGTGCCGCCTACCGCCATACTCGCGAGGTTGAACCCGAGCGCGATACCGGTGTAGCGGACGCGGGCCGGGAACATCTCGGCGAACGTCGCGAAAACGACACCCATGAGCGCGGATTCCGGTAGTCCCAGAACCACGTGGGCGAGTATTGCCGTCCCGTAGTCGCCGGCGTTCATCAGTGCGAAGCAGGGAACCGCCAGAACTCCGAAGGCCACCGCGGCGCCGAACAACAGTGGTTTCCGTCCCCACTTGTCGGCGAGGTGGCCGAATAACGGCATCGCCAGGCACGACACCGTCAGCGTCGTGGTGGTGGACCAGAATGCGGCCGTCGTGGTGAAACCGCCGGTCTGCTGCAAGTGTGTGGAGGCGTAGACGTAGACCACGTAGTAGCCGGCGAAGAGCAGAGTGGATAATCCGAGCGTGCGCAGCAGGCCGGGCAGGTGTGCGCGCACGAGTTCGGCGGCCGGTGCCGAGGCGAGGCGGCCGCCCGCGGAAAGGTCGTTGTCCGCCACGGAATCCTCGAGCCGGTACCGGATCCACAGGCCGACCAGGCCCAGCGGCAGACTCAGCAGGAAGGGAATCCGCCAGCCCCAGTCCACCAACTGTTCATGGGTCAGCACCGACGTCAGGATCGTCACCGCCACCGATGCCAGCAACGCGCCCATGAGCGCACCGAGTTGCACAGTGGAACACAGGAATCCGCGCCGCGCGGGCGGCGATTTCTCCGCCACGTAGGCCGCAGCTCCGCCGACTTCGCCACCGGAGGCGATGCCCTGGACGCAACGCGCCACCACCAGGAGGAATGCCGCGCTCACCCCGATCGCGGCATAGGTGGGCAGCATACCGATCGCTACGGTCGCGACGCACATCGACAGGATGGTCGCGGCAAGAACGCGTGACCGGCCGAATCGGTCGCCGAGGTGTCCGAAGATCAAACCGCCGAGTGGGCGCAGGACGAAGGCCGCGGCGAAGGTCGCGAACGTGGCCAGTAAGGCGCCTGTCGGGTCCGTTTCGCTGGCGAAGAACACCACCGAGAGGACCGTGGCCAGGTAGCCGTAGATCCCGAAGTCGTAATACTCGACGATCGAGCCGATAAGTCCGGCGGGCACCACTTTCGGGTCGATCGATTGCGGGACAACGGGTGTGGCACTGCCCGCGGCGTCCGATTCGCGGCGGGGGACCGGTACGGGCCGGTCGTCTATGTCCGGGGCCGCGGCGTTTCCGTTAGCCTCCACCGTGAGGACCTCCTGCTTCTGGTCGCCGGTACCCGACCGGCTCCGTGATGCATTACTCTGCGATACACACTGCCAACTGTCAACAGTTTTCTATCTTTGGGCGGCTGGCTAATATAGGAAACGACTATTGCTACTCGCCGGCTGTCGAGAGTTTCAGCCGATCTGGTGAGTAGCCCCGACGGCACGGCACTGCGCACAGGCCGTGTAAGGAGACCCTGGTGAGCGAGCAGATCCGTCCCGCCAAACTCGGCCGGGTGGCGACTTTCGCCGGTCGCAGCCTCGAGGTGTTGCGAGATATGATTCTCGACGGGACGCTGGCGCCCGGTGAACGCCTCAACGAGGTGCAGCTGTCCCAGGCCCTCGGTATCAGCCGGGGCCCCCTGCGCGAGGCGATCCAACGCCTGGCCAGTGAAGGACTCGTCGAGGCGGTGACCCATCGCGGTGCCTATGTCCGGTCTTTCTCGGCGAACGAACTCACCGAGTTCTACGAACTCCGCATCGCGCTCGAAACGCATGCCGTGCGGCTTGCCGCGCGGCAGACCCCACAGGAGCGCATCGACGAGCTGAACCAGCTGCTCGACAATACGGAGTCCAGTATGGGCCAGGACGCGGCCGCCACCTATCCTGCCGATCAGGACTTTCACGCGCAGCTGGCCGGGTTGGCGGCGAAGCCACCGCTACTGAACGCACTGACCGAGGTCGGCCGCAAAATCCAGCTCGCCCGCGCTCGCTCGGCCCACCAGCCGCGGCGTGCGCGCACCGCCCTCGACGAGCATCGCGCGATTGTCGCGGCACTGTCGTCGCGGGACGGTGACCACGCCGCGGCCCTGCTCGAAGCGCATCTGGTGAGCTCGCTGAACAACGCGTCGGCGGTGTTGTGTGCCGACGAGATCAGCTCCGGGCAGGAAGTTCCCGTAGCGCAGTCAGCAGCGAATCCGTCGTAGTCACATCCGCGTATTTCTGGGCCATATCGAAGAGATTGGCCTCGTGCACGACGGGGCTGCGGTCGTAAACCGCGTCCGCAGGCACGCTGACCCGGAAGTTGTAGGAGAACCCGTCGGCGACACTGGATCGCACGCAACCCGATGTGGTGGCGCCGGTTACCACCAGGGAATCCGCCCCGGCCTCGACCAGATAGCTGGTGAGGGGGGTGCCGAAGAAGGCGCTGGGATGACGTTTGGGGACCAGCACGTCGCCCTCGACGGGCGCGATCTCGCTGACGAACTCGTAGCCCTCGGCCGGGATATCCATGATGCCGGGCACTTTCGCGCCCAGCCTGCCGGCGTCGTAGGACTTCTTCGGTGCCACGTGCGGGTACAGGATCGGCCAGCCCTTCGCGCGGAAGGTTTCGACCAGCCGCGCGATCCGGCCGACCGCCTGCCAGCCGACCTCACCGCAGCTGGTCGGAAACTCGCGTACGGCCGTCTCGAACGGTGCGGGCGTGGTGCCGACGGTGCGGTACTGCACGTCGATGATCAGCAGCGCGGGCCGTGATCCCAGCCCGACGGGTTTGCCGAAGCCGGCGAGTTCGTAATGGCGCAGCGTGGTTTCGTCGATGATCCCCGCGCCGCCCACTGTCCAGGTGTGCTCGGTCATCCGAGTTCCTTCCGTATTTGTGCCAGGGCGGCGGCGCCGCCGTGTTGACGGGCGAGGTAGGTGCCGACCGGATTCTCGGACAGCTCGCCGTCGCGTAGTGCGAAATGACCGCGGACGAGCGTGTGCACGACGCGCAGCGGGATCTCGTGTCCTTCCCACGGCGAGTATTCGGCCGCGGAATACTGGGTCTCGGCGTGCACGATGGTTTTCGCGTTCAGGTCCACCACTGCGAGGTCGGCGTCGGACCCGACGCGGATGGTTCCTTTACGGGGGAAGAGTCCGAACAGCTGCGCCGCCCGCGTACTCGTGGCATCGACGAGCCGCTCGAGGTCGATCCCGCGGCGGAGTCCCTCGCCGAGGGTCGTCGGAAGCACGAGACCACTACCGGGAAAACCTGCCGAGGCCGACCAGATGTCCTTCTCCTTGGCGGTGCGGTGGCGGGCGTTGTGGTCGGAACCGACCGTATCGACCGCACCCGAGCGCAGACCGTCCCACAATGCCTCGACGTCTTCGCGGTGCCGGAGCGGCGGATTGACCTTGCCGTACGTGCCGCAGTCGGAATCGGTGGTCAGGGTGAGGTATTGGGTGCAGGTTTCGGTGAACAGATGAGGGTAGGCCGATTGCTGCATCTGCATGGCGTTCAACGCGGCCCGGCTGCTGGTGTGTACCGCGTAGACGGAGGCGCCGGTGGCGCTGGCGAAGTACGCGACCCGCTGCACCGCCTCGGCTTCGACGATCGGCGGCCGGCTGCGGTACCAGGCTTCCAGCGGCGGGATCGACTCGTCTCGCGGCTGCTCGCGCAGTTTCCACACGAGTTCGATGTTTTCGGGGTGCGGGTTCACCATGGCGCCCGCATCCGCGGCCGCCCCGAGAAGGCCGTACATATAGGCGTCGTCGTTGCCCGGTAGGCCGAGGTACTTGCCTTCGTCGCCGCGGAAGTTCATGAAGAACTTGAAACTCGGCACGCCCAGGTCCTGGACGTACGCCGGGATCTGGGCGACCTGTTCGTCGGTGCCGAGAACGAAGTGGAAGCCGTAGTCGGTATGCGAGTTGCCTGCCATCGCGGCGTTCGAAGCGGCGAACACATCCTCGTAGGGATCGGCGCTCATCAGATAGACCAGCATCGTGGTGATGCCGCCCGCGGCCGCGGACGCGGTTTCGCGGGATGCATCGTCGGGGTCGCGGGGGACCCGGATGTCCTTGCCCAGGTGGACGTGCGGGTCGATACCTCCGGGCAGGACAACCTTGCCCGAGATATCGCATTCCTCGGCCGCGCGCACCGGCGTGCCCGGTGCGACGAGGCCGGTGATGGTGCCGTTCGTGATCAGGATATCGAGTTCCGGTAAGCCCGCACTGTGCTGGAACACCCGGCCGCCGCGCAGCCTCAGATCGTGAATATCGCTGTCGCTCACCGGATATTCCTCCGTTCCGCGGTCGCAGCGTACCGCTCTTCGAGCCGGTCGAATTCCGGTTTGCGCACGAGCGCCTGCCGGTCTTCCCAGCTGATCATCAAATCCGCCGCCGCACGCGTATCCCCGTGTTCGTGGAGATGCCCGAGCACTTCGCGCATACCGACCACTGCCCCGCGCATCGTGGCGTTCGCGTAGAGCGCGACGGCGAAACCGAGTTCGCCCAGCTCGCGACGGGACAAGATCGGGGTGCGGCCGCCCTCGACCATATTCGCCATATGCAGTCCGGGGACACGGCGCGTGATCTCGCGCATCTCCTCGACGCTTTCCGGTGCCTCGACGAAGATCAGATCGGCGCCGGCCTCGAGGTAGGCGAGGGCACGATCGCAGGCCGCCTCCAGTCCTTCGGTGGCTCGGGCGTCGGTGCGAGCGACGATGACGAGGTCGTCATCGCGGCGGGCGTCCACGGCGGCATGGATCTTGCCGACCATTTCGTCGGCTGCCACCACGTCCTTCCCGTTGAAGTGGCCGCATTTCTTGGGACTCACCTGATCCTCGATCTGGATGCCCGCGGCGCCGGCGCGCTCGAGCTTGCGGATGGTGCGCTGCACGTTGAGGGCGTTCCCGAACCCGGTATCGGCGTCCACGATCACCGGGATATCTACGACGTCGCAGATCGCGTCGACGTGCGCGCACAGCTCGTCGAGGGTGATCAGACCGTGGTCGGGCATCCCCAGATAGGTATTGGTCACGCCGGCGCCGGTGACGTAGGCGGCAGCGAATCCCGCCTCCTCCACCACTCGCGCGGCCAGGGAGTTCGCCACGCCCGGCAGGAGTAGCGGGCGATCCTGTGTGCCGGTCAGGGCACGCAGTGTTCGTGCCGGGGTGGTCATGAAATCTCCTCGAGGACGCTCGGAACCATGGATAGTCGGTAGTCGGTCACGATCTTCCCGCCTTCCTCCCAGTTCATAAACTGAAAACTGTCAACAGTTTGTAATTCTGGCATGCCTGGACGGGATATCCCGACCCGGGTGGCGAGCCGCGGGTCACGCGGTCGGAACCTTGGCCATCAGTCCACCATCCACCAGCAACGACGCGCCGGTGATGAACTGGGCATCCGGCGAGGCCAGAAAAGCGATCGCGGCCGCGACATCCGCCGCAGTTCCCATCCGCCCGAGTGGCGCGGCCGCAGCCGCACCCGACGCCGTCGCTACCGGATCGTCCTGGGCATCGAAGTAGCCCTCGAGGTTCGGAGTGCGGATGAATCCCGGGCATACAGCATTGACCCGGATCCCTTCGGGGGCACCGTCCAAAGCCATCGCTCTGGTCAGTGCGAGCACCGCGCCCTTCGAGGCGACGTAGGCCGCGTCCTGCGGGAAAGCCGCGAAGGAGGCGGTCGAGGCCACCAGGATGATCGCTCCTCCGGCGGGTCGCATCGCGGGCCAGAGGTGCCTGTTGAGGGTATGGATACTGGTCAGGTTCACATCCAGCTGCCGATGCCATTGCTCGGCCGTCAGCTGATCCAACCGGCCCACCACGGTCTGACCCGCCGCGTGCACCACGATATCGGGCGGGCCGGCCCGGTCCAGGAGATCCGGCAACTGGGCGTCCACCGCGGCGGCATCGGTGATATCGAAGGCCGCGGTGACGGCATCCGGACCGCATTCGCGGGCTGCTTCGTCCAACCGGGAGCGGTTTCGGCCCAGAAGTACCACCGCGGCTCCGTCGGCCGCCAATCGCACGGCGGCGCCACGGCCGATACCCGAACTGGCGCCGGTGACGTAGGCGATCATGCGGCCCCCATCGGCAACGCGGGCTCCCCGGCCGTCCAGCCGCCGTCCACGGGCATCACTACACCGGTGACCGCCGACGCGGCCGGTGAGGCCAAGAAGGCGATCACGTTGCCGATCTCCTCGGGCTGGAACATCCGGCCCAACGGCACCCGCCGCGAGACCGCCGCGTCCAACTCCGGCGTCATCTGCTGCACCGCCATCGGGGTGAGGGTGAATCCCGGGCAAACGGCATTGACCCTGATACCCGCCGCCGCCCAGTCGATCGCCATCGACCGGGTCAGTGCGGCGACCGCGCCCTTGGAAGCCGAGTACGCCGACTGATGCGGCAGACATACCAGCGCGGCTTGCGACGCCACATTCACCACCGCGCCGCGCGAATCGGCGAGCGCGGTATGCAGCGCCTGACTCGCGTGCACGATCCCGCCGACATTCACATCGAAGGTGCGGCGGAAATCCCCCGGATCGGTGTCCTCGACGGGCAGATTCTCGGTGATGATGCCCGCGCAGTTGATCAACGCGTCGACCCGGCCGTACTGCGCGAGCACCGCGCCGGCGGCAGCGCGAACCGCGGCGAGATCGGTCAGATCCAGTGGGTCCGCTTCCGGTGTTCCGGACAGGTCCCAGCCCACGACGGTGTCGTCCTGCTCACGGAAAACCTGCACGGTAGCGTTTCCGATTCCGGAGGCCGCGCCGGTCACCACCACAACTCGTCTATTCGATATCGGGCTCACTTCTTACTCCTCTGCTTACAGTCGACAAGATTTGCGGTGTCCGGCACCCACAGCGATTCGCCTACTCGATCCGATGCCCATTACCCCCTCTGCTCGCACATGACGTGGTCGCGGCAGCTCATTTCCGCGCGCCGCGCTCGGCACTCGATCCGGCGGTGTCCCGAGCGGGTCGGCGGCATGTACCACCACGACACCTCGCCACAGTCCTCATCGCTCACCCGTCCCTTCGCACGCGAAGGGGTAATCGATGTACCCGCGATCCCCGCCGCTGTAGAAGGTGTCCTCGTCCCATTGCGCCCGCGGCACATCGTGGCGCCAGCGCCGGACGAGGTCGGGATTGGAGATGAACAGGCGTCCGACGCTCACCAGATCCGCTGCACCCGAGGCGATCAGCGGCGAAACATCGGCCAGCTCGCTCGCGCCCAGATACCCGGTGTTCAGTATGTAGGCGGTCGGCCAGCAGTCTCGTATTTCCCGGTGCAGCGGGGACGAACGCCGGCGCAGCGTATGCAGATATGCCGGCCGTAGCGCGGCAAGCCCGTCGGCAAGGGCGAGGTAGGTGTCCTCGTTTCCTTTGTCCTGCATATCGTTGAACTGACCGCCCGGGGAGATCCGGATCCCCATCCGCCCGGCACCGATCTCCGCCGCGACGGCCTCGGCGACCTCGATGACGAACCGGGCCCGCCCCTGCGCCGAGCCGCCGTACTCATCGCGACGCCGGTTGGTGCCGGGAGACAGGAACTGGTGCAGCAGATAGCCGTTGGCCGCGTGCAATTCGACCCCGTCCAGCCCGGCCCGTACCGCCCGAACCGCTGCCTCCGCGAAATCACGTACAACCCCGGCGATGCCCTGCGCGGTCAGTGATTCGGGCATCACCGCCGGCACCATCACCCCGTCGGCGCGGGCCACCTCCACCTGGGCGGGGATCGCACTCGGCGCGACGATCCGGGCATCGTCCGGTATGAGGCTCGGGTGGCCGATCCGGCCGGTGTGCATGAGCTGACAGAAGATCCGCCCGTCCGCGGCATGCACCGCGTCGGCGACCTTTCGCCACGCCGGCTCCTGTAGGTCGTCGTGGATGCCCGGGGTGCCCGGATAGCCTTTGGCTGCCGCGCTGGGCTGGGTGCCCTCGGTGACGATGAGCCCGGCCGAGGCCCGCTGCGCATAATAGGTCGCCGCCGAATCCGGAAGTACGCCGTCGGCGTTTGCGCGGTTACGGGTCATCGGCGCCATCACCACCCGGTTGGCGAGTTCGACGGCACCGATACGCACCGGGTCGAAGACGGTTTTCGTCGCCCCGACTCCGTCAGTCATCGATATCCACGCAGACTGTTTTGACGTCGGTGTAGTCGTGCAGCACCTCGTGGCCCATCTCGCGGCCCCAGCCCGATTCCTGCATACCGCCGAACGGCATACTCGGGTCGAAAACGCCATAGGTGTTGACCCATACCGTCCCCGCCCGCAGCCGCTCCGCGACCCGGTGCGCGGTGCCGACCCGACTCGTCCAGATTCCGGCCGCGAGGCCGTAGCGCGTGTCGTTGGCGGCCTGGACGGCGTCGTCTTCGCTGGTGAAGCGATCGACCACGACCACCGGGCCGAAGATCTCCTCGGACGTGACGCGCGCGTCCGGAGCGGCGTCCGCGATCACCGTCGGCTCGACGAAATACCCCGCCTCGCCGATTCGCCGGCCGCCGGTGAGGATCGTGCCTTCCCGGCTACCTGCGTCGAGATAGGCGTTGACGCGGTCGAAATGCTCGCGACTGGCCACGGGCCCGATGTCGGTATCCGGGTCGAAGCCGTCGCCGACGCGGATCTTCTTCGTCTGCTCGACCAGGCCCGAGACGAATTCGTCGTACACCGAATCGTGGACATACAGACGAGATCCGGCTGCACAGGCCTGCCCTGCGTTGAAGAAGATCGCATCCGCGGACCCAGTGATCGCCTTGCTCAGATCGGCATCCGGGAACACGATATTGGCGCTCTTACCACCCAGTTCGAGGGTCACCCGTTTGAGGTTTCCCCCGGCGGCATCGAGAATCTTGCGCCCCGTGGCGGTGGATCCGGTGAAGGACACCTTGTCCACACCCGGATGCGCGGCGAGCGCCGCGCCGACGCTCGAACCGTAGCCGTTGACGACATTGAGTACACCCGGCGGTATCCCGGCCTCGAGCGCGAGCGCGGCGAGGCGCAGTGCCGACAACGGAGTTGCCTCGGCCGGTTTGAGTACCACGGTATTTCCGGCCGCCAGCGCGGGGGCGACCTTCCACGACGTGATCACCAGCGGAAAGTTCCACGGCACGATCAGCCCGACCACGCCGAGCGGCTCCCGGCGCGTATACGTGTGGTACCGGCCCGGGGCCGAGATCGGAATGGTCTCACCCTCGATCTTGGTGGCATAACCGGACATATAGTGGAAAAGCCCGGCCGCGGTGGGTACGTCGCCCGCCTGCGCGATCGCATAGGGTTTGCCCTGATCGAGCGTTTCGATCCGGCCCATCTCGGCGGCGTCCGCGAGCAGCAGATCGCCGAGCCGCCACAGCGCGGCGGCGCGTTCCTTCGGCTTCATCCGCGGCCACGGGCCGGTTTCGAACGCCGCGCGCGCCGCGGCCACCGCTCGGTCCACGTCGGCCGCCTCGCCCCGCGCCACCCGGGCGAAAACCTCACCGGTCGCCGGATCGACGGTGTCCAGCTCGCCTGCACCCAAGGCGTCGACCCATTCGCCGCCGATGTGCAGGCGGGTGTATTCGACAGGTGCGGTCCGTAAGTTCGCTGCGGTCACAAGATCTCCTCAGAACAAGACGACAGGTCAGTGGCTGTGTACGAGAACACCGCGGATATTCCGGCCCGCATGCATATCCGCGACTGCCTCGTTGATCTCCCCGAGCGAATACCGCTTTGTCACAAGTCCTTCGAGGTCGAGACTGCCGGCGCGATACATCTGCAGCAGGCGGGGGATATCGGCGGTCGGATTGCAATCGCCGTACATCACGCCCTTGATGGATTTGGCGAAGTTGGTCAGGTCCTGCGGGCTGACCGCGAGATGTAGGTCGGAGGAACCCACCGACACCAGGACGCACCGCCCGGATTTACCGACCGCAGCGAAGGCTTCGCCGATGATATCGCCGTCGACGCGGCCGACGGTGACGATCGCGATATCCACACCTTGCCCATTGGTGAGGCTGTCGATCAGGGGGCGCGCCTCCGCAATGGACCCGAACGCGGCAGTGGCGCCGAAATCGGCGGCCCGTTCCTGCTTGTACGGAACGGGGTCCACGACGATCACATGATCTGCCCCTGCGTGCCGGGCACCTTGTACGGCGTTGGCGCCGACACCGCCGAGTCCGCAGACCAGCACCACATCACCTGCCCGCACGGGCCCCCCGTTGACCGCCGCCCCGTAACCGGTCGCCACGCCGCAAGACACCAGACAGGCCAGTTCGAACGGAATATCGTCGGGTACCTTGATCGCCTGGGTTTCGTGGCACACCAGGTAGTTCGCGAATGTACCCAGCCGAGTCACACCGCCGATATCGCTGCCGTCGGTCGCGTGGAAGCGGGCGGTGCCGTCCATTGCGCGGCCGTGCTCCATCCCGGCACCGTTATTGCAGATGTACTGCATACCCCGGGCGCAGTAGTGGCAGGTACCGCACGCCGGGATGAACAGCGTCGCGACGTGGTCGCCCGGTTTCACACGCGTGACCCTCGACCCGACCTGCTCGACGATTCCCGCCCCTTCGTGCCCACCGACCATCGGCAGGGTGACGGCGAGATCGCCGGTGACGAAATGGTCGTCGGAATGGCACAGCCCGCTGGCCATGACCTTGATCCGCACCTCGTCGGGACCGGGCTCGTCCACCTCGAGATCCTGGACCTCCCATTTTCCGTCGATCCGGTGGAGAACGGCTCCCTGTGCCTTCATCGGTTCACTCCTCAGTCGTTGGGGGAAATCAGGCGGTCGTGACCCTGTCGCGGCGTTTACGTTCGCCGCGGGTGCGGACGAGCTTCGCGGCGATCACTGCGATCACGAGTGCGCCGCCGTAGAACAGCTGCTGGACGTATTGCTGCGCGCCGAGCAACTGCAGCCCGGTGATGCCGGTGACCAGGAAGTACACCGCGATCAAGGTGCCCCAGGGGTTGAACCGGCCGATCCGTAGCACCGTCGATCCGAGAAATGCCGCGGCGAACGCGGGCAGCAGGAACGATGCGCCCGATACCGGGTCGGCGCTTGCGGTGGTGCCCGCATAGACCACACCGGCGAGCCCGGCGGTGCCCGCGGAGATGATCAGGGCGCGCCACCGCAGCCGTGCCACGTCGACCCCGTTCAGCCGGGCCACATCATGGCTCTGGCCGACGAACAGCAGCCGCTGTCCGAATGCGGTGTGGTCGAAGATGTACCAGGCGACGGCACATAACGCGAGCGCGAAGAAGAAACCGGTCGGAATCGCCAGGAAAGGTTGAGTGAGCACCGCGTCGGACAGCGCCCGGTCGATCCCGCTGATCGTCGCGGAGTCCGACAGCAGGTAGATCAGTCCCTGTACGACAGTGCCCATACCGAGTGTCACGATGAACGGGTTGATCTGGAAGACCGTCACGATCAGGCCATTGAGGACACCGACCGCGAGAGCGGCCAGGATCGCAGCGAGTACCGACAACCAGATATTCCACTCCTGCTGGACATTGAGCACAGCGACTACCACCGTGGCCAGATTCAGCGTCGAGGCCACCGACAGGTCGTAGTCGCCCGCCCGCAGCGGATACAGCAACCCGATCGACAGGATCAGCAGGACCACCTGTGAAGCGAGCATGTTCGATACGTTCGCCGTGGTCGGAAAGATATCCGGGATCATCACGCTGAAGGCGATGATCAGGACGACCCATACACCCAGCAACGCGAAGCGCTCGGGTTCCGCGGCTGTGCTGCGGAGCTTCCGTTGCGGCGGGCCCGCCGCGCGGTCGGCGACCGTAGTTTCTTTCTCGGTGGTGCTCATGACGCTTCCTCTGCGTAGACGGCGGACGCCAGCACGTCCTTGGTGATGTCGGCCCCGGTGATCTCGGCACTGATCCGGCCGCCGTCGAATACGAGGACCCGGTCGGCCATTTCGACCAGCTGCTCATAGTCGGAGGTGGCGCACAGGACGCCCATCCCCTTCGCCACAGCCGCACGGATGAGGGCGAAGATCTCCCGCCGGGCACCGATATCGACACCCTGAGTGGGTTCACTGAGCAACATCACCCGCGGCTCTGTATCCATCCATTTACCCAGGAGGGCCTTCTGCTGGTTACCGCCGCTGAGATGTCCGAACATCGCCTGCGGATCCGGCGGGACCACGTCCAGCCGGTGGCAGGTGTCCTGTGCACGCCGGCGTAGGCCACCCCAGTCGATCGAGAGGCCACGGGCCCGGTCGGCGAGGAACGGCAGCGAAATATTCTCCAGCACGCTGAGCTCCAGTGCACCGCCCTGCGTTTTGCGGTCTGCGGGAATCAATACGACCCCGTTCGACATCGAACGCGCCGGGCCGGGCCGGCGCACCGTGCGCCCGCCGTGCTCGACGGTCCCGGCTGCCGCCTGATCCGCTCCGAAGAGCAGATCGGGCAGCTCCTCGAAACCGGATCCGGCCAGCCCGGTCACGCCGACCACCTCGCCCGAGAAGAGATCGAGGTCCAGATCGTGCACCCGGCTACCGCACAGTCCGCGGGCCGCGAGCAACGCGGGCCGGTCCCGATCGACCGTTGTACTTCCTTTCGCGACGTGCTCGTCGCGGGTCCCCAAGATGAGCTGGACGAGATCGTCGCGGGTCGCGCCGGCCGTTGTGCGGGTACCCGCGGTCCCGCCGTTGCGGAACACGGTCACCCGGTCGGTGACCTCGAGAATCTCGTCGAGATCGTGGGAGACCAGCAGCACCGCATCCCCGCGGTCACGCAGCCGGCGTAGCAGGCCGAACAGCAGGCCGACCTCGTGCCTCGGCAGGAAGACCGTCGGTTCGTCGAGGATCAGGATCTGTCCGGTGCCCCCGGAGGCCGATTCCTGGGCGCCCACTGCCCGCACCACGGCGATCATGGCCCGTTGTACCGGCGTAAGCGTATCGATCACGGCATCCGGATCGACACCGATCTCGAAGCGACCCAGCAGGTCCCGTACGCGGCGCCGCTGAGCGCGCCAGTCGATCCGGTGCAGGTTCGCGGAGCCGCCACAGGAGTCGAGCGCGATATGCTCCAGCACCGTGCCCGCACCGGCGAGCCCGAGATCCTGGTGCACAAAGCCCAAGCCGTGATCACGCAGGCCGCGGGCACCGAACGGGCTGCCGATGGTGTTGCCGGCGACGGTGACGGTGCCCGCGTCGGCGTCGTGGAACCCGGCCAGTATCTTGATCAGAGTCGATTTTCCGCTGCCGTTGGCGCCCAGCAAGCCGTGCACCTCGCCGGCGCGGACGTCGAGATCGACGCCGCGCAGCGCGGGAACACCGTTGAACGCCTTCGCCAGTCCTGCCACTGCCAGCAGTGGTGCGTCCGGGGACATCAGGCCAGGCCCCACAGCCGCAGGAAGGCACCCGCGTACTCGTCGCCGAAGCCATTGCCGCTGGTGGGCGGGTCACCCGTTTCGGCGACGTTCGACGAGTCGATCACGCGGACCGGGCCCGATTCGGCCGGTACCGGTGGCACTCCGAGCATGGCGCGGAAGGCGACATCGAGATTGACGTAGGCAACCCAATCCGGGTTTTCGGCCACATTCATCGCGACCGAACCGTTTTCGACCATCGCGAGAATGGACGGAGTGCCGTTGAACGTGTAGATCGGCACTTCGCGGTTGTACGCGGCCTGCCTGATACCCGGCGCCGCGTAGAGCGACATCGAGTCGAAGATCGGCAGCACCGCGTTGATATCCGGGTTCCGCAATACAGCCGACTGCACCTGGCCCTGAATCTGCTGCGCCCATTGCGGAACGGCGACGTTGATCACCGTCGCCTCCGAACCCGTGGGAGCCTCCTCGGCGAGCGTTTTCCGGATCGTATCGACCATGCCCTTCGACGGACCGGTTTCCGACGACTCGATGACCAGCGCGTGCACCGGCGCACCCTGCTGCGCGGCCACTGCCCCGAGGGCCATCAGCCGAGCCGCCTCGTTGAACGGCGCGAAGGATTCGTAGGGCACGCTCGGGTCGGTCGGGCTGTCCTTGTCGGAGATATGCAACGGAACGATCGGCACACCCGCCTTGTTCGCGGCGTCGATCTGCGGGCCGAGCGTCGAGGGGAGTGGGCCGTTGAGCAGGATCGCGCCGGCCCCGGCGTTGATGGCCTGGCTGATGCCTTGCTGGTAGGAGATCTGGGTACCGTCCGACGGAAAGGTTACGTAGTTGACTCCCGCTTCGGCCGCGATACCTTTCATTGCCTGTTCGCCGGCCTGATAGAACTCGGCCTTGCTGTCGATGGGAATGCTGTAGATCGTCTCGCCGCGCAACGATTCCACGGAGATCGGTGGGCCGAGATCGTCCGGCTTCGGGACAACCGCTGCTGACGCGACGACACGCTGCGCTGCCTGAGCCTTCTGAATTCCCTCCGGGGTGGCCACGGCGTCGCCGGTCCCGCTCTGACAGCCGGTCAGCACTCCGGCCGTTACGGCCGCCGTCGCGCATGCGGCAGCGAACTTTCTCCTACGCATGGGTTTTCTCCGTGTTCGGTGTCGGGCGCCGGAGCAGATATCGGGCGCCGCTATCGCGAGGCGAGTTCGGGGTTCTCGATGAGGTCGGTGTAGACGCGGGCAATGGAGCGCCGCTGGAAGAACTCGATGAGATCGTCGGGATAGCCGAGCTGGTCGCCGGTATCCACGTGAATGTTGTCGGTGAACCGGATCTCGGCCGCGGCCTGCTCACTGTCTGCGCCGCGGCGAATGGCCTCCGCCACCTCGCCCACGACCTCGCGGCCCCACTCGCGGTAACGATCGAGAAGTTCGCGCCCGGCCACCTCGCCGTGCCCCGGGACGAGAAGTTCGAAATCGTAATCGGCGACCTTGTCGATGGCATCGAACCAGTCGGCCACCCGGCAGTCCTGGAAGGACGGCAGCCCAGCTTCGCAGACGATATCGCCGGTGAAGACGACACCGTCCGCGGGCAGGTACGCGATCAGGCTGTTCGCGGTATGCCCCGGTTGGAAGGTCAGTTCCAGTGCGATATCGCCGAGGTGCAGGTCGAGCTGGTCGGTGAAGACGATATCGGGTACCCGGACCCGGTACTCGTCGAGTAGCGCGACTGCGGCCGGATCGATGCGCGCGAAAAGCCTTGCCAGGTAGTCATGATCGGGTGCGTCGTGCAGCAGGCGCCGGCGGGTGTCTCGATGCGATACGACCTCGCCACCCATCCAGCGATTTCCGATGGTGTGGTCGGGATGATGATCGGTGTTGACGACGTACCGGGTTGTGCCCAACCGGTCCGCTGTCTTCCGCCACGCGATTGCGTCGCTGGGCCGGTGCGGCGTGTCCACCAGCGCGATTCCGTCACCCACGATGATCGAGTTGTTGCTGCCGAGATGCGCTGTCTCGACATACACATGGGCACTGATCCGGCTCGGGGTCATCGCGGCACCACCGGCATCGAAGGCCCCCCGAGGAAGCCTACGAGGTTCTCGACCCGCGCCGGGGCGAACACCTCGATAAAGGTCGCCTCACCTTCGATGCTGTGCCCGCAATGCTCGACACCCCGCGGAATCACCACGACATCTCCGGTTTCGAGCACGGTTTCCGCACCGGCGACAGTGAACGAGATCCGGCCACTCGTGATGACCATGGCCTGCTCGGCGTCCGGATGATTATGCGCGGGAAGTGTCGTCGGATGCACCCAACGGATCCGGTTGAGTCCCATTTCCTTACCCGTGACGGCGGTGCGGAAGTTACCCTCCAGCACCTCTCGTTCGGGAAGGTCCGACCAGCTGGCCCAGTAACTGCCCATCGATGTCACCGCTCCCTTATCGGTCTGGCACCCGCCCTCATCTCCGGGTGCCTATGACTCAGGTCACTGTAAGCCGTCCTTCTGAAAACTGTCAACAGTTTTCAGAAGGAGGTGATTGTGGCATGATCTGCTGCTGTCGGCGGCTGAATTTCCCGCGACACCGGACATGGCCGCTGTTGCGGGCCCGTGTTTTTCGTGCCGCGGATTCGTTTCCTCGCCACTGCGGTGCCCAGCTCCCGGCTCCGGCGGAGGTGCTGATGACCGACGCCGAGGTGGGCTGTCGGTGACGAAACAGATCGAGGTGATCGGACGCCCGGCCGGCTCGGGCGCGAGTGTCGGTTCGCTGTGTCAGGATGCGGGTGTGGGTGACTTCTTCGAACGAATCGTCGACCTCGACGTGACCTCGGCCGACGCGAGTGCGCTGGCCGAACAGATGGTGGACTGGATGGTTTCGCGGGGCTGGCTGCTCCGGGAGACTTCGCGGGACGCGATGTACAGCCTCCAGGTCGACGAAGGCTATGTGCCGGGCCCGGACTGGTCACAGATCACCCAGGAATGGGGCGCCGACTGGATCCCCGCACCCGTAGCCGTCATCGTCGGCCGCCACGACCACTATGCCGGACAGGGTTGTATCGAACCGGCGTCCGCCGTGTGCCCGCGGTGCGAGACCTCCACCGTGATCATCGACTACCCGCAGGAGTGGGAGGCCGATCCCGCCGTATGGCAACCGTTCTCGGACGCAATCGAGGCCTGGAAACACACGGGCGCCGCCGCGGTGACCTGCCCCTCGTGTGCGATATCGAGCTCCGTCACCACCTGGCAGTGGGACGACGGCTTCGCCTTGGGGGCACTCGCTTTCGACTTCTGGGGTTGGCCGCCCCTCGCCGAGGAATTCATCACCGAATTCGCCGCCCGCCTAGGGCATCGGATCGAACATCACACCGGCAAGTTCTGATCCGGGCCCCTGATGATCCCGCCCCGCGGCGCGAAGGCGTGGCGGGGCGTAAGTCGACTTCTGCCGGCGGGTCGGCGCGGTGACCGGTTCATGCCGGTAGTGGATGGGCTTCGAAGAAATCCCAGATCAGCTGTGTGGCGTCGATCGAGGTGGTGTTGCTGCCGACGAAGATCTCCGGGAACGGGACCGCGGTGTCCCCGGGCCAGACATGTCCGCCACCTTGAACGGAATACAGCTCGACATCGGCGCCGGCAGGACAGGGATAGTGCTCGCGGTAAACATCGGGCGCTATCTGCTGCCGGTCCGGTACATCTCCGCAACCGTTGCGCCGCGCCCATCCCGCGACGCTCTCCGGCACACTGGCGGGGCCCGGACCGTTGACCGTGGGGCCGTTGCGTTCGGTGCCCACGGACGACCCGGTGCCGTCGGGGGAGGGCAGCAGGCGGGCGTTGGGCCCGGCGCCGCCGGTGTAGGCGACGATCGGGTCCGCGGTGCCGTGGAAGGCGATGACCGGCACCGGCCGGGAAGTCTTGCACCAGGCGAAGTCCTGTACTCCCGCGACCGGCGCGATGGCGGCTATCCGGTCGGACAGGTGGCAGGCCAGCGATGAGGTGGTGAACGCGCCCATGGACAGCCCGGCGACGAAGATGCGCCGGGTGTCGACGCACAGGGTCGCGCCGATGTGGTCGATCAGCCCGGCGAGCCAATGCATATCGGTACTCTGCGGTTCGAAGTTCCAGCGCGGCGGACCGGGCTCGTCGAGTTGGGGTGTGACGGTGATGAACCCCTGGGTGGCGCCGTAGTCGCCGAAACCGCTGGACGCGTGGGCGATCACGGCCGGCTCGAGATAGCCGTGCAGGTCGAGAACGACAGGGCGGGGTCCCGGAGCCTCGGGGATATCCCGGATATAGCTTCCCGCCCGGCCGGCGGCCGCGAAATGTTCGAGCGTGCGGCCGGGTGCGGTCGGCGCCGCTGCGCATCCGGGTGAGGGGGTGACGGAAACTTCTTCTGCGTGGGTGACGCCCGCGAACGGGGTGAACGGTCCGAGTATTGCGATGATCGCGGCGGCGACCCCGAGGGAACGGAACGTGATGTGCCACCGGGTCTGCCGGGAGCGTGCCACCCGGTCCGGCAGGCCGGAAACGGTATTCCACTTCACGGAAGTGAGTTTCTCACGGCATCGGTTCGCGGTCACGGGATTCCGGCTATCGGTGACGACCGGCGTCGTCGCGGACCTCGGATGCGGCGCGATGGCACACCGGAAACCGGCGGCACTCGGACCGAGAGGTGGCAGGCCGGCGTTGTCCGGTCGGGTCGCTCCGCCCGCCGCCTTATTCCAGTGCCGTGCGCAGCGTACGGAACTCTGCGGCCAATGCATCCAACGTGTAGTGCGCGTTGAGACCGCTCGGATTCGGCAGTACCCAGACCTCGGTGGCACCGAGCGTGTCCGGCTGCCGGCCCACGGTGGTCCGGGGCCGGGCAAACGCCGTGCGATAGGCCCCGAGGCCGAGTACCGCGAGGACCTGCGGACGGTACTCGCGCACCCGGACGGAGAGGTCGCGGCCACCGTCGCGCAATTCCTGCGCGGTCAGCTCGGCGGCCTTCGCCGTCGTGCGTGGTACGACATTCGTGATACCCAGCCCCAGCTCGAGTAATTCGGCCTCCTCGTCGGGGCGGAACAGTCGAGGGGTGAATTCCGAGCGGAAAAGCGCCGGCCAGAAACGGTTACCCGGGCGAGCGAAATGATGCCCCGTCGCCCCGGACCACAGTCCCGGATTGATACCGCAGAACAACACCCGCAGATCAGGTGCCAGCACATCGGGAACGGTGGCGCCTTCGGCGGCCGCCAGCTCGGCCGGGGAGGGGCGGTACGCAGCGGAACGTGCCATCAGAACAGTCTGCCCCAACCTGCCGGCCGTTCGAGCAGTGCGCCCGGCCGGCACCCATTTGCCGCTCCGCTGCCGGTGGTGCACGAGAACCGGAGATCGGATTCAGCCGAGTCCGAGGCTCCGGCCGTCGACCACCTGCTGCGCCGGTGACTCCGTAGCGACCGGGGCCGGGAGCGCGGTATCGGCGCCCAGGCCCTTCACCGCGGCGGCAGTCCGGATCGCGTCCACCACGAGCAGTAGCGCGGCCCGGCGGGCCGAGTTGGTGCGGTAGGCCAGGGAGACGGTCCGGGTGAGGATGTCGCCGAGGGCGATGATGTCCACCCCCGTCGGCCGCAGGGCCAGGCCCAGATCCGACACCAGAGTCACCCCCAAGCCCGCCGCGACCATCGCCATCGCGGTCGCCTGCTCCTCTACTTCGTGGTCGATCCGCGGTGCGACCCCGGCCGATTGGAACGCCAGCCGCGCCGCCTGCCCGAAATGGGAGCGGGCCGGAGCGAGTATCCACGGATGTTCGGCCAGTTCGGCAAGCGTCACACTGGCCCCCGGCACCGCCCCGGACGGGACGGCGGCATGGATCCGTTCGACCGCGATCACCGCGCGCTGCAGGCCACGGTCCCAGGCCATCGGGTAATTCGAGTAGTCGAGGACGAAGGAGAGATCCAGTGCACCGTCGCGTACCGCCGCGGCAGTTGCTTCCGGGGCGAGTTCCCGCGTCCGCACTCTGATCCCCGGGTGCGTGCCGGCGAGGGAGGTGAGCGCGTCCGGCATCAGACCGGAGGCCACCGACGCCCACACCCCGGCCGTCAGCGTTGCCGATACCGATTCGCCGGCATCCTCGAGGGCCTGGGTCGCGCGTTCGACCGAGGCCAGGATCTCCTCGGCGTGCTCGGCGAGCAGGACACCGAGATCGGTGAGCTGCACGCGGCGTCCACGCCGTTCGAACAACCGGGTACCGACATCGCGTTCGAGCTGTGCGAGCTGCTGTGATACCGCCGACGCCGTATAGTGCAGCGCCGTCGCGGCCGCCGTAACCGTGCCGCGTCGATGTAGCTCGCGCAACATTCGCAAGCGAGGGATCGACAAGTCCATACAACGAGCCTAAGCGTTGTACAGCAACGGTGAACACTGCCGTGAACCAACCGTAAATAGACGCGCGAGCAGGTACGACCGCACAGTTATGGGATCGGGCACACATAGTGGCCGTGGGGACGAAGAAGTCCGGACGGAACATTTGCGCGCCGGGGTTGCCGCATGCGGTGGCGACGGCCGAGCACGAAAAGGAGGTGGTTCATCGTGACGGCGATCGACAACCCTATGGGGGGTACCCCGCATATGACCACGCAAACCTTTCCGGACATTCCTGCGGCACCGGCCGCCGCGCCGCCGGTCCGCCGGACCGAACCGTATATGCGTCTGCAGTGGACGGATTCCCTGACGGGCGCGGTCGGCTACCTGGTCGTGCACACCCTGCGCGCGGGCCTGGCCACCGGTGGCACGCGGATGCGGGCCGGATGCGGCTTGCGGGAGGTCGAGGATCTTGCCCGCGGGATGGCGGATAAAACGGCCACCTTCGATCTGCCGGTCGGCGGGGCCAAGGGCGGTATCGATTTCGACCCCAAGGATCCCCGGGCGATCGGCGTGCTCGAGCGGTTCTGCGAGGCCATGCGCCCGTGGCTCGCCGCACATTGGGTGACGGCGGAGGATCTGGGGGTTCCGCAGCACCTGATCGACGAGGTCTTCGAGAAACTCGGCCTGGGGCAGAGCTACCATGCCGCGATCAGCCGCGCCGCCGACCCGGCCGCGACCCTGGAACGGGTCCGCAACGGGCTCAACGCCGCCGTAGAGGGTGGCTTCCTGCTGGGCGATGTGATCGGCGGCTACGGGGTCGCGCACGCCTGCCTCGCCGCCGCGGTCTGGCGGGGACGCGCGCCCGCCGAGACGACGGTCGCGATCCAGGGCATCGGCACCATGGGCGGCGCCGCGGCCTACTACCTGCACGAAGCCGGAATGAAGGTCACCGTGGTGGCCGATGCCGCGGGCGCGCTGTACTGCGCGGACGGTCTGGATATCCCCGCGCTGCTGGATCTGCGCGACGGTTTCGGCGAAGTCGACCGCACCCGGCTGCCCGAAGGTGTCGAACAGCTACCGCGCGCCGCGGTGCTCTCCGCCGAGGTGGATATCCTCGTTCCGGCGGCGATCTCCTACGCGATCACACCGGATAATTCGTACGATATCCGGGCCCGTGTGATCGTGGAGGCCGCGAACGCGGCGACGACCCCGGAAGCGGAGGCCATGCTCGCCGCCCGCGGCGTCCCGGTGCTCCCGGATTTCGTCGCGAACGCGGGGGCCGTGGCCTGGGCGTGGTGGCTGCTCCTCGGCGAGGTCGACGACAATCCGGAGAACTCCTTCGATCGGCTGCGCACCACTATGCACAGTAAGGTCGCGCAGTTGCTGGCCGCCTGGGCCGAGGAGGGTGTTACGCCGCGCGAGGCGGGTCACCGCCTGGCCGACGAGCCGGCCCTGTCGGCCGCATCGGGTCCGGTCGTCATTCCCTGACAAGACCAGCAGTAGGGCGCCGATGCCCGGCGGTCACGGTGTCCGCGCCGGCGACCGATCGCGAATAGATGATCGCCGCGGTCGAAGGCGCCGCGCCCCGCACCGACGCGAGCCTTGTCCTGCCGGATGGCGATCACCCGTGCGGTGATCGCCATCCGGCGCGTTCCGCGGCACGCTTTGTGCTCTGTTCTGCCGGAACCTGTCGGTCCCCCGGAGTACGCTCACACGCGCCGGCGTGACGGTGACGACATGGAGGTACGTGATGGACGTACTGCTCGGAATCGGGACGCGCAAGGGATTGTTCCTGGCGCGCAGCAAGGACGGTCGGAAGAACTGGGAAGTCGGTGATCCCCAGTTCGCGGTGGCCGATGTGAAAGCCTTCGCGATCGATACCCGGCGGTCCACGCCGCGCCTGCTCGCGGGTGTCTTGGACAGCCATTTCGGCCCGACCATGGTGGTCAGTGACGATTTCGGCGCCACCTGGAGCGAGCCGGACGACGCACCGCTGGCCTTCCCGGAGGATACGGGGGCGGCACTCCAGGGCGTCTGGCAGATCGCGCCCGCCACCGCGGCGGAACCCGATGTGGTGTACGCGGGCGCCGAACCGGCCGCGCTGTTCCGCTCCACCGACGGCGGCCGGACATTCGAGCTGGTACGCGGCCTGTGGGAGCATCCGCACCGGCCGGAGTGGATGCCGGGCGGCGGCGGGCTGGCATTGCATACGATCCTGCCGCATCCGGCCGATACCCAGCGGATGGCGGTCGCCATCTCCACCGGAGGCGTCTATCGGACCACCGACGGCGGATCGTCCTGGAAACCCACGAACAAAGGTGTCACCGCCGATTTCATGCCGGGTGAACTGCCGGAATGGGGGCAGTGCGTGCACAAGGTCGCAGTGGACGCGGATACGCCGGACACCATGTACCTGCAGAACCACGGCGGGGTTTTCCGCAGCACCGACGAGGGGATGAGCTGGCAATCGATCGACGGTGGATTACCCGAATCCAATTTCGGTTTCCCGATCGTCGCGCATCCCCGGCGCTCCGGAGTCATCTACACCTTCCCGCTGGTCGCGGATATGGAGCGCTTCCGTTTCCCGCCGGACGCGCGCTGCGCGGTGTATCGCAGCGAAAACGGCGGCGATACCTGGTCCGCGCAGACCGACGGGCTCCCGCAGGGCCCGTTCTGGGCGGCGGTCATGCGCGATGCCATGTGCGCCGACAACGCCGACCCGGCGGGTATCTACTTCGGCACCCGCAACGGCGAGGTCTACTGCAGTGCCGACGAGGGCGATCACTGGCAACTGGTCGCCGACAAACTTCCGGACGTACTGTGCGTGCGTGCCGCGGTGGTCGGATAACGCCGTGGCGCACGTCCGTCTGCCGTCCATGCTGCGTACCTATGTCGACGGCGAAAAGGAGATCGACGTCGAGGGAGCGACTCTCCGGAGCGTTCTGGATGCCGTCCGTGAGCGGTCGCCGGGACTGGAACGCCGGCTTCGCGACGAGAGCGGTCGACTGCGCCGCTACGTGAACTTCTACGTCGGCGACGATGAATGCCGCACCCTCGAGGGGCAGGACACGCCGGTGGATGCCGGTACCGAGATCATGATCATTCCGTCGGTCGCCGGCGGGTGAATGTGCCGAGAGCCCCTCGCTCACCTGATGGGGGTCCGTGGGGTGCGGTGAGATCACCGGGCCCGCAGTAGTTCTCGGAGAATCCTGCCGATCTGTACGAGTAGGAGAAGCAATGCGTATCGGCGTGCCGAGGGAGCTCAAGGATCACGAGTACCGAGTCGCCATCACCCCCATCGGCGTACACGAGCTGACAAGCCAAGGGCATCAGGTCGATATCGAAAAGGATGCCGGGCACGGCTCCTCCATCACCGACGACGAATACGCCGCCGCCGGCGCACAGATCGTCGATCGCGCCGAAGATGTCTGGGCCCGGGCCGATCTGGTGCTCAAGGTGAAGGAGCCGATCGCGGCCGAATATCCGCTGCTGCGCGACGGCCTGGTGCTGTTCACCTACCTGCACCTCGCCGCCGACCGCCCGCTCACCGACGCACTCCTCCACCGCGGTGTCACCGCTATCGCCTACGAAACTGTCCAGTTGCCGTCGGGTGTCCTGCCGCTGCTCTACCCGATGTCGGAGGTCGCGGGCTGTCTGGCACCGCAGGTCGGCGCCCACTCGCTGCTGAAGGCGCAATGCGGGCGCGGGGTGCTGATGGGCGGGGTCGGTGGGGTGGCGAACGCCCGTGTCGTGATCCTCGGCGCGGGGGTCGCCGGTCAGAACGCCGCCAATATCGCCCTGGGAATGGGTGCCGATGTCACGCTACTCGATACCGACCTCGACAAGCTCCGGATGTCGTTCTGGCGCTACCACAACCGGGTACACGGGCTCGCGTCGTCTCGCCTGGCCATCGAACAGGAGGTCGAGCAGGCGGATCTGGTGATCGGTGCGGTGCTGATTCCGGGGGCGGCGGCGCCCAAGCTCGTCGGCAACGATCTGGTCGCACGGATGAAACCGGGCTCCGTACTCGTCGATATCGCCATCGATCAGGGCGGCTGCTTCGCGGATTCGCGGCCGACCACTCATTCCGAACCCACTTTCCCGGTACACAATTCGACCTTCTACTGCGTCGCGAATATGCCCGGCGCCGTACCGAACACCTCGACCTACGCCCTCACCAACTCGACGCTGCCCTATGTGGTCGCCCTCGCGAACAAAGGTTGGCGCGCGGCCCTGCGCGACGACCCGGTGCTCGCCAAAGGTCTCAACACGTGCGCCGGCGGGATTACCAACGAGCCGGTGGCCGAGGCTCATCGACATACACCCGTCGCGCTTTCCGAAGTTCTCGACCGGTAGGGGCGGTTTCCCGCAAAGGTCGCGGCCGCGGCTCCGGGCACGTCGCGACGCCCAACAGCACGGATCCGCGGCGGCACAGCATCGCTTCGGCGAGTAGGTGTCCACCGCCCTCGGGCTGTCGTTCGGACAACGGCGTGCCGGCCTGGGAAACTGGAAGCGAATACATCTGCCGGATATCGCCGCCTACCGTCCTGTCTCCGGCGCCGGTTGGTGGTGCAGGAGACGGTGGATCCGAGTGAAGTGAGGTGTTCGGATATGCCCGCGCCCCGAAGGATCGCTCGCGCGAACAAGGCCGGCCTGAACCGGATCACGAAGTTCATCGCACCGTGGGCGCCGGGCTGGGCGGTGGTCGTCCATCGCGGCCGCCGCTCCGGCCGGATATTCCGGACCCCACTATGGGCCTTCCGCCGCGGCGACGGATATGTGATCGCCTTGACCTACGGCGCCGAAGCCGATTGGGTGCGTAACGTTCTCGCTGCGGGCGGTTGCGAGCTCGAATCTCGGCGGCGGCGCTACGCGGTCGGCTCGCCGCGCGTCTACCGGGACGAGGCCGCCGGCGATATGCCGCCGTTCATCCGGTTCATGCTGCGCCGGGTGCTCGACGCGCCGGACTTCCTCCGCGTCGAGGTGATCGCCGAAAGGGACACCCAGCAGTAGATTGCCGCCGAGCCACGGCCTTGCGCGGACGCTTGCACCGGTGCGAGGACCGTTGCGGTGACCGTTTCCGCAGTGCCGGCAGGGCGAGTAGCCGCCGGAGCCGGGCAGGTCGGCGGGTACGGTCGCGGGGAGAACCGGATCCGGCATCCCGATGCCGGTGCACAGACGAGCGAGGTGGACCGTAGTGCTGTCGACGCCCTGGTCGCGGGGGATGGGTTTGCGCGCGCCGATAGTCAACGCCCCGATGGGGGGTGTGGCCGGTGGCCGGCTGGCGGCCGCAGTGACCACCGCCGGTGGCCTGGGGATGATCGGGATGGGCAGTGCGGGCTCGGCCGCCCGGTTGTCCGATGAACTGGACCTGCTCGGTGCGGTACCCGGTCCGTTCGGTATCGGGCTGGTCGATTGGGTGCTGGCACGGGAGCCCGCGTTACTCGATACCGCTCTCGCCGCGCGGCCGACGGTCATCTCCGTCGGATTCACCGACGATTTCGCGTGGGTGCAACGGCTGCACCGGCACGGGGTGATGGCGGTGACCCAGGTCTACGACGCGGAACAGGCCCGCCGCGCCGCCGACGCCGGAGTAGACGTACTCGTCGCCCGCGGCGCCGAAGGCGGCGGTCACGGGGCGCCGCTGCTGGGTACCCTGCCGCTGCTCGATGCCGTACTGGACGCGGTGGAAGTTCCGGTGCTGGCGGCCGGCGGGATCTCCTCCGGCCGGACGCTGGCCGCGGTGCTCGCGGCCGGTGCCGCGGGAGCCTGGCTCGGAACGAGGTTGTCGGTATGTACCGAAGCGCTCACCCCGGACCGCGCGCGTGCGGCGCTGGTTCGCGCGGCAGCCACCGATACCGTCACCACGCGTATCTTCGATATCGGCCAGCAGCTGCCCTGGCCTGCGCGTTTCCCCTCGCGGGTACTGCGCAACGATTTCACCGGGCGGTGGGAGCACAGCGAGAACGATCTGACCGGGAACCCGGCGGCCCGCGACGAGCTGGCCGCGGCCATGGCAGCCGACGATCCCGAGGTGGCCCCGGTCGATGCGGGTCAAGGTGTGGGGATGGTGACCGAGAGCGCTCCGATGGCCCGGGTGATCGACGAACTGTGTGCGACCGCGGAGGATGCGCTGAGTGGCTGGTCCGCCCACTGAAACCATTGCGGGAGCCGGCTTCTCGACAGCTGTCGAGAAGCCGTCGCGATGCTGCCTCAGAGGTGCCGTCGGCTCGTCCCGCACCGCGCGTAGGCTCGCATAGTGAAACAACTGACGATCGGGGCCATTGCGTCCTCCCATAAGGAGGACGAGCATCGGCTCGCGATCCACCCCGCGCATTTCGCGCGGATCGACCCGGCAACCCGCGCGGGTATCTTCCTCGAATACGGCTACGGCACCCGGTTCGGCTATTCCGACGAGCAGCTGGCGCCGCTGGTCGCCGGGCAGCGGACGCGCGCGGAGCTGGCGGCCGAATGCGATGTGCTGTTGCTGCCCAAACCGATGCCCGCAGACCTCG
>NZ_BAFV01000041.1 GCF_000308515.1 Nocardia carnea NBRC 14403 | reverse complement strand
CCCGGCGCCTCGCCGCGGTGGCCGGGCGGCGGCCCGCCGGGCCCGGGAACAACAGGGCGGTGGCCGCCGGAAGCTGGTCTGGGTGGCCGGCGCGGTGGTCCTCGTCCTGATCCTCGGTGCCGGTATGTACAAACTTCTCAATCGCTACACCCCCGCGGAAGATTTCGCCGGTCCGGGGGGCGCACCGGTGGTCGTCCATGTGGCGTCCGGTGATACGGCCACCGAGATAGCCACGGCGATGGAAGAAGCCGGTGTGGTGGCCAGTTCTGCCGCGTTCTACGAGGCGGCGGTACAGAACGAGGGGATGAATTCGGTACAGCCCGGGTACTACGCCATTCCCGAACAGAGTCCGGGCCGCGACGCCGTCGCGGCCCTGATTTCCCCGGAAGCCCGCGTGGGCAATCTGGTCATCTCCGAGGGCCGGCAGTTACACGATCAGCACGATGTGAACACCGGTGCCCGCAAGGAAGGGATCTACACCAAGATTGCCGCGGCCAGTTGTGTCGGCGCCGACGCCGAACGCCGGTGCGTCACCTACGAACAACTGGAAGAGGCCGGTGCCGGTGCCGATCTGGCCGCGCTCGGGGTCCCGGAATGGGCGATGGATGCCGTCCGGCAGGTACCCGACCGGCGGCGGCAGCTCGAGGGACTGATCGCCGCCGGCAGCTGGGATTTCGACCCCAACAGCTCCGCCCAGGAGATCCTGCGGAAACTGGTCAGCGAAAGTGCCACGCGCTATGAGGAAACCGGGGTGCTCGAATCCGGGACGGCCAACGGGCTGAGCCCGTACGAAACGCTTATCGGGGCCTCCCTGGTGGAACGCGAAGCGCTGCCCCAGGATATGAGCAAGGTGGCGCGGGTGATCGTCAACCGGCTGGAGATCGGTCAGCCGTTGCAGTTCGATTCCACGGTCAACTACGCGCTCGACAAGACCGAGGTCGCCACGACCGACGCCGATCGCGCGCAGACCACCCCGTGGAACACCTATGCCATGGCCGGGCTGCCGGCCACCCCCATCGCCGCCCCCTCGATCGGGGCGCTGGAGGCAATGGAGAAACCCGAGCCGGGGGACTGGCTGTACTTCGTCACGGTGGACAACGAAGGCACCACCTTGTTCACCCAGAGCTACGGCGAGCATCTGGAGAACATCGAACTGGCACTGGAAAGCGGGATTCTCGACAGTGGGCGCTGAATCGGGTCCACGGCGGGCGGCCGTGCTGGGTAGCCCCATCACCCATTCCCGCTCGCCGCAGCTGCATCTGGCCGCCTATCGGGCGCTCGGCCTGGACTGGACCTACGACCGGATCGAATGCACCGCGGCCGAGTTGCCGCGGCTGGTGGACGGACTGGGCCCGGAATGGGTCGGTCTGTCGGTGACCATGCCGGGCAAGGAAGCCGCGCTGGCCTACGCGGACGAACGCACCGAACGAGCAGTCCTCGTCGGCTCGGCCAACACCCTGGTCCGGACCGAGTCCGGCTGGCGGGCGGACTGTACCGATGTGGACGGCGTGCTGGGCGCGCTGCGGAGCGGCGGTGTGACCGGGTTGTCCGAAGCGGTCGTACTCGGCGCCGGCGGGACCGCCCGTCCGGCGCTGCTGGCGCTCACCGGACTCGGGGCCCGGCGGGTGACCATCGTGGCGCGCGATGCGGGCCGGGCAGCCGGTGCGCGCGACCTCGCCGCGCAACTCGGCGCGGAAACCGAGGTGATCGGTTTCGATGCGCCCGAGCTGGCCCGGCGCTGCGCGGCGGCCGGCGCGGTGGTCAGCACGGTCCCGTATCAGGCGGCTGCCGGTATCGCCGGCGCCGTGGCGGCTGCTCCCGTGGTGCTCGATGCCCTGTACAACCCGTGGCCGACACCCCTCGCGGACGCGGTGGCGGCGGCCGGTCACACCGTGATCGGTGGTCTGCAGATGTTGCTCGAACAGGCCTACGGGCAGGTCGAGCAGTTCACCGGCAAACCGGCCCCGCACGCGGCGATGGCGGCGGCGGTGGCCGACCTGGGCTGATCGCCCGGCGAGTCGCCGTTTACCACCGATATTCTGTAACCGGTTCTAGCTTTGCGTAAAAGGGGGTTATGGTGATCGGCATGACTGCGTGGTTGTTGCGGGCACTGGCGCTCGGTGGGCTGGCCGTCGTGCTGCGGGTACTCCTCGGATTCGCGATGGGGTTCGTCCCGACCTTCGGGGTGTGGCTGCGGCTGCTCTGCCTGGTGGTGTTGATCGGTGCCGCGGTCGCGTGGGGTCTGGTGGACGGACGGGCGGATCGGCGGGCCAACCCCAATCCGGAACGCGGCGCCGACCTGACGATTCTGTGGCTGCAGGCCGCGGTGGCCGGCGGTATCGGCTGCGGTCTCGTGTCCTGGCTGCTGGATTTCATTCCACGGGTCGATCTCGGTGATGCCGGGCTGCTCTTCGAGGCGACCGCTGCCTCCGCGTTCATCGTGCTGCTGATCTTCGTCCCGGCGCTCATCGGCGTGGCCGTAGGCCGGCGGCTGGCGCGCCGGGAACAGGGCCGGACAACCGATACCGCCGGACTCCACCCGGCCGGCTCAGCTGCTTGAGATCGACCAGCGGCCGGGCACGATGAGCCCGGTCTCATAGGCGATCGCCACCAGTTCGGCGCGGCCGCGCGCTTCCAGTTTGTCCAGTAATCGGCCGATATGGGTCCGGGCCGTCGCGGGGCTCATCTGCAGGGCGGCACCGATCTCGATGTTGGAGCGGCCCGTACCCACAGCGAGCAGGACCTCACGCTCACGCGGGGTCAGTCGCTCGAGCAGCTCCGCTGTCCGCATGCTCGGCCCGGCGGCCTGCGCCGCCGCTCGCATCACCCGGCGGGTGACGGCCGGGGCGAGCAACGCCTGCCCGCCGGCGACCGTCCGCACGGCTGTTCGCAGCTCGTCGGGATCGATATCCTTCAGCAGGAATCCGGCCGCGCCGGCCCGCATCGCATCGAGGATATTGTCGTCGGTATCGAATGTTGTGAGGACAATGACCTGGACGTGTCGCAGTCTGGGGTCGGCGACGATCTGCCGGGTCGCGTCGAGACCATCGCCGCCCGGCATCCGGATATCCATGAGCACCACATCCGGCCGGGTACGAATAACGAGCGCAACCCCTTCCTCGCCGGTACCGGCGAGGCCGGCCACCTCGATATCGGTGGCGCGTTGCAACAATGCGCGCAGGCCTTCTCGGATCAAGTACTGATCGTCGACCACTGCGACGCGGATCATGCCGATTCCCGTACCGGCAGCCGTGCTTCGACCACGAATCCAACTCCATGTACCGGTTCCGCCCGCAGAGTACCGCCCAGCAGGGCGATTCGTTCACGCATTCCGACGATGCCCCAGCCTGTGCCGGACCGGCCGGTACCGCCGCGGCCGTCATCGGTCACGCGCACCAGAATGCTCTCGCGGTCCTGTCCCAGTTCGACTATGGCGTGTCGGGCAGCAGCGTGCCGAAGTACGTTGCTCAGCGATTCCTGGACGAGCCGTAAGATCGTGTCACCGGCAACCGCCGGCAACCGGTCGGCCGATTCCGCGCCGTGGAGTTCCACAGTGAGCCCGGTGGAGCGGGTAGCAGCGACGAGCTCGGTCAGGCGTGCCGAAGCCGGAGACAGCGGGCGCTCCGGGGCGTTATCCGGTTCACGGAGGGCGTCCAGCGTCGCGCGCAGTTCGCGGCCCGCGGTCCGGCAGGCGGCGCGCACCGCCGCCAGCGAGTTCTCGGCGGTCTGGGGATCGTCACGCAGCGCTTCCCGGGCCACGTCGGTGTGCAGGCCGATCACCGACACAGTGTGCGCGAGCAGGTCGTGCAGGTCGCGAGCGATCCGCACCCGCTCCTGCGTGATCCGCCTTCGTGCTTCTTGCTCTCGCTCCGCGGCGGCAGCCGAGGCCTGTTTGGCCAGTTCGGCACGCCAGCCGCGGCGTGACCGGATACTGTCGCCGAGCGCGATGACCGCCGCCATCAATGCGGCCGAGGCCGGTAACTCGAAGCCGAGGACGAAGCCGGGATCGTCACCATGGAGGAGCCGAACGGTCGTGGAGACGAAGAGCAGGGCGGTCGCGGTGCCTGCCGCCCAGTACAGCCGTCCACACTCGGCCGCGGAGAACAATGCGGCGGCGAGTGGAAGGGCCAGCCCGATCGGCGGGTAGCCGAGCATGTAGTAGCCCACCAGTGCGACCGCGGAGACCACCAGGACGGCTACCGGCCGACGTCGACGCGCAAGGATCAGGGCGCTGAACAACACACCGAACAGGTACGCCGGCACGGGCACCGCCCCGGGGCCGCCGACGTCGGCGGTGATCGCTGCGCCGACCGCGACCAGCACAGCCATTGCCAGAACGATATCGACCAGCCTCGCGGACCGGTCGTCGGGAAAACCCAGTCCCGGGGGCGGCGTGGGCTGGGCAGCCGATGACGATGAGCGCGCCCGCACAGCGTCCCGAATGGCCGGGGTCCGCGATACGGCGGCTTTCGGTTCACCGGCTCGGTTCACCGTGATCTCCTTCCGGGGACAGCTCGGTGCGCGCAGGCGTCGAGCATCGCGGACAAAGTGTCCGCCTCACCACCGGCTACTACCCGCGCTGCGGTCGGTGCGCCCGGCGATCCGGGCGAGCACCCAGGCAGCGATTCCGGTGACCGTTCCGAGAAGCGCACCCGTGACGATGCTGCTGCCCACTGACGCCAGCCGCAAGACGACCTGCTCTGCCGCGGGGGAGAAACGCCCGGCGAGATTTCCGCCCAGTTCCGGTGGGTTACCGTCGAATGCTTCCAACCACAGCAATTGATGGGTGATCGCCAGCAAAATGCCGTAGACGACACCGACTATTGCCAGGGCAGGCAATGGGGGAACTCGACGCCATAACACCCAGCCGACCCACAGGGCGAGCGGAACAAAGACCAGTACCGAGTTCGCGACAGGCCCGGCAAGACCGAGATCGTGTGCCACCACCCGTGGAACACCGAGCCCGGCGAGTGCGACGACGGTCCAGGGACGCATACCGATGACAGGCCGGTGCATCATGCCGTCACGTCCCGGCGCAGCAGTACGTGCTCCCGGTAGGCTCGCAGAAAGCCGATCACTGCCAGGGCTGCCGTGATGCCGCTGATGGCCAGCCGGAACCAGTGCGCGGTTTCGAACTCGGTGGCTGTCTGCCGGAGAAACTCTACGCTGTGTACGGCGGCGCCTTCGTCGAACATGATCTCGTTGCGCGGCCAGAAATACAGGACCGAGAACAAGTACTCGCCACCGAGGAGGGTGAGCAGCCCGGCGCCCAGCCATCCCCGGGCCGCGGTCACCTGCCAGGCTGTACCGACGGCCACCAGCGCCGCGAGGGCGGTCAGTGCGCCCAGCGGCGGCAGAACATCCCCGGGGCCGACCACGTCGAAGAATTCGCTCGCCTCGGCAAGCGAATCGGGCACGTTGTGGAACACATTCGGGTAGACGATCAGCGTCTCCACCCCGATACCGCCGAACGCGAGTACAGCCAGGCCCGCGAACAGCGCGGGCCCGCCCATCGAATAAGCAATCTTTCGCATACCGGCGACGCTAGGCGTGAGCATCTCGACCCGGCATCGACATGTGCGCGCGAGCCGGTTACGTATTTCTACGTACCCGTGCGGGTCTCGCGGGAAGCGGACCGGCACGGCCGCGGACACGAGTCTGTCAGAGCAGGATGGCGCTACCGCCGCCGGACGCGGACCCGGCGACCGCCGAATACGCGGCGGCGAGCAGTGCGGGATCCGGGCCCTCCAAACGGCCGGGTTTTGCCAGTCCGTCCAGTACGACGAACCGCAGGACCCCGGAGCGGGTCTTCTTATCGGTCTGCATACCCTCCAGGAGTTGCGGCAGGGCGTCGGGATCGTACGTGGTGGGCAGGCCGACACTTTCCAGGATGCGGTGATGGCGGTCGGCGGTGGCATCGTCGAGGCGGCCGGCCAGCCGGCCCAATTCGGCGGCGAAGACCAGGCCCACCGCGACTGCCGCACCATGGCGCCAGCGGTAGCGTTCCCGGCGTTCGATGGCATGGCCGAGGGTGTGTCCGTAGTTGAGGATTTCCCGCAGGGCCGATTCCTTGAGATCGGCGGCCACAACATCCGCCTTGACCGCGATGGCGCGCCGGATCAGTTCCGGCAGTACCTCGCCGGTCGGGTCGAGCGCGGCCTGCGGATCGCGTTCGATCAGGTCCAGGATCACTGGATCTGCGATGAAACCCGCCTTGATGATCTCGGCCATCCCGGCGACGATCTCGTTGCGCGGCACCGTTTCCAGGGTCACCAGGTCGACCATGACGGCCGACGGTTCATGGAAGCAGCCCACCAGGTTCTTCCCGGCCTCGGTGTTGATACCGGTCTTACCGCCCACCGCCGCGTCCACCATCGCCAGCAGGGTGGTGGGCACATGCACGATCTTCACCCCGCGCATCCAGGTCGCCGCGACGAAACCGGCGAGATCGGTGGCCGCTCCGCCACCGAGGCTGATCACCACATCGCTGCGGGTCAGGCCGATCCGGCCCAGCACCTCCCAGCAGAACCCGGCGACAGCGAGTTCTTTACCCGCCTCCGCGTCGGGTATCTCGATCCGATGCGCGTCGAGCCCGGCCTCGGCCAGCGATGCGCGCACCACCTCGGCGGTTTCGACCAGTGACGGCTGATGGAAGAGGGCGACGGTGCGCACCCCACCGGGGCCGGTCACGGCATCGACGAGATCACCGAGCAAACCGCGGCCGATGATCACCGGATAGGGCTGGGCGGTGCGGACCTCGATACGCGTCGGTTCTGTCACCTGGACTGCTCCGTTCCTGTCTTGTCCTGCTCGGCCTGGGTGTGCTCGGCCTGTTCACGTTGTTGCCTGCGGGCCCGCGCCCGCCTGGCCCGGGCCCGCCGGGAGCGGCCGGGGGTGCGCAGGCCGGTATCGGTGGATTCGCTCCGGCCCGCTGGTGCGCTGGACGTGCCCGAACCTTCACCTTCGGCCGGCTCCGCCCGCTCGGCGTCGTTCTTCCCTCCGGTTTTCGCCGCAGGAGTGTTTTCGGGGGGCGGCCCGGCTGTCGTCTGCTGTGCGGCGGCCGCCCGCCGGGCTCGTGCGCGTGCCCGGCGCCGTGCCCGCGACCGGCTCGAACGCTGCGGGGCCGCGTCGGCGGGGAGGCCGGTTTCGGTTGTTTCCGGGTGAACCGGCTCGAGGCCGAGTTTCCCCATGATCGCGCGGACGACCCGGCCCGGGCTGCGCCCGTCGGTGCGTACCCGTACCGAGGCGACCTCGCGGTAGAGCGGTCGCCGCAGGCGCATGAGCTCCCGGTACTTCGTCCCCGGGTCGGCACCGCCGAGCAGCGGCCGGGTGTTCGTGGCGCCGGTACGGCGTAGGCCCTCGGCGATACTGATCTCGAGATATACCACCGTGCACGCGCGCAGCAGGGCCCGGGTTTTCTCGGACAGCACCGCGCCGCCGCCGAGGGAGACGACACCCCGTTCGGTGCGCAGCGCCCGGCCCACCACCTCTTCTTCGAGGCGCCGGAATCCGGGTTCGCCGTCGGCCGCGAAGATCTCGGGAATACCGCGTCCGGCGGCCTCCTCGATACCGGCATCGGTGTCGTAGAGTTCGACGTCCAATTCGCGGGCCAGTTTCCGGCCGATCGTCGTCTTGCCCGCCCCCGGCGGCCCGATCAGCACCACGCGCGGGCCGTGCGAATCGGCGTGCGCGGACATTACGCCGGGTCGGCGACGTGTTCGCCCGGGTTCAGATGCGGGCGAGCGCTGATCCGCTGCACGTAGCCGTCGATGTTGCTCACCGTTTCGGCGATCGAATCGCCGCCGAACTTCTCCAGCACCGCCTGGGCCACCACCAGCGCGACCATGGATTCGGCCACCACCCCGGCCGCCGGAACCGCGCAGACATCGGAGCGCTGGTGGATTGCCGACGCTTCCGCGCCGGTGGCCATATCGACGGTGGACAGGGCACGCGGCACGGTGGAGATGGGTTTCATCGCCGCTCGCACCCGCAGCGCCTCGCCGTTGGTCATCCCGCCCTCGAGACCACCCGCGCGGTTGGTCGAGCGCAGCACACCGTCGGGCCCCGGCCGCATCTCGTCGTGGGCCTGGCTGCCCCGGCGGCGCGCCGTCTCGAAACCGTCGCCTACCTCGACACCTTTGATGGCCTGAATTCCCATGAGCGCGGCCGCGAGCCGCGAATCCAGCCGGTTCTCCCCGCTGGTGAACGATCCCAGGCCGATCGGCAGCCCGTCGACGACCACCTCGACGACACCGCCCAGGGTGTCGCCGTCCTTCTTCGCCGCCTCGATCTCGGCGATCATGGCCGCCTCCGCCGCGGTATCGGACGCGCGCACCGGGCTTTCGTCGATTGCGGCCAGATCGGCCGCGGTGGGTACCACCCCGGTGGTGTTCGCCGCGGTGCCGATGGCGACCACATGCGAGATCACCTCGACCCCGAGCGCCTGACGCAGGAATGCCCGCGCCACCGTGCCGGCCGCGACCCGGGCCGCGGTTTCCCGGGCGCTCGCCCGTTCCAGCACCGGACGGGCGTCCTCGAAACCGTATTTCAGCATTCCCGAATAGTCGGCGTGGCCGGGGCGCGGCCGGGTCAGTGGGGCGTTGCGGGCGAGATCGGCGAGTTCGGCCTCGTCCACCGGATCGGCCGACATCACCGTGGTCCATTTGGGCCATTCCGAATTCGCGACCTCGATCGCGACCGGCCCACCCATGGTGCGTCCGTGCCGGACGCCGCCGATCACGGTGACCTTGTCGGCCTCGAACTTCATCCGGGCGCCGCGACCGTAACCGAGCCGACGGCGCGCCAGCTGTGCGGAGATCTCCGTCGAGGTCACCTCGACTCCGGCGACCATTCCTTCCAGAAGGGCGACGAGGGCGGGTCCGTGGGATTCTCCAGCAGTTATCCAGCGCAGCACGCCGACCATCTTCCCATGTCGGCGCCGCGCCCGGGGCAGGCGGTCGGCGGTGCTCATCGGGCCTGTCGCGCGTGACCGTATCGGATTGCCGGGTGATCACCACAGGGCCAGGCCCAGAAGCGTCGCGGCGCACATGGACGGTCCGTGCGGGACGGCGGCGATCGGTCTGTCGGGGGAGCGCGCATGTGCCGGGAACCGTGGCCGGCCGGACGTGCGGGGGTTCCGGAACATCGGTGTGGTGCCGCGCTGCCCGAGCAGCAGACCGATCGCGACCGCGGCAGTGAGCAAAGGTGCCGCGAGGGCCGCCCATATCCAGGCCTGCGCACCATCGAGAGCGGCAGCGGCGCCGAGTCCGACCGCAAGTTTCACATCGCCGGCACCCAGCGCCGCAGGCCGCAGTAGATGCACCACCAGATAAGGGATTGCCAACAGTGCCGCGCCCCGCGACGCGGCGCCCAATTGCCCGGCCCATGCCGCGTACGCCAGCACACCGAGTGCTCCCGTAAGAGTGAGCGGATTCGGCAGGCGCCGGCTTCGGATATCGAAGCCGGCGAGTAGCCCGCACCAGCCGGCCAGCAGCAGGAAGAAGAGTGCCGTCACACCGTTCACGATTCCGCGGATCTCGGCCCCGTGGGCGGCTCCCCGGTGATCTGTGGACAACCGGAGCATTCGCCGCGAACTGTGAATACCGTGTATTCCGGAACCTGTTCGCCGAGATCGGTCCGGCCGGGCCTGTGTCGCGCGTGCGGGTCGGCGGTACTTTTGTCCCATGTCTGCTGATTCCGGCCGCGGCCCCCAGAAGCGACCCGATTACGCCGCGCGGCGGGGGCTGCTGCGCAACCTGCTGGTCGAGAACGAGATCGACGGCCTGCTGGTCACCGATCTGGTGAACATCCGCTACCTGACCGGCTTCACCGGTTCCAACGCCGCGCTACTGGTGCATTCGTGGGATGCTGCGGAGGCGGAGGATCGCACCGTGATCGCCACCGACGGCCGCTACGACACCCAGGTAGCCGAACAGGTTCCGGATCTGCGGGCAGAGATCGCCCGCGCCGTGACCCGGCGGGTCGCGGAATTGGCGGGGGAATGGCAGTTCGGCCGCCTCGGCTACGAAAGCCATATCGTCACCGTCGACCAGCACCGTGGCCTCGTCGAACTCGGCACCGGACTCGATTTGGTCGCCACACCCGGGCTGGTCGAACAGTTGCGCATGGTCAAGGACGAATACGAGGTGGACCTGTTGCGTGCGGCCTGCACGGTCGGCGACGACGCGCTGGCCGCGCTCCTGGAAACCGGGAAACTCCGGCCCGGGCGCACCGAACGGCAGGTCGCCCGGGATCTCGAATGGGCCATGTTCGAACGCGGGGCCGCCGCAATCGCCTTCGAGACCATTGTCGCCGCCGGTTCGAATTCCGCGATTCCGCATCATCGGCCCACCGACGCCGTGCTGGCGGCCGGCGATTTCGTGAAGATCGATTTCGGTGCCGTGGTGGGCGGTTATCACTCCGATATGACCCGCACCTTCGTACTCGGTGAGCCCGCCGGCTGGCAACGTGAGGTCTACGATCTGGTGTATGCCGCGCAGCGCGCCGGCCGGGAAGCGTTAGGCCCCGGGATTCCGTGCGCCGATGTGGACGCCGCCGCCCGGGAGGTGATCGCCGCCGCCGGACACGGTTCATTGTTCGTCCACGGTTTGGGGCACGGGGTGGGATTGCGTATCCACGAAGCGCCCGGCATCGCAAAAACGGGCACGGGTACACTGCTGTCTGGCGTGGCGGTGACCGTCGAACCAGGTGTGTACTTTCCCGGCCGCGGCGGGGTCCGGATCGAGGACACGCTCGTGGTGCGCGAAGGGGGCCCCGAACTGCTCACCAACACCAGCAAAGACCTGACCGTCGTCGGATGACGCCGGTTGCCCGAGAACCGAGGAGACCCGAACACAGTGGCGGACACCAGCGACTTCAAGAACGGCCTCGTGCTGAAGATCGACGGTAATCTCCAGCAGATCGTCGAATTCCAGCACGTCAAGCCGGGCAAAGGTCCTGCCTTCGTACGGACCAAACTGAAGAACGTGCTGTCCGGCAAGATCGTCGACAAAACCTTCAACGCCGGGGTGAAGGTGGAAACCGCCACCGTCGACCGCCGGGATATGACCTACCTCTACCACGACGGTTCGGATTACGTCTTCATGGACGGGGAGACCTTCGACCAGCTCTCCATCGCCGAGCCGACCATCGGCGAGCAGGCCCGCTTCCTGCTGGAGAACATGACCGTGCAGGTGGCCATGCACGAGGGCGCGCCGCTGTACGTCGAGCTGCCGGTCACCGCGGAGCTCGAGGTCACCCATACCGATATCGGCCTGCAGGGCGATCGTTCCACCGGTGGCACCAAACCGGCCACCGTGGAGACCGGCGCCGAGGTTCAGGTGCCGCTGTTCATCAATACCGGTGACAAACTCCGTATCGACACCCGCGACGGCAGCTACCTGGGCCGAGTCAACTCCTGACCGTGGCCGACCAGCCTGCGGACAAGAAGTCCGCCTACAAGAAACTCGGCGCCCGCCACAAGGCCCGGCGCCGCGCGGTGGACCTGCTGTTCGAGGCCGAGGCCCGCGATATCGATCCCTCCGATCTGGCCGACGAGCGGATCGAGCTCGCGGCCCGGGATCAGGCGGTGGCTCCGGTGCACGCCTACACCCGGACGCTGGTCGACGGTATTGCCGAGGACCTCGACCGAGTCGACGGCACCATCAAGTCGTATCTGCATGACTGGACGCTGTCCCGGCTGCCTGCGGTGGACCGGGCGATTCTGCGTGTGGCCGTATGGGAACTGCTGTACGCCACCGATGTTCCGCCGATCGTCGCGGTGGACGAGGCGGTGGAACTGGCCAAGGAGTTGTCCACCGACGATTCCCCCGGGTTCGTCAACGGGGTACTGGGCCAGGTGGTGCTGGTGGCGCCGCAGATCCGTGCTGCCGCCTCCGCTACCCGGGCGGCCGAACCGGAAGCGGACGACTGATATGCGCAAGTACCTGGTACTGGCGCTCCGGACTTCCGCGTACGACCCGGCTGTCGGCGAACCGCACCGGCAGTTCCTGGGCGACCTCCGTACCCGGGGCATGTTGCAGGAAAGCGGGCCGTTCACCGACAGCACCGGAGGCGCCTACATCGTGCTCGCGGAATCGCGCGCGGACGCCGAGACGGTGGTGTTCACCGATCCGCTGCACACCACCGGCGCCGCCGATCTGACCGTGTACGAATGGGAGATCACGGGCTGACCGGCCGCCGGTCCGTGATGAGAGAACGATAGGCTGTTTCTCGCAACGTCCCTGATATCGAGGAGTGCGGACGATGACCGAGCAAGCCACCATTCTGCCGGCCGGTGGTTGCACCGTGGCGCAGGCCTGGGAGATCTTCGACAGCCTGCCGGCGGCCCCGGTAGCCGAGGTCACGACCGGCCGCTGGCGCGGCGATGAACTGCCCACCGGCCATCCGATGGACGGCACACTCACTGAATCCGGTTGGTACGGAAAACAGTTCGACGCCCCGGATCAGGTTCACCCGCTGCTTTTCACCGATGAGCGCGGCACCGTGTTCGCGGTGGACCCGCGCCGGGTTCCGTTATCGCTGGCCGGCAAGATCCCGGCACACTGGCTGCGGCCGGTGCGGAACAGGCTGCGCGCCCTCGCTCCGGTGTTGCGCACCCGGAAGCCGACAGCGCGGCTACGCGATATCGAGTACCGGGGTGTGGTGAGCGCTGCCATGGTCTACGACCATCTGCCCATCATCGACCATTTCCGGCGGGTCGACGACGAGACGTTGCTCGGTGTGATGGATATGCGCGGGTTGTCCGAACCCTATTTCTTCGTCCTGCGGCGCTGACCGCGCCCCGTCCGGGGGCGCAGAGGCTGCCGAGGTAGTTGTCACGCGATCACACGGTTGCGTCCGGCCGCAGGATGACCTTGCCCAGCGGGCGCCGTGACTCCACCAGTTCGTGTCCGCGGGCGGCCGCCGCGAGCGGCAGTGTGGTCTCGACCGGTGGCGCCAGTGCGGGTATTCGCGCGAGGATCTCGGCCCGGGCACGGTCGGCCCGCTGTTGCCAGGCCGGGCCCGCGCAGGCGGTGAGAGTGAGTCCGCTCGGGAGCAGGTCGGCAGCCGATACCTGTGCGGGTGCGCCGGAAAGCCAGCCGTAGCTGAGCATCCGGCCGGAGCCGGGCGTCATAGCGCCCAGAAGGTTTGCCGCAGTGGTGCCGCCGATGGAATCGAAGACGACATCGATGGTGTCCGGCGCGCTCGCGGTGAGCGTTTCCGTCCACCGTTCCGTCCGGTGGTCGATCACCTGGTCGGCTCCCAGTGCGTAGGCGTGCTCGGTCTTGGCGGAGCCGCCCGCGGTCGCGATGACCTGAGCCGCGCCGAATTCCTCGGCCAGTTGAACCAGATAGCTGCCGACTCCGGTGGCACCGGCTTCTACGACGATCGTCTCCGTGCCGGTCAGATTCGCCGTTTCCAGCAGGGCCACCGCGATCGAGCCGCTCATCATTGTGGCTGCCGCGTCGTCCGCCGACACATCGTCCGGAATAGGCGTTGTGTTCCCCACCGGCGTGCAGACGAATTCGGCATACGATCCTGTCCCTGTGGTCGCGGCGACAACGCGCCGTCCTATGAGGTCACGGGAGACGTCTGTGCCCACGTCGATGATCTCCCCGGCGACCTGGTGCCCGAATACCACCGGCGGGGGCGAAGCCATGGGGAACGCTCCGGCGCGCAGCAGGGTCTCGGGGAAGAGGATCGGGATCGCTGCGGCGCGGATGAGCACTTCCCCGGTGCCCGGCCGTGGCGCCGCGACCTCGCGCGGTACCAGGACCTCCGGCCCGCCGCTACCTGTCATTACGATTGCCTGCATTGGAAACTCCATAACTTGACTGCCGGTCCATTTATTTCTGCCAAGATATGGACCGGCGGTCAACTTGTCAACGAAGGTGGTGCCATGTCCCCGGTGAAGGAACGCGCGGACGCCGCTCGCAACCGGCGCGCCATCCTCGATGCCACCGCCGCGCTGCTCGCCGAACACGGTGCCGACGGGGTCACCATGGAGCGGGTCGCGGCGGCCGCCGGCGTGGGAAAGGGCACGATCTTCCATCGTTTCGGCACTCGGGCCGGGCTATTGCACGAGATGGTGGCCGAGCGCGCGTTCACCCTTCGAGCGCGGGTTGCCGACGGCCCGCCTCCCCTGGGGCCCGGCGCTCCGGCGGCCGACCGGCTGCGCGCATTCCTCGATGCCATGGCCGGGCTGGTGATCGACAACCTGGAACTCATGACGATCTTACGAACCGAGCCCCCGCATCCACGTACCGAGGAATTGCACAGGTTCTGGCATGAGCACCTCACCGCTCTGCTCGAAGACGCCCGGCCGGATGTGGACGCCGAGATCGTCGGCCGGTTGCTGCTGGATTCGCTGGCCGGTGCGACCGTGCCCGAACTGGCCCGTTCCGGGAGTGTCGACCGGCTGCTGGCGGCGGTCCGGGAGTTGGTGGATTCGGTGCTGCGAACTCCCTGATGACACGGACCTCACGGAAAACTCGTTGCCGCGCCACAGTGATCGTGCTTTTCTGAGCGGCATACGCGAGGTGCTCCGGAGGTGATATGACCGCGCGGAACAGCAGGCCGCGCCGGGTCGTGGCCACCGAGGATCAACTGAAACTGCATCGTCGTGTGATGGTGCTCGACGGGCGGGTGCACACCGTGATCACCATACGTCCCGGCACCGATTTCCGATTCTCCACCAATCGTTTCCACGACACCTGGCATATCCTGTCGGACTGGCGGGGCGCCCGGGTGTTGTCCCGGTTGCTGTGGGGACTGTCGTATCAACGGCGGCCCGGCACCCTCGTGGTGATCGATTCCCGGCACCTCGACCCCAATCCGTTCGACGGTGCCCCCGCCGATCCGATCGTCCTGGTGCCCACCGACCGAACGGTGTTCACGCGTAAGTCCGCTGCGGCATTGAGTCGCCGGCTACCGCTACGCGATCGGCCGGACGGCACGGTGCGGTGGCAGACGTTCGGACTCGAACCCGCGGTGGCCGAGGTGGTGGCGTGGCGGGAAAGGATGTTCGCGGGTGCCGACGAGTACTCGGCGCCGCCCCGCGGCCGATGCCGCGTCGATCGGTACGGTCGCTTGCTCGTCCTCGCCGGTTCCGCCGAGTGGCTACGCGATTGGGCCGTAGGGATCGCACGGCTCGGTGACGACACCTGTGCGGGGATGGATTACACATACCTCGACGAAGGCGCCGACGGGGAAGTGCAGATATTCCGGCAGTACCGCCGTATGGTGGCTTCGGCCCGGCAGGCCCGGGCGGAGGTATGTGGTGCGACCGGTGCACCGTCGCGGGCGGCTGAGGCGCTCTGGTCCCGAGCCGCGGCAATCCGCCGCCGCGGGCTACCTGCCCTGCCGAAGCAGGCATAGCGGGATCAGCGCACGCCGCGGGGGCGGAACTGGATACTGATCCGCGGCCCGGTCGCCCGCCGCGATTTCGGTACCGCATGTTCCCAGGTGCGCTGGCATGAGCCGCCCATGACGAAAAGATCGCCGTGCCCGGGCCGGAACCGCAGGCTGGGTCCACCCGCGCGGGGCCGGAGCAGCAGCGGGCGCGGCGCCCCGAGTGTCAAGATGGCGATCATGGTGTCCTGTACGGCGCCGCGGCCCAAGGTATCGCCGTGCCAGGCCACACTGTCGCGGCCGTCGCGGTAATAGCACAGTCCGGCGGTTCGGAAGGGTTCGCCGAGTTCGGCACGGTAGTGCTCGCTCAGCGCATCGCGCGCCTGGGCCAGGACGGGGTCGGGCAGGGGTGCGGACTCCCCGTAGAAGCACAGCAGTCTCGGCACGTCGACGACACGGTCGTACATCGGCCGTTGCTCCCCGTGCCACGGGACAGTGGTGACGAGGCGGTCGAAGAGTTCGTCGGCACCGCGCAGCCAGCCGGGCCGCAGGTCGACCCAAGCGCCGTCGGTCAGGTGTGTCCGGCGGATATTCGTGAGCGGTTCGAGCTCGATCGCGCCGAAGCCGTCGAGCAGCGATCCCTGGAAGGGTGCCGACATGGCGCCAGCCTACCGGATATGCGAACATATGTTCGACTCGGTCGATGGTCGGCGGCGGACGCCCCGCCGTCCAGGGCCCGCAGCGGTGGCTGTCGCGGGCGCGGGTGCGGGCGTGGAATCAGTTTCTGCGCAGGATGTCTTGGGCGACAGCGACTGCCGCGCGGAAACATTCGTCGTCGGACAAGGGGAGATCGCCCATCATTGCCGTACTCCAGCTGATCGCCAGCAGCGCCTGCCGGGCATGGAAGACGTCCATGGGTGCGCGCTCGGGTTCGGTCATGAGATCGGCGATCACCCGGAATTGGTAGCGCAGGCTGACACCGAAACCCAATTCCCGGAAGGCGGGCTGGTTTTCGTGCATGAACCGGACCATGTCGCGACCCGTGCTGTGCAGCAGGGCTCCGTAGCGGTCGAGGATCTCCGTGGTGCGGGCGGGCCCGGGTGGAGTGGCCTCGGCCCATTCGATCAGCTCGTCGATACCGCGCCGGACATCGTCGGAGAGGCTGGCGACGATATCTTCCTTCGTCCGGAAGTGGTAGTACAGCGCGGCTTTGGTGACGCCCAGATGTTCGGCGATCTGACGCAACGAAGTCTTCTCGTAGCCCTGTTCGGAGAACAGTGCCATCGCCACCGCGCGGATGCGGTCGCGGGTATCGCTGCGCCGGCCGGCCAACGGTATCTCCTCGTGTTCGACGGTCTGCGTGGGTTTCGACGGTCTGCCGCAGGGAGCCTAATGGGCCCGCGGTGTCGAAGCCCATCGGTCGTTCGATCGAAGTGCCCCATGTCGGCGCAGCCGGCCGGAAATGTGATTTACTAGCCGGGCGACAAGTAAGTAATTGAAGGAGGGCCAGCGATGACCGGAACTTCCGTACCCGTCCCCACCAACGGAGTGGCGATGACCGCCCTCGGAGTTGCGCTCATCCGGGTCCGGGAGACCGCTCGCCCCGACCGGCTCTACGCGGACCCGCTGGCCGGTGTTTTCCTCGCCGCTGCCCGGCCGGGGTTCGACGCCGAACGCTGGGCACGCCTGGAGAAATTGGCCGAGCAGTTCTACGAAGGCCGCACGCTCGCGGTCAAAGCCGTCGACGAGCACATCCGGGAGGCGGCCGTGTCGGACTGTCCGCAGATCGTCCTGCTCGGCGCCGGCCTGGACACCCGGGCCTTCCGTCTCGATCTCCCGCCCGAAACCGCGTTCTTCGAGGTGGACCTCCCCGAACTCTTCGACTTCAAGGAGCCGGTCCTGGCCGCCCACCGCGTGCGCCCGGTCTGTACGCGTCGCGCGGTCGCCGCAGATCTGCGCGGCGACTGGGAGCGGGTCCTGCTCGAACAGGGGTTCCGCGCCGATCTGCCGACCGCCTGGGTCGACGAGGGTGTGCTCGGCTATGTTCCGCGCACGGCGGCTTATGCGGTGGCCGAGACGGTGACCCGACTTTCGGCGCCGGGTAGCAGATTCGGGATCGGGCGGTTCCAGGTCGACGCGGCCACGCCGCAGTACCGCGCATTGCGCGAACTGGTCCTGGAGGCCCCGGGGGAGACGCCGGTGAACGGGCTGGGTCCCGACGGCGAATCGTGGTTCGCCGCGCATGGCTGGTCGACGACGTTTCGCGCCTGGGACGATCTCGTCGCACCCTACGGGCGACCGGATGTCATGGGCGGTGATCCGGGGATCGGGCATGTTGTGGCAGTCCGCGAATGAGTGCTGCGCGATACGAGTAACTGCGCTCACAGCGGCCGGCCCTGCCATGGTGAGTGGTCGTGCTCACAACCGGTTCAGCGCCCTCACCTGGTGAAAAGTGCCGTCCACGGGCTGATAGGCTGCTCGGCGTAAGACATCCTTTAACGGACCGTCCGGTGAGGCGGGGAAGGAGGTCGGCATGGCTGTGCCCGAAGAACGGGCTGCCACGTCCGGCGCTGCCGAGGCGGCGTCACCCGTTGCGCGGCATACGCCGGAATGGGTGGCGGCAGGACGGGAACTGTTGTCCCCCTCCGATGTCGGCCGGACCATCGCGCGGATCGCGCACCAGATCATCGAACGCACCGCCCTCGATTCCGGCGAGCCCGGGGCCCCGCGCGTGGTGCTCATCGGTATCCCGACCCGCGGGACGACTCTCGCGGCCCGGCTCACCGACAAGATCGAAGAATTCTCCGGTGTGCGCCCGGCGCTCGGTTCTCTCGATATCACGCTCTACCGCGACGACCTGCGCACCAAACCGCACCGTCCGCTGGAGCGGACCTCGGTGCCGGAGGGGGGAGTGGAGGACGCGCTGGTGGTCCTGATCGATGATGTGCTGTTCTCCGGCCGCACCGTGCGGTCCGCGCTCGACGCGCTACGCGATCTGGGCCGGCCGCGCGCCGTCCAACTCGCCGTTCTCGTCGACCGGGGACATCGCGAACTGCCGATCCGCGCCGATTTCGTCGGGAAGAACGTGCCCACCGCGCGTACCGAGGACGTTTCGGTGCTGCTGAGCGAACACGACGGCCGCGACGGTGTTTTCCTGCATCAGGGGGAGGGACAGTGAGACATCTGCTGACGGTGACCGATCTGGACCGCGTGGCCGCCGACGCCCTGCTCGACGAGGCGGAACGGTTCGAACAGGCGCTGCTGGGTCGCGAAGTACACAAACTGCCGACCCTGCGCGGCCGCACGGTGATGACGGTGTTCTTCGAGAACTCCACCCGGACCCGCGTCTCGTTCGAGGTCGCCGGGAAGTGGATGAGTGCCGATGTCATCAATGTCAGCGCGAGCAGTTCCTCGGTCGCCAAGGGGGAATCGCTGCGCGATACCGCGCTCACCCTGCATGCCGCCGGCGCCGACGCGCTGATCGTGCGCCATCCCGCCTCCGGTGCGGCGCATCAGATCGCGCACTGGTTCGAGGACTGGTCGCGGCGGTCGGGCAGTGCCGTTCCGGCGGTGATCAACGCCGGTGACGGTATGCACGAACACCCCACCCAGGCCCTGCTCGACGCGCTGACCTTGCGGCAGCGGCTCGGCGATATCGCCGGGCGGCGGGTGGTGATCGTCGGCGATATCCTGCACAGCCGGGTCGCGCGGTCGAATGCCTTCCTGTTGTCCACGCTGGGCGCGGAAGTGGTGCTGGTGGCGCCGCGCACGCTGCTGCCGGTGGGCGTCGAGGACTGGCCGGTGCGGGTTTCGGTGGATCTGGATTCCGAACTGCCCGGTGCCGACGCGGTACTCATGCTGCGGGTTCAGGCGGAACGGATGAACGGCGGATTCTTCCCGTCGGCGCGGGAATACGCGGTGCGCTACGGACTGTCCGAGCGGCGGGTCGCGCTGCTCGACGAGCATGCGGTGGTCCTGCATCCCGGGCCGATGCTGCGCGGTATGGAGATCGCGTCCTCGGTGGCGGATTCGCCGCGTGCCGCGGTTTTGCAACAGGTGACGAATGGAGTCCATATGCGTATGGCGGTGCTGTTCCGCCTGCTGGTCGGTGTGCAGGAGGCCGCGGCGTGAGCGGGTCAGGCCCGGAGGAGGCAGCGCAGCGTAACCACGGAGGGCCCCCGCGCACGCCGGATAAACACAGCGTGAGCGGGTCAGGCCCGGAGGCGGCAGCGGAGCGTAACCACGGAGGGCTCGCACCCACGCGCGATGGACACAGCGTGCGTGACAGCGTTCTGATCACCGAGGTCCGGCTCTACGGTGCGGGTGACCCGGTCGATGTGCTGATCGCCGACGGGGTGATCCGGGAGATCGGGACCGGACTGCGCGCGGACGACGCCGAAATCGTCGCCGGCGAAGGCCGGGTGCTGCTGCCCGGATTCGTGGATCTGCACACGCATCTGCGCGAACCGGGCCGGGAAGACACCGAGACCATCGAATCCGGCTCGGCTGCCGCGGCGCTCGGCGGGTACACCGCGGTTTTCGCCATGGCCAACACCTCGCCGGTCGCCGATTCCCACGTGATCACCGACCATGTGTGGCGGCGCGGCCAGGAAGTCGGGCTCGTCGATGTGTACCCGGTGGGTGCGGTCACGGTCGGACTCGCGGGCGAGCAGCTCGCCGAAATGGGCACCATGGCCGCCGGCGCCGGCGCGGTCCGGATGTTCTCCGACGACGGGCACTGTGTCCACGACCCGCTGATCATGCGCCGCGCCCTCGAATACGCGCGTTCGCTGGATGTGCTGATCGCCCAGCACGCCGAGGAGCCGCGACTGACCCGTGGTGCGGTCGCGCACGAGGGACCGACGGCGGCGCGACTGGGTCTGGCCGGTTGGCCGCGAGCCGCGGAGGAATCCATCGTGGCCCGGGACGCGCTGCTGGCCCGGGACGCCGGCGCCCGGGTGCATATCTGCCATGCGTCGACCGCGGGCACGGTCGAGCTGGTGAAATGGGCCAAGGGCCAGGGGATAGCGGTCACCGCCGAGGTGACGCCGCATCATCTGCTGCTCACCGATGCCCGGCTGGAAACCTATGACGCGGTGAACAAGGTGAACCCGCCGCTGCGCGAAGGCTCGGATACCGAAGCCTTGCGGCAGGCGCTCGCCGCCGGGATCGTCGACTGTGTCGCCACCGATCACGCACCCCATGCCGAACAGGACAAATGCTGCGAATTCGTGGCGGCCCGGCCCGGGATGCTCGGGTTGCAGACCGCGCTGTCGATCGTGGTGGAGACCATGGTGCGGCCCGGACTGCTCGATTGGCGCGGGGTGGCGCGCGTGATGAGCGAACGTCCCGCCGAAATCGTCGGACTCGACGATCAGGGGCGGCCGATCGAGGTAGGCGAACCGGCCAATCTCGTACTGGTCGATCCGGACGCGACCTGGACAGTGGAGGGCGACCACCTCGCCAGTATCGCGAGCAATACGCCCTATCAATCGATGACACTGCCCGGCCGGGTCGTCGGCACACTGCTGCGCGGCCGGATCACCGCCCGCGACGGTGTCGCCGCCGCGCCGGGTGTACCGGTGGGAGGCCGCTGATGGAACGGGCACTATGGGTCACCCTCTGCGTTGTGCTGTGGGTGCTGGCCGTTTTCCTCATGTACCGAGGGTGGCGCAATCGATCCGCCCGGCAGCAGGAGCGGATCGGTGAACTGCCGCCGGTACCGGCCGAAACCGGGTCGCAGATACTGGAGCGCACGACCGGCCTCTACCTCGGCAGCACCATGGCGCCGAGCTGGCAGGACCGCATAGCGGTCGGCGATCTGGGCTACCGCGCCACCGCGGAACTGACCCGCTACGAGCACGGAATCCTGCTGGAACGCCAGGGTGCCACCACGATCTGGATACCGGAGGACTCCATCACTGCCATCCGGACCGAACGTGGGCACGCGGGCAAGGTGATGACCGAAGGTGGCGTCCTGGTGATCCGCTGGACCCTGCCGACCGGAACCGAAATCGATACGGGATTCCGGGGCGACGACAAATCGGTGTATCCGGCCTGGGCGCGGGCAACGACGGGAGATGACGAATGACGAGTACGACAGCAGCCGCGGCCCTGGTCCTCGAGGACGGGCGGATCTTCCGCGGCACCGCCTACGGCGCGGTGGGGCAGACCCTCGGTGAAGCAGTGTTCTGCACCGCCATGACCGGCTACCAGGAAACCCTCACCGATCCCAGCTACCACCGGCAGATCGTGGTGGCCACGGCCCCGCAGATCGGGAACACCGGCTGGAACGACGAGGACGACGAATCGCAACAGATCTGGGTCGCGGGCTACGCCGTACGCGACCCGGCCCGCCGGCACTCCAACTGGCGCGCCACCGGCACCCTGCCCGGGCAACTGCAACAGCAGGACATCGTCGGTATCGCCGGGATCGACACCCGCGCGGTGGTGCGGCATCTGCGCAGCCGCGGTTCGATGAAGGCCGGGATCTTCTCCGGGCCCGCGCTCGCCGAACCTGCGGAACTGGTCGCCCGGGTCACCGGGCAGCCGTCGATGCTCGGCGCCGACCTGGCCGGTGAGGTCAGCACCGACGAGATCTACACCGTCGAACCCGAGGGCGAGCCCCGGTTCACGGTGGTCGCGGTCGACCTCGGCATCAAATCCAACACTCCGCGCATGTTCGCCCAGCGCGGGATGCGGGTGCATGTGGTGCCGTCCTCGACGAGCCTGGACAAGATCCTGGAACTGAAACCGGACGGCGCATTCCTGTCCAACGGCCCGGGCGACCCCGCGACCGCCGATACCGCCGTCGCACTCACCCAGGGCATCCTCGACAAGGGCCTGCCGCTGTTCGGTATCTGCTTCGGTAACCAGATCCTGGGCCGCGCGCTCGGCCGCGGCACCTACAAGATGAAGTTCGGGCACCGGGGAATCAATATCCCGGTCGTCGAGCACGAGACCGGCCGCGTCTCGATCACCGCGCAGAACCACGGGTTCGCGCTGGAAGGCGAACGCGGCGAACAGTTCGACACCCCGTTCGGCAAGGCAGAGGTCAGCCATGTCTGCGCCAACGACGGCACGGTGGAAGGCGTGCGGCTGGTGGACGGCCGCGCCTTCTCCGTGCAATACCACCCGGAAGCGGCCGCCGGACCCCATGACGCCGCGTACTTGTTCGACCGGTTCGCCGGTCTGATGAAGGGAGCCTGATGCCTCGCCGTACCGATCTCGAACATATTCTGGTCATCGGATCGGGCCCGATCGTCATCGGTCAGGCGTGCGAGTTCGACTACTCGGGCACCCAGGCCTGCCGGGTCCTGCGGTCGGAGGGCCTGCGGGTTTCGCTGGTGAACTCCAATCCGGCGACCATCATGACCGACCCGGAATTCGCCGATTCGACCTACGTCGAGCCGATCACCCCGGAATTCGTCGAAAAGGTCATCGAGAAGGAACGCCCCGATGCGCTGCTGGCCACCCTCGGCGGGCAGACCGCGCTGAACACCGCGGTTGCGCTGCACGAGCGCGGCGTGCTGGAGAAGTACGGGGTCGAACTGATCGGCGCCGATTTCGATGCCATCCAGCGCGGTGAGGACCGGCAGAAGTTCAAGGACATCGTGGCGAGCGTCGGCGGCGAAAGCGCGCGCTCCCGGGTCTGCTACACCATGGACGAGGTCCGGGAGACCGTCGGCGAACTGGGTTTCCCGGTGGTCGTGCGGCCGTCGTTCACCATGGGTGGGCTCGGTTCGGGGATGGCGTACAACGACGCGGACCTCGACCGGATCGCCGGCGGCGGTCTGGCCGCCTCGCCCACCGCGAATGTCCTCATCGAGGAATCCATCCTGGGCTGGAAGGAATACGAGCTCGAGCTGATGCGCGACGGCCGCGACAATGTCGTGATCGTCTGCTCCATCGAGAACGTGGACCCGATGGGCGTGCACACCGGTGATTCGATGACGGTGGCCCCCGCGCTGACCCTCACCGACCGCGAATATCAGAAGATGCGCGATCTCGGCATCGCCATTCTGCGCGAGGTCGGGGTGGATACGGGCGGCTGCAATATCCAGTTCGCGGTGAATCCCGCCGACGGCCGGCTCATCGTCATCGAGATGAACCCCCGCGTCTCGCGGTCCTCGGCGCTGGCGTCCAAGGCCACCGGTTTCCCGATCGCCAAGATCGCGGCGAAACTCGCCATCGGCTACACGCTGGACGAGATCGTCAACGACATCACCGGGGAAACCCCCGCCAGCTTCGAACCCACCCTCGACTATGTGGTGGTCAAGGCGCCGCGGTTCGCGTTCGAGAAGTTCCCGGGTGCCGACCCGACCCTCACCACCACCATGAAATCGGTGGGTGAGGCGATGTCGCTGGGGCGCAACTTCGCCGAGGCGCTCGGTAAAGTGCTGCGCTCGCTGGAAACCAAGGCGACCGGTTTCTGGACCGCCGAGGACGGGAAATGGGCACCGGCGTCCACGGATCAGGAGGATGTCGACGCCGCGATCGAGGCGATCCTGACGGATCTGCGGACCCCCACCGAAGGCCGTATCTACCAGGTGGAGCGGGCCCTGCGGCTCGGGGCGAGTATCGAATCGGTTGCCGAGGCCTCCGGTATCGACCCGTGGTTCGTCGCCGAGATCGATGGGCTGGTGGATCTGCGCCGCGAACTGCTCGACACCCCGGTGCTCGACGAAGCGCTGCTGCGCCGGGCCAAGTACCACGGCCTGTCCGACCGGCAGATCGCTGCGCTGCGACCGGAACTGGCCGGGGAAGGCGGGGTACGCGCACTGCGGCACCGGCTCGGAGTGCGGCCGGTGTTCAAAACCGTCGATACCTGCGCCGCCGAATTCGAAGCCAAGACGCCGTACCACTATTCGGCCTACGAACTCGACCCGGAAGCCGAATCCGAGGTCGCCCCGCAGCCGGATCGGGAGAAGGTGATCATCCTCGGCTCCGGGCCGAACCGGATCGGGCAGGGCATCGAATTCGACTACTCCTGTGTGCACGCCGCGCAGACCCTGTCGGCCGCCGGCTACGAGACGGTGATGGTCAACTGCAACCCGGAGACCGTCTCCACCGACTACGACACCGCCGACCGGCTCTACTTCGAACCACTCACGTTCGAAGACGTGCTCGAGGTGTATCACGCGGAATCCGAATCGGGCACGGTCGCGGGTGTGATCGTCCAGCTCGGCGGGCAGACCCCGCTGGGTCTGGCGCAGAAGCTCACCACCGCGGGAGTACCGGTGGTCGGCACCAGCGCCGCCGCTATCGACCTCGCCGAGGACCGCGGGGAATTCGGTGACGTCCTGGTCGCGGCCGGGCTCCCCGCTCCCAAATACGGCACCGCCACCACCTTCGAGCACGCTCGCAAGATCGCCGCCGATATCGGTTATCCGGTGCTGGTGCGGCCGTCCTATGTGCTCGGCGGCCGCGGTATGGAGATCGTCTACGACGAGGGTTCGCTCGAAGGCTATATCTCCCGCGCCACCGAACTCAGCCCGGAACATCCCGTGCTGGTGGACCGCTTCCTCGAAGACGCCATCGAAATCGATGTCGACGCGCTCTGCGACGGCGACGAAGTGTTCCTCGGCGGAGTCATGGAACATATCGAAGAAGCCGGTATCCATTCCGGTGACTCCGCCTGCGCGCTTCCGCCGATCACACTGGGCCGCAGCGATATCGAAGCGGTGCGCCGCTCCACCATCGCGCTGGCCAAGGGGATCGGCGTCAAAGGCCTGCTGAACGTGCAGTACGCGCTCAAGGACGATGTTCTCTACGTGCTCGAGGCCAACCCGCGCGCCAGCCGCACCGTTCCGTTCGTCTCCAAGGCCACCGCGGTACCGCTGGCCAAGGCGGCGGCCCGGATCATGCTGGGTGCCACCATTGCCGACCTGCGTGCCGAGGGCATGTTGCCCGACGGTGACGGCGGTCACGTTCCGCTGGACGCACCGGTCGCGGTGAAAGAGGCGGTGCTGCAGTTCCATCGGTTCCGTGGCCCGGACGGCAGCCAGGTCGATTCGCTGCTCTCGCCGGAGATGAAATCCACCGGTGAGGTCATGGGTATCGACACCGATTTCGGGACCGCGTTCGCCAAGAGCCAGTCCGCCGCCTACGGTTCGCTGCCGACCGAGGGCACCGTTTTCGTCTCGATCGCCAACCGTGACAAACGCGCCATGGTGTTCCCGGTGAAACGGCTGCACGATCTCGGCTTCCGGATTCTGGCGACCACGGGCACCGCGGAAATGCTGCGGCGCAACGGAATCCCTTGCGAAGAGGTGCGTAAGCATTCCGATCCGGTGCCCGCGGCCGGCAACGACCAGCTGCCCGCGGCGTCCATCGTGGAACAGATCCGTGACGGCGAAGTCGATATGGTCATCAATACGCCCTACGGCAATTCCGGGCCCCGCGTGGACGGTTACGAGATCCGCAGCGCCGCGGTGGGCGTGAGCATCCCCTGCATCACCACCGTGCAGGGTGCCGCGGCGGCGGTCCAGGGTATCGAGGCCAGTATCGCCGGCGGCCTCGGCGTGCGTTCCCTGCAGGAACTGCATTCGGCGTTGCGTGGCTGAGGACGCGGCGATGACAACCACCTTCGGCGTGCGCCTGGCTGCGGCCGGGCGCACGCACGGGCCGATCTGCGTCGGGATAGATCCGCATCCCGCGCTGCTCGACGCCTGGGGCCTGCCCGACGATGCGAACGGCCTGGAAACCTTCGCCGAGATCTGCGTGGAAGCCTTCGACGGGATGGCGGCGGTGGTCAAACCGCAGGTCGCCTTCTTCGAGGCCTACGGCTCAGCGGGAATCGCGGTGCTCGAACGCACCATCGAGGTGCTGCGTGGCTCCGGCACGCTGGTGCTCGCCGATGCCAAACGCGGCGATATCGGCTCCACCATGGCCGCCTATGCCCGCACCTGGCTCGGTGACGGGCCGTTGGGTGCGGATGCGGTCACGGTCTCGCCCTACCTCGGATTCGGCGCCCTGCAGCCTGCCCTGGACCTGGCCCGCGCCAACGGGCGTGGTGTCTTCGTCCTGGCCGCCACCTCGAATCCGGAGGCGGCGCGGGTGCAGCAGGCGGTGGTGGACGGGCGCACCCTCGCCCAGACCGTTGTCGACGCCGCTGCCGAAGCCAACCGGGGGACAGAACCGGGTTCGGTCGGGGTGGTGGTGGGCGCCACGCTCACCGATATCCCCGATCTCAGCGCATTGAACGGGCCGATTCTCCTGCCCGGGGTCGGGGCCCAGGGCGGTACGGCGGCGGCGGTCCGCGCGCTGCTCCCGGAATCGCTGTGGCCGGCCGCGGTTCCGAATGTCTCCCGCGACGTGCTCGGCGCAGGCCCCTCGGTGCCGGCGCTGCGCGATCGGCTGGCGGCTTTCCAGGAGGAGTTCGCCTTCTTGCGCTGATCGGCGCTCTACGGGCGGAAATGCCCGAAGGGCCACCGCCGGGCGCTCCGGGGGATCGGGGCCGTCGACGTCGTGTGTGGACCTGTCTGCGGGGTGCTGTCGTCGGCGTTCCCGCCGCCGACGGGGACGGTCTGCACACTGTCGAGGACAGAGGTCGGCCGACTGTCGACCATCGGGTGCAGTCCCGTCGGTGCCCGGATCGTTGCGGCACTCCGCTGGGCCAGGGCCATCCGCCGACGAGCCCTGTGCGTGCGGCGCGTCTGCCTACATGGCCGACCTCGCACCGGCTCGCCCCCCACAATCCTTCACTGCCGGTGATCCGGACTGTGGTCACCCCCGGGCGGCGAGTTCAGCGCAGCCTTCGATAGGTCTCCTGCGCCTGATTCGGCACCCTTCGCGCGGTGCCGAAGGCGCGACTACCGGGCGCGGAAGCGCCACGCCGGAGGGGGCCGAACGCCCCGTCGCCCCTGCTGCGGCAAAAAAATACAGAAAATTCCTGGTAGGGCGGCTGGGAGGTAGCCAGCCTGTGGATAAGTCCGGTGGCTATCGCGCCGCAACCGGGTGTGTGCGCCCAAAATGCCCTGCTGAAAAGGTATTTCGTGGTAGACGCGCAGGTTGGGTGACTGTGGGCAAGCGGGGATGCGGGAGAGGGGGCAAGGGGGCGTTACGGGGTCCGATTCATGCCCTGACCTGGGGGGTGGGTTCGCAATCCGGGGGCGTCGTGGGTACGGTCGCTGAGACTGCCGGGTAGTTCGGCAGGTTTTGATGCAGAACGATGAGACGGAGGAACCGTGGCCCTTCCCCAGCTGACTGATGAGCAGCGCGCCGCTGCTCTGGAGAAGGCGGCTGCCGCTCGCCGTGCTCGGGCGGAGCTCAAGGATCGCCTGAAGCGCGGCGGCACCGACTTGAAAGAGGTCCTCGGCCAGGCCGAGACCGATGAGATCATCGGTAAGATGAAGGTGCGCGCACTGCTGGAAGCCCTGCCCAAGGTCGGCAAGGTCAAGGCAGAGGAGATCATGAACGAGCTCGAGATCGCTCCGACCCGACGGTTGCGTGGTCTCGGCGATCGGCAGCGCAAAGCGCTGCTCGCCAAATTCGACCTCGGCGCCTGACAGCCTCGGTGATCGAGAACATGACGAAGGGTCGGCTGGTTGTACTGGTCGGCCCCTCGGCCGTGGGCAAGTCCACCGTGGTGCGCTGTGTCCGCGAACGGCTGCCGGAACTGGTTTTCAGCGTGTCGGCGACCACCCGGGACCCGCGTCCCGGCGAGGTCGACGGCCGCGATTACCGGTTCGTCAGCCGGGCCGAGTTCGATGCGATGATTGCCGCCGGTGATCTGCTCGAATGGGCGGATATCCACGGCGGACTGCAGCGGTCGGGCACCCCGGCCGCGCCGGTGCGGGCCGCCCTTTCCGAGGGGCTGCCGGTGCTGATCGAGGTCGACCTCGAGGGTGCCCGTTCGATCCGGCAGGTGATGCCGGAGGCCGTTCTGGTGTTTCTCGCGCCGCCCAGTTGGGCGGAGCTGGAGAACCGGCTGCGCGGTCGCGGCACCGAATCTGCTGAGGTCATCGAACGCCGGCTGGCGACCGCACGGGTGGAATTGGCCGCACGTGACGAGTTCGACACCGTGATCGTGAACGACACCGTGACCAGCGCCTGTGCGCAGTTGGTATCGTTGTTCGTCAGCACGAATTCCAATTCGTAGCCGGATACGCCCGGCCCAGCCGCCGCGTACCCGAGCCCCCGACCCCGCAGGAGCTTCCTCAGTGAGCAGTACGGATATCGCCGCGCCCGCCTACGACACTCCGGTCGGCCTCACCAACCCGCCCATCGACGAACTGCTGGACCGCACCTCGTCGAAGTACGCGCTGGTGATCTACGCCGCCAAACGTGCCCGCCAGATCAACGACTACTACAACCAGCTCGGCGACGGCATCCTCGAATACGTCGGCCCGCTGGTCGAGCCGCTGCCGCAGGAGAAGCCGCTGTCGGTGGCGATGCGGGAGATCCACAGCGATCTGCTCGAGCACACCGAAGGCGAATGACCCGATAGTTCCCGGGCGAACGGCCGATAGGGCAGGAGGCGCGCGATGGCGCGGGTAGTTGTCGGGGTGGGCGGCGGTATCGCCGCGTACAAGGCGTGCGCACTGGTACGGCGGTTCACCGAAACCGGCCACAGCGTGCGGGTGATCCCCACCGAGGCGGCGTTGCAGTTCGTCGGGAAGGCGACTTTCGAGGCGCTGTCCGGCCATCCGGTGCACACCGGGGTGTTCGCCGATGTGCCCGAGGTCCCGCATGTGCGGCTGGGGCAGGAGGCCGAACTGGTGGTCATCGCCCCCGCCACCGCCGATCTGATGGCGCGCGCCGCGCAGGGCCGCGCCGACGACCTGCTGACCGCGACCCTGCTCACCGCCCGATGTCCCGTGCTGTTCGCGCCCGCTATGCATACCGAGATGTGGGAGCATGCGGCGACCGTGGCGAATGTGGCCGCGTTGCGCGCGCACGGTGCGACGGTGATGGAACCCGCGTCGGGCCGGCTCACCGGTACCGATACCGGTCCGGGCCGCCTTCCCGAACCCGAGGAGATCTTCGGGCTGGCGTCGCTGCTGCTGGAACGCGCCGACGCCGTACCGCGGGATCTGGACGGTAAACGGGTCGTGATCACCGCGGGTGGCACCCGCGAACCGCTGGACCCGGTGCGTTTCCTGGGGAACCGCAGCTCCGGTAAACAGGGCTATGCGCTGGCCCGGGTGGCCGCCCAGCGGGGCGCGCAGGTGACGCTGATCGCCGGGAACACCATCGAGATGGCACCGCCCGCCGCGGTGGAGCTGGTGCACATCACGACTGCCGATCAGCTCAAGACCGCCGTCGACAAGCACGCCGTGGGTGCGGATGCGGTGATCATGGCCGCTGCCGTCGCCGATTTCCGGCCTGCTTCCGTGGCCGGTGCCAAGATCAAAAAGGGTAAGGACGAACCCGACAGCATCGCGCTGTCGCGGACCGAGGACATTCTCGCGGGCCTGGTCCAGGCACGTCGCGAGGGTCAGCTACCCGGTACCGCCATCGTCGGGTTCGCCGCCGAAACCGGCGACGAAGACGGCGATGTGATCACCTACGCCCGGGCCAAGCTCGCCCGGAAGGGCTGTGACCTGCTGGTGGTGAACGCCGTGGGGGACGGTAAGGCATTCGAGGTGGACACCAACGACGGCTGGCTACTCGGCGCCGACGGCAGCGAACAGGCCCTCGATCACGGTTCCAAGGCCCTGCTGGCCAGCCGCGTCCTCGATGCCCTCGGCCCGCTGCTACGCGAGCAGGCCCGGTCCGGCGGCGCGTAGCCATACGGGCCACCCCTGCCGCTGAGGGCATCCGGATATGCGGCGTGGACGACCCGGCCTCGGTCGGGCCCGGGCGGATATCGAATCATCGCGATCCGAACGCTTGGCGCGAGTGCCGGCGACCTGTACCGGTTGTGCGGGCCGATCCGGTGGGGTGTCCGCTGTGACTTTCCGGTGGACGGGGTCCCGGACCGGAAACCCGTCCGGTGTGGTGTCCGGAACCACAAACCGGCCGCGCGTTCTAATAGTCTGGTAGTCCAGGGTCACGACCGGAGCCGTGCGCTACGGTCCATATCCGGGACACGAGTAACCGTTGAGGAAGAGGGAAACTGTGCGCACGTCCGGTAGCCGGCTATTCACCAGTGAGTCCGTGACCGAGGGTCACCCGGACAAGATCTGTGATGCCATCAGTGATTCCATCCTCGACTCCATGCTCGCCCAGGATCCGACCAGCCGGGTCGCCGTGGAAACCCTCGTGACCACCGGTCAGGTGCATGTCGCGGGCGAGGTCACCACGGAGGCGTACGCCGATATCCCGCATATCGTCCGGGAGAAGATCCTGGAGATCGGATACGACTCCTCGGCAAAGGGTTTCGACGGCAACTCCTGCGGTGTCAATGTCGCGATCGGTGCCCAGTCGCCCGATATCGCCCAGGGGGTCGATACCTCGCACGAGGCGCGGGTGGGCGGTTCCGGTGACGAGATCGAACAGCAGGGCGCCGGCGATCAGGGCCTGATGTTCGGTTACGCCAACACCGACACGCCGGAGCTGATGCCGCTGCCGATCGCCCTGGCGCACCGGCTGTCCCGCAAGCTCACCGAGGTCCGCAAGACCGGTGTGCTGCCGTATCTGCGGCCCGACGGTAAAACCCAGGTCACCATCGAATACGAGGGCGATCGCGCGGTCCGGCTGGACACTGTTGTCGTCTCCACCCAGCATGCCGCCGATATCGACCTGGACAACCTGCTGGCGCCCGATATCCGCGAGAAGGTCGTCGAAGCGGTGCTGGCCGATATCGCCATCCCCGATCTGGACATCTCCGATATCCGGCTGCTGGTGAACCCCACCGGTAAGTTCGTCCTCGGCGGCCCGATGGGTGACGCGGGCCTGACCGGACGCAAGATCATCGTCGACACCTACGGCGGGATGGCCCGGCACGGTGGTGGCGCGTTCTCCGGTAAGGACCCCTCCAAGGTCGACCGTTCGGCCGCCTATGCGATGCGCTGGGTCGCCAAGAACGTGGTCGCCGCCGGCCTGGCGGAGAAGGTCGAGGTCCAGGTGGCGTACGCGATCGGGAAGGCGGCACCCGTCGGCCTGTTCGTGGAGACCTTCGGTACCGAGAAGACCGATCCGGCCCAGATCTCGGCCGCCATCACCGAGGTGTTCGATCTGCGTCCCGGCGCCATCATCCGTGATCTGGATCTGCTGCGCCCGATCTACGCGCCGACCGCGGCCTACGGGCATTTCGGGCGCACCGATATCGACCTGCCCTGGGAGCGTACGGATCGCGCGGAGAAACTGCGCGCCGCCGCCGGGCTGTAGGTCCACGTTCCGCGTGCCGCAACCTGCCGCCGACACCCCCGGGGACATCGATTCGCCGGGGGTGTCGGCTGCTTCGGGGGAACGCCGCGGTGCGCGGCGAGCTGGGAAATCTCCCCGTCCCGACGGGCCACCGGTATCGCATCCGATCGCCCGGGTGCTGCCCCTGCTCACCCCGGCCCATCTCGACCGCGATTTCGACTATCTGGTACCACCGGAATTGGACGAGATCGCCCGGCCCGGGGTCCGCGTCCGGGTGCGTTTCGCCGGGCGGCTGGTGGACGGCTATCTGTTGTCCAGGCATGCCGAGACCGACCATCCCGGCAAGCTGGTGCGGCTGGAACGAGTGGTCTCGGCGGAACAGGTACTCACCCCGGAGATCCTCCGGCTCGCCACGACCGTCGCCGCCCGCTGCGCCGGAACCCGCGCCGATGTCCTGCGCTTGGCGATCCCGCCCCGGCACGCGCGCGTGGAGAACGGTGGCGCCGGGAAGAAGGAATCGGTCGCGGCGGAACCGCAGCGTAGCGCCGGCCTGCCGCAGGTGACGGGACCGGCCACCGGGGAGACGGGGACCGCGGACGCCTCGGTCGACCTGCCGTCTTTCGGAGAAGCCAGCGAGGGCGGGCCGGCGGGCCCGTCGGCGCCACTCGCTTCGGAACCGGGTCACCACGACTCCGATCATTCGGCGGCTGGGGCCGAGCAGGCGCCGGCCGACGACCAGTGGGTCTCGGACGGTGCCGAGCGGATGTCGGACGGTGGCGATCGGGCGTATGCCCCATCGGTGGTTGCCGCTGTGGGCGTCACTCACAATCCTTCGGGGGTGGCAGACGCAGATTCTGGTGATCCACGGTATGAGGCCGGCAACGGGACCGTTCCGGCCGACGTCGACCTGGCGGCCTGGCGGCGGTATCGGCACGGGGAATCGTTTCTCACCGCACTCGCCGGGCGTAAAGGTGCGCGCGCGGCATGGCAGGCGCTACCGGGTGAGGATTGGGCGCGCCGGCTGGCCGAACTGGCGGCTGTCGTGGTGGCCGGTGGGCGTAGCGCGATCTTGATGGTTCCCGACCAGCGCGACCTGGACAGGGTGCTGCGCGAGTGTGAGTCGCTGGTCGGTGATTCGGCGGTCGGGCTCTCGGCGGGGCTGGGCCCGGCGGCCCGATACCGGCGCTGGCTGGCCGTTCTGCGTGGGACCGCACGGGTCGTGATCGGCACCCGCAGCGCTGTTTTCGCGCCGGCCGCCGACCTGGGACTCATCGCGATCTGGGACGACGGAGACGACACCTACGCCGAACCGCGGTCCCCGTACCCGCACGCCCGGGAGGTGTCGATGCTGCGTGCGCACGAAACCGGAGCGGCGTTCGTGGCCGCGGGTTTCGCGCGGACCGCGGAGGTGCAGGCGGTGGTGGAATCGGGCTGGGCGCACGATCTGCTCGCCGACCGGGCCACGGTGCGGGCGGCCGCACCCCGGATCGGCGCGCCGGGAGATTCCGATGCGGCCCTCGATCGCGACCCCATCGCGCGCGCGGTCCGGATTCCGGGCGCCGCCTTCGCCGCAGCCCGCCAGGCACTCGCCGCGGGGGAGGGGGTGCTGGTACAGGTGCCCCGCCGCGGGTATGTTCCGGCCCTGGCATGCACCAAATGCCGCACCCCGGCGCGCTGCCGGCAGTGTGTGGGCCCGCTGTCGTTGCCTGAAGGGGGTCCTGCGGCCCCCGCCGCGCAGGTCGCACACAGTCCGGTGTGCCGGTGGTGCGGGCGGACCGAGGCTGCTTTCCGCTGTCCCGGCTGCGGCGGGCGGGTGCTGCGCGCCGTGGTCATCGGCGCCGCCCGGACGGCGGAGGAACTGGGCCGGGCGTTTCCCGGGGTGCCGATCAGGGGGTCGAGTGGTGCCACGATGCTCGATACCGTCGAACCGGGCCCGCAGGTCGTGGTGGCCACTGTCGGGGCCGAACCGCTGCTACCCGGTGGTTACGGGGTCGGTCTGCTGTTGGACGGATGGGCGCTGCTGGGCCGCGCCGATCTCCGCGCCGCCGAGGACACCCTGCGCCGTTGGCTGGGCGCTGCCGCCCTGGTGAAAGCCGAGGGCCGGGTACTGGTGATGGCGGATCCGGGTGTGCCCACCGTGCAGGCGTTGCTGCGGTGGGATCCGGCCGGGCACGCGGCCGCTGAGCTCGGCCAGCGCACTGAGGTCGGGTTCCCGCCCGCGGTGCGGATGGCCGCGATCGACGGGACACCCGATGCGGTTGCCGAACTTCTCGCGGTCGCCGAGCTTCCGGCCGCCGCCGAGGTGCTGGGCCCGGTACCGCTGCCTGCCACTGCGCGCAAACCGTCGGTTTCTCGCACCGACGACGACCGCGGTACCCCGGTGGAGGTCGAGCGGGTGCTGTTACGCGTTCCTCGCCCGCAAGGTGGCGCGCTGGCCCGGGCACTGACCGCGGCGCAGGCCGTCCGCAGCAGCCAGCGTGCGGAAACTTCGGCGCGTGTGCAGATCGACCCCTTGGATATCGGCTGATCTGTATTCGCCCGTGATGTGGCAGCCCGGCGCCCGTTCCGGAAGTGGGACGCCCGTTCTGCCGGCGCGCACCGCGCTGCGACGGGTGTAAAAGGGCTACACCGTCGGCGTATTCGTGGCAGGCCGAGCAGCCCGGTTTCGGGTGCCCCACTCATGGGCCACCGTGTACTCGGGCGGTGCGCTGTCGGCCCGCCGAGGCCGTGTATCGGCATCTTCGCTGGCTCGGTTCAGCACACGACTCGACATTGCTGACGGCTGTCGGTTCGCGCTGTGCCCGCTGTAGGGGGTGTCGTTACCACCGCAATCTCGGACTCGGGGGTTGCCATGGATAGATTGCCGATATATCGTCGATGCTATGCAAACAGATCGAGTAGCTCAGGAGGCTGCAATGGAAGACATGGAGAACTCGGACTTTCGCAAGGAACGGCTCCGCTGGGCCCGGCGTCATCGTCCCGATATGGAACACGGGCCCGGCCGCGGCGGGTTCCGGCACGGTGGCCCACCCGGTTTCGGTGGTCCGGGCTTCGGGCCCGGTTTCGGCCCCGGTTTCGGTCCGGGCTTCGGCCGTGGGCGGGGGCGCGGTGGTCGCGGGCGGCGCGGAGATGTGCGGGCGGCGGTGCTGCTACTGCTCACCGAACGCCCGATGCACGGTTACGAACTGATCCAGCAGATCCGGGAACGCAGCGACGACCTGTGGCGCCCCAGCCCGGGATCGGTCTACCCCGCACTGTCCCAGCTGGAAGACGAGGGCCTGATCACCATCGAGAAGGTCGCCGGCCGGAAAACCGCGCAACTGACCGAGACGGGCACCGCCTACGTTGCCGAACACCGGACCGAACTCGGTGATCCGTGGGCCGAGGTCAAGGAAGGCGTCGGCGCCCACACCAGCGATCTACGTGCGCTGGTCCCACCGCTCATGGGCGCGATCGCGCAGGTCGCAGGCGCCGGCACCCCGGAACAGGCGGCCAAGGCGGCCGAGGTGCTCACCGAGGCACGCAAAGCGCTGTACCGCATCCTGGCCGGCGACGAGGACACCACGAAGTAACGGGGTGATCAAGACCTCGGCCACCGGTTTTCCGGCGTGGCGGGAAGGTGGAAGATTATGTGGTGAAACGTTTTCTGTGGTCGGCCCGCCGGCACGGCGGGTTCGGCAGGCGCGTGCTGACGGTGGCCGTCGCACTGGCTGGGTCGGTGTTGCTCGGCGCGGCCGCAAGCACCGCCCAGCCTGCCGGATACCTTCCCCCGGAGGTCCCCACCGAATGGGCGCCGCCGCAGGCCGATCATCTCGGCGCCGTGCTGTACATGAAGGATCATCCCGCCGCCGTACCGCGGGGAGTCAACGATTTCGGTTGTGTCCCGGACGCGGCCCATCCGCGTCCGGTGATCCTGGCCCACGGCACCGACGCGAGCGCGTACACCGATTGGTCGGCCATCGGCCCGCGCCTGGTCGACGAGGGGTTCTGCGTTTTCGCCCTCAACTACGGCGGTAAACCCGGCGCGATCAGCTTCGGCACCGAGGACATCGTGCTCAGCGCCCATCAGTTCGCCGACTTCGTGGACCAGGTCCGGTCCGCCACCCGGGCACCCCAGGTGGACCTGGTGGGCTTCTCCCAGGGCGCCAATATGACCCGGTACTACATCAACAAGCTGGGTGGCGCGCCCGCCGTTGCCACCTGGGTCGGTCTCGCATCCCCCACCTACGGCGGTGTCATGTACGGACTGGTGCCGGTGGCGCAGCAGATACCCGGCGCGCTGACCGTGGCGGAGAAGACGATCTCGGTGGCGGCCGTTCAACAGGCACAAGGGTCACCGTTCATGCTGGACCTCAACGCCGGCGGCGATACCGTCCCCGGCGTCCGATACGCGACGATCGGCAGCCGGGTCGACGAGATGATCCAGCCGTTCGGCAATATCGCACTGCGCGGGCCCGGAGTGGAGAACATCGTGGTGCAGGATCGCTGCCCCGCGGATCTCACCGGGCACTTCCATATGGTGTACGACCCGTTCGTGGCGCAACTGGTGCTCGAGGTTCTCGACCCGGGCCATGCGCCGGAGCCGGTCTGCGTGCCGGTCGCACTCGGCACCGGGATTCCCCAAGTGATCATCGGGGGAAATATCTGACAGCGTGTCCGATAACCGGCGGGCGCCCTTATCAGGCGTCGTCGGTGAAACGTCTTTATGGCGGGTTGCTGCCCAGGTAGCGGAACTCGGCACTGTGGCCGGGCGGCTGCGCGCGGTAGCTTCCGGGCGGGAAGACCCCGTATGTGTCGGTGGGTCCGCGGGGCGACCTAGAATGGATTCTTCTTGCCCAGTCTCATGTCTCCGGGAGCCGACCTTGACCGTCCAGTCCGTCCGCCTGTTCGGCGATCCGATCCTGCGAGCCCGCGCGACCGAGGTCACCGAATTCGGCCCCGAACTGCGGCAGCTGGTGACCGACCTGACCGACACCATGTACGACGACGGTGGGGTGGGGATGGCCGCGCCGCAGATCGGAGTCGGCCTGCGGGTCTTCGTCTACGACACCCGGGATGCCCGGGGCCACCTGATCAACCCGGTCTGGACCGCCCTCGACGACGAGGAACAGATCGGCCCGGAGGGCTGCCTGTCGATACCGGGAGTCAATCACGACACCCGCCGGGCCATGCGGGTGCGCGCGAGCGGGGTCGATATGACCGGCGCACCGGTCGAGTTCGAGGCCGAGGGACTGCTGGCGCGCTGTGTCCAGCACGAAACCGATCATCTGGACGGCACACTTTTCATCGACCGCCTCGATCCACCGGACCGCAAGCAGGCCATGCGCACCATCCGTGAGTCCGACTGGTTCACGGCCGGTATCACCGTCCGGCCCAGTCGCGCGCTGGCCGAGCGGGACCGCTGATGCGGATCGTTTTCGCCGGTACTCCCGAACCGGCCGTCCCGTCGTTGCGCCGGCTGATCGAATCGCGGCACGAGGTGATCGCCGTGATCACCCGCCCGGACGCTGTCGCCGGTCGTGGGCGGAAATTGCAGCGCTCGCCGGTCGGGCAGCTCGCCGACGAATACGGCATCCCGGTCCTGACACCGCGCAAACCTGCCGAACCCGAATTCGTCGAGGCCCTCACGGAGCTCGCGCCGGATTGCTGCCCCGTGGTCGCCTACGGCGCGCTCCTGCCCGCGGAAATCCTCGATATTCCGCGGCACGGCTGGATCAACCTGCATTTCTCGCTGCTTCCGGCCTGGCGCGGCGCGGCTCCGGTACAGGCGGCCATCGCGGCGGGCGACGAGATCACCGGGGCGTCCACGTTCCGGATCGAAACAGGCCTGGACACCGGGCCGGTCTACGGTGTGGTGACCGAACGGATCGCCGTCACCGATACTGCCGCGGACCTGCTGGCCCGGCTGGCCGACAGCGGGGCCGCCCTGCTCGAACAGACACTGCACGGTGTGGAAGACGGGACGTTGCAGGCGATTCCGCAATCCACCGAGGGCGTGTCCTACGCACCGAAGATCACCGTGGAGGCGGCGCAGGTGCGCTGGGATCAACCGGCCCTCGCGGTCGGCCGCGCGATCCGGGCGGTGACACCGCATCCCGGCGCCTGGACGACCGTGGCCGGTAACCGGCTCAAATTGGGCCCCGTGGAACTGGTCGAGGAGGCACTGCCGGAACGGCAGATCGATGTACGTAAAACCGGCGTCTACATCGGCACCGCGACCACCGCGGTACGCCTGGAGCAGGTGCAGCCGCAAGGCAAACGCATGATGGCGGCGCTGGACTGGGCGCGCGGCGCCCGCCTGGAGCCCGGCGCGGTGGTCGAATGACCGGCTCCGCCGAGCGGCCACGCGGTTTCCGGCGCCACCCCGAATCCACGGAGGGCGGGGCCGGCAGTATGGATCGCAATTCGGGCGCAGACCGCGGCGCGACCGGGCCGGGACCCCGTAATGCCCCCGATTCCCGCTCGCAGAACCGCGCCGGTACCGGTCGCGATCGCCCGGGTTCCTCGGCGGCGCCGAGCGATGGACACACCGACAGGCGGGCGAAGGGTACGAAGCCCGGTGGTCCCCACCGGAACGGAACCGGTCGAAACACCGAAGGCGGCGGCCGCCGGGGCGATTCCCCGGCGGAAAAGCGAGCGGGCCGTGATCGCCCCGGAGGTTTCGCGAAGGGCGACCACCGGGGGGACGCCGGACCCGGCGGGAAGTCATCGGGTTTCGGTGGGAAACGGTCGGACTACCGGGGCGAGGGGCCGGCCCGTCGCGAAAAGCAAGGGCGCGGGCCGGATTCGGGCGGCCGCGCTGCCGGTCGGGGCGCACCGGCACATGGCGGCCGGTCGGATCCTCGGCAACGCAACGAATTCGGCGAGGGCCGAGCGGATCGGGGCCGCGCGAACAGTGGTCGCGAGGGTGGCCCGCATTCGAGCGAACGCCGGGATACGGGCGCAGGCCGGGATACGGGGGCAGGTCGGCGTGGTGACACTTCCGCGCGGTCCGAGGGCCGCGGGAGCTCCCGGGCAGCCGAGGGCGGCGACAGGCGCAGCACGAACGGGCCGCGACGGCGCGAGGACGACCACCGGCGTTCGGGTGGCGGATCCAGGACGTCCGGTGCCGGTAAGCGGTCCGGTACCGACCGGACACGTCCCGGCCGTGGAGAATCCACGGCGCGGCCGAAACGGGTCAAGGATCCGGCGCGCACCGTCGCGCTGGAAACCCTGCGCGCGGTCCGGGAGCGGGATGCCTATGCCAACCTGGTGCTCCCGGCGTTCCTGCGCGAATACTCCGTGCAGGGCCGTGATGCCGCGCTGGCCACCGAACTGGGGTACGGCGCGTGCCGCAGCCTCGGCGTTCTCGATGCGGTGATCGCCGAATGCGCCGGCCGGGAGATCACGGATATCGACGGTCCGCTGCTGGATGTCCTGCGCCTCGGCACCTATCAATTGCTGCGCACTCGTGTCGAACCACATGCCGCCGTGCATACCGCGGTGGAACTTGCTCGTGCCGAATCCGGTGCGAGCCGCGCCGGATTCGTCAACGCTGTACTGCGCAGGGTCACTGAACGCTCACCGGACGACTGGGTGGCGCGGCTGGCCCCGCCGGACCCGGTCGGCCGGTTGGCCTTCGAATACGCGCACCCGGAATGGATCGCCCAGGCCTTCGCCGACGCACTCGGTCCTGATGCGGGTGAACTGCGTGATCTGCTCGCCGCCGATGACGCCCGTCCGGTGGTGCATCTGGTGGCCCGTCCCGGTGATATCACCGCCGAGGAACTCGCTCTCGTCACCGGCGGTGAGGAAGGCCGCTGGTCCCCGTACGCGGTGTATCTCGAGGGCGGCGACCCGGGCTCGCTGGAACCGGTCCGCGAGGGAATGGCGGCGGTACAGGACGAGGGCAGTCAGCTGGTGGCGCTCGCGCTCACCCGCGCATCGCTGCACGGCCCGGATACCGGACGCTGGCTCGATCTGTGCGCGGGGCCGGGCGGTAAAACCGCACTGCTGGGTGCGCTCGCCGGTATCGACGGCTACCGGGTGGATGCGGTGGAACCGGCCGCGCATCGCGCCGAAATGGTGCGTTCGGCGACCCGGGACATGCCGGTCGAGGTACATATCGCCGACGGCCGCGACAGCGGTCTGCCCGCCGGTTACGACCGGATCCTGGTCGACGCCCCGTGCACCGGACTGGGCGCCCTGCGCCGCCGCCCGGAGGCCCGCTGGCGGCGCACCCCGGGAGATGTCGCGGAGCTGGTGGCGCTACAACGTGAACTGGTGACCGCGGCCTGGGATCTGCTGCGACCCGGCGGCGTCCTGGTCTACTCGACCTGCTCCCCGCACCTACCCGAAACCGTTGCGGTGGTGGCGGATACGGTGCGTCGTACCGGGGCCGAACAGTTGGACGCCCGCGAGCTGCTCCCCGGCGTCACCGGGCTCGGCGCCGGACCGGCGGTGCAGTTGTGGCCGCACCGGCACGGCACCGACGCCATGTTCGTGGCCGCCCTGCGCAAACCGCAGTAGCGCGGCAGCCGGGCTCGCGCGGCAGGCGACGGATTTCCAAGCCTGCCGCCACCGACCCGGGCAGACTCGACGGTATGAGCCTCACCTGGGAGAACGTAGTCGGACTTGCCACCGAACTACCGGAAGTCGCGGAATCGACCTCCTATCGGACCCCGGCGCTGAAGGTATCGGGTAAGAGTTTCGCTCGATTGCGCACGGAGGCCGAGGGCGGTCTTGCGCTGCGCTGCGAGATGACGGAGAAACAAGCCCTGCTGGCCTCCGGCGATCCGGCCTTCTACACCACCCCGCACTACGACGGATATCCCTACATCCTCATCGACCTGGAGCGGGTCGACACCGGGCAATTGCGGGAACTACTCGACGCCGCGTGGTGGCTCGTCGCTCCCGCGAAGTTACGCAAAACCAGAGATCAAGCAACCGGCGGATAGCTGGACGAGGACGCATATCGTCTCGGCGTATCAGCCGGCGGTGGCCGCCGCTGTCCCGGCCGGTTCGATCTTGACCCAGGTGCTGTTCACCGCGGCGGTCCCCGAGATACGGTCCACCTGCTCCGGATCGTGCAGCAGGTTGACGTTGGCGCCCGGCAGCGAGGCCGCCACGGTCCAGCCGACGCCCGGTTCGCGGTGCCCCCAGCCGTGCGGGATGGCTACCGTCCCGGGCCGGATATCGGTGCTGATCTCCACCGGTACCGCGATGGCACCGATCGGCGAACTCACGGTCGCCTGGTCGCCGTCGGCCAGGCCGCGTGCGGCGGCATCGTCGGGATGCATCAGCGCGGTGCAGCGGTCGCGGCCCTTCACCATCGACGGCACATTGTGCAGCCACGAATTGTTGCTCCGCAGATGGCGGCGGCCGATCAGACGCAGGTCGAAACCCTGGCCGCGCGCGGAGCCGGCGTCGGCGAGCAACCGGCGTGCTTCGGCGACGAAGCTTGCCGGCGCGAGCTGCACCTTCCGGTCAGCGGTGGCGATGAGGGACGGCAGCCGGGGACGCAGCGGTCCCAGATCGATCCCGCCGCGGGCCGCGCGGACTTTCGTCAGGGTGACGCCGCGGCGGCCCCGGCGGAGTACACCGTGTGGGCCGACCGCGATACCCAAGGCTGCCGCGCGCACCGGGCTGAATCGGGCGAATACCGCGTTGAGGGCCCGGCCGGTCAGCGAACGGACCGGCAGCGGCAGGATCTCGGTGGTCAGCCGGGCCATGATCTCCCAGTCCTCGAGACCGTCCGCCGGGGCGTCGACCGCCCGCGCGTTGTAGCGAATGTTGTTGTGCACGCTGAACATGGTCAGCAGGATGTCGAGATCCTCGCGTTCCAGCGGCGATACCGGCGGCAGGATGATATCGGCGTGGCGGGTGGTTTCGGTGATGTACATATCCACGGCCACGTAGAAGTCCAGGGAACTCAGCGCCTTGTCCAGCTGCCCGCGCTGCGGGGTGGACAGAACCGGGTTCCCGGCATAGGTGATCATGGCGCGGATCTGTTCCGGGCCCTCGTCCAGGATTTCGGAAGCCAAGGCGGCCACAGGCAGTTCGAAGCGGAACGATTTGTACTTGCCCGAGCGGTCGGTCCAGGCACCGTGGAACGGTGGCATCCGCCGCGCCAGCGGCAGCAGGTCCACCGCGGGGGTGGCGTACATCTGGCCACCGGGCCGGTCGAGGTTCCCGGTGACCGCGTTGATGGTGTTGACCAGCCAGTGGGTGATCGTCCCGGTGAGCGTCTGGCAGACCCCGATCCGGGCGTACATCACCGCCGATTTCGCCTCGGCGTGTTCGCGGGCCAGTCGCCGGATGGCCGCGGCGTCGACGCCTGCGTACGGTGCGGCCTCCTCGGGGGAGAACCCGGATACCAGCTGCCGCAACGTATCCGATCCGGCGCACTGCGTGCGGACGGCGGTCCGGTCGCACAGGTCCTCGGTGAGCAGTACGTGCAGGACGGCCAGCAACAGGTACGGGTCGCCGCCCGGCAATACGGCGAGATGTTCGTCGGCCAGCCGCGCGGTTTCGGTCCGCCGTGGGTCGATCACCACGACCTTGCCGCCGCGGGCCCGTACTTCCTTGATCCGGTTCTTGGCGCCCGGCATGGTGGTCACCGAACCGTTGGACACCGCCGGATTGGCGCCGATGATCACCAGCCGATCGGTGCGGTCGATATCGGCGATGGGCATCAGGAAATTCGAGCCGTACATCTGCCAGGCCACGAACTCCTGGGGGAACTGATCGATGGAGGAAGCGGTGTAGAAGTTGCGGGTCATCAGGCCGACCCGTAAGGCCATGGCGTACATGATCGCCGAATTGTGTGCTGCAGGATTACCGAGGTACATACCGACCGCGTGGGGGCCGTGGTCGCGCCGTACCTGCCGCAGCCGGGCGCCGACCTCCCGGAACGCCTCGTCCCAGCCGATCGCCTCGAACCGGTCTCCCACCCGCCGCATCGGAGTGCGTAACCGATCCGGATCGTCGTGGAGGCCGGCCATCGCCGTCGCCTTGGGACAGATGTACCCCTTGGACAGCACGTCCTCGGGGTTTCCTTCGATCCTGGTGACGGCCGAATCCTCGACGGTTACCAGGATGCCGCAGTGGGCCTCACACAGGGTGCACTGCCGGGCGACGGTTTCTGTGGTCATGGCCTCACCTTGTGAATGGTTCGTTGAGATAATTACCCACTCGATCTCTCACAGATGAGGGTAGACCGATCCGCGAACCAGACACAACAGTTACCGGAAACGAACCGGCGCACTTACTCCCGCGACGACTGTTCCCGCAGCCGCGCCAGGGTTTTCGTGAGAATACGCGATACGTGCATCTGCGATATCCCCATCTGCTGGGCGATCTGCGTCTGGGTCATCGATTCGAAGAACCGCATGGTCAGGATCCGGCGCTCCCGCTCCGGGAGGCCCGCCAGTAGCGGCCGGATCGCCACATACTCCTCGACCCGGTCGAACTGCGCCTCCTCCTCGCCGAGCGTGTCCAGCAGCGAGGCATCGGTATCGCGGCCGACCGACGCCGCATCGATCGATGTCGGCTGGTAGGCGTTGCCGGCGATCACGGCCTGCGTTACTTCGTCGGGATCCACATCGAGCTCGGCCGCGATCTCCTTGGCCGTCGGCGACCGGCCCAGCGATTGCGAGAGGGCATCCACCGCCGCACCGATACGCAGATGAGTTTCTTTCACCCGGCGCGGCACCCGCATCGCCCAGGTGTTGTCCCGGAAATACCGGCGTACCTCGCCCATGATCGTCGGCACCGCGAACGACAGGAAATTCGAACCGCGCGACACATCGAAACGATCTACCGCGTGCACCAGTCCCACTCGGGCCACCTGGGTCAGATCGTCGAACGGCTCCCCGCGGCCACTGAACTTGCGGGCGATATGGTCGGCCAGCGGGATACAGCGGCCGATCAGCTCGTTACGCAGCGTGGCATGCTGCGCCGATTCCGGTTCCGCGGCCGCCAACTGCGTGAACAGGCCCGCGACATCGTCGTACCCGCCGGCCTTACCCGAATCCGCCAGCTCCGCCTCGGTCTCGGAATCGGCGTCCGGGGCCGAGGCGGCTTCCGCAGCCGATCGGGCCTCCGCGGCCGCCGCGGTATCGGGGCCCGGGCCGGAATCGGGTTCCGGACCATGAGTATCGGGCGTGCCGGTAGGAGGGTCGAGCGGCTTGTCCTGTTCGGTCACGCTTTCCCCCGGACCCGACGGAACTCGACCGCTGTCGGAAATCCGGAAACCTGCTGGTCGAAGGGCTCTTGCCGGGCGTCCACCGCATCGGTCAGGGTACGCAGCACATGCCAGCCGAAACTGCGCGAATCGGGCAGCCCCTCCCGGCCTGCGACCCCGGCGACGCGCACTCGCAGATCGGTCTCGCCGATGGTGAACACGCACAGCAGGCTGGTATCGGGTGCCGCCAGGCCGATCAGCGTCGAACAGGCCTCGTCCACCGCGAGCCGGATATCGGCGACCTCGTCCAAGGTGAAATCGCTGAGCAGGACCAGAGTTTCGGCGAGACCGCGCACGATCGGCAGCTGCGTCACCGATGCCGCCACTCGAATCTCCACCGGGGAGCCGTGAATCCCCTCTTCCGCCGAAGTATTGATCACTCTGGCAGGTTACTGGGTTTGCGGCGTATCGGCGCGCCCGGGGTTTCGCGCCCCTTGCACCGGCGAATCCCCGCAGCCCGACCCGGCACGTCGGCGCGGTCGGGCGCATTCGGCGGCGGCGCCGGACCGCACTAGACTGCGCCGCGTGACTGCGTCCGAGCCCACCTTCACCCGTCCGGCGGCCCCGATGATCGCCCCGTCCATCCTGTCCGCGGATTTCGCGCGGCTGGCCGATGAGGCCGAGGCGGTGGCGAGTGCCGACTGGCTACACGTCGATGTGATGGACGCGCATTTCGTGCCGAACCTGACACTGGGTCTGCCGGTGGTGCAGAGCTTGCTGAAGGCCACCGATATTCCGCTGGACTGCCATCTGATGATCGAGGATCCGGCGCGATGGGCGCCGCCCTACGCGGAGGCCGGCGCCTACAACGTGACCTTCCACGCCGAGGCGACCGACGATCCGGTGGCGGTGGCCCGGGATATCCGGGCGGCCGGGGCGAAAGCCGGACTGTCGGTGAAACCGAATACGCCGATCGAGCCGTACCTGGAGATTCTCCGCGATTTCGACACCCTGCTGGTGATGAGTGTCGAGCCGGGGTTCGGCGGCCAGTCGTTCATTTCCGCCGTACTGGACAAGGCGAAGACCGTGCGGCGGCTGGTCGACGCGGGGGAGTTGCGGCTGGTGGTGGAGATCGACGGCGGGATCAACGCCGACACCATCGAACAGGCCGCCGCGGCCGGGATCGACTGTTTCGTTGCGGGATCGGCCGTGTACAACACTGCCGACCCGGGCGCGACCGTGGAGAAACTGCGCGGTCAGGCGGCCGCGGCCAGGTCAGCGCATCACGCCGCACACTGAACCCCGGTCGCGTCCGCGCGGGGGTATTCCGCGGTAACGACCCACTCGACTGCGCCTGCGATTCGGTGACCGCCGTGGCCGGGCGGCTCGTCAACGATGTCCGACCGCCGGCAGTGGTCCGGCCGCCGGGGTGCGTATCTGCGACTCGCGCGCATAGAGCGACTCCCCGGGGCCGGTCGCGCACTCAGGAAGTGTGGTGAGCGCTCGCGCAGACCGCGTCGATCACCGCTTGCTGCGGGGGCCGGGTGCCGTAGGTATCCGGCCCGGCCACCCATAGTCGGTAACCGCTGGCTTCGTCCTCGGCGGAGGGCAGCACGATCTGGCTACCGGTGCCGGCAACCGTGGTGTAACGGCGGAACAGTTCGGCCGCGGCAGCGGCCGGGAATTCGTTGTGTCGAGTGGGGCCGGTGAGGAACGTCCAGCGCCCGGCCCTGGGATGTGCGAAAACCGGCCCGGCCGATCCGGCGGCCCGGAGCCGCTGCAGTACCGGTTCGCCGAGTTCGGTGGGCATGGTCACCGCTCCGTAGGCGGCGCCGATATGCAGCAGGATGCGTTGCGATACCGGATCGACCACGGCCGGCAGCAGATCCCGCTCCCGGTATCGCCGGCAATGCTGGTCGAGGGCGGACTCGGTGAATGTGGTCATGACGCTCGGGCTTCCTCGAGTGGTGGACGTGCCTGATCGGGTGCGGTCTCGGTGGTCCGCGCGGATCCGCCCGGTGCTGTCACCGCGGGATCCGGTAGCCGGACAACACTGTCGCTGGGGTGAGGGGTGCCGGATCGCCGATCCGCGGCCGTAGGTTCCGGCCGCGTTGTGGTGATTCGATCCGGTTGTTCGTGAAGGCTTGTGGCGCACGGTCTTCCGCGGCGGTGGCCGTCATCGGTGAATATCGTGCCCGGCCGCGCCGCGGGGTGGTCGAGGGCGGTGGACCGATCACCTCACCATATTGCGTCGGCCGGTGTGAGCGCGCAAATCGAGGAACATTTCCGGTTTCGATGCGGTCTCGGCCGGGAAAAGATGAATCGCCGGGAACCGGTCCGGACCATATAGTCGCTCGTTGGAGGGTTTACCTGTCCTTGTGTGGAAACTGTGATGACGGTCATTCAACCGAAAAATTTCCGGCCGGGGCCGAGGAGGTCCGCTCGGCCGTGCCGCACCGGTATGTGATCGGACCAACGGCGTTCCGGCGAGTGGGCGGCCATGGTTCGCGGGCGCGGGCGCCAACTAGTCTGGTCGTGGACGGCGAACTGGGAATATTCGGTACCGCTGGCGCCGTTCCGTAGGCGGAACACCGATGCGAACGGGAGAAGGCATGTTCACAGGCATTGTCGAGGAGCTGGGTGAGATCGTCGCCTGCGAACAGTTGACCGATGCGGCCCGGCTGACCATCCGCGGCAAACTGGTCACCTCCGATGCCGGGCACGGCGATTCCATTGCGGTCAACGGAGTGTGCCTCACCGTGGTCGATGTCATCGACGATGTGTTCACCGTCGATGTGATGGGCGAAACGCTGCGCCGGTCGAGTATCGGCGGTCTCGTCCCCGGTGCGCAGGTCAATCTCGAGCGGGCCGCCGCCGTGAACAGCCGTCTCGGCGGCCATATCGTGCAGGGCCATGTCGACGGCACCGGTACCGTCCTGACCCGCACGCCCGGCGAGAACTGGGAGGTCGTCCGGATCTCGCTGCCCGACCCGATCGCCAAATATGTGGTGGAGAAGGGGTCCATCACGGTGAACGGTATTTCGCTCACCGTATCCGGGCTCGGCCGCGCCGGAACACCGGCCGCCGACGGCGCCCGCGACTGGTTCGAGGTCTCCCTCATCCCGACCACACTGAGCCTGACCGATCTCGGCTCCGCCGCTGCCGGGACCGTGGTGAACCTGGAAGTCGATGTGATCGCGAAGTACGTCGAGCGCCTCCATCAGCGCGGTTGATACTTCCGGCCGCGCCCGGACGGGCCGGACGGACCCAGTAGTGTGATCAGCGACCAATCGAGATGGAGCATTGCAGACGTGACCAGGTTCGACAGCATCGAGCGCGCCGTCGCCGATATCGCGGCCGGTAAACCGGTCGTCGTGGTCGACGACGAGGACCGGGAGAACGAGGGCGACCTCATCTTCGCCGCCGAGAAAGCCACCCCGGAGCTCGTGGCGTTCATGATCCGGTACACCTCGGGGTATATCTGCGTACCGCTCACCGGTGACGATTGCGACCGTCTCGGCCTGCCGCCCATGTACGCGGTGAACCAGGACAAGCACGGGACCGCCTACACCGTCTCCGTCGATGCCAAGGAAGGCGTGACGACCGGTATCTCCGGCGCCGATCGCGCCACCACCATCCGGTTGCTCGCCGACGGCGATGCCAAACCCAACGATTTCACCCGGCCGGGGCATGTGGTGCCGCTGCGCGCCAAGGACGGCGGGGTGCTGCGGCGTCCCGGCCACACCGAGGCCGCGGTGGATCTGGCCCGGATGGCGGGCCTACGGCCCGCGGGCGTGATCTGCGAGATCGTCAGCCAGAAGGAAGACGGGCATATGGCCCGCACCGATGAGCTGCGCGTTTTCGCCGACGAACACGAACTGGCGTTGATCTCCATCGCGGAGATGATCTCCTGGCGCCGTAAGCACGAAAAGCATGTGGTGCGGGTGGCGCAGGCGCGGATCCCGACCGTGCACGGCGAGTTCACCGCGGTCGGGTACCAGAGTATCTACGACGATGTCGAGCACGTGGCACTGGTCCGCGGCGATATCGGTGACGGCGAGGACGTCCTGGTCCGGGTGCATTCGGAATGCCTCACCGGTGATGTGTTCGGTTCGCTGCGCTGCGATTGCGGCCCGCAACTGGACGCGGCCATGGAAATGGTGGCCGCCGAGGGGCGCGGTGTGGTGCTGTACATGCGCGGGCACGAGGGCCGGGGAATCGGCCTGATGCATAAACTGCAGGCCTATCAGCTGCAGGATTCCGGGCACGATACCGTCGACGCCAATATCGAACTCGGGCTGCCGGCCGATGCCCGCGATTACGGCACCGGCGCGCAGATCCTGGTCGATCTGGGCCTGCGGTCGATGCGGTTGCTCACGAACAACCCGGCGAAACGGGTCGGGCTCGACGGTTACGGCCTGCGGATCACCGAACGCGTACCGATGCCGGTGCGGGCCAATGCCGAGAACCTGCGCTATCTGCGCACCAAACGTGACCGGATGGGTCACGACCTGGTGGGTCTGGACGATCTGGACCTCGGGGAGACAGCACAGTGACCGTAGCCGGATCGAAAGGCGGAAACCGATGAGCGGCACCGGCGTACCGGAGTTCGCGCTCGCCGACGCGCAGGGCTTGCGCCTGGCCATTGTCGCCTCGCGCTGGCATACCGAGATCTGCGACACCCTCGTGGCCAACGCCGAGCGGGTGGCCGCGGACGCGGGCATCCGGCACACCACCGTCGCCCGGTGCGCCGGGGCGATGGAATTGCCGGTACTGGCGCAGGAGCTGGCCCGCACTCATGACGCAGTGGTCGCGCTCGGTGTGGTGATCCGCGGCGATACCCCGCATTTCGAGTATGTCTGCGATGCGGTGACCGCCGGGCTGACCCGGGTCTCGCTGGACGAGAGCACCCCGGTCGCCAACGGTGTCCTCACCACGAACAACGAACAGCAGGCGCTGGACCGGGCCGGGTTGCCCGACTCGGTGGAGAACAAAGGCGAGCAGGCGGCCGCGGCCGCGCTGGATGCCGCCCTGACCCTGCGCGGGCTGCGCGCGGCGGGCTGAACGATGCCGGTAGTGCGTATCCTGCGGCGGGGTGTGAGCCCGGCCGCGGATCAGCCGTCCGAGTGGGAGTTCGACGTGCGCCCGCGTAAAGCGCGCCGGACCGCGTTCATCGTGGCCATCTGTCTGGTGGTGGCCTTCGTACTGCTCGGGGTGTTCCTCCGGGTGGACTACACCGGGGTGAACTTCCGGGTGGTCGATCAATTCGCGATGGCGTGTATCGGCATCTTCGGCGCCATCGCCGTACTACTTCTCACCAGGCCACGGGTACGTGCCGGTGAACGCGGTGTCGTGGTACGTAATGTGTTGGGCGACAATGAATTCGAATGGAAACACGTTCGTGGCGTGTCCTTCCCCGACCGGAAGGCGTGGGCCCGGCTGGAGCTGGTGAACGACGACTACGTTCCCATGCTGGCCATCCGCTCCAACGACGGTGAGCGCGCCGCCGCCGCCCTGGACCGCCTCCGCGAGCTCGGCGCGAAGTACACCGACGCCGCCTGACCCACGGCGGTCGACGCGCAGGGCCGGTCGAGTAGTGGGCCGGCGCGACGATGCGGGTTGCTCCGCCGTGGGAACCCGATCCCGGCCGGCCGCGGTCCTCGGCGCCGCCGGGCGTCACCGAGAAGGAAACTGCTTGTCCATATGCATCGATGAAACGCGGTACCCGTTCCGGCGGTACAGCGCGATCGCTGCCGCATTGTCGCCCACCACATTCAACCCCAGCCTGGTCCGGTGCTCGGCGGCAACCAGATCCTCTGCCACGGCCGGCATCGCAGACCCGTAGCCCCTGCGGCGGAAGCGTTCGAACACGTTGATGTCATACAGCCACGCAGATTCGGCTGTGCCGGTCGTATCCTGCGGGTCGGGCCCGATCCATGCATTGCCGACAACCTCGCCGGACTCGTTCTCGGTGACGACGAGGTGATGGCCTGCGGTATCGGGCCCGTCGGGAAGGAAGTGCGCCGTACCCTGTCGCGACCGCTTCCACGCCTCCGCTTCGGGCATGAATTCGGCGAGTGCACGGGCTCCTTCGGCTTCGCGATGCCGCGTTGCCTGCTCGTACTCCGCCTCGGTCATCTTCCGCAACGTCACAATCGGTGCGTCTATAGCAGCCATCTTGGGCCGGACTGTGCGGACGTCAAAACGATTTTGTGTTGCTCAGTGGGCGAGCTTCAGCCCGACCACTCCGGAAATGATCATCGTCAGGAAGAGCAACTTCCCGATCGTGACCGGTTCTTCGCCAGTGGCCATCGCATAGATGACGGTGAGTACCGCTCCGATACCCACCCACACCGAGTAGGCAGTGCCCACCGGAAGATCGCGCATTGCGTAGGCGAGCCCGCCCATGCTGGCAACGAGTGCGACGACGAACAGCAGGGTGGGCGGCCATTTGGAGAAGCCTTCGGTTTTGCCGAGAGCGGTGGCCCACACCGCTTCCAGCACACCGGATACGACGAGAACGATCCATGCCGATGCCATGACGACCTCCGCGGGTCGTCTTGTCGCACGCCGGGTACGACCCTCTCGTCCGGAAGCCCACCTCATCGGGGCTATGAACCCAAAATCGCACATCCGCTACCGGCCGGCAACCTTTCCGCCTGATTCGGCGAGGCAACTCACAGTGGGAGCCCCGGAAAGACCTCCAAGCTCAGCTCCGGCCCGGCATAAGGTTCACCGAATCAGCGAGTATCGCCCAGCACTTCGCCTTCGCGCCGCGGGTCGGCTCCGCCGATCCAATGGTTCTCACCGTCGCGGCTCAGGACGCTGAGCCCGCTCGTCTGCGGCGCCACCGAAACCTGGTGCCCACGCTCGCGCAAGGCTGTGACGAGCGGGTCGTGGGAGCCGTCATCGCGTGTATCGATCGCGGGATGCTCCCCGCCCACCCCGGTGAGCGGGGTGTTCGCGGCACCGAACGATACGGCGGAGACCGCCTGTTGCGGATCCAGGCCCCAGTCCAGCATGCCCACCAGGGTTTTCACCACGAACTGGATGATCACCGAACCCCCGGGTGAGCCGACCACATGGGTGAGCGTGCCGGGCCCGGGTCCGGGGCCGGGTTCGAAGACCAGAGTCGGGCTCATGGAGCTGCGTGGGCGTTTACCCGGTTCGACCCGATTCGCCACGGGAACGCCGGCGGTATCGACCGGATCGGCCGAGAAATCGGTGAGCTGGTTGTTCAGCAGGAATCCGTCGACCATGTGGAACGAGCCGAACGCCGATTCCACGGTGGTGGTCATGGCCGCGGCATTGCCGTAGGAATCGACCACCGAGATATGGCTGGTGCCGTGCTCGGGGGTCTGGGGCCCGGCTCCCAGCGTGGTGGGGCCGAAGTCGCCGGGCCGGGCGGTGCCCATGCTGCGACCCGGATCGATGAGCCCGGCCCGCTCTCGCAGATATTCCGGGTCGACCAGGGTCTGCGGGGAACCGCCGGGCGGTGGAACATAATCCGGGTCGGCGATGTATTTGTCGCGGTCGGCGTAGGCAAGCCGCTCGGCCTCCGCGATCAGATGGACGGCCTCGGCGTGCGGGACTCCGCCGTTGCGGTCGATCCGTTCGGGCGGCAGGGCTGGGATATCGAAGTTCTCCAGTATGCCGAGGGTGGCCGCGACGGTAGTGCCGCCGGAGGACGGACCCGGCATTCCGCAGATCTCGTGTTCCCGGTACCCCGTGCACAGCGGTGTGCGCTTCACCGCCCGATAGCCGGCCAGATCCGCGGCCGTCAAGGCGCCGGGAGTGCGGCCGCCGGTGGTCGCCGCGGTGGCGGCAACGATGTCCTGCGCGATGGGCCCGGTGTAGAAGGCATCAGCGCCCTCGGTGGCCAGTGTGCCCAAGGTTTTCGACAGCGCCGGATTGGTGAGTACCGTCCCGGCGGGTTTGGGGGAGCCGTCCGGTTCGAGGAAGTATTCGGCGGCCGCCTGATCGCGGGCCAGCTCGGGCGCGGATTCGGCGATCTGCCCGGCCAGCCGCGGACTGATCTCGAATCCCTGATCGGCGAGGGCGACGGCGGGGTCGAACAGTTCGCGCCAGGCGGTGTGCCCGTGCTCGGCATGCACCATCCCGAGCATGCGCACGACCCCCGGGACCCCGATGGAGCGCCCGCTGGCGCGGGTATCCGGCCGCGGTTCGGTGCGGTCGGTATCGCTGATCCAGCGCAGATAGTTCTCCGTTGCCGCCGCCGGCGCGGTCTCCCGCCCGTCGTAGGCCTCGACGGTCGCGTTCTCCGCGTTGTAGTACAGCAGGAAGGCGCCGCCGCCGAGTCCGGAAGCCTGTGGTTCGGTGATCCCGAGCACGGTCTGTGCGGTGATCAGCGCATCCGCCGCGGTACCGCCGGCGCGCAGGACCTCGCAGGCGGCGCGGGTCGCGTGCGAGTTGGCGGTGGATACGGCATATCCCGTGGTGCGTACGGCGGTCATATCGGACCGGTAGCCGGAGGCGATCTCCGGGTCGGTCGCGAGATCGCGGGTGGCCGGTGCCGCCGAGCCGGTGCCGGGGGCGGCGGTGACGGCGGTGCCGTTGGGCACCGGCGCACACGGTCCCGCGGTATCGGTCTCGCCGGAACATCCGCTGAGGGATGCGGCCACGAGCAGGCCCGTAATGGTCAGTGCGTACCGAATCCGTTGTACCGGGCGCATATTCCGAACTGTAGCCGTCCGGTACGACTCTCGGCGGCCGAACCGCCGAGCGGATCGCGCCACCGCGCACCGATTCTCCGAACGCTGTGACCTGTCGTCGCGGCGGGCGCGCTACCGAACCTCCGGACTCTCGCCCGCCGGTGCGACGGGCCCATGATGGCGATCCCCGGCCGGGAACCCTGCGGCGATCCGACCGGGGGGAAGTCTGTCCGAGGTCGCTACTAACCTTGGACCCGTGGCAGATCCCGCGACGTACCGGCCGCAGCCGGGCAGTATTCCGCTCGAACCCGGTGTCTACAAGTTCCGTGACTCCTACGGGCAGGTCATCTACGTCGGCAAGGCGAAAAGTCTGCGTAATCGGCTCAACTCGTATTTCGCCGATGTGGCGGCATTACATCCGCGGACGCGGCAGATGGTCACCACCGCCGCGAGCGTGGAATGGACGGTGGTTTCCACCGAGGTGGAAGCGCTGCAGCTGGAATACAACTGGATCAAGGAATTCGATCCGCGATTCAATGTCCGCTACCGCGACGACAAATCCTATCCGGTGCTGGCCGTCACCCTGAACGAGGAATATCCGCGACTTTTCGTTTATCGCGGTGCACGGAAGAAAGGGGTCCGCTATTTCGGGCCCTATGCCCATGCGTGGGCGATCCGGGAAACCCTCGATCTGCTGCTCCGGGTTTTTCCGGCCCGTACCTGCTCGGCCGGGGTGTTCAAACGGCACGGGCAGATCGGCCGGCCCTGTCTGCTCGGTTATATCGACAAATGTTCGGCGCCGTGTGTGGACCGGGTTTCGGCGGACGAGCACCGGCGTATCGTCGAGGATTTCTGCGATTTCCTGGCCGGTCGTACCGACCGGATGGTCAAGGAATTGGAACGCCGGATGCGCGCCGCATCCGAGGACCTCGATTTCGAAACCGCGGCCCGGCTCCGCGACGATGTGCAGGCCTTGCGCCGGGCGCTGGAAAAACAGGCCGTAGTACTCGGTGACGGTACCGATGCCGATGTGATCTCTTTCGCCGGCGACGATCTGGAGGTCGCGGTGCAGGTCTTCCATGTGCGCGCCGGCCGGGTGCGCGGCCAGCGCGGCTGGGTGGTGGACAAATCCGGCGACGCGGCCGACACCCCGGACCAGGGGGGAGAGCTGGCCGCGCTGGTGGAACAGTTCCTCACCCAGTTCTACGGTGAGCAGGCCGCGGTCGCCGCGCAGACTGCCGGAGACCACACGGCGGCGGTCGTCCCGCGGGAGGTCCTGGTACCGGAGCTCCCCGCCGATGTCGACGAGGTCCAGCGCTGGCTGTCGCAACTGCGGGGCAGCGCCGTACAGGTACGGGTACCGCAGCGCGGTGACAAGAAGGCTCTCGCCGATACCGTCGCCCGCAATGCCACCGAGGCGCTCGCACAGCACAAACTCCGCCGGGCCGGCGATCTCACCTCGCGCTCGGTGGCGCTGCAGGATATCCAGGACGCCCTCGACCTCGATACCGCGCCGCTGCGGATCGAATGTGTCGATATCAGTCATGTCCAGGGCACCGATGTGGTGGCCTCGCTGGTGGTGTTCGAGGACGGACTGCCCAAGAAATCCGATTACCGGCACTATGCGATCCGGGAGGCGGCCGGCGGGGGCCGCTCCGATGATGTCGCCAGTATCGCCGAGGTCACCCGGCGCCGGTTCCTGCGGTTGCGCCGGGAACGCGATGCCACGGAACAGGCCGATCTCGCCGGGACGGCCGAGGTGCCACAGTTCGAGACCGCCCCCGGAGCCGAAGACCTCGCGGAGGAGGAGATCACCACCCGGCCCGGAATCGATCCGAAGACCGGCCGCCCCCGTAAGTTCGCCTATCCGCCGAATCTGTACGTCGTCGACGGTGGTGCACCGCAGGTAGCGGCCGCGGCCGAGGTACTCGACGAACTCGGGATCACCGATGTCGCGGTGGTGGGGCTGGCGAAACGGCTGGAAGAGGTCTGGGTGCCGGGCGAACCCGACCCGGTGATCCTGCCGCGCACCAGTGAGGCGCTCTACCTGCTGCAACGCGTACGTGATGAAGCCCACCGCTTCGCGATCGCCTTCCATCGCAGTAAACGATCCCGGCGGATGACGGCCTCCGCGCTGGATTCGGTGCGCGGGCTCGGTGCGGCCCGTCGTACTGCGCTGGTCACGCATTTCGGGTCGGTGGCCCGGCTGAAGGAAGCAACCGTGGAGGAGATCATCGAGGTGCCCGGTATCGGCCGGGCCACCGCGGAGGCGGTGCTGGCCGCCCTGCACGACCGATAGCCTCCGGCGCGGCGCACGGCGCAACAGCGCGGTGACCGGCGCGGGTCACGTACGTTTGTTCCTGCGCCCCGCGGCGGTGTTGCTGCGCTCCGGGACAGGGACCGGGCGCATGCGCTACAGCAGGGTGACCGAAACGCATTCCCGAACACAGATCCGGGTGGTACATGACTCGCGTCGAATCGAACAGCAGTACGAAAGTGGTGCCGGGTGGGGGACCGGGTTCGGGGACCCCGGTCGAGGTCGTGATGGTGACCGGGCTGTCCGGTGCCGGGCGGGGGACCGCCGCGCGAGTTCTGGAGGATCTCGGCTGGTATGTCACCGACAACCTGCCGCCGGAACTCATCGGGCGGATGGTCGAACTCGGCGCCTCGGCGGATCCGCCCATCCGCCGGCTGGCGATCGTGATGGATGTGCGGAGCCGCTTCTTCACCGGCGATCTCCCCGCGGTCACCGAACAGTTGCGTGCCCGCGGCGTGCCCACCCGGATTCTGTTCCTGGAAGCCTCCGACGATGTGCTGATCCGGCGGTTCGGGTTCGCCCGGCGCCGCCACCCGCTGCAGAACGACAGCGCCGACGGGACCCTGTCGGCCGGGATCGCCGCCGAACGGGTCCGGCTCGCCGGGGTGAAGGCCGCCGCCGATGTGGTCATCGACACCACGGAGCTGTCGATCCACCAATTGCACCGGAAACTGGAGGAGGTCTACGGCGGCGGCACGCCCGCCGCACTGCAGCTGACCGTGCAATCGTTCGGATTCAAGTACGGTGTCCCGCTGGACGCGGACATGGTGCTGGATGTGCGTTTCCTGCCCAACCCACACTGGGTACCAGAACTTCGGCAGCACACCGGTCAGGAAGCGGTGGTCAGTGACTATGTGCTGTCGCGTCCGGGCGCCGAGGACTATCTGCGGACCTGCGAGCATCTGATCGAGCTGACCACCCAGGGTTACCGCCAAGAGGGGAAGCGATACATGACCGTCGCAGTGGGCTGTACCGGCGGCAGACATCGCAGTGTCGCGATCGCCGAGGCCCTGGGGCAGCTGGCCGGCCGCAGCATCGACGACGATGCGGACGGCCCGGTCGATGCGGTGCGGGTGCTGCACCGGGATCTGGGGCGCGAATGAGTGCCCCGGGCAGTCCCGTCACCGGCCACGGTCCCGAGGTCGTCGCCCTCGGCGGCGGACACGGTCTCTACGCCACCCTGTCGGCGGTGCGCCGGCTCACCCGGCGGATCAGCGCGGTGGTCACCGTCGCCGACGACGGCGGTTCGTCCGGCCGGCTGCGCCGCGAACTGGGCGTTCCGCCGCCCGGCGACCTGCGGATGGCCCTGGCGGCGCTGGCGGCCGACGCCGACGGCGTCCTCACCCGGACCGTGCAGCACCGCTTCGGCGGTACCGGCGCACTGGCCGGGCATTCGGTCGGGAATCTGCTGCTGGCCGGTCTCACCGAGGTGCTGGGTGATCCGGTGGCCGCCCTCGACAAGGTCGGTGAGCTGCTCGGTATCAGTGGCCGGGTACTGCCCATGTCGACCCTCCCGCTCGATATCGAGGCCGATGTCTCGGGCTTGGAAACCGACCCGCGGGTGAGCCGCTGTATCCGCGGTCAGGTGGCGGTGGCCACCACCCCCGGCAAGGTGCGCCGGGTGCGGTTGCTGCCCGCCGACCCGCCCGCCTGCGCCGAGGCCACCGCCGCCATCGAACGAGCGGATGCGGTGGTCCTGGGACCCGGATCGTGGTTCACCAGTGTCATCCCGCATCTGCTGGTGCCCGGCCTGCGCGATGCGCTGGTCCATACCCGGGCGCGTAAGGTGCTGATTCTGAACCTGGTCGCACAGCCCGGTGAGACGGCGGGTTTCTCCGCCGAACGTCATCTGCATGTATTGTCCCAGCACGCACCGGATTTCGCGGTCGACGAGGTTCTGGTCGATTCCGGGTGCGTACCGGAGGGACGCGAGCGCGAACATGTGGCCAGAGCGGCCGGGCAACTGCGGGCACGAGTAGTCTTTTCCGATGTCGCCGACGCGGGAACGGCCCGGCACGACGCCGGAAAGCTCGCCGCCGCACTGGATCAACTGATCCACGAGCCCCGGCCGGCGTTGCCGGGGCTTCGAGTCGAGGGACGGCACATGGGTCAGGATGTGCGGTCCGGGTTGGGTGGAAAGGAGCACGTCTCGTGGCGATGACAGCCGAAGTGAAAGACGAGCTGAGCCGGCTCGCCGTAACACAGGTGAGTGCGCGTAAAGCCGAACTGTCCGCCCTGCTGCGTTTCGCCGGCGGTCTGCATATCGTCGGCGGGCGGGTGATCGTCGAAGCCGAAGTCGATATGGGGTCCATCGCGCGGCGGCTACGGCGGGAGATCTTCGAACTCTACGGATACGGGTCGGATGTGCATGTGCTCAGTGCCGGTGGCCTGCGCAAATCCTCCCGGTACGTGGTCCGGGTCGCGAAGGAGGGCGAAGCCCTCGCGCGCCAGACCGGACTGCTGGACGTGCGCGGCCGGCCCGTGCGCGGACTACCCGCCCAGGTCGTCGGCGGCAGTGTCGCCGATGCCGAGGCCGCGTGGCGCGGCGCCTTCCTGGCCCACGGATCGCTCACCGAACCCGGCCGCTCCTCGGCACTCGAGGTGAGCTGCCCGGGCCCGGAGGCGGCGTTGGCGCTGGTGGGCGCCGCGCGGCGGCTCGGTATCTCGGCGAAGGCGCGGGAAGTGCGCGGCACCGACCGGGTCGTGGTCCGCGACGGTGAGGCGATCGGCGCGCTGCTCACCCGGATGGGCGCGCAGGACACCCGGCTCACCTGGGAGGAACGCCGGATGCGGCGTGAGGTCCGCGCCACCGCCAACCGGCTCGCCAACTTCGACGACGCCAACCTGCGGCGATCGGCACGTGCCGCGGTCGCGGCGGCAGCCCGGGTCGAACGTGCGCTGGAACTGCTCGGCGACGACGTCCCGGACCATCTGGCGGCGGCGGGAAAGCTGCGCGTCGAACACCGGCAGGCCTCCCTGGAGGAACTCGGCCAGCTCGCCGACCCGCCGATGACCAAGGACGCCGTGGCCGGACGGATCCGGCGGTTGCTGTCGATGGCCGACCGGCGTGCCAAGGAACTCGGCGTGCCGGATACCGAATCGGCGGTCACGGCCGAACTGCTCGACGACGCCTGAGCCCCCGTCCCGGACTGGTGACCGGCGCCGTGTTGTGGTGACGATCCGGCTCCACGACACGGCGCGGAGCCGGCAGTCGAACCGGCTCCAGCACGACCTGTCCGCCGTGTCGGCTCCTCTCCCGACATATTGCGCGCCGGCCGTGCGCGCGCCGGCTCGACGCGAGCGATCGCGACGGTGACCAGCGAGGTGCCCTCGGGCCGTAGGTAGCCGGCTGGGCAGGCCGAAACACGGGGCGCGGGCTCGCGGCCCGTCCGGACGTATCACTCGCCCCCATGGGCACGTGCCCGGCCGGGCCGCGTAGAACCGGAGCGGCTCGGGCGGCCCGCCCGGTCCCTCCGGAGAGCGACTCGACATGGTCGAACCGTTCGTGGCGATACTCCGGCGCCCCGAATTCTGGCTGATCCCGCAGCAACCAAGGGGCAGCGGGTCCGCTCGGCGCCCCATCGTGTGGTACGCGGGTCCGGTGGACCGGAACCGCTACGGCTGCCGGAGCATGCACCAGGTCAGGGGGCCGCCGTCGGGGATATCCACTTCTGCGGTCACGTGGAAACCGAGGTGCTCGTAGAAGCGCACGTTCTCCGCGGTCGACGTCTCGAGGAACGCCCCGACACCTTCGCGTTCGGCGGCGGCCAGGCCGGGCTCGATCACGGCGCGGCCCAGTCCGCTGCCGCGGCGGGCGGGCTCGACCCCCACGGTGCCGAGGAACCAGACGGGGTCGGCCGGGCGGTGTGGATGCAGTGCAGCCTCGGCTGTTGCCTGCGCCTCGGCACGGTTACCGGCCAGTTCGGTGAAGCGGGGTGCGAGTTCGGTGAATACCGGGCCGGCATCGGTGGCAGGCGTGGTCCAGACCGCGACCGCGTCACCGTCGTCGGCGACCCACACCCGGCCGTGGGGTAGTCCGATGCGGGTGAGGAAGAGTTCCTGGAACTCGGATAGCCGGCGTTCGTGGTCGTCCGCGGCGATGGTGTGCCGGGTCCAGGGGTAGTCGAGGAAAGCGCGGGTGAGGCTTCTGGTGGCGCGGGGAATATCGGCGGGAGTGGCCGGACGGACGTGCGGCCCCGAACCGGGGAGAGGTGAACTGGGCATCCCCACCATCCTGCGGTGCGGTGTCCGGAGTTGCCAGTGATTTTCGGGACCCGGCCTCGGCCGTACGCCCCCGCGGGGCGCGGATTCGGGCCGGAGCTGCGGTTGCCCGCCGGATCCGGCACGCCCGGCCCGACACGCGGAAGTGGCGCCGCGGATGAGGTTCGGGCGCGCCCGGATAGCCGGTGGTCACCAACACCAGGGGTGTGTCGGAGAGAAGACCCGAAGGCATTAGTGTGGGTGGCGTCGGAATCATCCGCTTGACAGCTGAGGAGCGAGAAACGTGACTGTCCGGGTAGGTATCAACGGCTTCGGCCGTATCGGACGTAACTTCTTCCGGGCGGTGGAGGCGCAGAAAGCGCTCGGCACCACCGATATCGAGATCGTGGCGGTCAACGACCTCACCGACAACGCGTCTCTGGCCACCCTGCTCAAATACGATTCGATCCTCGGCCGGCTGCCGAAGGATGTCTCGCTGGACGGCGAGGACACCATCGTGGTCGGTGACCAGCGCATCAAGGCGCTGGCCGTCAAGGAGGGTCCGGCGGCGCTGCCGTGGGGCGATCTGGGCGTGGACGTCGTCGTCGAATCCACCGGTATCTTCACCGACGCCACCAAGGCCAAGGGGCACCTGGCCGCCGGCGCCAAGAAGGTCATCATCTCCGCGCCCGCCAAGGGCGAGGACATCACCATCGTGATGGGTGTCAACGACGACAAGTACGACGGCAGCCAGAACATCATCTCCAACGCGTCCTGCACCACCAACTGCCTGGGCCCGCTGGCGAAGGTGCTGAACGACGAGTTCGGCATCGTCAAGGGTCTGATGACCACCATCCACGCCTACACGCAGGACCAGAACCTGCAGGACGGCCCGCACAAGGATCTGCGTCGCGCCCGCGCCGCCGCGGTGAACATCGTGCCGACCAGCACCGGTGCGGCCAAGGCCATCGGCCTGGTGCTGCCCGAGCTCAACGGCAAGCTCGACGGCTACTCGCTGCGAGTCCCGATCCCCACGGGGTCGATCACCGACCTGACCGCGGATCTGGCGAAGAAGGCCACGGTCGACGAGATCAACGCGGCGTTCAAGGCCGCCGCCGAGGGGCCGCTGAAGGGCATCCTGAAGTACAACGTGGATCCGATCGTCTCCAGCGATATCGTCACCGATCCGCACTCCTCCATCTACGACGCGCCGCTGACCAAGGTCATCGACGACCAGGTGAAGGTCTACTCCTGGTACGACAACGAGTGGGGCTACTCCAACCGCCTCGCCGACCTCATCGGCCTCGTCGGCAAGTCCCTCTAGGACCGGCGTGAGCATCAAAACTCTGGACGATCTCCTCGCCGAGGGCGTCGAGGGCCGTGGCGTACTGGTGCGTTCCGACCTCAACGTCCCCCTCGACAACGGCGAGATCACCGATCCGGGCCGGATCATCGCCTCGGTGCCGACCATCCGCGCACTGGTGGAAGCCGGTGCGAAGGTGGTCGTCACCGCGCATCTCGGCCGCCCGAAGGGTGCCCCGGATCCGGCGTTGTCGCTGGCTCCGGTGGCGACCCGCCTGGCCGCCGAGCTGGGTCGCAACGTGCAACTCGCCGCTGATGTGGTGGGTCAGGACGCGCTCGCGCGCTCCGAGGGCCTCACCGACGGCGATGTGCTGCTGCTGGAGAATATCCGCTTCGATCCGCGCGAGACCGCCAAGGACGACGCCGACCGTGCGAAACTGGCCGCCGCGCTGGTGGAACTGGTCGGCGACGACGGTGCGTTCGTCTCCGACGGTTTCGGTGTGGTGCACCGGAAGCAGGCGTCGGTGTACGACGTGGCGAAACTGCTGCCGCACTACGCGGGCACGCTCGTTGCGGCCGAGGCCGATGTGCTGGCCAAGCTCACCGAATCCACCGACCGCCCCTATGCGGTGGTGCTCGGCGGGTCGAAGGTCTCGGACAAACTGGCCGTGATCGAGGCGCTGGCCCCCAAGGTCGACACCCTGGTCATCGGCGGCGGGATGTGCTTCACCTTCCTGGCCGCGGAGGGTCTGTCCGTCGGTTCCTCGCTGCTGCAGGAGGAGATGATCGACACCTGTAAACAGCTGCTGGATCGCTACGCCGATGTCATCCATCTGCCGCGCGATATCGTCGTCGCCGATTCCTTCGCCGCGGACGCGGAATCGAAGACCGTGCCGTGCCACGAGATCCCGGACGGCTGGCTGGGCCTGGATATCGGCCCGGAATCGGTGCAGCGTTTCGCCGCACTGCTCACCGAGGCGCGCACGGTGTTCTGGAACGGCCCGATGGGCGTGTTCGAGTTCGACAAGTTCGCGGCCGGTACCCGCGGTGTGGCCGAGGCCATCGCCACGGCCACCGGTAAGGGTGCGTTCACCGTTGTCGGTGGTGGCGATTCCGCGGCGGCGGTGCGGGCGCTCGGTATCCCGGAAAGCGATTTCTCGCATATCTCCACCGGTGGCGGTGCCTCACTGGAGTACCTGGAAGGTAAGACGCTGCCCGGCATCAGCGTGCTCGACGATGCGGAGGACGCGTAATGGCTCGGAAACCGCTGATCGCGGGCAACTGGAAGATGAACCTCAATCACCTCGAGGCCATCGCCCTGGTGCAGAAGATCGCGTTCGCGCTGCCGGACAAGTACTTCGACAAGGTCGATGTCACGGTGATTCCGCCGTTCGTCGATATCCGCAGCGTGCAGACGCTGATCGAAGGCGACAAACTGCGCATCACCTACGGCGCGCAGGATGTTTCGGTACACGAATCCGGCGCCTACACCGGTGAGGTCAGCGCGGCCATGCTGGCCAAGCTGGGGTGCCGGTTCGCGGTGGTCGGGCATTCCGAGCGCCGCCAGTACCACAACGAGGACGACGCCACGGTGCTCGCGAAAGCGAAGCAGGCGCTGAAGCACGGGGTCACCCCGATCGTCTGCATCGGTGAGGGACTGAACGTCCGTGAGGCGGGCACCCACGTCGAGTACAACCTCGAGCAGTTGCGGGGTTCGCTGAAGGGCCTGAAGCCCGAGGAGATCGCGAAGGTCGTCATCGCCTACGAACCCGTATGGGCGATCGGCACCGGAAAGGTCGCCACCCCGGCCGACGCCCAGGAGGTGTGCGGCGCCATCCGTGGCGAGCTCGTCCAGCTGGCCGGAGCCGAGGTCGCCGAGACCGTGCGGGTGCTCTACGGCGGTTCGGTGAACGCCAAGAATGTCGGTGAGCTGAGCAAGCAGACCGATATCGACGGTGCGCTGGTGGGTGGAGCTTCGCTCAAGGGCGACGAGTTCGCCACGCTGTCCGCGATTGCCGCGGGCGGTCCGCTGCCCTGAGTAGGTGAATCCATCGAGGCCCGCCGGTCTACCCGGCGGGCCTCGACGTTTCCGGAGGCCCGGGGGCCCAGAAAACGAAGGCGGCAGCAGCGATGAGACTGATGACCGCCAGGGTGAAGACAGTGTGGTGCAGGCCGTCGAGGAAAGCGGTGCGGGCGAGTTCGAGCAGCGGTTGCGCTGCGGGGCCCGCCTGTTCAGCGAGTTGAGTGGTGGCGGCAAGCGAGTGCGCGACCGGTTCGCGGGCCGGGGCCGGCAACTGTGGGAGATCGGCGGCGATGCTGGTGCGGTAGCCGGTGGCCAGCACGGTGCCGGCGACAGCGATACCGATGGCCGCGCCGATCTCACGGGCGGCGTCGTTGACCGCCGCCGCAACGCTGTGCCTATCGGCGGCGGCATCGCTCATGATCGCGGTGGTGGCCGGTGCCGCGGCGAATCCGATGCCGATGCCCACGATCGACAGGGGGATCAGGACGCCGGGGTAGCCGTCCTCGGGGGCCAGGCGGGTCATGAGCAGTAGCCCGGCGGCGAGGACTGTCAGCCCGGTCGCGGTGGGCAGCCGGAGTCCGTAGCGTGCGGTGAGCAGGGGCGACAGCAACGACAGTCCGATGACTGCGACCCCCATGGGTAGGACGGCCACGGCGGCATGCAGGGGGCTGTAGCCCAGGATCAGCTGCAGATACTGCACGACGATCATGAAGAGCCCGAAGGTGATGAGGAACTGGACGGTGATCGATGCCGCTCCGCAGCCGAAACCGCGGCGGGCGAACAGCCGTAGGTCCAGCATGGGAGACCGGACCCGGAGTTCGACCACCACGAACAGTTCCGCGGCCAGCGCCGCGCCGGCCAGGCCGGCCAGGATATATGGATCGGTCCATCCCCGGTCGGCGACCGCGATCAATGCCCAGACCAGCAGTGCGATCGCGGTGACGCTGGTGAGCGCACCGAGCGGGTCCAGCCCGGGCGGTGTGGCACTGCGGGATTCGGCGAGCGTGAGCCCCGCGGCGGCGAGCGCGACCGCGGCGACAGCCATCCCGACGAAAATGGATTGCCACGACCACCACTGCAATAGCAATCCGGATCCGATGAGCCCGATGAGGCCGCCGGAGCCCGCTGCGCCGGCCCAGACTCCGACGGCTCGTCCCGACCCACCCGGCGGGAATACGGCGGTGATCATGGACAGGGTGGACGGCATGACCAGTGCGGCACCGACACCGGCGAGTACGCGGGCGGCGATCAGCCACGCGACTGCCGAGGTGGCCAGCGGGATGATCGACGCGGCCGCGAAGACGACGAGACCGCCGATCAGCAGCCGTCGTCGGCCGTAGCGGTCACCGAGGGCTCCGGCGGGCAGTACCAAGCAGGCCAGCGCGAGGGTGTATCCGTCTACGATCCACGTTGCTTGGGTGTGGTTCGCGCCGGTGCCGATGGTGATGGGCGCCAGCGCGGTGTAGAGGGCGGCCATCGAGGCGATCACCAACGTGACCGCCAGGCACGATACGGCCAGGGTTTGCCGCTGAGCCCAGGACCACCCGCGTGCCGGTGGGTCCATCACTTCGATGGTCGACATCCGCTCTCCGTTCACAGTCCGACGCGCCGCCGGCTTCGGATACCGGGGCGGCAGCCGAAGGCGGCCGTGCGCCGGGCCGCCCGGCGCGACGACCGGTCGCCGGCGTCGTATCCGCATCCACGGTCGTCGCTGCCTGCCGCCGGAACAAGATCTGCGACCGAAGTAGATACGCAGTGCGCCGCGAGACCGTCCGCCGCCGTCTCACACCATTGTTGTGAACTGGGCGAAAGCGAAAACTCCCGCCTCCGATTTGTCTCATACTGAGCCGATGGGTCGAGACTGGCTACTCGGCGCGGATCGTCACGACACCGCGGCCGACCATATCTATGCCGCGGTCGCCGAGCTGATCACGCGCCGGGGCTTCGACGGTCTCGACGTCGATACCGTGGCCCGGCATGCGCACTGCTCACGCGCCACCGTCTACCGGCATACCGGCGGTGTCACCCATCTCCGCGAGACTGTCCTTGCTCGCGCGGCGAACCGTATCGCCGGTGTGGTCGAGTCCGCTCTCGGTGACCTCACCGGCTCCGACCGCGTGTACGCGGCGCTCACCGTCACACTTCACGAAGTCCGCTCCGATCCGATCGTCGTCGCATTTCTCGCCTCACAGCACGGGCCCCGCTCGGTGGTGACCTTTGCCGAATCGCCGGCCCTGATCGGCATCGTTTCCGACATGCTGGGCACGCCCCCGGACGACCCCCTCATCGGCATCTGGTTCATCCGGTCGGTGTTATCTCTGCTGCTGTGGCCGACCGATGCCGAATCGGAAGCTCAGCTGTTGCAACGTTTCCTCATCCCTGCCCTCCGCCCCCGGGACACCGAGGGGCGCCCCGAAGACCAGGTCGCGCGGCCCGCCCGGTGATTCCGGGGCCGGTGCGGATATCCGGTTGCCGCGACGTGCCCATCGACGGGCGATACCGCTCGATTACCGCAGACCCGGCGGTGGATCCGGAATACTGCGGTGCCGGATCCGAAGAGCCCACAACTCCGAGCGAAAGGAACAGTGCGTGCGATATTTCCTCGAAACCGTGGGTGTTTTCGCCGTCGGCGCAGCGCTCACACTGACCGTCGAGCTCGGCGCCGAGGCGGCTCCCGGCGACTTCGTCTACCGTTCCCAGGTCGGTGGTCCGTCCGTGCTGAACGATCTGGAATCCGACCGGTGTTACAACACCCCGGGTGCCGCCGGAATGCTCGCCAACGACACCGATATGGACGTGGCAGCCTTTCCCGGACCCAACTGTGAGGGTGTGCCCATGGACGCGGAAACCGGAGCATTCGAGAGCGTGGTGTTCGGCTCCTAGCCCCGAGGCTCGAACTACTGGGCCCGCAGCGTCAAACCGTGGCCGTTGGGATTGCGCACAGTGAGGGTATCGGCGTCGACCGTGGCCTGTGCTGTGCCGTCCAGGGCGGCGAGAACCGCGCGCTCAACCTCCATGACCTCGGGTGTGCACATCATCCGGGTGGTGGCCGCGGTGAACGCGATATCGGCGCCGTCCGGGGTTTCGGTGACCTCGGCGCGACCCGTCAGCCGGTTGCAACCGGCGAAACCGGTCAGCCCGCCGTCCTCGGCGATGGTGAGGCGGGGCCGCACTTCGTCGATTGTGCGGGACGATACCCGGGCCTGTGGGGTGAGCAGCGTGGTGACGATCCATTCGGTACCGCGGATCGGCCGGTCCGGTTGTGCCACTTTCTTGTCCGTGAGTACCACCGTCGATTTCTTGCCGATCAGCGTCAGCCGGTCGCGGTCGAGCTCCCAGGTCGGTTCGCCGCGCAGCAGCTCGCCCACCCAGGTATCGGATCCGGCGCGTTCACCGGGACAGGCGGCGAGGGTGCTCGCCAGTTCGGAAACGTGCAGAACGTGACCGTGCAGATCCACTGCACCGCTGTGTGTGTTGCACCCGGCGTCGGCGGTGATCCGGCCGTCGGCGAAAACAAGGGTGAGCGGTCCACCGCCCGGGATCGCGGTACCGGTGACCTCGGTGGAGATATAGGTATGGCCCATCGGTGTCGCCTCGGGCGCCGCGGGCTCCGGCTCCTCATCGTTCGCGCAGGCCGTGGCGGCCAGCAGGATCAGTGCGAGGGCCGCACCGAATCGGAGCAGTCGTCCGGGCATGCCGCCGATGCTACCCGGCGCGGGCCGGCCACCCCGGCGGCGACATCCGGGAGTGACCGCGCTCGAATCGCGCTGATTCCAACCCTGCCGTCCCGCTCCGGGGCGCCATAACCTCACCGGTCGAGTCGATGCCGTACCGAAGGGGGCACCATGTCGTTGCTGGAAACCGCGGAGGTACCCGCCCGCACGGACGACCCCGCGGTCGCGGCCGAGCCGGGCACGGGCGGGCCGGCCGCTCGCGATACCCGGAAAGCGGTTGCCGCGAGCCTGATCGGGACCACCGTCGAGTGGTACGACTTCTTCCTCTACTCCACCGCAGCGGGCATAGTTTTCGACAAACTGTTCTTCCCGAGCACCAGTGCCTTCGTCGGAACCATGCTGTCGTTCGCCACCTTCGCCGTCGGTTTCCTGATGCGTCCGGTGGGCGGACTCGTCTTCGGGCATATCGGCGACCGGATCGGCCGGAAACGTACGCTCGCATTGACGATGGCCATCATGGGCGGAGCCACGGCCCTGATGGGCGTACTGCCCACTGCCGCCGCGATCGGTGTCGCCGCGCCGATTCTGCTGCTGGCGTTGCGGATGCTGCAGGGTTTCGCGCTCGGCGGAGAATGGGCCGGGGCCGTCCTGCTGGCCGTCGAGCACAGCCCGCGCCGGAAAGTAGGATTGTTCGGTAGTTATCCGCAGGTCGGGCTGGCACTCGGCCTCGCGCTGGGCACCGGAGTCTTCGCCCTGCTGCGCACGGTGTTGAGCGAAGACGCGTTTCTGGCTTACGGATGGCGGATCGCCTTCGGCGCCAGTCTGGTTCTGGTGCTGATCGGCCTGGTGGTGCGGCTGAAGATCGACGAGACGCCCGCTTTCCGTGAGGTGGACCGGTTGAAGCGGATCTCGAAAGTGCCGGTGGTCGAGTTGTTCCGCAACGCCCGTTCCCGGCGCAACACCGCCCTGGGATTGCTGTCCCGCTGGGGCGAGGGGGCGGCATTCAACACCTGGGGTGTTTTCGCGATCAGCTTCGCGACCGGTCAGCTGGGATTCGAGCAGGTGCCGGTACTGCTGGCGGTCACCGTCGCGGCGGTGGTGATGGCCGCGCTCATCCCGGTATCCGGCTTGCTCACCGACCGTTTCGGGCCGCGGCGGGTGTATATCGCCGGGATCGCTGGCTACGGGGTACTGGTATATCCGGTATTCCTGCTTTTCGAGACCGGCAATATCGTGGTCTTCACCGTGGCCATAATCGCGGTATTCGGTGTCGCGCACGCGGTGTTCTACGGAGCGCAGGGCACCCTGTACGCCGGTCTGTATCCGCCCGAGGTGCGGTATACGGGTTTATCGTTCGTCTATCAGTTCTCCGGAATCTACGCGTCCGGGCTGACTCCGATGATCGTCACGGCGCTGATTGCGGCCGCCGGCGGTACACCATGGCTGGCTTGCGGGTATCTGGTGGGCACCGCGGTGGTGAGCGTGATCGCGACCTGGTTCATCCGCGAGGAGGATCGCCTCACCGCGTGAGCATCCGCCAGGCCGGTCAGAGCACGCGGCTATGCTGTCCCGAGTGACCACAGCCGCGCCGCCACCAGTTTCCACATGGGCGCCGCTGCGATCCCCGGTCTACCGGGCGCTGTGGATCGCCCAGCTGGTCTCCAATCTCGGCACCTGGATGCAGATGGTGGGCGCCCAGTGGGTGCTGGTCGACGAACCCAATGCGGCGGCCCTGGTTTCGTTCGTCCAGACGGCGACGACGCTGCCGGTGATGATCCTGTCGATACCGTCCGGGGTGCTCGCCGATCTGCTGGACCGCCGGCGCCTGTTGCTCGGCGCGCAGTGCACCATGGCGGTGCTGGCGGCGGTCCTGGCGATCGCGACCGCCACCGGTCACACCACTCCGTCGGTGTTGCTCATCCTGTTGTTCCTGCTCGGCTGCGGTCAGGCGGTGGTCGCTCCCTCGTGGCAGGCGATTCAGCCCGAACTGGTCCCGCGCGACCAGATTCCGTCCGCAGCGGCGCTGGGCAGTATGAATATGAACATCGGGCGGGCAGTGGGCCCGGCGATCGCGGGCGTGCTGGTCGCGCTGTCCGGCCCGGCGCTGGTGTTCACCCTCAATGCCTTTTCGTTCTGCGCGATCGTCGGTGCGCTGCTGCTGTGGCGGCGGCCGAAAGTGGCGCGCGAATTCCCGAGCGAACGCCCGCTGGCGGCACTGCAGGCCGGGACCCGGTTCATCAAATCGGCACCGGCGATCCGGCGGGTACTGCTGCGCACCGCGCTGTTCGTCGCCCCCGGTAGCGCGTTGTGGGCGCTGCTACCGGTGATCGCACGGGATCAGCTGGGCCTGGGATCCTCCGGTTACGGCGTTATGCTCGGCGCGCTCGGAGTAGGGGCGGTACTGGGCGCGGTGAGCCTGGCGCGGGTGCGGGCGCTGCTCACACCCACCCAGCAGGTCGCCGTCGCCGCGCTGATGTTCGGTGCGGCCTGCTGCGGAACCGCGTTGCTGCGCGTCGAGGCGCTGGTGCTGATCCTGCTGGTATTCGCCGGTGCGGCCTGGCTGCTCACCCTCTCGACCATGAACGCCACCATGCAGCTGCTGCTCCCCGGATGGGTGCGGGCGCGTGGACTGTCGGTGTACATGCTGGTTTTCATGGCCGGTCAGGCGATCGGTTCGGTGGTGTGGGGCCTGGTCGCCGGCGCCTACGGGGCGGTCACCGCGCTGCTGATCGCCGGTGCGCTGCTCGGGTTGGCCGCGCTCAGTACCGTATGGCTGCCCATGCGCCAGTTCGCTGCCGGTTTCGACCTGACCCCGCAGGCGTACTGGCCCGAACCGCAGCTGGTGGTGGAACCGGAACCGGACGACGGCCCGGTGCTCGTGCTCAAGGACTACGACGTTCCGCCGGACCGGGTCCCCGGATTCCTCGACGCGATGAGTTTCGTGGGCCGGTCCCGGCAGCGCACCGGTGCCATGGAATGGCGGCTGTACCGCGATGTCGGCGCCGAGGACCGCTACGTCGAGGCGTTCGTGGTGCGCTCCTGGTCGGAGCATATGCAGCAGCACAAGGTGCGGTTGACCGCCCAGGACCTGATGCGCGAACGCGCGGTTGCGGAATTCGCTCACGACGAGACGCTCACCCACCTGGTGTCGGTCGAGCCGCGCGCATAGATACACTGTCCGGCATGCGGATGTTCCTGGATATCCTCCTGATCGTCACCAGCCTGCTGCTGGTGCTGATGGTGCTGCTGCACCGCGCCAAGGGCGGAGGTCTGTCCAGCCTGTTCGGCGGTGGGACGCAGTCGGCGCTGTCCGGCTCGACCGTTGCGGAGAAGAACCTCAACCGCATCACGGTCTTCACCGGGCTGGTCTGGTTCATCGCGATTCTGGGGATCGGCCTGGAGATCAAGTTCGCCTGATCGTCAGTCGGTCCGGGGTATCCGTCCGTCGATATCGGTGAATCCGTAGTCCTCGGCCAGATCGGCGACTTTCCAGGCCTTACCCGCTCGTTTCCTGCGGTCGGGATCGGCGGCCAGCGCCACCACCGCGCGGCCCGCGAACCGAGGCGTTTCGGCCTCGTCCAGGTCGAAGCTGCCCTCACCGGGCAGGGTCACCACGCGTTTACCCGTATCATCGGCGGGCACCATTTGTAGTAGTTCGGTGGCGACCAGGCCGGGCCATATCGAGACGGCGGTGACCTCGGTATCGGCGAGGTCGCGGGCGAAATCGGCGGTCATCCGGTCCAGTGCCGTTTTTGCGACCCCGTACACGGCGTTGTGCATGGCGCGTTGCGCGCCGGGCGAGGACACGTTCACGAGGAGACCCCCCGCTTTCAGCAGCAGCGGTGCCGCGTACACGGCTGCGACGTAATGGGAACGCACCCCGATCCGGAACGTTTCGTCCCAGGCCTTCGGCGGTACATCCCAGAATTTGCGGCCCAGCCAGCGGGCGGCGGCGGGGGAGTTGTAGACGTTGTTGACCAGGACGTCGAGCCGGTCGTGTTCGGTGCCGATACGTTCGAAGAGGGCCGCTGTGGCCTCGTCGTCGCCGTGATCACAGACCACGGGTACGCCGGTACCGCCCAGTTCGTCGATCCGGGCGGCCGTTTCGTGCACCGTGCCCGGGAGTTTGCCGGGCTGCTGCGTTCGCCCGGTGACGTATACGGTCGCGCCGGCCGCGCCGAGTTCCAGCGCGATACCTTTGCCGATACCGCGACTCGCACCGGTGACCACTGCGATCCGGTTTTTCAGGGGGTGTGGTGTTCCGTTCACAGTCCCGGGACGTTACCGTGAAACTGTAACGCGTTCTAGTATTCGGGAGGTTCCGTGACGCCGATACACCGGTTCATCGATACCGGGGGTGTGCGGATGCACATCACCGAACAGGGGCAGGGCGATCCGGTGATCTTCTGTCACGGATTCCCGCATACCGGGTACGTCTGGCACCGGCAGCTCGCCGCCCTGTCGGCGGCCGGATACCGGGCGATCGCTCCCGACCTGCGCGGCGCCGGCCGCACCGACGCCCCTGCGGCCATCGACGAGTACACCAATCGGGCCGTGATCGGTGATCTGCTGGCGCTGCTCGACGATATCGGCGCCGAACGAGCGGTGTTCGCGGGTGTCGACTTCGGTGCCGCGCTGCTGTGGGAACTCGGAATGCGGGCACCGGAGCGGGTGCGCGGCCTGATGGTGCTGAACAATCCGTTCGCGCCGCGCTCGCCGAAACCACCCGGGTACTACTGGGCGAAAATGGCCGAACGGCACTTCCTGCATATGCAGTACTTCCAGGAACCCGGCGTCGCCGACGCCCATCTTGCCGAACAGCCGCGCGAATTCCTGTCCCGGGTGTACTACGCGCTGAGCGGCGACTACCACTACCTCGATGTCTGGCAGAACCCGCCGGGTATGCGATATATCGATGCGCTGCCGCAGGCCCCGGAATTTCCGTGGCCGTGGCTTCCCGAAGCGGAATTCGATATCCTCGCCGCCGAATTCGAACGCACCGGTTTCACCGGCGGACTGAATTGGTACCGTGCCCTCGACCGCAACTGGGAACTCACCGCCGACTACGCACAGGCCGCTCCCGCCGCGCCGGTGTATTTCGTCTACGGGGAGAACGACCCGGATATGGAGGGTTTCAGCGGCCGCGACCCGCTCGCGACGATGCGCGCGACGCTACCGGACCTGCGGGAAGTCCGGTGTGTCCCCGAAGCCGGACATCTGGTCCAGTTGGAAGCCACCGATGCGGTGAACAGCTTCCTGCTCGACAGCCTCCGCGATCTCGCGTCCTGAGGTTCCGCCGGACCCGACGCGAGCGGCGCACCTATGGCCGCCGGGAAACCGCTTGTCCGCACGCTGTGGGTGCTCCGTAACCTGGCCGGTATGACTGTCCGCGGTGTGCTGTTCGATTTCTCCGGTACCCTCTTTCGATTCGAGCCGGAACTGGAGGGGCTGGTCGGACACGACGGGGAAACTCTCGACGGTGAGGCGCAGGCCGAGGTGGTGCGGCGGATGACGGCGCCGGTCGGGCGGCCGGGTGGTTTGCCGGAGCGGCTGCGCGACGAATGGGGGCGTCGGGACCTGGACCCGCCGCTGCATCGCGAACTCTATCTGGCTGTGCTGCGTGGGTCCGGGGTCGGTAATCCGGAATATCTGTACGAACAACTGCTGTCGGCGGAGGCCTGGCGGCCCTTCCCGGATACGGAGGCCGCCCTGACAGCGGTGGCGGCGGCCGGGATGCCGATCGCGGTGGTCAGCAATATCGCCTGGGATATCCGGCCGGTGTTCAAACGGGCCGGGGTCGCCGAGCAGGTGACCGAATTCGTCCTGTCGTATGCCGAGGGTGCGGTGAAACCCGATCCGCGGCTCTTCGATATCGCCTGTCGCCGTATCGGTATCACCCCCGGCGAGGTGCTGATGATCGGCGACAGTGACGAGGCGGACGGTGCTGCTGCCGAACTCGGCTGTGCAGTCACGCTGGTGGAGCCCGTTCCTGTCGGCCAGCGTCCGTGCGCACTGGTGGATGCGCTGGCCGAGTACGGGATCCGCTGACACACAGCGAGATGTCGACGACCGGCGCCCGCTGTGCTCGTGGCCCCTGCGGCGGGATCAGCCGGTCAGCGTGGCAGTCGCCGCGAGGGTGGTGTACGGCATGGTGAAACCGCCGCCGATCTCATCGATGGCCGCGCCGACACTGTCGAGCACGACCGCCAGCTGATCCGGTGCGAGCCGGGTGAGCGGGCCGGTGGTGGGCAGATGGTCGAGCCACTGGTCCCGGGTGTAGGACTGCTCCCAGTCGAAACGCCAGTGCTCGGGTTCGTCGAACCGGTCCGCCCGGCGGATACCGGCGGCGGCTGCGGCGAACATCTCCCGGTAGGTTTCGAGCGCGGATTTCGCACCGGCGGCTGCATGGGTGAAGGGGGAGTCCGGCGCGATCTTCGCGTAGGCCGCGGCCAGTGCCCGGGTGACTTCGGCGGGGGCATCGAATGCATGCCCGAATACGGCGATCCGGCCGCCCGGACGCAGGACCTGCGCGGCCTTTGCCGGGCCGGTGACCGGGTCGACCCAATGCCAGGCCTGGCCGGCGACGACCGCGTCGAAGGTGCGGCCGGCCGGATCCCACGCTTCGAACGTGCCGGTTTCGACCTCGACCCCGGTGCTGCGGGCGAATGCGGCCATCCGGTCGTCCGGGTCGATGCCGAGCACCGTGCACCCGGCCTCCTGGAATTGCCGGGCTTCGATACCGGTGCCGCAACCGATATCGAGAACATCGCGGCCCGGGCTCGTGGCGATGATCCGGGTGACGAGTGCGTCGGGGTAGCGGGGGCGGGCCCGGTCGTAGCGTTGTGGGTCGACGCCGAACGATTCGGCGACCTCGCGGTGCCGGTGTGGCTCCGGCCGGGGAGCTGGCGAGGAGTGCCGCGATAGTGTGGGCATATGCCCACACTAGTGGGCGGGCGCCCACTAGGCAATCGGTGGGCCGGAACCATGAAGGGACGGACTCGGTGCCGACCGGTGTGCATATCCGAGACGCGCGTCAGCAGTTGTTCGACGCGGCCGAACGCATCCTGCTGCGGGATGGGGCGAACGCCCTGACCAGCCGCGCCGTCACCACCGAAGCCGGAGTGGCCAAGGGCGTCCTGCACAGGTACTTCGCCGATTTCGATGCGTTCCTCGCCGAACTCGTCGAAGGCCGGCTCGCCCGGCTCGCGGACCAGGCGGGAACCCTGCGCACATCCGCCGGCACCGGGACCGTGAAGGACAACCTCACCGAGGCCTTGCTCGAGCTTTTCGACCCGGTCGCGGTGGCGGTCGTGGCCCTTATCGTGGCCCGGGACGAATTACGCACGCGACTACGCCGGACCGCACCCGGTCTGCCCGTCCTCACCGAGGCCGGTGCCATGCTCGCCGCCTACCTGGCCGACGAATGCGCACAGGGCCGTATCGCTGCCGATGCGGACACCGAGACCCTGGCGCTATCGCTGATCGGTGCCGGACATCTACTGTTCGCGGGCGCCCCGGCACGTCCGGACACCGCGGCGGTCGGCCGGATCGTGGACACGATCATGGCCGATGCCGTCCAGCGGCGGCTGCTGTGAATGTTCCGCGGGCAGGCAGTATCCGAACCATGAACTTGCTCTGGGACCAGCACGCATGCCTGCCCCTACAGGTCGGAACGGATGTGGGCGTACTGTCCCGCTTCGGGCGTCCGGGACCGACGTTCGTCTCGGTCAACGCCGGGTACTCGCCACACAGCTTCGCGGATTCGGTCGCGCTGCTGAACTACTACCGGACCGCCGTAACCCGCCACCCGGAGCTGGCGGTGATCGCTGCAGTCGATGATATCGAGGCCGTCGGCGCGACGGGACGTATTGCCGTGGCCTTCGATCTCGAGGACTCCAACCCTCTCGACGGTGACCTGGCCAACGTGCACGCCTTCGCCGACTTGGGTGTCCGCACACTGGTGCCCACCTACAACCATGCGAACCGGGCCGGCTGTGGTTGCCTGGATACCGAGGACACCGGGTTGACCGGGTGGGGTCGCGCGCTGGTCGAAGAAATGAACGCCGCCGGGATGGTGCCCGACGGGTCGCATTGCAGCGAACGCACCGGGCTGGATATGTGCGAAGCCTCCGCATTGCCCGTGGTGTACAGCCACTCGTGCATGCGTTCGGTATGGGATCACCCACGGAACGTCACCGATGACCAAGCGCGGGCCTGTGCGGAGACCGGGGGCGTCGTGGGGATCACCGGCGTCGGTATTTTCCTGGGCCCGAATACCCCGACTCCGGAGGCCATGATCAGCCATCTCGAATATGCCGTCGAACTGGTGGGAATCGACCATGTCGGCGTGAGTACCGACCACTCGTTCGATGCCGAGGACTTCCGGGCGGAAGTGGCCGCGAACCCGGACTTGTTCGACGAGTCGTATACGCGTTGGGGTCCCATTCGTTGGATGCCGCCGGAAACATTCGTCGCCCTGGGCAGCCATCTCCGTGCGCGGGGCTGGTCCGATAGCGATATCGGCGCGGTGCTCGGCCGGAATTTCGAGCGTGTCGCCCGGGCGACCTGGCGAGATCGGGAGCGGGTAGCCGTCGGTGGGTGAACGGCTGCGACAAGCGGGGAGGGGGCCGGGCGCCGGCCCGGGACGTGCGACGATTCCGGCGTGACCGATTTCGCGACGCCGCAGGAGCTTGCCCGCCGTACGTCCGCTGCCGTCGATGCGGCGGTCGGCGCTGCCCGCGATCTCGGGCTCGTGGTGACAGATGCCGCTGTGCTGCACGATATGTTCTCGGTGGTGGTGCATCTCGGTCCCGCGCCCGTGGTGGCGCGAGTCCCCACTGTGTTGTCGCCGGCTCAGCTCGCGTCACTGGGGAGGCGCCAGCAGGCGGAGCTGGAGGTGACGACGTGGCTTGCCGGGCAGGGGGTCCCGGTGATCGCGCCGAGTCCGGACGTACCGCGGGAACCTGTCCGGCGCGACGGATTCTCGATGACGTTCTGGCAGTACGCAGAAGAAGATCGGGGCGCATCGCCCGACTATGCGGTGAACTGTGATCTCGTGGCCGATCTGCACGCCGCGCTACGGGCGTATCCGGGATCGCTGCCGTTCCTGTCCGCGGCCGAACCGGATTTCGTCACCGAAAGTCTCACGGTCCTCGGCGAACACCCGGATCTGCTCGACGCCGCCGATCTGGATCGGGCACGCCGCGAGTGGCGCGTTCTCGCCCCGCTGGTCCGTTCCCGGCAGGCTTTCGAGGATCTCTTCCCCGGGATCGACCTGCAGCCCGTGCACGGTGATTCGCCGCCGGCAAACATCTTCCCCGGTGTGGACGGACACCTGTTCGCCGATTTCGAACTCGTCACCCTGGGCCCGGTCGAATGGGATCTGGCGGGTCTCGGCCCCGAACTGGAGGCCGCCTACGACAACGGTGCCCGGCGCAACGGCATCCGCCCGTTGGACGCCGGTGTACTGCGATTCGTGAACGCGGTGGGCATGCTGCGGGTTATCGCCTGCCTGGCCCTCGTACCGCAACAGCCGGTCCTGCACGACTATCTGTACCCTGCCCTCGCACAGTGGCGTGAGCTGCCGTTCGCCGGTGGAATCGCCGGATAGCGGTTTGGATTCACGCGGGCCGGGGATGCCCTGTGCCGGCGATCAAACGGTGGGCGGCGGCTTCGATATCGGTTTCGCTCAGCAGGACCGACGCCGCGGCCGGGCCGAGAGGGACGAAACTGTCCGCACTGGTCACCCGGGCCTGGGCTCCGGTGAACCCGCCGTCCACCAGTGCCGCGCATACCGATTCACTGATTCCGCCGCTGCGCCGGGTCTCGTCGGCGACGAGAACGCGGCCGGTGGCTTCGGCGTGCCGCAGCAGATCGTCGTGGGGGAGCGGGGACAGCCAGCGGAGGTCGAGAACACGGGTGGTGATTCCGTGCTGCGCGAGGCGGCGGGCGACCCGCAGGCTCATGGGAACGGAATTGGCGAAGGCGACGATCGTCAGATCGGTTCCTTCGCCGTACACGCGGGCCCGCCCGACGGGCACATGGTCGCCGGTGACGGGGGCGGCCCATCGGTCGTCACCCGGTTCATACAGGTCTCGGGTGTGATAAAGCGCGATGGGTTCGAGCAGCACAGAGACCCGCCCGTCCACCCGTGCCGCCGAAACACAGGTGCGGAGTACGGCCGCCGCATCGTCGGGGCGAGACGGCGAAGCCACGATGAGCCCGGGGATATCGCGCAGCGCGGCCACGGAATTGTCGTTGTGGAAATGCCCGCCGAAACCTCGCTGGTAGCCGTAGCCGGCGATCCGCACCACCATCGGATTGCGGTACCGGCCGGCCGAGAAGAACGACAGGGTGGCCGCCTCGCCTCGCAACTGGTCCAGGGCGTTGTGCACGTAGGCCAGGTATTGGATTTCCGGGATCGGGACGAACCCCGCGAGTCCGGCGCCGAGTGCCGTACCGAGAATGCTCTGTTCGTCGAGCAAGGTATCGAATACCCGGCGTGCGCCGAATCGCTTGCGAAGTCCTTTGGTGACCCCGTAGACACCGCCTTTTCGTGCGACGTCCTCGCCGAAAACGAGAATATCGCCGTCGCGGGCCAGCACTTCGGCGAGCGTGTGGTTGAGTGCCTGCGCCAGCGTCAGCGGGTTCGCAGCCGGTGCCTCCGAGCTGTCGGGGCAGGGGCGGTCCGTAGCCGATTTCAGGGGGGCATGGTGCGCGCTGTCCGCATGGGTGTCCTGCCCGGGCGCCGGGTGCCGCTCATACTCGGCGGTTGAGTTCCGAGCCTGCCCGGCCCGCTGATCGCGGCGAACTCGCGCCGCATCCGGACCGCGGCCGCCGTGGACGGGCATCTCGTGGTCGGGGCCGGCGCCGGGTATCTCGGGGGCGGCGGCCGCCAACGCGCCGTCGGCGGCGTCGCGGCTGCCGGTCTCGTGCGGCGCGCCCGGGTGCCGGGGCAGCGGGCCGGAACGCCGGACGTCGGTGCGCACCGCGTCCGGGCGAGATGGCGCCAGCGGTGCGATCACCTGGTCCGCCGAGCCGAGTTTCGGTTCCCGGCATACGTCTTCGGCCGTGGCGGTCACCTGCGCGGCCAGGCGGTCGTAATCGTCGAGGATCTCCTGCGGAGTCCGGATTCCCGCAGAAACCAGCAGTCGAGCGGTGGCGGTAACCGGGTCGCGGGCCAGATCGGCGGCGATCGCGGCACTGTCGCGATAGGCGGACTCCACATCCGATCCGGCATGCCCGAACAACCGCACCGTACGCAGGCGCAGGAACGCCGGCCGTCGCTGCGCGCGCACCCAATCCACGGCGGTGGACGCGACGGTGACCGCGTCGAGGAGATCGCACCCGTCCGCGCTGAAATAGCGCAGATCCGGCCGGTGACCGTAGGCCTGCTCGATCCACTCCGGCGGGGTGGGGACACTGATCCCGATCCCGTTGTCCTCGCAGACGAACAGCACCGGAACCGGCACACCGAGATACGCCGTATGCACCGCGGCGTTGATCGCCCCGGTGGCGGTCGAATGGTTGGCCGAGGCATCGCCGAAACTGCACAGCACCACCGCGTCTCGTGGCCAAGGGCAGTCGAGTCCGAGCCGGGTGGCGCGGTCGATCGCGAACGCGAGCCCTACCGCGCGCGGTAGCTGGGAAGCGATGGTCGAGGTTTGCGGGATGATGTGGGCCGCCGCACTGCCGAACACCTTGTGCCGGCCGCCGGAGATGGGGTCCGTAGCGGCGGCGACCACTCCGAGTAGGAGGTCCCGTACCGGATGCATACCGCCCGCCCGGCGCACCCGCTCGACGAACAGTGCACCGGAACGGTAATGCGGCATGACTGGGTCGGTGACGCGGCTCGCGGCGGCCAAGGCGACGTTGCCCTCATGCCCCGACGATCCGATGCTGTAGAACCCTTGCCCGCTCGCCCCTAATCGCCGGGCCGCCAGGTCGGCCTGCCTGCTCAGCACCTGCGCGGTGAAAAGGTCGAGGCACCGGGCACCGGTGATCCCGGGCGCGAGTTCATGACCTGGTGAAGGCGCTGCAGTTTGCAGTCCCGCGATCTCCGCGCGGAACTGCTGTTCGGCCTCGTCGATATTCACCGGACCATCACCGTTACGAGCCTAAGGCGCGGACCGGAAGCTCGAGGTGTCCGGACACGGCAAGTCGCGGCGTGCCCGAACCCCGATCGCCCCTGTCGTTCCTCTGCACCGCAGGTTGCCGAACAGGCGATACCCGTCGGCGCCGACGTCCATACTCGCCTCCTGATCGGTCGGCCTCGAGGAACTCGAGGTCGAATACTGCGTCGCATGAGCTCTGGCAACAGCGAGGGTGCGAGTGGATCGCTGTTTCGTCCTGAATCATGAACCACCCTGTGCGGCAACCTCGTTGGGCGTACCCGGCGCCACCCGCTGTACTGATGCTCCCCAATGCCTGGAAGGGCCGCGTTCAGCGCGGAGCGATTCCCGTGTCCGTGGAACGCAGCGCCTCATCGAGGAGGCCCGCACCAGGGCCCGCCAGCCAGCGGTCGAAGCGCAGCAGGAACGGGAACTCCGTGCGCAAGGCGTCGAGGTTCGCGTTCCCCGCCAGCCTGCCGTCGTCTACCAGTGCTTCCAACTTGCTGAGGACCTCGTCCTGTGCCGGCAGGCGGCTGTAGCTGATCGGTCGACCGGCGGCCTGGGTCAGATGCCCGGCCAGGGCGTTGCCGGTGAGAGCGTCACCGGCGATCTCCATGGTGCGGCCGGCGTAGCTTTCGGGTGAGCCGAAGACCGCGGCGACGATGCGGCCGATGTCGCGTACCGCGATGAACTGCATGGCCTGGTCGGGGCGCATCAGGAAGGACAGGTGTCCCGGGTCGAGGCCGATTTCGGAGGTCACCAGGAGCTCCATGAACGTGGCCGGCCGAATGATGGTGCCGGCGATGTCGAGATTCCGGACATGGGCCTCGATACGGCTCTTGGTGTCGAGATGGTCGACGCCCGTTGTCGAGCCCGCGGTGACCGCCGAGCTGTAGACAAGGTGGGCGACGCCGGAATGCTCGGCGATATCGGCCACCGCCCTGCCGAAGCGGACCTCGTCCTCGTTGGTCACGCCGGCGCCGGCCTGGCCGGAGTTCGGCTGGACACTGAAGACACCGTGGGCGTCGGCGAAGGCCGCGCGGAGCGACTCCGGATCCCCGAGGTCACCGCGGACAGTTTCGACGCCGGCGGCGGAGAGGGACCGGGCCCGGTAGCCGGACGGATCGCGCACGACCGCGCGCACCATCCAGCCGTCGGCCCGCAGCGCAGCGGCGACCGATCCTCCCTGCTGCCCCGTGGCGCCCAGGACGACGACGGTTTTGTTGATGTTGGTCATGCCGACCCCGCTGCGCTTTCGGCGATCACGGACGTGTTCCTGATGAACATTGCTGATCCTTCCTGGGATCCTGCGGAGTGAGTCGGAGATGTGCTGGTCACAGGCCTGATCCAGAGTTTGTAAGGGGTGGTTCGTGCCGTGTCCGCTACCCTAAAACCTGACGCCGACGTCAGGTGCAAGCCAGACGTGGAGTCGAGTCAGGAGGCCGGGATGCGGATCGGAGAGGTCGCCGCGAAGGCGGGCGTCAGCGTCAGGGCGCTGCGCTACTACGAGCAGCAGGACCTGCTGCACTCCACCCGGAATCCGGGTGGCCAGCGCCAGTATCCGGCCGGTGCCGTCGAACGGGTCAGGCTTATCCAGCAGCTCTACTCCGTGGGCTTGCCCAGCAGAACCATCCGCGAGGTGCTGCCGTTCGCCGACTCCGGTGAGACGTCACCGGAACTGCTGGAGCTGCTCGCGGCCGAACGCGACCGCCTCGACCGGCAGATGACGGACCTGCGGGACGTGCGCAACCGGCTGCACGCCTGCATAACCGAGGCCCGGAATCATGACGGAACAGGAAGTCCATCCTGAAGCAGGGGCGGCCACACTCGCACGGCCCGGACCGTGATCGTTCTCACCGATAACCGCTGTACCGATGTTCCCCGAGGCCGTGATCGAGAACGCGCGCCGGCTTCATCCGGAGTGCCGCTTCGCTATCGCTTCCGCCGCCGGGATGCTCGGGCAGGCGTTGCAGGTCGAGTCCGGGGGTGACGGACGGTTCAGGCGGCGACGAATATGGTGTGGCCCGCGGAGCGGACGTCGTCTCCACGACAGTTGGGGCAGGTGTCAGGACGGATGAACGGCCCACTCGGGCATCGCAGGGAACGGCGCGAGGCGATAGGCCGGGGGTTCGGTGCCGTGCAGGTGCCGCACGAGGTAGTCCCAGGTACGTCGGGTGACGTAGTGGTATCGGCCGTGGAAGCTGTGCTCGACCCCGGGGACGATGAGCATATCGAAATCGGCGTCGGCGTCGATGAGTGCGTCGACCAGGCGCATGCTCTGGTGGGGCAGGACGTTGTCGTCGAGTTCGCCGTCGATCAGCAGGAGCTTGCCGCGCAGGTTGCCGGCGTGCAGCGTATTGATAAGCGCCGGGCGATTCTCCTCGGTGACTTCCCCGTGGTTCTGCTCCACCCAGAACGGCAGGTAGATCGAGAAGTCGTGGGCTCCGGCCTGAGCGACCCCCACCGAGTAGAACTCTGGCTTGGTCAGCAGGGCCCGGGCGGTGAAGAATCCGCCGCCGGAGTGGCCGGTGATCCCGACCCGGTCGGTGTCGAGCCAGGAGTGGCGCCGCCCGAGCTCGCGGATGGCGGCGACGTGGTCGTCCAGCGCAGCGGTCATGCCCAGGTCGCCGTAGGAGTGGTCGAGGAACGCCTTGCTGCGCACCGGGGTGCCTCGGCCGTCGAGGGCGACGACTGCGAACCCGAGCGCGGCCAGCGCCTCGGGCTCCCCGGTGAACAGGTCGCCGAACGCCGGTGAGGCCCGGTGGATATTGGGGCCGGGGTAGGTGTGGTCGACGACGGGATAGCGTCGTGCCGGGTCGAAACCGTGGGGGCGCCACAACAGCCCATAGATCGGCGTGTGCCCGTCGGCGGCGGTCGTTCGGAACCGCTCGGGTGGGCTCCACCCGGCTGCCTCCAGCGCGGTCGCCTCCGGTGCCTCGAGTTCGACCAGCACCTGGCCGTCGTCGCCGAGCACTCTCGTGCGGGGCGGGAGGGCGACGGTCGAGGCGCGATCGACGAGGTAGTCGCCGCGGGGCGGGGCGACGGCGTCGTGGTCGAGGTCGTCGTCGGTGATCCGCACGAACCCGCCGCCGTCGAGGTCGACCCGGCAGATCTGGCGGAGGTAAGGGTCCTCGTTCAGTCCACAGGCGAGGAACCACACGTGGCCGAGGTCCTCGTCGACCCGCAGGATCCGGCGGACCAGCCACTGACCTGCGGTGACCCGCCCGAGCTGTTCGCCCTCGGCCGAGTAGCGGTAGAGGTGTCCCCAGCCGTCGCGTTGGGACCACCAGAGGATCTCGCCGGAGTCGAGGATGCGGACCACGGGCGGTGCGTGCAGGTACGGCGAGGGGTCCACCCGGGTGTGCCCGGTCTCGGTGATCAGTGTCGTCATCGCACCGGTCTCGGGGTCGAGGCGCCGCAGTTCGAGGGTGCGCCCGTCGCGGGACTGGTGCAGGAGGTGGACAGCGTTCCCCTTCTGCCCGGACCACCATCGCCGGTCGAGGGCGTAGGGAGACACCAGGACCTCCGGTCCGGCGGACGCGGGCACATTCTGCCCGGTGCGGACATCGAGCACGTGCCACGTCATCGTCGCCTGCGCCACGTCACCGGGCATCGGGTAGCGCACGCGGTGCGTCACCGGCCGTCCACCGCCGGATGGGGCGGCTTCCACCAAGACCTGTTCGGGCAGCCCGCGCTGGTCGATCCGGTGGGTTATCAGCCGGGTGGAGTCCGGCGACCACGCTGCCACGAGCAGCGATTCGATCCCAAGGAGGGGCAGCTTCACCTTGGTCGCTGCCTCGGGGAGCCCGCCGTAGTCCCAGTGCGGTTCGGCGTCCCCGGTCAGCGCGAACTCCTGCTCACCATCCCGGCTGCGCACCCACACATTGCCGTCTCGCCGGAACGCCACCCACGCCCGGTCCGGTGACGCGATCTCACCCGCCCCCACCGGTGGGCCGTCCTCGACCTGCGTGCAGGTCCCGGCGCGGTCCGACCACTCCCACCGGGCGTCGAACGCCGAGAAGCGGAGCACGTCCGGATCTCGGTCGGGAACTTCGAACTCCACCGAGGCGAGCGGCAGGTCGTCGGCTACCGCTGCGCGCCCGGACGCCTGCGACAGCGCCGCCGCGAGCCGCTCGTGGTCGCACGCGTTCCGGCGGGTGCCCGCCGCCGGGTCGACCAGGACGTGATACGCCCCTGACCGGTACCAGAACCGGGCACCGTCGTCGGACCAGTGCGGGACCACCGCCGCCTGCGGGAGCAGCCGGTCCCGGTACGGCGCGAGCATCTGCTCCGCGCGGGCGTAATCGGTGTCGGTGAGCGCGATTCGCCCGGCCGGGTCGGTCATATCGGATCCTCTCGTCACAGACGCTCCCGACCACCTCACACTGTGCCGCCGCGGCAACATCCACCCCTATGAGAGCCAGATCACAGATTTCTTCCGTCGGGGGCCGCATCGCTGACTTCTGCCCGGATCCGCTGCCACATTCACTGGCATAGCCAGGTGTCCAATAGATCAGGTCAGGGCTGGGGCAGCATTTCGGGTTGCGCCAGGCCGGTGATGGTTCCGATGATGTCCGTTCCGATTCGCCCGAAGGCGGCGTCGAAGTAGGCGCGCAGATAGTTGCGCTGCAGATCGATCGACCGGTCCGGGGCGATACCGCCCACAGTTCGGGTGGCGGTGTCCGCGGGGATCAAGCCGGCCGCGGCGAGCTGCGGCAGGATCGCTTGCTGGTCGCAGAAGGACATATGCTCGGTGCCTTCCACGCGCAGCGGGACTTTCAGACCGGTGTTGTTCGGCCAGCCCGGCTGCCAGCCCGGATCCTCGGACCACGGAAATTTGCCGCTGGCCAGCATCAGCAGCGGGCGGTCGAGTCCGTCGGTGGCAACCGAGCCGAGGATCGGACCGTCGAGGTTGACACCGGCGCGGATCCGGGGGTCGTCGTGGATCGCCTGGGCGGTGGTAGACCCGCCGAGTGAATGGCCGAACATCCCGACCTTCGAGAGATCCAGGTGGGCGGCCAGGGACGGCGGAAGTAGCTGTCGCGGGTCAGTTCCGCCGGCGAATTCGGCGAGCCGGTCCAGCACGAACCGGGTATCGGCTACCCGGGTCGGCAGCAGGAGGTCGCGCAGCACTTCCTGCGGAGAGTCCAGCGGCACCTCCGTCACTGCTTCCCGGCCGTCGGGGAAGTGCACCGAGAACGCTTCGTGGGTGTGGTTGATGGCCACCACGGCGTAGCCGTGGCCGGCGAGGTCCTCGGCTTGGGCGGTGCTCCAGCCGGTGGTGTCGGTCATCCCCGGGGAATTCAGCAAGACCGGAAACCGGCCGTGATCGGGCAGGGCGGGCGCGTCCCGGTGGCTGTTGCTGGGCCCGAGAATCCAGCTTCCCTCGGGTACTCCGAGTTCGTCGAGATAGGTGTTCTGCGCCTGACGACCGCCGGGTGGCATCCACGGTGCCGGCGGCGCCGTGTGATCCGCGATAGCGGGGTACCAGATCTGGACCATCAACTCCCGGCGCTGATCTGGATGCCATGGATCAGCGCGGCCGGAATCGACCAGGTGAACTTCCGTGACTCCCACCGGATATGGCCCGGTGGGCGCTGGAAGCGTGAGTGCCACTGGTGCGGCCGGCGGCACTGGATCGGCGTGCGCCAGACCCGCACCACCGGTGACGGCCGCCAGGACGGCAGTCAACACGAGCCCGAATCGCCGTAACTTCATGCGCATCAATCCAACCCCCGAACCAGCTGCTGTCGGCCGGAACCCTACAAGATCGACGACCGGTTCCCGACGCGTAGCGGCCCAGTATTCACGAATAGGGGTTGTTGCATCAGTTTATGGACAAGGTCGGTGGCCTGCACCGAGTGCCAAGGACCGGATTCGACGGAGCGCTCGACTCGTACGCCGCGCACAGAATGGTGAAACACTTCACCTGTGAGATCCTCGATCTTCCTGGTGCGGCACGCTCAATCTGTCCCACCCGCACTGAACGGACCCGACGAGTACCAGCGGCCGTTGACCGATATAGGCAGGGCTCAGGCAAACCAGGTCGCTGGCTCCCTCGCCGATCTCGACCCCAGCGTGGTCATATCAAGCCCTTACCTGCGCGCGGTCCAAACCCTCGAACCTGCCGCCCAGCAATGGAACCTACCGATCCATACCGACCCGCGGCTACGGGAGTGGGATTCGGGAATCGAACCAGCTCCCGACTATGCGCGCCATTATGCGCAGAGCTGGGCCCACCCGCAGTGGGCGCGACCGGGTGCCGAAAGCCTGCTCGAACTCACCGAGCGCGCGGTCCACGTCCTGACCGATATCATCGACGGACTTCGAAGCCGACCCGCGGTCATCGGCAGTCATGGCACGTTCGTCGCGCGAGCGCTGATCGGGCTCGGATGCTCTGGTGTCAGCTGGGCTTTCCAGCAGGCGATGCCGATGCCTGCGGTCTACAGGCTCGAGTTCGGCGGCTCAACCGTTCACGCGGTCGGGCCGGGCCTCTGACCGGCAACAACGAATTCGGAGATGGCTGCGGCCCTCGCCTCGGCCGGGTTCATCGCTGACCAGCGATGACTATTTCGTCATCTGTCCAAGAATGCGTCAATTGATGAACAGTGCCGGACGCGTGGAGCCGACCGTATCGAGGTCGCCGACACCCTGGCCGGGCTACCTTCAGCAGCCGCCACCGCATCATCGACATCGCCGACGTCACTTGGATTGCTGCCAACGCAGACCTGAGCCCCCGCTGCCGCCTTCTTGACTGACGCCCAAGAAGCCTTTACCGTAACCGCGACCTGCTTCTTGGACGACGTCCAAGAAGAGCAGTGGTGGAGTGGGAGGACGCGAGTCATGGAAATCAGTGGGCCTGCCGATCGGCGCGAGGCGGTAGCGGTGCAGCGGCGTGAGGTCTCGTTTCCCTCTGCCCAGGATGAGTGTGCGGCATGGCTGTACACCGCATCCGAGCTGAACGGCCCGCGTCCGATGGTGATCATGGGGCACGGGCTCGGGGCGGTGCGGGAGATGCGCCTGGATGCGTACGCGGAACGGTTCGCCGAGGCGGGGTGGTCGGTGCTGGTGTTCGACTACCGTCACCTCGGGGCCAGCGGCGGAGCGCCGCGCCAGCTCCTCGATATCGGCCGCCAACGCGCCGATTGGCATGCCGCCCTGGCCTTCGCGCGCACGCTCCCGGAGGTCGATATCGACCGGATCGCTTTGTGGGGCAGCTCATTCGGCGGCGGACATGTCCTTCGGGTCGCCGCCGATGACACCCGTATCGCAGCGGTCGTGGCTCAGTGCCCCTTCACCGACGGACCGGCGTCGTTGCGCTCACGTCTGCGGACCGGCCCGCTGAGCGCGGTAGCGCTGACCGTGGTCGGCATCCTCGACACGGTCGGTTCTTGGTTCGGCGCGAAGCCGATCCTGTTGCCGATGGCGGGGACGTCCTGGATGCCCGCGTTCGTGGCCTCACCCGACGCCCTCGCCGGCGCTTCGGCACTTCTGCCGGCGGGGACCCGGCTCTCCCGGCGCACCAGCGCGTGGTTGAAACGGCTGCCCTCGGTGCGGGCTCGGGTGTCGAAGAATATCGAGCTGTCCGAGATCGACGGTGCGGAAGAACCCGTGACCGGTGTCGGTCGCGACAGCATATGGGGTGTACTGCGCGGTCCGGACGACGAATTCGATGCCGCCAACGCCCTGGCCGCACGGCTGGTGCTGCACCTTCCGCTCGATCGGCCCGGTCGCGCGCTGGCTCGCTCCAGCACCCCGACGCTGCTGTGTGTCTGCGACAACGATGCGGCCGCGCCCGCGAAGGCCACCAAGCGTCGCGCGCAGGGCCTGGCACACGTGCACGTCCAGAACTACCCGTGCGACCACTTCGACATCTACGTGGGCGAGCACTTCGAACGCGCCGTGCGTGACCAACTCTATTTCCTGGCGACACAATTCGACTACCCCGTACGTACTACGCAGTAGTGCCCGGGGCTCGTGGACGTGCGGGAGATCAGGCACTCAACGGGCGGCCGCGGCAAGACTGCGAGCGCTGTTCAGCAGTGTCTCGATCACCGCGCGCCGTTGAGCCCGATCCGTCGGATGCGTCAGCAAGCCCTCGACAAGGAAAACGCCGATCGTGACCAGCGGATCCACTTCGTCAGCGGGCACGCCGAGCTCGATCAGCTCTGCCCGGAACAATCCCTCGGCCAGTGCGTGGAACTGCTCGTGCCATTCCTGAATGGACGCGGATTCCTCGGCGCGCGTATGCACCGTGCTCACCAATCGCCCCAATTGCTCCAATTCCTCGACGAGCCACAACAGCCGATCAGCCAGCCCCGAGCCCAGCACTTCGCTGTACGAGGCCATCGAGTCGGCCAAGACCGCATCGAGGACCGCGATCAATACCGCGTCCTTGTCCTGGAAGTACCAGTACAGCGTATTCGACACCACTCCGGCGTCGCGGGCGATCCGCGTCATCGACGCCGCGTCGTATCCCTCCTCGACGAACAATCGCCGGGCAGCCACCACGATCTCCGCGCGCTTCTCTTCCCGATCCTGCGGACGTCTGTTGCGAGGCATCTCCAGTCCTGACCTAGTACCGGCCCCGATGCTATCTTGATCGGACCCCAAGAACGGCCTCGGCATGCCAACGGTCAAGCAGGCGGTCCGATCACCCGAGTGGAAGATCTTGTGCGAGGCTCAATCGCCGCATCAGGCCGCGGGCCGCGGTGAACAACTCCCATGCCCGCGTCGGCGCACCGGCCGGGCCTGGCTGCGTATCGGCGGTCGAATCCTCGCCCGTGACGGTCGGGTCGTGGCGCATGGAGCCGAGCCGTCGCGGTCAGGGAAATGGCGTTGGGCTCGCTGGTGATCGCGGCCGGTGTTCCGCCCGGCCATCCGGGCGCGCGGTGCCGGGCACGGCATCGGCGATCCGGCCGGTGCTGTCGATTCGCCGCCAACTGGCGAGGAAGATCAGGGCGGCGATGATCGACCCTGCGGAGGCGAAGGCGGTCGCGCCCAAATAGATTTCCCAGGCGTAGTCTCCGGTCGCGGTGTCGAGGCCCTTCTGTGTGAGCGGGATACCCCACAGAATGCCGCCGAGGATCAGCGTGACCAACGCCATGACCGACATCAACGTGGCGAGGACGATCGGAAGGATCCGGGGGCGGCCCTCGTCGCGACCGAGCGCCTCTCGACGGGCCAGCCACCAGGAGACAAGGCAGGCCAGGGCCAAGGCGATGGCATCGGCGGCGAGGGTATCGCTGAGCCGGTGCCATTTGGCGGTCAGGGTGTAGTGGCCGATACCGACCGCCCAGGTCAGTACGACCAGCATGGCCACACCACGCCAGCGATAGGGCACCACGATCACGGTGGCGAACAAGACGGTCATGGCGATGGTGGTGTGACCGCTCGGCAGGCTGTTGTGGGCGTAACCGGCGGTGACGTCGACGAGTTCGGGTCGCGGTAGCAGGTAGCGTTTCAGTACCTGCACGACCAGTTGCCCGCCGACGATCACCCCGACCGCGGCCACCGCGAGATCGATTCGCCGCCGCAGCAGGCCGATCAGGGCGACGAGCACCACCGCGACACCCAGCGAATAGACGGTGATCTGGTTCAATGCGTGCGAGGCCTGCGCGGCGTCGCGTGAACTCGCTTCGTCGGCACCTCGCAGCGCGGCGTTCTCCAGCCGCTGTCCTGTCTCGGTGCACACCGCGAGGAGGTAGACCGCGACGGCGGCACCGAAGGCCACCGCCGCGATCACCAGCCACCGGCGAGCGGCTGTGGAGGGGAGCTGACTGTTCACTCGAGGTCACCTCGCACTGATCGATGGGCCGGCTTCTGCCACAGTGTCGCAGGTGTGGCACGGAATCCAGGTTGTCCTGCGCCATAATGCGCAGAGCTGGGCGCATCCGCGGTGGGCGCGCCCGGGTGCCGAAAGCCTGGACGAACTCACCGAGCGTGCGGTGGACGCGCTGACCGATATCGTCGGCGGCCTACGGGGACGAACCGCCGTCATCGGCAGTCACGGTACGTTCATCGCGCGAGCGCTGATCGGGTCCCCGACAGGCGGTTCAGCGGATCGCGGCGGCCGCGTCCTTGTCGAGGATCCAGGTGGTGGATTCGGTGCCGTGAGCGCCCGCGGCGGGGATCTCGAGCGGGTCGGCGCCGTTCAGCGCGGCGGCGACGGGCTCGGCCTTGTTCGCGCCCGACACCACCAGGACGACGTGTCGTGACCGCCGGATCGCCGGATAGGTCAGGGTGACCCGGACCGGGGGTGGTTTGGGGGAGTCGGTGACCGCGACGGCCGGTTCGCGGTCCTCGCGGATCGTGTCGGCGTGCCCGGGGAACAGCGAATTGATATGCCCGTCCGGGCCCATGCCGAGCAGATGCAGGTCGAAACCGCCGGATGCGGCGAGGTGGGCGCGGACCGCGGTGGCGTACTCGGCGGCCGCTTCGACCGGGTCCGGGTATTCGCCGTCGGAGGTGGCCACGGTGTGGACGCGAGCGGGATCCACAGGGACGTGGTCGAGCAGTGCGCGGTGTGCCTGGAGTTCGTTGCGTTCGGGGTCGCCTGCGGGGACGAAACGTTCGTCGCCCCAGAAGATATCGAGTTTCGACCAGTCCAGCTCGCCCGGTTCGGCGCGAACCTTCTCCAGCAGGGTGATACCGGTACCGCCGCCGGTCAGCACCACCGACGCGGTGCCGCGTCCGGCCTGCGCCGCCACCAGGACTTCCACGAAACGGCGGGCGGCGGCGGTGGTCAGGGCGTCGTTGTCGGGATGCACATCCACAGTTGCGGCGGGGGCGGCGTCACGGCTGGTGGTCATAGGTCACCCTTTCGATTCCGGCGAGGGCTTCGGCATAGATTTCGTCGGCGTCCAGACGGCGTAGTTCCTCGGCCAGGCAGTCGCGGGTCTCCCGGCGTGCCAGCGCGATCCGCTGTTCGGGTTCACCGGTGCGGGTGAGTGTCGCGGTGACCCCGGTCTGCGGGCGGGCGATGGCGATCGACACCGTCGGGCGATGGAGTTCGACCACCAGATCGCCGGTTGTCCGATACACGGGACAGTCGAGTCGCCGGGCGAGCCAGCCGGCGAGCATATCCAGCGCGGGTTCTTCACGCAGCCCGGAAACCGTCACAGATTGCACCGGTTCGTGCGGGGCCTCATCCATCGCGGCGGCCAGCAGGGCCCGCCAGTAGGTGATGCGGCTCCATGCGAGATCGGAATCGCCGGGGGCGTAGGAGCTGTGGCGTTTCTTGATGGTGGCCTGCGGGTCGCGAGCGAAGGTGGCGTCGGTGATCCGGCGTGCCGCCAGCCGGCCCACCGAATCCTTCGACGGGAATTCCGGTGCGCCCCGCGGCCACCATGCCACCACCGGGGTGTCGGGCAGCAGGAACGGGATCACCACGCTGCTTTCGTGGTTCACCAGCTGTCCCTGCAAACGCAGCACGATCACCTCCGCGGCGCCGGCGTCACCGCCGACCCGGATCTGCGCGTCCAGCCGGGTATCTGCCGAGCGGTCCCCGCGGGCGAGTACGACCACCCGGCAGGGGTGTTCGCGGCTGGCGTCGTTGGCGGCGTCGATGGCGCCCTCGGCTTCGGAACTGTCCAGCGTGCACACGACCAGGGTCAGCACTCGGCCCATGGTGATCACGCCGTTGCTCTCGCGCAGCTGGACCAGGCGTTTGGTGACGGCGCCGGTGGTGGTGTCGGGGATATCGATGATCACGGCCGCCGCCATTCCCGGCCCGTGCGGGCCAGCATCTCGGCAGCGGAATCCGGGCCCCAGGTCCCGGCCTCGTACTGTTCGGGTTTACCGTCGGCCGCCCAGTGGGCGAGTACGGGATCGAGGATGCGCCAGGACAATTCGACCTCCGCATTGACCGGGAAAAGGGAGGGTTCGCCGAGCAGGACGTCGAGGATGAGACGTTCGTAGGCTTCCGGGGAGGATTCGGTGAACGCTTCGCCGTAGCTGAAATCCATGTTCACATCGCGTACTTCCATGGACGATCCGGGTACCTTCGAACCGAAGCGCATGGTGATGCCCTCGTCCGGCTGCACACGGATGACGAGTGCGTTCTCGCCGAGTTCCTCGGTCATGGTCTGGTCGAACGGCAGATGCGGGGCGCGTTTGAACACCACTGCGATCTCGGTGACCCGGCGGCCCAGGCGTTTACCGGTCCGCAGATAGAACGGGACCCCGGCCCAGCGCCGAGTATCGACCTCGAGGGTCAGTGCGGCATAGGTTTCGGTGCGGGACTGCGGGTCGAAACCTTCCTCGTCCAGCAGCCCCACCACTTCCTGACCGCCCTGCCAACCGGCCGCATACTGGCCGCGAGCGGTCGTTTCGTCGAGCGGTTCCACGAGTTTCGTGGCGGAGAGGACCTTGATCTTCTCCATCTGCAGCTGCCGGGGTTCGAAGCTGATCGGCTCCTCCATGGCGGTGAGCGCGAGCAGTTGCAGCAGATGGTTCTGGATCACATCGCGGGCGGCGCCGATCCCGTCGTAGTAGCCGGCCCGGCCGCCGAGGCCGATATCCTCGGCCATGGTGATCTGCACGTGGTCGACATAGTTGGCGTTCCAGATCGGATCGAACAGCTGGTTCGCGAAACGCAACGCCAGAATGTTCTGCACCGTCTCCTTGCCGAGATAGTGGTCGATCCGGAAAACGGTCTCCTCGGGGAACACCCGATTCACCAATGCGTTGAGCTCGCGGGCGCTGTCGAGATCGTGCCCGAACGGTTTCTCGATCACCACTCGCCGCCACGGTGCCGGCCCCTGATCGGCGTGCCGGCTGGTGAGCCGGTGCCGATGCAGCTGATCGAGCACGACCGGGAACGAATCGGGCGGGATCGAGAGGTAGAAGGCGTGATTACCGCCGGTACCACGTTCGGTATCGAGGCAGGCCAGGGTATCGGCGAGCGTCGCGAAGGCGTTGTCGTCCTCGAAGGTGCCCTGGACGAAGCGGAACCCTTCCGCCAGATGATCCCAGACCTCCTGGCGGAACGGAGTCCGCGAATGCGCGCGCACCGCGTCGTGGACGATATCGCCGAAATCCCGGTCCGACATCTCGCGGCGGGCGAAACCGACCAGCGCGAAACCCGGGGGCAGCAACCCCCGGTTCGCGAGATCGTAGATGGCCGGCATGAGCTTGCGCCGGGAGAGATCTCCGGTGACTCCGAAGATCACCATGCTGCACGGGCCCGCGATCCGCGGTATCCGTTTGTCGCGGCTGTCCCGCAGCGGATTACGCCACGGGGTGCCGGACGCCGTCACTGTGCTCTCCGGAGCGCCGGCCATCGGGGTCAGTTACCTCCTGCGGCAGCCAATTCGGCTGTGGTGGCATCCAGCAGTTCCTGCCAGGATTTCTCGAACTTGTCCACGCCCTCGCGTTCGAGTACTGCGAAGACATCGTCGAGATCGATACCCACCTCGCGGAGCTGCTCGAAGACCCCGGCCGCCTCGTCGGCGGTCCCGGAGACAGTGTCGCCGCGGACCTGACCGTGATCGGCGACGGCCTCGAGCGTCTTCTCCGGCAGCGTGTTCACCGTATTCGTGGCGACCAGTTCGGTGACGTACATGGTGTCCGGGTACTCGGGGTTCTTCACCCCGGTCGACGCCCACAGCGGTCGCTGCCGGTTCGCGCCGGCGGAGGCCAGATGGTTGTAGGTCGAGGCGTGGTCACCACCGGAGCCGAAGACATCCAGGTATTCGGCGTAGGCGAGCCGGGCGTTGGCCACGCCTGCCTTACCGCGCAGTGCCAGGGCCTCGGGGGTACCGATCGCCTCGAGCCGCTTATCGATCTCCGAATCCACCCGGGAGACGAAGAACGAAGCCACCGAATGGATCTTGGCGAGATCATGCCCGGCGACCCGGGCCTTACGCAGCCCGTCCAGGTAGGCGCCCATGACCGCGCGGTACCGCTGTACCGAGAAGATCAGGGTCACGTTGACGCTGATGCCCTCCTCGATGACCGCGGTGATGGCGGGCAGGCCGGCTTCGGTGGCCGGGATCTTGATGAACAGGTTCGGCCGGTCGACGATCTTCCACAGTTCGACGGCCTGGGCCACCGTCTTGTCGGCGTCGAAGGCCAGCCGCGGATCGACCTCGATCGAGACCCGCCCGTCCACGCCACCGGTCTGTTCGAAGACCGGGGCCAGCACATCGCAGGCCGCGCGGACATCGTCGGTGGTGATGGTGCGGACGGCGGCGTCGGTATCGGCGCCGCGGGCGGCCAGCGCCCGGACCTGCTCGTCGTAGGCGTGCCCCTTGCTGAGGGCACCCTGGAAGATGGTCGGGTTGGTGGTGACCCCGACGACCCCGCGGGTGGCGATCAATTCGGCGAGGTTGCCGGAGTTGATCCGATCGCGTGACAGATCGTCCAGCCACACCGACACTCCGGCCGCGGCCAGGGCGGCGACGTTCTCGTTCTGTGCCATGAACCCTTATCCCTTCACATTGTCGAGCGTGCGCTGCGCAGCGGCCACGACAGCCTCCGGCGTGAAGCCGAACTCGCGGAACAAGGTCTTGTAATCGGCCGAGGCGCCGAAATGCTCGATCGACACGATCTCGCCCGCATCGCCGGTGAACCGGTGCCACGGCATCGCGATACCGGCTTCGACCGCGACCCGGGCGGCCACTGCCGGCGGCAGCACCTCGTCGCGATAGGCCTTGTCCTGCGCGTCGAACCATTCCACGCACGGCATCGAGACCACCCGGGTGCCGATGCCCTGCTCCTCCAGGGTAGTGCGCGCGGCCACGGCGAGCTGGAGCTCGGAGCCCGTGCCGATCAGAATCACCTGCGGAACGCCGGTGGAGGCCTCCGCGAGGATGTAACCGCCCTTGGACACGCCGTCGAGGTCGGTGCCCTCGAGTACCGGCAAGTCCTGCCGGGTCAGTGCCAGCGCGGCCGGGCCGCCGGTGCCCACGGCATCGCTGGAGACGAACGGCGAATTGTGCTTACCGCTGTGCTTCTCGATCACCGCGCGCCAGGCGTAGGCGGTTTCGTTGGCGTCACCGGGGCGCACCACCGACAGGCCAGGGATGGCGCGCAGTGCGGCCAGATGCTCGATCGGCTGGTGCGTGGGGCCGTCCTCGCCGAGACCGATGGAATCGTGGGTCCAGACGTAGGTCACCGGCACCCGCATGAGCGCGGCCAGCCGCACCGCCGGACGCATGTAGTCGCTGAACACCAGGAAGGTGCCGCCGTAGGGGCGGGTGGGTCCGTGCAGGGCGATGCCGTTGAGGATCGACCCCATCGCGTGCTCGCGGACACCGAAGTGCAGGGTGCGGCCGTACGGGTTGGCCTTCCACATTCCGGTGGAGATGGATTCGGGACCGAAGCTCATCGATTCCGGAATGGTGGTGTTGTTGGATTCGGCGAGGTCGGCCGAACCGCCCCACAGTTCCGGCAGTACCGGGCCGACGGCGGCGAGGACCTTGGCCGAAGCCTTCCGGGTGGCCAGGCCCTTGGCGTCCGGCTCCCAGGTGGGCAGACCGTCGGTCCAGCCGTCCGGCAGCTGACCGTTGAACAGCCGGTCGAACAGCACCTTGCCCTGCGGCACCCGCTGGGCCCAGGCGTCGAATTCGACGGTCCAGCCGGCATGCGCTTTCGCGCCGCGTTCGGCGGCCTTGCGGGTGTGCGCGATGACATCGTCGTCGACCTGGAAGGTCTGCTCGGGATCGAAGCCCAGGGCACGTTTGGCGGCGGCCACCTCGTCCGCGCCCAGCGCCGCACCGTGCGCCGCGCCGGTGTTCATCTTGTTCGGCGCGGGATAACCGATGATGGTGCGCAGCAGGATGAGCGTCGGCTTATCGGTTTCGGCCTTCGCCGCGGCCAGCGCCGCCTCGATCGCGACGACATCCTCGCCGCCCTCGACCACCTCGACATGCCAGCCGTACGCCGCGTAGCGGGCCGCCACATCCTCGGTGAAAGCGATGGTGGTGTCGTCCTCGATGGAGATCTTGTTGTCGTCGTAGATCACCACGAGGTTCCCGAGCTGCTGGGTGCCCGCGATCGAGGAGGCCTCGGACGTGACGCCTTCCTCCATATCGCCGTCGGAGGCGATCACATAGATGTGATGGTCGAACGGGCTCGCACCGGTCGCGGCCTCCGGATCGAACAGGCCGCGCTCACGGCGGGCCGCCATCGCCATACCCACCGCCGACGCCAGCCCCTGGCCCAGCGGGCCGGTGGTGATCTCGACGCCCTTGGTGTGCCGGTACTCCGGATGTCCCGGTGTCAGCGAACCCCATTTGCGCAGATTCTTCAGATCGTCGAGTTCCAGCCCGAAACCCGCCAGGTACAGCTGGATGTAGAGGGTGAGGCTGGAATGGCCGCAGGACAGCACGAATCGGTCGCGCCCGACCCATTCCGGGTCGGCGGGGTCGTGCCGCATGGTCCGCTGGAACAGCGTGTACGCCAGCGGCGCCAGGCTCATAGCGGTGCCCGGATGGCCGTTGCCCGCGGTCTGCACGGCGTCGGCGGCCAGGACGCGGGCCGTATCGACGGCCTTGGTGTCCAGATCGGTCCAGTCGTCCGGCAGGTTCGGCTGGGTGAGGGCGCGGATGTCGTCTGTCACTGACACGACCGTGTTTCTCCTGACATTTTCGAGGCGTCGAAAAGGGGGCGGGCAGGGGCGGCGAACCGGTACGGCGCGGTGACGGCGGCGCCGCATACACCCCATACCCTAGATGCGTCCGGCCGCCCCTGCGCACGGCCCCCGGCCAAGACGGACCCGCCGTTCCCGCGGGGCGTAGCCCGGGAATGTGGCCGGGGTCGCAGGGGCGCGCGGCAGGGCGTCGCGGTCCTGGGTCTACCATCGTGTGTAGTAGTAGCCGCGTCGCAGCCGCGCGCTGCTCGCCCGCGAACCGGATGCGATGCGCAGCGGCCTCCGGCTCTGCTCCGGCCGGTGTGGCTGCGAGCGAGGTGGATCCGGCTGCGCCCGTTCGACAGTGTGCGAGGAGAGACAGTTGCGGATCGGTCATGACCCGGGGGTCGGCGGCGCCCACGATTCCGCCCCGGCACCTGCGGACCGCGTCCTCGGCAGTGCGAAACTCGCCCGGATCGCCCGCCGCCCGCTGGCGTATCTCGCTCTCACCAAACCGCGTGTGATCGAGCTGCTGCTGGTCGCGACCATTCCCACCATGCTGCTGGCCGACCGCGGCCAGGTCGATATCGGGCTCATTCTGGCCACCCTGTTCGGTGGCTGGATGGGTGCGGCCAGCGCGAACACGCTGAACTGTGTGGCCGACGCCGATATCGACAAAGTGATGAAGCGGACCGCCAAACGGCCGCTGGCCCGCGATGCCGTTCCTACCTCGCACGCCTTCGTCTTCGGCGTCGTCCTGGGAATCGGCTCCTTCGCGTGGCTGTGGTGGCAGGCGAATCTGCTCAGCGGTCTGCTGGTGGTCGCCACCATCCTCTTCTATGTTTTCGTCTACACACTGGGCCTGAAACGGCGCACCGCGCAGAACGTCGTCTGGGGTGGTGCGGCCGGCTGTATGCCCGCACTCGTCGGCTGGTCCGCGGTGACCGGGGATATCGGCTGGCCCGCGCTGGCCCTGTTCGGTGTGATCTTCTTCTGGACACCGCCGCATACCTGGGCGCTGGCCATGCGCTACAAGGAGGACTACCGGGCCGCCGGCGTGCCGATGCTGCCCGTGGTGGCCACCGAGCAGGCCGTGACCAAACAGATCGTCATCTATACCTGGCTCACGGTCCTCACCACCCTGGCACTGGTCCCGGCGACCGGCGTGATCTACGCGGCGGTGGCATTGGTCGCCGGGGCCTGGTTCCTGCTCATGGCGCATCAGCTCTACTCGGGTGTCCGCCGCGGCGAATCGGTGAAACCGCTGCGCCTGTTCCTGCAGTCCAACAACTACCTCGCCGTGGTGTTCTGCGGTCTGGCCGTCGATTCGGTCCTCGGCTGGACCACCCTCGGCGAGGTCTTCTTCGGCTGATC
>NZ_BAFV01000042.1 GCF_000308515.1 Nocardia carnea NBRC 14403 | reverse complement strand
GACCGGGCCACCGGTGAGGGTGCGGTACGCGTAGGTGACCGCGATCGCCGCCACCGGGCCGGCCACCAGCAGCCCGAAGCCACAGGCGAGCAGTCCGAGACAGGTGACCACGACGACGGTCAGCGCCAGCAGGAACACCCGCCACGGATCCCGCAGGGCCAGCAGGAAACTGGATTTGATCGCCTCGACCGGCGTCTGGCCCTGGTCGACGGCGAAATGCAGCGAGAACATACAGCCGATACCTACCAGCATCCCGGGAATCAGGCACAGCGCGGAAGCCAGAGTGGTGGCCAGGAAGGCCAGTAACGCGGTCAGGAATGCGTTACCGAGATTTCCGATATAGAAATAGGAGCCGAAACCCGGCCGATAGCCGTCGGTTTCGTAGAGCGCGCCGCGGACGAGAGCGGCCTGGAGTATCCAGAGGCCGGCGATGACGACGGCGAAAAGCACCAGCAACGAGGTCATCGACCGCGGTTCGGTGATCCGTGCCACCAGATAGAACAGCAGATAGATGATGAAGCCGAGCGAGGTCGCCGCGATCCAGGGCCCGGGATTGAGGCGGAACTTCTCCAATCCGTAGCTGAGCGCATGTCCGACATCGAGTCGTCCGGGGATTCCGGTACCGAGCGCCTGATAGCCGTAGACCGGTGATTCCGCCCCGGGACCTGTACCAGGTGGGCCGTAGACGGGTTGGCCGGCGTGCGGGTCGGGAACGGTGCCGTCCGGTACCGGCTGCCCCGGTACGGGCTGTTTCGTTGCGGCCGGTTGTGCGGGTTCATCGGTAACCGTGCGCGCGGCGGGGTCGGTGCCGGGGCCCGCGGTTGTGACGGGTTTCTCCACTCCGGGCGGGTTACCAGGGCCGGAGTCGTGGACGACACCCCCGGGGAAATCGGCGGTACGCGGGCTGTCCGCGACCGGACCGCCGGCCGCCGCGGGCCGGGATTCGCCGGGTGTGGGTTGCCTGCCTGCGGTATCCGGGGCGCCGGGGGAGTCGGGGGCGGAACTCGGTGTGTCGGTCACGCTGGCATACCTTTCGGCGGGGCGGTTTTCCGGTGTGGCGCACAGCAGTTCAGATCGAGAAAACCCGACCGGCGCAGCGCTGTCAAGCAGGCCGTAGATGCGCCGGGGAACACGTCTGACACGCCGGGCGACACGGAAAGGTTGTTCAACCGCTCGCTAGAAGTGACCGAATGCGAGTAACTTGAGATGCGATGACTGCACTACTGGCCGAACGAGCCACCGAAGTCGTATCCGCAGCACAGCAGTTGCTCACAAAGCGAATGGGTGCTCCGGTGAAGCTGAGCGATCCCACCGAACTCAGTGGCAGCGGACGGACGACCGTCCTACGGGTCCGGGTCGCCGAGAACGCTTTCTCCCTACCGCGCACGCTGATCGTCAAGCAGGTGCGCGGCTCCGTCGCGGACCCCAAGAACGTGACGATCATGCCGGGTGTGGCCAGTGTCGATTCGGCATTCCTCCGGGAAGCGGTGTCCTACCAGTTCACCACCGCGCTGAGCCGGGGCGAACGTCCCGGCGCGTACCTGATCGCGCACAGCCTGCCCGACCGGTTGCTCGTGCTCAGCGATCTGGGCGAGAACACCAAACTCACCGATGTACTGCGCTCCGGTGCCGAACCCGCCGCCCAGAACGCGATGATGGCGTTCGCGCAGGCGCTCGGCCGGATGCATGCGGCAACGGTCGGCCGTGAACTCGATTTCGTCGCCCTGCTCCGCCGGGTCGATGTGGTGCACCGGGTGGACGGTATCGCCCAGCAGGCCGAGGCCGCCGTCGCGGAGGTACCCGCCCTGCTGCGGCGCGAACTCGGTATCGAGGTACCCGACGAGGTGGCCGATCAGGTCGCGCACGGTGCCCGGCTGTTCGGTGGCGGCCGGTTCCGGGCGTTCAGCCCCTCGGATCTGTGCCCGGACAATGTGATCATCAACGACGAGGGTGCCCGGATCCTCGACTACGAATGGGGCGGTTTCCGCGACGCGACTCTCGATATCGCGTACGCGCTGGTGTCCTTCCCCGGCTGCCTGTGCGATATCGAACTGTCCCGCGAACTGGCCACCCAGATGGTGGAGGCCTGGCGGGCCGAGGTCGTCGGCGTATGGCCGGCCCTCGCCGACGACGACCTGCTCGCCGAGAAGATTCTCGAAGCACGGCTGATCTGGGTCTGGCTCAGCACCTACTGGTTCCTGCCCGCGGATCACACCCGGATCGCGGCTGCCCGCGAACACGGGCTGTCGGTGCCGCGCTCGGATGCCCTGCTCAACCGGTGGGCCGGGCTCGCCGAGGACGCACGGTGCCTGGGCAACGACGCGGTCGGCGATTTCGCCGAGGGCGTGTGCGCATTGCTCGACGAACACCTCAGCTGACCTGTCTCGTCGCGCTGCGGGGTGGTGATCGTGCCGCCTGCTGCGGCGCAGGTCGGCGCCCTGCCGACCTTGCTGTCGCGTTGGACCATCCCCGGAACGGGGCTGTGATCACGACGGTGGGTCCACGCTGGAGTGGGTGTCGGGGCCGGGCGGTACGGTCGCTGACATGAGCGAGTCGGGCATGGAGGCAGTAGAACGCAACCATTCGTTACCGTCGCTCATGGCCCAAGAGGACACGGAATGAGTGACGGTCTGTTCGATATGCCCGGTGCCGGGCCGGGTGCACCGGATTTTGCCGCTCCGGATCAGAGCGCTCGGCTCAGCGATACCCGCGCACCGCTGGCGGTTCGGATGCGGCCCGCCGCCCTGGACGAGGTCGTCGGGCAGCAGCATCTCCTCGGTCCCGGCTCACCGCTGCGCCGCCTGGTCGAAGGTTCGGGGGCGGCGTCTGTTCTGCTCTACGGGCCACCGGGCACCGGGAAGACCACTCTGGCATCGTTGATCTCCCATGCCACCGGCCGCCGGTTCGAGGCGCTGTCCGCGCTGTCGGCGGGCGTCAAGGAGGTACGAGCGGTAATCGACGTGGCCCGGCGGCGGCTGACCGCGGGTGAGCAGACCGTGCTGTTCATCGACGAGGTGCATCGGTTCTCCAAAACCCAGCAGGACGCGCTGCTGGCCGCGGTCGAGAACCGGATCGTGCTGCTGGTGGGCGCGACCACGGAGAACCCGTCGTTCTCCGTGGTGGCACCGCTGCTTTCCCGGTCGCTGGTACTGCAGCTGCATTCGCTGACGGCCGACGATATCCGCACCGTGCTCTCCCGCGCCCTCGCCGACCCTCGCGGGCTGGACGAGCAGTTCACCGTCACCGACGAGGCGATCGACCATATCGTCCGGATCGCCGGCGGCGATGCCCGTCGCGCGCTCACCGCCCTGGAGGCCTCCGCGGAATCTTCGCTCGACGGCGCGATCGACCTCGACCTGGTCGCCGCCAGCGTGGACAAGGCCGCCGTCCGCTACGACCGGGCCGGTGATCAGCACTACGACGTGATCAGCGCGTTCATCAAATCCATTCGCGGCTCCGATGTGGATGCCGCTGTCCACTACCTCGCTCGGATGCTGACCGCAGGGGAGGACCCGCGTTTCATCGCTCGGCGCCTGATGGTCCACGCCAGTGAAGACATCGGGATGGCAGACCCCAGTGCGCTGCAGACCGCGACCGCCGCGGCGCAGGTGGTGCAGCTGGTCGGTTTGCCGGAGGCCCGGCTGGCACTGACCCAGGCCACCATCCATCTGGCCACGGCCCCGAAATCGGGTGCGGTGGTGGCGGCGATCGGTGCGGCCATGGCCGATGTGGCGGCCGGTAAGGCGGGCGCAGTGCCGCCGCATCTGCGTGACGGTCACTACTCGGGCGCCGCGGCGCTCGGTAACGCGCAGGGCTATCGGTACCCGCACGACGATCCGGACGGTGTGCTGGCCCAGCAGTATCCGCCGGACGAACTGGTCGGGGTGGATTACTACCACCCGACCGACCACGGCAACGAACGGACCGTCGGCCCCCGGGTGAGCACCCTGCGCCGGATAGTTCGCGGTCTGCGGTCCGCGAACGGACGCAGCAGGGCATAGCTCGGTCGTAGGCGGGGCAAAGTTCCGCCGCGGACGGTGCGCCGGGCGGTAGATATTTCCGCCACCCGGTGCCTCGGCTTCCGCCGTGGCCTATTCGCCGCCGGAAACCGTTCCGGCCACTACCGGTACTGTCCGTGTCGGCGGGTGCTGTGCCGGAGTCCACGGGTGCCGGCACACAGGGCCGCGGCGACCCGGGGTGGTATGCCTAACCCGGCTCGGTGATAAATCACGTGCACCGCCCCGGTAGGCTGAGTATCTGTGCAGACCCACGAGATCAGACGGCGATTCCTGGACCATTTCGTTCGTGCCGGGCATACGGAGGTGCCCAGTGCATCGCTGATTCTCGACGACCCGAACCTGCTGTTCGTGAACGCGGGCATGGTGCAGTTCAAACCGTATTTCCTCGGTCAGCAGACGCCGCCGTATCCGCGCGCGACCAGTGTGCAGAAATGCGTGCGCACCGGTGATATCGAGGAAGTCGGCGTCACCACACGGCACAACACTTTCTTCCAGATGGCCGGTAATTTCTCCTTCGGCGATTACTTCAAAGAAGACGCGATCCGCTTCGCCTGGGAACTGATCACCAGATCCCAGGAAGACGGCGGCTACGGGTTCGATCCCGGGCGTATCTGGGTCACCGCCTACGAGGCCGATCCGGAGGCCGCCGAGTTGTGGCGCAAGGTGGCCGGTATCCCCGATGAGCGGATCCAGTTCCGCGACGGCAAGGACAACTACTGGGATATGGGTGTGCCCGGCCCCGGCGGACCCTGCTCCGAGATCTACTACGACCGCGGCCCGGAATACGGGCGCGACGGCGGACCGGTGGCCGACGAGGACCGCTACCTGGAGATCTGGAACCTGGTCTTCATGCAGGACATCCGCGGTGAGGACAGCCCCAAACTCGGGCATCCGCCGATCGGTGTGCTGCCGAAGAAGAATATCGACACCGGCATGGGTATCGAGCGCATCGCGTTGCTGCTCCAGGGGGTCGACAACGTCTACGAAACCGATCTGCTGCGCCCCATCATCGACAAGGCCGAAGAGCTCACCGGCCGGTCCTACGGTGTCGAACACGCCGACGATGTGCGTTTCCGGGTGATCGCCGATCATGCGCGAACCTCCGCGATGCTGATCGCCGACGGCGTCAACCCGGGCAACGACGGGCGCGGTTACGTGCTGCGGCGGCTGCTGCGCCGGATCGTGCGTTCGGCCCGGCTGCTGGGCGCCGAACAACCGGTGATGAGCCAGTTCATGCGGGTCGTCAGCGAACAGATGGCGCCGTCCTATCCTGAACTGGCTACCGATTTCGCGCGGATCGAAACGGTCGCGGTCGGGGAGGAGACGGCCTTCCGTAAAACGCTGGCCACCGGGTCGCGGCTGTTCGACGAAACCGTCGAGGAAGTCAAGGCGGCCACCCCGGCCGGGAAGACCGGCAGGATCTCCGGATCCGACGCCTTCACCCTGCACGACACCTACGGTTTCCCCATCGATCTCACGCTCGAGATGGCGTCCGAAGCCGGTTTGTCCGTCGACGAGGCGGGCTTCCGGTCGCTGATGGCCGAACAGCGGCAGCGCGCCAAGGAAGATGCGCACGCCCGTAAGCACGCCCACGCCGACCTGTCCGTCTACAAGGAACTGGTCGACCGGGGTGATACCGAGTTCACCGGCTTCGACGAGCTGACCTCCGAGGCGCGGGTGCTCGCGCTCATCGGCGACGGCGTCCGGGTCCCGACCGCGGTCGCCGGCACCGATATCGAGGTGATCCTGGATCGCAGCCCGCTCTACGCCGAAGCGGGCGGTCAGATCGCCGATCGCGGCACGATCACCGCCGCGGGCACCAAGCTCACGGTCAACGATGTGCAGAAGATCGCGAAGAAGCTCTGGGTGCATCGGTGCACGGTGGACCAGGGCCAGATCACCGAGGGCGATGTGGTGCTCGCCCAGGTCGATCCCGCCTGGCGGCGCGGCGCCACCCAGGGCCATTCCGGCACCCATATGGTGCATGCCGCACTGCGACAGATCCTCGGCCCCAACGCGGTACAGGCCGGTTCGATGAACAAGCCCGGGTATCTGCGTTTCGATTTCAACTGGCAGGGCCAGCTCTCCGAACAGCAGAAGGCCGATATCGAAGCGGTATCCAACGACGGTGTCGGCGCCGATTACCCGGTGAACACATTCGTCACCGATCTGCCCAAGGCCCGCGAAATGGGGGCGCTGGCCTTGTTCGGCGAGAACTACGGTGACCGCGTACGAGTGGTGGAGATGGGTGGACCGTTCTCCATGGAGCTGTGCGGTGGCACCCACGTGGGGCATTCCTCGCAGATCGGCCCGATCACCCTTCTCGGGGAATCGTCGGTCGGTTCGGGTGTGCGCCGCGTGGAGGCGTTCGTGGGGCTGGACTCCTACCGGCATTTGGCGAAGGAGCGGGCGCTGCTGGCCGGTGTCGCATCCATGCTGAAGGTGCCCTCCGACGAAGTTCCGGGACGGGTGGAACAGCTCGTGGACCGGCTGAAGGTCGCCGAGAAGGAACTCGAACGGACCAAGGTCGCCGCCGTGCTGTCCTCGGCCGGTTCCTACGCCGATGCGGCGCAGCGGATCGGCGATGTACTGCTGGTGGCCGCCGCCGCTCCGGAAGGCGTGGCGGCCGGTGATCTACGCACCCTGGCCACCGATATCCGCGGCCGGCTGGGCTCCACGCCCGCCATCGTGGTGTTGCTCGGAAATAACGAGGGCAAAGTGCCGTTCGTCGTCACGGTGAACAAGGCGGCCCAGGAACTGGGTTTCGCCGCCGGTGCGCTGGTCGGTGTCTTCGGTCCGAGTATCTCCGGCCGCGGCGGCGGTAAGCCGGAAATGGCTCAGGGGGCGGGTTCGGACCCGTCGGGTATCGAGGCAGGCCTGGCGGCGGTCCGGGACCATATCGGCGCACACGCCCGCTGATGGCGGCTGGTTCCGGCGCGGACACCCCGGTCGACCGGCCGCACCCCGATTCCGATCCCGGCCGCGGCCGGCGACTGGGCATCGACGTGGGCAGTGTCCGGATCGGGGTGGCGGCCAGTGACCCCGACGGTGTGCTGGCCACCCCGGTGGAGACCGTGCCCCGGGCGGGTTCGCCCGGCCGCCGATCCGGACGTACATCCGGAGGTTCCACCGCACGCGGTGCGGGTGGAAAAACGGCCGCCGGTACGGATATTGCGCGGATCGCCGCGATCGTGGCCGAATACGAGGCGGTGGAGGTCATCGTCGGGCTGCCGCGCACGTTGCGCGGCGAAAGCGGGACCGCGGCACGGCTGGCGGTAGAGTTCGCCGGAAAGTTGCGCGACTCGCTGCCCGAAGTGCCGATCCGCCTTTCCGACGAACGTTTGACTACGGTGTCTGCTGCACGCGCTCTGCGGGACAGCGGTGTCCGAGCACGTGGACAGCGGCAGGTGATCGACCAGGCGGCTGCTGTTTCGATCCTGCAGAGCTGGTTGGACGAACGGAGTTCGATGATGAGGTCGGCCGAGGACGCGGAACGGACCGCGTTGTTCGGAGACGATGAATGACGGATCGGTGGGCGCAGGCGGAGGCGCGATTCCGGCAGCGTGAGGCCGAGCGGCGATACCGCCGCGACGACAAGGCCTGGGAGCGATCCCGCCGGTCGGCCGCCACGCCGGTAGCCGACGATCCCGAGTGGGACGATCAGCCGGATACCGGCTGGGATCCCTACGAGGACGACGACACCGCGGTCATTCCCCGCTACGTCGACGAGGACGAATACATCGACGACGAGGACGATTACGACGACGCCGAGCCCGAGCCGCGACCGCGGTCGCGGGCACGCAGCCGG
>NZ_BAFV01000043.1 GCF_000308515.1 Nocardia carnea NBRC 14403 | reverse complement strand
TCGGGTGAACCACCACGCGGCGGCGGTGTACCGTCCGGTTCGTCCCGTGTCGCGAGCGGAATCGGCGCCGCCCGGTCTGCGACCTCCGGGATGACCCGCGCCGATCAAGCCATGGGCGATGTCGCGGGTGACCGCTGGACCAACCGTTCCCCCGACCTCGGTAGGAGCACCATCCCGCGATGACGAGCACCGAAACCTACGAACGCCGCTCCTACGGGCTGTGGCAGAAACCGCGCAGCGCCGGGCTTTTCGGCCTGCGCTGGGAAGAGACCGTGCTCGGCTTCGTGGTGGTCATCACCGCACTGGTCGTCGCCATGGTCGGCGGTTTCCAATGGGGCGCCATCGTGGGCGGGACCGGTGTGGTGATCATGGCGCCCCTGGTCATGCGGCACGGGGGGCGCTCGGGCTACGAGACGGGATTGATGATGTTCCATTGGATGCGTTCACGCAGCCGCGGCGAGCACGTGTACCGCGGCGGCCGGTTCTCCCGGGTGCCCGGCGGTTTCACCCGCCTGCCCGGTCTGCTCGCCCCGTCGAAACTCTACGAGGGTATCGACGCCGGCGGTTACAGCTTCGGAATGATCCACCTACCCCAGTTCGCGCAGTACACGGTGGTGCTGCGCGCGTGGCCGCAAGGTCACGAGGCGGTGGACCAGCCGGTGATCGACCGCTGGGTTTCGGCCTGGGGCACATTCCTGGCGTCGGTCGGCCAGACCAGCGATATCGTCGCCGTCGTTCCGGTGATCGATACCGTGCCGGAGACCGGGAACCGGCTGCTCACCGAGGTTTCCACGATCACCCGGCCGGAATCGCCCGATCTCGCCCAGCAGGTGATGTACGAACTGGCCACCGAACTCCCGCAGGAACGGGTGCAGCTGTTGCCGCGGGTCGCGATCACCTTCAAGGCGACCACCGCGGAACGACGGAAGAATCCGGCCGAGGAAGCGGTCGAGATCGGCCGTCGCCTTCCCGGTATCTGCTCCGCGCTCGCCGAAGCCGGGGTACGCGCCCAGCCGATGTCGGCCGAGGAGGTCATCGGTTTCATCCGGCGCAGCTACGACCCGGCCTCGCAGGCCGACCTCGAGGTGGCCGCCGGGGAACCCGAAGGCCACGGCCTGGATTGGGCGGATGCGGGCCCGGTATCGCACGACGAGAAATGGGATCATCTGATCCACGACGGCGGCCGGTCGGTCACCTGGGAGATGGATACCGCGCCCGAGGGGGCCGTGGACGAACGAGTTCTGCAGCGCCTGCTCGCACCGAACCCGGAGGTGCCGCGCAAGCGGATCGCCATCGTGTACCGGCCGCATTCGGCCGCCGACGCCGCCGAGATCGTGGACGACGATTTCAAGAATGCCCTGGTCGCGCAGCAGAGCGAACGTGGCGTGGTATCGGCCTCGGCGACCTTGCGGGTCGGCGCGACCCAGCAGGCCCGTGAGGAACAGGCCCGCGGGCACGGTGTCACCCGGTTCGGTGCGCTGGTCACCATCACCGAACCCATGCGCGGCGATCTGCCGCGGATCGAAGCCATCACCCGCGACCTGTCGACCCAGGCCCGGTTGAAGATCCGCCGGTGCTACCGCTACCAGGCCGCGGCCTTCGCGGCATCGCTCGGCTGCGGGGTGATCTTGCCCGAGCACGCGACCATTCCGAAAGCATTGGCAGGGTGAACGACTGATGGTACGCGAGCACGAGCCCCCCTTGCGGGAACGGAACCGGGTCCGGGTCGCCACCGGCGAGCGGACACGATCGGGCCGGGACGAGGACCGGCGCGGCCGGGACGCCGAACCCGGTTCGGCGACCGGTCAGCGGCGCGAGGGCAGCGGCTCGCGTACCGAACGACGGGGCGCGACATCGCGCACCGCCGATCCCGGCGGCCGGGTCCCGCGCGAGCGGGGTGCGGCGAACCGGGAACGAGTGCGCCGCACCCGGGTCGATACGACCGCGGACCGGGCGATGGGTACCCCGGAATTCGACAAGGCCGCGCGCCGGGCGAAAGTCCGGGCCGAGAAGCGTAAGCAGTCGGGTCCGCCGCTGCTCGATCCGGCGACCCGGTCCCGGCTGGAGGAACTCAGCCGCGAGGGTGCCGGATTGCGCGCGGCCTGGGCTACCTTCCGGGTGCGTACCGACGATATCCGCCGCCGCAACTACGAAGCTCGCGCGGAACAGGAATTCCAGGACGGCTTCGACCGGCAAACCGCGCAATTGACCGAGCGTGGTTATGTGGGAGCCGGCGGCGGCCGGATGAATGTGGTGGGCCGCCCGGTCGAGTACCGGGCCACGACCGCGCAGGTGGCCGGGCTGTGGCCCTGGTCCGTCGGTGCCGGGGCACCGCTGATCGGGACCCCGCTGGGTTCGCATCTGCATACCGGCGCGCCCGTCTGCTTCGATCCGATGAACTGGTTCATGCGCGGCAGTTTCATCACTGCGCCCAGCCTTTTCGTACTGGGGCTCAACGGTTTCGGCAAGTCGTCGCTGGTGCGCCGGATCGTGCTCGGCGGGGTCGCGCAGAGCATCACCCCGTTGATCCTCGCCGATGTCAAACCCGACTATCGGCGTCTGGTCGAGCTGGTCGGCGGGCAGGTGATCGACCTGGGATACGGGCACGGCAAACTCAATCCACTGGCCGGCGGGGTCCTGGGCGATATCGTGCCGCGGTTGGCAGAGCACCCCGAATTGCAGCGTCAGGTATTGCAGGACCTGCACGCCCGGCAGGTCACGCTGATCGCGGGCCTGGTGGAACTCGTGCGCGGGGCCCGGGTGCGCGACTACGAGGAGACGCTGATCTCCACCGCACTGGGGATCCTGTACCGGCCGGGCAGCGGGTACAGCCCGGACCGGCCGCCGATCATGGAGAACCTGCTCGAGGTCATCGTCGACGGCGGCGAGGAGATGATGCTGGACGCCGGCGCGGACAGCGCGAGCGAATACCAGGAGGCGATCAGGGGGCTGCGCCGTTCGTTGCGGGCCCTGACACAGGGGCCGTTCGGTGCGGTGTTCAACGGCCAGACCACGGTACCGATCGATACCGATTCGGTGGCGGTATGCATCGATGTCTCCCATATCCCCAACGGCGACAAGAAGCTCAAGGCCGCCGTCATGCTGGCCTGCTGGGCCGACGGTTTCGCCGCGGTCGAGGCGGCGCATACCCTCACCGATGCGGGGATGGCCCCGCAGCGGTACTTCCAAGTGGTGATGGACGAGCTGTGGCAGGTGCTGGGGCTGGGCGATTTCATGGTCGACCGGGTGGACGAACTCACCCGTCTGCAGCGCGGTATCGCCACCGCGCTGATCATGATCAGCCACACCATCAAGGATCTGCAGTCGCTCGGCTCGGAGGCGGCCATCGCCAAAGCACTGGGCTTCCTGGAACGCGCGCGCGCCAAGATCTTCGGCGCCCTGCCCGCCGAGGAAATCAAACGACTGGACAGTACGGTGCCGTTCACCGCCGCCGAGGAGGAGATGGTGACCAGCTGGTCGGCTCCCCAGGCGCTGACCGGAGAGGCGCTCAAACCGGGCCAGGTACGGCCCTCCCCACCCGGTACCGGCAAATTCCTGCTGAAGATCGGTGAGGACCGCCGGCCCGGTATCCCGTTCCATATGGAATTCACCGCGGCCGAGAGACTCAGCGGAATCCACGACACCAACCAGCGGTTCGACGAATTCACCGCGCATCCCGGCCGCTCCGGCGCCCGCGGGGCCGCATCCGGCGACGGTGCGTATCCCGGGGGAGGGAGCGGTTCATGATGCCGCACCGGTCGTATCGGCGAGTATCGCCCGAAGTGCGTGCCGCCGCGGTGAAACAGGTCGTCGCGCTGGCCGGCAAACTGCGCAGCGAATCGGAAGCGTGCCGGGTGGTGGCCGAACAGATCGGGGTGCACACGAATTCGGTGCGCAACTGGGTGCGGGCCGCGGAGGGGCCGGGGCTGGACCGGATGGATGCGGCCGCCCTGCGGCGCAAGGTCACCCTGCTGCAACAACAGCTGGCCGCGGCCGCCGAAGTGAACCGGGCGCTGGCCGACACCCTGAACGAGAGCCGGCGCCACACGTGAATCAGGCGCGGCCGTGAACGCGAAATCGGCGCTGTGGACAGCGCTCGGAGTGGTACTCGGGCTGATGACGATGATCCTGGTCATCGTGATGCCCGCCGTCGACGACCCCTGCGAAGGGGGCTCGGTAGTGGACCCGAGCGGATCGGTTCCGCCGGGCGGCGATCCGCGGGCGGCGGGCGATCTTCCCAGTGCCACCCCCAACCCCGCCGCCACCGCCACACCCGCACTCGCGGCCGAGGCCGGGCCGCTGGACCGCACCTGGCCGATGGCCGCCGGAACCTTTTCGATCTCCGATGTCTTCGGCTCGCGCGGCGGCGGCCACAAGGGAATCGACCTGGCAGCGCCCGACGGCGCACCGATCTTCTCGGTCACCGACGGAGTGGTGGTGGCCGCCGGTCCGGCATCCGGCTTCGGGAACTGGATCGTGGTCGATTCGACCGATCCGCGTAACGGCCGCGCGTTCTCGGCGGTGTACGGACATATGTGGGACCACGGGGTGCTGGTGCGAGTGGGGGAGCAGGTGCGGGCCGGTCAGCATATCGGGTCGGTCGGCTCGGCCGGTGAATCCAGTGGCCCGCACCTGCATTTCGAGGTCGTGCCCGGTGGCCGGTTCACCGGTGGCCGGCAGATCGATCCGGTGCCCTGGCTCGACGGCGCGCCGACTCCCGACCTCGGCGGTGCCCGGGCCTATTCGACCGACCCGGAGTGCGTACGCGGTTTCGGTACGCCCGGTGGGGCGCTGGCCGACGGGAAGGTGCCGCCGGAACTGGAGATCTGGTACCGCCGGGCGGGTTCCCTGTGCCCGGAGGTCACCCCGTCGCTGCTGGCCGCACAGGGCCGTCAGGAGTCCGGTTTCCGGCGCGGCCTCACCTCGCCGGCCGGAGCGCAGGGTCTCGCGCAGTTCCTGCCCGGTACCGCCACCAGTACGAACCCCGATGACGGGCAGCCCTATGTCATCGACGCCGACGGCAACGGGATGGCCAGCGTATGGGACGACGGCGACGCCATCATGGGCCAGGGACGGTATATGTGCGCGATTGCGCACAAGATCAACGGATGGATGGCCGAGGGACGGGTGCACGGCGATGTGGTCGCGCTGACGCTGGCCGCCTACAACGCGGGCGAAGGGGCGGTACTTGCCTCCGGTGGGATGCCCAACCAGTTCGCCGCCCATTATTCGGAAACCCAGCCGTACGTCGCGAATATCCTGTCCATGGAGGCGGAATACCGTGCCCCGGGCGCCTCCGGCCGCTTCACCCCCGATACCGACGCCACCGGCGGGGACGAAATCGTCCGAGCCGCACACGAATGGCTGGGCACCCCGTACGTCTGGGGTGGTGGCGGGCCACAGGGGCCCAGCAGCGGTGGACTCGACGGTCCGGGGCTCACCTCGGCCGCGGTATTCGCGGCCTCCGGCGGTGAGGTCTCGCTACCACGCACCGCGGAACAGCAGTGGGAGGCCGGAACCGAGGTGTCGATCGGCGAAATCCAGCCGGGCGATCTGGTCTTCAGCGAATTCGCCGAACGCGGCCCCGCCCGGGTCGGGGTCTACGCCGGTAACGGGCAGATGATCCATGCGGCCCCCGCGGTGACGGCGAATGCTGCGGGTGGGGTGGCCGAGGCGCCGGTCCCCGGTGATGCCCGAGCGAGGAGGGTGCTGTGAACACGCGCGGATCGGCGACTCGTTCGGCGTTGTGGCGGTTAACCTGGAGGCGGAAGACGAGTGCCGGTGCGGGACTGGTGGTGGCGCTGATGCTGGGCATCACGATGCTGAGCGGCTGTGGGGGTGGCGACGACGCGGGACCGGCAGGCGGACCGGCCGTTTCCACCCCGCGGCGGCTGGAGGCTGTCCCCGCACCGGATCCCACGACACCCGACGGAGTCGCCGTCGCCGCGTTGCGGGAGATCTACCGGTGGGAACCGGGTACCGAGGTTCCGGGCGATTCGCTGGAGCGGGCACGGAGATTCCTGGGCCCCAGCTTGGTCCGGGTACTGGACGCGCCCACGGATACCGCGGCTGTGCCCGGTGTTTCGCTGCGCTGGGGTGAATGGGCGGCGGCGGGCGCGCGGGTCGAATCGTTCACCTTCGCGTCCGGGGACCGGCCGCCGGCCGGGCCGGATCCCGCTGTGCGGCAGTACAAGATCGGAATCGAGCAGACCGTCGTCTACCCGGACGGCCGCGAGGAACCCCTGGCGCCGGCCACCGTGATCGCGACCGTGGTGCAGACGCCCGCGGGCTGGCGGCTCGACGGCTACCGGTGACCACAGGCGGGGACCACTGAGGAGGCAGGTATGGCGAAGAAGAAACCGGTGAAGGATCCGGCCGTCCCCGGCCCGGACCTGACCCTCATCGCGATATACGTGGGCGGCGCGGTCCTGGCCACAGTCTGGGTGGCGCTACATCTGGGCAATATGCTCTCCCTGCAGAAGCAGGATATGCCGGTCAATCCGATCGCCATCGTCGCGGGAATGGTCAAGGGGGAACTGCGCTGGCCCACCGGAGCCACGGTGATCCTGGTGCTGGTCGTCGCCGCGCTGGTCGGGTTCGTCCTGTGGCGGCGGCGGTCCGCCGCCAAACGCAGTATCGGCCGGTTGGCAGTGGACGACAAGGCCGATGTCATGGGCAACGGCGGCGCCATCGCCGCCCTGACCGAGGCCGGTGTCCGGGAAAAAGCCGGACAGCTCGGTGTGCGGCTCGGTTCCGACGATTCGCCGGGGGTGCCGATCGGGGTCGCTGTCGCCGACGGCTCGATGCTGTACGGCTCCTACGAGGATCTGCACCTCGATATCTGGGGCCCGCGGCAGGGGAAGTCCAGTTCGCGGGTCATTCCGGCGATTCTCAGTGCTATCGGCCCGGTCCTGGCGACTTCCAACAAACGCGACGTCGTGGATGCGACCCGGGATGTCCGCGAAGCCAAGGGAAGCCGGACCTTCGTCTTCGACCCGCAGGGCGTCGCGGCCGAGGAACCCATCTGGTACTGGAACCCGCTGGACTGGGTGGACGCGCACAGCGACGGCTGTGAGATGCGGGCCGCGCGGCTTGCCGGGCATTTCGCCGATGCCGACAGCGGTGCGGATTCCGGTAAGGACAACTTCTTCGACCCCGAGGCCGAAGATCTGCTGGCGGGTCTCTTCCTGGCCGCGGCAGTCGGCAGGATGCCCATCACGCAGATCTGGGAATGGGTGACAAACCCGAACGATCGCGATCCCGTCGTGCTGCTGGCCAATGCGGGGCACAATTTCTCGGCATCCGGTCTCCGCGCGCAGTACGACGCCGATCCACGGACACGGAGCGGAATCTTCAGTACCGCCAAGAAAATGGTGCGTTGCCTGAAACTGCGCAATGTGCACAAATGGGTGACGCCGCGGACGGATCCCAACGAAAGAGACCGGGCCCAGTTCGACGAACTGGAATTCATCGAGAACAACGGGACGCTCTACAGCTTGTCACTCGAGGGGCGCGGTTCCGCTGCCCCGCTGGTGAGCGCGCTCACCGAGGCCGTTATCGATGTCGCGATGCGCAAGGCTTCGCGGTCGGCGTTCGGCCGGCTGCCGATTCCGCTGCTGGCCGTGCTGGACGAGGCCGCGAATGTGGTGCGCTGGAAGGATCTGCCCAAGCAGTACAGCCACTTCGGGTCACGCGGCATCGTGGTGATGACCGTGCTGCAGTCCTGGGCGCAGGGCGCCCGGTGCTGGGGCGACGACGGAATGAACGCCCTCTGGTCGGCCGCCAATATCAAGGTGTTCGGCAGCGGTGTCGACGACGCGAATTTCCTGCGGGAGCGTTCGGAGGCCATCGGCGAGCATTCGGCCATATCGGGGTCGGTGTCGGAATCCAAGGGCGGTAAGAGTTACTCACGGTCGCTGGGATCGTCGAAGACGTTCTCGGTACAGGCACTGGCCACCTTGCCGCGAGGTCGCGCCATCGTGTTCTCGTCCGGGGCTCCGCCCGTCCTGGTGCGGACTGTGCCATGGTGGGAGGGCGAATATGCGCCGCTGGTGAAGAAGTCCATCGAACAGCATGATCCGCAGCAGAAAACCCGTATCCCCGATCTCATCGGGTCTCCGTCGCTCATCAAAGGAACACCCCCGGGACCGGATAGCGGACCGGGAGAAACACCCCCCGGACCCGACAACGGCCCGGGAGACAGGCAGGAGGTTCGCCCGCTGTGACCGAGACCCCCCCACAGCAAGGACAGCTCGTCTACGAGAACGTGGTGGAGTTCGTCGAGAACTACCTCAGCGTTGTCTACCGCCGCCAGGTCAGTGATCTCAGCGATACCGTCTGGTGCCCGCAATGGTGGCAGCACACCGAGGCCGTGGTGCGGCTCGACGCGGTATGGCGGGCCTGGGAGCATCTGCGGCAGGACCCGGCCACCGGTATGAGCGTATGGTTCCTCGACCATGCCGACCAGCACATGGCGGTTCTGCTCGACCCGCGCGGGCCGTTCAAGTACTGCAGCGTGCGCAACGGGCACAAGGACCGGCTCGATCCTCTGCCGCTGGCGGCGCCGCCGCAGGGGCTGTTCAGCGAACCGGTCGACAACGGTGACCGCCCGGCCGGGGAATCCGAACCTTCCGGTCGAATCGATATCGAGGATCCGCGGCGCTGACCGGTCGTGGTACTGCTCTACCGCACGAGAAAACGCCCGTCGGTGACGGGCGTTTTCTCGTAGTGCCGATCGAGGCGGGCGACACTGCTCCGCGTATCACCGGAATCGGTTACCGGCTCCGCTCCAGTCCGCGGCTGCGGCTGAGCTCCTGTTCCCGGGCACGCTGGACCGCGGGGGTCCGGTCCGGGCGGTTGCGGGCCGCTTCGCTGGCCGGGCCTGCCTGGCCCACCTCGACCAGCATCCGGGCCGCCGCGAGTTCCGGGGCGATCCCGATCCTGGACAGATGTGCGGCCAATGCCGCCCGGCGTTCGACCGAGTCGTAGCTCACCGCTGTCGCTGCCTCGGTCACCTGTTCGGATCTCTCCGCGAATCTTTCCAGCGAGACACGGTCCTTCTCCAGTTGTACCCCGCGATAACCGCTCGTTTCCCGTTGCGGGACGGAGGAGCCCGGTTTCACCTCGGCCGAGGCCCGCGAAATGGTCTGGGCCAATGCGAGGTTGCGGGGATCCTTGGATTTGGCATCGCGTGCCTCCCGGATCTGCAGTTCCCGGGCCTCTTTCACCCGTGCTTCGGTGAGCTTCACGCGGGCCTCGGCCTCACGCTGACCACGCTCCCGGGTTTTCAGCGCGACGAGGGTCGCGATCTGCAACATCGTCTTCATCATGGCCGCGGTTTCCCGGCCGATATCGTCGATATCCTCGGACATGGCTGCTCCCGATACTGCGGTGGTCACTATGGGTATTCATGGTGCCCGGCGGCAGCGGGGCCGCCGGGCGGATCGGGATTCGCCACCCGACCCGCGAACGGTCCGCCGGGATCCGCCCTCCGGAAGATCCCGCCGGCAGCGCACCGGCCCGAACGGCGACCGATGAGCGCGACATGGTCACGCGCACTCCCACTTTCGAGATTACCCGAGAAACAGGGGCACAGTCTGTACTACCTGACGCCGACCAGCATATATCTACGGGCTCGCCGTGGGGGCGAACCCGCCCGCCGAACTCAGTCGATCCGTACCGAATTCAGCGTCACGGGCTGGTTCGGTTTGCCGTCGCCCGGACCGTTGGATTCGTCCTGGCCGATCCCGGCGACGGTGTCCAGCGTGGCCAGACCGGCCTCGTCGACGGTACCGAAGATCGTGTAGTTCGGCGGCAGCATCGAATCGCCGTAGACGATGAAGAACTGGCTACCGTTGGTGCCCGGTCCGGCATTCGCCATGGCCAGTACGCCGCGCTTATAGCTGATCGGCTCCGACAGGGCCGGATCCTCCGGCGGGTACTGGTCGGTGGGGTACTCGTTGTCGAACTGATAGCCCGGGCCGCCGGTACCGGTACCGGTCGGGTCACCGCACTGCAATACCTTCAGCCCGTCACCCTGAGTGAGACGGTGGCAGTCCGTGCCGTCGAAATAGCCCTGGCCCGCGAGGCTGGCAAAACTGTTCACGGTGCACGGCGATTCGGCATTGTTCAGCGTCAGCCCGAGCGGGCCGTGGTTGGTATCCACGCTGAGGCTCAGCGTCGCGTTGTCGCCGCCGGTCTGGATATCCTCCGTGCGCGGCTTCTCCACCGGTTTGGCCGCCGGCTCGGGGGTGTCGTTGTAGACACAACTCACACTGGCCGGTTTCGCCGCCGCGGGCGGCGGCGGTGCGGCACCCGGCGTACTGGACAGCGAGGCATCGGGTGTCTGCGAGGCGGCGTTATCGGCGTTGTCTCCGCCGCGGGTCAGGAAATACACACCGGTCACCGCGGCGATCACCACGACGACACCGACCGCGGATCCGGCGATGGTGAGTTGCTTACGCTTGCGCGCGCGTTCGGCCCGGTTGGCGAGCTGTCGTTCCAGCTTGCGTTTCGCCGCCGCTCGGCGCTGTTCGTTGCTCGGCACTACCACGTTCCTCCCGTGCGGCGGCCGGGCCCGGGCCCGGCCGGTCGCTTCTGGTCTGTTGGTTCCGGGACTAGAGTCTGCCATCTCCGGCTGTGCGCCCCCGGATATCGCCCGGGACTCCCCGCTGCGGTACCCCGTTCGGCCGTAACCGGTTGGACTCGACCGGGCCGGGTGGGGGAAACTGGTTCACCGTGACCAAGACCAGCAGCTTCTCCGCCCCGAAGGGGGTGCCGGATTATGTCCCGCCCGGTTCGGCCGAGTTCGTCGCGGTACGCGACGGCCTGCTCCGCGCCGCCCGACTCGCCGGGTACGGGCATATCGAGCTGCCGATCTTCGAGGACACCGAACTGTTCGCGCGCGGCGTCGGTGAGTCCACCGATGTGGTGAGCAAGGAGATGTTCACCTTCTCCGACCGTAGCGAGCGCAGCGTGACCTTGCGGCCGGAAGGTACCGCCGGGGTGATGCGCGCAGTGATCGAACACGGCCTCGACCGAGGTCAGCTGCCGGTGAAGCTGAGCTACGCGGGCCCGTTCTTCCGCTACGAACGCCCCCAGAAGGGCCGCTACCGGCAGTTGCAGCAGGTCGGGGTGGAAGCCATCGGTGTCGACGATCCCGCGCTGGACGCCGAAGTCATCGCGGTCGCCGACGCCGGTTTCCGGAGCCTGGGCCTCACCGGGTTCCGGCTCGAGATCACCTCGCTCGGCGACGAGACCTGCCGCCCGCAGTACCGCGAGCGGTTACAGGAATTCCTGTTCGGTCTCGACCTCGACGCCGAGACCCGGCGCCGTGCCGAGATCAACCCGCTGCGCGTACTCGACGATAAGCGGCCCGAGGTACGCGCGATGACCGCCGACGCCCCGCTGATGCTGGACCACCTGTCCGAATCGGCGAAGAACCACTTCGACCGGGTTCTCGCTCACCTCGGCGCGCTGGGCGTTCCGTATGTGCTGAACCCACGGATGGTGCGCGGTCTGGACTACTACACGAAGACGACCTTCGAATTCGTGCACGATGGTCTGGGCGCGCAATCCGGGATCGGTGGCGGCGGCCGCTACGACGGCCTGATGGCGGAGCTCGGCGGGCAGGCACTGTCCGGTATCGGTTTCGGGCTCGGGGTGGACCGTACCGTCCTGGCGCTCGCCGCCGAAGGGGTCGGCGCGGGCGATCCGGCGCGCTGCGAGGTATTCGGGGTGCCGCTCGGGGACGCTGCGAAACAGCAGATGGTGGTACTGGCCGGTGAACTCCGGGCCGCCGGTATCAGTGTCGACCTGGTCTACGGCGACCGCGGGGTCAAGGGGGCCATGAAGGCTGCCGACCGTTCGGGTGCCCGCTACACGCTGATCCTCGGCGATCGTGATCTGGCCGAGCAGACCATCGGACTGAAGGATATGAGCACGGGTGACCAACGCCAGATCCCGCTGGCGGATATCGTCACCACGCTGTCCGACCGCCCGTAGTACTGTGCGGGCGACCCTGCCACCGGACCGAAAAGCGCTACCGTGACCGATTCGCCCACACCCGATGCCGATCAGCGAACCGGGCTGGACCTGGTTGCACCCGAGATGTTTGCGCCTGTCCTCCGCCGGTTGGTGCTCGTCGCGGTATGTCTTGCCCTGGTTGTCGGTCTGGTGGCCGGATTGTTCCTGGAACCGGTCGCCGGAGTGGTGGCGGCGCTCGTGGTGGCGGTACCGGCCGGCGGGTACGTCCTGGCGGTCCGGCGCCGGCGCCTGTGGCTGGCCGGGAACACACTGTACGCGCGCACACTGTGGCGGACCCGGCAGCTGCGGGTTCCCGCCGTGACCGGTGTGGAACTGCTGGTCCACCCCGGCCGCCTCAGTCGCGTGATCCTGCGGCTCACGGCCGGCCCGGATCGCCAACTGGTACCGCTGGCCATGTACACCGATGCAGGCAGCGGTCGGGAACTGCATATCCTGGGCCTGCGCCGGCTCGCCGACGCTCTGACCGGCAGCGAACTCGCTGCCGGTCTCGCGGTCGCCGACCTGCTGGTCCACCAGTTACGCGCCGAAGCCCGCGATGCCGCACTCTCGGAGCGCCCGCTGTACCGGGCGGTCACCGCGGCGCGCGCCAAGGACTACGTCGCCGCGATCGTCCTCACCGACCAGGAGATCGCTGCCCTGTACTGAGTGGGTGACTCGCCCCGGGATGCGTGAGCATGCGGAAGAGGCCGGGACGGCGCGAAACTCCGAAAAGCTGAGGGCAGCCGTAATCGCGGGTGGCTCCGGGCCGGCCAGGAGCACGGGAGCGGTGACCGCGTCGGTCAGACGGTCCAGGTCTCCGGTCCGGTGAGCAGGCGCTGCAGCGCGTCGGGGCCGACCGGGGTCTTCTCCTGGGCCGCGGTGGTTTGCGCCCGGACTCCGTCGTCGTAGGTCGGTCGCCGAACGGCCCGGAAGATACCGGTGACCACGTGATCGAGATCCTGGTCGGAAAGACGCGATAGGGCGTAGGCGTACTCGGGATCGTCGCGGTGGGCGTCGTGGACGACGATATCGGTCTCCGCGACCTCCGCCGCCGGTGCTACGGCGAGCCCGAAACCGCGCTGCACCACCGCGTATTCGCCGTCGGCGCCGAAGCGCAGGGGTTCGCCGTGCCGCAGCGGGACGAGGCGGGATTCGCTGTCGCCGCGGCGCAGCACGTCGAAGGAACCGTCGTTGAAGATCGGGCAGTCCTGCAGGATCTCCACGAACGAGGTACCGCGGTGTTCGGCGGCGGCGCGCAGCACCTCGGTGAGTCCTGCGCGATCGGAGTCCAGGGCCCGGGCGGCGAAGGTCGCCTCCGCGCCGAGAGCGACCGACAGGGTGTTGAACGGGTGATCGACCGAGCCCATGGGCGTCGATTTGGTGACCTTGCCCGGTTCGGACGTGGGGGAGTACTGCCCCTTGGTGAGCCCGTAGATCCGGTTGTTGAACAACAGGATGGTCATGTTCACATTGCGGCGCAGGGCGTGGATCAGGTGGTTTCCGCCGATGGAGAGCGCGTCCCCGTCACCGGTGACCACCCAGACCGACAGATCCGGGCGGGTCACCGCCAGCCCGGTGGCGATGGCGGGGGCCCGGCCGTGGATCGAGTGGATCCCGTAGGCGTCGAGGTAGTAGGGGAACCGGCTGGAGCAGCCGATCCCCGATACGAACATGAGGTTCTCCCGGCGCAGGCCGAGTTCGGCCAGGAAACCGCGAACCGTGGCGAGGATGACATAGTCACCGCAGCCGGGGCACCAGCGCACTTCCTGGTCGGAGGTGTAGTCCTTGGCCTTCTGCGGGCCGTCCGCAGCCGGTACGCCGGTTGTTCCGGAGACCGGTGTGATGCCGAGGTCCGCCCCGGTCGGCGAGGTATCGATAATGGTCATGATGCGCCCCCGTTCCTCCGATAGGTCGCTCGAGCTCGCGCGGTGAAGGCCTTGCTCTGCTCCAGTTCGGCCAGTGTGCCGTCCAGTGCCGCGTCGATCACGCCGACCAGTTCCTGGGCGGAGAATGCCGTTCCCGCCACCTTTGTCCATGGTTGCACGTCCACGAGGTACTTCGCCCGCAGCAACCAGGCCAGCTGCCCGCCGTTCATCTCCGGCGCCACCACGGTGTCGTAGCGGCGCAAGACCTCGCCGAGATCCGGCGGTAGCGGATTGAGATGGCGCAGATGCAGCTGGGCGACCCGTGCCCCGCGGCGGCGGACACGGCGGCAGGCCTCGCCGATCGGCCCGTAGGAGCTGCCCCAGCCGACGAGCAGAACCTGCGCCGCGCCGTCCGGGTCGTCGACCTCGGCGGGCGGTACCGAGATCCCGTCGATCTTGGCCTGGCGCAGCCGCACCATCAGTTCGTGGTTGGCCGGGTCGTAGGAGATGTCACCGCTGCCGTCGGCCTTCTCCAGGCCGCCGATCCGGTGGGCCCGCCCCGCGGTCCCCGGGACCGCCAGGGGCCGGGCAAGGGTTTCCGGATCGCGGGCATAGGGCTGGAAGTCATCATCGCCCGCTGCCTCGAACGCCGGGTCGATCGGTTCGAGTTCACTCGCGTCGGGGATGGCCCACGGCTCGGATCCGTTGGCTATGGCCCCGTCGGACAGCAGGAGAACGGGCGTCCGGTAGGTGAGGGCGATCCGGGCCGCCTCCACCGCGGTGGCGAAGCAGTCGGCCGGCGAACGTGGCGCCAGCACCGCGACCGGGGATTCGCCGTTGCGGCCGTAGAGGGCCTGCAGTAGATCGGCCTGTTCGGTTTTGGTCGGCAAACCGGTGGACGGGCCACCGCGCTGGACGTCGACGATCACCAGCGGCAGTTCGGTCATCACCGCCAGCCCGATGGTTTCGCTCTTGAGCGCCAGACCCGGCCCCGACGTGCTGGTGACCCCGAGTGCGCCACCGATCGCGGCGCCCAGGGCGGCCCCGATCCCGGCGATCTCGTCTTCGGCCTGGAAGGTGGTGACACCGAAGTTCTTGTGCTTGCTCAGCTCGTGCAGGATATCGGAGGCCGGTGTGATCGGATAAGTGCCGAGGAACAGCGGGATCCCCGCCAGCGATCCGGCGGTGATCAGGCCGTAGGCCAGGGCGGTGTTCCCGGTGATCTGCCGGTAGGTACCCGCGGGCAGGGCGGCCGGGGCGACCCGGTAGGTGGTGGCGAAGGCCTCGGTGGTTTCGCCGTAGTTCCAGCCGGCCCGGAAGGCGAGGATATTGGCCTCGGCGATTTCCGGCTTCTTGGCGAACTTCTCCCGCAGAAACTTCTCGGTGCCGCCGATGGGCCGCCCGTACATCCAGGACAGCAGGCCGAGGGCGAACATATTCTTCGCCCGCTGGCCGTCTTTCTTGCCCACACCCGCCGATTCCGTGGCGGCCAGGGTCAGCGACGTCATGGCGACCCGGTGCACGACGAAATCCGCAAGGTCCTCGCCGGCCAGCGGATCGGCGGTGTAGCCGACCTTGGTGAGGTTGCGTTTGGTGAATTCGTCGGTGTTGACGATCAGAGTGCCGCCGCGCGGTAACTCGGCCAGGTTGGCCTTCAGCGCCGCCGGGTTCATCGCGACCAGCACATCCGGCTGATCGCCGGCGGTGAGAATATCGTGGTCGGCGATCTGGATCTGGAACGACGACACACCCGGCAGGGTGCCCTGCGGAGCCCGGATCTCGGCCGGGAAGTTGGGCTGAGTGGCCAGATCGTTGCCGAACGCCGCCGCCTCGTGGGTGAACCGGTCACCGGTGAGCTGCATACCGTCACCGGAATCACCCGCGAACCGGATGACGACGCGATCCAGTACAGCTGGGCCGGAGGTATTTTCGGCCGGCGTGGCATCGGACGGGGCGATGTTGTCGGGGTGCGAAACCATACGCGTGCTTCACTTCCTCGTCGAAATGAGCTACCAGCCGCCAACCTACCCCTGCCGGGGGTCGCCGCGCCGGGAAAGTGCGCGTCCGGTGCGCCGCGGGCGCGGTCCGTCGGGGCAGCCCGGAAATGTCGTCCGGCCGACCGCTGAGACGAAACTGCAGCTAGCGGGCTTGTTCAGAAGTCTGTTGTACGGTCATCACGTCGAGACAGACGACTGGACTGGTGTCCGGTCTATTATCCGGCCGGGGCGCTCCCGTCACCACACGCGAATTCGCCACGCGACCTCGCCGGGTAGGCGGCGAGCAAGGCCTTCGGCGGCGCTTTCTGTGCCGTGTCAAGGAAGCCGACACCGGCCTGCCGAACCTCGCGCGCGGGTACTCAGGCGAACAGTTCCAGCTGTGGCGTATCGGCGGGTTCCGGTGCCGGACGGGCTTCTGGGGGGCGTGGTTCTTCCGGGCGCAGGCCGTGCTCGCGCAGCAGCGGATCGACCCGTTCCCGCAGCCACGACGCGTATTCGGGTGCGACCGTTGCACCGCGCCGGTAGAGCTGCCGATATCGGCGCAGGAGCGCGGGATGGTTGTCGGCGAGCCAGCCCAGGAACCAGCCACGCGTACTGCCGCGCAGATGTAGGGGGATGACCACCGCCGACTTCGCGCCGGCCGCGGCGAGTTCGCCGAACAGTTCGTCGAGCTGAGCCCGGCCGTCGGTGAGGTACGGAATCACCGGCGCCACCATCACGTTGACCGCGAAACCGGCGTCACCGCAGGCGCGGACGAGATCGAGCCGGGCCCGCGGTGTAGGCGTACCGGGCTCCAGGCCGCGCTGCAACTCCGGATCCAGCAGGGCCAGCGAGATCCCGATATGCACGCCGACCTCGCGTGCGGCCAGGCTCAGCAGCGGTAGATCCCGGTGCAGCAGGCTGCCTTTGGTGAGAATCGAGAACGGTGTGCCGGAATCGGTGAGGGCCCGGATGATTCCGGGCATCAACCGGTATCGGCCCTCGGCCCGCTGGTACGGATCGGTATTGGTACCGAGCGCGACCTGCTCCCGGTGCCAGGAACGGCGGGTGAGTTCGCGCCGCAGCACCGCCGCGATATTCGTCTTCACCACGATCTGGGTGTCGAAATCCGTTCCGGCATCGAGTTCGAGGTATTCGTGCGATCCGCGGGCGAAGCAGTAACGACAGGCATGCGAACACCCGCGCATCGGGTTGATCGTCCACCGGAACGGTAGATTCGATTCGTCGGGAACCTTGTTCAGCGCGCTTTTACAGAGCACCTCGTGAAAGGTGATGCCTTCGAAGTCGGGAGTCTGTACGGTGCGGGCGAACCCGGCCCGGCCGAGGCCGGGCAGTGCGCCGTCGTCGGCGCCCAGGGTTTGGTTCTGCCACCGCACGCGACCAGTCGAACACGCGTTCTAACCGCTGTCAAGCAGTCGGGGTGAAATCCGGTAGCGGGGCGTGGGGGTCGGCGAAGAAGGCCACCAGATCGCGCACGGTGTCGTCGGTCGGCCGTGGCTGGTATCCCAGTTCGCGGGTTGCTTTACCGTGGTCGACCAGCGGTGCCGACACCAGTGCACCGAGTGCGGCCTTGGAGAAGACATCGGTACCCAGGCGTTTGCCGATCGGTTCCATCGCAGGAATCAGCCCCGAGACGAGTTTGGTCGAGATGGAGAAGCGTGGCCCCTTCTTGCCGCCGTGCCGGGCGGCCATCCGGCAGAGGTCGAGCATGGAGATCATCTCGCCGCCGAGCAGGTAGTTCTCCCCGGTGCGACCGTTCTCGCCGGCGAGGACCAGGCCCCGTGCCACATCGCGGACGTCGACCAGATCGAAGCCGCCGTCGAGCATGGCGGGGATGCGGCCGCGGGCGGCGTCGCGCAGGTAACGGTTGATCCGGGACAACGGCGTCCCGTGGTCGGCGGGACCGAATACGCCGGTGGGGTTGCAGAGCACCGCGTCCAGGCCGGACTCGACCACCTTCCGGAGTTCGATCTCACCGGCCCATTTGGATCGGTCGTAGACAGGGAGGCCGGTGTCGGTGGAGCGCAGGGTGGTCTCGTCGATCGAGCCACCGCAGCTGTACTGGTCGAAGGCGTGGATCGAACTCGCATGCACGAACCGGCGCACGCCGACCGCGTGGGCGGCCTCGGCCACCACGCGTACGCCCTCGGTGTTCACCCGCCAGGCGAGGTCGTTCTTGTCCGCCAGGGTGATCACCGCGACCAGGTGGTATACCACTTCGGCACCGTCGAGGGCGGCGCGCATCGAAGCCGGATCCAGGACATCGGCGCTCACCCAGGTGACGTTCGCCGCGGCGGGTTGCCGGGGGGCCACCCGGTCGATGGCGGTGATCTCGTCGCCGCGCTCGGCGAGCAGCGAGAGGAGATTCGTACCCAGGTAGCCGGCTGCGCCGGTCACTGCGACCTTCATGCGGACGAGAATATAGAACTCGTTCTAAATTGCAACCTGTTCTAGTTTTGTGGCGAGGCGCGGTCTCGTCCGGGACCGCCGGGGTGGGCTATATTCGGGCGGCAACCATTTGATGCCGCAGGGGCGCGTGTCGTTGTGGCACACGATAAGTTTCACGCGGTGGCGATGATGTTCACGATGAGTCAGGGGGGAGCCCGATGAGTAATACCTCGGTGGAAACCGAAGCGCTGCGGGTATTCGGTACCACGAACGCCGGGATCGGCACCGAGATCTCCGGTGTCGCCAATTTCGACGCGGTGCGCGACGCCGCCACGCTGGCGCCGGTCTTCGGTTTGATCGGCGCCGACTATCTGGCCATGTTCGCCGCGGCGCAGGTGCTGCAAACCCGCGATATCAACGATCTCGCGGCCAAATACCAGCACCTGTCCCAGGCGGCATTCTCCTCCGCGCTCAATTACGACGTCACCGACGACGGCACCGCCGGCGCGCTCGGTACGGCAGGGGGCGCACTGTGAAACCGCTCGACAACGGCGCAGGTACCGCGGGCCTCATCGCTCCCGAGTTGCAGCACGCCGTTCCCGCCGCGCCCGCCGATATCCCTGTGACCGCGGCCCCGGCGACCGCCCCAGATCCCGGTGCGGCGATCCAGGATGTTCCGCTGGCTCAGCTTCCGGAGGGGGAAGCGCCGGTCGAATCGCCGGAATTCGTGCTGTCCCAGCGCATTTCCGAGGACGGGCCCGCAACGGCCGGTATGCCGGGCGGGGTTCCGGGACTGTCCGGGCTCGCCGGCGGGGCACCGGAGGCCCAGGACATCCTGTCCGGCGCGGTCGAAGACGTATCCGCGCAGGCCGGTCATGTGCTGGGCGTCGTGAACCAGGCGGCGGCCCCGGTGATCGACACGGCCCAGGGCCTCCTCGGTCAGGCCGCGGCAGCCGCCGGTGTGGCCGCGCCCGCAGGTGCGGCCGCGGGCGTTCCCGCCGCGGCAGCACCCGCCTTACCGTCCGATCCGGTGGGTGCCCTGCTCAACGGCGCCGCCCTGCCTGCGCTACCCGGAATCGACGTGCTGTTCGCGCCCATCCGCGATCTGCTGAGCAGTTTCGGGACCGGTGTCATCGGTGCGCTGGACCCCACTGCCATCCTCAGCCAGGCATCCCAGGTCATCGAGGTGGCGATGGGTGTGGGTAAGAGCAGCCTGTCCGCCATGGGGCAGTCGTGGGAGAGCGGGGCCGCCCAGACCGCCCAGACCGCCGGGCAGGAAGCCAACAATTCCGGCGTGCAGACCAGCCAGCGCGGATTCGACATCTCGGCCATGACGCAGGCCGCGGCCGCGGTGGTGCAGCAGGGAAATTCGCAACTCACCACCATCGCCGCGTCGTTCCTCACCCAGGCCACTGCTCTCGCACCGGTCGTGATGACCCCGCCCGCACAAACCGCGCTCATCGCCTCGGCCACCCAACATCTGGGTGAGGCCGTGACGGTCACCAACATCACGCGCGGGAACCTCGCGGGTAAAACCGCGGAACTGAGCGGTGTGGTGCAGCAGATGCTCGGCGTGGACGGACAGCAGGCCGCCCAGGCCGCCCAGCAAGTGGCGCAGAGCGTCGGTGAACCGATCTTGCAGCAGGCGCAGAGCCTCGCCTCGGACCCGTCGGGCCTGGAATCCGTGCTGGGCTCGGCGACCGGTGAGCCCGCGGCGACCACCGCGGCCGGGCTGAGTACCGGTAGCCCGGGTATGCCGGGTAGCCCCGGTATGCCGAGCGGCAGCCCGGGTTTGTCGACCGGTGGTGCGCCGGGCGGCACCCCTGGCCTGCCCGGGTCGCCATCGGTACCGGGTGTTCCCGGCGCGACGACGCCGCCGATCGGCAATATGGTTCGGCCGGGCGCGCTACCCACCGGTATGGCTCCCGCGGCCACGAACCCCGCGTCCAGTGGTTTCATGGGTGGCGGTGCGGCAGGTGCGGCCGGTCAGCGCAACAACGAAGAGGAACACGGCCGGACGGTCGAGTCGTACCGCAGCGCGACCGGTAACGACGACCTCACCGGGCCGCTGGGCGAATCGGCGCCGGAGGTCATCGGGGCGGTCGATCCCGACGAGGACGCCGGCTACGACAGTCAGTTCTGAAGCACCGGCTCAACGCCGGCCCTGGGGATTGTTCAGATCCGTCGCCGAATAGGTATCGCAGGCCCGCACCTCGCCGGTGCGGTACCCCGCGAGGAACCACTTCTGTCGTTGCTCGCCCGCACCGTGCGTCCACACCTCCGGGTTCACCCGGCCCTGTGCCGCCTCCTGGATACGGTCGTCGCCGACTGCTGCCGCCGCCGACAGCGCATCCCGGATATCGGCATCGTCGAGCGATTGCAGCAACGGTGTGTCCGAGCCCGGTGCGGGTGTGCGGTCGGCGTAATGCGCCCAGATACCGGCGTAACAGTCGGCCTGCAACTCGGTGCGTACCGCCCCTGATTCCGGGCCCTGCGGATCCTGCTGGGCCCGGCCGATATCGCCGAGCAGGGTCTGGATGTGGTGGCCGAACTCGTGCGCGACGACGTACTCCTGTGCCAGCGGCCCGCCCGCGGCGCCGAAGCGGTCCACGAGTTCCTGGAAGAAGCCGACATCGAAGTACGCGGTCCGGTCGGCCGGGCAGTAGAACGGGCCGACCGCACTGGTCGCATACCCGCAGCCGGTGGACACCGAGCCGGTGAACAGGCGTAACCCGGGTTGTTCGTAGGCGACGCCGGTCTGTTGCCGCAGTTGCTCATCCCATACGGCATCGAGACTCTGCGCGGTCAGAACCACCCGGCAGTCCACGTAGGTGTTCGCGTCGGCGCCCGTCCGGCAGTGCTCGGGAGTGCCGGCCGTGACCTCGCGTTGCCCCGTGTCCTGAGTGCCGGTGAATCGGCCGAGCGTCGACCCGGGATCGCCGCCCAGCAGCAAGGCGATGACCAGCACGACCAGCCCGCCGGCACCGCCGCCGAGGGCCAGTTTGCCACCGCGACCGGGGCCGCCACCGGAAGAGGCGCGGCCGGGGTCGATCTGCACACGTTCGTTGAAGGTCATGCGAGCATCCCGTCTGAGAACGTAGTTGCTGCGACTTTGCTGGTGCTGGCAATATATCCGTTTCAGTCCGCCCGCCGGGGCACACTACGATGGCAACCGCATCCGGTGGCCGTCCCGGTGTGCTCCGAACGTCGAAAGGAATCCCGTGCTGCGCACCCACTTGGCCGGTTCGTTGCGAGCCGAACAGGCCGGTCAGACCGTGACCCTCTCCGGTTGGGTGGCGCGGCGGCGTGACCACGGTGGCGTGATCTTCATCGATCTGCGCGATGCCTCCGGGGTGGCGCAGGTGGTGTTCCGGGAAGGTGCGGCGGCCGAGCAGGCGCATCGGCTGCGGGCCGAGTACTGCGTCCGGATCGTCGGTGTGATCGAACAGCGTCCCGAGGGCAACGAAAACCCCGAACTGCCGACCGGCGCCGTCGAGGTGAACGTCAAAGAGCTCGAGGTGCTCAACGAAAGTGCCCCGCTGCCGTTCCAGCTCGACGAGCAGCCCGGCGAGGAGGCCCGGCTCCGGTATCGCTACCTGGACCTGCGCCGCGAGGCTCCGGCCCATGCCATCCGCCTGCGGTCGCGGGTGAACGCCGCCGCGCGCTCGGTGCTGGCCCGCCACGAATTCGTCGAGGTGGAAACCCCGACACTGACCCGTTCGACCCCCGAGGGTGCCCGCGATTTCCTGGTCCCGGCGCGGCTGCAGCCCGGGAGTTTCTACGCGCTGCCGCAGAGCCCGCAGCTGTTCAAACAGCTGCTCATGGTGGGCGGTATCGAACGCTACTTCCAGATCGCGCGCTGCTATCGCGACGAGGACTTCCGGGCCGACCGCCAGCCCGAATTCACCCAGCTCGACCTCGAGATGAGCTTCGTGCGCCAGGAGGATGTGATCCTGCTGGCCGAGGACATCCTGGTGGCGCTGTGGGAACTCATCGGCTACCGGATCCCGACCCCGATTCCGCATATGACCTATGCCGAGGCGATGCGCCGGTTCGGCAGCGATAAACCGGATCTGCGGTTCGGCGTGGAAATCACCGAATGCACCGAATACTTTGCCGAAACACCGTTCCGCGTGTTCCAGGCACCCTATGTCGGTGCTGTCGTCATGCCCGGCGGCGCGAGCCAGCCGCGGCGCCAGCTCGATGCCTGGCAGGAGTGGGCCAAACAGCGCGGCGCCAAGGGGCTGGCGTATGTGCTGATCGGTGAGGACGGCACGCTCGGCGGCCCGGTCGCCAAGAACCTCACCGACACCGAACGGGAAGGGCTGGCCGCGCATGTCGGTGCCCAGCCGGGCGATTGCGTGTTCTTCGCTGCCGGACCGGCCAAGGCACAGCGCGCCCTGCTCGGCGCGGCCCGGTCGGAGATCGCGCAGCGGGGCGGGTTGATCGACGAGAACGCGTGGTCGTTCGTCTGGATCGTGGATGCGCCGCTGTTCGAACCCGCCGCCGATGCCACCGCCAGCGGTGATGTGGCGCTGGGGCATTCGTCGTGGACGGCGGTGCACCACGCCTTCACATCGCCGAAACCGGAGTCGATCGACACCTTCGATACCGATCCCGGTTCCGCCCTCGCGTATGCCTACGACATCGTCTGCAACGGTAACGAGATCGGTGGCGGCAGTATCCGTATCCACCGCAAGGATGTGCAGGAACGCGTCTTCCAGGTGATGGGGATCAGCGAGGCCGAGGCCCAGGAGAAGTTCGGCTTCCTGCTGGACGCCTTCGCCTTCGGTGCCCCGCCGCACGGCGGTATCGCCTTCGGCTGGGACCGGATCGTCGCCCTGCTCGCCGGGCTCGACTCGATCCGCGAGGTCATCGCCTTCCCCAAGACCGGCGGCGGCGTGGATCCGCTCACCGACGCGCCCGCGCCCATCACCGCGCAACAGCGCAAGGAAGCAGGGCTGGATGCCCGGCCGCAGAACAAGGCCAAGGCCGAGACCAACGGTGCGACCGGCGCGGCGGTCACCGAGGCAGGTGCCGGCTAGCCACAACGGACCCGATACCCGACCCCCGGTCGCTGTGTCATCGAGCAGCAGCCGGGGTCGTGCGGGATATGCCGCGGTCTCCGAGTTCCACTGGTGGTGGCACCGGCAGATGTGTGCCGGTGTTCGCCCGGTCGGCCACTGCGCGGCGTGGCCCCGGGCCGGTGCCCTCCGGAAGCCGGCGCGCGGGGTATGTCAGACGGGTGA
>NZ_BAFV01000044.1 GCF_000308515.1 Nocardia carnea NBRC 14403 | reverse complement strand
GGCGCGCGTCCCACGGGTAAACGACAGAGGCGGCACTGACATACGAGGGGTACGGATCGATGCGACTGCCATATCTGCGCCGGACGATCGCGCTGCTCGCGGCGACCACCGCGGCCGCCGGGCTGGCGGCGGGTTGTTCCGGTGAGGACCAGGTGCCCTCGATCGGATACGCCGTCGATACCGCGGTCACCAGTTACAACGGTGGTACGGCGGCAGGGGCAGCTTCGGCTCAGGCCGTCTTCGGCCGGGTGCTGACCGGGTTCTTCTACACCGGGCCCGACGGTCAGCCGGTCGCCGATACCGATACCGGGACCGCCAAAGAAGTGCCCGGTGAGGCACAGACGATCCAGTATCGGCTCAATCCGCGGGGCGTCTATTCCGACGGCGTGCCCACATCCTGTGACGATCTCGTCTTCACCTGGGCGGCCCGCAGCGGCCGGTTCCCGGGGTTCGAATCGGCGAGCACGGCCGGTTACGAGGATATCGAGCGGGTGGAATGCCAGCCGGGGTCCAAGGACGGCACCGTGGTGTTCCGGCCCGGAAAGCACTATCTGCCGTGGCGCACACTGTTCGGTGCCGGCGAATTGATGCCCGCCCATGTGGCGGCCGAGGCGGCGGATGTTCCCGATATCGTCGCCGCCGTCCAGAACGACGACCGGCCCGCGCTGGACCGGCTGGCGCAGTTCTGGAATACCGGCTGGAACCTGGAGCCGGGTGATCTGGATATCACTCGTTTCCCCGCCTCCGGGCCGTACCGAATCGAATCGTACGGCCTCGAGGACGGCCTCGTCCTGGTCGCCAACGAACGCTGGTGGGGACAGGCGCCGGCCACCGGCCGGATCGTCGTGTACCCCAAACCGGCCGATCTCGCCGCCCGGATCGAGGACGGTTCGGCGGCCGTGGTGGATATCGGCGCCGGATCGCTGCCCGAGGTGAACCTGGATGCCTACACCGTTTCGCAATTGCCCAGCCGCGGAATCGAACAACTCGTACTCAACACCGGCGGGGTGTTCGAATCGACCGCCGCGCGGCGCGCTTTCTCTCTCTGCGTGCCCCGCCAGGCGCTGTTCGACCAACTCGGCCGGGTCACCGACGCGCCGGAGGCCGGACTGGGCTCCGGGCCCTCGAATTCGCGGACGCTGCAGCAGGATTCGCTGTACTACCCGGCGGCGACCGGCGCCGCCGGACCGTTCGCGGCCGGTGATGTCGAAGGTGCCCAGGCGGCGCTGGCCGACGCCGGTAAGGACGGGATGGTCGTCCGGATCGGCTATCTCGCCCCCGATGCCCGCCGGTCGCAGACGGTGTCGATGATCGCCGATGCGTGCAAAGCGGCCGGTATCACCGTAGAAGACGCGAGCACGCCGGATTTCACGCCGGCCCGGTTGCGTGAGGGTGCGGTGGACGCGGTGCTCGGCGGGCCCGGGGGAGCGCAGGGACCGGCGGGTTCGCTCGACGGTATCGCCGCGATCAGCGGGCTGCGCAGCGGCAGCGGACTCAATATCGGGCAGTTCCGCAACGGCCGCTTCGATTCGATCACCGACCAGCTCGCCGCCGACGACAACTCGACCACGCAGCTGAACCTGCTCACCGAGGCCGAGAACCTGCTGTGGGCACAGCTGCCCAGCGTCCCGCTGTTCGCGACCCCGCGCACGATCGCGTTCTCCGGTGGCCTGGACAACGGTATCGCGGGCCCCACTCGGGCCGGATCGGGCTGGAATATGGACCAGTGGGTCCTGCAGCGTTGATACCGAGTGTGGCCGATGAGAGAGGTATTCCGATGAGTAAGCACGTGGCGGCCGGCCCCGCCGAGGAAACCGGCGAACGCCACGGACAGGCCGCCGAGCTCGTCCGGCGCCTCACTCGCTGGGCCGATGATTTCCCGGAGCCCGGGGTCCGCTTTGCCGACCTCACCCCGGTCTTCGCCGACCCCGACGGGTTCCGGTCCGTTGTCGATTGCCTGGCCGCGCTGGTTCCGGACGCGGATCTGGTCGCCGGGGTGGATGCCCGCGGGTTCCTGCTCGGCGCCGGGGTCGCGACCACGCTGGGTACCGGGGTGCTCGCTGTGCGCAAACGCGGCAAACTACCGCCTCCGGTGATCACCCGGGAATACCGGTTGGAGTACGGGACGGCCGCACTGGAAGTCCCGGCCACGGGTGTCGAGCTCGCCGGCCGCCGGGTGCTGCTACTCGACGATGTGCTGGCCACCGGCGGCACTCTGGCGGCGGCCGCGGATCTGTTCACCAGCGCCGGCGCCCATGTCGTGGCCGCGGCGGTCGTGCTGGAGCTCGAGGGGCTGGGCGGACGTGCCCGTCAGGGCGATTATCCGGTCACCTCGATCGTCACCGTCTGAGAGCATTCGTCACCGGCCCCCTGTGATCCCCGTCGAATAATGCTGGCATCGCCTCGGGCACGGGTGTAACCTCGGCGAGGTCTTGTTCCCGGGGATCGGAGTTGCCGTTGCTCTCATGAGGTAGTCGCTCGTGCGGCCCGCATTTCTGCGCGCCGCGTCCGTATCGATTCCTCAGGGGCAGTTGTGGCCGATATTTCTCTTTCCGATCTCTGTTTTTCCTGGCCGGATGGAACTCCGGTGTTCGACGGGCTCGATGCGGTGCTCGGGCCGGGCCACCTCGGGCTCGTCGGGTCCAACGGGGCCGGGAAATCCACTCTCTTGCGTTTACTGGCCGGTGAACTGCGGCCGGTGCGTGGGTCGATCACCGTAACCGGTGGGCTCGGCTATCTCCGGCAGGACCTCGGCCTGGCCGTGGGGCAGCGGGTCGATACCGTGCTCGGGATTGCCGACACGCGAAAATCTCTGCACCGCATCGAATCCGGTTCCGGTGGCGAGGCCGATTTCGATCTCGTCGGCAACCGGTGGGATATCGAGGAACGCGCGGTGGCCCTGTTCGGGCGGCTCGGGCTGGACTACCTCGCGGGTTCGGTCGCACAGCTGGATCGCCGGCTGGAAACTCTCTCCGGCGGCGAAACCGTGCTGCTCGGCCTGGTGGCCGAACTGCTCCGGGAACCGCAGGTCCTGCTGCTCGACGAACCCACCAACAATCTCGATTCGGCGGCCCGCGCCCGGCTCTACGACGTTGTCGACCAGTTCACCGGCACTGTGCTGCTGGTCAGCCACGACCGGGAGCTGCTGGAGCGGATGGGCGCCATCGCTGAACTACGGGGTGGCCGGTTGCGGTTGTTCGGCGGTAACTACAGCGACTACGAACACATCGTCGAACAGGAACAGGAGGCCGCCCGGGCGGCGATCCGCGACGCGCGCAGCGATATGCGCAAACAGTCGCGGGAGCTGGTGGAGGCCCGGATCAAACTCGACCGGCGGCAGCGGTACGGGCAGAAAATGTACGAGAACAAGCGCGAACCGAAGATCGTGATGGGTCAGCGTAAACGGCAGGCCGAAGTATCGGCGGGCAAACTGCGCAACAGCCATATCGAGAAGGTCCACGAGGCGAAGGACCGGCTCGAGCAGGCCGAGGAATCGTTACGCGACGATCGCGAGATCCGGGTCGAACTGCCGGATACGCGGTTGTATCCAGGTCAGCATGTGGTCGCGCTGGAGGCGGTGCGGCTGGCCAACGGCCCGGTGGTCTCGCTGGCGGTCGACGGTCCGGAGCGAGTGGCGATCACCGGCCGCAACGGGGCCGGGAAAACCACTCTGCTGCGGCGGCTCACCGCCGAGCCGCCGCGCGTGCCGTGGCGGATGCTGCCGCAGCGGCTGGATCTCTTCGACGAACGCCGCAGTGTCTTCGACAATGTCGCCGCCGGCGCTCCGCACGCCGAACCGGAGCGGATCCGCGCCCAGCTCGCCCGCTTCCTGTTCCGCGGTGCTGCCGCCGATATGCCCGCCGCCGCGCTGTCCGGTGGTGAGCGGTTACGGGCCGCGCTGGCGATGCTGTTGCTCGCGGATCCGGCGCCCAAACTGCTGATTCTCGACGAGCCGACCAATAACCTGGACCTGGTGAGTCTGCGGCATCTCACCCAGGCCCTGGCCGCCTTCCAGGGCGCGCTGCTCGTGGTCGGTCACGATCGGCGGTTCCTGGCCGATATCGGTATCACCAGGTGGGTCGAACTGACCCCGGACGGGCTCGGGTGAAGAACCCGAACCCACGCGTAGTGGGAAGGACGAGGTCGAATACGGTGTTGTATCGGGTGGGTCCGCGTATCGATAGGTGTCGATGGTGTTGCTCTGGGGTCTCCCGTACTGCTGCGGGGTCTAAAGTTGGTGGTCTGAAGCGTTGCGGTGCTACGCCGCGGCACGGAGAGGTGGTGGCATGACTCAGCATCTGGGCGAGGCGAATGTCGAGCAGACATCGGGATCGCAGTCCAACGGTGCCGGGGCCGCCGCCTCCCCTGCCGGAGCGCGTTCCGGTGCCGAAGCCGAGCCCGCCAGGCAGTCCGGTGCGGTTCCCAGTTCGGCTTCCCGGCGGGTGCGCGCCCGGCTGGCCCGGCGGATGACCGGCCAGCGCGGTATTCCCGCGGTCAAACCGGTGCTCGAACCCCTGGCCACGGTGCATCGGGAGCTGTATCCGAAGGCGAATCTCACTCAGTTGCAGCGCGCCTTCGATGTCGCCGACGAACGCCACGCCACCCAGTTCCGTAAGTCCGGCGACCCGTACATCACCCATCCGCTGGCCGTCGCGAATATCCTCGCCGAACTGGGGATGGATACCACCACCCTGGTGGCGGCACTGCTGCACGACACCGTCGAGGACACCGGGTACACGCTGGAGCAGCTCACCGCGGAATTCGGTACCGAGGTCGCCCACCTCGTCGACGGCGTCACCAAGCTGGACAAGGTCAACCTGGGCGCGGCCGCGGAGGCCGAGACCATCCGCAAGATGATCATCGCCATGGCCCGTGATCCGCGGGTGCTGGTGATCAAGGTGGCCGACCGGCTGCACAATATGCGGACCATGCGGTTCCTGCCGCCGGAAAAACAAGCCAAGAAGGCCCGCGAAACCCTCGAGGTGATCGCGCCGCTGGCGCATCGGCTGGGTATGGCGACCGTCAAATGGGAACTCGAGGATCTCGCGTTCGCGATCTTGCACCCCAAGAAGTACGACGAGATCGTCCGGCTGGTCGCCGACCGGGCGCCGTCACGTGACACCTACCTGGCGAAGGTGCGCGCCGAAATCGTGAACACCCTCGCCGCGTCCCGCATACCCGCCACGGTGGAGGGCCGCCCCAAGCACTACTGGTCGATCTATCAGAAGATGATCGTCAAGGGGAAGGATTTCGACGATATCCACGATCTGGTGGGTATCCGCATCCTGTGCGACGAGGTCCGTGACTGCTACGCCGCCGTCGGCGTGGTGCATTCGCTGTGGCAGCCCATGGCCGGCCGTTTCAAGGATTACATCGCCCAGCCCCGCTATGGGGTGTACCAGTCGCTGCACACCACCGTGGTGGGCCCGGACGGTAAACCGCTCGAGGTGCAGATCCGCACCCACGATATGCACCGCACCGCCGAATTCGGGATCGCCGCGCACTGGCGCTACAAGGAGACCAAGGGCCGCCACTCCGGTGACGCCGCCGAGGTCGACGATATGGCCTGGATGCGGCAGCTGCTCGACTGGCAGCGCGAGGCCGCGGACCCGGCCGAGTTCCTGGAATCGCTGCGGTTCGACCTCAAGGCCCCGGAGATCTTCGTCTTCACCCCGAAAGGCGATGTGATCACGTTGCCGCAGAAGTCCACACCGGTGGATTTCGCCTATGCGGTGCATACCGAGGTCGGGCACAAATGTATCGGCGCCCGGGTGAACGGCCGGTTGGTCGCGCTGGAACGGCAACTGGAGAACGGTGAGGTCGTGGAGGTCTTCACCTCCAAGGCGCCCAACGCCGGACCCAGCCGCGACTGGCAGCAGTTCGTGGTCTCCCCGCGCGCCAAGGCCAAGATTCGCCAGTGGTTCGCCAAGGAGCGCCGGGAAGAGGCGCTGGAGAACGGCAAGGAGCAGATCAACAAAGAGGTCAAGCGGGTCGGCCTGCCGTTGCAGCGGCTGATGAACGTCGACGCGATGACCGCCGTGGCGCACGAGCTGCACTACGGCGATATCTCGATGCTCTACACCGCGGTGGGCGAGCATCAGGTGTCCGCGCATCACGTGGTGCAGCGGCTCATGGCACAGCTCGGCGGAATCGGCGATGTGGAGAACGAACTCGCCGAACGCTCCACCCCGTCCACCACGCCGCCGCGGCAGCGGCTCAGCGGCGATGCCGGGGTGCTGATCCCCGGTGCCGAGGGCACCGTGGCCAAGCTGGCGAAATGTTGTACTCCCGTGCCCGGCGACGAGATCCTGGGCTTCGTGACCCGCGGGGGTTCGGTGAGCGTGCACCGGGTGGACTGCACCAACGCCGATTCGCTGCAGGAGCAATCGGAACGCATCATCGACGTGGAGTGGGCACCGTCGCCGCATTCGGTTTTCCTGGTGGCCATCCAGATCGAGGCGCTGGATCGTACGCGGTTGCTCTCCGATGTCACCAAGGTGCTGGCCGATGAGAAGGTGAACATCCTGTCTGCGGCGGTGACCACGCACGGCGACCGGGTGGCGATCAGCAAGTTCACCTTCGAGATGGGTGACCCGAAGCATCTGGGCCATTTGCTCAATGTTGTCCGCAACGTCGAGGGCGTCTACGACGTCTACCGGGTGACCTCTGCCGCCTGAGTGTTTCGGGGCCTTGGCAGCCACTGCGGGCCCGCCGGAATTTTGTAACATTCGGGACGCAACGCGCCGTGGCGTATCCGGGTGGTGCTGGCGGGTCGCGTAAACTCTTCGCCGCCTCAGCGGTCATAGCCGGAATCTGTTACCGTTTACTGCGTTTCGTCGCGCTCGGTAACTGCGGTAAGAGTGATTGCGGGTCGCTATGGCTGTAAGCAGAAGTTTCTCGGGGATGCTGATCGCACTCACCGTCGCTGTGGCGACCGTGACAGCAGGGACCCTCACCGCTCCCGCATACGCTCAGCCGCCCGATCTCTCGGGTCCGTCGGGTTCGTCGGCCGAACTGCCGGTCAGCACCTGCCCGGCGATGTATGCCTTGGGGATCCAGGGCACCGGCGAATCGTCGCCGGATGCCGCGCCCACCACCGATACCGGCATGCTGTCCACGGTGTTCCGGCCGCTGATGGCCGCCGCGCCCGAGGAAGAGATGGTTCAGCGCGCCTATGTGCCGTACGAATCCAGTTTCGGTGGGATAGACGGCGGTAGCGTCACCCCCTACTCGGAATCGGTGAGCGGCGGGCTGATCCGGTTGCGCACCATGGCGGTGTCGGTGGCGCAGCGCTGCCCCGATACTCGGTTCGCGATCGTCGGCTATTCCCAGGGCGCCCATGTCGCTTCGGTATTCGCCCAGGAGATCGGGCAGGGCCAGGGCCCGTTGCCCGACGACAAGATCGCGGCGGTGGCCCTGATCGGCGACCCCACCAGAACCCCCGGCGCCGCCTTGTTTCCCGGCGCTCCGGGAAAGGCGAACCCGGATCCGGCGCCCGGCACCGAAGGTACGGAAATCGCCGGGGTCGCCGCGCTGCCGCAGGCGCCCGCCGCCGGTGGCGGAATCGCCCCGAACCGGGACGCCGCCGAGGATTTCGGCACCCTCACCGGCCGGGTGGCCAGCTTCTGCGCCGCGGGCGATCTCGCCTGCGATGCACCCGAGGGCGCGCCGATCCTGAAGGCGGTGGCCAGTATCGTCGGGCAGGCCAAGCTCAGTGGCGGCGACCCTATCGCCTCGCTCACCTCGGTGGCCCAGGCGCTCGCCTTCACCTCCATCAAAACCGCGACCAAGGTGGTCAACGAGGACGTTTCGGGCACCTCGCTGGCGAATCTGAACATCTCGCCGAAGAAGTCGATCTCCGAACGGCTGGCCGATGCCGCCGATCCGCGGACCCCGCTGGATATTCCGGGCGCGATGCGGGCGCTGCTGAAGGTCGGCATGATCGGCCTGAACGCGGTGGTCACCGTGGTGCGCACGGTGCTGAACCCCGCGGCGATCGCCGAACTGGCCACGGCCGGACTGGCGAACCCGCCGGCGGCGCTGCTGCTACTGGGAACCAAGCTGCTGGGCGCGATTCCGCAACTCATCCCGCCGACCACCGGTATCCGGCTGGTGAGCCAGGCTTTCAACGCCGTCGTCGACAATATCCAGGACAACCACGCCCTGCTCGACACCACGACGTGGGTGCGGTACTGGGACACCATCCAGCGGCATCAGGCCTATGGCAACGCGTCGATTTCGGCTACCGGCGAAGCGCCCACGAAGTTCATCGCCGACTGGTTCGCCGCTGCCGCGCGGGATCTCGCGAAAGCCTACGGCAGCGGTAGCGAACCGGTTGCCGACGACCCGGCGCCGCTCGGTAGCGCTCCGGGGGCGGCGTCGCCGCCGTCGGCCGGATTCTCAGGAACCGGGCCCGGCGCGTCGCCTGCGCCCGCTCCCTCCGGTACGGGACAATTCCCATTCGGGACAGGAGCCGGCGGCGCGTCCCCGGATCGGCCGTCGGCAGACCGGTCCGATACACCCCCGATAACCGAAAACGACTCGTTCTCCGTGAACTGATCGCCGAGAGGGATCGATGATGCGATATCACGTGCCCGGCGCCACGGGAATGGGGGAATGTTGAAGTCCTACAAAAAACTCGATCGATGGTACGGCCCGCTGGAACCCGAGGGGGACAGCGGCGCCGTGGACCACCCGGCCGGGCGGTCCGAACCGGAGGTCACCGCGGCCGTCGCCGACGACGGCCCCGCCAGGTATCCCGACTACATCGCCGAGGCCGGTAGCGCATCGGCCGCGCCGGATCCGGCACCCGCCGAACTCTCCGGCCGGCGCACCGAATTCACCGGCGGCTGGTCCGACTGGGTGGACGAGCCGGCCGGGGAGCGTGACGGTGACCTGTTGCGTCTGCCCTGGCCCGACGAGGAACTCGCCGAACCCGCCCGTATCGGCCGTAATCCCGGCCGGTTGCGTGATATGCCCGACGATGCCGTGGCCCGCCGCCGCCGAACGTTCGGCGTGCTGGTCGCCGCTGTTGTCGTCCTCGCCATCGCCACTGCCGTCGTGGTGTACCTACTGGCTCCGGGCGCGCCCCGGGCCGCCGGACCCGACGACGGGGCCGGATTGCGCTTCACCTCCGGCAGTGCGGGGACCGCAGCGAGCGCGCAATGCCCGGAGGAACACGACGGTCCGATGCTGCGCGGCGCGGGGCCCGGCGGAACGGATTCCGGTCCCGCCGCGATTCTGCGCTTCCAATATGCCTACTACGTCGAGCGTTCCGGTGCCGCCGCGCGCGCTGTGGTGGCACCTGATGCCCCGGTGTCCTCAGGAGAGGTCATCCAGGCCGGGATCGACAGCGTCGAACCCGGAACCCGGCATTGCGTACGCATCGTGACCGTCGCCGACGGGCGCTACTCCGTCGAGGTCACCGAATACCGGCCCGGTGGTGAACCGGCCACCTACAGCAGGCAGACGGTCACCACCGCGGCGATCGACGGCCGCACCCTCATCACGGGTATAACGGCCGGATAGAGGAGAGTGCAGGATGGGAGAGGATTGGAGCCGCTGGCTCGAGACCGCACCGGATTCCGAGGCGGCGGACGAGACAGGCGGGAACCGGAAGGCGTCGGTGGTCCGGCTGCGCGGTAACGGTGGCCGCACCCCGGGCGCGGCCCGGCCGATCCTGGTGGTCGGTGGCTGTGGTGGCGCCGGAACGACCACCACCGCGCTCGGACTCGCGGGCGAACTGGGGCTTTCCGGAACCGCCACGGTGGCCGTGGACGCGACCCCGGCAGGCGGCGATCTGGCCCTGCGCGGAGCCGACGAGCATCTGCATCCGATCAACCTGCAGCAGTGGTTGTACGGCCGCGGGGACGACGAACCGGCGCCGCTCAAAGACTGTATGTCGCGCGCGACCTCGGGAATCGGCCTGCTGTGGCGCGACGCGGCGCCGCTGCGCCGCCGGGCCAGCTATCTCACCGTGGCACGGGCGGTGGACCACGCCGGGTACACCGGGATCTTCGACGGTGGCAGCCCGATCGCCGGCCGCCAGCTGCGTCCATTGCTCGACGATGCGGATATTGCCCTGGTGCTGGCCATTCCGGCGCGCGTCGACGCGGCGAACCGGCTGCGGGTGACGCTCGAATGGCTCGACGACGAATACGGCGATCAGTCCGAGCCGATGGGCGGAGGCATCGTCGGCGACACCACAATCGTGGTATCCCATCAGCATCCGGGTGTCGATTCGCGGGTCGCCGACCATCTGCGTGAGCATCTGTCCGGGTGGGTCCGCGATATCGTCGAGGTGCCCTACGATCCGCATCTGGCCCGCGGTGAGCTGGTCCGGCATATCGCCCTGGCCGACGAGACCCGGCAGACCTACGAGCGGTTACTCGCGGGGGTGGCATCATGACGGCCGCTATGAATCTTCCTCGCCGACCCGACCGTACCGCCGCCGCCGGAGTGGTGCCCCCGGCGGAATCGCGCCGCGCCGCGATCTGGGACCGGCCCGTCCCGGGGGCCGGGCGCGCGCCACTGGTCTGGCTGCTGGGTGTGCACGGCGGCGCCGGTGCCAGCACTCTCGCACATATCCTGGCGCCCGCCGCGGATTCCGGGCGCCGCTGGCCGGGTGTTTTCGAGCGGGAATCGCCGTTCGTGGTGCTGGTCGCCCGGGAAACCATCGCGGGGCTGACCCATGCCCATGATCTGTTGCGCCAGCATCACGCCGGGCTGGCCGGCCCCTGCGAAGTTCTCGGGCTGATCACCGTGGCGGCCCGTCCGGGCCGGATGGCGCCGGAGATCCGCCGGTATCGCGATGTGGTGGCCTCACTCGCCGGACAGGTCTGGCAGGTGCCGTGGTACGAGGAATGGACGCTGGTGGAACCGGAGAAGCTGCCGGTGTGGACGCCCGGGGCGGCGGTCGCCGCGCAGCGCCGGCGCCGGATCGACCCGCTCGACGAAGTTCCCCTGGATATCCGGGAACTCGGGTCGGAGATCGTCGCGGCCGCTCGTGCCGCCCTGGAAGAATCGGAGGCCGCCCCCGCGCGGGGCCGATCGAGATTCGTGGAGGAGTGATGCCGTGATGCCCGTCGAGCACATTTCCTGTTCCGTGCTCCCCGCGCTCGCGCGGACCCAATGTTGCACCTCAGCTATCGAGAAAGGCACCCGATGAGCACCGTACTTCTGGCGGTTCACCAGGTCTACGACACGGCCGTACTGGCGCAGATAGGTAATCCGACCCCGGAGGCGCCGCCCGGTTCCGACAAGATCCTGCAGCTGGTCCGCTATCTCACCTGGTTCGTGCTGCTGTCCGGTATCTGCGGCATCGTCTACGCGGGCGGTAAATTCGCGTGGGAGAAGTGGACCGGCGGCGGCCTGGAGTCTCCGAAGATGGTGGCGGGCGCGATGATCGGCGGCGTGGTGGCCACCAGCGCGGGCACCATCATGAACGCCGTCATCGGAACGTGAGGTAGAGATGGATCTGGTCGGGGCGGCCGGTGTACTGGCGTATAAGCAGATGCCGGCCGAGGTGCTGGAACCGTTGATGCAGCTGTTGAACTGGCTGCTGTGGTTCGTCCTCATGGGTTGTCTGGCGTGGTTGATCGTCTCGGCGGGCAAACTGTGGCTCACCTTCAAAGGCGATCTGGCGATGAACGACGCCTCGCACGGCGTGCTCATGAGTCTGCTGGGAGCGGCCGTCGCCAGTACCGCTTCCGGTATCGCCCTGGCGTTCCTGCCCGGATGAGCCGGGGCGAGGCGAGGGGAACGACCTGCGGATGAATTCGACCGAGACACCGGCCGCGGCGCGGTTCGGTGCGTTACGGGCTGCCGGATTGTTGTCGGTGGTATTACTGGCCGGCGCTGTCGGCTGCGGGGGAGGTGACGCGGCGGCGCCGCCGGATCTGTCCGCGCCGCCGACGAATGTGGCATGGCAGCCTTTCCAGGGTGTGCCGCTGCCGCATACCGATCAAGGCCCGACCGCGGAAACCGACGGTGCGGCAACAGGTTTCGATCATTCGCCGACAGGCGCGGGGGTTGCGGCGATGGTGCATACCGTGCGACTGTCGGTGGCCGATGACAGTCAATGGTCGAATATCGCTGCCCGGGAAGTGGTTCCGGGACCGGCAAAGGACGAGTGGGCGGTGAACCGGGTGCAGGTGTCCATCAGCGGGCCCGCGGATCCGGTGTACGCGCCCCGGCTGCTCGGATACCGGATCACCGAGTACACCGATCAGCGGGCGGCGGTGGACGTGTACAGCGAGTATTCGGACAGTTCGAAAGCCGTGAATCATACGACGGTGGAGTGGTTCGCCCACGATTGGCGGTTACGACTGCCGGATCCGGAATCGACCGAGCGACCCATCGAACCCGTTGACGAAATACCGAGTGACGCAGTGAAAGTGGAGGCACCGAAGTGAGCGGGAAGGAGACCTATCAGCGTGACCGAGTCTCCTTCGGTGTCGTGGCGTCCGCGGCGGTGCTGGCACTGATCGTGATCGTGGGTGTCGTCATGTGGACCGGACGGGACGACGAACCCGTGGCAGGACCCGCACCCGCTCCGGCGGTGGGTGAAGGCTTCGCCGATCCGGAGATAGACGTTTTCAACCGGCGGGTAGATATTCCGAACAATCCCGCGGGGCAGGTGTTGCCGCAGGATCCGTCGCCGCAGCGCAATCCCTCCGATCCGGACTGGCTCACCGCGGCCCCGTCGGGGACGACCGCGCCACGCGGCTGGCAGCGGGTGTACGGCGCCTCGGTACCGTTCTCCACCTCCGATGGCCCGCAGCGGATCGAAGACGGTCTGGCAGTGGGATATTCGCATACACCGCAGGGTGCCGCGCTGGCTGCCGCGCAGATCACCTATCGGCTCAATGCCCGGCCCGCCCACCGTGACCTGTACGTGCGGCAGGTGCGGGTTTCGGCACAGCAGATCGCGGCCTATGACAAGGCCCTGGAAGCGGATGCGCTGCCCGAGCAGCAGCCCGAATCGGTCACCCGGTATCTGGTGGCCTCCGATGCGTTCAAGATCGACGACTACGCCGACGATATGGCGATAGTGCGGCTGGCGCTGCGCGCTCCGGCGCTGGACGGGAAACCGGTGTGGGTGACCATGCGACTGATCATGGTGTGGGATGCGGGTGATTGGCGGTTGAAGCCCACCACCTCGCCTAACACACAGACCGAGTATGTCGAATCGCTGGAGGGGTGGACTCGATGGTGATTCCGTTGTTGGGACGGAAAGTGGAAGCTCAGGTAGTGCGCGAGGACAGCGGCTCCGACGATCGGCGCCCCGACCCGGCCGTTTCCCGGCGGGTATCGCTGGCCAGACGATTCGTCACCATCTTCGCGGTGATCTTCACCGTGATGGTCACGACGCCGGCCGTGGCCAACAGTCAGCCCTACGGCTGGGACCAGACCTGCAACGAGATCCACGAGGCGCTCGACGATCTCGGTATTCCGGGGATATCGCTGGGCGATGCCGCGGCGGCGGTCTGCAAGGCAGGTAACGCGGCAGCCCATCCCGGCGAGGCCGCGACCGCGGTCAAGGACAAAGCGTGGGATTCCACCTTCGGCAAGGTGGTCGATTCGCTGATGAACGGCCTCGGTGAGGCGATCATCCTGGCGCTGACCTTCTGGATGAAGGTTCCCAACGAGGTGGCCAGCGATTCGGGCACGTTGTTCACCAAGATCAACGACTACACCTATCAAGTGCAGATACTGCTGTTGATCGCCTCGATCATCATCACCGGTCTACGCCTGGCCGAAGCCAGGCGCGGCGCCGCCATGAACGAGGCGGCCGAATCGTTCCGGATGTTCACCAGGGTGGTGTTCAGTTCCTGGATGCTCGGTGCGGTCATCGTCGCCGGTACCGTGGCCTCGGACCGGTTCGCCGAGTGGATAATCCAGGATTCGACCGACGGCAACGCCCGCAACATGGCAGAGCTCATGGTGAAAACCAGTAAGTTGCAGGCTTTCTCACCCGGCTTGGTGCTGATCATCGCCATCGTCGGCCTACTCGGGGCACTGGCCCAGATCGTCCTCGCCATCGTGCGCCAAGGGTTGCTGGTGATTGCGGCCGGTGTGTTGCCGCTGGCGGCCGCGGCGTCCGGAATGAATACGGGTAAACAGTCGTATCAGAAACTGGTCGGCTGGATCATCGCCTTCATGCTGTGGAAACCCGTGGCCGCGATCGTGTACATGATCGCTTTCACCACCGCGGGTCACGTCGACGAGATGACCCCCGCCGGTGGTCTGCCCGAAGCGGAGGAAGCCCAGCGCATGCTGGTCGCCATCGTGCTGCTGTGCAGTGTCGCATTCGTCCTGCCCGCACTGATGCGACTGGTCACACCGGCCGTGGCGATCGTGGGCAGCGGCGGC
>NZ_BAFV01000045.1 GCF_000308515.1 Nocardia carnea NBRC 14403 | reverse complement strand
GCAGGAACAGGCTCAGCAGGAGATCGAGGCCTCCAGGGCGCTGCGGCAGAGCGCCGACCCGACCATGCAGCAGCTGGCGATGTCCACGATGGACTGTTCCGCGGCCGACCCGCTGGCCGGTAACGACGACCCGAATCTGCCGTTGGTCACCTGTTCCACCGACGGCAACGAGGTTTTCCTGCTCGACAAGAGCCGGATCGACGGTCAGGAGATCGCCGACGCGACCTCCGGGTTCAATACCGAACAGTCCCGTCACGAGATCAATCTGGAATTCAAGTCCGGTGGCAGTGACGCCTGGGCGGCGCTCACCGGCGAATACGTCCAGCAGCGGGTCGCGTTCGTGCTGGACTCGCAGGTCGTCAGCGCCCCGGTCGTACAACAGGGGCCGCAGCTCGGCGGGCGCACCCAGATCTCGGGTGATTTCACCGCCGCGTCCGCCCAGGAGCTGGCGAACACCCTCAAGTACGGTTCGCTGCCGCTGTCGTTCGAAACCTCCGAGGCCGAGACCGTCTCGGCGACGCTCGGACTGTCCTCGCTGCGCGCCGGCCTCATCGCCGGTGCGGTGGGTCTGGCGGTGGTGCTGCTGTACTGCCTGGCCTACTACCGGATGCTCGGTTTCCTGACGGCGTTGTCGTTGGTCGGCGCCGGTTTCGCGGTCTACGGGATCATGGTGCTGCTCGGCCGGTGGATCGGGTTCACCCTGGATCTCGCCGGTATCGCGGGTCTGATCATCGGTATCGGTATGACCGCCGACTCGTTCGTGGTGTTCTTCGAACGCATCAAGGACGAGATACGGGAGGGCCGAAGTTTCCGGTCGGCGGTTCCGCGCGGCTGGCAGCGAGCCCGGAAAACCGTTCTCTCCGGTAACGCCGTCAGTTTCATCGCCGCGGCAGTGCTCTACGTGCTGGCCGTCGGACAGGTGCGCGGTTTCGCGTTCACCCTCGGACTGACCACCATTCTCGACGTCGTGGTGGTGTTCCTGGTGACGGCTCCGCTGGTGCAGCTGGCCGCCCGTTCCACCTTCTGGGCCAAGCCCTCGGTGAACGGACTCGGCGCGATGCAGCAGCTGGCCCGTGAACGCAAGGCGGCCGAGACCGCGGTGGGGAAGGCGTGACGATGAACAGTTCCGTGACCATGGACAAGCCCGAACCCGCGCGCGCGAACGGCGCCCGGCACAGCTGGATGAACCGCCTGTACACCGGCACCGGTGTTCTGGATGTGGTCGGCAACCGCCGCCGCTGGTACATCATCACCGCGGTGATCGTGCTGATCTGCCTGCTGAGTATGGCGGTACGCGGTTTCACCTTCGGTATCGATTTCGTCGGTGGATCCCGGATTCAGCTCCCGGCCGGCGATGCCACCACCGAGCAGGTCGAAACGGTGTATTCCGATGTGCTCGGTTCCGAACCGGAGTCGGTGCAGACCGTCGGGACCGGCGATACCGCCACTATTCTGATCCGCTCGGAAACGCTGAGCGCCGAGGATCTCGGCGCTCTGCAGACCGCGTTGTTCGAGGAGTTCCAGCCCACCGACGACAGTGGGAATCCGAGCCGTAACGCCATCAGCGCCTCCGATGTCAGCGAGACCTGGGGTGGGCAGATCACCCGGCAGGCGCTGATCGCACTGGTGGTGTTCCTGGTGATCGTGAGCGTCTACATCGGTATTCGCTACGAACGCGATATGGCGCTCGCCGCGCTGGCGGCCCTCGTCTTCGATCTGCTGGTGACGGCCGGTGTCTATTCGCTGGTCGGTTTCGAAGTGACCCCGGCGATGGTGATCGGCATGCTCACCATTCTGGGTTTTTCGCTCTACGATTCGGTCGTTGTCTTCGACAAGGTCGAGGAGAACACCCGCGGCGTGACGCATACCAACCGGCGTACCTACGGCGAACAGGCCAACCTGGCGGTCAATCAGACGCTGATGCGGTCGATCAACACCACGGTGATCGGTGCCCTGCCGATTCTCGGCCTGATGGTGATCGCGGTGTGGATGCTCGGCGTCGGTACGCTGCAGGATCTCGCACTGGTGCAGCTGGTCGGCACGGTGGTCGGTGCCTATTCGTCCATCTTCTTCGCCACCCCGCTGCTGGTTTCGATCAAGGAACGCTGGGGCCCGGTCGCCGCGCACACCAAGAAGGTGCACGCCCGGCGGGCCGAGCGCGCGCCGCAGGGTGCCGGGCCGGC
>NZ_BAFV01000046.1 GCF_000308515.1 Nocardia carnea NBRC 14403 | reverse complement strand
GCTGGCTTGGCATCCGCGCAATACACCGGATCCGGCGCATGCCTGGCTGCGCACGTTGGTCCGCACTGTTCTGGGGTCGGGTGATCCGGTGACCGGGACAGCGCGTGCGGACAAGGTTCGGCGGGTCCCACTTGGGTAACTGCTGGGCAGAAACCTGGCGCTGACCGGCAGTTGTGGCGCACTCTGGGAAGTGCCGGTGTGGTGGTCGGGCCGGTGCGGTGGGACGGGTTAGATGGGTGGTCCGCATGCAGACTAAGCGGCGAACGGATATACGGTGTGGGCGCCGGACAATGCTGTCCGACCTGGGGATTTCGGATGGTTCGGAGCGAGTGGAGCCGGCCGAGGACAACACCGCACCCGGTTATGGCTGCCGCTGTGGCCGCTGCGCGGACGCCCAGTGGAATACCCAGCGCCTGAAGTACTGGCTGGCCGCCCGGTTGCTCGCGTTCGGTGCGAACGAGGCGGTCGTCGACCGGCGGTGCGGACCGTTGACCGTCGATGTGTGGTGGCGGCGTGGCACCGAGCAGTTCGCGATCGAGGTGCGTTCCGGGCCACTGACTCAGGAGCTCGCACAACAGCACACGGATCAGTTGAAGGCCCTCGGATATGCCGGTGTGCTGTGGCTGTGCGCGCCCGGTTTCTGGGTGGCACAGCTGCCCGCGCTCGGTATCGCCGATCTCGCGCCGGAGTCGTGTGAGTATCGCGCGACGAGCGGCATGCTCGACCTGGGGTCCGAGGGTTTGGTGGTGCCGGGGGAGCGCCCGTACGAACTGCGTGAGTTCCTGCGCGAATGGGTGGCGGGTGAGGTCGCGTGGGGTTACCGCGATCATTTGAGGAAGGGATGGGCGGCAGTGACCGACTGGGAGAAGCACACTCGGACACAGGCGCTGCTGCTCGAACAGCAGCGGCAGGAGCTGATCCAGCAGCGCACCGCGCTCGCGGTGTCCCGGCAGGCGGTGCGGGATAAGAAGCAGCAGCTCGAGCGCGCGCACGCGCGGATGGAACGCACCGCGGCGAAGGCCCGTGAGCAGGCCGAGTCGGTGGCGGCGGTCGGGCGGCGGATCGCCGATCAGGAGCGGGTGCACCGCGCGCTGGAGGACACCATCCGCCGCCTGCACAAAACCATCGACAACTGGCAGGTGGTGACGGTTTTCGTGATGCTGCTGCTGGCCACCTTCATCGCGGCCACCATGTTCATCAAACCTTGACCGGTGCAGGCGCTTTCGGCTGCGGCTGGTTCGCGGCCGACAGTCGGAACGGTGCCCGCTCCCACCGCCATTCGTGACGGACGGTGAGCGCCAGCAGGTCGAGTGGTTCGAGCCCGTCGGCCTTCAGCTGCCGCAGCGCATCCCGGCGTACCGGGCCCTCGGCGAGCAGTTCGGTCAGCCGGTCGCGGACCGCCGCGGCTACCGGGTGGGCGGCGAGTTCCGGTTCGCCCACTGCGCTGCCGGTCCACAGCAGCCAGCCCCAGCCGTTCTCGTGCGCCCACTCCCGGGCGGCGCGCGCCTTCAGCCGGTTCACGTGGAAACCGATATGCCCAAGCGGCTGCACATCGATCAGCGTCCGGCGGCCGTCGGCGAGTTCGGCCACCAGGGTCGGGAAATGCAGATGCTCTTCGTCGTCGACCCGGTATCCGACGGCTTCGGGATATTCCTGGAAGGTGCGGATCCGGTCGTCGGTATCGAGCAGCCGCATCAGGCGCGCCTCGAGCCCGGAGTCGAAGCCGATATCGCGACCCGGTTTGTGCAGATAGAACCGGCCGCGCCCGTCGTCGTCCAGATCGAACGCTCGCGCCGCGGTGGTAGGCAGTGCGGTCGGCGACCCCGATCGGGCGGGCCAATCGATCCGGTGCGGCCACGGCGCGGGCGGCCCGGCCGGGGGGCCGGTCTCGCGCAGCCGTGACAGCAGATGGTTGGTTTTCTTGCGCCAGCCCACGATGCGCTGGGTGACATACCCCGCCACGCGTTTCGCATCGGTCGCGTCGTGCCCCGCCAGGCGCAATTTGAGATACGCGAGATCGTTCACGGCGATATCACCATCGGTGGCATAGGTTTCGGCCAGCAGCGCCCGCGTGAGCACCGAATCCCGGGTCCCCACGGGGTAGCGCCGGGCGTATTCCGGAACAGGTAGCCGCCCCGAGCGCGCAGTGTGCCGCAACAGTTCGCCGACAGCCTTGGTGTGCAACTGCCGGGCCCGGTCGCGGGAGAAATCGAAGCGGGCCCCGATCCGCGTCAGCGTTTCGGGCCGCTCCCCGGCGATACCGAGCCGGAACCGCAGGATGGCCGCGGCGCGTTCCCGATCGACCCCGTAATCGTCGACGAGTGCGCCGAGCGCGTGCGCGCACTCCTCCAATTCGAAGGAGAGATGATCCCGCAGATCATCGGGAAAGTCCGTCGCGTCGTTGCTCGCATTCCCGGATGCCTCGGCACGCACCGGCTCCGACTGCACACACACCCCCTTCGGGACCCCGGTTCACCGACCGGCTCGCGTTCGTGTGGGCCAGCTTAACGGCGGGCACCGACAGCGCCCGGTACAGCCACGGATGCCCGAAGCGGAGGTATCGGCCCGCCGCCGCAGATCCGGTCGCTGCCGTTGCCGTGTGATCTAATGGGATTGCCGAGAAAATGCTGATAGAGGACCGATCCGGGCGACGCTCCCCGCAGCGGCCGTCCGCACCGGACGCCGACCGCCGCCGGAATGTCAGGTTCACTCCACGGGGCGCCGGCGTGCCGTTCCGACCGTCCGATGTGGAGGCGCTCGTGCTGCATACCGATATACCGACCCGCGGTGAGATCACGGCCCTTGCCGATGTCACCGACACCTGGTGCGTTTCCATCTACACGCCCACCGAATCCGATACCGCCGACCCGGACCGCAACCGGATCGCCTTCTCGAACCAGGCCCGCCGAGTACTCGACCTGGTCACCGATGCGGAGGCGCGCGCCGCGCTGGAAGAAGAATTCGACGCCTATATCGATGATGCCGCGTTCTGGCGTTTCCAATCGCGCACCCTCGTGGTGCTCGCGACGCCCACCCGTATCCGCACCTTCCGGGTTCCGAACCAGTTGAATGCCTCGGAGACCGTCGGTAACCGCTTCTACCTGAAGCGGCTGCTACGCGCCGTGACCTTCCCGCAGACCGCTTTCGTTCTCGCCCTGGCCGAAGGTGGCGTCCGGCTGGTGGAAGTGAGCGCCGATCGCCCCGCCCGGACCGTGCCGGTTCCCGGCCTGCCGACCAGCGCCGCCGACCATGCCGGTAAGGCGAGCCTCGGCGATCGCGCCCCGAAACGCCGCGTCCAAGGCGACGAAGGCCGCAAGATGCGGGCGCGGCAGTTCGCCCGCGCCGTCGACACCGAACTGCGTGATCTGCTCGCCGGTCGCGACACCCCGCTGATCCTGGCCGCCACCGAACCCATCAATTCCCTGTTCCGCTCCGTGAACAGCTACGACAATCTGCTCGACGAAAGCATCCCCGGCAACCCCGAACACACAACCGACCACGAGTTGGCCGACCGCTCCCGCGAAGTCCTGGACCGGCACTACGCCGCCCAACTGGCCGATCTCGTCGATCTGGTAGAACTCCGCCGCGGCGAGGGCCGGGCCGCCACCGATGTCTCCGACCTGGCGCGGGCCGCGTCCGCCGGATCCGTCGACACCCTGCTGGTGGACATCGATGCCTCGGTCCCCGGCACCGTAAGCCCCGAGGGCGCGGTCACCTTCGCCGATTCCGCGGCCGACGACTCCCCGGGAATCCTCGACGAGATCAGCCGCCGCGTCCTGCTGACCGGCGGCGAAGTCCTCGCTATCCGCGCCGCGGACCTCCCCGACGGTGCCCAGCTCGCGGGTATCCTCCGCTACGCGCCCTAGCCTGGCCCATATCGACCCCGGAAAGCGGAAAAGGCATTTTCGATACCCTCGAAAATGCCTTTGACCTGGTAATACAATGGTGCGCGATACTGGGATTGAACCAGTGACCTCTTCCGTGTCAGGGAAGCGCTCTCCCGCTGAGCTAATCGCGCGAGGTGGAGACGGGAATCGAACCCGTGTGCACGGCTTTGCAGGCCGTTGCCTCACCACTCGGCCACTCCACCGCGCAAAGGGGGAAGGCATTCTATGCGCCTGGCCCTACCTCTCGAGCGGATGACGGGATTCGAACCCGCGACCCTCACCTTGGCAAGGTGATGCGCTACCAGCTGCGCTACATCCGCATTTGCATCCTCGGTGGCTCGCTGTCCTCCGTGGTGCGAGACAGAACATTAGCCGACGTACGCCGCAACCTACAAATCGCCTGGTAGAAGGGCGTGAATGACAAGGTTGTCATTCACCCGTCCCGGGAACGGTGGGAGTTGTTTGCGGATGCCGCCGATAAGCCGCCTCGGTGCCGCGCGGATGCTGTCGAAGCGTTGTCAGCGCGCCACCGAAGTGAATGACATGGGGGTGATTTGGTGGCGGGTGGGTGGTGCGTGTTAAGGTTCCATCTCGTTCGGAGGGCATCGAAAGACGCCACCGAGTAGCTCCCGGTCTCATAGCTCAGCGGGAGAGCGTCCGCCTCACACGCGGAAGGTCGCTGGTTCGATCCCAGCTGGGACCACTCGAATACGCCCTGATCTTCGCAGGTCAGGGCGTATTTTTGTGTCGTCTGACTGTTCGGGAAGTAAGGTCGCGATTGACCGCTTCTTACCCCGGTTTCCGGTCTCTGTCGCACGTGGATCGCACGGGAATCGGGCACGGTTCGGGCCCTGATGGGTGGTGGTCTGCGCGTAGGTGAGGCTGGCTACCCGCCTGCCTCGATAGGGCCTGCCCTTCTCGCGTAGAGGCTCCGCGGTCAAGGGTGGCGTAGCCGTCACGTAGTGACGCCGATAGGCGCTCTTGACGGTGGAGGGCGCGGGAACACAATGCAGGCCACCAGTCGGCTGGGCCACGCGGCCGGAGGTCGCGGGTTGGAAGTAGAGGTCAGCGCTGCTGCACCCGGTCGGTCCATTGACGTCCGTCGAACCAGCGCAGTTGTGCAGGATTCAGGCTGTCCGGGTACCAGCCCGGCTGTGCGGTCATGGGTCGTTGCTGCTGGGGAGGTTGGTTCGGCTTCGTAATCGTCACCATCACAACTACGACCACAGCCGAGACCACAAGAACGAAAAGAACGAAGAGCGCTACGTACAACACGAGACGTCGTCCTGTCATCCGGCTTGTCCGTTGCCCATTCGCGGGACCGGAGCCGGACCACAGCCGGTTGACCGGGCTGGGTGCCGGCCGATTCGTGTGCGACTGCGGGAGGTAAGCCGGGTGGGGCTCTCGTCGTGTGCGCACTTCTCGGTTATCGAAAATTCAGCAATCTCGGATCGGTGGGTGTCGGCGTAGCGTGCGGCCGACGCACCGGCGCGCCGGACGGTGAGGTACGAGCAAGGCCGCTGCGCGCCGTAGTGCGGCGGCGGCGCGCAGCGCCGTCGCCCTTGAACCTATATAGCGAAATTCGGCAACTGCTCGCGGAAGGTGCCACACGCCAAAAGAATCGAGGGCATGTTGGCTGCCGACTGGGGGCACAGTGAAGGCGTTGCGTTCGATTCCGAGCCGCTGTATGTCATCGCAAACCCGTCCTTGCCGGATACCCTCGTGGATCGGGCCGTGTCCTGTTGCGCTGAGTCAGGGCTGCGGTTCGAGGTTCACGCGGAACACGTAGGATTCGTAGCGGTTCTCATGGTCGACTCGCGCTCGACGCAACGTCGTCGCCGCCTGCTGCTCAGTTCTCGAAGGTCACCTCGGGGCCTCCATTCGACGGTGGACAGTTCCGCGTGCTCGGTATGGGGCCGGACCCGCCCTCGACCGGTGTCGATCAGTTCTTGGCGGCGTCAGTTGTCGATCGTCCGAGCGCTGATATCGAGATCCTCGGCGATCCGAGCGATCGAACAGCCGGCCGCGACGAGGTCAATGACCTTGCGGCGAAAGCTCCCGCCGATCCGGGGGTGCATCAACTCGTCAATTGAATACCGATGACAACGATCCGGCTCAGAAGCCGCGTTGTCGCGTTACTGGGGACCGGTCACTACGATAGTGGCATGGCGGCTTCGTTCTCAAATGGTCTCAACGGTACCGAACCCCGGGCCGGTAGACGGAATCTCAAGGGTGATATGCGAGAGCAAGCGATCCTCAAGGGGGCCTATGAAACACTGCGCACCGAGTCGATGCGTACGGTTTCGATCGATGACCTCACCAAGAGCGCAGGATTGTCGCGATCATCCTTCTATTTCTATTTCGAGTCCAAGTGGCAGGTGCTTTCGGCGCTGCTGTCGAGCGTTACCGACGATGTTTTCAAAGCATCCACCATGATCTTTGATCGGCCGGCCGGAGTTCCACCGGAAGTTGCGATAGAGCATGCGGTCTCCGAAGTGATATCCGTATGGGAACGGCACGGTCATATTCTTCGCGAAGTTGGCGATGCTGCGGCGGCGGAACCTGCCTTACAGGCGCAGTGGGACAAAATCTTGGGTGGATTCATCGATGCTGCCGCCGCTGCTATCGAGCGCGACAGATCCGCGGGTGTGGCTATCGATGGTCCGCCTGCCCGCTCCCTCGCGGCAGCGCTTATGTGGATGGGGGAGAGAAACCTCGGTCTGATGAGCATGCGCAGCGCGAACGCGATCCGCATGGAAGATATGGTGGAGACGGTTACGACCGTATGGCTGAGAACAGTGTTCGGCCTCGAATACGCGGGAACCTCGAAAAAGACCTGAGCTTTTTCAATTCCGGGTAACGCCGATTCGAATAGATCGATCGCAGCGAACCGGCTTCAGAAGGAGCGGTTCGCTGCGATTGGTATATGTATTCATTTGGCTATTGCTGTTTGCACAACGTCAGATCTGGTGAAACTATCGTGCTGTGCAATTCGGCAGAGAGCGGCCCTACTGCTGTTGATCCGCAGCCATCTTTGCCATGTTCAATCCGGGCATGAGCATGTGCCCGCCATCAACGAGCATCTCCAGTCCGGTCGTCCAACGCGACTCCTCGGATGCCAGCCACAGTACGGCTTCGCTCATGGCGCGCGGGGGGAGCAGGCCGACGTCGCGCAGGACGGACCAGTACTTTGCCCCTTGGAGATCCTCCTTGACTCCCTGTCCGGGGCCCTTACCGGAACAGAGGTCATATCCGCCCTGCCAATCGAGCGCAGGAGTGTCACTCGGCCCTGGGAGAAGAATGTTGACCCTGATTCCGTACTGCCCGAACTCGAGTGCCGCACTCTTGGCGAGCCCGATAACGCCGTGTTTCGAGGCGACGTAGTGCACATAGTGCGGTGATCCCTCTACGCCGTTTCCGGAGGATGTGACCACAATCGATCCACCACCCCGCGCCTTGATCGCCGGCGTGACAGCTTTCAATGTTCGCCATACTCCGGTGATGTTGACGTCGAGGACCGCCGCGAATTCGTCTTCGGGAATATCGGCGAACGGGCGAACTGTCCAGATTCCGGCATTTGCGACGGCAACATCCAGGCCGCCGAATGCCTTCACACCCTCAGCGACCAGGTTGTCGATCGAGGACTGCTTTCGGACGTCTCCCTCGTGCGCAATGATACGCCGACCCAATCCCTCGACCTCTTTGACTGTGATCTGGAGATCTTCAAGCGATCCAGTGGGATAGGGGAGTCCAGTGTCGGATGGGCAGTCGAGGGCAAGAATATCAGCCCCTTCTTCGGCGAGGCGGACTGCATGCGCTCGCCCCATTCCACGTGCCGCTCCTGTCACCAGGGCGACTTTTCCATCCATTCTTCCCATTATATTCTCCTCTTTGAGTGGGATTTTTCGTAAACTATCTCTGCTGTGCAGTGTTGCCGGAACCCGGTGCGCTGAGCATTCTGATTATCTCTGTGTAGGGCGCATCGAGGCATAGCAAATACAACGATCAAGACTACGTAATGGTGACATCCGAAGGATTACAATGCGATTTCCGTCGGAGTGATCAGCTGTAGAAGAACGTTGATTCCAGGAGGCTCGGTCCAGATATGATCCGAGCCGGCGATCTGAAATGGCGCACTGACCGCATCGGACCGGCCGGGCCCTCGGATAGTGCATCCGCTCAGTTCGACGTCGCTCAGGGCCGTTCCGAACCGGAGAGCAATATGATCTATTTTCGCCGATGCACCTCCGAGCGCGCGGTCGAGGATCTCCGGCTCATCGATGGTGTACAGCTCGATCTTTGCCGAGGCCAGGGCGAGGAAAGTTGCACGGATATCGAGCGAGGGAGCTTCGAACGTGGATGCGACGGAAACCCCGAATCTGCTCTGCCACTGGGCCAGTGTGTGTTCCATATCGCGAACCAATATGCCTACGTGATCAAGACGCGGAAACTGCTCTTCGGCCCCGATAGCTGAATCCAATGAAAGCTCCGACATTGTCATTGGCTTCCGGCGGCAACAAAGTTCGGTGCGACTCCCTGGCGAGGTTCAGTCCAACGCTGGGTGATCACCTTTGCCTTGGTGTAGAAACGATAAGCGTCATAGTTCAGTCCCTCATCACCGAATCGTGAGTCGCCCCACCCGCCGAATCCGAACCACGAAATCGGCACCGGAATAGGGACATTGATCCCGACGCTTCCTGCTCGTACATTGTGGGCGAATCGGCGACCTGCTACTCCGCTCGCGGTGAAGATCGACGCGCCGTTTCCGTACGGGCTCGCGTTGACGACGCGAAGAGCTTCCTCGAGATCGTCGACGCGGACCACGCTGAGGACCGGGCCGAAGATCTCGTCCTTGTAGAGGTCGCTGTCGGTCCGGACGTGGTCGACAAGACTCGGGCCGATGAAGTGCCCCGCGGCCTCGGTGCTGTTCTTCCGACCGTCTACGACGACGGTTCCGCCTTGGTCGGCAGCTGCATCAAGGGCACCGCGGACTCGTTCGATGGCAGTCTCTGAGATGAGTGGCCCCATATCGGAACCATCCGCGTTTCCCGGCCCCGTCCGGAAGTCCTCGGCTCGGCGCGCTGTCTTGGCAACCAGCTGGTCGGCAATGTCTCCAACCGCCACTGCCACGGTCACTGCCATGCACCTCTGCCCCGCAGCGCCGTATGCGGCCGATACCAACGCATCCGCTGCCGCGTCCAGGTCGGCGTCGGGCATGACGACCAAGTGATTGTTCGCTCCACCCAGTGCCTGCACCTTCTTGCCGGCCTCGGCTGAGCGGCGGTAGATCTCACGGGCGACCGGAGTGGAGCCAACGAAAGAAATCGCGGAGACGTCCGGATGGCTGATCAGTGCGTTCACTGCGTCGACACCTCCGTGCACGATGTTGAAGACACCGTTGGGTAGGCCGGCTTCAGCGAAAAGCTGCGCCAGTCGCACAGAAGCCGATGGCACCTTCTCGCTGGGTTTGAGAACGAACGCGTTGCCGCACGCGATCGCTGCCGCGAACATCGACACCGGCACCATAACGGGGAAGTTGAACGGCGTGATGCCGGCACATACTCCTAGCGGTTGACGGAAGGAGTATGTGTCGACTCCCCTGGAGACTTGTTCTGCGAACTCGCCTTTGAGTTGTTGAACTGCAGACGTCGCAACCTCGACGGCTTCGACAGAACGGGCCACCTCGCCCCTCGCGTCGGCAAGAGTCTTTCCTTGCTCCGCGGTGATAATGGATGTGAGCTCTTCGGTGTGTTCCAGCAAAAGTGCGCGAAATGCCAGAAGAATCGTCGCCCGAACGGGGGTCGGCGTCGACGCCCACGCTTCCGCTGCGCTTCGCGCGCTGGCAACAGCCTCGTCGACCACGTCAGCGCCGCCCAGTTCGACCGTTCGCAATGTATGACCTGTCGCTGGGTCCACGATTTCCGATTTTGTCGCGCCTGTATAACCCACAGAAGCGCCACCGATCCAGTGCGGAACGGTTTCGAGATGGACACCGTTTGTAGTCACAGAAACTCCAAATTAGCGAAGTGGCGAATTGATGCTCGAATTGTCAGGCTTGCGTTTCCCGAGGGTGAGGCAGCTCGGGAAACATTTCCAGGCCGTAATTGGTCTTGAGATTCTCCACCTCCGCCGCGAGCTGTTCGGGAGTGCGCAATTCCCGATCGCGAGCTTCGTAGAAGTACTTGTCGATGCCGCCGCCGGGCTCGAAACTGCCGGCCGGTCCCGGCACAAACACGACGAGAATCCTCGCCTCTTCTCCGACGACCTCATAAGTATGCCGCTGATCTTTACGTCCCCATACAAACTGTCCGGCGCCGGCACTGTAGGACCCTGCTTCAGTGTGAATCTTGATTTCACCGCTCATCACGAAGAATCCCTCTTCTTCGCGGTGATGCATATGCCAGACCGGTTCGGTTCCACGAACCCAGTTCGTCTCGATGACGATCAGCTGACCTTGGGTAGTTTCTCCGGTCGCATGAATCCAGAAATCCACACCAGTCATGAAATCGCCGGTCATAGTGAAATGCACATCATCGCGGTGAGAGACATAACTCTCCCCATCTCGGGTCGTCGACGGCTGGATCTGATCGACACCGGACTCGATGGTCATGGGGGTCCTTTCGTTCACTCGCCGTGGCGAGTAGCTGAGGTCTGGCTTGATAGATGTGAGACTAGACTCAGTGTTGAGTAAAGTCAACGAAGTGTCCAGAGTTCTAGAAACCACTGTTGGGGCGCGGTCTATCCGGTAGGGGCGGCCGATGCTGGAGGGGTTCGAGTATGCAATAGACACAGCGTTGACAACTATCGACATTGCGTGCAGAATGCCTTCACCCGCATGCGCTGCAGGCATCATGCGCGGAGGCCGTGGGGTCTACGACTCTGATAAGGACTGATGACGTTGCGACAAGAAGCGGACAATCGCCGCGTGGACGATCGTGCGGTTCGATAATGGAAAAACTAGATGCTCAGGTGCGAGAACTGCTCACGGCACTTTCTGAAAATTCACCAGCACTGCCGTGGGACGTATCGATTTCCTCGTACCGCTCGGCTGGTGAGAAGTTGGTGGCGTTGGCAGGTGAGCCAAGTTTCGAATGCGATGTGAGAGATTTCGAAATCCACCTCCCCGGAAGGGCAATAAAGGCGCGCAGTTATCGACCGAAAGGCGCGGTGGGTGCTGTACCCGGCGTGGTCTACTTTCATGGTGGCGGATTCGTCAGAGGTAGTCTCGAATCACACGACAGGTTGTGCCGGGAGTTGAGTATCCGGGGCGGGTTCAGTGTCATTGCTGTCGAGTATCGACTCGCTCCCGAAGCGACCTTTCCCAGCGCTCACGACGACGCGATGGACTGCTTCCGCTGGGTGTCAGATCACTCCGATGAACTGAGTATCGACAGGGACGCACTGGCGGTTGCCGGTGACTCGGCAGGAGCGATGCTCGCGGCGGCGACCGCAGTAGGCATTCGGGAACGCGCCAACGGTGCAATGGTGAAGGCGCAAGGTCTTCTGTGCCCGGTGCTCGATGCGACCCTGACCAGTACTTCTGTCGAGCAATACAGTCAGGCGCCGATCTTGCCACGCCCCGTTCTCGAATGGTGTATCGATCAGTATTTTCCGAATGTACAAGCTCGACTGTCCCCGGCCGCATCACCCTTGATGAAGGAAAGTCTGGCGGGGGCCCCTCCTGCGCTTATTTTCAGCTCGGAAGTAGATCCGGTGTCAGATGATGCTCGGCGATACTCGGCCGGATTGGAGGCATCGGGTGTCGGGTCCGAGCTCTGCGAGTATGCGGGGATGCCGCACAGCTTCTTTCTGCTGGCCGGCGTGCTGGAGGAGGGCGAACGCGCCATCGTCTGCTTCGCAGAGAAGCTATCCAGGTTGCTGCGCTAGGAGGCGTGGACGGCAGCCGTTGGTGACGGCATAGCGGTCACTGCGGGGTCTCGGTTCGCCCCCGATGGGGCTCGATCGGGGCAGACGGATACGGGTGCCGTACCGCTTCGACCCCGGTACATCGGGTACCTGGTCGAAGCCCTCTACCCCGGTGCCCTGACGGCCGTGGTATTGGTCAGTCTGGGTCGATCCCGTGAACACGACCGACTGGGGCCGGGGTTCGATCGGCCTGGGGGGATGGTCGGCGCTGCGTTTCGAGAAGGCCGCCAGATTTGATGGTGCGAGGATGATCCGGTTGTGGCGGTCCAGGTGCATGCGGGCCCGGACGCGTCACCCGCGCACATGTCCGGCATCTCCTCAATTCGCCGGCTGCTACGAATGCGCCGGGCGGGTATGTGCACAAGATCGCCGATTTCACTTCGCCATAAGACGGCGGGTGATGAAGGCGGCATCGCGATGATCGATGAGCACGCCGGCGAATCACTACTCGACCTGGCGGAACGCTCGATCATCGGTGAGCGTATGGTGGCCGAACTCGAACGGTTCGCCGCTGCCCGTGGAGCACCGAACTTCTGCGGTGCGATATCGCCTGTGAGCCGAGTTCGGTTGAGCTGCACTCATTGTGCCGGAGCAAGATCAGCACTTTCGAGTACGACGGCCCAGCAGGGGGCCACACCGGGCCGATCTCCCTGCTGGGCCGATCCTGCCGATATCTCGCCTGTGGTCTTTCATCGGGTACCGAGCACGCGAGATGTGCAGAGGTCCAGACGGCAACACCTCGCTACCCGCGCGTGCACTTTCTGTAGCGAGAATTCATGGCCGCTGCTTCGATCGAGGCAGCGATCGGGTGGCAACGTGGCGGCGGTAGAGACACTCCCCGAGATCACGAGCGTGTCGACATACCCAATGGCAGCTGTGGCAGGCGGTCTCAGCGAGAAACTCGAGCTCCGTCGACAGTTCCTGTCGCGTCGTTGAATACTTTAACCACGACCTTCCCTCTGTTCTCGCCTGCGAGACTACGATTGAGAGTGTGCCGCGCATTCTCCAGGCCGTCGACCACAGTCTCCTCGGTGCGCAGGGCGCCTACGCTGAGATCCTGTGACAGCTGCCCGATGATCTCGCCGTACCGATCCACATGATCGAAAACGATGAAACCTCGCAGGGTGGCACGCTGCATCAGTAGCTGACTGAGATTGCGTAGACCGCGTTGGGTGTTGGCGGCATTGTAATCATTGTATTCAGATATAAGGCCGCAAAGCGTGATTCGCGCACCGATGTTGAGCCGATCGAGTACGTAATCCATGATTTCGCCGCCTACGTTCTCGAAATCCACGTCGATACCTGCGGGTGTGGCTAGATCGAGTTGCGTTTTCCAGTCATCGGCATATCGATCGACGCAGGCATCAAATCCCAACTCTTCTACCAGGTATCGACATTTTTCGGCACCGCCGGCGATCCCGACGACTCGGGCTCCCCGTCGCTTCGCGAGCTGGCCGGCGACGGATCCCACTGCTCCCGCCGCGCCTGATACGAAGAACGTCTCGCCCGGCCGCGGGTCCCCGAACTCGACCCCGAGGAATGCCGATATTCCGGTGTGGCCCAATACTCCAACGAATGCGGGGAGCGGGGCGGGCAACGGATCGGGTAGGACCGTGAACGGCATATCCTCACTCGCTGTATCGGCCACGCAGTAGTCCTGCCAACCTGTCAATCCCACAACAAAAGCGCCGACAGGGAGATCCTCGCGCATGCTGGCTACTACCTGCCCTACGCCTGCTCCTCGCATCACCGCGTTGAGCTCGACTGGAGGTATGTAGGAACGCATTGCGCTCATCCACACTCGATTCGTGGGATCTACAGATAGATAGTGCGTGCGGATGAGCGCCTGCCCTTCGGAAATCTCGGTGACCGGCTCTTCGGTCCACTCGAGATTCGCCGCTGTTACTTCTCCCTCTGGTCGACTCCGCAATCGATAGAGCCGATTGGTCAGTGTGCTCATCACGTCTCCTAAAGCCAAGTGCAAGGTTGATATGTGGAATGCCGCCGCCGGGATTCACGTCCGTAGTCGATGCGCGGCGGCTCACAGGCCGAACCAGACCCTGAGACTAGACTCACAGTGGATAATAGTCAACATATTGTCGATTTGTGGCTATGCGACTCGTAGCGACTATCGACACTGTGTTGACTATCACCGACACTTCGGGCATTCTCTGGCTTTACGGCGACTGGCACATCGGTCGTGACCAGGCCGCACCGAAGGAGGCGACTGTGAGTACACAAGCGGAAAATCGCAAGGTAGTGGATGGTTTTTGGGGCGATCTCGATGGTGGACCGCCGACCGGGGCAAAGCTCGAGGACTGGAAGGACTGGTTCGCAGATGACGCGGTCTGGGAAATGCCGTTTGCTCCCGAGCCGCTCGCGAAGTCGGTTCCCGGCCGCGCGCTGATCGGCCACTTCGTCGACTGGTTCTTCGGATCCGTTCCCGATCTGGCGATCGATTCGCTGGTCGTCCACGACACGACAGACCCCGAGCTCTTCGTTCTCGAGCTGCACGGTCGGGCAACCGTCGTGCAGAACGGGAATATCTACGCGAACACCTACTGCACGCACATGCGGATCAGAGACGGCAAGGTCGCTTTGATTCGCGAGTACTTCGATCCGAACATCGTCGAACAAGCCTTCGGCAGCGAACTCATCGCCGAAGGCATGTCGAAAGTCATGGCCGCCGCGGGCCTGGAGGTCACCAAGTGAAGCTCATCCCGGAATTTTCATACACTGCGGAGCTGGGTGCGCCGCAAATTGTCGGCCCCGGACCGTACGGTCTACGGCAGGTACTTCCTGTGACAGGCGGGACTGTCACAGGCGATCGGCTCAGCGGGCATGCAGCCATCGGCGGCGGCGACTGGCTCCTCGCCGGCGATGATGGATTCGGGCGATTGGATGTTCGCGCCCAATTCAATACGAACGACGGTGCCGTCATCTACATGAGCTACCAGGGACTGGTCGAGGTCACCGAAGCGGCTGAAGCCGCCCTGACCGGGGGGGATTCGAGTACGAACTTCGGCGATCACTACTTCGTTACGACTCCGCGGCTCGAGTGCGGTGACCCCAGGTACGGCTGGGTCAACCAGACGATCTTCGTCGGACAGGGTCGCATCACACCGGGTCCCGTGATCGAGTTCCAGGTCTTTCGTGTAGCCCTCCAGTAGCACGGACCGGACAACCAGTGGGCCGCACATTCTTCTGCAGTTGTGATGTGCGGCCCACGCTTCCATGCGGCCGTGTTTCCCTGTGCTTCTCCTGGCCCTCGCCAGGGCGACGAGAATCTGATTCGAGCCGGTCGCATTCACAAGGGGCGGACCAAGCCGGCCGGTTCGGGCCGCACGGTTTCTCGAGTGGCGATTCGTCGATTCCACTCACGAGCTTCTGATCGATCGAGCCGGCCGAGCCGCTGTCGCCGAGGTCGAGTTGCCTCGTGACGTCAATCAGATCCAACAAGGAATACACCGATATGTCTTCGAATCTCGCAAACAATCTCATCGATACTGCTCGTCACCTGGGCGATCGGCCGGCGATCAGACTCGACAGCACCACGCTGAACTATTCGGAACTCGAGCGAGCGGCTGCAGCTGTGGCGGGCGATCTGCAAGCTCGGGGCATCCAGGCCGGTGATCGCGTCGGCATCGTGCTGCCGAACGTGCCGGCGTTTCCGATCCTCTTCTATGGGGTCCTGATGGCGGGCGCCGTAGCGGTCCCGATGAACCCCCTGCTGAAGGCCCGCGAGGTTACGTATTACCTGGAAGACTCCGGGATGTCTCTCGTCTACGGCACTCGGACAGCGTGGAACGTGGTGTCGGAAGCGGCACGCGGGGCGGGCATTCCAGCGTTCCCGGTCGATGACTTGGGTCCGACCGCAGCGGATCTTCTCGGCTGCCCGGTCGCCGAACCTGTGACGTGCAGAGGGGATGACACCGCTGTGCTGCTCTACACCTCCGGTACGACGGGCAGTCCCAAAGGCGCGGAACTCACTCATGACAACATGTCGACAAATGCTTCCACCACCGTCGATACTCTCATCCGGACAACTCCTGATGATGTTGTCCTCGGATGCTTGCCACTCTTCCATGTATTCGGTCTGACTTGCGGATTGAATGCCGTGGTGAAATCGGGAGCCCTGCTCACGCTGATTCCCAGGTTCGACGCAGAAACCGCCCTGCGCGTTCTCGTGCGGGATAACGTGACGGTTCTGGAGGGCGTCCCCACCATGTACTCGGCGCTGCTGAATTCGGCCGATGCCGATTCCGCAGACCTCTCGAGTCTCCGCTGCTGCATCGTAGGAGGCGCACCGATGCCCGTCGAGGTCTTGAAATCCTTCGAGGAAAGGTTCGGGTGCGAGGTATATGAAGGATATGGGCTTTCGGAAACCGCGCCTATCGCTTGTTTCAACCAGCCCGGAATGCCGCGCAAGGCCGGAACGATCGGAACTCCGGTTCGCGGTTGCCTACTTCGCCTGGTCGATGACGACGGTAATGAACTGGTCGACCCCGATGAGCCCGGAGAGATCGAGATCAAAGGCGAGAACGTCATGAAGGGATACTGGGGCCGCCCAACGGAGACCGAGGAAGCCATAGTGGACGGCTGGTTTCGTACCGGGGACATCGCAACGCGAGATCGCGAGGGCTACTACAGCATCGTAGACCGGAAGAAGGATCTGATTATCAGAGGCGGCTACAACATATACCCACGCGAGGTCGAGGAGGTGCTGTACGAGCACCCGGCTGTTGTCGAGGCGGCCGTAATCGGCATCGAAGACGCGCATCTCGGGGAACAAATCGGAGCTGCTGTGTCACTCAAGCGCGGCGCGCATGCCGAGGCTACCGAAATAATCGACTTCGTGCGGGAACGGATGGCGGACTACAAGTATCCTCGCCGGGTCTGGTTCGTCCCCAGCTTGCCCAAAGGCCCCACGGGCAAGATTCTACGCAGGAGCGTTGAACCCCCCGCCTGACGCCGACATCATGGGGCTGGGCACGCGGGGTGCAAATATCGTGTCGTCGGACGTTGTCAGGCCGGCAGTCGGAACAACCGCTCGTCACGTTCTTTCCGGGGGACCCCACCGGTTACGTCGCACGGGTCACCTCGCCGATCCGCAGGAGCTGCGCCTCGGATTCAACCTGGCGCCGTATGGCATGGCCACGGCCCGCCTCCGATCGGGACGAGTTCGTACGGGTCGCCGCCCACTGGTTCGGCCGACTGGAGGAGTGAATGCCTTACCGACCGTTGTGGGATATAGAGGCAGTACCACCCCACTTCGTGGCCCCCGTCCGCCCGGCGCACGGTCGCCTCGCCGGGGCAGCGACCACGTCGTGCCCCATCGGGCGGATTGCAGGTGGCTGCCGCATTGAGCAAGCCGGCGGTTCGCGGGTCAGCGCCGACGGCCTCCAGCCGGAGGTGAGACCCTGGGTGTGGCTACTGTGGCTGCAATGAGCGCACGGTTCGAAGAACTGGGATGGCAGCAGACACCGATGGGCGAGATCAGCCTGCGCCGCCGGTTCGACCCCACCGCGCGAACCGATATCTTCGAGGTCAAGCTCGACGACGAATACCTCATGTCGAGCCTGTTCACCGTTGCCGAGCGAGAACTGGCGCGCCTGGGCTTGGCGCGGACACGCGGCGAACAGCTCGATGTGCTCGTCGGCGGCCTCGGCTTGGGCTACACCGCGCGAGAAGCATTGACGGAGAACAGGGTTCGATCGGTAACCGTGATCGAGTACTGCGACGCGGTCATCGACTGGCACGAAAGGGAATTGCTGCCGGACACCGCCGGGTTGGCCGCTGATCCACGAATCAGTCTGGTGTGCGCGGATTTCTTCGCTGCTGCGGCGAGTGCGGCGGGATTCGATCCGGGTAAACCGGGCCGGGTCTTCGACGCGGTCCTGCTCGATATCGACCACTCACCACGCCACGTGCTGCACCGGCCCCACACCGACTTCTATACCCCGGCGGGTTTGCGCGCGGTCTGCGCGCACCTGGTTGCGGGCGGCACGTTCGCACTGTGGTCGGACGAGGCGCCCGACCAGGAGTTTCTTGCGGCTTTGGAGACGGTGTTCACCGATGTCGAAGCTCAGCCGGTGCAATTCGACAACCCGCTCACCCGCGGCCGGTCTTCGGCCACGATCTACCTTGCCTCCACACCATGACAGCGATTCGCCTGCCTGGCCGGCTGTAGTTCTACGACCGGGGCCGGCAGGCCCACGAATCGGCGGGTCGCGGCCTTCGGAGGGGGGAACTGCTGTGCAGGAGAGCGTGCCGCCGACAGGGGACTCGATGTCACCGAGGCAACCGGCAGGCGGTTTTTCCCGAGATGTCCCTGTTGCTTCGGTGTTGTGGGCAGCGTGGATCGGTACGCGACACCGGCGCTCAGGGGCGATGTGCGGTCGCCGCGCCGCGTGCGGTGAGCAGGTCGGTGAATTCCTCCGCGTAGGCGAGCTGGCGGCGCAACCGCTCGCAGCTGTCCTCGGCCTTCGCCCGGCATTCGCTCAGGAATTCCGTTGCGCGGCCACGCTGCTCAGCGCCGGCTGTCGGGTTGTCGAGGGTGTCGAGTGAGTCCAGGAGCTGTTTCATCTCGGCGAGGGTGAAGCCGAGTGGTTTCATGCGCCGGATCACCAGCAGCCGTGCGATATCGGCGTCGGTGTAGAGGCGGAAACCACCCGCGCTGCGTGCCGACGGTGTCACCAGTCCGGCCTCGTCGTAGTGGCGGATCGTCTTGATCGACAATTCGGTGCGGGCGGCGACCTGGCCGATCTGCAGGTGTGCGCGGGTGGTTTCCTGGGGCATCTCAGTGTGCTCCGGTGAGGTGTCCGCTGAGGCGGCCGTGGCGTTCTTCGGAGGCTTTGTTGAGTCCGATGATTTCCACGTTCTTGCCCTTGGCCTTGTATTTTGTGGTGATCGCGTCCAGTGTGGCCACGGTCGAGGCGTCCCAGATATGGGCTTCGGACATATCGATGATCACGTTGTGCGGGTCGCCGATGTAGTCGAACTGGTAGATCAGGTCGTTGCTGGAGGCGAAGAACAGCTCGCCCCGGACCCGGTAGACGCGGGTGTCGGTATCACCGTCGGCGTCGATATCGGCTTCGCCCACCTTGTCGACCTGGGTGAAGTGGGCGACCCGGTGCGCGAAGGCGACCATCGCGGTGAGGACCCCGGCGACGACGCCGTAGGCGAGGTTGTGGGTGGCGACGGTGACCGCAACCGTGACCACCATGACCAGGGTTTCCGCGATCGGCATCCGCCGCAGCGTTTTCGGGGCGATGGAATGCCAGTCCATGGTGCCCACCGACACCATGATCATGACCGCGACCAGTGCCGCCATCGGGATCAGTGCGACCACGTCGCCGAGGCCGACGACCAGGATCAGCAGGAACAGTCCGGCCAGGAAGGTCGAGATCCGGGTGCGGGCGCCGGAGGATTTCACGTTGATCATGGTCTGGCCGATCATCGCGCAGCCGCCCATGCCGCCGAAGAATCCGGTGACCACGTTCGCCACACCCTGGCCCCAGCCCTCGCGGGTCTTGTCGGAGTGCGAATCGGTGATGTCGTCGACCAGTTTGGCGGTCATCAGCGATTCCATCAGCCCGACCAGGGCCATCGCCAGCGCGTAAGGGGCGATGATGCCCAGCGTTTCCAGGTTCAGTGGCACGTTCGGGATGAGCAGCGACGGCAGGCTCGACGGCAGCTCGCCCTCGTCGCCGACATTCGGCACGTTCAGCGAGAACACGACGACCGCCGCGGTCAACAGCACGATCGCCACCAGAGGTGCGGGGACTACCGAGCTCACCTTCGGCAGGAACACGATGATCAGCAAACCGACGGCGACCATCGGATACACCAGCCACGGCACGCCGAGCAGATGTGGCACCTGCGCCATGAAGATCAGGATTGCCAGCGCGTTGACGAATCCGATCATGACGCTGCGCGGGATGAACCGCATCAGTTTCGCCATGCCGGCAAGGCTCAACGCCACCTGGATCACGCCCGCCGAAATCACGGTGGCGATGAGGTAATCCAGGCCGTGCTCCGCGACTACCGGTGCGATGACCAGCGCGACCGCCCCGGTCGCCGCGGAGATCATGGCCCGGCGGCCGCCGGTGATGGCGATGGTCACCGCCATGGTGAAGGAGGCGAACAGCCCGACGCGCGGATCCACCCCGGCGATGATGGAGAACGAGATCGCCTCCGGGATCAGCGCCAGCGCCACGACCAGGCCGGCCAGCACCTCGGTCCGCAACCGTTTGGGGCTGCGCAGGGCGGCCAGGACCGAACCCTCATCGCTGTCGGGTCGATGTGTCGTCGACACCATCGGCTCTCCGTTCCATATGGTCGAGCGCACGCGGGCGCGACCGGACGAGTGCAGCGCTCGCCGGTGAGAAGTTCGAGAAGGAGACCGAGCGGGAAGCTCGATACGGATCGAATCCGATTCCGCCCGGCCACACTGCCGGAGGGATCGAGGTCAGCAATCACTCAGCGAAAGAAACAGTACCCTCCTGTCAGGGGAGAGTTGCAAGCTCCGGTGGCGAACCGTGTTCGATGTCTCGTTTCCGCGTGGATGGAATGCGGGCGGTGGCGACCCGTCGAGCGTGTCATCGGCCATGTCGACAATCCGTTCGACCCGAGTGAGGACTGGGCTGGCCGATAATAAATAATAATTTAGTATTGACACCGTTGGGTGTGGTCGGCGACTCTGATCGAAGCGAAGTTGCCCAGCGAGACATCGAGGTCACATGCAGGTCAAGTGGAAGTGGGGCGCCATCTTCGGCGCGGTGCTGATAGCCGCGACCGTCGCGGGCTGCGCGGGCAAAGTGGGGGAGAACGGCCGTGTCGGGGTCGTCTACTTGAACGCCGAGGGGTACTACGCCGGAGTCGCGCGGGGCTTGAACGATACGTTCGCCGAACAGCCCGACGCACCGCAACTGCTCGCATCGAACATCCAGTCGGATGCGTCGAAGGAGAGCACGTTCGTGGATACGGTCGTCTCGGTGAAGGCCGACGCGCTGATCATCTCGCCGTCCTCCGCCACCGCTTCCGTTCCCGCATTGCGGCTCGCGCACGAGAACGGTGTCCCGATCATCTGCTACAACACCTGCGTCGAGGATGCCGCCGCCCAGGAGCTGGTTTCGGCCTATGTGCTCGGCGATCCCGAAGAATTCGGCGCCGCCTCGGGACGCCAGATGGCGGCGTATTTCAGGGAGCAGGACATCACGGCACCGAAGGTGGCGGTGATCAACTGCGAACAATTCGAAGTGTGCGTCCAGCGCCGGATCGGCTTCGAAGAGGCGCTCACCGCGGAAGTTCCCGGAGCCACCATCGTGGCCAACCAGCAGGGGCTGACCCTCGACGAGGCCGTCCAGCGTTCCGAACAGGTCCTCACCGCCCAGCCCGATATCGACGCGTTCTACGGCGAGGCCGGCTCGCAGATGATCGGTGCGGCACGGGCTGTCCAGGCCCGGGGTAAGGCCGGTGAGGTGGTCGTGTTCGGCGGCGATATGTCCACGCAGGCGGCCGGAATGTTGCGGGACGGCACCATCCTCAAGGGCGTCACCGATATCTCCGGCATCAAGGTCGGCGAACTGGCGGGCCGTGCGGCCGTCGACATTCTCGACGGCAACCCGCCCGCCGAACTCGTGATCCCGGCACCGGTCGACGAATACGTCGGCGCGCAGGCCGGCGGGGACTGGATCGAGACGCATCCGGACGGTATCCCGTGACCTCCGTGCCCGCTCGTGACCCGCACCATTCCCGGAAGGACACCATGGATCACCGCACGGACGGTCCCGCCGACGGCGCCGTAGTCGTCGAGATCGAGGGTTTGACCAAGCACTATGCCGGTGTGCAGGCGCTCACGGACGCGTCCGTGACCATCCGTGCCGGCGAAGTGCGGGCGCTGCTCGGCCGCAACGGTGCCGGTAAGTCGACGATGATCCGGCTGCTGGCGGGCGTCGAAACCCCGGACCGGGGGACCATCCGTGTCGGCGGCGAACTACTCGGTCGAGGCGTCCGGCGATCGACCGCGCTCGGCATCGAAACCGTCTACCAGGAACTGAGCCTGGTCCCCGAACTGACCGTCGCGGAGAACATGTTCCTCGGGGTCTGGCCCCGCACCGCTGGTCGCGTCGACTACGACGTCATGCGCCGCGAAACCGCCGCCGTGCTGGAGGAACTCGCACTCGATATCGATCCGCTCAGCCGGGTCGAATCGCTGCCGCTCGCCGAACAGCAGCTCGTCGAGATCTGCCGTGCCGTCCGGCGGCGCCCGCGGCTGCTCATCCTCGACGAACCGACCAGCGCGCTGGCCGCCACCGAGGTCCAGGCGGTCCTGAAAACTGTCGACCGGATCGCGGCGGCCGGCGTCGCGGTCGTGTATGTCAGCCACCGTCTCGACGAGATCCGGCAGGTCGCCTCCACCGCGACCGTCATGCGCGACGGCCGGGTCGTCGACACCGTCACGCTCGAGGATGTCAGCACTGCCCACGTCGTGGCGCTGATGGTCGGCTCTGCCGAACCGGCCGTGGAGGAACGCGCCGAGCGCGCCGTGGACCGCTCCGGGACGCCGTTGCTCTCCGTGCGGAGCCTGGTGTTGCCGCCGAAGATTCGCGAGGTGTCCTTCGACGTGCACCAGGGTGAAGTGCTCGGGATCGCCGGTTTGATGGGCTCCGGCCGCAGCGAACTGCTCCGGGCCATCGCGGGTTTCCATCCGATCTCGTCCGGTTCGGTCGCGGTAGCCGGGACCGATGTCCGCAATATCGGTGCCGCCCGGATGAAGGCTCTGGGAGTCGGTATGACTCCCGAGGATCGCAAGGGCGCGGGTATCGTGCCGTTGCTCGGTGTCGACGAGAACATGCTCATCTCGGATTACCGGGCGGTCAGCTCCGGACCGACCATCGTGTACCGCCGCTTCCGTGCGGCCGCAGCCGGGTTGATTTCGCGGCTGTCCATCGCGACGGCTCGCGCGCAGACACCGATCGTCAATCTCAGTGGTGGCAATCAGCAAAAGGCGGTTATCGGTCGCTGGCTGCACGCCGGCAGCCGGATCCTGCTGCTCGACGAACCCACGCGCGGCGTCGATGTGGCGGCAAAGTCCCAGATCTATCGCCTCGTCAGAGAACTCGCCGACGGGGGAGCTGCCGTCGTGTTCGTCTCGGGCGAGCTCGAGGAACTGCCGCTGGTCTGTGACCGGGTGATCGCGCTGCGCGGCGGCGAGATCACCGAGGAACTGACCGGCTCCGATATCACCACCGACTCCGTCCTCGCCGCCGCGATGGCGGCCTGACCACCACGAAGCAAAGACGAGAAGAGGACCCTGTGGTCATCACCAAGAACACTCTCCAGCCGGGTGATTCCCGCACAGCGCGCAGCTGGTTGGGCTCGCGTAGTCATCAGCTCAACGAAATCGGCCTCGTGGTGGCGATCGCGGCACTCTACGTGGTGCTCGGTCTGACGGCGTCGGGATTCATGGACGGTTCGAATCAGCTGGGTATCCTGCGCGATGCCGCGACGATCGGCATCGCCGCCTGGGGGGTGACGCTGGTGATCATCGCAGGCGATATCGACATCAGCATCGGCCCGGCCGTCGCGTTCGCATCGGTGCTGGTCGCGATGGGCAGTGCCCAGTGGGGTCTCGGTGTGTTCGGTGCCGTGCTCCTGACCTTGGTGCTCGGTGCGGCCTGGGGTGCGCTGGCCGGCTGGTTGCGGGCCAGCTTCAATGTGCCGTCCTTCATCGCCACCCTCGGCTTGTGGAGTGTTCTCGGCGGTCTCGGCCTCTACCTGACCGACGCCTTGCCCGTGGTGCTGCCCGAGAGCGGCCTGTTCGACCTGCTGGGTGGTTCGATTCTGGGGATCCCCACGTCCGCGGTGGTGATGCTGATCCTGTTCGCCGTATTCGTCTACATCGCCAAGTTCACCGCGTACGGTCGTTCGGTCTACGCCATCGGCGGTAACGCGGCCGCCGCCCAGCTGGCCGGTATCAACCTCACCAAGGTGCGCATCCTGCTCTTCGCCACTACCGGTCTGCTCTCCGCGATTACCGGTGTGCTGCTCGCCTCCCGGCTCGGCGCGGGATCCGGCAGCGCCGGAGCGGGACTGGAGTTCGATATCATCGCGGCCGTCGTCATCGGCGGCGCCGCCCTTGCCGGTGGTCGCGGCACGATGCTGGGTACCCTGCTCGGCGTCGTCTTCATCACCGTGATCGGGAACGGGCTGGTCCTGCTCGGGGTGAACTCCTTCCTGCAGGACGTTATTCGCGGTGTGATCATCGTCGGCGCCGTTCTGATCAACGCGCTCATCGTCCGCCGCGGTGCCGCGGCCGTCCGCACCGCATGACGGGCTCCCATATTCATGCGGGTCACCACTCGGTCCTGACCCGGCCGCCCACAGGAGGAATCGTGACCACAACCGAACCGGGAACCTCGACAGTTCCCGAAACGATGCCGGGCATCTATCTTCCCGGCAACTCCACCACCGAGATGCGGCAGGTTCCCGTGCCGACACCCGGTCCGGGGCAGCTGCTCGTCGAGGTCGGCGCCGCCGGTATCTGCGGTACCGATATCAGCTACATCTACCGCGAGTACAAGACCCACCGCGGTATCGACGGCCCCGCCTACCGCGGCGTCGTTTCCGGCCACGAGCCGTCGGGTCGCGTCGTCGCCGCCGGGCCGGGCTGCGCCCGCTTCGGTGCCGGCGACCGGGTCATCGTCTACCACATCGCCGGCTGCGGGCTCTGCGACAACTGCCGTCGCGGCTACTACATCAGCTGCACCGCGCCGTCACGGGAGTCGTACGGCTGGCAGCGCGACGGCGGTAACGCCCGGTACGTTCTGGCCGAGGAGCGTACCTGCGTGCCGCTGCCGGAGGAGTTGTCGTATGTCGACGGTGCGCTCATCGCCTGTGGCTTCGGCACGGCCTATGAGGGGCTTCGCCGCATCGGTGTCAGCGGGGAAGGCGACCTGCTCGTCGTTGGTCTCGGACCCGTCGGCCTCGCGGCCGGCATGATCGGCCGCGGTATGGGTGCCCGTCGCGTCGTCGGCGTCGAACTGTCCGGTGAGCGCCGGGAGTGGGCCGATTCGCTCGGTATCTTCGATGCCACCGTCGCACCGGACGATGCGGACGCCGAACTCGACCGATTCACCGGCGGAGCTGGATTCGCCTTCACCATCGACGCTTCGGGTTCGGCGCCCGGCCGGTCCACCGCGGTCGAGCATGCGGCCGAGTGGGGTCATGTTTCGTTCATCGGCGAGGGCGGCCGTTTCGACTCCGAGGTCTCGGATACGTTGCTGCACAAGCAGTTGACCTTGCATGCGTCCTGGGTGACCTCCTTGCAGGCAATGTCGGATCTCGCGGCAAACCTGGTCGCGTGGGGTCTGCGCCCCGAGGCCGTGGTCAGCAATCGGTTCACCCTCGCCGAGGCCGATCAGGCCTTCGCGCTCGCCGCGGGAGGCAGTCGCGGCAAGGTTGTCTTCGTCTCGGATTCACTGCCGTGACGCCTCGGTCGCCCGCCACCGGCCCCCTCGTCGAGATCGACGAGGGGGATGGGCGCCGCCCCGATATCGTGTGGCTCGACAATGCGGTGTTGCGGCTGGGGTTCGTCCCCACGCTGGGCGGACGGCTGCTCTCGGTGCAACTGCGCGGCCGGGAAACGTTGTGGCGCAATACCGATATGCTGGACGAGAACCTGTACCCGGTCCCGCCGCACATTCCCGCGCCGGTATCGGGGCCGATGAGCGTCTGGAACAACTACGGCGGTGACAAGACCTGGCCGGCGCCGCAGGGCTGGTCCGGCCCGGCCGAATGGGCGGGCCCGCCGGACCCGGTGCTGGACTCCGGGGTGTACGACCGGCGAGTGGAGCAGGCTCCGGGGGCGGTGACTCTCACGATGACCAGCGGTCACGACCCACGCACCGGTCTGACCCTGACCAGGGAAATCACCCTGCGGGACGGGCAGAGCTGGTATGACGCACGCCTCGAAGCCCGCAATACGTCCGCGCAGCCGGTGCGATGGGCGCTGTGGAACGTCACCCAGCGCGCCGCGGGCGGGCCCGGCAGCGGCGGCGTGTACGTCGGTGTCACCGACGGTGACCACCGGGCGGTGCCGCTCGCGGTCGGCACCGGAACGCCCCGGTACGAGGTCCTCGGCACCGATCGGGTCCTGGTGCCGCATCAGGATGTCGTCGGAAAGATCGGATTTCCCGGCGCGAGTGGATGGCTGGCGCACGCGGCGCACGGCATCACCACCACCCAGACCTTCACCGTCGACCCGGGAGGTGACTACCCGGACAGCGGATCTCGCGTCGAGGTGTGGATGGAGCACCCGCTGAGCGCACCGATCGAGCATCTCGGTGGTCTGCACCCGCGGGCGCGAATCGTGGAGATCGAACTTCTCGGCTCGTCGGCGATGCTGGCGCCGGGCGAACACACCGCACTCCGATACCGCTGCGCGACCGCTGCCGGCGCGGGCGAGGTCCGCACTGTCACCCCGGTCGGGCACTGGGAGAGTGATGCCCGGTTTGCCGCCTACGCCGACGGTGACCTCCTGGCCGGCGGTATCGCGGTCGGTGGCGTGCGGGCCGGTGCGGTGACGACACTGGACAACACGCTGATCGGGAGCCCGGTCCGGCTGCGCGAGCACGGAACCGGAGTGGAATACGAGCTCGGTACCGCACCCGGCCCCGGCCGGGCATACGACCAGAAGGAGGGACTGTGACCTCAGGATCCGGCCCCGGCACGGTGCTGATCACCGGTGCGGCCCGGGGCATCGGTGCCGCGACCGCACACCGCATGGCGAGCTCCGGCTGGTCGGTGGTGTTGTTCGACCGTGCCGAGGAAGTCGCCGAGACGGCCGCGTCGATCGAATCCGCGGGCGGCCGGGCACTGGCCTGCCGCGGCGACGTGACCTCCCGAACCGACTGGGCGACAGCGGTCGAACGCACCCACGCGACCTTCGGCCCCATCGATGCCCTCGTCTGCAACGCGCTGGCCACCGACCACGCCCCGCTGCACGAGATGACGCTGCCGTCGTGGCAGCGGCAGCTGGACGTCAACCTCACCGGCGCCTTCCACGGGATCCGGGCCTGCCTCCCCGACCTGCGCCGCGACCGGCGTGGCGCGATCGTCATCGTCTCCTCCGTCCATGCCGGCTTCGGGCTCCCCGGCGTGCCCGCCTACGCGACGACCAAGGCCGGACTGACCGGCCTGACCCGGCAGGTGGCCACCGAATACGGCGGTGAGGTCCGGGTGAACTGTGTACTGCCCGGACCGATCCTGACGACCCAGTGGGACGGGATCCCGGAGGAGGATCGCGCCGCCAGCGCCGCGGAGACGGTGATCGGACGGCTCGGTGATCCCGGCGAGGTGGCCGGTCCCATCGAGTTCCTGCTCGGGGCGTCCGCCTCCTTCGTCACCGGCGCCACCCTCACCGTCGACGGCGGCTGGAGCATCACCAAGAATTCGTCCTGACCGCGCCCGGCGCGGTGTGCACATATTCACGGAAAGCGGAGTCGAGGGAAGAGATGACAGGCTATGCGGGACGCGGAGTCCACGGTACGACAGTGGAACTGCTCGGTTCCCGAATCGTGGACGGCACCATGGCGCCCGGTGAGGTCCTCGATCTGCGGGAGATCGGCTCACGGATGGACCTGTCGCTGACCGCGCTGCGTGAGGCGATCAAGGTGCTCGCGGCCAAGGGGCTGGTCGATTCCCGCCAGCGCCGCGGGACTTTCGTCCGGGAACGGGCCGAGTGGAATGTGCTCGACAGCGATGTGATCCGCTGGCGGCATTCCGCCGGTGACGCGTCCGCGATGCTCGACGAACTCGCCGAGGTGCGGGCGATCATCGAACCGTCCGCCGCCGGACTGGCCGCGCTGCGCCGCACCGACGAAGACCTCGCCGATTTCGAGCAGGCCCTCGCGGATATGGCCGCCGCCGCGACGGGAACCGCGGAGCAGGCCGCCGCCGCCGATCTGGCCTGGCACGGACTTTTGCTGCGGGCCGCGCACAACGAAATGCTGGCCAGCATGAACGTGCTCGTGGAACCGGCGCTGATGGTCCGGGACTCCCTCGTGCACAACCACACCACCGACGACCCGGTGCCGAGCCATCGCGCGGTCGTCGACGCCATCCGCGCGGGCGATCCCACGGCCGCGGTGGCGTCGACCAGGGCACTGCTCGACAAGTCCGCACACGACCTGTCGCGCGTGCTCAATCTTCTCGACAGTAAGGAATCCGGGTGAAGATCACCGCTATCGATACCTTCGCAGTCGCACCACGATGGCTGTTCTGCCGCATCGCCACCGATGCCGGCATCGTCGGCTGGGGTGAGCCGGTGGTCGAGGGCCGGGCCGTCACCGTCCGCGCCGCGGTCCACGAACTTGCCGGACTGCTCATCGGGAAGGATCCGCGCACCGTCGAAGCGCATTGGCAAGTCCTCACCAAGGGCGGCTTCTATCGCGGCGGCCCCGTACTCTCCAGCGCCGTCGCCGGTATCGATCAAGCGCTGTGGGACATCCTCGGAAAATCGCTGGGCGTACCGGTGCATCAGCTACTCGGTGGAGCGGTCCGCGACCGGGTACGCGTGTACGGCTGGGTCGGCGGCGACGAACCGAACGAGGTCGCCGATGCCGCCCGCGCCCAGATCGACGCCGGTCTGACAGCACTGAAGATGAACGCGTGCGGACGATTCGGCCGGTTGGCGACGCCCGCGGAACTGGATGGCGTCGTCGCGCGCGTCGGTAAGGTCCGGGATGCGATCGGCGACCGCAACGATATCGCGGTCGATTTCCACGGGCGCGTCGGAGTTGCCGACGCGCGCCGGCTCGTACCGATGCTCGAGCCGATGCGGCCGCTGTTCGTCGAGGAACCGGTCCTGCCCGAACTGAGCCACCGGTTACGCGATGTGGTGGAGTCGACGACCGTGCCGATCGCGACCGGTGAGCGCCTGTACTCCCGCACCGAATTCCTGCCGGTGCTCGAGTCGGGCGTCGCGATCGTACAACCGGACCTCTCGCACGCCGGCGGTATATCCGAGGTCCGGCGCATCGCGGCCCTGGCCGAAACCTTCGGCGCCCTGCTCGCCCCGCACTGCCCGCTCGGCCCGCTGGCGCTGGCGGCCAGCCTGCAGGTCGCGCTCGCGACACCGAACTTCCTGCTGCAGGAGCAATCCATCGGAATCCACTACAACGAGGGCAGTGCCGAGCTGCTCGACTACGTCCTGGACCGCTCCCCGTTCCAGTTCGTCGACGGGCATATCGAGCGCTGGGACGCACCGGGTCTCGGGGTCACGATCGACGAGGCCGCGGTCCGTGCCGCCGACGCGGTCGCCACCAGCTGGCACGGACCGATCTGGCGCCACCCCGACGGGTCCTTTGCCGAATGGTGACCCCACCCGGCGGCAGCCGGCGATACGAGAACCGACGAAATCGAGGCATCTGATGACCCTGCTCGACGACCTACGCGCACACCGGCTCCTCGGCATCATCCGTGGCACCGACGCCGCCGCGTCCATCGATACCGCACTGGCGCTCGCCGACGAAGGCCTCCGGCTGTTCGAGGTCTCCCTCACCTCGGTCGACGCGCTGCGGGTGATCGAGGAGGTCGCGACGAGGCTCGACGGACAGATCCAACTCGGCGCGGGGACCGTCCTCACACCCGGCGACGTGATTCGGGCGCGGGACGCCGGCGCCACCTACATCGTCACACCGGGCCTGGCGCCTTCGGTGCCCGCCGCGATCGAAGACGGCGTCCCGGTGCTCTGCGGTGCCCTGACTCCTACGGAAATCATTACCGCGGCGGGGCTCGGTGTGGACGCGGTGAAGATCTTCCCGGCGTCCACGATGGGACCCGGGTACTTCAAGGATCTGCGCGCACCGTTCCCCGATATCCCGCTGATCCCGGTCGGCGGGGTCGGCGCGGATACCGTGCCCGCGTATCTGGCCAACGGCGCGGTCGCGGTAGGCGTCGCGAGCCCGCTGTGCGGCGACGCTCCCAACGGCGGGGACCTGGCGGCGCTGCGGCTACGGGCACGGTCGTTCCTCGAAGCTGTGCGGGAGCAGGCATGAGCGGGTCAGGCCCGGAGGCGGTAGCGAAGCATCACCACGCGGGGCCTTCGCTCATGCCCGATAGACAGAGCGTGAGCGCGGCTCCCGAACGAGCTCTCGACGTCGTCACCATCGGCGAGACGATGGTCGCGGTGCGCGTCGCGGACCGGATCCGGTTCGGTGGTGACGCCACCCTGGCGGTCGCCGGTGCGGAGTCCAATGTGGCGATCGGTCTCGCCCGCCTCGGCCACGGGGTGCGGTGGGGTGGCAGACTGGGCGCCGACGAGTCCGGGGAACTGGTACTGCGTACCCTGCGCGCGGAGAACGTCTTCGTCGACACCGTCTCCCGCGATACCGACCGGGCCACGGGCCTGGTGCTGTTCGAACAGCGGCTACCGGACGTGACCCGCGTCGAATACCACCGCCGCGATTCCGCGGGATCCCGCGTTCGGGCGGCGGATTCCGTTGCGGCGCTGACGGAGATGCCGCGCGTCCTGCATATCACCGGCGTGACACCGTCCTTGTCCGCGAGCGCCGCCGAGGCCGTGACCGAGGCCGTACGCATCGCCCGCGGCGGCGGCGCGCTGATCTCGTTCGACGTGAACTTCCGCTCGCGGCTCTGGGATCCGGATATCGCCGCGGCAACGCTGCGGCCGCTGGCCCGCGCCGCGGACGTGGTGATCGCTTCGGAGGACGAACTCGGTCTCGTCGCACGTGATCCCGCGGAGCTCATCGGCTGTGGCGTATCGGAGGTGGTGATCAAGCTCGGCGCCGACGGAGCCACCGCGCACACTGCCGCGGGCGTGACCACGGGCGAAGGACACCGGGTGAGTGTCGTCGACTCGATCGGTGCCGGTGACGCCTTCACCGCCGGATACCTGTCCGCGCTGCTCGACGGCGGCGATATCGCCGAACGGCTGGCGCGCGCAAACACCCTGGGCGCATTCGCGGTATCGAGCCGCGGTGACTGGGAAGGGCTGCCGAGCCGGGACGAGCTGGCCCTGATCACGGCCGGCTCCGGGGCGGCACTGCGATGAGCGCGGTGGGCGAGTGGACCGCGCTGGGCGGGGCGCGATACGAACTCGGTGAGGGGGCGCGGGCGACGGACGACGGATTCGTATTCGTCGATCTGCTGGCGGGAAGGCTGTTCGAAACCGACGGCGAGACCGAAACCGGTGCGGCACGTGAACGACTGCGGCTCGATATCCCCCTCGGGGCCGTCGCCCCGTGTGCCGGCGGCGGCTGGATCGCCGCGGCGGGCACCGGTATCGCGCTGCTCCACGTATCGAATGGTGCCGAACCGAGCGCCGCTGACGTCGATATCGACTGGCTGGCAAAGCCGTTCGACAATACCTCCGTTCCGATGCGGATGAACGACGGTGTCGCCGACCCCCGTGGCCGGTTCTGGGCCGGCGCGATGCCCTACGACGGCACCCCTGGAGCCGGCCGGCTGGTCCGGGTCGATCCCGACGGCAGCGTCCACGTGGTTCTCGACGGGCTCACCGTCCCCAACGGTCCGGCGTTCGGCGCTGACGGTGCCACCATGTACCTCGCCGACAGTGCACGTGGCGTGATCCTGCAGTACCGAGTGGGGGAGGACGGCGGAATCGACGAGCCCGCGACGGTCTTCGCCACGGTCGACGATGCGAGCCCTGACGGTATGACCGTCGATGCGGACGGATATGTGTGGTCGGCATTGTGGGGTGGCCGCAGGCTGCACCGATACAGCCCCGATGGCGAGCTGATCGATGTGGTGCCTGTCCCGGCGGCCCAGCCGACGAGCATCGCATTCAGTGCTCGTGCTCCGCACCGGCTGCTGGTCACCACCGCGACTCACGGGTTGACCGAACCGGGTCCGCTGGACGGCGCCACGCTGGTCGCTTCGACGACAGTCGCGGGACTGCCCACAGCGATCTTCGGCGCTTAGGTGCGAGTGATCGGAGCCGGAGTGCCTGCTCGGTAGCAGTACTGCTCGAGGCTGCGGCCGCGATCCCTGCGAGGATCGGCCTTTCAGGAACTTTCAGCGGATAATTCAGCGGCGCGCAACCTCGCCACCCTGAGACGGGTCCCGGTCAGGTCAGCAACTTTGCCCATCGCTGGGCCGAGGCGGTGAGGTCGCGGCCGACATGATCGAGGAAATCGGCCATACCGGCCAGCCTTTCGCCCGCGGCCGTGGTGGCGCCGACCTCCGCTGCGCCGCTGCGGGCCGCGGACGCGATCGCCGCATTCTGGCGCACCCCCGCCATAGTGGCGCGGGCCCAGGCGGTTTCGTCGATGATGTAGCGGTCGCGGCGCCGGGGTGTGTCTTGTTTCCGGTAGATCAGTTCCTGCGCTTGCAGATACCCGATCGCGGCGGAGATGGCCGCCGGACTCACCCGCAGTGTCGCGGCGAGTTCGGCGGCGACCGAGCTGCCGTCGTCCGCGGTCATCAGGCACGCCAGCACGCCGGCGGCGGTGCGCGGCATCCCCGTTTCGACGAACAGCGAAGTGAGACGGTCGATAACGGGTAGTGCGCGGCTGTCGACGGTGCTGTGTGCGTGGTCAGGATTCGCCTGCCTGCGGGATCGTTGCCGACTGACTCGGTGTGCCCGGTCGGGACGGTAACGCCCGGGGCCGCCGTTGCGGTTGACCTCCCGGCTGATCGTCGACGTCGGCCGGTCCAGCTGCCGTGCTATTGCGGCGTAGCCGATTCCGGCTCGCAGGCCGACGGCGATCTCTCGGCGGTCCTCCGCGGACAGTCTGGATCCCGGCATCGGGAGGGGCCCTCTCTGTGTGGCATCCGGTCGACAACAGCGTTCATCGGCAGTGCATTGCAACGATAGCTCGCCGGAGGGAGCATTAACCCGCACAGCAATTGCAACCAATTTACCTGAACTGAGCTGCATATTGTACAAATTGCGCAGATTTATCGTTGAGCACAGGCTTAATGCAACTTAGCGTTCGCCTTGATCTGAACGAAACGGTGAGATCGGGAGCGACGATGACACAACCACCAGAAACAGCTGAGAACACCGCGGCGGCGCTGCACACTCGGAGACCACCGGGACGACCCTTCGATCCCCCGATCGAACTATCGGAGCAGCGCGAAAAGTGTCCGCTCACACGCTGGACCTTCCCCGACGGTCACCACGGCTGGCTGGCCACCGGCCATACCGAAGTCCGGGCCGTGCTCGCCGACCGCCGGTTCAGTTCCCGATACGAACTGATGCACAACCCGGTAGCCGATCTGGGGCCGCTGTCACCTGCTCCGATCGGCGATCTCCTGGGTGTGGACGCGCCGCAGCACACCCGGTATCGCAGCCTGCTCATCGGCCGGTTCACCGTACGCCGGATGCGTCAGCTCACCGCCCGCGTCGAGGAGATCACACACTCCTGCCTGGATGCGATGGCGGACTCGGGAGGGCCGCTGGACCTCGTCGAAAGTTCGCGTACCCGATTCCGGCGCAGATGATCTGTGAGCTGCTCGGGGTACCGTTCGCCGAGCGGGCGACTTTCGAACACCATGCGCTCGCCGTCAACAGCGTCGACAGCAGTCAAACCGATCAGCTCACTGCCTTCGCGGCGATCGAGGAGTATGTGCGCGGTCTGGTCGCCGCCAAACGAGCGGCTCCGACCGACGATCTGCTCAGTGATCTGACCGCCACGGATCTCGACGACGACGAACTCGCCGGAATCGGCACGTTTCTCCTCGGCGCCGGGCTGGACACCACCGCGAATATGCTCGGTCTGGGGACCTTCGCCCTGCTCACGCACCCGGACCAGTTCGCCGCGCTGCACAACGATCCCGGCCTCGCGGATAGTGCAGTCGAAGAACTCATGCGCTACCTGGCCATCGTGCACACCAACTCGCGTGTGGCACTCACCGATATCGAGCTGGCCGGCCGGACGATCGCCGCAGGCGAAACCGTTGCCCTCTCACTACAGACAGCGAACCGGGACGCCCGCCGGTTCGATGACCCCGATACGTTGGATATCCACCGCAACGCCACGGGGCATCTGGGCTTCGGCTACGGCCCGCACCAATGCCTGGGGCAGCAACTCGCCCGCGTCGAGATGCGAGTAGCGCTACCCGCCCTGGTATCGCGCTTTCCGGAGCTTCGCCTCACGGTTGCGCCCGACGCCGTAGCGCTGCGGCACGGCGCGGATGTCTACGGCGTGCACAACCTGCCGGTCACGTGGTGAGCCGGATGCGGGTCTCGGTGGACCGCCGGTCGTGTATCGGTGCGGGTATGTGCGTACTGGCCGCATCGGAGGTTTTCGAGCAGGCCGACGACGGCAGGTCGGTGGTGCTCGACACGGACCCACCACCCGAGCTGCACGTCAGGGTGCGGGAGGCCGAACAGGAGTGCCCTGCTGCCGCGATACGGCTCGCCGAGAGTGCCTGACCGCCCGCTGTTATCGGGGCCGTGCCGGATCGGGATGATGAGGTGGTCATCCGGCGCCGCCATGCGGCAGCAGACGGACGGTCGAGCGTGCCGGGGTGGTGCTGCGAGGCCGGCCGTCACCGCTCGGACGGGGCGGGGCGCGCGGAACGCTCTGCCGCAAGGCTCTGATACAGGCCGGTGAGGTCCAGGGAATCGGCCGGACCGGTGCGTACATGGCCGGTGCGGTCCACCTGGCGGTGCAGCGCTTCCATCTTCTCGTCGAGCTGGGTGGCGACTTCGGCGGCCTGGGCGAGGTCGCTGCGCAGGTTCGGGGGCACTTCGCCCCGGTACTTGTAGTAGATCTTGTGTTCCAGGCTGGCCCAGAAATCCATGGCGATGGTGCGGATCTGGATCTCGACCGGTATCCGTTCGGTGCGTGCGGAGCGAAACACCGGGATGGACACGATCAGGTGCAGACTCTGATAGCCGTTCGGCTTGCGGTGGGTGATGTAGTCGCGTTCTTCCAGGACGGTGATGTCTTCCTGGCCGGCCAGCATGTCCCGGATCGCGGCGATATCGGAGATGAAGCTGCAGACGACCCGGACCCCGGCGATATCTAGCACATTTTCCCGGATCGCCGCCAGGTTCATCGGGTAGTTCTTGCGCTGCACCTTTTCCAGCACGCTTTCCGGCGATTTCAACCGCGATCCCACATGTTCGATGGGGTTGTACTCATGGGTGCTGTTGAAGTCCTCGCGCAGAATATTGATCTTCGTGGTGATCTCGTCGATCGCGAACTTGTAGCCCAGCATGAAGTCGACGAACTGTTCGCGCAGCGTCTGGACATGCTCGATATCGATTCGCCCCGGTGCGCCGGATGGGCCATCGACGGCGGTGGTGTCCGGATGCCAGGGCTTCATTGCGCCCATTGTGCCCTCACCTGCGATTTACCCGCCACTTCGAGTGATATCCACCATGTCTCCGGCCCGTCGCGCATCGGCCGATCATCGCCCGGGGCCCGTGGCCTTTCGTTTCGCTGCGCTGGTGGCTGCTCTTCGGTGGCGAGGCTCTCCGCTAGCTCTGACGTGCGGATTTCAGCTTTCACTAGACAAGTGTCAAGTGAAAATGCAATCCTGCTCACAGAGCGCCGCAGGTTATGGGGACCGGCGGTTGTGGTCGCGCAAGGAGTGTTCATATGCAGTTCCAGAACAAGGTCGTTTTCGTCACCGGTGCCGCTTCCGGGATGGGCGCGGCGACAGCTGCGGCGTTCGCCGCGCAGGGGGCGATCGTCTACGGGGCCGATATCTCCGCCGAGATGTCCGTTTCAGGTGGACTTTTCGGATAGGTCGATCATCGACGTGGGTTCCGAAAGTTTGATGCGGGTTTTCCAGGGTCGGCGTGTTCGGGTCTATATTTCGGATTTGGTGGCGCGGGCGGCTGCTGCTTGGGCAGGAGGGTGCAGGTCGGTCGTGGGTGCTGGATTCCGGTCCGGTGGTTGGGCTGGAGGGGTTTGCTGTCGGAATCGTCCTGGCGGGCAGCCGAATTCGCTCTTGAACGCGTGGGCGAACGCAAATTCGGATGCATAGCCGGCGTGTCGGGCGATGATCGAGATCGGGGTGTCGGTGTCACGCAGTTGCCGAGCGGCGAGGGTCATGCGCCACCAGGTGAGGTAGGCGATGGGCGGTCGGCCGATCAATGTGGTGAATCGGCGGGCGAAGCTGGCCCGCGACAGTCCGGCGTGATCGGCGAGTTCAGCGATGGTCCAGCCGTGTCCGGGCGAGCTGTGGATCGCCGATAGCGCGGTCGCGACGGCTGGGTCGCGGAGTGCGGCGGACCACCCGGCGTCGGTGCCGCTGTCGGCGTGCTGGTCGAGCCAGCTGCGCAGGATGTGTAGCAGCAGAGCGTCCAGCAGCGTGCGCAGCATGGCATCGCGCCCTGGGTGGTGATTGCCGATGAGTTCACCGTCGAGGAGGTCGACGATTGTTCCCGCTGGGGTGTGGCGCGTTGTCGGGGCGGGGAGGTGAATGACCTCGGGAAGATCGGCGAGCATCGGGTGTGACCGGCTTCGATCGAGCAGGTAGGCGCCACACAGCAGAACGGTTTCCGGCCGCAATTCGGATGCGGGTGCCGACGATTCAGCCTGTCCGGGGTTCACTCGGCGCAGCGTCGTCGTGGCTGCGTGTAGTGGTGTAGCCGGGTCGTCTGCGAGGGCATGGGTGCAACCGCCGGGGAGGAAGACGATGTCACCTGGTCGCAGCACGATGGGGTCGCCGGTGGGTGGCAGGAACCAGCACGTCCCGGCCAGCACGACATGGAATCCGGCGGCGTCGACTGCGGGCAACTGCCAACCGAACGGTGCGCGATGGGTGACCCGTGCTGAATGTGGCTCGCCGATGCGCATCGCAGTGACCACGTCCGACAGGGGATCCATTGGGCAAGACTATCAACTTCTCATGTCATCGAGACGAATTCGTATAGATGGAAGATTTTGTCGCATTGAACGTCTCATGTGATCGGTTTTAAGTTCGATGTGCTGCGTAGTCGCGCAGTCTGGCACGAATCAGGAGTCGATATGGTCATCGCTGTCTATGGCGCCAACGGTTATCAGGCCAAGCTCATCCTCGCCGAGTTGTCCCGACATGAAGCGCAGGTCCGGCTCATCGGCCGTGACCTGCAGCGGCTCGAAGACGCGGCGGCCCAGGTCGGCATCCCCGATGCCGACCGCCGGGTCGCTGGCGCCGACGACCACGCCGCGTTGGTCGCGGCCTTGACCGGTAGCAATGTCGTCATCAATTGCGCGGGGCCGTTCACCGTCTCCGGGGCGGCGGTGGTCGCCGCAGCGATCGATGCCCGCGTCCACTATGTCGACACCGCAGGCGAGCAGTCGTATGTGAAAAGCATCTTCGACACCTTCGCCGATGGCGCCGAGCGTGCGGGCGTCACGGTGGTGCCGGCGACCAATGACGGCTGCTTGCCGGGGGATCTGCTCGCCCACCTTGTCGCCGAGCAGACCGGGCCGCTGGCCGAGATCACGGTCAGCCACCTCATCACCGGTGGTGGCGGTCCCTCGCGGGGATCGTTGCGTTCGGCGTTGGCGACCATCGATGCGATGACCGCAGGCGGGCTGACCTATCACGACGGGTTGTGGCGCGCTGGGATCGCGCCACGGCACGAGGCGATCGTGCTGCCCGACGGCGCGTCCGTGGCGATGGCAACGCTGCCGCTGTGCGAGGTCGTCACCATTCCCCGGCATGTTCATGTCGACCATGTCGAAAGCCTGGTCGAGGCCACTCTGAAGGCCAGGCTCGCAACACCGGTCACAGCAGAGCTGATCGAGAGTCTTCCCGAAGGCCCGACTGACCGCGACCGCGCCGCCCAGCGTTTCACCTACCTTCTCGACGCGACCGACCACCACGGCCTCCAGACCCGTGGGGTGATCCGCGGGACAGACACCTACGGCACCACCGCTGTCGTCGCGGTCGAAGCAGCCCGGCGACTCGCAACAGGCAATGCCGCTGCCGGAGTGCTCAGCCCAGCACAGGCATTCGACCCCGCCGACTTCCTCGCAACCTTGTCCGAACATGGCCTCGATTGGACGATCAAGACGACCTCGACGGTGGGGTGACACAGATTGTCGCGTGTTCAGCGGAACCTGAACTTCCGTCGGCGGCGAGGGCCAGGTGTGAAATAGGGGCGTTCGCTGACCGACCAGGGCCGCGGTTGCGATTCCGGGCGCGGTTGGGTCCGTTCCGGCCAGGGGGCAGGCTCGACAGCGGTGGCGAGATAATCCGATGGCGCCGGGTGTGGGCGGATGAAATCGAAGGATCCGACCGTGGGCCCAGTCGAGTTCGGGCCGTGTTCGGTGTGGACCTCGCGGACTGTCGCTATCGCCGACAGCGCGGTTTCGAACAGCACCTGTTGCTCGGACCAGTCTCGGAGGATGACCGGTGCCAGGGTGCGATGGTGGAGCATGGCGTCTCCTCCGCAGCGGTGCTGTGCGAACCAGGCGGCGCTGGTGAAGCGGGCTTCCTCGTTCTTCGTGTGGGGTTTGCGATAGCTGGGGCCGCCGAATGTGCGCAGGCTGCGGTAGTCCTGCAGGGGCAGGCTCGGGGATCGCCAGCAGTCCTGGTCGATCCAGTGCGCGACGGCATCGTTGACGATCTGCGGCCGATAGCCGGGTTGGCCGAGACGAGGTCCGATCGCGGCGGCGAATCGTCGCTGCATGTCTAGCCCACCTGCGGCCAATCTCCGCCAATGCAGTGGCCCCAGCAGCTCGGCGAGGCTGACGGCTTCAGGGTAGGTAACGGCGAACAGTCTTGAGGCGCTGAAGGTTTCCAGTTCGGTGCCGGACGGGATCAGTAGCTGCCCCCGCCGGGCCCACCGATGCCGGGCATCGCCGGGCTCGGGCTCGCGCCGAGAGGTCCATCGGTGCGCGCAGATGAGGAACCCGGTCAGCACCGCGTCGAAGGTCGCCGCCGGTCCGAGGCGGCGCATCAGCCGTAAGTGGGCGCGTTGTGCGGCAACAACTTCCGGCAACTGCGTCAGGTCCGGTTGCGGCAAGCCGGTCAGATCCGGTGGCCCGATCCAGATCCGGTGTCGCAGGCAGACCCAGTGGTGGTGTGCCAGCAGCTGCAGCACTGGCCCGCCGGGATGGGCGGCGGTGCAACGCCAGCACCCGCGTTGGGGTTCGTGCCGCATTGCGAGCCAGTCCGGTTCTGGAGATCGAAGTTCGATGATTGCGCGGGCCAGTCGCGCGCGGGGCTGGTCCACGACAGCCGCGAACAGATCCGCGTCGATTCGGCGTGTGCTGGTGCCGTTGCGCGGTCGGCTGACCTGGGTCCAGAGCTCGGTGAACGGCATCTCGTGCAATGTAGCCAGCCGGGTGAGGTAGGAGACGGCGATCTCGTTGGTGGCGGGCCGGACGCGGATCGGCAGTCGTGCCACCATCAGGCGCTGGCCTCGCCGCGGGCGATGATGGTGCGGCGGCGTGGCGGACTGCTGCTTGTGGCGGCGTAGTCGACGGGGATCTCATCGAGCAGAGCACGAGTGATCTTCTCGCCGCCATCGTCGATGGCCAGGATCGCCGCGCCGCGAATCAACTGGGACAGGCTGCCGATCATGCCGCCGGTGCGCTGGTAGAGGTATTCGGCCAGCCCGACGAGCGTGCCGGGCTTGTGCCGGTGCAGCACCAGCATGCCCTCCAGCGAGGCGACCAGGGCGCACCAGGCGGCGCGTTGCTCGCTGGTGCCGTAGGCGAACGGCGTCGCGCTGATGAGGGTGAATCGTCCGGCGATCTGACGTCCGCGGACTCCCGCGAACAAGCCTTGGGCTTCGACCTCGATTCCGGCGTAAGTGAATGTGGCGGGCAGGCGTTCGGCGAAGTACTTCAACTGGTCGGAGACCTCTGCGCCGGCGCGGGTGGCCAGGTTCAGATTGTGTATCTCATCGACCAAAACGAGCTCGACGCAGGTGCGGGCCGCGGTCGCGCAGACGGTGTTGACGATGTCGGGCATGTTCGCGCGGCTGCCGAATTCTAGGCCGAAGAACCGCGCGAACTCGACCGCGAGCATCCGCGCGGTCGCCGCGGGCGGAACGGTCACGTAGACGACCGGGATCCGGTTGCGCCCGGCGGGTCCGGGGTGGCGTTTGCGGATCGCCCGTTCGTGGGTGCGGCCCAACTGCGTCAGCGCTGTGGTCTTCCCGGTCCCGGAGGCTCCCGACAGGATCACACCGCGGCGGGCGGAGACCTGGCCACGGTTGAGTTGGACCAGCAGCCGTCCTGTGCGCAGCACCTGCCGGATCGTCGGGGTATTCACCAACGGCAACTGGCCGTGATAGTCACGCCTCGCCTCGTCGAGAGCGATGCGCTCAGCCCGCGACAACGCCGTCAACGCAACGTGATCCGGCTGTGCGGGTGTTTCGGGTTGGTAGTCGACGAACCGGCGCCAGCCCTCCTTCGTGGTCAACGGTTCGTCGGCGGGCAACTCGTCGGCGTTATCGCTGGGCTGGCCGGTCATATCCATCTTTCTGCTTCGGCGTCGGCGTCGAAGACACCGAACGGGATCACCTCGGCGGTCTCGGATTTGGCTTGTTGTTGCGGCGCCGCCTGGTCCGCTTCGGTCGCGGGCGGCGGTTCTGGCCGGCGAGTGGCTGTGGCGGCGCGAGTGCGGGCGGCGATCTTGCGGCCGGTGGCGTCCGGGCCATGCTCTGCGCGGGTCAGCAGGGCGTCGAGGGCGCGGGCGATTTCGGTTTCAGTGACGTCACGGCCGGATTCGGCGACCAGGCGGCGGGCGTGGCGCCAAGTGAAGTCGGCGAACGGTGCGGCGACCATCGGCAGATGCGTCCAAGAGGCGGTGATCCAGCCGCCGTCGTGGTGGTTGCGCACGAATACCCGTGACAGGTCGTAGGGGTCGTAGTGCACCTCCCACAACCCTCGCTTGCCCGCCAGCCCGGACGGCTGACGCCGATATCGGCCAAACTCTGTGCAGTCGTAGATGCGGTTGTCGATGCGGACGCCGTAGTCGTTGATCTGCCGCCATTTCACCGGCAGCAGCTCCAGATAATCGGTGCCCGACAACGTGAGCGGCAGATAACCGGCTGCCGCGACCAGGGCGGCGTATTTTTCGTTCGGCGACAGTTTCCGTCGCGGCGCGGCCGGATCCCGTAGCGCGTCATGGCCGCGGTGCTGCCAGTAGATGACCCACTCGTCGAACAGATCCTGTAATTCCCCGATCGTCCAGACCGCCTCGATACCGGGCCCGCGCAATGTGGGGTTCGCGCCCTTGAATCCGGCAACGTGTTGCGCGAACAGAGTTTTGATTGCCGTGAAGGTTGCCTCGACGATGGCCTTGTCGGTCGGGGTGTCTTTGCGGGCGGTCTGGATCGAGATGCCCAGTCGATCGCAGGCGCGTTCAAATACCTCGGAGACGAACACTTTGCCGTGATCGATGACGACCTGATCCGGGACGATCACCGGCCGAGCCGCTGCCTCCCGCATCCGCGCATCGATCGACACCAGCCGCTCGTGTGGCAGCACCGACGCAGACATCCGCAACGATGCGGCCCAGCCGGGCCGCATCGGCTCGGGCACCATCATCTTCGCCAGCAGCAGCGACGCATCGACCGCTTTCGTGCCGACCGGCCGCAGCACCGCTGCGCAGAGACTTCGGGTGGCGACGTCGACCGCGATCGTCAGATCAGCGCGGACCGGCACCCCATCCTCGGCCAGCACCATCACATCGATCGGGGTGGAGTCGATCTGGACCTGCTCACCCGGCCGCATCGCGAATGTCGGTGTGAACATCCCGTCCGGACGGTTGGCCAGTTGCCGCCGTGTCACCGCCGACCCGAACGTGTGCCGCCCGACCGACAACCGGTCGATCAACGCATAGAACGTGGTCTTACCTGGCAACGGCACCACCCCAGAGCCGTGGATTTCCTCCAGCTTCTTCACCACCCGGCGGATCAGCCGCGACCGGGTGCCGGTGGACTGGCCGGTCTCGGCATCGAGCATCTCGCGGATCACCTCCACCAACCGCGGATCCGCGCGGCCGGCGAGATCGAATGTCCGTGTCACCCGCTGATCGACCAGCCCCCACAACCCCTGCGACGCATAGCGAGCGCGCCGATTCTCGATCGTGCGCGTCGTCACCCTCAGTTCGTCCGCCTTCGCGCGCTGCCGCTCGGCTAGCGACGTGACCGCCGGGTCGTAGCCTTCTCTCGGGCGGGCGCCCGGCGGCGGATCCGGCGGCAGCCCGGTCTCGACCTCGACCACGTGCTCGCACCATTGCTGCGCTGCCGCGACCGCGTCGGCGGGCAATGCCTCCAGCAACCCGTGCGGCTCCACCGACGGCAACGCTGTCCCGTCGACCACCACGAAATCCGCCGCACCCATCAGATGTGACGCCAGCACCACCTGCTCGACACCCGAGTCGGACCGCAACCGCACCGACGTCCCCGACAACCCCACCACCACATGCTCGTCACCGTCGAACACGACCCGATCACCCACCCGCAGCACCGGACGCGGCAAACCCATCAGCCCGCCACCACCCTCCGCGCATCGGCGGCGACGACCTCGGTGTCAGCAGATAGCGGCACCGACAGATCCGCCTGCAGCCGATGACGCCACAGCAGATAGAACAACACCGGCAGCACCGCGATCGTGTCGCCCACCGATTCCGCCCCGGACATCAACTCGGCCGGTTCAGCGAACGCGTCCAACAGTGCGCCGGTGACCTCGGGCAGGTCATAGCGCCGGTGCCGGTAACCCGACAGCCAGCGCACGTTCGCCATGAAGACCGGATCCGGTGCACCAGCCACCTCATACCACCAGCCGAGTAGCGCGCACGCCGCCTGCGTTGCCGAGAACGCCTCAGCGTCACGCGGTTTGATCCGATCCAGCGGACGGCAGTCCAGCACCAGCGCACCGCCATCCGCGTGCCGAGCGAAGTAGTCCGGTGCATGCGACCGCGGCTTGCCATCCGGTTTCGTCCAGAACAGCCAGAAAGGCTGAGCCGCGATCCCGACTACGTCCGGATCGAAATCCAACAGCTGCAACCGATCCCGCTCCAACCACGATTCGTAACCGACGTGACCTCCGGTCGTGGCCGTCCACCAGCGACCGACATGATTGCGCTGGCCCTTGTAAGACGGGAACCCACGCACAGGCAGACAGTCCTCCAACGGCACCGCCCACGCATCCGTCAACGCCAGCCGCCGCTCACCGGACTCGACATCGACATAGGCGATCGCGAACTCCCCGCCCTCGGGCGACGCCGCCGCGCCGCCCGGCACCACACTCAGGCTCGACACGGGCACGGAGTCTGCCCGCCAGGACCCTCCGACGTCCCCAGAATCCGAAAACTATGTCCGAACTCCGCAACCACCTACGAAAACTAACCCCGAACGCCGAAACCTATACCCGAACAGGACACGAGAGTCTGCAACGCGCGCTCGCGGCGGTGCCGAACGCGCACGCCGTGCCGCTCGATATCGCCGATCCCGATCCCGATCCCGATGCCGTCCGCGCCGCGTTCGAGCGGGTGGGCGATGAGCAGGGACGCCTCGATGTCCTGGTCAACGCGGCGGGCGTCAACACGCCGACCAAGGCCGCCGGTGCCGCGCTCAACGCGGAGAACTACCGCGGATTCCTGGCAGCAAAGGAAGGGCGGCAATACAATCCGGAATTCCTGGAAACGATCTCCGACGAGGATTTCGACCGGGTAATGAAAATCAACCTGTACGGCCCCTTCTACACGACCCGGGCCGCGGTGCCCCTCCTGAAGAAAGCCGGCGGCGGCGCGATCGTGAACTTCTCTTCATCCGCCGCGCTGATGGCGGTGGCGATGCCGGCGTACTACCCGGCGTCCAAGGCCGGTGTTCTCGGCTTGACCCGTGAGGTCGCCACCGAGTTGGCGCCGTTCGGTATCCGCGTCAACGCGCTCGCCCCCGGTGCGGTGGATACGCCGCTGTTCCGGCAGACCGAACCCGAGTTCAACGACTTCCTCATCTCGTTGCAGCCGATCAAACGGGTAGCCACGCCCGAGGAGATCGCCCGCACCGTCCTGTTCCTCGCGGGCGAGGAAGGCGGTTACTACACCGGCCAGACCTTCTCGCCCTCCGGTGGCCTGGTCATGTGACCCCCGTCGACCAGAACAGCCAGCGAAGAACAGGATTCACCATGAGCGGAATCGACCGTACCGCCCTGACCCGGCTCACCGACGAAATCCACCGCGATATCGACTCCGGCGCCTACGACGGCGTCAACATCGTCCTCGCCCGCCACGGCGATATCGTCGTCGACGAAACCATCGGCTTCGCCGAACGCGCCACGTCGACCCCGCTGCGCCACGATCACGTCTTCCGCATCCTGTCGATGACCAAGGCCTTCACCAACGCGCTGGCCTACCGTGCGCTCGGCGAGGGCAAACTCGCGCTGTCGACGCGGGTGGTCGATGTGATCCCCGAGTTCGCCGGCCCCGATATCTTCCGCTCCGTGCGGAAGGACCGGATCAACCTGCACCATCTGCTGACGCATCGGTCCGGTATGCCCGCCACCCCGAACCCGGGCCTGGGTCCGGCAGAGTTCGGTGTGCTCGCCGATGTCATCGCCGCGCTGTGCTCGGTCGATGTGGTGAATGAACCCGGCACCGATCTCAACTATGCGCCGGCGATCAATCACGCTTTGATGGGTGAGATGGTCCGGCGGGTGTACGGGTACTCGTCGTTCCGGGACCTGGCCCAGGACCTGATCTTCGGGCCGCTCGGTATGACGAGGACCAGGTTCGGTCTGCCCGCCGACTGGAAAAACGATGCCGTTCCGTTGAAAGCCTATGTTCCGGATACCGGATGGCTGTCCCCGGACGATATCGAATGCCTCAACGACGCGATTTCCGAGGACGCCGAGATCCCCTGGGTCGGCGCGGTCAGCACCGTCGACGATATCTTCACTTTCGCGGAGATGTTCCGCCGCCGCGGCGAGCTGAACGGTGAGTACCTGATCGCGCCCGCGATCATCGACCAGGCGACGACGCTGCAGACCGGCGAGATACCCAATGACCTGTACGCCGGTATCGCGGCAGCCCGTGGCTGGGATATACCGCCCGGCAATTTCGGGCTCGGTTTCTCCCTGTCGGGCACGGGTGCGCATGCCTCGTTCTTCGGCCCGTTCACCTCACCGCGCACCTTCGGTAACTACGGTGTCGGGTCATCGCTGTTCTGGGTCGACCCCGCGCTCGACCTGACCTTCGTATTCCTGTCCGCAGGCTGCATGGAGGAAGGCGACAATGTCGCCCGCTTCCAGAAGCTGTCGACCATGGCCGCCGCCGCGGCCATCTGAACCGAATTCGCCGTCCACACTTTCCGGCCACGGGCCGGGAAGGGAGTTCTTCATGACCAGTACCCCTGAGGCGGTGGCCGCCCGCTGTCCGATCGCGCACGGTTTCGACGCGCTCGGCGACGACTACTTCGCCGACCCGGCAGCGCATTTCGCGCGGTTCCGCGACGAGCTGCCAGTGTTCTTCTACCCGCATCTGAACGCGTGGATCGTGACGCGCCGCGATGATGTCGAAACCGTCCTGGCGGACTGGCAGCAGTTCGGTTCCGGTGGCAACAGCGGCACGATCGACGTTCCCGAACAGTTCCGTGCCATCATGCCGTCGGACCTGATCACCCAGATCCTCGTCGGTTCGGATCCGCCGAGCCATACCGACCATCGATTCGTCGCCCAGCGCGGTTTCACGAAGGCCCGGATGGAAGCGTTGCGGCCGGAGATCGAGGCACGCGCCCACCGCATCATCGACCGGTTCGAGACGGCGGGCTCGGCGAACCTCGTCACCGACTACGCACTCGAACTCACCACTGCGACGATCATGGCCCATATGGGTCTGGGCGTCGAGCACGACGCCATGATGCGGCAACTGCGCGACGACTTTGCCCTGATCCTCGCGTCGGCGGCCGAGCCGATGGCCGAACCGCTGCGAACACAGGTGTGGCAGCGCTATATCGACGCGACCCTGGTACTGCGCCGAATTATCGACGAACGCCGCGAGCGTCCGGGTTCCGACCTGATCTCGGATATGGCGACCGCCGTCGGCGCCGACGGCCGCCCGATCCTGTCTTCCGCTCAAATCGCCGTTCACCTCACCGAATTCGCCATGGCGGGAGTCGATTCGACGAGTCAGGCGGTCTCGAACGCGGTGCTGTTCCTCGCACAGAATCCCGATGTGCCGGCCGAGGCCCTCGCCGATCCGCAGCTGTGGGCACGCGTATTCGAAGAAACCGTGCGCCGCCGGCCTTCCTCGACGTTCGCGGCGCGCCAGGCGCAGCAGGACACCGAGATCGGCGGCGTATCGATCGCACAGGGCGATATGGTGTGGCTCGCGCTCGCCAGCGCCAACACCGACCCGGCGCGGTGCCCCCATCCGTTCGATTTCGATATCCACCGCCCGGACCCCGAAGACCATCTCGCCTTCACCCGCGGCAGGCATACCTGCCTCGGCCAGGCCTTGGCCCGGGTTCAGGGTGCGACGGCGCTGCAAGTGCTGTTCGAGCGGCTGCCGTCACTGCGTCCCGCCGCCGACGTACCGTTGGACTTCTTGCCGATCGCGCTGCTGCCGGTGCGCCGGAACCTACCTGTGACCTGGGATGTCGGTGACGTCGAACGGGCGAAGCAAGTGGTTGCCCGGCAATTCGTACTGACCGTGCTCGACCGGCGCACAGCAGCTGACGGGGTCGTATCGCTGATTCTCGGGCACCCGGACGGTGAAGATCTACCCGGCTGGAAACCCGGGGCACATATCGATGTGCACCTCGGTGACGGGCCGGAGGCGCTGGTGCGCCAATATTCACTGTCCTCCGCGCCGGCGGACCGCGCCCGGTGGCGTATCGGGGTGCTGTCGACCGCGGATTCCCGTGGTGGGTCGCGGTTCGTTCACGAGCGACTGCGGACCGGGTCGACCGTGACGGTCGGACTGCCGCGCAACAACTTCGCGCTGCGCCCGGCCGCGCGTTATGTGTTCGTCGCCGGCGGGATCGGGATCACACCGATCCTGCCGATGATCGAACAGGCGGCGCAGCAGGGTGCGCAGTGGTCCCTGCTCTACGGCGGCCGGACCCGCAAGTCGATGGCGTTCCTCGAGGAACTCGCTCGCTACGGCAACCGGGTCACCCTCCGCCCTCAGGACGAATACGGCCTGCTCGACCTGGCCACAGTGCTCGCCGACCCCGCCGACGACACACTCATCTACTGCTGTGGCCCCGAACCACTGCTCCGAGCCGTCGAGGAAGCGAGTGCGCACTGGCCGATCGGCTCGCTGATCACCGAACGGTTCGCCGCGAAGCCGCGTACGAATACCGGGCCGGACACAGCGTTCGAAGTCGAGTTCGCCGCTTCCGGTCGCACTGCCACCGTCGGGGTGGGCCGCACGGTTCTCGACGTCGCCGAAGAGAACGGTATCGGTGTGCTCTCGTCGTGCAAGGAAGGTACCTGCGGCACCTGCGAAACCCGCGTTATCGCCGGCCGCATCGACCACCGGGACTCCATCCTGACGCCGGCCGAACAAACGGCGAGCGAGACGATGATGATCTGCGTCTCCCGCGCCGCCGAAGGTTGCTCGCGACTGGTTCTGGACTGCTGATCGTCCGGCGCTCGCCTCTCGGTGCGACGACTCTATCGGGCAACCACCCGATAGAGTCGTTTCTTCGATGTGATCGACGAGAGGCACAGTTGTGGCGGTGGCGAGACGGATGACCCGCCTCGAACAGAAACAGGCGACGCGCACGGCACTGATAGACCGTGCCCGCGAACTGTTCACCGAACATGGATACACCGCCACCACCGGGGATATGATCGCGAAAGCGGTCGGCGTATCCCGTGCCACGTTCTACCTGCATTTCCGGTCCAAGGCCGAAGTCGTGCGCGAACATATGCGTGCCCGCGAAGGGGCGATCCTGGCGGCGTACCAGGCGCTCGACAATATCGCGGACCCCACCCTCGCGGACGTGACCGGCTGGCTCTCCGGCCATATCGACTATTGGCGAGGACACCGCGCCGAATTCGCGGTGATGGAGCAGGCGCTGGCCCACGAGCAGTCGGTATCCGACGAATGGTTCGCCATGCTGGGTCGAGTCTCCGCCCGGATGCGCAACCTACTGGCCCGGCAACCGGACGAGGAAGCCCGGGAACTCGCGCGCGCCCACGTGATGTCGATGCTGATGTCCACCGACCGCAACCTCCAGTTCGCGGTAGTCCAGGGGCACGACGACGATCTCGGGGCACTCGTCCGGGTACTGGCCGAACAATGGCTGCACTGTATGCGTCGCTGAGTGGTCCCGGCCTCGACGCCGACTGATCACGGCTTCGCGCACCAGCGTTCGCGCCGGTTTCTCTGTCGTCCCCCAGGATTTCGCATGTTGCGGGTTCACTCTCGGCTGTGCGCACCCTCGCCACTCGCGCGAACACCGGCGTCCGGTCGTGGTCTGTGCCGCGACACGCCGTCGTGTCCTGGCGGAGTAGCCGGATTGGGTTCCGCGTGCGGGGTAGCGGCGACGCCTGGGGGCCGATATCCCACCGTTTGGCCAGGTCAGACGACAGAATGTGGCGATGCGAACCTATACCCGTGTGCTGCCGGCGGTCTTCGCCGGAGTGCTCGTCGTCTTCGCGCCTACCGTCGCGGCCGCCCCGGTTCCGGGGGGCTCGGCTCAGCTGCCGTTTCCGCTGACTCCCCAGCCGGAGGGCGTACAGGCGCCCGCGGCGGCGCTGGCGGAGGCCCATACCGGATTGATCGTGTGGTCGCGGCAGCCGGACACCCGGCTGCCGATCGCCAGCCTCACCAAGGTGATGACGGCCGTGGTCGTGCTCGAATCGGGTGATCTCGAACGGCCGGTCACGGTGTCGCAGGCGGCCGTCGACTCCGCCGCCGCCCACGGGGGCAGTACCGCGGGCCTGGTGCCGGGTGAAGTGCTCACCGCGCGGCAGCTGCTGTACGCGATGATGCTGCCGTCCGGTTGCGACGCCTCCTACGCTCTCGCCGAATCGTTCGGACCCGGCCGGGACGGTTTCATCGCCGAGATGAATGCCACCGCGCACCGGCTGGGTATGCCGAATACGCATTTCAGCGACCCCAGCGGTCTGCCCGTCCCCGACGATTTCGCCACGTACTCGACGCCCGCGGAGCTGGTGCGGCTGGGCCGGCACGCGATGGCGAATCCGGTGTTCCGGCAGATCGTCGGAACACCGGTGCAGCATCAGCCGGCCGGGCCCGCGAACCGGCATCACGTCTGGGAGAACACCAACGGGTTGCTCGAGGAGTATCCGGGCACCGCCGGTATCAAGACCGGATCCACGAACGCCGCCGGGACCTGTTTGCTGTTCGAGGCGACCCGCGGCGGCCAGCGGCTGATCGGGGTGGTCCTGAACAGTTCACCCCACGACCTGGACGCCGCGACGGCCGACGCCCGGCGCATCATGGACTGGGGTTTCGTCCCGATCCTCAGCTCGCTGCCCATCTGACCAGGCGCACCGGCTGCCATCCCGGCCTCGGCTGCCCAGGCGGTCGAGGCCGGGCTCGTGTCAGCAGTGATGCCGGTCGCTGCCGCGGCGATCCATCGGCCAGTGAGGGCCGCCCGGCGGTCACGTCGAGGCTCATGCATTTCTGCGGGGGCCTGGGCTCAGTCGGCGAACTGGCGCCGCAGCTCGTGTTTGAGAATTTTTCCCGTGGCATTGCGGGGTATTTCCGGCAGGGAGTATACCGTTTGGGAACTTTGTAGCGGGCCGGCCGCTCACCGAGGAACGCAGCAATATCTGTGTCGATACCCTCGAATCCGTCGTCCGGCACGATCGCTGCGACACCGATCTCGCCCCATTTATCGTCCGGTGCACCGAATACCGCGCATTCGCGCCCCCAGGCATCTCCAGCAGCGCGGCCTCCACTTCGGCCGGGTAGATGTTCTCGCCGCCGGAGATGATCATGTCCTTCAGCCGGTCGACGATCCGACGAAACCCTCGTCCTCGGCCATCCCGATATCGCCGGAGCGAAACCAGTGCTCGTCGCGGAACCGAGTCTCTGCTCGACCTCATGGCAGCGCGCCGGGGCCTGTTTCGGTGAGCACGTATCCCTGGCACATCGGAATCCCGCGCGCGGTGAACGCGCGCAGCGTCCGGGGTGGAACGGGTGCCGCCGCGACAGTGACGAAGCGCAACGACGACAGATCGCGGTGCGGCCAATCCGGGTGCGCGCTCATCCCGAACGACTGATTCGAAAGCGGGGGCCGCCGGAGCCGATAGCCCGGCCCGGGCACCTCCTAAGCACCCAATCGGCTCTGCCGGTACCGGACAGGGCGCCGCTGGGCGGTACCGGAGCGGGGCAGGTCCAGCCGCCTTCCGATTTCGGCCGCCGCGGTCTGCACCGACAGGTGTATCCGCTGGTCCGCGCGGATCTTCGCGACCGAACCGAAAACCGAGACCGCGGCGGGCTCGCCGTGACCCATCGTCCCGATCGGCGCCGCGACACAGCTGAAACCCTTCATGCACCGCTCGTGCTCGTAGACCATGCGCAGTTCCCGGGCCCGGTCGATATCCGGTGAGCCGGCATGGGCGGGCCGGTCGAGGGCGAGCAGGGCCTTGCCGATCGCCGAGGTCTCCGCGCGCATCCGGCTGCCGACACGCGACCGGATACCGGTGACCAGTTCTCCGCCGACCTTCTCCAGATAGACCACCTCGTCGCCGTCGAGTACCCCGAGGTGCACGATGCAGCCGGTCACCCGGTGCAACCAGTGCAGGCTGGGGAGCGCGGCCTGACGCAGCGCGTTCTGCTGGGAAGCGGCCGAACCGAGCTCGATGATGCGCATACCCAGCTGGTATTTCTTGCCGTTCCGGTGCACCCAGCGCAACGTGACGAGCTGTTCCAGCGCGCGATGCGCCGACGACAGCGGTAATCCGGTGGCCGCGACGATCTGCGACAGGTTCATGGGTTCGGCACCGTCGAGTACGTCGAGGATCGAGGCCGCGCGCTGCATGACTCCGGTCGGGGTCTCGCGGGGATTCTGCGACCGCATCCGGTCTCCTTCCTCATTCGGCCGATGCGACGGGATAACTCCATGTCAGGGGGCCGCATCGCCCACGCACCATAGAACGCGGCGGGGGCGGTGGGGACGAATACTTCCACTGTCCGGAAACTCCGCTGTCGGACGCTGTGCCGGCGGGTTGTAATCCGTGGATGACCGATCTCTGCTCATTCCCTCCCGGCGCGCTGCTCGCGGGCCGGCGGGCCGTGGTCACCGGTGCTGCCGCCGGTATCGGCGCCGCCGTCGCGCGGGCATTCGCCGCGCACGGTGCCGATGTCCTGGTCGCCGATATCGAGCCGGTCGGTTCGGTCGAATTCGATCCCGCCGCGGGCGGCTCGATAACGCAGGTGGAATGGGATGTGCGGGTATCGCCGTGCCCGTCCGCAATCGTCGAGCACCGGCCCCACGTACTCGTCAACAACGTCGGCCACTATGTGCAGCCGCCGCATACCTTCGCCACCAACGCGCCCTCGCTGTGGGGCGAACTGCACGACATCAATTTCGGGCACGTCCTGCGCCTGACCCATGCGCTGCTACCCGGGATGACCGAGCGCGGCACCGGTTCCATCATCAACCTCACCACGGTCGAAGCCCACCGCGCGATCCCCGGCCACGCCGTGTATTCGGGGTACAAAGCCGCACTGACCGGGTTCACCCGGTCACTGGCTGCGGAGATCGGTCCCGCCGGTATCCGCGTGAACGCCATCGCCCCGGACCTCATCGAATCGGTCCAGGTGCCCTACGCCGAGCTCGTTCCCGAGGAGGATCGGCATCTGTGGCCGACCTGGTCACCGCTCGGCGGTCCCGGACAGCCGGACGATGTGGCCGGTGTGGCGCTGTTCCTCGCCTCCGACCTGTCCCGCTTCGTCACCGGCGGCACCATCCATGTCGACGGCGGAACCCACGCCGCCGGTGGCTGGGTGCCACGCCACTCCGGCGGTTGGACCAACCGTCCCCGCAACCCCTGACCCCACGCACCGAAAGTTGTCTCTGCTATGAAAATTCTGATCATCGGCGGCACCGGCATGATCGGCGCGCACGCCGCGCTGCACCTGCGCGAACACGGCGACGACGTCACCATCGCGGCACGGGGCGAGATCCCCGAGAACTCGCCGGTCGCCGGTTTTCCGTTGCTGCAAGGCGATTACACCGTTCCCACCTTCACCCGGGAACAACTGTCGCAGTTCGACGGCATCGTTTTCTCCGCCGGGCAGGATGTGCGGCACAAGAAAGCCGACGACGACCCGGGGCAGTTCTGGGCGGATACCCAGATCGTAGGCGTGCCGCGGTTCGCCGAACTCGCCAAACAAGCCGGTGTGGGCCGTTTCGTACAGGTCGGCAGCTATTACCACCAGCTGCGTCCGGACCTCGCGGACAACAACCCGTATATCGCGGCCCGGAAGGCGGCCGACGAGGGGGCACGTGCGCTCGCGGACGAATCGTTCAGCATCTGCACGCTCAATCCGCCCTCGATCATCGGAGCGGTTTCCGGTGCGTCGGCTCGCCGTTATCGGCGGATGGTCTCGTGGGCGGCCGGAAACGAGCCGGATATCCCTGATTTCGCCCCGGCCGGCGGCACCAACTACATGTCCGCCGCCTCGCTTGCCCAGGCGATCCGTGGTGCCCTGGTCGAGGGGGAGTCCGGTGCGGCCTATCTCATCGGCGATCAGAACCTCTCGTACCGGCAGTTCTTCCAGATGATGGTCGACGCCGCCGGCGGCGCGCGGGAAATCACCGAACGCGACGAACAGCATCCGCTGCTGCCGGACGCCGCCATCATCCAGGGGCGCGGCAACACACTGGCATACGAACCCGATGCCGGCGAGGTGCAGCGGCTGGGTTACACCCGCAACGACTGCGCTCGCGCCGTCGCAGCGCTCATCGACGTGGTCGTCACGGCCGCGCACTGAACCATCCGATTTCCGCGCGCCGGGCTACGGCGGGATATTCGCCGTAGCCCGGTCCGCGCCGAGGCTTGATCACCGACGCTGGAGCCACCGTGTACACAGAAAAACAACCGCCGAGAGCCGAATCCCCGTCGGGGGCAGAGGCACCGGCCGACAACACACAGTTGCGTAAAGTCGCGCTGTCGAGCCTGCTGGGCACCGTCCTCGAGTACTACGACTTCCTCCTGTACAGCACCATGGCCGCCCTGGTCTTCGGCAAGCTGTTCTTCCCGTCGTCGAACTCGGCGGCCTCCACCATCGCCGCCTTCGGCACGCTCGCCGCGGGTTACGCGGCCCGGCCCATCGGCGGCGTCCTGTTCGGTCATTTCGGTGATCGACTCGGGCGGAAATCGATGCTGATCGTGACGATGGTGATGATGGGCGGCGCCAGCTTCGTCATCGGCCTGCTCCCCGATTACGGGTCGATCGGTGTGCTGGCTCCGATCCTGCTGGTCGCGCTGCGCCTCATCCAGGGCATCGCGATCGGCGGCGAATGGGGCGGGGCGGCACTCATGGTGATCGAGCACGCCGACAAGGATCGCCGCGGTAGATGGGCCGGGATCATGCAACTCGGCTCACCGATCGGCTTCCTGCTCTCCACCGTGGTGGTCATGGTGGTGACCATGCTCCCGGACGAGAGCCTGTACTCCTGGGGCTGGCGACTGCCCTTCCTGCTCAGCGGTTTGCTGGTGGCCGTCGGCCTGTATGTGCGTTTGGGTGTGGTGGAGAGCCCGGTCTTCCGGGAGGCCCTGGAACAGGCCGAATCCGAATCCGTTCCGAAAGCCGCGACACCACTGGTCCGACTGCTGCGCAATCCGCGCCCACTCGTCCTGGCGTGCGCCGCCGGAATCGGGCCGTTCGCGCTGACCGCGCTCACCACCTCGCACATCATCGCCTACGCCACCGATACCGGATACGACGAATCCGAGGTGATGCGCACGCTGGTCGCGATGTCGGTGGTATCGCTGGTCTGTATTCCGCTGTTCTCCGCGTTGTCGGACCGGCTGGGTCGCCGGTCCGTCACCATGACCGGCGCTGTCGGCGCCGTGATTTTCGCGCTCCCGCTGTACGCCATGGTGAACACCGGCTCGGTCCTCTGGCTGACCGTCGGCCTGCTGATCGCACAGGTGGTGCAGAACCTCATGTACGCACCGCTGGCGCCACTGCTGGCGGAAATGTTCGGTACCGAGATGCGGTACACCGGTGTCTCGCTGGGCTATCAGATGGCCAGCCTGATCGGGGCCGGATTCGGTCCGCTGATCGCGAGCAGTTTCGTCGCCTCGACGGGTGGCTCCAGCCTGCCGCTCAGTGCGATCATCGGCGTCACCGCGCTCGTCACGGCCACGGCGATCTGGCGTATGGCCGAAACCCGCGGGCGTGATCTGACTGCGGAGTTCGTTCGCGGATAGGCAACGTGCGGGCCGGGATGCGAGGCCGGGCGCTCACCGGATCGAGCCGGCGTCCACCCTCGGTGGCGGTGTGCCGACCGATAACGGCGGGAGTTCGCCGTCGTAGCGTTCGGCCTCCACCAGGCAACTGTTGGCGGCGGGCCCCTGGGTCAGCGAACTGGTGCCGATATCGTTGGTCACCGTATTCGGATTCCCGTGCACATCGAGTGATTCGGGGTCGGCCGGGTCCAGCGGGTCGTACCAGGCGCCGGTCGCCATATGCACCACGCCGGGCCGTACCGCATCGCTGATCCGGACCCCCGCGAGCAGGGCGCCGCGATCGTTGTGGACTCGCACGATATCGCCGTCGCTCACGCCGCGCGCGGCGGCGTCGGCGGGATTCATCCGCAGCGGCTCGCGACCGCGGACCTTGGTTTCCCGGCTGGTCACGCCGTGATCGAGCTGGCTGTGCAGGCGGGTCGCGGGCTGATGGGAGAGCAGATGCAGCGGAAAGCGTTGTGCCGCCGGGCTGCCGAGCCATTCCTGCGGCGGGAACCATGCGGGATGGCCGAGACAGTCCGGATAACCGAATTCGGCGATGGTCCGGGAGAAGAGTTCGATCCGACCCGACGGAGTCCGCAGCGGGTGCCGTTGCGGATCGTCGCGGAACAGTTCGAGAACGTGGCGGGACTCCGGTAGCTGCGGCCGCAGATCGAGGGGCCCACCGGCGTGGAAATCCGCGTATCCGGGTAATCGGATACCGGCGGCTGCGGCATTGTCGACGGTGGTGCGCCACAGCTGCTCCACCCACTGCCGTGCGGTCCGCCCTTCGGTGAAACGTTCTGCGAAACCGAGTCGTTCGGCGAGACCGGTGAAGATCGCGTAATCGTCGCGTGCCTGCTCGTACGGTGCGAGGGCCTGAGGCATGGGCGTCATCCAGTGATCGGTGCGTCCACCGGTGAAATCCTCCCGCTCCGCGGACGCGGTGGTGGGCAGGACGATATCGGCCAGCCGGGCGGTCGCGGTCCAGCTGATCTCGTTGACGATCACCGTGCGGGGCCGCGACCAGGCCCGCCGCAGCCGGTTGAGATCTTGATGGTGGTGGAACGGATTACCGCCGGCCCAATAGATCAGGTCGATGGGCGGATAGGTGAGGACACGCCCGTTGTAGTCGACCGTGCCGCCGGGTCGTTCCAGCATCTCGGTGAGCCGGGCGACCGGAACGATATCGGCCACCGGGTTTCCCGGCTGCGGCAGCACACCGATCTCGAAGGGCAGATAGCGGCGCTGCAGATTGTTGGTCATCCCGACCCCGGTACCCATGAGCACCCCGCCGCCCGGCAACCCGATATGACCCAGCGCGGCCGCGAGCGCCCAAGCGGCCCAATAACTCTGCTCACCGTGCTCGGCGCGCTGCAGCGCGTACGGCAATCCGATCAGGCAGCGTTCGCGCGCCATCAGCCGGGCCAGCGCGCGGATCTCGGCTGCCGGGATCTCGGCGAGGCCCGCGGCCCACTCCGGTGATTTGGGTACGCCGTCGCTGCGGCCGGTGACGTATTCGGCGAGCCGGTCGAAACCGGTGCAGTAGCGGTCGAGGAAGGCTCGGTCGTGCAGGTCCTCGGTGATGAGGGTGTGCAACAGGGCGAACATTATCGCGGCATCGCTGTGCGGGCGGCACGGTATCCAGCGGGCACCGAAGGCCGGGTCGCAATCGTCGCGAACGGGTCCGATATGGACGATATCGATACCGGCTCCGCGCAGCGCAGCCTGCCGGTCCGGGCCCGGATGTGCCCCGATACCGCCGGGGTTGACCTGGGTGTTGCGTTGCGGGGCGCCACCGAAGAACACGATGCGGGTGCAGTGCCGGGTGATCTCTTCGGTACTGGGCGCCTGCCGGGCGGCGACGTAGGCGTTCATACCGAGGACGTGCGGAATGAGCACTTCGGCCGCCGCGAACGAATAGGTGTCCACCGAGGCGGTGTAACCGCCGAAGAGTTGCAGGAAGCGGTGGACCTGCCCCTGGGCGTGGTGGAATCGGCCGGCTCCGGCCCACCCGTAGGAACCGCCGTAGATGGCACGGTTACCGCCGGTCGCGCGGGCCGTGCGCAGTGCGTCGGCGGCGATATCGAGCGCCTCGTCCCAGTCGACCTCGACGAACGGTTCCTGTCCGCGGCGCGTGGGATCGGCAGCGGTCCGGTCGCGGTAATAGCCGAGGCGTATCGCCGGTCGGGCGATGCGGTGGGCCGGATCGTGCAGCGCGGCCAGTGAGCGCCCGATGGGGGACGGGTGCGGGTCGTCGCCGTGCGGTGTCACCGAGAGTGTTCCGTCGGCGGCGGTGTCGACGAGGTAGTTCCCCCAGTGGGTAGCGGTGGGTCGGGCCCGCGTCATCGTCATCCTTTCCGGCGCCGGGCGGCCGGTCAGCCCCTCGGTGGGCTGCGGTTCCGGCCCGGTGTCGCCGTCTGACACGCCCGAACCTCTCGGTGTCCGGCGTGTCTCGGGTTTCCAGTGTGCACGCGGGGCCCGGGTACCACGCATACGCGTCCGGAAGCGTGGGGAGTGCGGGCTGTGGTGTGCCGTCCGCTGCCCGGCGGTCGTTCGACTGGCCGAGCGGGCGCCGAGGCGGGGCCGCGTTTGTGGGTGGCGGGCGCGTTGCTATCTTGAACGTCGTTCAAGCTCGGTTGTTGCGAAGGATGGCGTCATGAACGGTGTCGAGGACTCGCGGGCGCCGAAGACTCGCATCACGGCGCGGGATATGGCGCAGATCGCGGTATTCGCCGCGCTCATCGCCGCGCTGGGCCTGCCGGGCGCGATCACGGTCGGCTTCAGCGGTGTGCCGATCACCGTGCAGACCCTCGGCGTGATCCTCGCTCCCGCCGTGCTGGGAGCGCGTAAGGGCACCGCGGCGGTCGCGGTGTTCATCGCGCTGACGATCATCGGCCTGCCGCTGCTGTCCGGCGGGCGCACGGGCCTCACCGCGCTGGCCGGGCCGAGTGCCGGCTATCTGGTCGGCTGGATACCCGCCGCCCTGGTCATCGGCCTGCTCACGGCGCGGATCGTGCCCAAATACCCGCTGGTCCCTGCGCTGCTGATCAACGCGGCCGGCGGTATCGCGGTCATCTACCTGTTCGGCACCCTCGGCCTGCTGCTACGCACCGACCTCGGAGTACTTGCCGCGATCCAGGCCAATGGGGTCTTCCTGCCCGGTGACCTGCTGAAAGTGGTCGTCGCGACGATCGTGGCCAAAGGTGTGCACCGCGCCTACCCGGGGTTGATCCGTGGATAGCGGAGCACTCGGCGGTGCCGCCGCGGCGCCCGCGCTCGCCCTCGACGGCCGCACTCTCACCTATGCCGAGCTCGACCGTGCCGTCGATCAGTGGATCGACCGGCACCCACCGGGACCGCGCGGTTACGACGCCTCCACGCTGCCGGTTGCCGACGCCCTCATCTGTATCTGCGCGGCCGCGCGGCTCGCAGTGCCGGTCGCGGTCGAGGATCCGGCCGCCCGCCCGCACCGATTCACCTGGCCCGCGGAGGCGTTCCTACTGGTTGCCACCTCCGGCTCGACCGGCCGGCCGCGGCCGCTGGCTCGTACCGCCGCCTCCTGGTACGACAGCTTCCCGGTTTTCACCGAGATCACCGGGGTGACCTCGCAGGACCGTGTGCTGCTCACCGGCCCACTGCACGCGACCATGCACCTGTTCGGCGTCCTGCACGCCCTGTGGTGCGGTGCCTGTGTCACCGACGACCCGGCGCGGGCCACCGCTGTGCACGCCGTTCCTGCGGTCCTGCGTGAGTTGGTACCGCGGGCGCCGCGGCTGCGGACCGCGATCGTGGCCGGGATCGCGGCCGATCCGGGGGCGCTGGCCGCGGCCCGCCACCTGCGTGTCGTCGAGTACTACGGTGCCTCCGAAGTATCGCTCGTCGCGGCCCGGGAGGTCCCCGCACCACTGCGCGTGCTGCCCGCGGTCGAGACGAGGATCCGGGAAGGGTTGCTGCACGTGCGGTCCCCGTACACCGTGCTCGGGGCGCCGGAGTGGTTCTGTGTCGGTGATATCGCCGAACTCGGCGACGACGGTGAATTGCGGGTGCACGGCCGCGGGGAAGCGGTGATCAATGTCGGCGGCACCACGATCGTCGCGGAGGATGTGGAGCGGGTGCTGGGTGGTATCGACGGCGTCGCGGTGGCGGCGGTGATCGGCAGCCCGCATGCGGTATTCGGTGAAACCATCACCGCGGCAGTCCAATTGGACGGCGCCGATATCGACGAGGTCCGGCGGCGGGCACGTGGACTGCTCACCAGGGAAGCGATGCCGCGGCGCTGGGTGCCGGTCCGGGAAATGCCCACCACGGCCGCCGGGAAGATCGCCCGCGGCCGGTTGAAAGACTTGCTCGTATGAACCTCGACCCCGTATTCGTCGCCGCCCGGCGCACCCCCATCGGCACGGCCGGTCACGGGTTTGCCGATCTCACCGTCACCGATCTGGCGGCGCCGGTGCTCGCCTCCGTGGCCGGCACGCTGCGCGACGCGGGTGTGGACCTCCCGATCGACGATGTAGTCCTCGGTAACTGCCTGGGGCCCGGCGGGGACCCGGCGCGCGTGGCGGCGTTGCAGGCGGGACTCGGTTCGCAGGTACCGGGGGTGACCGTCGACCGGCAGTGCGGTTCCGGGCTGGATGCGGTGATCCAGGCGGCGCTGCGGATCCGCAGCGGCGCCGACCGGCTCATCCTGGCCGGTGGCGCCGAATCGGCCAGTACCGCACCCTGGCGGTTCTGGCCGCCGGTGGCCGGTGCCGATCCGGTGCGCTACACCCGGGCACCGTTCGCCCCGGCCGGTTTCCCGGACCCCGATATGGGTGTCGCCGCCGATGATCTCGCCCGCATCCAGGGAATCTCGCGGGAACGCCAGGACGAATACGCGGCCCGCTCGCACACACTGGCCGCAGCCGCCGATTTCACTCCGGAGATCGTGCCGGTGGCCGGAGTGCACCGTGACGAACGGATCCGCGCCGGGATGACCACCGCGCGCCTCGCCCGGCTCCGGCCCGGTTTCGGTCCCGACGGCACTGCGACAGCCGGAAACTCCTGCGGTATCTCCGACGGTGCGGCCGTGGTCGCGGTGACGACCGCGCAGGAGGCGGCCGGGCTCCCGGCGCTGCGTATCGTGGCCACCGCCGTCGCCGCCGGTGATCCGGCCCTACCCGGCCTCGGCCCGGTACCGGCGATCCGGGCGGTCCTGCGCCGGGCCGGCCGCACGGTATCCGATGTGGGCGTCGTCGAGATCACCGAGGCCTTCGCCTCGGTGGTACTGGCGGTGGCGGACGAGCTGGATCTCGACGAATCGCTGATCTGCCCGGACGGTGGCGCGATCGCCATGGGGCATCCGTGGGGTGCCTCGGGCGCGGTCCTGCTGGTGCGGCTGGCGAGCCGCATGCTGCGTCCGGACGGTCCGGCACTCGGCCTGGCCGCCTGCGCCATCGGTGGCGGTCAGGGAGTCGCGATGCTGGTGGAGCGTGCGGCGTGAGTGAGATCGTTTTCGACTCGGTGCACCATTCGTTCGGTGAGCGGCAGGTGTTGCGGGGTATCGACTTGCGGATCGAGGAGCGGCGGGTCGGGATCGTCGGCGCGAACGGATCGGGGAAATCGACTCTGGCCCGCATGATCAACGGCCTGCTCACCCCGACCTCCGGCACCGTGACCGTGGACGGGGTCGACACTGCCCGCAAAGGGGCGAAGGTCCGGCGCAAGGTCGGGTTCGTGTTCACCGACCCCGATACCCAGATCGTCATGCCCACGGTCGCCGAGGATCTGGCGTTCTCGCTGCGCCGCAGCGGTCTGGCCAAAACGGAGGTCGCCGCGCGGGTGGCCGAGATCCTCGACCGGTTCGGGCTCGCGGGACATGCCGAGCATCCGTCGCATCTGCTCTCCGGTGGGCAGAAACAGTTGCTCGCCCTCGGGGCGGTATTGATCCGCCGGCCGCAGGTGATCGTCGCCGACGAACCCACCACCCTGCTGGATCTGCGCAATGCCCGGATCATCGCCGAAGCGCTGGACGCCGTCGATCAGCAGGTGATCGTGGTGACCCATCAGCTGTCGCTACTGGCCGGTTTCGACCGGGTGATCGTCATCGACGACGGCGCGGTTGCCTTCGACGGCGATCCCGCCGCCGCGCTCCCGGCTTATCGGGAGCTGGTCGAGTGATCGGGCTCTACCGGCCCGGTGATTCGCCGGTGCACCGCACACCGGCGGGGAGGAAACTGGCGCTGCTGCTGGGACTCATCACCGCGGCGACGGTGTTCGTGCGCACCCCGCTACACCTGGGTGTGGCCGCCCTGGTAGCGGTGGGACTGTTCGCCCTGGCCCGGATCCCGTGGCGCATCGTCCTGGAACAGTTGCGCCCGATGGTGTGGATGCTGGCGATCATCGCGGTCTTCCAGGTGCTGACCACCTCGCCGACGCGGGCGATCGTGGTGTGCGGATTGCTGCTGTTGTCGGTGGCGCTGGCCGCGCTGGTCACGCTCACCACCCGGGTCACCGACATGCTGGACGCGGTCACGCGGGTGCTGGGGCCGTTGCGGCGGGTCGGGGTGGATCCGGACCGGATCGGTTTACTGCTGGCACTGGCGATCCGCTGCGTTCCGCTACTGGCGACGATCGTGCGGGATGTCGCCGAAGCGCGGCGGGCCCGGGGCCTGCAATGGTCGATGACCGCGCTGGTCACCCCCGTGCTGGTGCGCTCGTTGCGGACCGCCGACGCGATGGGAGATGCGCTCGCGGCACGCGGGGTCGACGATGACTGATGAAGGTAGCGTGCAGGCCCGGCCGTGCCGCCGACGGGACGTCGATGAACTGCTCGCCGATCGGATCGCGCGCCAGGCGCGGTCCCGGCCGGCCGTGCGCACCGCGGACGCGGGCGTCGACTACGCCGAATTCTGGACTCGAGTCTGCCGGGTCGCCGCGGGGCTGGCCGGTATGCGGCGGGTCGCGGTGTTGCCGACATCGGATATCGACTCGCTGATCACGGTGGTGGCAGCGATGCGGGCCGGAGTCTGTGTAGTGCTGCTGCACCGGTATCTGACTCCGGATCAGCTACAGCGGGTGCTCACTGTGACCCGACCCGGCGCGTTGGTGGCTGTGGCCGCGCAACATCGGCGCTTGCGGCGAATGGGATTCGGCGGTGTTCCGCGCACCGCCGCCGGACTGGAGAGTGACGGGGCGGGCGGCCGTGCCGGGCCCGACTCCGAGCTGCTGGTGGGGGTCACCTCCGGAACCACCGGTGAGCCGAAACTCTTCGTCCGGGATCAGGCGTCCTGGGCGGCCACCTTGAACCGATCCGACCGGACGTTCTCCATCGGGCCGGGCGATACGGTCGCGGTGCCCGGGGTCCTGGACCATACCCATTTCCTCTACGGTGCCCTGCACGCCCTGACTCGCGGCGCGACAGTCGATCTGCGGCCGGCCCCGGACGCGCTCGCCGACGGCGCGACCCACCTGTATTCGGTGCCGACCCTCGCCTGGGATGTCGTACGTTCGGCGAGCGGGCCGTACCGCGATGTGCGGGAAGTGCTGTCCTCGGCGGCACGGTGGCCCCGGAATGGGCGGGCCGCCATGCGGGAAGTGTTGCCGAATGCGACGATCACCCATTTCTACGGTGCCTCCGAACTCAGCTTTGTCTCGTTCGACCGGGGTCTGGGCGGAGCCGATGAGTACGGCACGCCCGCAGTCCGCGAACGCAGCGCGAACGGAACCGGCGACGCCGGCGCCGCCTGCGGCGGGGACGTGGACAGTGGAGCCGGGCCCGGCGACGAATATTCGGCGGGGGAGTTGTTCGATGGGGTCGAGGTGGAGATTCGCGACGGCCGGGTGTTCGTGCGCAGCGATATGGTTTTCCGGGGTTATCTCACCACGGCCGGTGTCGTGGACGGCCCGGTGAACGGGTGGGTCTCGGTGGGGGATCGCGGTGCCCTGGACGGCCGGCGGCTGCGGTTGTTCGGCCGGGACAGCGAGATGTTCATCCGAGGGGGTCTGAATGTGGAACCGGCGGCAGTGGAGGCCGCTCTGACGGCGATTCCCGGTATCACCGAGGCCGCCTGTCTCGGCGTCGCGGACGACCGCTGGGGGCAGGTACCGGTGGCCGCGGTGGCCGTGGACCGGCGGGCACCGGATCCGGCCGAGATACGCCGGCGATTGCGCGCGGTACTGCCGGGTCCGAGTGTGCCGGTGCGGATTCAAGTGCTCGACGCACTCCCGCGGACGCCCCGCGGCAAGGTGGACCGGCCGGCGCTGCTCGCCGTGCTCGGGGCGCGAGGGCGCCACGACCATGACTCGCCGTGACACGTTGCGATTTTGCAGCGATTGTCATTTTCGACACGCCACATCTATTGCCAAGCTTGGGTAGTTCTTTACTATAAGAGGAGTTGACGAACAGTTGCGCCGCGCGATGGCCACCGGGTTCCGGCCATCCGTGCAGATTATGTTCGTCAACTCATAATCTCCTGCTCTGCAAGTGTTTTCGGCGGTACTCGGGTTCGGAAGCGATCGGACGATGTGGTTCGGTGAGATATCACCAGCAGTGGAGGCGCCCTCTCAGGCTTTGCTAAGTCTTTACCATTACCGTGGCTACGGTTTAAGTCTCGGCCCGTTGCTGTGCCGGGACCTACTTCACCGCGAGATGCCGGTTCGCGGTCAGTGCCCAACTGGACATATTGATCGTCAACCGACCTCGGCTCCGGCCGAGTCGGCGAAGGAGAGCGATGGCAACCAAAAGCTCGAATCCACCTGGTACACAACCTGGTCCGGATCCGGAGGGCCCGCCGCCCGCCGGATCCGGCACCCGTTTCAGATCCCCCCGCATCACCTCGATCCTGCGCCATGACGTACCGGCCTCGATCGTGGTGTTTCTTGTCGCGCTGCCGCTTTCGCTGGGTATCGCGATCGCCTCCGGCGCCCCCGTGGCCGCCGGACTCATCGCCGCCGTGATCGGCGGTATCGTCGCCGGTTCCCTCGGCGGCTCCGCGCTGCAGGTGAGCGGTCCGGCCGCGGGCCTCACCGTGATCGTCGCCGAATCGATCCATCAATTCGGCTGGAAAGTAACCTGTTTCATCGTTGTCGCCGCCGGTGTCCTGCAGATCGTCTTCGGGCTGAGCCGGATCGCCCGCGCGGCACTGGCCGTGGCCCCGGTGGTGGTGCACGCGATGCTCGCGGGTATCGGTATCACCATCGCGCTGCAACAGTTGCATGTACTGCTGGGCGGCGAATCCAACAGCACCGCCTGGAACAACCTCACCGACCTTCCCGCCCAACTGCTTTCGCTGCACGGGCCCGCCACACTGCTCGGCCTGATAGTCATCGCCATCATGCTCGGCTGGAAATACCTGCCCCAACGGGTCCGGGTCGTTCCCGGTGCGCTGGCCGCGATCGTCGCGGCCACTGTGCTGTCGCTGGTGCTGTCCATGGACGTCAAACGGGTCACCATCGACGGGTCGCTGTTCGACGCGATCGGCCTGCCCGAACTGCCCCGCAGCGACTGGGCCGCGATCGTGGTGATGATCCTGACCTTCGCCCTCATCGCGAGCGTGGAGAGCCTGCTGTCGGCCGTCGCCATCGATAAGATGCATACCGGCCCGCGCGCCGATTTCGATCGCGAGATGATCGGCCAGGGGTCGGCGAACGTCCTGTCCGGCCTGCTCGGTGGTCTGCCCGTCACCGGTGTCATCGTCCGTAGTTCCACCAACGTCGCTGCCGGTGCGCGCAGCCGTGCCTCGGCCGTACTGCACGGTGTCTGGCTGCTCGTCTTCTCGGTGGTCCTGGTCTCGCTCGTGGAACAGATCCCGCTGGCCGCACTCGCCGGTCTGCTGATCGTCATCGGCGTGCAGCTGGTGAAACTGGCCCATATCCGGCTCGCCCACCGCACCGGCGATCTGCTCGTCTACGCGGTCACGCTGCTGGCGGTGGTCTTCCTGAACCTGCTCGAGGGCGTGCTCATCGGTCTGGCGCTGGCCTTCGCGCTGCTGATCTGGCGCGTCGTACGGGTCGCAGTCACCGTCGAACCGCTCGGCGGCACCGACCGCTGGCTCATCCGGATCGACGGCTCCTGCACCTTCCTGTCGCTGCCGAAACTGTCCACCACATTCGCGAAGGTGCCGCAGGGCGTTGCGGTCACCGTGGAGATGACCGTCGACTTCCTCGACCACGCCGCCTACGACGCCATCACCGACTGGGCCCGCCAGCACGAGAGCAACGGTGGCACAGTCGACTTCGTCGAAATCGGGGAAGCGCGGATGGCGCGTGCCGAGGCGGCACCGCCGTCGCGCAGCCTCGGCCGGGTGGTCCTCGACGACGTCCTCGGGCCGTGGCGGGTCGATCGCAGCGGATCGGCGGGGGCCGGTGACCACGATGATCCACTGGTCACCGGTATCGCCGCCTACCACCGCGGCCACGCGCACCTGATGCGGCCACACCTGGACGAACTCCGCGACGGGCAGGACCCCGACTCGTTCTTCCTCACCTGCTCCGACTCCCGGATCGTGCCCAATGTGATCACCAACAGTGGTCCGGGCGACCTGTTCACCGTGCGCAACGTCGGCAACCTGGTACCCCAACACGGGGACGCTTCCGTCGAAGCCGCCCTCGTCTTCGCGCTCGAGAAACTCAACGTCCGCTCGGTGGTGGTGTGCGGGCACTCGTCCTGCGGTGCGATGAATGCCCTGCACTCGGGTGAATCCGCCGGCCCCGGAATCGACAACTGGCTCGAACACGGGCAGCCCAGCCTGGCCCGCTACCACGCCGGCCACCCGGTCGGCCGGGCCGCCGAAGCCGCCGGCTTCGGACCGGTGGAGCAGCTGAGCATGGTCAACATCGCCGTTCAGCTGGAGAACCTGCACCGGCATCCGTCGGTCCGCCGCGCCGTCGAGGAACGCGGGGTCGCCGTTTCCGGGCTGTTCTTCGATATCGCCAGCGCCCGCCTCATCGAGGTCCGTGTGGACGGGATCGCGCCGATCGAGAACGACGGTGTGCTCGAACAGTTACATCGCGAACCGGCATCGGCCGGGAAGTAGTATTCGGCAACACGGTGAGGCCGGGATCTTTCCACACAGCGGAGAAGGTCCCGGCGTCCGTGAGCCCGGAAGACTGCCCCGGTTTCCGGGGACCGACCGGGGGAAGGCGGGGCGCGGCGCTCCGCATCTACGCCGCGCCATCGACCAACGGTCGGCTCACAGCGGTGCTGTGGTCCCGGCGTACCCACGCGCTAAGGGTTTCCAGCGCATCCGAGCGCTGAGGCCTGGCTGCCGTACAGCTCGGCGTATCCGGCGTCGCGGGGTTACGGCCCGGTGGACAGGCCGAACCTTCGTGCTGTGGCCCGGCACGGACAGACCGAACCTCGGCTGGTTCGTTTCGCTGGTGGCGGTGACCGGCGAGGCTGGTGCGGGTTCGGTCGGTGGAGGGCAGAACCCGATGGTTGCCGAGTTGGTACGGGGCCGCTACTCCGAGTTGGGGATCGGGGTGGGAGGCCTCGTAGGCTGGTTCCGTGGAGAACTCTTCCGAGACTGCGGTCGGGCGGGGCGCCGGGAGCGCCGAGGTCGCGTCGACACCGGGGACCGAGTCGGCTGTGGGAGATGACGGCGGGCCGGAGCAGTCGGGACCCGCCTTCTGGCGTGCCTTCCGTGGGCGGATCGCCGGGCGGCCCACGCTCGAGCTGGTCTACCGGGTCGGGGTGGCCGTGGTCGGCACGGTGGTGTTCGTCGTCGGGGTGATCACCATTCCGTTCCCCGGGCCCGGATGGGCACTGGTCTTCGCCGGTATCGGCATCCTCGCCACCGAGTTCGCGGTGGCGCGGCACGCGCTGGTCTGGTTGCGGGACAAGTACCGGCGCGGTATGGCCTGGTATATCTCCCGCGGTCCGTTGATGCAGGTACTGGCGTTCCTGGCGACCTGCGCGGTGGTCGTGGCCACACTGTGGATACTCGGCACGTTCGGATTGGTCGGCGGCTGGATCGGAGTCGAATGGCAGTGGTTGCACAGTCCTCTGATGTCGTGAAAGCGGCGCCGGGGCAGATGCTGGCGGACGAAACGTGGCTGGCGGCCCGGATCGCCGACCTCAACGCGTCCTGGCGTACCGATTCGATGCGGGTGGGCGCCACGCTGTGGTGGTGTATGACTGCCTCGGCGCTGGTCGAACCGGTGGTACGGGCACTGGTCCGGGATACGCCGATCGCGCCGCCCGCGCTGAACCGGCTGGAACTGTCGTTACGCCCCGACGGCACGGTCGAGAAGGTGCGAATCCTCGATGCCGATGCCGATGCCGATGCCTTGCGCTCGAAGCATCGGCGGACCGCTGGAACGCGCACTCCGCGTAACCGCGCCGCCGGCGATGACAGACCGGCGGCGGGGAATAGCGACGGCCCTGACTCCGGAAGGAGCACGGCGACGGTGCATGCCGCCCAGCCGTGCGGTACGGCCGGGCAAACCAGGGTGTGCGACCAGGTATCGCCGGAATTCGGTGACGTCCCGGGGGCACTGCGCGCCACTCTCGCCACAGTGATCGATCGGCTCGCCGCTGTCTCCGGAGTGCGGGCGCCGGCGCTGTGGGCCGTCGTCACCGATGTCGTAGCCAGTTGGGCGGTCGACGCGCGGGCACCCGAGATCGGGCAGCGGCTGGCCGCTGAACTCGGGCCCGCCCTGCCTGCGCCGCGGTTCGTCGATATCGCGGGCCGGACTTTCGTGCGCCGCGCGTCGTGTTGTCTCGTCTACGAGGCCCCGCGCTGCGAAAAATGCGTCAGCTGCCCCAAACGCCCGCCCGCCGAACGTGCAGCCCTGCTCGCGGACTACACACGGCACTCCTGACACCGAGCAGCGTGCTCTCGGTACCGAGCCGTGCTCGTGACACGGAGCGGCGCAACCGCGGCCCGTGGGCGGCGTCGGGGAGCGCGGCGAACCGGTTGGCAGACGCGTGTAGCCGGGACCGTGCTCGCTGAGATCGGGTTCTTACGGCGCGGCCCGCCGGAAGCGCTCGGGGCGTGTGGGCGAAGCCGAAGTCCCGAGCCCCACGGCACCGGGACGCGGCCGCCGACGACAAGGACCCACCGCGAATATCGTGACTGTGCGGGGGCCGTGCAGGGTGTCCCGCCCGGTCCATCGACACGCGTCCGGGTGTGTCCCGATAGCATGGTCGCGGCCGGGCACTGCCCCGGCTACCGATCGACGGACGAGCCGTCACCGCACCGGGTAGCCGGGAATGGCGGTCCGTCCGAAGCCGAGCGAGCCGGAGCGGATCCGGCCGCGGAAACCCGAGGAGAGCGCCACCGTGACCACCACAGCCCCCCGCAGCCCAGTCACCCCCGTCCGGGTGCCGGCCGGGACTACGGCGGGCGCCGCGGTTCGCGAGGCGGGTTTGCCGACCAAGGGCCCGGAGTCCGTGGTGGTCGTCCGGGATGCCGCGGGTGATCTGAAGGATCTGTCCTGGGCTCCGGAACTCGATACCGAAGTCGTCCCGGTCGCCGCGAATACCGAAGACGGCCGCAGTGTGATCCGGCATTCGGCCGCGCATGTGCTCGCCCAGGCGGTGCAGCGGGAGTTCCCCGAGGCGGTGCTGGGCATCGGACCGCCCATCAAGGACGGCTTCTACTACGACTTCCGGGTCGACCGCCCCTTCACTCCCGAGGATCTGGCGAAGCTGGAGACCCGGATGAAGAAGATCGTCAAGGGTGCGCAGCGCTTCTCCCGGCGTGTGGTCGAGGTGGATCAGGCGCGTATCGAACTGGCGAAGGAGCCGTTCAAACTCGAACTGATCGGGGACAAATCCGGGATCGACGATCCGGAGATCATGGAGGTCGGCGGTAACGAGCTGACCATCTACGACAATCTCGACCCGCGCAGCGGCGAACGTATCTGGGGCGATCTGTGCCGCGGTCCGCATATCCCCACCACCAAGTTCATTCCGGCCTTCAAACTGACCCGCAGTTCCGCCGCCTACTGGCGCGGCGACCAGAACCGTGAAGGCCTGCAGCGCATCTACGGCACCGCCTGGGAATCGGCGGAGGCGCAGGACGAATACCTGACCCTGCTCGCCGAGGCCGAGAAGCGCGATCACCGCAAACTCGGTGCGGAACTGGATCTTTTCTCGTTCCCCGACGAGCTGGGTTCGGGCCTGCCGGTGTTCCATCCGAAGGGCGGCATCATCCGCAAGGAGATGGAGGACTACTCGCGGCGGCAGCATGTCGAAGCGGGCTACGAGTTCGTCAACACCCCGCATATCACCAAGGCGCATCTGTTCGAGACCTCCAAGCACCTCGAGTGGTACGCCGAGGGCATGTACCCGCCCATGCATCTGGACGCCGAGCTGAACGAGGACGGCACCGTCCGGAAACCGGGCCAGGACTACTACCTCAAACCGATGAACTGCCCGATGCACAACCTGATCTACCGGTCGCGGGGCCGGTCGTATCGGGAACTGCCGCTGCGGTTGTTCGAATTCGGTTCGGTGTACCGGTACGAAAAGTCCGGTGTGGTGCACGGCCTGACCCGGGCCCGCGGCTTCACCCAGGACGATGCACATATCTACTGCACCCAGGAACAGGTCGTCGAGGAACTGACCGGCACCCTGCGGTTCGTGCTCGACCTGCTGAAGGCCTACGGCCTCGACGATTTCTACCTGGAACTGTCCACCAAGGACCCGGAGAAGTACGTCGGCTCCGACGAGCTGTGGGACGAGGCCACCGCGACCCTGCGCCAGGTCGGTGAGGCCTCCGGGCTGGAACTCGTCCCCGATCCGGGCGGCGCCGCGTTCTACGGCCCGAAGATCTCGGTGCAGACCCGGGATGCGCTGGGCCGCAACTGGCAGATGTCGACCATCCAGCTCGACTTCTTCGAACCCGGCTTGTTCGACCTCGAATACACCGCCTCCGACGGCACCAAGAAGCAGCCGGTGATGATCCACCGCGCGCTGTTCGGGTCGATCGAACGCTTCTTCGGTGTACTCACCGAGCACTACGCGGGCGCGTTCCCGGCCTGGCTGGCGCCGGCGCAGGTGGTCGGGATCCCGGTCGCCGATACCTTCGTCGAACATCTCGACGGTGTGGTCGCGCAGCTGCGGTCGGCCGGTGTCCGCGCGGAGGTGGACCGCGGTGACGACCGGATGCAGAAGAAGATCTTCAACCACACCGCGCAAAAGGTGCCGTTCATGCTGCTGGCCGGCGCGCGGGATGTGGAAGCGGATGCGGTGAGCTTCCGGTTCCGCGACGGAACCCAGGTCAACGGGGTGCCGGTGGCCGATGCGGTACGACTGGTCGTGGACTGGGTGCATCGCCGGGACAACACCTCACCCACCGCGGAATCGGTACGTCCACTGGTGGACGGTGCGGGCGGTGCGCCCGAGTGATACCGGGTCCGCCCGGGCGGGGAAAGGGTATGGATTATGAGTGAGCGCACGGTGCCGGACGGTCTGACCGGATCGGAAACCGCTGCGGCCGAGCGGGCCGAGGAGATCGTGGACCGCGGTGCGGGCGAACCGGACCGGTTGCAGCGGTTGTGGACGCCGTACCGGATGTCCTATATCGCGGAGGCCGCCACGTCGGCGCCCAAGGGCGCGACCGGTCATCCCTTCACCGATATCCCCACGATGTCCGATGAGGACGGGCTGGTCGTGGCCCGCGGTGAACAGGTGTACGCGGTGCTGAACCTGTACCCCTACAACCCCGGGCACATGATGGTGGTGCCGTATCGGCGGGTGGCGAATCTCGAGGATCTCACCGCCGCCGAGGCCGCGGAGCTGATGGAGTTCACCCAGCGCGCCATCCGGACGATGAAGAAGGTGTCGCGGCCGCACGGTTTCAATGTGGGGCTCAACCTGGGCGGGGTCGCCGGTGGTTCGCTCGCCGACCACCTGCATCAGCACATCGTGCCCCGCTGGGGTGGGGACGCCAATTTCATCACCGTGATCGGTGGAGCGAAGGTTATGCCGCAATTGCTCCGCGAAACCCGGGCCTTGCTGGCCGCGGCCTGGGCGGAGGCGTAGATGAACAGCTGGGGGCGTAGGTGCTGAGCATCTTCGGGCGGGCGACCTTCGCCAAGGCCACCGCGCCGCTGGGGAAGGCGCTGGTGAGTACCGGGCTGACCCCGGACGCCGTCACGCTGATCGGCACCGCTGCGTCGATCGCGGCCGCTGTCACGCTGTTCCCCACCGGGCACCTGTTCTGGGGGACCATGGTGATCTGGCTGTTCGTCATGTTCGACATGCTCGATGGCGCGATGGCCCGGGCGCGTGGCGGCGGTACCCGCTACGGCGCCGTCCTCGACGCCACCTGCGATCGGGTGGCCGACGGCGCGATCTTCGGGGGTCTGGCCTGGTGGGCGGTGTACCACGAGCAGAGCAAACCGCTGTTCGTCGCCACCCTGGTGGTGCTGGTGACCTCGCAGGTCATTTCCTATGCGAAGGCGCGTGCCGAGGCCAGTGGCCTGTCCGCCGACGGCGGGCTCATCGAGCGGCCGGACCGCCTGGTGATCGTGCTCGTCGGGGCCGGGCTGACCGGTATCGGCGGCTACTGGGGGATCGAATGGCTGACCTGGGCGGTACATGTGGCCATGTGGATTCTGGCCGTGCTCAGTATCGTCACCGTGGCCCAGCGGGTGCTGGCGGTGCGTAATTCGCCGGGTGCCCGCGAGATCCTGGGCGCATCTAATTCGGGAACGGAGCAGCCGTCGTGAGCGGGTGGCGGGCAAATCTGAGTGACCGCGGGTATGCCGCCGGCTGGCGCCTGGTGCGGGCCCTGCCCGAATCCGTAGCGCGCACAGTGTTCGACCGCGGCGCCGATTTCGCGGCTCGTAACGGCGGGCCCGCGCAGTTGCGGCGCAATCTCGCCCGCGTGCTCGGGACCACGCCCGAAGCGGTGCCCGGCGAACTCGTCCGGGCGAGTATGCGTTCCTATGCCCGGTACTGGCGGGAAGCGTTCCGGTTACCGGCCATGGATCACCGGGATCTGGTGGAATCCGGCCGGGTCGTCGTCGAGGGCCTCGAGCATCTCGATGCCGCGCTGGCCCGCGGCCGGGGTGTGGTGTTCGTCCTGCCGCATTCGGGGAACTGGGATATGGCCGGGACCTGGCTGGTGCAGAACTACGGAACCTTCACCACCGTCGCCGAACGGCTGAAACCGGAATCGTTGTTCGAGCGCTTCGTCGCCTACCGGGAAAGCCTCGGATTCGAGGTGTTCCCGCTGACCGGCGGCGAACAACCCCCGTTCGGCGCGCTGGCCGAACGACTCCGCGCGAACAAAGTGGTGTGCCTGATGGGGGAGCGCGACCTGACCGGGCGCGGGGTCCCGGTGACCTTCTTCGGCGAACGCACCTGGATGCCCGCGGGGGCAGCGAAACTCGCGATCGAAACCGGTGCCGCGCTGATGCCGGTGCACGTCTGGTTCACCGTCGACGACACCGGCCGCGAAGGCTGGATGGTGCGCACACAGGAACCACTCGATGTATCCGGTGGCGTCGACGCCGCGACCCAGGCGCTGGCCGATTGTTTCGCCGCCGGCATCGCCGACCACCCTGCCGACTGGCATATGTTGCAGCCGCTGTGGGAAACGGATCTGTCCGAGGTGCGGCTGGACCGGATCGCCGCCGAACAGGCGCGGCGCGGTAGCAGGCCGGTCGGCTCCGAGGAAGATTTCGCCCGATGAAGATCGGCATGGTCTGCCCCTATTCGTTCGATGTTCCGGGGGGCGTCCAGGCGCATGTGGTGGAACTGGCGCAGGTTTTCCGGGAGCGCGGGCACAAGGTGAGCGTGCTGGCGCCCGCGTCGGACAGTACCGAGCTTCCCGATTTCGTGGTGTCGGCCGGACGTGCCGTCGCCATCCCGTACAACGGGTCGGTGGCCCGGTTGTCGTTCGGGCCCACGGCATATACGCGGATCCGGAAATGGATCGAGGGCAACGATTTCGATGTGTTGCATATCCACGAACCGAACGCGCCGAGCCTGTCGATGCTGGCCCTGAAGGTGGCCGAGGGGCCCATCGTGGCCACCTTCCACACCTCCACCACGAAATCGCTGTTACTCGCCACCTTCCAGGGTGTACTGCGGCCGTATCACGAGAAAATCAGTGGGCGGATCGCGGTTTCGGAACTGGCCCGGCGCTGGCAGGTCGAGGCGCTCGGCTCGGATGCGGTGGAGATCCCGAACGGCGTCGATGTGCAGGCATTCAGCCGGGCACCGCTGCTGCCCGGTTATCCGCGACCCGGGCGGACCGTCCTGTTCCTCGGTCGCTACGACGAACCCCGCAAGGGAATGCAGGTTCTGCTGGGCGCACTACCGGCCCTGGTCGCCCGCCACCCCGATGTCGAGATCCTCGTCGTGGGCCGCGGTGACGAGGCCCGGCTGCGCCGGGAGGCCGGACCGCTGGCCCGGCATCTGCGCTTTCTCGGACAGGTGACCGATACCGAGAAGGCTTCGGCCATGCGGAGCGCGGATGTCTACGTGGCGCCGAACCTGGGCGGGGAGAGTTTCGGCATCATCCTGATCGAGGCCATGGCTGCCGGGACCGCGGTGATCGCCAGCGAACTGGACGCGTTCCGGCGAGTCCTGCGCGACGGTACGGCCGGTGTGCTGATTCCGACCGGTGATTCCACCGCGCTGGCCGGTGCGCTCGACGAGCTGCTCACCGACGATTCCCGCCGGGCGGATCTGGTGCGTACCGCGACCCAGGTGGTCGGGTCCTACGACTGGCCGGTGGTGGCCGAACAGATCCTGCGGGTCTACGAAACCGTGGTGGTCGGCGATCTGCGGGTCCGGGTGGCCGAATGATCACCTTCTCCGCGACCACCGTCCTGGTTCTCGCGCTGATCGCCGGGCTCGTCGTGGCGCTGGGTGTCTGGGCCTACTCCACGGCGAACCGCCTGGACCGGCTCCATGTGCGCACCGATCTCGCCTGGCACGCGCTCGACGGGGCACTGGCGCGCCGGGCCGTGGTGGCGCGCGCGGTCGCGGTCTCGCTGTCCGGTCCCGCCCTGCCCGACCCCGGCGCAGACCCGAAACCCGCCGAACTCGCCCGCCGTCTGACCGTCCTCGCCGACCGGGCCGAACGCACCGGACGTGACGACCGCGAAGCGGTGGAGAACCAGCTGGCCGTCACCCTGTCGGCCGTGGATATCGCCGGGCTGCCCCCTCAGCAGGTCGCCGAACTCGCCGACGCCGAAGCCCGCGTGCTGATAGCCCGCCGGTTCCACAACGACGCCGTCCGCGACACCCTGGCACTGCGCACACGCCGTCCGGTGCGCTGGCTGCGCCTGGGCGGTACCGCGCCGATGCCCACCTACTTCGAGATCGCGGAACGTGCCACCCCGGCGGCCGCGACCGGCCTGGACGTCGACACCACCCGGGTCTCGGCGCGGGTCGCGATCCTGGATGAGCAGGACCGGATCCTGCTCATGCGCGGCCACGACCCGATGCTCCCGGAGGTGTCGTTCTGGTTCACCGTCGGCGGCGGTGTGGAACCGGGGGAGAGCCTGCGGGCGGCGGCGGTCCGCGAACTCCACGAGGAAACCGGCTACACGGCCGATCCGGCCGCTCTCCGCGGCCCCCTGTGGCGCAGGGTGGCGGTCTTCCCGTTCAACGGCGACCTGATCCGCTCCGAAGAACTCTTCTTCGCCCTGCGGGTCACCGAGTTCGCGCCCGAAGCCACCGACCTGACCTATGTCGAACAGCGTTCGATCACCGGCAGCCGCTGGTGCGGTCCGGCCGATATCCGGGCCCTGGACGCCGCCGGGGAAACGGTGTACCCGTACCACCTCGACGAGTTGCTTCCCGAAGCCGCTCGGGCCGCCGATGCGGATACCGACCCGGAAGTCCGCTCCATCCGTTGACCCGGACACTCCCGGACCCGCGCGCACGCAGTACTGTGACGGGTTTCACTCGGCGTGATAACGTCAGCGCAGTTTGACGCACCGAGGTTGTGTCGATTCGGTGTGTGGAGGTGAAGAAGTGTCCTACATCCTGTTCGATTACCTGTTGCCGATTCTCGGACCCAGCGCCGCTGAGTACTGGGCGAAGCTGCTGGTGGTCAACCCGATCTGAGTCGGTTTTCCATGCCCCGCCGGGCCGGTGTCGCACCGGCCCGGCGGTGTTTTATCCGGTCCAGTTTTCCGGGTGGTGCGCATAACAGCAGGTCGTGATCAGTCCAGTGCGCGCAAACTGGATATGAAGGCCGTTTCGGGGCGCCCCTAGAATCGTGGTGTTCATCGACGATTTCCCTGCACCGGACACAGGAGCTGCCGTGACCACGCCCGAGACCGCCCAGACCACCGAAGCGACCCGCGAGGCCGGTACCGCCCGGGTGAAGCGCGGTATGGCCGAGATGCTCAAGGGCGGGGTGATCATGGATGTGGTCACCCCGGACCAGGCCAAGATCGCCGAGGACGCCGGCGCCGTCGCGGTGATGGCGCTCGAACGGGTGCCCGCCGATATCCGTGCCCAGGGCGGCGTCTCCCGGATGAGCGATCCCGACATGATCGACGGGATCATCGAGGCCGTATCCATCCCGGTGATGGCCAAGGCCCGGATCGGGCATTTCGTCGAGGCGCAGGTCCTGCAGAGCCTCGGGGTCGATTACATCGACGAATCCGAGGTCCTCACCCCCGCCGATTACGCCAATCACATCGACAAATGGCAGTTCACCGTGCCGTTCGTCTGCGGTGCCACCAACCTCGGTGAGGCGCTGCGCCGGATCACCGAGGGTGCGGCCATGATCCGCTCCAAGGGCGAGGCCGGTACCGGCGATGTCTCCAACGCGACCACTCATATGCGTCAGATCCGCCAGCAGATCGCCCGGTTGGGCGCGCTGCCGGCCGACGAACTCTACGTCGCCGCCAAGGAACTGCAGGCGCCCTACGAGCTGGTTCGCGAAGTCGCCGAAACCGGGAAGCTGCCGGTGGTGCTGTTCACCGCGGGCGGTATCGCCACCCCCGCCGATGCCGCGATGATGATGCAGCTCGGCGCCGAGGGTGTGTTCGTGGGCTCGGGCATCTTCAAATCCGGCAACCCCGAACAGCGCGCGAGCGCCATCGTGAAGGCCACCACCTTCTACGACGACCCCGATGTGCTGGCCAAGGTCTCCCGCGGTCTCGGCGAGGCGATGGTCGGTATCAACGTGGAGGACATCGCCCAGCCGCACCGGCTGGCCGAACGCGGCTGGTAGCGGGTCGCGCTGTCATGCCCTCGCCTCGGGATTCCGGCGTGAGGGCGTGGCCTACTCGTTCTCGGCGATGCTCTTCATCGCCTTCCATCTGTGGGTGATGCCGCCGCCGGCGTGCAGGGCGGCGGCGACCATGACCGCTTCGGCGATATGCAGAACGGGCATTGCGTGGTCACCGCGACCCCGACCGCGATCAGCTCACGCGTGGCGAGATCGAGGTTTCCGGTGTTCTTGCCGAACACGGCTTTGTCGAACCCGAAGAACGCCGACACCATTTCGCTCAGCTGGAGCTTGTGCGCAGGGCCGGACGGTCCGGGTGGTCCCAGCGGACGAAATAGTCCGGAGGGTCGGGGTGTTCGCGGTCGTGGGCCAGGAGTGCGGGGACGGTCCATACATCCGCTGCCGGTGTGCCGCGGCTGAGCGCGGCCGGGCTGAGATCGAGCCGGACAGTGAGGTCGAAAGGGAGGTCGCGGCCCAGCAGCATCGGGCCCGCGACGAACACCACGGTGCCCGGGCGAGCGCGGCGGCGGACCGCGCGGGCGGAGCGGTCGGCCGCTTCGTCCCAGAGCGCGGGCAGCCACTGCCTCTCCGTGCGCAACGGGTCGAGGACTTCCCGCCGCAGCGCCGCATAGTCGAACCAGCCGGTCCGGTAGGCGATGTCGTCCCGGCCGAATTCCATGCGCAGCGAGGCGGGCCGGACGAAATCGTGCAGCGAAACCGTTTCGGCGGGAACGCCGTCGGCGCGGAGGCGACCGGCAGTCAGCCGGGCGAACGCAACCGGGTGCGCGGCATCGGCGCCGTCGACCGCGACCAGTTGCCCGCCGGTATCGCGTAACCGCCGGGCGACCTGCTCGGCGAGCGCGTCCTGAGTGATCGGGGTGAAACGCGGCATCGGTTCATCAGAGCAGGTCCGGCGGTGCGGGCGGTGACCGGGATTACCCGCCGGTGAATCATGGGAAATAAGGCTCTTCGGGCTAATCTCAGCGAATGGCGACTATCGAAGAGGCATTGGAGCTCGAACGCCTCGAACGCGATATCTTTCGCGGCGCGTTCCCCAAGACCCAGCTCCCCCGCACCTTCGGCGGGCAGGTGGCGGGTCAGGCGCTGGTCTCGGCGGTGCGCACGGTGGAGCCGCGGTTCCAGGTGCATTCGCTACACGGCTACTTTCTCCGTCCCGGAAACCCGGAAGCACCCACGGTCTACATGGTGGACCGAATCCGGGACGGCCGTTCCTTCTGCACCCGCCGGGTCACCGGTGTCCAGGACGGGGACGCGATATTCACCATGTCCGCGTCCTTCCATATCGGTGACGAGGGTCCTTCGCACCAAGACGAGATGGCCGATGTGGCACCGCCCGACGATCTCCCCGACGCCGAGACCTCCATGGATCCCGAGCGCCTGTGGGCGATGCGGGAATGGGAGCACTGGGATATCCGGCCGGTCCCGCAGGAGCAGGTGACCCAGCGCCCCGGTGTGGTGTCACCGCAGCAGGTGTGGTTCCGGTACCGGCATCCACTGCCCGACGATCCGCTGTTCCATGTGTGCACGCTCGCCTATATGAGCGATATGACGCTGCTCGGTTCGTCGAAGGTCACGCATCCCGACGAACCCACACAGAACGCCTCGCTGGATCACGCCATGTGGTTCCTGCGCCCGTTCCGCACCGACGATTGGCTGCTGTACGACCAGTCCTCGCCGTCGGCCGGTTTCGGCCGGGCGCTGACCGGCGGGAAGATCTTCGATCGCAGCGGCCGGCTGGTCGCCGCGGTGGTTCAGGAAGGGCTGATCCGCAACCTGCGGAAGTGAACACCGGTCAGAGCTCGGCGTGACCACGCGCACACCGGCCCGCCTCGTAAGCTGGCACGAGTGAACGATACTGCGGTTTCCCGGGACAGCCGGCCGGATGTCGATGTCGTGGCGTCCACCGACCGGCCCACCATCGGCGTGCTGGCGCTGCAGGGCGATGTCCGCGAGCACGTCGCGGCGCTGGACCTGTGCGGCGCCGATCCGGTACTGGTGCGCCGTCCGGCCGAGCTCGCCGCGGTCGACGCGCTGGTACTGCCGGGCGGGGAATCGACCACGATCAGCAAACTGCTGCAGGTATTCGAACTGCTCGAACCAGTGCGGGAACGGCTGCGCGACGGTATGCCCGCGTTCGGGTCGTGTGCCGGCATGATCCTGCTGGCCGACGAGGTACTCGATACCCGCCCCGATGCCCAGCACCTGTCCGGTATCGATATGACCGTGCGCCGCAATGCTTTCGGCCGGCAGGTCGATTCGTTCGAAACCGATCTCGAGTTCGCCGGGGTGGACGGCGGTCCGATGCGGGCGGTGTTCATCCGGGCGCCGTGGGTGGAACGGGCCGGTGACGAGGTCGAAGTGCTGGCCCGAGTGCCCAGCGGGCCTGCCGCCGGCCGGATCGTGGCGGTACGCCAGGGCGCTGTGCTGGCCACCTCGTTCCATCCCGAGGTCACCGGCGACCATCGCGTGCACCGGCTGTTCGTCGATCTGGTTCGCGACCGCTGAGCTGCTCACCGGCCGCCGTGCGAGTAGGGTGACGGAATTGTCCGCCCGGCCAGCCGGTAGCGTGAACCAGCAGACCAGCCATCGACCTGAAGGAAGTAGGGAATGAGCGGCCACTCCAAATGGGCCACCACCAAGCACAAAAAGGCGGCGATCGATGCGAAGCGCGGCAAGCTGTTCGCCAAGCTGATCAAGAACATCGAGGTGGCGGCCCGCACCGGTGGCGGCGATCCGGAAGGCAACCCGACTCTGTTCGACGCCATCCAGAAGGCGAAGAAATCCTCGGTTCCCAACGACAACATCGAGCGGGCACGCAAACGTGGCGGCGGTGAAGAAGCCGGCGGCGCCGACTGGCAGACCATCATGTACGAGGGCTACGGCCCCAATGGTGTCGCGGTCCTGATCGAATGTCTCACCGACAACCGGAACCGGGCGGCGGGCGAGGTCCGGGTGGCGATGACCCGCAACGGCGGCAATATGGCCGATCCGGGTTCGGTGGCGTATCTGTTCCACCGCAAGGGCCTCGTCACGCTGGAGAAGAACGGTCTCTCCGAGGACGATGTGCTGATGGCGGTGCTCGATGCCGGTGCCGAAGAGGTCAACGACCTCGGTGAATCGTTCGAGATCATCAGCGAGCCCGGCGATCTGATCGCGGTGCGTTCGGCCCTGCAGTCGGCCGGTATCGACTACGACTCCGCCGAATCCGGCTTCCAGCCGTCGGTGAGCGTCGCGGTGGACGTCGAAGGTGCCCGCAAGGTGTTCAAACTGGTCGACGCGCTCGAGGACAGCGACGATGTCCAGAACGTGTACACCAATGTCGACCTCTCCGACGAGGTCCTCGCCGAACTGGACGACTGATCCGGGGCGATCGGTTCAGCCTCGGCTCATGGCCGCCCTCGGGTTCACAGCGGTAGAGCGTGCCCGGGCTGAGCGGCTACACGAACCGGCTCGCGGGGTCGGACCGCAGCCGGGTTCGTGTTCGGTCGTGAGCCGAGGGTCTTCGGCCGGTCTCCTCGGCAGCCGGTCGGCTGTTGTCTCCGCTCACGATCGTCGTGTTCGTGCCGGCGGCAGCCGAGGCCGGTTCCTGCTCCGGGTGATTCCGCCGTACCGGCCGAAGCCTCGTGCGTGCACGCTTTCTGGGTCGTCAAGACCGGGGCAGCGTGCAGAGCGGGGCGGCGTTGTGCGCACTTCGCGTGCGAACAGGCGATCCGGTCATGCCGGGCTCGCGTTCACGTAGTAGTCCCGCATGGCGGGGTAGTAGTCGCCGAATTCGGGAAGGTCCGCGCCGATGAGTGCGCTGCCGAGCATATCCAGGTAGTACTCCCAGCCGGGGCCGGCTTCGCCGGCGATCTCCGGCGCTGTCAGATGGTGGGTGAACACCAGCCGTCTGCCCGTCGCGTTCGGTCAGCGCGGCCTCGAGATGCCAGCTGCCGTGTTCGTCGACGGTGCGCAGGGAGAGGTGGTGCGGCGGAGTGCAGGCGTCGATCGTGAAGTCGGCCCACGGCTGTTCTTCTTCGTAGGCCAGCTGGACCTGGATGGTCCGGCCCGGCCCCGCTTCGCCTTTCCACGGTCCGAACCAGCGGGCGGTGCGTTCGGATTCGGTGATACTTGCCCACACATCGGTGATGGGGGCGCGGTAGGTGCGGGTGAGGATCAGATCCTGTCCGTCCGGTGTTTTCTGCAGGCGTCCGCTCGGTCGGAGGGTCATGCGGAATTCTCCTTGTGTTCGGGTGTATCGGGTTCTGCGGTCTGCCGACCGGGCATTTCTTGTTCGGCGCGGTGCTCCCGGCGGGCCCGGTAGACCTCGGTGGTCAGTGCGTCCAGGCGGTGTTCCCAGCCGGTGGGCCGGTCGAGTGTGTCGATCCAGGAGCGCAGTTCCCGCAATGGCGCCGCGTCCAGGGAGTAGTACCGTTGCCGGCCCACCAGATCGTCGTGCACGAGTCCGCTGTCGCGGAGCACTCGCAGGTGGCGGCTGATCGCCGGCCGGCTTATCGGGAACTGTGCGGCAATCGCGCCGGCCGTGAGGCGGGTACCGCGCAGCATCGTCAAGATCTCGCGCCGGATCGGGTCGGCGATTGCCGCGGCTGCCTCGTCCACAGCAAAAGCGTAACCATCTAGTTACGCATCTGTCCAGACCTTCGAGGTATCGATCGGATGAGGGTGCGTGTGCCGCGCCGGCCGGATACCGGCCGCGGTTGCACAATGACGGCATGGTGGCTGTGACGGTCGTACGCGGAGATATCACCGAACAGCAGGTCGACGCGGTGGTCAATGCCGCGAACTCCGAACTGCTGGGTGGTGGCGGCGTGGACGGTGCCATCCACCGCCGCGGCGGGCCCGCGATTCTCGCCGAATGCCGGCAACTACGGGCGACCGAGTACCCGCGCGGCCTACCCACCGGACAGGCCGTGGCAACGACAGCCGGTGAACTGCCGGCGCGCTGGGTCATCCACACCGTCGGCCCGGTGTGGTCGGCCCGCGGGGACCGCGCGGCGCAGCTGGCACCGCTGCTGGCGTCGTGTTACCGCGAATCGCTGCGGGTCGCCGTGGAACTGGGAGCCAGAAGTGTGGCGTTTCCGGCGATCTCCACCGGCGCCTACCGCTGGCCCATGGACGACGCGGCGCGTATCGCGGTCGGCACTGTCCGAGAGGAGAGCCCTGCCGCGATCGAGGAAGTGCGCTTCGTGCTGTTCGACGCCGCAGCATACGATGCCTTCTCCGGTCAGTTGGCTCGCTGACCCCACCGGGGGCCGCCGGTGGGGAGGCGGGGGCCCGTGTCACTGTCGTCCGGAAATCCCGCGCTGCACTAGACTTCGAACAACTGTTCGTTCTGGGAAAGGTTGTGCGGGTGCGGGTGATGGGCGTCGACCCCGGGCTCACCCGGTGCGGGATCAGCATGGTCGAAGGGGGATCGGGTCGTACCGTGCGCGCCCTCGCCGTGGACGTGGTGCGGACCCCGGCCGAAATGGACCTGGCCCAGCGGCTGCTGCGGATCGCGGACGCCGCCGAGGACTGGATGCGGACCCATCGGCCGGAGGTGGTGGCCATCGAGCGGGTCTTCGCCCAGCACAATGTGCGTACCGCCATGGGGACTGCGCAGGCGGGCGGAGTGATCGCGCTGGCAGCCGCGCGCCGCGATATCCCGGTGATGTTCCATACTCCCAGTGAGGTGAAGGCCGCCGTGACCGGTCACGGCGGGGCGGACAAGAAGCAGGTGACCGCCATGGTCACCCGGATCCTCGGGCTCGCCGAGCCGCCGAAGCCCGCCGATGCCGCCGACGCGCTGGCGCTCGCCATCTGCCATTGCTGGCGGGCGCCGCTGATCGAGCGGATGGCGGCTGCCGAGGCCCAGGCCGAACGGGCCCGCCGGCAGTACACCCAACGACTGGAACAGCAGCGGAAGGCGGTGCGCGGGTGATCGCGTCCATTCGCGGCGAGGTTGTCGAACTCGCCCTCGATCACGTGGTGCTCGAATCCGGCGGGGTGGGCTACCAGCTCAATGCCACTCCGGCCACTTTGGCGGCCCTCACCCGCGGCGAAGAGGCCCGGCTGCACACCGCGTTGATCGTGCGCGAGGATTCGATGACCCTCTACGGGTTCGCCGATACCGAAGCTCGTGATCTGTTCGGCCTGCTGCAGACCGTATCCGGGGTGGGCCCGCGCCTGGCCATGGCAGTTCTGGCGGTCCTCGAGCCCGAAACTTTGCGTAAGGCGCTGGCCGCCGGTGATATCGCGGCACTCACCCGGGTGCCCGGAATCGGGAAGCGCGGAGCCGAGCGGATGGTCGTGGAGCTGCGGGACAAGGTGAACCTGGTGCCGGTCCCGGCGGATTCACCGGGCATCGCGCCGGCCCCGGTCCGCACCCCGGTGCGCGAACAGGTGGTGGAGGCCCTGATCGGCCTCGGTTTCCCGGTGAAACAAGCCGAGCCGGCGATCGACGCGGTCCTCGCCGAACAACCGGACGCGGACAACTCGACCGCGCTGCGTGCCGCGCTCGGGATGCTGGCATGAGCGCGCCGGGCCCCGCGAAGACAGCGAAACGTCGCCACCGACGGCCCCCGAGCCTGTCCGGGGGATACGACGTGAGCGCGCCGGGCACGGCGGTGGTCGCGAAGCGTCGCCACCGCCGGCCTTCGCGAATGCCCGCTCTGCACGGCGAGAATCGTTAGGCAGTCATGGATTACGACAACTCCCCGGGAGCGGAGGATTCTCCGGTCAGCGCCGGCTACCTGCCCTCGGACGGCGATATCGAAACGGGACTGCGGCCCACCTCGCTGGACGGTTTCATCGGCCAGCCACGGGTGCGGGAACAACTGTCGCTGGTACTCCGCGGCGCCCGGGCGCGCGGCGGCACCCCGGACCATATCCTGCTGTCCGGCCCACCCGGCCTCGGTAAAACCAGCCTGGCCATGATCATCGCGGGCGAACTCGGCACCGCGCTGCGGATCACCTCCGGCCCGGCACTGGAGCGGGCCGGAGATCTGGCCGCCATGCTCAGCAATCTGGTGGCCGGGGATGTGCTGTTCATCGACGAGATCCACCGGATGGCGCGGCCGGCGGAGGAGATGCTGTATCTGGCGATGGAGGATTTCCGGGTCGACGTGGTGGTCGGCAAAGGTCCCGGCGCGACGTCGATACCGCTGGAGATCGCGCCGTTCACCCTGGTCGGGGCCACCACCCGGTCCGGTGCACTGACCGGGCCGCTGCGCGACCGGTTCGGTTTCACCGGGCATATGGATTTCTACGAACCGGACGAACTGCTGCTCATCGTGCAACGGTCCGCGCAGATCCTCGGGGTGGATATCGACCCCGACGCCGCGGCGGAGATCGCCGGACGGTCCCGCGGTACGCCGCGTATCGCCAACCGGCTGCTGCGCCGGGTTCGCGATTATGCCGAGGTGCGCGCCGACGGCTGGATCACCCTCGCGGTGGCCCGGGCCGCGCTGGAGGTCTACGACGTGGATGTGCTCGGCCTGGACCGGCTGGACCGGGCGGTGCTGAGCGCCCTGGTCCGCGGTTTCGGCGGGGGACCGGTCGGTGTGTCCACGCTGGCGGTCGCGGTCGGGGAGGAGGCCACCACCGTCGAGGAGGTATGCGAACCGTTCCTGGTGCGGGCCGGGATGGTGGCGCGGACGCCGCGCGGCCGGGTCGCCACCGCAGCGGCCTGGTCCCATCTCGGGTTGACACCCCCGCCGGATCTCACGTTCGGCGCACTCGAGGTCCGCGGTCGCGAACCCCAGCCCACACTCGACCTCTTCGACCGGTAACCACCGGTAGCACTCCGCCGATCGCCGCGGCGGGTCACCGGCACGTGGGGCGCCGTCGGATGCAGCGAAGCCGCGGACGCGGCGGATACCGCGAGCGTGGTGCGCGTGACGATCGGCGGCCGGGCTGCGACGCTACAGGCGGCCCGGGGAGCAGGGCTACCGCCGCGCGGGGGCTGGGTGCACAGGCGGTTCGTTGCCGTGGCGGCACCGGGCCCGACACGATGTGCACCCTCGCCGCTCTGTCGCTTTACGCTTGGCCCGCCACCGGGGGGACGGCTGCATGCTCTGCCGACCGGCACCCTCTCGGCCTACGCGACGGGCTCGCCGAATCCGGCAGACCGCACCGGTTCGATATCGGACCACCGAGGGGCGGCGACGGCGGCGCAGGGCGGGCTGACCGCCGGCCGATGCGGCAGTTCAGACTCCGAGTTCGGCCCGGACCCGTAGCAGGAAAGCGTCCACCTCGTCGGGATCGTAACCACGGTTCAGCCAGGTACCGCCCGGCCGGAGCCCGCCCCGGAGTCGTTCGGCGCTGAGGGGGGCCCGCCCGGCCAGCACCGCAGCGATATGGTCGAGCAGATCGTCGACATCGTCCATCCGATAGCCGCGGCGGCCCCACGGCGCGGTCGTGAACGTGATGTGGTGCACATCCTCGGGCGTCATGCCACGATTATGTCCGTAACCGGTTGCCCGGCAGTTGGTTCGCCGGGATCGTGGTTGCACTCACCGCATGGGCCGGCCGCGGCCGGATCCCACTTTTCCGGCGTGCGGGTGTGGCGCCCCGCCGAGGAACTGGCAGACTGTGTGCGTACCTGTCCCTCTCCCACCAGATCAGGAACTGACTTCGACCATGGATTTCCTGTTTCCGCTCATACTGGTTGCGCTGCTCGTGCCGATGTTCCTCGGTATGCGCCGCCAGAAGAAAGAGGCCGACAAGGTCACCCAGATGCAGGACAGCCTGAAGGTCGGTGACCGTGTCACCACCACCTCGGGCCTGCTCGGGACCGTGGTCGAGGTCGACGACACCACCGTCGATCTGGAGATCGCCGAGGATGTCGTGACCACATGGTTGCGGCTGGCGGTCCGGGATGTGCGCAGCGATGACGAGGCCACCGACGAGGCCACCGCTGCCGATGCCGCCGGCGACGATGCCGCCGTGACGGCCGATTCCGCGCCCCCGGTCGAATCCGCTGCGTCCGTCGCGGAGGAAACCCCGAAGCAGACCGAGACCCGGCTGACCAAGGACTGAATTCCACGGCCCGGCCACCGGACCGGATACCCGGGCGACCGGTGGCCTCGGCGTGTGCCCAGCCGATCGACGCGGGCGCGCCCGTATCGGCCGGCCGTTCCACCCAGAACTTCCGCCTAGGAGATGACGACCTGTGCCACCGTCCCAGGGATCGGCGCATCAACTCCGCTGGCTCGCCCTTTTCGGCGTGCTGGTGGCCGCGATCTACGCGCTGGTGTTCTTCACCGGTGACAAATCACCGGCGCCCAAACTCGGCATCGACCTACAGGGCGGTACCAGGGTCACGCTGACCGCCCGGACACCGGACGGTAACCGGCCCAGCCAGGACAGCCTGACCAAGGCCCAGGAGATCATCGAGAACCGCGTGAACGGCCTCGGTGTTTCCGGTTCCGAGGTCGTGATCGACGGCGACAACCTCGTGATCACCGTTCCCGGTGACGACAGTCAGCAGGCCCGTACGCTGGCGACGACCGCCAAGCTCTATATCCGCCCGGTACTCCAGGCGGTCCCGGCGCCCGGCAGCCCCCAGGCCCAGCAGGCGCCCGGCCAGCCCACCGCGCCGGCCGTTCCCCAGGCTCCCGCGCCCGCTCCGGCCCCGGAGGTACCGCCCGTCGGCGACGGAGCCGGCGCACCGGCCGTGCCCGAGCAGCCG
>NZ_BAFV01000047.1 GCF_000308515.1 Nocardia carnea NBRC 14403 | reverse complement strand
CGGCCCGGGCGGGAAGGCGACCGCGCTGCGCTGCAACCCGGTGCGCTCGGCGCGGCTGGCGCTGGTCGCCACCGGCTTCGGCTACGGCGTAGCGCGGCGGACCCGGCAGGCCGCCTATGTCGCCGAACTGCTGCCCCATGTGCGTGATATCCGTCGCATCGGCGCGGCCGCGCTGGATCTGTGCATGGTCGCCGAGGGCCGGGTCGACGCCCATTACGAGCACGGGCTCAACCCGTGGGATTGGGCGGCCGGCGGGCTGATCGCCGCCGAGGCCGGAGCGGTGCTGCGCTTGCCGCCGTTGGCCACCCCGGGGTCCGCGGGCGCGCTGGTGGTGGCCGCCGCGCCCGGGATCAGCGAGGAACTGTTCGCGTTGCTGGACCGGCTGGAGCTGTCGGCGCCGATTCCGGAAGCCTGAGCGCGCTCAGCAGCGCGCGGTCCGGGCCGCCTCGAGCATCTCGGGGTCGATATCCGGGCTCTCGCCGCTCACCGGGTTCTTCAGTGACCGCAGCACTTCTTCGGCGTCGTTGTTGGGTTGCAGATCACCGCCGAACACGGAGCCCAGGACCAGGTCGACGCTGTTGTCGTCGCGCTTGTCCTCGATGAGTTCGGCACACGGCACGGCCAGTTGGACGGCGGCCGCGACCGGGCGACCGCTCTCGCCGAACCGGATCTGCCCGGTGCATTCGAGATCACCGTTGGCATATATCGGATCGTTACCGTAGGGGTCGCCGGATACGCTGCGGAATCCGAGGTCGCCGAGTTGTGCGGCCACATGCGCGGCCTGGCCGCGCTGGCCGTTCGCGTTGAGGACGCGCACCTTCGTATCCGCCATCGGAGCGGGTTCCACATCCGCCAGCGAGTCCGCGCTCAGCCGCTGCCCGGGCAGCGGCTGCGGGGCCGCCTTGGGGTCGGTTGCCGGACTCGGCGAATTGCAGGCCATCGGCGTGTAGTCGTCGTCCTTGGTGGTCAGCGCACTGGTCCACAGAGCTGCGCAGATCAACGTGAGCACAACGACCAGAATGAGCCAGGGGCGCATCCGCCGGCGCGGGTAGGGACGGCCTTTGGCATCCGTCGAACTGCCTTCGGTGATCAGTGAAACCACGTCGACACTGTACGTACCCGAGTCCGGGGCCCGCGCATTACCCGGTCGTCGGCGGGCGCGCCGGGCCGGCGCCTCCTACCGCGCCGTGACCCGGCGTATCGATTGCCCGGCGGTTTCGACACGGCTGGGTTTCGATTGCGACAATTTCCGCACGGTCCGCTATTGTCTGCCCGCCCAGACCGAAACATCGGTGAGTAAATCGGCGATCGGTCGCGGGAACAACCAGGGCAACTCACGCGTTGTCCGGACGCTATCGGCGGTGTGTCCACAGATTCACGCTGATAGGAGACCGGTACGCATGTGAAGTGCACCACCGGCGGGGCGGCTGCCGCGGTCGAAACCGATGGCGTACGCCGATCCGGATATACGGAGTAAGGACGAGGGGAAGACGACATGGCAACCGACTATGACGCACCGAGGCGCACCGAAACCGACGATGTTTCGGAGGATTCGCTCGAGGAGCTGAAGGCGCGTCGCAACGAAGCCCAGTCCGCCGTCGTGGATGTCGACGAATCCGATACCGCGGAGTCGTTCGAGCTCCCCGGCGCGGACCTGTCCGAAGAAGTGCTGACGGTTCGGGTGGTTCCGAAACAGGCGGACGAGTTCACCTGTTCGAGCTGTTTCCTGGTGCATCACCGCAGCCGCCTGGCAAGCGAGGCAGGCGGGCAGCTGCTTTGCATGGATTGCGCGGCCTGACGGCTGCGCGAGGTCATTCCGCGCTCGGAATTCCGAGCGCGGTCAGTACCTCTTCGGGCCGGCGCGTACTGACCAGCCAGTACGGCGTCGGATCATCCGGATCGTCGAGCACCAGCAGCACCATGGTGCCGATCCACGGGCGATGCTGGACATAGGCGGCCGGGTCGAGCTGGCGGCCCAGGGCTGCGGTCTTGGCGCTGCGGGGCACCACCGTCGCACGGGACACGAAGGAGACCGGCAGATGCGCTCGGTCGACGCGCAGTTCCGGTGTTCCGCTGCTGTCGGCGGCGACCTCGACCCGATGCCGGCTGAACCAGAGCAGCACCCAGACCGGGATCGGGAGCAGCAGCACATACGGCAGCCAGGCCCGCAGGCCGGGCGCTCCCATATGGACCTCCGCGGCGAGCAGGGCGGCGAGTGCGAAGCCCACCGGCCACCACCACAGCGGTACCCAGAGGCGCTCGCGATGGACAGGTGGCGCCGGCCGTACAGGGTGGCCGGATTCGGTGAGTCGAGGCTGGTCGGACACGACTCAACACTAAGCGACATGCCCGCCGCCGCTGCGCGTAGGCTGGTCGGACGTGAACGCACTCTCACCGATACCACTGCTCCGGCTGGATCCGGGGATCCCCATGCCCAGTCGCGCCCATGACGGCGATGCGGGCGTGGACCTGTGCACCGCCGAGGATGTCGTCCTGGAGCCGGGAGAGCGGGTGCTGGTCGGCACCGGTATCGCGATCGCGCTACCGGTGGGCACGGTCGGGCTCATCCATCCCCGGTCCGGTCTGGCCGCCAAGACCGGCTTGTCCGTGGTGAACACACCGGGAACGATCGACGCCGGATACCGCGGTGAGATCAAGGTGTGCCTGATCAACCACGATCGACGGACACCTATCGAATTGCGCCGCGGCGACCGGATCGCGCAGTTGCTGGTGCAACGCGTGGAACTGGTCGATTTCGTGGCAGTGGACCGGCTCGACGACTCCGTGCGCGGCGCGGGCGGGTACGGGTCCAGTGGGGGACACGCGAGTTTGATGCCGAACGGTGCCGACGGCGCCCAGGGCAAGGAGGCCTGACATGTTCGGACGACGGAAATCGGGCGGACGCAGATCCGAGGACGAACGGTACGACACCGGCGAATACCGCACCGGCGAGTACCAGGGCGAGTACGCCGAGTACGCCGATTACGGCGAGTACGACGACGGCGGATATCACCGCGCCGCCGACGATCGGTACCCCGGTGACCACGACGACAGCTACGACGACGGGTACGGCGGTGCCGCCTACAGCGACGCCTATGACGCCGCGATCGACGATCCCGATACCGAGCCGCACCGGCGGGGTCCCTACGACTACGACGATGTCGCCGAGGTGCTGGCGGAATTCACCGATACCCGGCTCGATCTCGGCTCGGTGATCCTGCCGGTACCGCCGGGCGGGCAGCTGCAGGTCGAGATGACCCCACAGGGCACTCCGCAGGCGGTGCATCTGGCCACCGAACACGGGCGGATCACGGTCGCGGCCTATGCCGCGCCCAAGTCCAAGGGGCAGTGGCGCACGGTGGCGGCCGATCTCGCGGAATCGCTGCGCAAGGACGGCGCCCGGGTTTCGGTGGAGAAGGGTCCGTGGGGCCGTGAACTGGTCGCCGTCACCGAGGGGGCCGATCTGCGTTTCATCGGTGTGGACGGTTATCGATGGATGATCCGCCTGGTGGCGGCCGGCCCGTCGGGGTCCACCGCGGTCGGTAGCCCGCTGGTGGCCGCGGCCCGGGCGGTGCTCAGCGAAACGATCATCCGCCGCGGCGCCGATGCGCTCCCGGTGCGGGAACCGCTGCCGGTGGTGCTCCCGCAACAGCTCGCCGAGCAGCTCACCGCGGCCCATCAGCAGCAGCAACAACAGCAGCAGCAGGCCCAGCAGGCCGCTGCCGCGCAGCAGAGCGCCCCGCGGCCGGCGCAGACCGGTTCGGTACTACCTCCGCAGCAGCCACAGCAGCCGCGGCGTGGGGCCGAGGGGTCGGCGATGCAGCAGCTCGGCCGCAACTGACGGCCTTGTTTTCGCGGGCCGGCCGAGGGGGCCGCGTTCGGTCAGCGGGCGTACCGCAGGCCGAGCCGGCCCACGACCGCGGGATCGGCGCCGAGCTCGTCGAGGGTGATCTCGGTGATCACCGAACGCGGTGCGCGGCGCGCCCACTCCCGGCCGACGGCGACCGGATGCACCGGATCGTCCGCGGCGGCGATCACCGCCAGCGGGACCGCCAGCGTGTCCAGCAGCGTCGTCTCCGGCCATTTGTACTGGGCGGCTTCTTCCAGTGCGTCCGGCAATCCGGGCCACTGTGAGCGCCATGAGCGGGTGAGTGCGTCGGCGAGCCAGCGCGGGCTGCTCGCCCGCATCCGGGTGACGACCGGTTCGAGACCCTCTGCGCGCAGTTGTGCGGCGGTGACCGAGGCGCTGAGAGTGGCGGGGCAATGCGCCGTATCCGGGCCGGTCCAGGCCGGCAGTGCGGCGACAACGCCCGCCACGTCCTTCGGCGCGCGACGGCCGGCCCATTCCAGGGCTACCGCCGCCCCCAAGGAGATACCCGCTGCCAGGACCGGGCCACGGGCGGCGGCGGTATCCAGGGCGGCGAGGTAGCCGGCGATCACCGCACCCGGTTCGGGATCGACTGCTATCAGCTCGAGCCCGCGTGCGGTGCAGGCGGGCTCGAAGGCGCGGCGGGCGAAATGCGCATCGGAGCCGGTGCCGGGGAGCGCGACCACGACTGCCGGACGTGGGGAATCGAACACCGGACCGAGCGTAGCGGTGCCGCCGGTACCCATCTACAGTGGCGGGTACGGCCACAGCCGGGCCGTAGCAGAGAATCTCGGATGACGTGCGACCCACGCCGTCCGCGCAGCAGGAGAGCAAGCGATGTCTTCCTCGGCCGGAAGAAGAGCGGGCGCCAAGTCCGCAACAGGATATTTTCGCAGGCTCGGCCGCAGGTTGACCGAGGATCTCGATCAGCTCGACGCCGAGGAGCTGGCGGAGTCGGCGGACGCTTCGGGCGCCTGCCGGGTCTCGGAGTGCCGGCGCGGTGAGGAGGCGACGATGCTGGGCAGGTTGCGCAGCGTCGATTCGTGTCCGCAGGCCGCCGGAGCGAATGTGCAGGCGGAGTTCTACGACGGTACCGATGCCATCACGCTGGTGTGGATCGGGCGACGCCGGATTCCCGGTATCGAATCGGGGCGGCGCATCATGGTGCGCGGCCGTATCGGTGAACGCGAGGGCCGCAAGGTGATCTACAACCCCTACTACGAATTGCGCGGAAACAGCTGACGCATGGCATCGAGCGACGAGTACGCCACCACGCCGCTACCGCGGACCATCCCCGCACCGGAACCGTCCGCGGACGATGTACCGGATGAGGAGCGGGCCGAGCCCGCGCAGCAGACCTTGCTCGAACAGTTGGGCGGTTTCTCCGGGCTGATCTACTCCACCCTGCCGGTGCTGGTGTTCGTTCCGATGAACGCGTTGCTCGGTCTCACCGTGGCGATCTGGGCGGCACTGGGTGTGGCGGGTGCCGTGCTGGTCTGGCGGCTGGTACGCCGGGAGCCGATCCAGCCGGCGATCTCCGGATTCCTGGGCGTCGGGATCTGCGCGTTGATCGCCTGGCGGGTGGGAGAGGCCAAGGGTTTCTTCCTGTTCGGCATCTACACCAGCCTCGTCTACGGGGCCGCATTCCTGATCTCGATCCTGGTCCGCCGGCCACTCGTCGGCGTGGTCTGGGGCGTACTCAACGGCCACGGCGTCGGCTGGCGCACCGATTCCCGCGTGGTACGGCTCTACGATGTGGCGACCGCGGCCTGGGTGCTCGTTTTCGGCGCCCGATACCTGGTGCAGCACCATCTGTACGCGGCCGACAGCACGGGCTGGCTCGCCGCCGCCCGGATCGCGATGGGCTGGCCGCTCACCGCGCTCGCCCTCGTGGTGACCGTCTGGGCGGTACGCCGGGCGGGCCATCTGCCGGCCTCCTCCTCTTCCTCGGCGCGGCACGCCGCCTGATCCGGACGCGCCGATCCCGCCAGGGTGGCGGATGACCCACCCTTTGGTGTCTATCCCGACAGCGCCGTTCATCGGACGATCGTTACAGAACACGATCTGCCGAGAGGACTGGCGAATGCGTACCGAGCAGCACACGATCACACGTCCGGAGCGGGGGCGTGAGCATCCGGTGCGGTCACAGAGCCGCCTGGTTTCCGCCGAACTCGACCTCCTGGTCGAACCCGCGGCCGGCGGTGACCGCCGCGCGGTGGCCGAAATCCTGCGGCTGGTGCAACCACTGGTACAGCGCTACTGCCGTAACCGGCTGGGAAATCCGGCCCATCTGCATGTGACGGCCGACGATGTCACCCAGGAAGTCCTCATGGCCACCGTCGCCGCGATCCCCCGCTACCGGGACCAGGGGAAATCGTTCCTCGCCTTCGTCTACGGAATCGCGGCGAACAAAGTGTCCGACGCCTTTCGCGGGGCACAGGTCCACCCGGCCTACCCCGTCGCGGATATTCCCGATCTGGCTTCGACGGCGGCGGGTCCGGAGGAGTGGGCGCTGGCGGCCGAACAGGGCGCGGTGGCCCGCGAGCTCATGCAGCAGCTGAATCCGGTGCATCGGAAGGTACTGGTGATGCGGATCGTGCTCGGCTTGAGCGCGGCCGAAACCGCGGCAGAACTGGGCACCAGCGCAGGGGTTGTCCGGGTCATGCAGTACCGGGCCCTGAACAAGCTGCGGGCCCGTGCCGCGCGGCCCATTGCCGCTTGACGCCCGTGCCGAGCGGCCCGGCCGGGTGCGGTGTCATCCGGAACGAGCGAGTCGTCATCCGGAACGAGCGTGGGCTCTGCGGAGTGGACGCTGCGCTACCGGCTCCGAGCCCCGCTCATGGTGCCGGGGTCAGTATTCGGCGTCCTGCGAGGGTGTGAGGCCCGCTGGGGTGGCCGTGGATTCGGCGGCGCCGATCGGTGCCAGTACCGAGCGCAGTTCCTCCTCCGCCTCGGCGGAGGCGACGAACAGCAGTTCGTCGTCGCCTTCGAAGGGATCGTCGGGCTGGGGCACGATCACCCGCCCGCCGCGAAGGATGGTGACCAGGGCGGAATCACGCGGCAGGCGCAGGCTGCGGACCGGTTTACCGGCCAGGGTGGTATCGGGCGGCAGGGTGAGTTCGACGAGGTTCGCCTGACCTTGCCGCAGAGTCATCAACCGGACCAGATCGCCCACCGTGACCGCCTCCTCCACCAGCGAGGCCAGCAGCCGTGGGGTCGAAACCGCGACATCGACCCCCCACGCCTCGTCGAAGAGCCATTCGTTGCGGGGATCGTTGACCCGCGCCACCACCCGGCGTACTCCGAACTCGGTTTTGGCCAGCAGGCTGTGTACCAGGTTGGCCTTGTCGTCGCCGGTGGCGGCGATGACGACCTCGTAGTCCTGCAGGCCCGCGTCTTCGAGTAGTTGCAGTTCGCAGGCGTCGGCGTGCACCCAGACCGCGTCGCGCACCGAATCGCGGTCGATATGGTCGAGCTGGCGTTCGAGCAGCATGACAGTGTGCCCCGATCGCAGCAGTTCGCGCGCGATGGAGCGGCCGACGGCCCCGGCTCCGGCAATGGCCACCTTCATGATCAGTCCTTGTTCGCTGGGGGTTTCGCGGCCAGCGCGACCGCTTCACCGGCGGAACCGGAAGTCGCGGCCACATACACGGTGTCGTCGGCCTGGACGACGGTTTTGGCGTCGGGCAGAACGCCCTGCCCGAAACGGATGATGAATGCGACCCGGGCGCCGGTGGCGCTCTCCAGATCGCGCACGGTGCGCCCGTACCAGTCCTCGTGCAGGACCAGCTGGGCAACGGCGACCGTGCCGGTGGGGTCGCGCCAGGTGGTGGTGCCCGCATCGCCCAGCAGGTTGTGCAGGAAACGGTCGGTGGTCCAGGGCACGGTCGCGATGGTCGGGATGCCGAGCCGCTCGTAGACGGCGGCGCGTTTGGCGTCGTAGATCCGCGCCACCACTCGGTCGATACCGAACATCTCGCGCGCCACCCGGGCGGAGATGATGTTGGAGTTGTCGCCGGAGGAGACCGCGGCGAACGCGCCGGCTCGTTCGATACCCGCCCGGCGCAGCACATCGCGATCGAAGCCGACCCCGGTGACCCGTTCGCCCGGGAAATCGTCGCCCAGCCGCCGGAACGCGTCCGGATTCCGGTCGATCACGGCGACCTCATGCCCTATCCGGACCAGAGCACGGGCCAGCGAGGCCCCCACCCGTCCGCATCCCATGATCACCACGTACACCGTGAATCCCGCTCCTGACTCTGCACCGCCGACGGCCGCGCCCGATCGTGCGGCACGGCCCCGCGGCGAGTGTTGCCGCGTAGCCACGCGGTTGCCGCGAAACGAACCGTACTCGCCGGATCGCGCCCTCTGCCAGGTTCCCCCTGCCGAACCCGGGCAAACCGGTAATCCGGTAATGCCTGGCGGCGACGGGCGGTGCGGGGGCTTATGCTCCGTCCAGTGTCGAAGTTGACGACCGCCACCAAACGCCTGGTGCTGGGGCGGCCTTTCCGTAGTGACGCCCTGGGCCACACCCTGCTGCCGAAACGTATCGCGCTGCCGGTATTCGCCTCGGACGCGATGTCCTCGGTCGCCTATGCGCCCGAGGAGATCTTCCTCGTCCTGTCGGTATCCGGACTCGCCGGTTACGCCTACGCCCCGTGGCTCGGACTCGCCGTCGCGGTCGTGATGATCATCGTGGTCGCCAGCTATCGGCAGAATGTGCACGCCTACCCGTCCGGCGGCGGCGACTTCGAGGTGGTCACCACCAATCTCGGACCCACCGCCGGCTTGGCGGTCGGCAGCGCGCTGCTGGTCGACTATGTGCTGACGGTCGCGGTCTCGATATCCTCGGCTGCCTCCACCATCGGATCGGCGATACCGTTTGTCGCCACCCACAAGGTGTTGTTCGCGGTGGCCGCGATCGCCCTGCTCACCGCCATGAACCTGCGCGGAGTGCGCGAATCCGGGCGGACGTTCGCACTGCTGTCGTACGCGTTCCTGGTCGGTATGTTCGCGATGCTCGGCTGGGGCCTGATCCGCGTCTTCGTCCTCGGCGACGAAGTACGAGCCGAATCGGCCGCGTTCGAACTGCGGGCCGAGGAAGAGCACCTGGCGGGGGTGGCACTGGTTTTCATGCTCGCCCGCGCCTTTTCCTCGGGAAGCGCGGCACTGACCGGTGTCGAAGCGATCAGCAACGGCGTCCCGGCGTTCCGCAAACCGAAATCGCGTAATGCCGCGACCACGCTGCTGATGCTCGGCGGTATCTCCATAGCCTTGTTTCTCGGCATCATCGTGCTTGCCCGCGAAGCGCATGTGGTCTTCGCCGAGAACACGGCGCATCTGATCGGTGCCCCGGCGGACTATCAGCAGAAAACTCTGGTCACGCAGATCGCGCACGCGGTGTTCGACACATTCACGCCCGGTTTCTACTTCGTGGCAGTGGTGACGGCGGTGATCCTGGTCCTGGCGGCCAATACCGCCTACAACGGGTTCCCGGTGCTCGGCTCGGTCCTGGCCCAGGCCCGGTTCCTGCCCCGGCAGTTGCACACCCGCGGCGACCGGCTGGCCTTCAGCAACGGCATCCTGTTCCTGGCGGTGGGGGCGATCGGGTTCGTGGTGGCGTTCGACGCGGAAGTCACCAAACTCATCCAGCTCTACATCATCGGCGTTTTCGTGTCGTTCACCCTGAGCCAGACCGGCATGCTGCGGCATTGGACCCGGTTGCTGCGCCGGGAAACCGATCCGGCCGAGCGGTCGCGGATGCGGCGGTCACGAGCCATCAACGCGCTCGGGCTGGTGGCCACCGGCACGGTGCTTGTGGTGGTGCTGGTCACGAAGTTCTTCGCCGGTGCCTGGATCGCGATCGTGACGATGGCGGTGATCTTCGTGGTGATGAAGATGATCCACCACCACTACGATTCGGTGGCCCGCGAACTCGAGGAACACGAATGGGATGGGGTTCTGCCCAGCCGGACCCATTCGATCGTGCTGGTATCGCGGCTGCATCTGCCGACCCGGCGCGCGCTGGCCTATGCCCGCGCAGGCCGCCCGGACACGCTCGAGGCGATCACGGTGAATGTCGACGAGGAGGACACCCGCGCACTCGTGCGGGACTGGGAGAACAGCGATACCCCGGTACCGTTGAAAGTTGTGGAATCGCCTTACCGCGAGATCACCAAACCCGTTCTCGACTATGTGAAACGAGTACGCAAGGACGCGCCCCGGGATGTGGTGACGGTGTTCATCCCCGAATACGTCGTCGGTCACTGGTGGGAGCAGGTGCTGCACAACCAGAGCGCGCTGCGGCTGAAGGGCCGTCTGCTGTTCGAACCCGGAGTGATGGTGACCAGCGTGCCGTGGCAGCTCAGTTCCTCGGCGCGGGCCCGTACCGCGGGCGAACATGCGGCGCCGGGTTCGGTACGTCGCGGGTACGGCGACAATGGGTGAGTCCGCGGCCCTGCGCGCGCCGAGACGGCCGGTCGATGTTCCCGAGTACCGGTGGGACGCGTGCGCCGCCCGAGTCCTGCGCGCCCGTGCAGGTGCCCGGGCCGACAGCATCGAACGCGGACAGGGAGAAATCGATCTATGACGTCCTGGCGTGATCGCGTGCTCGAGGTGCGGCTCGGTCCGCCCGGGCACGGCGGATTCTGTGTGGCCCGGTACGAGGGGCGGGTGGTGTTCGTCCGGCACGGCCTGCCGGGCGAACTGGTTTCGGCGCGGGTCACCGAGGATCGAGGGGGAGCTTTCTGCCGAGCCGATGCGGTGGACATCCTGGAGCCCTCACCGGACCGGGTGCCGCGAACCTGCCCGGTATCGGGCCCGGGCGGCGCCGGATGTTGTGATTTCGCGCACGCGACTCCGTCCGCGCAGCGCGCATTGAAATCGATGGTCGTCGCCGAGCAACTGCGCCGGATCACCGGTCTAGAACGGGAACCGGAGGTCGAGCCGATTCCCGGCCCCTCCGATTCGGCGGGGGGCTGGCGAACCCGGGTCCGGCTCGTGGTGGACGCCGCCGGGAGGGCGGGTGTGCACCGGTACCGGAGTACCGAAGTGCTCCCGGACCTGCGGTGCCCGCAACCGGTTCCCGCCGCGCTCGACGGGATCGCCGAGCGACGCTGGACACCCGGCGCGGATCTGGTGGTCGCGGTCGACGACGAAGGGCACCGGCATATCGTCGAGCTCGCCCCGGCCCCGCAGCCGGGAGAGTACCGCGGTTCGGGCACCCGAGAGAGTCGCCGCGGCCCGGGCGACCGGCGGCGGAGCGCACGGCCGAAACCCGAACGCCGGGCGGGGCCGGACGGATCGGTGCCCGACACCCCGAACGGGCAGCGGCGTCGCGCTGTGGCCCGTCGTGCCGCCGCGCATACCGCGCGTGACGAATGGGTGGTCGAGGGAACCGGGCGCGCCGTCCAGTACGTGGCGGGACGCCGCTGGGATGTCTCGGCGGCCGGTTTCTGGCAGGCGCACCGGGGCGCCGCCGAACGCTATTCCGATCTCGTCGCCGAATGGGCCGATCCGGCGGTGGGAGCGACCGCCTGGGACCTCTACAGCGGTGTGGGCGTGTTCGCGGCCCGGCTGGCGGCACAGACCGGATCCGCAGGCACGGTGTACGCGGTCGAATCCGCGCCCGGCGCGGTCGCCGACGGCAATGCCGCGCTGAGCGACCTGCCGTGGCTGACCTTGCAGACCGGCCGGGTCGAGCGGTGGGTCGCGGACCACTCGGAGTCGAGGCCGCAGGTGGTGGTACTCGACCCACCGCGTGCCGGGGCCGGTAAACCGGTGATCTCCGCGGTGACCGCGGCCGCGCCGGACCGCATCGTGCACATCGGTTGCGACCCGGCGTCCTTCGCGCGCGATCTCCGGTTGTACCTGGACGCCGGTTACCGGCTCGGTGCACTGCGCGCCTTCGATGCGTTCCCTGCGACCCACCACGTGGAGTGCCTCGCGCTGCTGGAACGCTGAGAGCGAGCTGACGACCGGGACGACATACCGGCTGCCGTGGCCGTGGACCGGAGGTCTGCCGACGGGAGTGGCGGGAAAGTCGCCGTGCCCGGGGGAGGTCTGCAGGCCGAGGCGAACCGATATCAGCCCAGCTGCCAGGTGACCCGTAGGACCGCGGAGATCTCCTGTTCCCCGGGTTCCATCGGAACCGAGGACTGGCTCGTCGCGGCCACCATGCGCACGGCGCCGGACTCCTGCGGTGTGCGAGGTGCCGGGGCTGCGGTGTCCTCGGTGATCTCGAGCACCGGGCCCAGGTCGCGGGCGGCCCGGCGTGCGTATTGGCGGGCGCGGTCCAGCGCATCGTCCCAGGCTGCGTCCCGGGCGCGCGTCAAGAGCCGGGTTCGATCGGCGAAGGTGTGCTGCAGGCCGCCCAGTCGCGCGTCGTCGCCGCCGGCAGCCACGGCGTGTGCGATGACGCCTGCGGGATCGGGCGCGGTGCCCGGCGCACCGGATCCGGGCTGACTCAGGGTGATCCGCAGTCCACTGGTGGCGATATATCCCGTGATTCTGGATACACCGTCCTGCCATGCGATATCCGAACGGACCGACAGCACTCCGGTGGCGATATCGGTATCGGATACCTCGTCGTCGCGCAGCGCGGTGGTGATCGCGGTCAGCCGCCGGCCGGCCTGTTCGTAGGCGAGGCCCACGGTGCTCGCGCGGCATTCCACCCCGATACCGACGACGATCAGATCCGGTACCGCACGTACCGTGCCCTGCCCGAATACGGTGACGGTTCCGGTCTGCGGATGGTTCATCCGGCCTCCTCGGATCGGGTCGGTGGCCCTCGTGTGGCGTGGCGCGGCCGCAAGTGCACGCGGTTCGCGCGGCATACCTCGTTCACCTTAGGCTGGACGGATACGCCGGACCGCGGATCCGGCCCGGTGCGGCGGTGCGCAGCCTTCGTCGTCGGGTGAGCACTCGGCCGCGGCTCCTAGACTGGTCGGATCAACTGCGCTATCCGGAGGGAGCGAATCAGGTGGGAGTGCTTTCCCGGGTCGATACGCCCGAAGACGTGCGTCGGCTGTCGGTACCGCAACTGCGGGAGCTGGCGGCCGAGATCCGTGAGTTCCTGGTACACAAGGTCGCCGTCACGGGCGGGCATCTGGGCCCGAACCTCGGGGTGGTGGAACTCACGCTCGCACTGCACCGGGTGTTCGATTCGCCCGCCGACCCGTTGATCTTCGACACCGGCCATCAGGCCTATGTGCACAAGATCGTGACCGGCCGCAAGGACGGGTTCGACACCCTGCGCCGCAAGGACGGGTTGTCGGGTTATCCGAGTCGCGCGGAGAGCGAGCACGACTGGGTCGAATCCTCCCATGCCTCGGCCTCGCTGTCCTATGCCGACGGCCTGGCCAAGGCGTTCGCGCTCACCGGGCAGGACCGTCATGTCGTCGCGGTGGTCGGCGACGGGGCGCTCACCGGCGGCATGTGCTGGGAGGCGCTGAACAATATCGCCGGCGCGCCGGACCGCCCGGTGGTGATCGTGGTCAACGACAACGGCCGGTCCTATGCGCCGACCATCGGGGGACTGGCCGAACGGCTGACCGCGCTGCGTACCCAGCCGGTGTACGAACATATGCTCGACACCGGCCGTCGTTTCCTGAAAAGCATTCCGGGCGTGGGTGATTCCGCGTACTCCATGGTTCACGCGGTAAAGGCCGGGATCAAGGACGCGGTGAGCCCCCAGGAGCTGTTCGGCGATCTCGGAATCAAGTATGTGGGCCCGGTGGACGGCCACGATATCGTCGCGCTGGAATCGGCCCTGCGCCATGCCAAGGAATTCGGCGGCCCGGTGGTGGTGCACGCCGTCACCCAGAAGGGGCACGGATACGAACCGGCCGAGAACCATGTAGCCGATCAGATGCATGCCTGCGGCCCCATCGATCCCCTTACCGGCGAAGCGGTGAGCAAAGGTGGTGCCGCCAGCTGGACCTCGGTGTTCTCCAAGGAACTCATCGCGCACGCGGAACGCCGCGACGATATCGTCGCGATCACCGCAGCCATGCCCGGCCCCACCGGCCTGTCCGCGTTCGGGGAACGCTTCCCGGATCGCCTCTTCGATGTGGGGATCGCCGAACAGCACGCACTGGCCTCGGCATCGGGGCTTGCGCTGGGCGGCCTGCATCCGGTGGTGGCGATCTACTCGACCTTCCTCAACCGCGCCTTCGATCAGTTGCTGATGGATGTGGCGCTGTTGAAGCAACCGGTCACCCTGGTGCTGGACCGCGCCGGTATCACCGGCGCGGACGGTGCCAGCCACAACGGTATGTGGGATCTGTCGCTGCTGGGCATCGTGCCGGGGATGCGGGTGGCCGCGCCCCGGGACGCCGCCACCCTGGCAGAGGAACTGACCGAGGCCCTCGCGGTCAACGACGGTCCCACCGCCCTGCGGTTCCCCAAGGACAGCGTCGGCGCCGATATCCGGGCCGTGGAACGTCTCGACGGGGTGGACGTGCTGTGGCTGCCGGACCGCGAGGGTCCTTCGGCGCGGGCCCAGCGCGGTGATGTGCTGTTCGTGGCGGTCGGCTCGCTCGTACCCGCCGCGCTGCAGGCCGCGGAACTGCTGGAGGCCGAGCAGATCAGTGCGACGGTGATCGACCCCCGCTGGGTGCTGCCGGTATCGGACACCATCGTGAAACTCGCGGAGAACTACCGGCTGGTGGTGACCCTGGAGGACAGCGGCCTGCACGGCGGGATCGGCTCGACCGTATCGGCCCGCCTGCGCGCGGCCGGACTCGATGTACCGGCCCGGGATATCGGTATTCCCCAGGAATTCCTGGACCACGGCAGTATCGCCCAGGTACGTCAGGACCTGGGGTTGACGGCCCCCGATATCGCGCGCCGCATCGCCGGCTGGCTGAACGCCGGCTGACAGCGGTTCACTGCGCCGGGGCCTCCGTGAGCGCCCCGGCGAGCGCGTCCACCGTGAGTTCGCGCTGCCACGGGCGGGCGCCGTGCGATTTCAGGAAACCGTCGATCGTCGTGGCGACCTCGCGTGCAGATTCCGGTCCGAGCCGGTAATCGGGCAGTCCGTCCCAGCACAGGCGTCGCACCAGATCGGGTGCGAGCAGATTCTCGACCGGTACCGTGACCCGTTCCGAGATCTCTGTCATCGCGGCCCGGGCGCGGGTGAGCCGGGCGGCCGCGGCGGGGTCGCGGCGTTCCCAGCGGTTGACCGGCGGCGGGCCCTCATAGGGCTGACTCATCCGCGGCAGCTCCTCGTCGGACAGCGCGCGGGCCCGTTCCACCGCCCCCAGCCACTCCCGTGAGTAGCGGCGCTGCCGGGGTCCACCGAAAACCGGTAACTCGCGCAGTTGCCCGATGCTCTTGGGGTCCGCGTTCGCGGCGGCGATGATGGCCGAATCCGGGAGGATCCGCGACGGCGCGATATCGCGCCCGCGCGCCAAGGTGTCGCGGGTGGTCCAGAGTTCCCGCACGATCGCGAGCTGGCGGGCCCGGCGCAGGGTGTGGATTCCGGAGGTGCGCCGCCAGCGGTCCGGTTTGGGTGCCGCGGGTTCGGCGAGCCGGATATGTTCGAATTCCTGCGCTGCCCAGTCGGTTTTGCCCTGGTCGGCGAGGTCCGCGGCCACCGCTTCGTGGAGTTCGGGCAACAGTTCGACATCCAGGGCGGCGTAGTTCAGCCACGCTTCGGGCAGCGGCCGGGTCGACCAGTCCGCGGCCCCGTGCCCCTTACGCAGTGCCCGGCCGAGCAACTGCTCGACCATGGCGGCCAGGCCGACGCGCGGAAATCCGGACAGCCGGCCACCCAGTTCGGTATCGAACAGTTTCGCCGGTCGCAGCCCGAGTTCGGCCAGACCGGGCAGGTCCTGATCGGCGGAATGCAGAATCCACTCCAGGCCGTTGATCGCCTCCGCCAGCGGGCCCAGCGCCTCGGTGACCGGAATCGGGTCGATGAGGACGGTGCCCGCCCCGGCGCGGCGCAACTGGATCAGGTAGGCACGAGACGAATAGCGGAAACCCGAGGCGCGTTCGGCGTCGACGGCCAGCGGTCCGGTGCCGGCGGCCAGGCGTTGCGCCGCCGCGGCGACCTCGCCGGGCGTCGCGCAGACCGGGGGAATCCCGTCGGCCGGGGCCAGCAGGGGGACCGCGGCGGGCGGTTCGGGCGGCCCGCTCTCCGATGTCGAACCTGTCTGTGTGCTGTCCACCCCCGGCCCGGACGCCGATGACGGCACGGCGCCACCGTCCGGGTGGCCACCGGACAGGTGTTCGGGCTCCTCTACTACCGGCATAAAGGGCCACTCTACGTGGCCGAGGCTACGGCCGATATTCAACCACGGTCGGTGTTGGTGGACTCCGACGGCCGTAGATCGGTGATACCCGCGGGTGGCAGACCCGCCGCATAGGCCAGTACTTCACCGAAAGCTTCTACGTGCGGAGCCATCTCGGTGGTCCGGGCCGTCCACGACGCCCGCAGTTCCAGCTGATGTGCCCGGGGTGGCCCGGCGATATCGCCGTAGCGCACCGAACTGGTCGAGGTCACCGTTCCGCCGAGCGCGGTGAACGGTTCGTCGTGCGATTCCAGGGCATCCACCAGCCAGCTCCACGCGACCTCCGGCAGCAGCGGATCGGCTGCCAGGGCGCCGTCGATATCGGCCTGGATATAGGCGACGAGCCGGAACACTCCGTGCCAGGCCTCGTCGCCGTTCGGGTCGTGTAGCAGAATCAGCCGGCCGAACGCATCACCCTCCGAATCGATGGGCACCACCGGTGAGTCCTCATGGATCACCTCGGCGCCGAGTGCGTAGGAATACGGGGCGAGACGCTGCGGCGGCCGGATCGGGGACAGTTCGATCCGCGGATGTACGGACGCGGCGCCCATCGCCGAAACGGCAGCGCGAAACGATGCGGGTTCGTCGCCGGGCCCATCGTTCGGTGCGCCGTCGCGGATATCGAGCGGTGTCACGGGAGTGACGGTAGACCTGTAGTAGCCGGGGCGTGTGGAGGCGCGCCGGGCGACCGTTGTTGCTGGGCGTTCGTGCCCCTTCGTGGTAAATACCGCGCAACTGTCCCGCTGGTCATCCGGTCGAGGGTCGAGTCCGGTACGCAGGACGGACGGGGCAGTGGTCCGGGCTTGCACGCCGTGGCAGGCGGGGCCGCATACGATGGCCGGTGATGAGCACTTACACGCGCCGCCAGTTGTCCGATGCCCCGTTCCTGGCCGCCGCAACCGGGGCGGCACCGGCCCGGCGGCCGGTCTGGTTCATGCGGCAGGCCGGGCGGTCGCTGCCCGAATACCGGGAACTGCGGGCAGGTATCGGAATGCTGCAGTCCTGCTTCGATCCGGAACTGGTCTGCGAGATCACGCTGCAGCCGGTCCGCCGGCACGGGGTGGACGCGGCGATCCTGTTCTCCGATATCGTCGTCCCGCTGAAAGCGGCCGGTATCGACCTCGATATCGCCCCCGGGGTGGGCCCGGTCGTCACCTCACCGGTGCGGACCGCGGCCGATATCCAGGCGCTGCCCCGCCTGCGACCCGAGGAAGTCGGTGCCGTCACCGACGGGGTCCGGTTGCTGGTCGGCGAGCTCGGGCAGACCCCGCTGATCGGATTCGCCGGCGCTCCCTTCACCCTGGCGTCGTACCTGGTCGAGGGCGGGCCCAGTAAGCATCATGAGCGCACCAAGGCGATGATGCACGGCGATCCGGCCTCCTGGCACGCGCTGCTCGGCGTGCTCACCGATATCACCATCGTGTTCCTGCGCGCCCAGCTCGACGCCGGGGTGGACGCGATCCAGCTGTTCGACTCCTGGGCCGGCGCCCTGTCTCTGGCCGACTATCGCCGGTATGTCCTGCCGCATTCGGAACGGGTTTTCGCCGAAGTCGCCGACGCCGGGGTACCCCGGATCCACTTCGGTGTGGGCACGGGGGAACTGCTCGGTGCGATGGGGGAGGCCGGCGCCGATGTGGTCGGTGTCGACTGGCGGGTACCGCTCACCGAGGCGGTCCGCCGCGTCGGCCCCGGAAAAGCCCTGCAGGGCAATCTGGACCCGTCCGTGCTGTTCGCCGGCGGGCCGGTCGTGGAGGCCGAGGCGCGGCGGATCGCCGACGAAGCGGATTCCGCGCTCGCGATGGGCGCCACGGGCCATATCTTCAACCTCGGCCACGGCGTGCTCCCGGATACCGACCCCGGGGTACTGACGGCGCTGGTCGAGCTGATCCACGAGCTGTAAGACCGCCGGCTCGACCGACCGTTGCTGCGCACGGCGCAATAACGGTTACGGTCGGAGGTATGAGAATTGCGGTGGTCGGTGGGGGAATCAGTGGGCTCGTCGCGGCGTACCGGCTGCGGCAGGCACTGGGCGCCTCGGCGGAACTCACGGTGATCGAGGGACGTGATCGGCTGGGCGGTGTGCTGCGGACGGAAGCGGTCGGTGGTGAACCGGTCGATCTGGGGGCGGAAGCGTTCGTGGGGCGGCGGCCGGAGGTCCCGGCATTGTTACGGGAGCTGGGGATCGCCGACCAGCTGGTGCATCCGGCCGGGCTGCGGCCACTGGTGTGGGCCGGCGGGCGGACGTATCGGCTACCGGAACGGACGCTGATGGGTATTCCCTCCGGCCCCGACTCGGTGGCAGGGCTTCTCGATGCGGACACAGTGGCGCGGATAGCCGACGAACCCACCCGGCCCTTCAGCTGGCGGCCTGGCGCGGATACCGATGTGTATTCCCTGGTGGCCGACCGGTTCGGGGCACAGACAGTGGCGCGCAGTGTCGACCCCTTACTCGGCGGCGTCTACGCGGGCACGGCCCGCTCGATCGGTCTCCGCGCGGCCCTGCCCGCGCTGGCCGCTGCCTTGGACCGGGGCGCCACCAGTCTCACCGCCGCGGTATCGGCGACACTGCCGCCGCCGTCGAGCGCCCCGGTGTTCGGTGCCCTGCGCGACGGTTACGGGGTTCTGATCCGCGCGCTGGCCGAACAGACCGCGGCGACCACAGTCCGCGATACCGGGGTCGACTCCCTGCTCCGGGTGCCCGGCGGCTGGCGGGTGGACCCGGTCGGCGAGTTCGACGCCGTGGTACTCGCTACCCCGGCGCCGGTGACCGCCCGATTGCTGGCGGAGGCGGCCCCGGCGGCCGCACGGGCGGCTGCCGGAATCGAACTGTCCTCGTCGGCGCTCGTGGTCCTCGAGCTGCCGAAGGACACCGCGTTACCGCAGAACTCGGGGGTGCTGGTGGCGACGGGTGAACCACTGCGGGCCAAGGCGTTCACACTGTCGAGCCGGAAGTGGCCGCATCTGGCCGCTCGTGACACCGCGGTGGTCCGGGTTTCGTTCGGGCGCTTCGGCGACGACACCACGACCGCGCTCTCCGATACCGACCTCGTCGCCGCTGCCACGGCCGACCTCGCCACCGTGACCGGTGCGGCCATCACCCCGAATTCGGCGGTCGTGCAGCGCTGGCCCGGTGGGCTCGCCCAATACGCGCCCGGTCATACCGAGCGGGTCGCCGAAATCGAGGCCGGACTGGCGGGCCTCGACGATCTCGCAGTGACCGGCGCGTATCTGAACGGTGTGGGCGTACCGGCCTGCGTCGCCTCGGCCACCGCCGCGGCCCGCCGGATCGCCGCGGCGTGCACTGATGCGGCTTCCACAGGCCGGTGACTGCGAGCGTCGCTCCGCCGAGATGCCGCCATCGGGATACCCACACGTGCAGTCCGTCGGCCCCGGTCGTCCGGTGGTCGTCGCGATTCCGGAGTCAGGGAATGGGTGTACAGCGGTGAAGTGACGAATCGAGACCGGAGCCGAACCGGCGCCGTTGGAAACCGCGGTGAATCGACACGGCCGGGCGACGCAGATTACATACTCGGAGACGGTCCGGTTCCGTTCAGGTGGCACGATAGGGATATGGCGCGACTCGATTACCAGGCTCTCAACTCCACCATCCGCTATCTCATGTTCTCCGTGTACCAGGTGCGGCCGGGTGCGCTGGGTGAGGACCGGGCGGCGGCGATCAAGGAGGCCCGCGCGTTCTTCGACGGTCTCGCGGATCGGGACGTGGTGGTCCGCGGCGTCTACGACGTGGCCGGTATGCGCGCGGACGCGGATTTCATGGTGTGGACACACGCCGAGCGGGTCGAGGATCTGCAGGCCGCCTACGCGGATTTCCGGCGGACCACCGAACTCGGCCGGGCCAGCACTCCGGTGTGGAGCAATGTGGCGTTGCATCGGCCGGCGGAGTTCAACAAGAGCCATGTTCCGGCGTTCCTGGCGGGGGAGGATCCCGGGAATTACATCTGCGTGTACCCGTTCGTCCGGTCCTACGAGTGGTACCTGCTGCCCGACGAGGAACGGCGCAAGATGCTGGCCGATCACGGTAAGGAAGCCCGCGGATATGCGGATGTGCGGGCCAATACCGTCGCCTCGTTCGCTCTCGGCGACTACGAGTGGATTCTCGCATTCGAGGCGCCGGAACTGCATCGGATCGTCGATCTGATGCGCGATCTGCGGGCCACCGAGGCGCGTATGCACGTCCGGGAGGAGACCCCGTTCTTCACCGGCCCGCGGGTCGAGATCGAGCAGCTCGTCACCGCGCTGCCCTGACGGTCGATACCGACCGCCCGGTAGGCCCCCGAAAATGGGGGCATGTGAACCGGGCGGTCGTTACGTAACGTACCGATCGGCAAACGGGGAGCTCACTCCGCTGAGCTGGTCGAGGGGTGCAGCCGCAGCGAGATCGAGTTGATGCAATACCGCTTGTCGGTGGGTGTCGGATATCCCTCACCCTCGAAGACGTGTCCGAGGTGGCTGTGGCAGTTGGCGCACAGCACTTCGACACGGCGCATCCCGAGCGATTCGTCGGAGCGTAAGAGCACCGCGTCCGAATCCGCCGGATCGAAGAACGACGGCCAGCCGCAGTGCGATTCGAACTTCTCGGAACTGCGGAAGATTTCGGCACCGCAGGCCCGGCAGCTGTACACACCTTCGGCCGTGGTGTCGGTGTATTCACCGGTGAACGGCCGCTCGGTGCCGGCTTCCCGGAGCACGGCATACTCCATCGGATCCAGTTTCGCCCGCCACTGCTGCGGGGTCAGCTGGATTTTCGGGGCGGGCAGGGAGGTATCGGTGGTGTCCGCGTCGGAACTCATGCCTCCACGCTAATACGTTCCCGCCGCCGCGTCTCGTACCGGCTCAGCCGCGCACACTCTGGGGTTCGGCGAGCCGGGACGCGACCGGTGCCGGATCGGCAGGCCGGGTGCCGGGGCGTTCGCCCAGGCCGCCGCTGGGGACTGCGGGTGCATCGGTGGTCTCCCGGGAATCGGGTGCGGTCGCCATCCACTCCGGGTCCAGATGTGGCAGCCGGCCGGCCCGGCGGGCTGCCAGGTACCGGTCACCGAGGACGCAGAACACGACGATCAGCAGCAGACCCCAGCCGAAGGTGATCCGCAGGTACTCGAGGTTGCGCCCGATATCGGGCCAGCGGTCCGACAGCCATTTGTCGTAGGACATGAACCCGAATACCGCCAGCCAGGCCGGCCAGTTGCGCAGGACCGAATTGCGCAGCACCACCGACATCAGGAACGGGAACAGCAGCATCGAGTAGTACATCTGCCCGAGCGACAGGAGCAGGAACTCGGCGGTGAGCAGCAGACCCGCAGCGGTCGTGACGAAGAACAGTTCGTCCTTGCGGTAGTACCGGTACAGAATCCACAGCGAAATCAGCACCAGGACCGCCATGGTCCCCCGGATGCCCCACATCAGCCACGGCGGCAACCCGTAGTACTCGGCGTTGCCCGGGATCGAGCTGTTGAAGTAGTCGCGGGTCTCCATCAGGTACGGGGTGGTCCGGGAGAAGAACGCCTCCGGATCCTTGGACAGCGGCCAGGCAATACCGGTGAGCGCGATGGGCACTGCCACCGCCGTGGCGACCAATGTCCACTGTTTGCGCACCAGGGCTATCAACAGCAGGGGCGCGAGGGTCGGTTTGACCGCCATACTCAAGCCGAGTATCACGCCGGCCCAGAGATCGCGTCTCTGTAGCAGCAGGATCAGGAACAGCATCTCGGCGAGGAGCAGGCATCCGTTGACATTGGTGAACACCAGAGTGTTGATCACCGTCTCGGACATGAACATCGCCAGCAGCAGCGCCGGTGCGGCGATCGACCGCAGCGTGTAGTTGAACAGCTTGAGCAGCAGATACCAGGCGATGAGGATCGCGACCGCATTGAGCAGGATGAACAGCCAGCGCGACTTCTCGTAGTCGATCACCGCGATCGGTGCGATCAGCAGGGTGCCGCTGGGCGGATACAGGTAGTGCGGGTCGACCGAATCGAAATTCGCCGTGTAGACCTCACGCCCGTTCAGGAAATCCAGCGAGGCTTGATACACCGGCTTGTAGTCGTCGGTGACGAAACCGTTGACAGCCTTGATGAACACCCGGTTCAGCACGGTCATGATTGCCAGCGGCCAGAGCGCGAACCGGATCACGTCGGCGGTGGTTCGAGCGGTGCGGGGCTCGAGCTGTCGAAGGAACACCACGGCACGGTACACCGGACGGTGCCGTGGTGTTGCCGGGACCCACCCTCGACGCGCCGGTCAGACGCACCTCGGGCCCGGCGGGGCGAACGGGTATCAGGCCGGGCAGGCGGTTCCGTCGCCCGGGAGTTTGCCGTCCTTCAGGTACTCGACGACAGCAGTCTGCGCGCAACCGGAATGGGCGCTGACCGGATGACCCCAGCCCTGCCAGATCATGGTCGAGTGCCGGGCGCCGGCGGCGCCGAGCGCGCCGGTCACAGAGGCCTGGGCGGCGCCGGTGACCGGGTCGCCGACACCGGACAGCACAAGTACCGGCAGCTCCAATTTCTCCAGTGCGGGCGACGCCTCGGTCACCGGCCACGCCGAGCAGACCAGCATCGACACCGCGGCCGATCGGCCGAACGCGGGATACTTTTCGGCCCAGATCGCGGACAGATCGGTCACCTGGGGCGCGGGCGGCGGCTGCGGCATATCGGTGCAGCTGTTGACGAACTGGCCGTCACCGGCGGTGGCGGTCTGCTGCCGGTCGATAATCGCCTGCAGCGGGCCCCGGTCACCCCGGTCCGCCGCGGACAGCGCATCGGCCAGTTCGGCGACCCGGCTCGACTGGTCGGCGCGCGGGCTGCCGAGGAAACCGGTCACCGCGGTACGGACCGCGTTTGCCGAAATGTCGCCGAGCTGTCCAGCGGCCGCCTTGCCGACCAGTTCGGTCACCTTCGCCCGCGGGTCGGGGCCGAGTGAACAGGCGATCCCGGCGCACTGCTGCGCGAACGCGCTCAATGCCGCTTCCGCACCTTGCAGCGTGGTTTCGGTGCGGGTGACGGCGTCCACGCCGACAGGTGCGGGGGAGTCGAGGACCAGCCGGGCGAGCCGATCACCGTATTTGCGCCCGTACTCGAGGCCGACCTGAGCGCCGCTGCCCGTGCCCAGGAGCGCAATATGCTCGACATCCCATTCTCGGCGCAGTTGCTCGATATCGTCGGCGGCATGTGCGGCATCGAAGGTGCCGTCATAGGGCTGCAGGAAATCCCGGCACGCGATGGTCCCGTTCCGGGACATGTCGACCATGGCGGCCACCGGGTCGCCCCCCGGCGCAAATTGCGCGTTGTCCTGCAGACCGGAACGGATCTCGTCGGGCAGGCAGTCGATCGCCTGAGAGCTGCCGATACCGCGGCGGTCCACCGCGACGACAGGCTGTGCGGCCAGCAGTGCACCGGCGGGCCCGGTGACCATGCCCGCGAGGGTTGCGGTGGACGAGCGGTCCACACCGGAGGTCAGGACCAGCGGGGGTGCGTCGGCGGGGGTCTGCGGGAGGCGTGCCCGCAGCGCACCGGCACGGAAATTGCCGCGTACCGTGCCCGCGGTGTCGATCGGGGTGGAGAAATCCGCGCATTCCAGTACCAGGCCGGTGGGGCCGGGCCCCAGGCCGAGCTCGTCGAATGTTTCCCGGGTGCAGTCGCGCCAGGCCAGCTCGTTTTTCGGAACCTCTGCCGCGGGCGGCGGCGGAACCTCGGCCGAGGGAGCGGAATCGCCTGGTACCGGCGGACGTTCGACGGCGACGTGCGGACGGTCCGACGGTCCGGCGCCGCAGCCGGCGATCATGATCAAGAGTGCCGAGGCCGGCACCACTGCCCGAGTCCAGCGCATGCGTTACAGCCTGCCAGGTCCGCTCCGGGTTCGCCTGCGCGGGACACCACCGGCGTGCGCGACTCTGCCGGAGCCGCAGGGAGTCACCCGCCGGGCCTCGGCGCCGGGATCAGGCCCGGACCCAGCGGGTGAGCACCGTTCCGTCGGTATCGAACAACACATGCGCCGGAGTCATCCGACGGGCGAATTCCTCATGTGAGACCGCGATCCGCCGTGCCCCGCCGCCGATGAGCAGCGGTGCGGTGGTCAGGCAGAGTTCGTCGACGGCACCTGCTCCCGCCAGCGCCCCGAACAACTGCGGCCCGCCCTCGCACAGGACGCGCCGTAGCCCGCGGGCGGCGAGCGCGGCCGGTAGGGCATGCGGCTCGATGAGATGGTCCCCGACCTCGAGCACCTCCGCGCCCGCGTCCGTGAGCGCCCGCTTCCATGCGGACGGTGCGGCCGCGGTGGTCAGGATCAGCGTGGGGGTGACAGCGGTGGTGATCACCCGGTGCGCCGGATCCAGCGCGGCGGAGGCGGTGACGATCGCGATCGGCGGCGGGGTGCCGTCCGGATGGCCGCCCACGCCCCGGAGGGACAGGTCGCGGCGGAAGTGCGGGTCGGTCTGGGCGCCGCCGTAGTTCTCGGCGCGGACGGTCCCCGCGCCGACGAGTACCACCTCGGCGAGTTCGCGCAGCAGATGGAACACTCGTTTGTCGGCCGGTGTGCCGAGAAATTCCGAGACCCCGCCCGTGCCCGTCACCGCGCCGTCGATACTGGCGACGAAATTGACGCGGAGCCAACTCCGTTCCGGTTCGGCCGGATAGGCGTACAGATCGGTCAGGGCCTCGTTGTCGAGGTCTGTGAGCTGGATCGCATCGGGGCTACGCTGCATAACAACAGCTCATACCACGTCATTAGGCTGCATTCATGCAAGAACGCCTCGTCGACCGCCGCCCGGAGGTCCCCGCCGACCAGTTGGTCGCCCAGATGGTGCCGCCGCCCATGTTCGACGAGGTCGGTTTCGACACCTACATTCCCGATCCGAACGAGCCGAGCCAGGCCGCGGCGGTGGCCGCGGGACGCATATTCGCCGGCAAGGTCGCCGCCATCCACAAGGCCTCGCACAAGAAATCGCTGTTCGGCAAGAAGAAGCCGGTCCAGGGTGCGGGCCTGTACCTCGACGGCGGATTCGGTGTCGGCAAAACCCATCTGCTCGCCTCGATCTTCCACAGCGCTCCGGCGCCGAAATCGTTCGGTACCTTCGGCGAACTCACCAACCTCGTGGGCGCGCTCGGTTTCACCAACGCGGTGGAGCGGCTGTCGGCCAACAGTGTCCTGTGCATCGACGAGTTCGAACTGGATGATCCCGGCGACACCATGCTGGTGTCCCGGCTGCTCACCGAACTGTCTGCGGCCGGTGTCTCCATCGCGGCCACGTCCAACACTCTGCCCGGGCAGCTCGGGGAAGGCCGCTTCGCCGCCCAGGATTTCCTGCGCGAGATCAAGAAGCTGGGCTCGATCTTCGAGGCGGTCCGGGTGGACGGCCCCGATTACCGTCACCGCGATCTGCCGCCCGCTCCCGAACCGAGCAGTGCGGAACAACTGGCGGATCGCGCGGCGTCGACACCCGGCGCGACCCTCGACGATTTCGACGCCCTGCTGCAGCACCTCAGCACCCTGCATCCGTCCAAGTACGGCGCACTCATCGACGGCGTACCCGCGGTGCTGATCTCCGGTGTGCATCCGGTGACCGACCAGGCCGTCGCCTTGCGCCTGGTGGTACTCGCCGACCGGCTCTACGACGCCGGTACGCCCGTCACCGTATCCGGGGCGAAACTCGACGAGATCTTCTCCCAGGAGATGCTCGACGGCGGGTACCGAAAGAAGTATCTGCGTGCGATCTCCCGGCTGCTGGCGCTGTCCCGGTTCGAGGTCGCGGCCTGACCGTCATCGAATGACAGTCGGGCACGGGCTCCTGTCGTCGTCCGGGACGCGCGGCGCCACGCCGATACGTGGTTGACCTCGTGGCTCGCGGTTGGTTTGCTGAACCGGGCGCCCCTCGGGGGATGCTGTCGAATATCGAGGGGAGTCCGGCCATGGCCATGGTTCATCGTTGCGCGCCCGTACCGGCCGCGGTACTGGCGGGCCTGCTGGTCGCGTTCGGTCCCGCGACGGCGGTGGGCCTCGCCGATCCGCCGGCCGCCGCCGAAGTGCTCCAGGTGGACCGGTCGCTGCATCTGACCGGTGCCCCGAACGCCCGCGACGTCGGCGGCTACCGCACTGCCGACGGCCGGACCGTCCGCACCGGAATCGCCTTCCGCACCGATCAGCTCACCGATCTCACCCCGGCCGACCTGGCCGAACTGACCCGGTTGGGCGTCCGGGAGGTCGACGATCTGCGCACGGTGTACGAGCGCGCCCTCGCCCCCGACCGGATTCCGGCGGGCGCCCGGTCCAACTGGTACGACGTGATCGGCGCCGCCCCGCTGCCGGAGCTCATGTCGACCCTGGCCGGCGGGTCCGATCTGTACCGGGCCTTCATCACCGCTCCGGGCGCGAACCAGGCGGTGGCAGCGGTGCTGCGGGATATCGTCGAGAGCGGCCGTGATCCCCAGGGGGGAGCGGTTCTGTTCCACTGCACCGCGGGCAAGGACCGCACCGGTTGGGTGGCGGCGGTGCTGCTCACCGTTCTCGGCGTGGACCGCGATACCGTTACCGCGGATTTCCTGCTGTCCAATCATTACCGCCATGCCGCGCCGGGTGACGGGCTGGCCGGGGTCGAGCAGGAATGGCTCGATTCGGCGTTCGACCAGGTGCAGCGCAGCTACGGCAGTTTCGACCGCTACGTCGGCGAGGGCCTGGGATTGAGCTCCGCCGAGATCGACGCGCTGAAAACGCGCATGCTCGACTGATACCGCCGCGGTCAGAACGCCAGGCGCAGCACGTAATCGTGGTGTACCTGGCGGCCGACGGTGAACGTTCTGGTGCCCACCTGCTCGAAGCCGTACTTGGCGTAGAAACGTTGCGCGCGCAGGTTCTGCTGGTTCACGCCGAGCCAGACACCGGCGTAGTCCGCACCGCGGGCCCGTTCCAGCGACGCCCGCATGAGCGCGGCCGATACCCCCGCGCCGTGGTGACCGGGCAGGACATACAGCTTGCTGATCTCCAGTACCGGGTCGAGCGCTATCGCCGCCGCCACCGCGGGATCGTCCGGTATTCCCCCGTTCAGGATGGCGTACCCCACGATCTCGTCGTCGGCGACCGCTTTGAGCACGGTACGGGCCGGATCGGACAGGTATTCACCGAAACGTTCCCCGGACAGCACGTCCGCGACGAACACGCCGATATCGTCGGGATCGGTACCCGGCGGGCAGGCGAGCGGGAAGGTCGCAGCAGCGACATCGCTGAGCGCTTCGGCGTCCCACAGTCCGGCCCGGTCCACGGTGACAGTGGTCATAGTTCAATGAGACCACAGCGGCCCCGGCGAACGGCATGTGCGCTGGTCGCCCTGCCGCGACCGGTCCCGCCGGCAGCCACCGGTGCCGGTCGCGCCGCCTCCTCGCGACCTGCGGCGATGGCCGAAATGCGATCTCCGGCTTTGCTGCCGGACGCATCCGACGTAATCTCTCGCCCATGAGGAGCGGGAACCGCATCGCAATCGTCGGTGCGGGTATCGCGGGTCTGGTCTGCGCGAAGGTCCTGACTGAGGATGGGTTCGCGGTCGAAGTGTTCGATCGCGCCCCCGATATCGGCGGCGTGTGGAGCGAGACTCGCCGTTACCCGGGCTTGCGGGCGCAGAGCACCAAGAACACCTACCACTTCTCCGACCATCCGATGCCTGCCGACTACCCACGGGTGCTCGACGGCGCACGGATGCAGGAGTACCTGTCGAGCTACGTGCGTGCCTTCGGCCTGACCGATCGGTTACGCCTGCGCACCGAAGTGGTGGCCGCGGATCCGGTCGAGGGCGGCTGGCTGCTCGAGATACGCGACGCCGACGGGGTACATCGCACCTCCTGCGATCACCTGATCATTGCCAACGGTGTGTTCAGCGAACCCGAGATCCCGGACTTCGCGGGCGCGACCGCCTTCGCCCGCGCGGGCGGTCAGCTCGGCCATTCCACCCAGTTCCTCGATGTGGAGGCCGTACGTGACAGGGCAGTGGTCGTGGTCGGCTACGGCGCCGCGGCCGCGGATCTGGCCACCGAGATCAGCAAGGTCGCCGCGGATACCACGATGGTCGCGCGCCGGCTGCTGTGGAAGCTGCCGCGCCGTCTCGCCACCGGGATCGACGCGGAACGGATCCTGCTCACCCGAACCGGCGCCGCGCATTTCGGCCACCCCGAACCCGGCCGGATCGAACGTCTGCTGCACGGGCCCGCGCGCTCCTTCCGGGAGAGCAATCTCGATCTGATCGAGGCGCTGGTGGCGCAGCGCTCCGGAGCCGCCGAACTCGGGCTCGTCCCGGACAGTCGGTTCGAACAGGCCTATGACGCCGCGTTCGGTCTCGCCACGGAGGGGTTCGCCGAACAGGTGACCCAGGGACGTCTCACCGTGCGCGGGCAGACCAAGGTGATCGCGCTCGGCGGGGGACCGGCCGGGCCGTTCGCCGAACTGTCCGACGGGCAGCGGGTCCGGGCCGATATCGTCGTTTGCGCCACCGGCTTCCAGCAGCGGGTCCCGTTCCTGACGCCCTATGTACAGCGGCAGCTCACCGACGACGACGGCAATTTCCGGTTGTACCGGCAGATCTTGCCGCTGGATGTACCGCATCTGACCTTCGCCGGTTACAACACCTCGCTGCTCAGTGCGGTGACCACGGAAATCGGTGCCCACTGGACCGCGGCCCTGCTCACCGGGAACCTGGCGCTGCCGCCGGTCGAAACCATGAGCGAACGTATCGATACCCGGTTGCGCTGGCTGGACCAGCACACCAGTGGACGTCACGCGCACGGCACGATCACACCGGACGCGATCCGCGATATCGACGAACTACTGGGCGATATCGGGGTCCGGTTGCCGTTCGGCGCGCGCACCGCGCAGTGGCTGCGCCCGGTCCGCCCGGGTGACTACCGGGTGGTGTCGCGCCGCAAACGCGGCCCCGGCATGCAGGCGACCGCGCCCGCCGCCGCGGAAACGGCCGCGGCTCATCCCGCTACCGCTCCGCTCGCGGCGCAGGCTGCTCCGCACGGTCCCGCCGAAACCCCTGGCATGCCCACCGGGCCTGGGCCCGATGCGGTCGCTCCACTGCCTGCCGGAGCGCAACCCCCACAGCCCCAGGCCCCTGCGGCCGCCGCCGAATCACCGACCGTCCGGATCCCGGAGGCGGTCGCCGCGAGCGCGGTCCGGACGACCACCCTGCCCGCTGTGGACCCCACCGCCCGCACCCGGCCGGTTCCCGAGGTCCGCCCTGCCAGTGCACCCGCCGGATCCCGCCCGATACCCGCCCCTTCCCAGTTCGTCCCGGCAACCCCCGTACCCGCGGTAGCGCCCCGGCCCGCGGCCGTAGCTCCTCAGCCCTCGGCGGTAACGCCCCAGTCTTCTCCCGTGGCGCCCCGGACGCCGGCGGTAACGCCTCGTTCCACCCCTGCGGCCCCGTCCGCAGCCGCCCAGCAGGCCGCCGCCGAGGCCGAGCGCAGAGCAGCCGCCGAACAGCGCGCCGCCGGAATCGCCGCCCGTTCCAACAATCCGACGGTGCGAATCGATATGCGTACCGCGCAGTCCCTCGCCGAGGGACCCGCCACGGCGCAGCCCGAATCGGTGCCTGCTCCCGGCTCTACCGGAAAGGCAGGCACCGAGTCGCCGACGCCGCAACCCGCGGATCCCACCGACGATTCGACGGGTGATATTCGGCCACAGGCCGGAACGCCCGAGGAAACCGGCGGATCCGTAGCAGCCGAACCGGCAGGGGAGGAGCGTGCGAACAGCGCTTCGCAACCGATCGGACAAGACGGGGCGGAGAAAACCGGACCAGCCGGGACGGAGGCCGAGCGACCCGAGGCAGGACCACCTTCCGCACCCGAAACCGCCGGAGATCCCGGCCCGGCCGACCCAGTGACCACCTCGGCCGCAACGGGCGTTGCTGCGGACAACACGACCACGTCCACCACCCGGGCTGCGGCGACGACCGCCGACGATACGGAGGGGTCTGCCGCCGAGGCGGAGGGCAATGCGGAGCCGCGGGTCGAGGTCGGCGCCGCGGGGTCCGGCTCGACCGGGCAGATCGCCGCGTTCGCTGCCGCCGCCACGCCGCCGTCCGATGGCCGACCCGGTGCGGCCGAGCAGTCGGGCCGTTCCGTTCCGGGAGGTACCGGCGCAGCCGATGCCGGCAGCGGATCCTCGGAGCGACCGACCGATTCGGTTGTGGCGGACGAGTCGACTGCGCCTGCCGAATCTGCTGGGTCCGGCACGAAATCTGCGGAGCCGAAATCCGGGGACGCGGCGGATACCGCCGCGCCGTCTCCCGGCGCCGGCCCGCGCACCTGACCCGCGGCGGTGGCCGATCTCGACCTGAACCTGCTGGTGGCATTGCACGCGCTGCTCGAAACGAACAGCGTCACTCGCGCCGCCGAACGGCTCAACACCTCACCGCCCGCCATGAGTCGCACGCTGGCCCGGCTGCGCCGGGTCTACGGCGACCCGCTGCTGGTGCGCGCGGGCCGCGAGCTCGTGCCGACCCCGCGTGCCCTCGAGCTGAGATTCGAGGTGAGCACACTGGTCGAACAGGGCCGGGCGCTGCTGGCGAAACCGGATACCGTCGACCCCACGGCCTTGGTCCGGGGGTTCGCGCTGCATGTGGACGATGCCGTGTTGCCCGAACTTGCGGGGCCGCTGCTGACCGCGGTCCGTGCGCAGGCTCCGGGCGTCACGCTCCGTTTCGTTCCGGCCGATGCTGCCGGGGCCGCGAGCGCACTGCGGGACGGCCGTATCGATGTCGAGGTCGGGGTTGTCGACCGGGCCGATCCGCAGACCCGGGAGGAACGTGTCCGCGGCGACCGGCTCATCGGTGTCGCCGCGCCCGGCCATCCACTGGTCGCGGACCGGGTCACCGTCGCCGCCTATGCCGCGGCCGCCCATATCAGTATCTCGCCGCGCGGTATCGCCCGCGGCGTCATCGACGACCGCCTCGCCCTGCACGGCCGCACCCGCCGGGTCGTGGCGACTGTGCCGGATCTCACCACCGCGCTGCTGGCCGTGCGGTCCGGTGCGGTGGTCTGCCCGGCGCCGGCCGTTGTCGCGAACACGACACTGCCCGCATTGGGTCT
>NZ_BAFV01000048.1 GCF_000308515.1 Nocardia carnea NBRC 14403 | reverse complement strand
GGAACCCGCGGCACCGCCGGCCGCCGCCGAACCCGGGACTCCGGCCGCACGGGAACCCGAGACCGCTGCGCGGGCAGCGGAAACCCCGGCGGTGCGACCGGAAACGACTCCGGAAGCCCGCTCCGCACGGGACAAACCGCGACGGGGCAAAGGGCGCCAATCCGGGCGCGGCCGCGGTGATTCCGCCCGCTCCGTTCCCGCGGTGCCGCCGGAAACTGCCGCGCAGGACCGCCTCCCGTTGCCGCCGAAGCTGCCACGTAACGGGCTGCGAGTGTTCGCGCTCGGCGGTATCGGTGAAATCGGCCGCAATATGACCGTTTTCGAATACGGCGGCAAACTGCTCATCGTCGACTGCGGCGTGCTGTTCCCCGAGGACCAGCAGCCGGGCGTGGACCTCATCCTGCCCGATTTCCGGCCGATCGAGGACCGGATGGACGATGTGGCCGCGGTGGTGCTCACCCACGGGCACGAGGACCATATCGGCGCCATACCGTTCCTGCTGCGCCTGCGGCCCGATATTCCGGTGGTGGGATCGAAGTTCACGCTCGCCCTGGTCGCCGCGAAATGCCGGGAACACCGATTGCATCCGCGGCTCGTCGAGGTCACCGAAGGGGAGCGGACCGAGCACGGCCCGTTCGAGTGCGAGTACTTCGCGGTCAACCATTCCATCCCGGATGCACTGGCGGTGGCGATCCGGACGCCCGCCGGGACGATCCTGCACACCGGTGACATCAAACTCGACCAGCTTCCGCTCGACGGCCGGCTCACCGACCTCGCCGGTTTCTCCCGCCTCGGCGACGAGGGCGTGGATCTGTTCCTGGTCGACTCCACCAACGCCGAAGTCCCCGGATTCGTCACCCCGGAACGGGAGATCGGCGGTGTCCTGGACACCGTGATCGGCAAAGCGCGCAGCCGGGTCATCGTGGCCTCCTTCGCCAGTCATGTGCACCGGATCCAGCAGGTCGTGGACGTGGCCCAGAAATACGGCCGCCGCATATGTTTCGTCGGCCGGTCGATGGTGCGCAATATGCAGATCGCGCAGGACCTCGGCTATCTCACGGTGCCGGACGGCCTGGTCGTCGATCTCGACCAGGCCGCCACCCTGCCGCCCGGCAAACTGGTCCTCATCTCCACCGGCTCCCAGGGCGAACCGCTGTCGGCGCTCTCGCGGATGGCGCGCGGCGATCACCGCCAGATCCATATCCGCGCCGACGATCTGGTGGTGCTGGCGTCCTCGCTCATCCCCGGTAACGAGAACTCGGTGTTCACCGTGGTCAACGGACTGGCCCGGCTGGGCGCGACAGTAATCACGCAGCAGAACGCGAAAGTGCATGTCTCCGGGCATGCTTCGGCCGGTGAACTGCTGTACCTGTACAACGCGGTACGCCCGACCAACGCCATGCCGGTGCACGGCGAATGGCGGCATCTGCGCGCCAATGCTGCACTGGCGGTCGCCACGGGAGTGCCCGAGGACCGGGTGGTGCTCGCCGAGGACGGTGTGGTCGTGGATCTGGTCGACGGGATCGCCTCCATCGTCGGCCGGGTGCCGGTGGGCCATGTCTACGTGGACGGGCTGTCGGTGGGTGATGTCGGCGAATCGACCCTGTCGGACCGGCTCGTCCTCGGCGAGGGCGGTTTCATCGCGATCACCGTCGCCGTCGACGCGACCACCGGTAAGGCGGTCAGTACGCCCGAGGTGAGCGGCCGCGGGTTCTCCGACGATCCCGGTGCGCTGGCCGAAGCCGCCGAACTGGTGGAGGCCGAACTCCTGCGCCTGGCCGGTGAAGGTGTCACCGAAACCCATCGCATCGCGCAGAGTGTGCGCCGCGTCGTCGGGCGCTGGGTTGCCGATACCTACCGCCGCCGTCCGATGATCGTGCCGACCGTACTCGGCGTCTGATACCGGCTCGCCGGCGCGGCGAACTGCCGGCGGGTACAGCGCGGAAAACCGCCGGAGGGCAATGCCCTCCGGCGGTTCTCATATGTCCGGTACCGGTCGTGCGGATCAGGCTTCGGGCTGGCAGGCCGCCGAATCGAGCTCCGCGGACTTCACGATATTGCACGCGAAATCATGTGCGATCTTCCACTGATCGCCCTCGGCCACGAAAGCGACCGAAGCGTTCTCGACCGGGCTACCGGCGATGGTGACCTCGGCATCCGCCTTGACCTTGCCCTCGGCCGGCTCCCCGACGTTGGTGATCTTCACCGTTACTTCGTTCTTCTTCGCCGCCTCGACGAGCTTGTCGACCAGCTGCGGATCCTGTTCGGCATCCTCGATGAAGGCCAGCTTCTCGTCTTCACTCACTGCACCGTCGAGCGCCCGGGTGAGCTTGTCGTTGAGTTCCTCGACCGTGGGCTTGGGCAGGTTCGGAGCCGCCGTGGTGGTCGGCGCCACGCCTTCCTCTCGGCCGTCCTGGGATTTACCCGATTCGAACTCGGCGGCGGCTTCGGTACTGGTGGCAGCCGCGTCGGTCGAGGATTCCTCGGTGGACGAGCATGCGGTGAAGGTGAGGGCGGCGGCGGCCATCGTTACGGCGGCCACGACCCGGAATGGACGGATTTTCACAGTTCTGTTTCCCCTACGCAGGTGATCGGCGAATTCGGCGCCGGCCGGAAAAGGTGGTCGGTACGAACTCACAGGTCGTAGCCGGAAGTGCAGTTCCAGTGCTCGATGTAGGCGTTGCCCGGGTTGTTGGCCAGCGCCTCGGACCGCGCCGCGGACCGGGTGGAACCGGATCCGTAGCTCAGCCAGTTGTCCGACACCGCGAGTGCACCGCAACCGTTGCGCCAGGAGATCTTGGCGACACAATCGGCGGCACCGCACCGGTCTTCGGCGGCCGCTTCGGCTTCGGAGTAGCTGTCGTAGTCGTAGGACCATCCGTAGTTACCGGTGGACAGCGAAACCGCGATGGCGCCGTAGTCACTGCTGTACTGCGCGTGCGCGGGTGCCACGGAAGCGGCGAACATAGAACCGACGGTCGCCACCAGAACAGCGGCAACGGTGAGAATCTTCTTCAATGGTGTTCCCATTCTGTGTGTATCGGTCCACGACCCTATGGACCGAATGACAAAGTACAGAGCATCTCTGCTGCGTAGCAACCGGTTCGGTTCTCATCCCCTCCCCGATGGCTGGGTCTCGGCTAGATTCATCGTGTGAACTTCGCTCAGCGTGAACGCCGTGCAATGGTCGAAACGATGGACGAGACCGGGCCGGACGCGCCAACTTTATGCGGAGACTGGACGGTGCGCGACCTCGCGGCGCATCTGGTCGTCCGGGAACGGCGTCCCGACGCCGCGCCGGGGATCATGTTGCGGCCCTTCGCCGGTTATCTGCAGCGGCGGCAGGACGAGGCCGCGCAGCGTCCGTTCCCGGAGTTGCTGGAAAAGGTCCGTACCGGCCCGCCGTGGTGGTCGCCGTTACGGCCGGTGGATGCGATCGCCAATCTCAGCGAAATGTTCGTCCATCACGAGGATGTCCGGCGGGCGCGGCCGGGCTGGGAGCCGCGGGAGCTATCCGAACAGGATCAGCAGCGGCTGTGGTCGGTGCTGCGGCGGATGGGCAAGATGGCCTACCGCAAATCCACTGTGGCGGTGGAACTCGCGACTCCTGCGGGAGATCGCGCCCGAGTGGTGGACAAGCCCGGCCCCGTGGTGACCCTGTCCGGTGCGCCCGCCGAACTGCTGCTGCACGCATTCGGGCGGGAGCAGGTCCGGATCGAATCGGCGGGGGAACCGGAGGCCGTCCGGCAGGTGCTCGAACTGGACCGTTCGATCTGATCCCGGCCGGCCGGCGCGGACGGGCCGGGTATGTGCTCGGCTGCCGTGGGGCAGGGCGACGTGTTGCTGCGCGCCGGCCCGTTCCGGCGATTTCGGGCAGTGGAGAACAGCCGCGCCCAGGCCTTCGCCCACCGGTGGGCGGCAAGAATCACCCTTGTCGCGGAGCCCGGTACCAGTGTTGCGGATGGTCCGGATGGGGTTGTTGCGGCTAGCCTGAGCCCATGGCAGGTAAGTCCCGCGGCACAACCACACCGGCTGCGCGGGCGGGATCGGCTCGGGGGCGGACCACCGCGGCCCGTTCTCGTTCGGGCACGCGTCGATCGGACGGCGCCACACGAGCCCAGGGCTCGGCGCGTAAAACCGCACAGCAGGGCGGCGCACGCAAGGCGCCCGCCGCCCGCGCCCGGCGCACCACACGCCGTCCCGCCCCACCGCGGCGTTCCGATACCGCCCCGCTGGCCGTATTCGCCCGGCTGGTGAGCGGCGGATGGACCATGGCCGCCCGCGGGGTCGGCGCCACCACACGCGCAATCAGTCGCGCCGGGGAAATCGAACACGGGCACCGCCGCGACGGGGCCGCGCTGGGGCTGATCGCCCTCAGTGCCGTGATCGCGGCGGCGGTGTGGCTGTCGGCCGGCGGCCCGATCGGACGCTGGGTGGAAGGTCTCATCCGCGCGGTCACCGGCTCGGCCTCCTCGGTCCTGCCGTTCGTGGCCGCCGGTATCGCCGTCGTGCTCATGCGCACCGAACCGCGACCGGAGATCCGTCCGCGCCTGGTGCTGGGTGGATTGCTGATCGGGTTGCCGTTCCTCGGGCTGTGGCATATCGCCGACGGTGGACCGGCCGACGCCGCGGGGCGCGCCGAGGCCGCCGGCTTCGCCGGTTTCGTCATCGGCGGCCCGCTCACCGATGGGCTCACCGCGTGGCTTTCGGTGCCGATCCTGTTGCTGGCCATGGTCTTCGGTGTGCTGCTGATTACCGGGACGACGGTGCGTGAGGCGCCGCAACGGTTACGGGAATTCTTCGGTGCGCCGGGGTACGAGGACGACTATCGCGACGGATACGACCCGATCGACGAATACGAGCCGGCCGAACCGGCCGGGCGATCCCGCCGCCGGGGCCGAACTTCGGCCGACAGTTACCCGGCCGACGAGTTCACCGGGCCGCCGGTCGGCCCGGACGGTGTCGCCGAACCCCCGCTGCGCGATGCCAAACCGATCGCCGCGGCCGGGGAGGAGAAACCGGCCGGCCGTAAGAAGCGCAAACCCGCCGCGGCGGCACCGGTCGACCAGACTCCGCCGCCGGAGCCGGAACCTGAATTCGTCGCGGACCGGGTCGCCGAGGGTGATTACACGCTGCCGCCGATGAATCTGCTGGTCGACGGCGACCCGCCGCGCCGCCGCAGCGCCGCCAACGAATCGATGATCGAGGCGATCACCGAGGTACTGGTGCAGTTCAAGATCGATGCGGCTGTCACCGGGTTCGTCCGCGGACCGACGGTCACACGCTACGAGGTCGAACTCGGGCCGGGGGTGAAGGTCGAGAAGATCACCGCGCTGACCCGCAATATCGCCTACGCCGTGGCCACCGAGAACGTGCGCCTACTCGCCCCGATCCCGGGAAAATCCGCCGTCGGTATCGAGGTGCCCAATGCCGACCGGGAACTGGTGCGGCTGGCCGATGTGCTGAAGGCGCCGTCTACCCGCAACGACCACCATCCGCTGGTGATCGGCCTGGGCAAGAACATCGAGGGCGAGTTCCTCGCGGCGAACCTGGCCAAGATGCCGCACTTGCTGGTGGCCGGCTCCACCGGTTCCGGTAAGTCCAGTTTCGTCAATTCGATGCTGGTCTCGCTGCTGCAGCGGGCCACCCCGGACGAGGTCCGGATGATCCTGATCGACCCGAAGATGGTGGAGCTCACCCCGTACGAGGGCATCCCGCATCTGATCACCCCCATCATCACCCAGCCGAAAAAGGCCGCCGCGGCGCTGGCCTGGCTGGTGGAGGAGATGGAACAGCGCTATCAGGACATGCAGGCCAGCAAGGTCCGCCATATCGACGATTTCAACCGGAAGGTGAAATCCGGCGCCATCACCACACCGCTGGGTAGTGAACGCGTCTACCGGCCCTACCCGTACATCCTGGCCATCGTCGACGAACTCGCCGATCTCATGATGACCGCGCCGCGCGATGTCGAGGACGCCATCGTGCGCATCACGCAGAAGGCCCGGGCCGCCGGTATCCACCTCGTCCTGGCCACCCAGCGCCCGTCGGTCGACGTGGTGACCGGCCTCATCAAGACCAATGTGCCTTCACGACTGGCCTTCGCGACCTCGTCGCTCACCGATTCGCGGGTCATTCTCGACCAGCCCGGCGCCGAGAAGCTCATCGGTATGGGTGATGGGCTGTTCCTGCCGATGGGCGCCGGGAAACCGACTCGCCTGCAGGGTGCCTTCATCAGTGATGAGGAAATCCAGGGAGTCGTCGAGTTCACCAAGAACCAGGCCGAGCCGGAGTACACCGACGGTGTCACCGCCGCCAAGGCGGGGGAGAAGAAGGATGTCGATCCCGATATCGGCGACGACCTCGATGTTCTTCTGCAGGCCGTGGAGCTGGTGGTGACCTCCCAGTTCGGTTCCACCTCGATGCTGCAGCGCAAACTGCGGGTCGGGTTCGCCAAGGCGGGGCGGTTGATGGACCTGATGGAGACCCGCGGTGTGGTGGGGCCCAGCGAGGGCTCCAAGGCGCGTGATGTGCTGGTGAAACCGGACGAGCTCGACGGTCTGCTCTGGTCGATCCGTGGTGGCGGGGACGAGAACCCGGAAGCGGGCGGAGAGTGACGGAAACAGGCCGTGCCTCGGGAGTCGGGCGCGACGGGTGTGCGAGGATAACCGGCAATCACCCCGCAACACGTCCGAATCGGGCATATCGGGCATGATTGTCGTCATGACTCGTACTGCTGAACGGATCACCGCATGCAGGTAAGCGCTCTCGTGTGGGGGGTCACCATCGTGGTGATCCTCGGCCTGTTCGTTTTCGACTTCTTCGCCCATGTACGCACGCCGCACGAACCGACCTTCCGCGAATCGGCGTTCTGGTCGGCCGTGTACATCGGCCTGGCACTCGCCTTCGGGGGTGTGATCGCCTGGCAATGGGGCGGCACCTACTCCGGCGAGTACTACGCCGGCTTCGTCACCGAGAAGGCCCTCTCGGTGGACAACCTGTTCATATTCCTGATCATCATGTCCACCTTCGCCGTGCCGCGGATGTATCAGCAGAAGGTACTGCTGATCGGCATCGTGATCGCATTGGTGATGCGCGGTGGGTTCATCGCCGTCGGTGCCGCGGCGATCAGCGCGTTCAGCTGGGTTTTCTACCTGTTCGGCCTGTTCCTGGTCTACACCGCGGTCAAACTGCTGCGGGAGAGCGGACACGAGGCCGAGGAGGAAGAGAAACGCGACAGCCGGATCGTCGCACTGACCAAACGGCTGGTACCCACCACCGAGAACTACGACGGCGACAAACTGATCACCCGGATCGACGGCCGGAAAGTTGTCACCCCGATGCTGCTGGCCTTGCTGGCCATCGGTTTCGCCGATCTGCTGTTCGCGCTCGACTCGATCCCGGCGATCTACGGTCTCACCGAAGAGCCCTACATCGTGTTCACCGCGAACGCGTTCGCGCTGATGGGGCTGCGCCAGCTGTACTTCCTGATCGGCGGCCTGCTCGACCGGCTGGTGTACCTGTCCTACGGACTGTCCGCGATCCTGGCCTTCATCGGCGTCAAACTGGTCCTGCACGCCCTGCACGAGAACACCCTGGCGTTCATCAACGGCGGCGAGCATGTGAGTGTGCCGGAGATCTCCACCGGGCTGTCGCTGTCGGTGATCCTCGGGATCCTGGTGGTCGCCACGGTGGCCAGTCTGCTGCGTACGCGGGGCAAGACGCAGACACAGCCGGCGGAGCCGAAGGACTAGTTCATATCGCGTACCGGTCGCACCGCACCGGCCGGTACGCGGCACCGGCCGGTTGCGGTATTCGTCAGCCGGCGAACGCGCCGAGGACGGGCTGCCATTCGGTCGCCCGGACCTCGTCGATCAAGCTCTCCTGCGCGAACGGGTCTGCGGCCAGCAGTTGCCCGAGCGTCGTCGCATCCGCGGCGCGGAACAACAGCAGCGCACCCGAACCATCCGGATAGGGCCCGCTGCTGAGCAGCGTTTCCGTCGCGAGATGCTCGGCGAGCCAGGCTCGATGGCGAGGGCGTTGCCTATCGCGTTCGGCGGCTGTGGCATCGGAGTAGGTGTACTGGACGGCAAAGATCGGCACGGCCCGACTCTAATGCGCGGCACCGCGAGCCGGTGGGCTCGGCCGCACCCACGTCAGAGCGTGCGCAGCATCCGTGTGTTACCCAGCGTGTTCGGTTTCACATAGCTCAGATCCAGGAACTCCGCGACGCCCGTATCGTAGGACCGGCACATCTCCGCATAGACCTCCGCCGTCACCGGGGTGCCGTCGATCTCGGCGAACCCGTGCCGGGCGAAGAACTCCACCTCGAAGGTGAGCACGAACAATCGGCTCAGTTCGAGCTCCCGGGCCACTTCGATGAGCTGATCCACGATGAGTTTGCCCACACCGTGACCCTTCACATCGGGGGCTACCGCCACCGTGCGCACCTCACCCAGATCCGCCCACAACACGTGCAGCGCCCCACAGCCCACCACCCGGTCACCGAGATCGGCGACCCAGAACTCCTGCACGGATTCGTACAGGTTGACGAGGTTCTTCTCCAGCAGGATCCGGCCCGCATACACATCGACCAGCGATTTGATCGCCGCGACGTCGGATGTGCGGGCGCGACGCACGCGCACGGAGGCGGTCTGCGTACCGGGCGCATCGCCGGTCGCGCTGCCCAGGGGTCCCCGTGAGGTCATGGGGTGCACAGTAGTCGGCGGCCCTACCGATAGTCTGAGTGTGTGCCGCAGACCCCGCCCGCCCGCTCCGCCCCGCGCCGGTATCCCGGCGCGCCGGCGCGGCGACCGGATCGGGCGGCAGTGCACCGGCGCTCGCGAGTGGTCGCGCAAGGACTACCGGGACGAAGCGGCGCGGCAGTGCAGCGGCGATGGGGCGCCTACCCGCAGGGACGGCTATGAGCGTGCACCCCGAAGAGATGGACCGGCGGCTTGCTACCCCCGCGCCGCTGCGCGGGGAGCGCGCTCCGGCGCCCGCCGAATCGGCGGTTCCGCTGCTGAACATCGCCAATATCCTCACTATGGCGCGTATCGCGCTGGTCCCGTTGTTCGTCCTGGCCCTGTTCGCCGACGGCGGGCACCACACGGGGTGGCGGATCACCGCCACCCTGCTCTTCGCGCTCGCCGCGATCACCGACCGCTTCGACGGCCAGCTGGCCCGCAAATACGGTCTCGTCACCGATTTCGGCAAACTGGCCGACCCCATCGCCGACAAAGCCCTCATCGGCGCCGCGTTGATCGGCCTGTCCATCCTCGGTGACCTGGCGTGGTGGATGACCGTGGTGATCTGTGCCCGCGAGATCGGGATCACCTTGTTGCGGCTGGCGGTGGTGCGGCGCGGTGTCATACCGGCAGGCCGCGGCGGCAAACTCAAAACCCTGGTCCAGTCGCTCGCGATCGGTGTCCTGGTGTTGCCGCTGGCGGGTGGGTTCGCGACTGCGGGAATGGTGCTGATGTGGATCGCGTTGGTGCTGACGGTGGTGACCGGGCTGGACTACGTCGGCCAGGCCGTGCGGCTGTGGGTGGCCGGGCCGCACCGCAGTCGCCGATGATCTCGGCGGACCCGCTCGCCGGGGAGACCGCGGCCGCGGAACTCGTCGCCGCGCTGCGGAACAACGGGCATACGGTCGCCACCGCGGAATCGCTCACCGCGGGCCTCGTCACCGCCACGATCGCGGGGGTGCCCGGGGCCAGCGCGGTGCTGCGTGGCGGGCTGGTGGTGTACGCCACCGATCTGAAACATCACCTCGCGGGGGTCGACGAACGGGTGCTGGCCGGTGAGGGGCCGGTGGCGGCGAGCACCGCCGAACAGCTCGCGGTCGGCGCCAGGACCAGATGCTCAGCCGACTGGGGGATAGCCCTGACCGGGGTCGCCGGGCCCGACCCGCAGAACGGAATCGAGGTCGGCACCGTCTATCTCGGTCTCGCCGGACCCGGGCATACCGAGGTGATGCGGTTGAAACTGACCGGCGACCGGTGGAATATCAGGTTCACAGCGACGCGCGCCGCGGTACAGGAACTGCTGCGGTGTGTGCGGGGCGCTCCACCCACCCGGTGAGCGGTTCCGTGTCCGGTCCGGGAACCTCCGGGGCCGGTTCCGACGTTGTGCCAGGAGAGAACCGCGTGCGTGCCGTGGGCTGCGGCATCAGAGGCGACGAGCCTACCGGGAGAAGGAGAACTCGATGACGCTGCTGCGAGAAGCGATCGGGGAGAGTCTGCGGCGTGCGCGCCTCGCCCAGAGCCGGACCCTACGTGAAGTATCCACCTCGGCACGGGTGAGCCTGGGCTACCTGTCCGAAGTGGAACGGGGTCGTAAGGAGGCTTCCAGCGAATTGCTGGCGGCGATCTGCGAAGCCCTCGACGTACCGCTCGCCCGGGTCCTATGGGATGTGAGCACCACCATCGCCGGCGAAGAGCTCCCCGTGGCCGCCGCGCCCGAGCGCGGGGTCGCCGAACCGGCCACCGTCGAGCCGGCTGCCGAACCGGCCGCATCCGAACCCGCCCCGGCCGGTGCTGCCGCATCGATGTCGGCCGGAGTCGCCCGGCCGCAGGTCGACGGCGATACCCGGATCGTCATTCCGGCACCCAACAATGGTCCGCTGGTACTGGTCGAAGCGGCCTGAATCGGTCATAGCTCCGGTATATCCGATCGTGACAATGCGCGTAACGCACCGGAGCAGATAGATTCGTAAGAGGCGTCCGCGGGCCGCCCGCGGCGTGACGCGGCCTTTCGGTAGCCGGTACCGGACGCCGCATGGTGGAGGATAGGTACCGAGGAGTGCGTGACGGTCGCGCACTGGCGAGTCGCCCAGGCGGCACAGTAGATGGAGGCGGGATCAACCGATGGCTAATCCGTTCACGAAGGCCTGGAAGTATCTGATGGCCCTCTTCGACTCCAAGATCGAGGAGCACGCGGATCCGAAGGTCCAGATTCAGCAGGCTATCGAAGAAGCGCAACGCCAGCACCAGGCCCTGTCCCAGCAGGCCGCCTCGGTGATCGGGAACCAGCGCCAGCTCGAGATGAAGCTGAACCGCCAGCTCGACGAGGTGGAGAAGCTCAACGCCAACGCCCGGCAGGCGGTTTCCCTGGCCGATCAGGCCAATGCCGCCGGAGATACCGAGAAGGCGATCCAGTACACCAACGCGGCCGAGGCGTTCGCCGCGCAGCTGGTCACCGCGGAACAGTCGGTCGAAGATCTCAAGGTGCTGCACGATCAGTCGCTGCAGGCCGCCGCGCAGGCCAAGAAGGCGGTCGAGCAGAACGCGATGCTGCTACAGCAGAAGGTCGCCGAGCGCACCAAACTGCTGAGCCAGCTCGAACAGGCGAAAATGCAGGAGCAGGTCAGCGCCTCCCTGCAGCAGATGGACAGCACTCTGTCCGCCCCCGGTAGCGTCCCCAGCCTGGATGCGGTGCGCGACAAGATCGAACGCCGGTACGCCAACGCTCTCGGGTCCGCCGAACTCGCCCAGAACACCGTTCAGGGCCGGATGGTCGAGGTCCAGCAGGCCAGCATCCAGATGGCCGGTCACAGCCGCCTGGAACAGATCCGGGCTTCCATGCGCGGTGACGCCCTGCCCGCCGGCGATGCCAACGCCGCGATCGATCCGGGGAAGTCCGCTGCCGAACCGGCCCAGCCCCAACCGCAGATGAACAAAGGCCAGACCGCTCAGCAGTAGCGGGACGAGAGTTCGGCGAGGACAGCATATGAAGTCTGATCGAGCCCGGTACCCCGCCGGGGCCCCGGTGTTCGACCCTGCCCGCCCGGACCTCCCACAGCAGGCCGTCTCCGTCGCCGAATCCCTCCGGACGGCCGGAGAGAACGCCCTCGTCGCCGTCCGGCGCTGGGCGGACCCACGCGAACGTGAACTGCGGCGTCGGCGGCGCGCCCGGCGCCGCAGTATCGGCCTGAGCACCGTGTCGGGCCTGACCACCGCCGGAACGGTCGGCCTCGTCATCCTGTCCGCTCCCGCCTGGGCTGTGCTCGTCCTGGGTGGTGGCGCTATCGCCCTGGTCACCGGCGCGGCACTGAGTACCCGGCGCTACCTGCAGTTGCGCCGTGCGCCGCTACCGCTCGCGGGCTACGTCCCGCGCAAACTCCCGTCCGCTCGCTCCGCGGCCCGGCCCGCGATATCGCGGCTGGCCCGCGCCGAACGAGTTCTGCACGATGTGGCCGGCCAGATCGCACGCACCCGCCGGCTACCCGCCGACGAACTGGACGATCTGGTGGCCACCGCGGCCTCCGGTGCCGCCGCCCTGACTGCGCTCGCCACCGATATCGCCACCATGGAGGGCGCCGTACGCACCCTCGGCGGCGGGGCCGCCGCCCTCGCCGATGCGGCCGATCTCGAGCGCCTCAACGAGACCGTGCAATCGATCGCCGCCCGGCTCGATACGGGTGTCACCGAATACGAGCAGGTCGTGGCCGCGGCCACGAGGGTCCTGGCCGTGGACGAAACAGGCGCACTGCGCTACGAATTCGACGGTATCGTCGCCGACCTCCGCCAGGCCGCCGACCGGATGGACGGCTGGGCCCAGGCGCTCACCGAGCTCGCCGACCGAGCCCCCGATCCGCTGCTCCCGCCCGCCGCGCCGAGTACGCCCGCGCCCGCCGCGGAGCCCGTACGCCACACCGGCCGCCGCTGAAAATCCTCTCAGGGACAACCCTGATCTTCCCCCTATATTGCCTTTCACCTGGTGATTTCCCGTCCCCGCGGTGCCATGCTCGACGTAGGAGACAATCGCTGGGAGGCAAAATGTTGTGGAAGATCATCGGCGTGGTCGCCGTCATCTGGATCGCGCTGGCAGTGATCGGCGCGCTGATCGAGGGGCTGTTCCCGATCCTGGTGATCAGCGCTGTGGTGTTCGGGCTCTATCTGCTCTACAAGGCGATCTCGGGGTCGGACGACCACAACTCCGTAACCAAGGTCTGAACGGCCGTAACGCGGGGAGATCCGCAGCAGGACGGTTTCCGTCGCGCGCGAGATGTGGATCGACCAGGATGGTCGTATGACAACCCTTCCCCCGCTCCCCGAAGACTGGCAGCGTGCACTGGTCATCGTCGCGCACCCCGACGATATCGAGTACGGGGTCGCCGCGGCGGTGGCCCGCTGGACCGGCCAGGGCAAGGATGTCCGATATCTGCTGGCCACGTCCGGAGAGGCAGGAATCGCCGGACTGCCGCCCGCGCAGTCCGGTCCGCTCCGGGAAGCCGAGGAGCGCGCCTCGGCGGCCGTGGTCGGAGTGCAGGAGGTCGAATTCCTCGGCTATCCCGACGGCCGCATCGAAGCGAGCCCGGCCCTACGTCGAGATCTGGCCGCCGCGATCCGGCGGCATCGCCCGGAACTCGTGGTCCTCGGGCATTTCGGTCCGACCTGGGCACCCGGGTTCGTCAACAGTGCCGACCATCGGGCGGTGGGACGGGCCGGTCTCGATGCCGTGTCGGACGCGGGGAACGAATGGATCTTCCCCGAAATCGCCGATCTCGCGCCGTGGAACGCGCGCTGGGCGGCTGTCGCGGTTCCCAGCGGTGCCACCCATGCGGTGGACGTCACTGCCACTGTCGATGCGGCCGAGGCCTCGCTGGCGGAACACCGCCGCTATCTCGAAGTCCTGAATCCGGAGCAGCCCGTGGCCGAGCAGGCCCGGGCCGTGGTGACCATGACGACGGGGTCTATCGCGGGTTTCCCGGCCACCCGCGCGGTCGGTTTCGAACTGTTCACTTTCTGAGCCGTGCGGCCCGAACGATGTTGCGCCGGCCTCGAACCCCCGCGCACGCCGGCGCAACCGGCCATGGCAGGCTGAGCGGATGCGAGTAGCTGTTGTCGCCGGCCCCGATCCGGGCCATGCGTTTCCCGCTATCGCGATATGCCTGCGTTTCCGGGAAGCGGGTGATGAACCCGTGCTCTTCACCGGTCCGCGGTGGTTCGACGCCGCCCGGGAAGCCGGGATCGGGGTGCGCCGGTTGAAGGGGCTGGCGCCGCGCCCGGATGACGACGATGCCGATGCCGGCGCGCGGATTCATCAACGGGCGGCCTATATCTCGACCGAGATCTTGCCCGAGCTCAGCGCCATGCTGCCCGAACTGGTGGTATCGGATGTGCTGACGGCCGGTGGCGGGATGGCGGCCGAACGGCTGCGGGTCCCGTGGGTGGAGCTTTCCCCGCATCCCCTGTACCTGCCGTCGAAGGGGCTGCCACCCATCGGCAGCGGTCTCGCCCCGGGGACCGGGTTGCGTGGTCGCGCCCGCGACGCGGTACTGCGGAAATTCACCGATCGCGCCGTCCGCACCGGTACGCGCCAACGAGAGCTGGCACGAGCCGGGGTGGGGCTACCGGCCGCCGACCCCGGCCCGGCCGCCCGGTTGATCGCCACCCTGCCCGCACTCGAGGTGCCGCGACCGGATTGGCCGGAGAACGCGCATATCGTCGGACCGCTGTTCTGGGAGCCCACCGATCGGATCCTCGAACCGCCGCCTGGTGACGAGCCACTGGTGATGGTCGCTCCGTCCACCGCACACACCGGTGTGGACGGAATGGTCGATACCGTCCTGGCAGCGCTGGACGGGGCCGGGGTGCGGGTGGTGATCTCCACGCTGGAGGAGCCGCCGGCCGATCTGCCGTCCTGGGCGCGGGCCGGATTGGGGCGGCAGGACGAACTGCTGTCCCGGGCGTCTGTGGTGATCGGCGGCGGCGGCCACGGGCTGCTGGCCAAGGCCTTGTCCGCCGGGGTTCCTGTGGTCACGGTTCCAGGTGGCGGAGATCAGTGGGAACTGGCGAACCGCGCTGTGCGGCAGGGGAGTTCGCAGCTGATCCGGCCGCTGGCCGCGGACTCGGTACGCGAGGCGGTCCGGCGGATCCTGGACGACCCCGGTTTCGCTGCCGCGGCTCGCACTGCCGCCGCGGGAGCCGATGACGTCGCGGACCCGGTGGATATCTGTCGCCGGGTGGCGGGCGGGGTCCGGGCGGGTTGATCCGCGGGTCGCACAGGGGGTGCGGACAGGTATGTTCGGGCACGTGCGGTTGACGGAATTCCAAGAACTCTTGCACACCGAATTCGGCGAGACCCGGGGTGACACCTTGCTCAGCGATCACGTCATCCTCGCGCTGGGCGGCCGGACCGGCTCGGCCGCGATCGAAGCCGGTGTGGATCCCCGCGAGGTGTGGCGCGCGCTGTGCGCCGAATTCGACGTTCCACGTTCGAAGTGGTGAACCGGACGCCGGATCCAGGGCCCCGGTCGGAAGGGGATACGACGCCCGCGCGGCCGTGGTGACGGGGCGGGCGGCGACTCGCGGATCCGGAGCTTGACTCGAACATCTGTTCGTCTAGGCTGAGCCCCGGAACTTGTCGGTGCCGCCCTCTACCGTGGGCACCAACCACACCACCTACCTACCAACCAACCGGTGAAAAGGGGAGTCACGATGGCGCCACAGGCCTACGACCGCGACAAGGCGCTGGAGCTCGCTCTCGCACAGGTCGAGAAGAGTTTCGGCAAGGGCGCGGTGATGCGTCTCGGGGAGGAGCCCCGTCAGCCCATCGCGGTCATCCCGACCGGTTCCATCGCACTGGATGTCGCGCTGGGTATCGGGGGGCTGCCGCGCGGCCGGATCGTGGAGGTCTACGGTCCGGAATCCTCCGGTAAGACCACCGTCGCACTGCACGCCGTCGCCAACGCGCAGGCTCTCGGCGGGGTCGCCGCCTTCATCGACGCCGAGCACGCCCTCGATCCCGATTACGCCGCCAAACTCGGCGTCGATACCGATGCCCTGCTGGTATCCCAGCCCGATACCGGCGAACAGGCGCTGGAAATCGCCGATATGCTGGTCCGCTCCGGCGCCATCGATATCATCGTCATCGACTCGGTCGCCGCGCTGGTACCCCGCGCCGAAATCGAGGGCGAAATGGGTGACAGCCATGTCGGCCTGCAGGCCCGCCTGATGAGCCAGGCCCTGCGTAAGATGACCAGCGCCCTGAACAATTCCGGCACCACAGCGATTTTCATCAACCAGCTGCGCGAGAAAATCGGCGTCATGTTCGGTTCTCCCGAAACCACGACCGGTGGTAAGGCGTTGAAGTTCTACGCGTCGGTTCGCCTGGATGTCCGGCGTATCGAAACGCTGAAGGACGGTAGCGACGCGGTGGGCAACCGGACCCGGGTGAAGGTCGTGAAGAACAAGGTCAGCCCGCCGTTCAAACAGGCCGAATTCGATATCCTGTACGGTCACGGGATTTCGAAGGAGGGGTCGCTGATCGATATGGGAGTGGAGCACGGGTTCATCCGTAAATCCGGCTCCTGGTACACCTACGAGGGCGATCAGCTCGGGCAGGGTAAAGAGAACGCCCGCAAGTTCCTGCTGGACAACACCGATATCCGCGACGAGGTCGAGAAGAAGATCAAGGAAAAGCTGGGCATCGGCGCGGATGTGACCGCTACGGAGGAGACTCCGGCCGATTTCTGATCCGATGAATCAGCGCCCCGTATCCGATGGCCCGGGCTTGACCGATCCGGTGGCGGAGGTTCGGCGGCAGCTGGACGAAATCCTCGCGGCCGGCGGCCGGCCCGCCGGCTCCGGCCGGGGCGACCGGGCGGACGGGTCCGATCCGCAGCGGACGCGTTCGCCCGGTTCCGGCGCGGCGCGGCGGCACCGGGACGTCGGCGGCGCTGAAGGCAACCCGCCGGGTGGATCGCTGGAACAGGCGAAAGAAGCATGCCTGCGGCTGCTCGCGGTTCGCGCGCGCAGCCGTGCCGAACTCGCACAGCGGCTGTCTGCCAAGGGTTTCGCCGCCGAGGTGATCGAGCAATCCCTCGACCGGCTGGCCGAGGTGGGACTGATCGACGATGCCGAATTCGCGCGGCAGTGGGTGCGGCAGCGGCACAACTTTTCGGGAAAAGGCCGGCAAGCGCTGGCCCAGGAGTTGCGCCGCAAGGGCGTGGCCAACGAGGAAGCAGCGGCTGCGCTCGACGACATCACCGCCGACGACGAACACGAGCGGGCCACTGAACTGGTGCGTCGCAAACTGCGCACGCTGCCCGCCGATCTGGATCGCGAGAAGGCCATCCGGCGCCTGGTCGGAATGCTCGCCCGTCGCGGTTACGGCCACTCCGTGGCATACACGGTGGTCAGGGCCGAATGGGAAGCGAGCCGAGGGGATGCCGATCTCGGCGAACCCGATGCACCACTCGGCTGACTGCACCCGATCCGCCGAACGCTGGGCTCCGGGCGACATCCCGAAAACCGTAATGGTAGGCCCTGCTGCCGTGCCGAGACCTGCGGGTCGGTCGTGCCGACTTGCCGCGCCGCCGCCACGGCCGCCCGGCAGCGGAAGCCGGCCGGGATAACCCAGCCCACAGCCGCCCACTACAGGAAACGGGTTCTCGGCCGGCCGCGTCGCCTGGCCGATCGCGTCTCCGCGCGATGGCGGGCACCGGCGACAACACGGAGAATGCGGTGATGCTGCTGACTCGACTCGACCGGTTCAACCGCCGCCATCCGTGGAGCCATAACGATCACTACAGCCGGTGGGTCGAGCGCCGGGTCGTGGCCGCCGGCGCCCGTGATGTGCTCGATATCGGATGCGGGACGGGTAATCTCATCGCTCGGCTCCGCGGCCGGATTCCTCGGATCACCGGGCTCGAACCCGACACCACGTCTGCCCGCGCGGCGGCGGAGCGTTTCGCCGGCGACTCTGCTGTGCGAATCGTCCAGGCCGATTTCGCCGGGCGTGAGCCGCAACGGCGCTGGGATGCTGTCACCCTTGTCGCCGTCCTGCATCACCTGCCGTTGGCCCCGGCCATGCGTGAACTACGCGAATGCCTGAGTCCGGGCGGGCGACTGGTGATCGTCGGCTGCTACCGCATGGCCGGCCCTGTCGACATGCTCGCTGCGCTACCTGCCGCTGTTCTCAATCCGATCATCGGAATGATCAAGCATCCGGTGCCTGCTCCGGCGTTGCCCGCGCATATGCGGGCACCCACCGCCGAGCCGCAGGAGAGTCTGGCGGAGATCCGGGCCGCAGCCGGGCGGGAACTTCCCGGGGCCAAGATTCAGCGGCGCCTGTTCTGGCGATACACGCTGGTCTACGACGCCCCCGGCGAGCAGGGCGCCGCCTAGGGGCGCTGTATCCGCGCCGGGCCTCGCGCGGGGGCGATCCAAATACCGAGCGGCGGGAAAGCGCATTAGCGCTCATCCGCCGCCCGGTATCGATATGCCTACTTGGTGATATCCACTCCGGGAGCGGCATCGGTGATAACGGTGTCGGCGGCGACCACCGCGCCGCCCCGTTTGCGGCGGCCGGAACGGAGCCGCTTCTCCAGCCGGGTGGCGATGGTGGAGAGCAGGACGTTCAGCAGGATCATGATGATCGCGACAACGATCAGCGCGGGGATGGTGTTCGATTCCGCGGCGCCGAGCTGCTGGGCGCTGCGGACGACCTCCTCGTAGGTGATCACATAACCCAGCGCGGAATCCTTCAGAGCCACCACCATCTGCGATACCAGCGCGGGCAGCATGGCGGTGATCGCCTGCGGCAACAGGATCAGGCGCATCAGCTGGCCCTTGCGCAGCCCCAGCGCGACACCGGCCTCGGTCTGACCTTTGGGGAGGGACAGAATTCCGGCACGTACGATCTCGGCGATCACCGACGCGTTGTAGATGGTCAGCGCGGTCACCACGGCGCCCAGCGCCAGGTACTCGGAATCGAAGAGGTCGTACTCGGAGTACAGGGCGAAGAGGAAGATCATCAGGATCAGCACCGGGATGGCGCGGGCGATCTCGACGATCGTGCCCGCAGCCCAGCGCAGCCACCGGTGATCGGAGAGCCGGGCGATCCCGAAGATCATGCCGAATACCAGGGCGAGCACGATCGACAGCGCCGCGGCGACGATGGTGCCTTCCAGGCCCGGCAGGATGTAGGTGGTCCATACCGCGCCGTCGAGGAACGGCTCCCATTTATCGGCCGTGAACTGGCCTTGATCCGCGAAACCGCGGTAGACGTACCAGCCCGCGACCAATACCGCCGCCAGTACGACCAGCGAGTAGAGGATATTGCGGACTCGGGCGACGGGGCCCGGCGCGTCGTAGAGAACGGATGCCTTGCCACTCATCGGGCCACCTCGAATCGTTTGGCCAGATGCCCGAACAGCAGGCCGGCCGGCAGCGTCAGGATCACGAAACCGAGGGTGAATATGAGGCCGATGGTGATCAGCGCCGCCTCGGTTTCGATCATGTTCTTCATCAGGAACGAGGCCTCGGCCACGCTGATCGCGGAGGCGACCGTCGTGTTCTTGGTGAGGGCGATGAACACACTGCCCAGCGGTGCGATCACCGACCGGAAAGCTTGCGGCAGCACGATGATCCGTAGGTTCTGCAGAAAGCTGAGACCGAGGGAACGCCCGGCCTCCGACTGACCCAGCGGCACCGTATTGATTCCTGCCCGCAGCGATTCGCAGACGAAAGCGGCGGTGTACACACTCAAGCCGATAACCGCCCAGCGGAAATTGTTGTCGGCCAGCGAGGTCGGGCCGTCGGCAGCCAGATTCATCCCGAGCGTCGAGTACAGGCCCAGCGAGCAGAACACCAGGATGAGGGTGAGCGGGGTGTTACGGAAAATGGTCACATACGTGGTGCCGACCCAGCGGGCCACCGGGACGGGAGAAACCCGCATACCGGCTATGAGGGTGCCCAGTACCAATGAACCGACCGCAGACAGCACAGTCAGCTTGATGGTCATCCAGAATGCGTCGAGCAGCTGGGTGTCGTATTCCGAGATCAAATCGAACACGTGGTTGCGCGCCTCCGATCGGCGGGAAGAGCCGGGATCGGCGGACCGCACCGTTTCCGGTCCGGCCCGCCGATGCAGTGAATCAGTACCGGTCCACCTGCGGTGCCTCCGGGGTTTCGTAGCTGGCGGCCTTGCCGACCGATTCCTGGAAAGCGGCGTCCCAGGCGCCCGAGCTGATCATTTCCTCGATCGCGTTGTTGATCTTGTCGCGGGTTTCCTGATCGCCCTTCTTCACACCGATCCCGTAGTTCTCGGTGGTGAACTTCTCGCCCACGACTTTGTACTTACCGGGCGCCTGCGAGGCGTAACCGGCCAGGATGATGTCATCGGTGGTCATCGCCGCCACCGCGCCGCTGTTCAGGCCCTCCAGGCACAGCGAGTAGGTGTCGTAGGTCTGCAGCTGGGTGTCGGGGAACTTGTTCTGGATGTTCTGCGCCGGTGTGGAACCGGTTACCGAGCACACGGTCTTTCCGGCGATACTCTCCGGGCCGGTGATCTCGTTGTTGTCCGCGCGCACCAGCAGGCTCTGCCCGGCCACGTAGTAGGGGCCGGCGAAATCGACCTTCTCCTTGCGGGCGTCGGTGATCGAATAGGTGGCGACCACGAAATCGACCTGGCCGTTTTCGATCAGCGTCTCACGCTGTGCGGACGGCGCCTCCTTGAAGGTGATGGCATCCGGCTGCACGCCGAGTTCGGATGCCACGTATTTGGCCACTTCGACGTCGAATCCGCTGTAGGTGCCGTCGGTGTTACGCAAGCCGAGACCCGGCTGGTCGTACTTGATGCCGATGGTGAGCTCGCCCTCTTGGGCATTCTCCAGGGCGGTCTTATCGCTGCCGCCACCGCAGGCGGTGGCGGTCACGGCCACGGCGACCGCTCCGACTGCGAGGCGAAATGCTCGGTTGATCCTCATCGGGTTTTCCTTCCCTCATCTTCTCGATGGTGCTGTGCTGCCGCGCCGATCGCACCGGCTGCCACGCTGTGCGCGGACCCGGGCCGGCCTGCGTGCTGTCAGTGGCTGAGTATCTTGCCCAGGAAGTCCTTGGCGCGATCGGACTCGGGTGCACTGAAGAAGGTCTCCGGGTCGGTGTCCTCCACGACCTGGCCGTCGGCCATGAACAGCACGCGGTCGCCGGCGCGGCGGGCGAATCCCATCTCGTGGGTGACGACCAGCATGGTCATCCCCTCTTTGGCGAGCGAGACCATCACATCGAGAACCTCGTTGACCATCTCGGGGTCCAGGGCCGAGGTGGGTTCGTCGAACAGCATCACCTTCGGGTTCATCGCCAGGGCGCGGGCGATCGCGACCCGTTGCTGCTGGCCCCCGGACAGCTGCGCCGGATACTTGTCCGCCTGATCGGCGATACCGACGCGTTTCAGCAGTTCCATCGCCCGTGTGCGGGCCTCTTCTTTCTTGGCCTTGCGCACCTTCATCGGCGCGAGCATGACGTTCTCGACGATCGTCTTGTGCGCGAACAAGTTGAAGGACTGGAAGACCATGCCGACATCGGCGCGCAGAGCGGCCAGCCCCCGGCCCTCCGCGGGCAGCGGCACCCCGTCGACCCGGATCTCACCGGAGTCGATCGGTTCCAGCCGGTTGATCGTGCGGCACAGTGTCGATTTTCCGGAACCCGAGGGGCCGAGCACGATCACCACTTGCCCGCGGGGCACCTCGAGGTTGATATCGCGCAGAACGTGCAGGGCGCCGAAGTGCTTGTCGACAGCGCGTAGGGAGATCATCGGCGGCGTGGCGGTATCGCCCGCCGCACCTGGCGCGTCGGCGTCGGTGGCGTCGGTCATGCAGATGACCTTAAGCGGAATTTCCGGATTTGCGCGCCTTTCGGCGACACACCAGGACGCCACACCGCGCCGACATTCGGCCTTAACCCGGCGGCAATCCGCCGTAATCCGTTCGCTCGTCGGTGATTTGCCGCGCGAGCCCACCGATGAGCGCCCCGCGCCCGACCAGTGTGCCCGATAACAGGAAGCGGTCCGGGCGCGGGTGGATCGCCGCCGTCACCGGCCGGCTCCCGCCCCGATCGGCGGTAACCCAGTCGTCCAGCCGTGTCCCCCACAGCTCCACCTGTATCGCACCTCAGTTGATGGTCCACCTTCCCCGGGGTGGGGCCCGCCCGGTTCTGGAGCGACGGAGCGGGGGAGCGAAGCGGAGGAGCGCAGGAGTGAAGAACCGGGCCCACCAGGGCCCCACCCCTCGAGACGCGGAGCGTCTCCAAAATTACAGCCCGCCCCTTCACGGATGGTCTCTTACGGGCCGTGTAGTCAACGGGTGGTCTACCTCGAGCCTCATGGTCAACGGTGGTCTACCCCGAGCTCCGTAATCAACAGATGACCCCCCGAGCCCCGTGGTCATCAGGCCATTCCACGCGCCTGGAGCTGCCACCATGACATAGCGATGACCGGCCCGGACGAGTGCAGGGGTTGACAACGCCCCGCCCCTGCGACGCCGGAGGCGCCGACAAAATTACAGCCCGTACCCTGGACGGGTGGATTCGATCGGACAGGTAACGCTTCCTACCAGGGGCGAGGCGGCCGGAACGCGTAGTTACGAGGTCCGCACCTTCGGTTGCCAGATGAACGTGCACGATTCCGAACGCTTGTCCGGTCTGCTCGAGGATGCGGGCTACACCAGGGCCGCGCCCGGCGCGACGCCCGACCTCGTCGTATTCAATACCTGCGCGGTGCGGGAGAACGCCGATAACAAGCTGTACGGCACGCTCGGGCACCTCGCGCCGGTCAAGGCGTCGCGGCCGGGTATGCAGATAGCCGTCGGCGGCTGTCTGGCCCAGAAGGACCGCGATACGGTGGTGCGTAAGGCGCCCTGGGTCGATGTGGTGTTCGGTACGCATAATCTCGGTTCGCTGCCTGTGCTGCTCGAACGTGCCCGGCACAACGACGCCGCCGAGGTGGAGATCCTGGAATCGCTGGAGGCCTTTCCGTCGACCTTGCCGGCGCGGCGGGAATCGGCGTACGCGGGATGGGTCTCGATCTCCGTCGGCTGTAACAACACCTGCACGTTCTGCATCGTGCCGTCGCTGCGCGGTAAGGAAGTCGACCGCCGCCCGGGCGATGTGCTGGCCGAGGTACAGGCACTGGTGGATCAGGGTGTTCTCGAAGTGACGCTGCTCGGGCAGAACGTCAATTCCTACGGAGCGTCCTTCGCCGATCCCGACCAGCCGCGCGATCGTGGCGCGTTCGCGAAGCTGCTGCGGGCATGCGGCGGTATCGACGGGCTGGAACGGGTGCGTTTCACCTCGCCACATCCGGCCGAGTTCACCGATGATGTGATCGAGGCGATGGCCGAGACGCCGAATGTGTGCCCGCAACTGCATATGCCGTTGCAATCGGGTTCGGACCGGGTGCTGAAATCGATGCGGCGCTCGTACCGGCAGGCCCGCTTCCTCGGCATCATCGACAAGGTGCGGGCGGCGATGCCGCACGCCGCGATCACCACCGATATCATCGTCGGCTTCCCGGGGGAGACCGAGGAAGATTTCCAGCAGACTCTCGAGGTCGTGCGGAAAGCCCGGTTCACCAGCGCCTTCACCTTCCAGTATTCGCCGCGTCCGGGAACTCCGGCGGCGGAGATGGCCGATCAGGTCCCCAAACAGGTGGTGCAGGAGCGCTACGACCGGCTCATCGCGTTGCAGGACCAGGTCTGCCTGGAAGCCAATCAGGAGCTGGTCGGGACCGAGGTGGAGTTGCTGGTGGCCGACGGTGCGGGGAAGAAGAATGCCGCGACCGCCCGGATGAGCGGGCGCGCCCGCGACGGCCGGCTGGTGCATTTCCGGCCCGAGGGTGCGGCCGAGCCGATCCGTCCGGGCGATGTGGTCACTGTGGCGGTGACGGGCGCGGCCCCGCATCATCTCGTCGCGGACAGCGGGGTCCGCACGCATCGGCGCACCCGTGCCGGTGACGCGCACGAGGCCGGAACCACACCCAAGACCGCGCCCATCGGGGTGGGTCTCGGGTTGCCGCGGATCGGTGCGCCGGAGCCGGAACCGGTCGGCTCGGGGTGCTCCACGGGGTGCGGAGTATGACCCTGCCGGGTGACGACGATCGGGAGCCGGCGGACGAATCCGGCGCTTCCGGCCCGGTGCAGCCGCCGACCGGCGACCCGGCGGCCCGACACGACGAATCAGCGGATGGAAACGAGGATGCAGTGAATCCGGCCGAGACGACCGAGAAGTTCGAGGAGTACCGCGAGGATCTGGACGCGGTCGAACGCCGGATCGCCGGGGAGATCGACCCCGGGGTGCGCGCCATGGTGGTGGCGGGTGCGGTGTTCGTCCTGCTGGTATCGCTGGTGCTACCGCATGCCGGTGGTGCGCGCGGATTCGATGTGCTGCTCGGTTCGGAGGTGGCGAGTGTCGAGCACATCGGGTTGCCGTCGCGGATTTTCGTCTGGTTCGTGCTGGTGTTCGGGATCGGGTTCTCGCTGCTGGCGCTGATGACCCGGCGCTGGGCACTCGCCTGGCTGGCGGTGGCCGGATCGGCGATCGCCAGCGCGTTCGGTGTTTTCTCGATCTGGCATCGGCAGACACCGGGGATCGACAACTACGTGGGTGCGGGCCCGGGGTTCGGGCTGATTCTGGGCACGATCGCGATCATGGTGCTGACCTTCCACTGGGTGAAGGTCGTATGGAGCCGTACCGCCCTGCAGCTCGCCGCGGAGGAGCAGCGGCGTATCGCCGCGGCCCGCGACGAAGAGCGGGAGTGGCGCCGGCGGCTCGGCGAGGACTGACCCCCGGTGCGGGGCGCGCCGGGAAACGCCGGCGCGCCCCCGCGCTGTTCAGAGGTTGCTGACCGCGCCTTCCGCGGCTTCGGCCCACTCGCGCCACTGGCGGGCCTGTTCGAGTGCCTTCTCCGCATCGCGGGTCTTACCCGCGGCGCTGGCTTTCTCGGCCTGCTCTTCGAACTGCGCAACCCGTTCGCGGAATTGCGCTGCCCGGGCCAGCGCCTCCGGATCGGTCCGGCGCCACTGCGCGTCGGCCGCTTGGCGTACCCGCTTCTCCAGTGCTCGCAGCCGGCTTTCCAGGTCGTGCATCCGTTCGCGGGGCACCTTACCGACCGCATCCCAGCGTTCCTGCAGGTCACGCAGTGCTGTCCGGGCGCCTTCGAGATCGGAGTCGGGGTCTATCAGCGGTTCGTAGCTGCCGAGCAGTTCTTCTTTCGCGGTCGCGTTATCGGCGAATTCGGCGTCGCGTTCGGAGGCCGCGGCATTGCGGGCGGCGAAGAACACATCCTGGGCGCTCTTGAAACGCCGCCACAGCGCTTCGTCGGCCTCCCGGGGAGCCCGGCCGGCGTTCTTCCATTCGACGAGGAGCTCCCGGAACACCGCGGCCGTCGCCGGCCAATCGGTGGAACCGGACAGTTCCTCGGCGCGTACGCACAATTCTTCCTTGCGGGTCTTGGCAGCGGCGCGTTCCCGGTCGAGTTCGGCGAAATGGGCGCCGCGGCGGCGGTTGAACGCCTCGCGCGCCTTCGAGTACCGCCGCCAGAGCGCATCGTCGACCTTGCGGTCGACTCCGCGGATGGTTTTCCATTCGTCGAGGATTTCGCGCAGCCGATCACCGGCGGCCTTCCACTGGGTGGATTCCGCGGCGATCTGCTCGGCCTCGGCGGCGAGCGCCTCTTTGCGTTCGGTGTGCTCGTGCCGGGTGCGCTCTTTCTCCTCCTTGGCGTGGGCTGCCGCTTCGTCGGAGTGTTCGGCGATGGCGCGCAGGCGGGCCGCCAGCCCCTCGATATCGCCGATGACGGCGGCCGTGGGCAGCGTTTCGGCCAGGGCCAGGGCGGCGGCCTTGGTCTTGCGGGCGTCGGTGCCGGCGGCGAGGCGGGCCTCGAGCAGGGCGACCTCGGTGGCGAGATCGTCGAACCGGCGGCCGAAATGCGCGAGCCCTTCGGCGGCGTTACCGGCCTGCCAGGAGCCGACGATCCGTTCCCCGTCGGAGGTCTTCACCCATGCGGTGCCGTCTTCGTCCACCCGGCCCCACCTGCTCGGATCCGTGGTGGTGGGCACGACGACCGGGTGCGGATGCTCGGTGGCGGAACCTGCTGATTTCATCGCCGCCGGCGACGGATGCGGTTCACCGGGTTTGGGACGGTTACCGGGCTTGGGAGCGGGCGACGGGCGACCGGCGGTGCCGGGGCCGGGTTTGGCGGTTCCGTTGCTGTGGGTCATTGCTCCTCGTCCCTGCCGCGCGTCACGGCTGCCTGGTTTACGCGCTGCGCATTATGGCTATGCTCTGCTCATTCTGGCTACGCCCGCTCGATCTGGCCACATCCGCCGCTCGGTACGGCCCGCACGGGCGGGATGCCGGTCGGCCGCCCGCCGGTTGCTCGCGCTCCGGGCCGCCGCCGCGCCGAACCGGCGCATACGGCCCGACCTGCGGATCCGGACCGACCGGTACCACTTCCGGATACCTCGCACCCTAGCAATTAGCACCGGGTTTCCGGGAGAGACACTCGTACCCGTCCCCCGAGCACGGTCGGGCCGGAGCGACCGAGCGCAGCCCTGCTGTGCGGGCACGGGCTACGGTTGACGTCGTGTTCTGTCTTGCGGCTCTCATCCCCTCGCCGCCGGTTCTGGTTCCCGAACTGTGCGGCGGTGCGGCGCCCGCGGGTGCGGCGGCCCCGGTGTCCCCGGGAGAACCTGCCGTGGCCGCGTTGCGGGCTGCCGTTCTCGCCATCGGGCGGGAGCTGGCCGGGGTGGCGTCGCAGTGGACCGTGCTGGGAGTCGGCGCCACCGATCAGGAGTACGACTCCGGCGTCACGGGCACCTTCCGCGGTTTCGGCCCCGAGGTCACGGTATCGCTGGGCGGGTCGCCCGAGATGGCCGGGGCGGATCCCGATCTGCCGCTGGCGGTGCTGATCGCCGGCTGGTTACGCGGGGCGGTGGCCCCGGATGTGCTGGTCCGGGCGCAGTTGCTGGCGGCCGGCAGCGCGCCGGAGCGCTGTGCCGAGGCCGGTGCCGAATTGCGGGCCGAACTCGATTCGATGGACGAACCGCGGGCCGTTCTGGTCGTCGCGGACGGCGCCGCGACCTTGTCGACGGCCGCGCCAGGCTATTTCGACCCCCGCGCGGAGGCCGTGCAGAGCGGATTGGACCGGGCCCTGGCCGCGGGTGACCGGGCCGCGCTACTCGCCCTGGAACCCGCGCTGTGTGCCGAGCTGATGCTGTCCGGACGGGTCGCTTACCAGGCGCTGGCGGGGCTGTTCGCCGGCGACCCCGAGCCGCCGGCGGCAGCCGAGCGGTATCGGGACGCGCCCTATGGGGTCGGCTACTACGCCGGGCTGTGGCGACCGGGCGGGGTGGACCGGTGACCGAGACCGTCCGCCCGGTCGCGGTGGTCGGCCCGACCGCCACCGGGAAATCGGATCTCGCACTCGAACTGGCCGAACGGCTCGGTGGCGAAATCGTCAATATCGACGCCATGCAGCTGTATCGGGGGATGGATATCGGCACGGCGAAACTTCCGCCGGATCAGCGCCGCGGTATCCCGCATCACCAGCTCGATGTGCTCGAGGTGACCGAAACCGCGACGGTCGCCGCCTACCAGGTGGCGGCATCGGCCGATATCGAAGCAATCATGGCGCGCGGACGACTGCCGGTCATCGTGGGCGGTTCGATGATGTACGTGCAGGCACTGCTGGATCAGTGGGAGTTTCCGGCGACCGATCCGCAGGTCCGGGCCAAATGGGAGGCATTGCTGGCGGAGGGGGGTGTCGCCGCGGTGCACGCAGCGTTACGGCAGGCGGACCCGGCCGCCGCGGCCACCATTCTGCCCACCGACGGCCGCCGGATGGTACGCGCGCTGGAGGTTGTCGAACTGACCGGTAAACCCTTCGCGGCGTCCGCGCCGGCGGTCGGGGAACCGCGCTGGGGTACCCGGATTCTGGGTGTGGACCGCGATACCACCGAACTGGACGCGCGGATTGCCCAGCGGACGGCGTCGATGTTCGATACGGGCCTGGTCGAGGAGGTGCGTGGGCTGATCGGCCGCGGTTTGCGGGAGGGACAGACCGCGCGCCGGGCGATCGGATACGCCCAGGTGCTGGCCTTCCTGGATCAGGAGTACGACCTCGACGCGGCCCGGGAGCGAACATTCATCGGCACCCGCCGCTACGTGCGGCGGCAGCGCTCCTGGTTCCGCCGGGATCACCGGGTGCGCTGGGTGGATGCGGCGAACCCGGCAGCCACCGATATCGCGATATCGCTGCTGGACGATTCTGCGGGCCCAGTCACCGTGCGCCCCGGCGTAGGTGCCGGTGCCGGCGCGGGCCCTGCCACGGTGTCCGACGCGTGGCCCGCCACGGTCTCCGATGCGCAGAGCAATGCTGCGCCCGCTGTGCAGCATCCAGGCCTGTCTGCGGCGCACGGTCCTGCCGAATCGTCGTCGCACAATTCCGATGCAACGTCGGCGCACGGCCCTGCAGCATCGGTGCCGTTCGATCCCGCTGTGCCGCCGGTACCCGACTCGAACGAGCCGACGATGCACGATCCCACGGTGTCCCCGGCACAGGAACCCACAACGAAGGAGTCGACCCGGCCGTGACCCGGCAGATACACAGCCGCAATGCCGCCGTCCAGGTATGGACGGCCTACCTGGACAACCGGACCACCCGGAATCGGGACGGCCGGTTCCTGGTGCACGGGGTCCGGCCGATCACGCAGGCGCTGGACTGCGACTGGCCGCTGGAAACCCTGCTGTACCGGCTGGGCGACGATCCCGGACTGTCCTCGTGGGCACGCGATGTCCTCGACAGCAGTCCGGTGCCGGCCGTCGGGCTGGCACCGGAACTGATGGCGGAACTGGGGGAGAAGAGCGCAGGCGCCCCCGAACTGGTCGCGGTCGCCGAGCAGGTCCCTGCCGACCTGGCCGGCTACGAGGCCGGCGATCCCGGTGAAGCTCCCGTTGTCGTCGTGTTCGATCGGCCGAACTCGCCGGGCAACCTGGGCACCCTCATCCGGTCCGCCGATGCGTTCGGTGCCTCGGCGGTGGTGGTCAGCGGGCACGGCGCCGACCAGTACGACCCGCGGTGTGTCCGCGCGTCCACCGGTTCGCTGTTCTCCCTGCCGGTGTTCCGGGTGGCCGACCCGGCGGATGTGCTCGCCTTCCGGGACCGGCAGATCGAGCGGGGAATACCCACGCGGATCGTGGGAACCGACGAGCGCGGCGACCGCGCCGTCTTCGATCAGGATCTGATCGATGCCACGATCCTGGTCCTCGGCAACGAGACCGGCGGTATGAGCGCTGCGTGGTTCGCGGCCTGCGACGATACGGTCACCATTCCGATGGGCGGTACCGCCAGCTCGCTGGGTGCGCCGTCGGCCGCGGCGGTGGCGCTGTACGAAATTTCCCGGCAGCGCCGGACGTTTGCCAAGTGATGATCGCGACCGAGGAGAACCGACCGACGTGCACGGAGGCGAAGACGTGAGCACCCGCAACGGGCAGGCCGTCGAATTCACCAAGGGGCACGGCACCCAGAACGATTTCGTGGTGCTGCCCGACCCGCAGGTGCGGCTGGATCTCACCCCGGCCCGTGTGGCCGCGCTGTGTGACCGGCGTCGCGGGCTGGGCGCCGACGGTGTGCTGCGGGTCGCGCCCGCCGGCCGGCTCCGGGCGGCGGGTGTGCTGGCGGAACTCCCCGCGGGGGTGGGGCCGGACGATTGGTTCATGGATTACCGCAACGCCGACGGTTCGGTCGCCGAAATGTGCGGTAACGGAGTGCGTGTTTTCGCCCACTACCTGGCGTGCCGCGGGCTGGTCGGAAACGACCGGTTCGTGGTGGGCAGCCGGGCGGGCGCGCGCCCGGTCGTGGTGCACTCCGCCGGAGCGGTACTCGGCGAGGTGACCGTGGATATGGGCGCGCTGCGGGTCCTCGGGGAATCGACGGCCACGCTGACCGGTTGGGGTTACAGCGGGCTCGGCGTGGATGTCGGTAATCCGCATCTCGCCTGTGTCGACAGCTCCCTCACGGCCGAATCGCTGGCGAAACTGGATCTCACCGCACCCCCCGGATACGACCCGGATATGTTCCCGCGTGGAGTCAATATCGAGATCCTGACCGGGCTCGATGCCGACGGCGGTGTCGATATGCGGGTGTATGAGCGGGGCGTCGGCGAGACCCGGTCCTGTGGGACCGGCACGGTCGCGGCGGCGGCCGCCGCGCTGGTAGCCGGCGGTTTCGATCTGGCCACCGACAGCGGCGAGGTCACCGTCCGGGTTCCCGGCGGGCAGGTCCGAGTGGGTGTGCGTGACGGTGCGGCGTGGTTGCGCGGCCCGTCCGAACTCGTGGCGAGCGGCGAGCTGGCCGCGGACTGGTGGGACGGGCAGTAAGCCCCCTACCGGGAAAATCGAATGCGCCGACCAGCGCATGGTGGCAGCATGGAAGGTGTATGAGAAGCACTGACACGTCCGGGACCGGCGAATGGTCCCATGCAGCGTTCGACGCGGAATCCGCCGGATACGATCCGGACGATTCCGGGGACGCTGTCGATATCAGCGTCGCGGGTCGCGACGGCAATGATGCCGCGCCCGGTCGCCGGGGCGGCTGGGCAGCCGATCCCACCACCGGTGAGCTCCAGCTGGAGGATCGCAGCGCGCTACGGCGTATTGCCGGTCTGTCGACCGAGCTCACCGATATCACCGAGGTCGAATACCGGCAGCTGCGCCTGGAGCGCGTGGTACTGGTCGGAGTCTGGACCGAGGGCAGCGCCGCGAGCGCGGATGCGAGTATGGCCGAACTGGCCCGGCTCGCCGAAACCGCGGGCTCCGAGGTGCTCGAGGCGCTCATCCAGCGCCGTGACCGTCCCGATCCGGCCACCTATATCGGTTCCGGTAAGGCCGAGGAACTACGTGCGGTGGTGTTGTCCACCGGCGCGGATACCGTTATCTGCGACGGTGAGCTCACACCCGCCCAGCTGACCGCGCTGGAGAAGGTCGTCAAGGTCAAGGTGGTCGATCGGACCGCGCTGATTCTCGATATCTTCGCCCAGCACGCCACCTCACGCGAAGGTAAGGCGCAGGTCGCGCTGGCGCAGATGGAGTACATGCTGCCGCGGCTGCGCGGCTGGGGTGAGTCCATGTCGCGGCAGGCCGGCGGCCGGGCCGGTAGTAACGGCGGCGTGGGTCTGCGCGGCCCCGGTGAGACCAAGATCGAGACCGATCGGCGCCGGATCCGGGAGCGGATGGCCAAACTGCGCCGCGAGATCCGCGAGATGAAAACCGCTCGCGACACCAAACGCGCGCGTCGCACATCGAGTGGTGTGCCGGCCGTGGCGATCGTGGGCTACACCAACGCCGGTAAATCGAGCCTGATGAACGCGCTGACCGGTTCCGGGGTACTGGTGCAGGACGCGTTGTTCGCCACGCTGGATCCGACCACGCGCCGGGCGCAGCTCGAGGACGGCCGCGAGGTGGTGTTCACCGATACGGTCGGGTTCGTTCGGCATCTGCCGACCCAGCTGGTCGAGGCATTCCGCTCGACGCTGGAGGAGGTCACCGGCGCCGATCTGCTGTTGCACGTGGTGGACGGTTCCGATGCGCTGCCGGTCGAGCAGATCAAGGCGGTACGCGAGGTCGTCACCGATGTGGTGCGCGAATCGGGTCTGCCGGCGCCACCGGAGTTGCTCGTGGTCAACAAGATCGACGAGATCGATCCGGTGGAGCTCACGCGGCTGCGCGGGTTGCTGCCCGGTGCCGAATTCGTCTCCGTCCACAAGGATCTCGGTATCGATCGGCTGCGGACCAGGCTGGGCGAGGTGCTCGGCGGGCTGGATGTGGAAGTGAGCGTTTTGCTTCCGTACAGCCGCGGCGATCTGCTGGCCCGGATCCACGCCGACGGCCGGATCTCGCAGTCCGAGCACACCGAGCAAGGCACCCGGGTGCAGGCGCGAGTACCGCAGGCACTTGCGGCTGCGCTGTCCGATTACGCGCATGCGGGGGCCGCTGGAACGTAACGGTTACCGGCGCGCGTCGGGCACGCTGATTCCGGCCGCTGGAGTGTGGTACTTCGCATAACCGGGTGTGAATACCGCTGATGTCGATTCACAATCAATATCGATCGACTTCAGGAGGGATTCATGGGGAACACGGACGTACGCTGCACGGCCGGCCGGGACCGGCAGCACGATGATGCGGCCCTGCCGCGGCTCAGCGACGGGGCACCGTTGTCGGTCGACCTCGGCGGCGCCGATCTCCGGTTCCTGGAGGCACTGCTGGCGCCGGTGCGGGCATGGAGTGACCCCCGGTTCTTCGGATTGTCGAACATCCCCGACTCCGGCCCCGTGCTGCTGGTCGCGAACCACAACCTGCTCGGCCTGATCGACGCTCCGCTGCTGCTGCCGGAGGTACTGCGGCGGCGGGGCAGGCTGATCCGCGGGCTCGCCGAGAATGTGCTGATCCGCGTTCCGGGCGTGCGGCATATGCTGCACTATTACGGTTCGGTGCGTGGCACCCGGGAGAATTGCCGGACGCTGCTCGAACACGGTGAAGCGGTGATCGTTTTCCCCGGCGGCGGCCGCGAGGCGATCCGCCGCAAGGGGGAGAAGTACACGCTGCGCTGGGAGGGTCGCACCGGTTTCGCCCGGATGGCGATCGAATGCGGGGCGCCGATCCTGCCGGTGGCGATGATCGGAATCGACGATGCCTACGACATCCTCGCCGATAAGGACGATCTGCTGTTGCGTCCGTTGCGGCGGGTGGTCGAGGCGCTCGGGATCCACACCGAACTCACCCCGCCGTTGGTGCGTGGGCTGGGGCCTACCCTTATCCCGCGTCCCGAGCGCTTCTATTTCTCGGTCGGTACCGCGATCGATCCGCAGCCGTGGCAGGAGGCGCACGATCTCGACGAGGCCGCACAGCAGCTGTCGCTCATGCTGCAGAAGGCCGTCCGTGAGGAATTGACCTTCCTGCTCGGTGAACGCGACCGTGACCGCGGCCGTACGCTCACCGGGCGGCTGCGCGAACTGCTCCCGGTCTGAGCGCCGCACCCGCCGTGGGTGAATGGTACGGCGGAGCGGAGATCGATCCCGGACTAGGAGCACCAGCGAATTCCAGGCGCGAAGTAAACAACCATTCGCACTCCGGGTACGGTGGATCACAGCGACGGGCCGGTGCGGCCCCGTCGGAGTGTTCACTAGGAGGTAGGTGTGGAGCGCACACTGTTCGAACCCGAGCACGACCTGTTCCGGGAGTCGTACCGCAAGTTTCTCGAGACGCATGTGGCGCCGTTCCACGACCAGTGGGCGGAACAGGGCGCCGTGGACCGTTCGGTCTGGCTCGAAGCCGGTAAGCAGGGCTTTCTCGGTATGGCGATGCCGGAGGAGTACGGCGGCGGCGGGGTGAAAGATTTCCGCTACAACTCGATCATCACCGAGGAGACGGTACGCGGACAGTACTCCGGCCTCGGCTTCTCGTTGCACAACGATGTCATCGCGCCGTATCTGCTGGAACTCTCCAACGAGGAGCAGAAGAAGCGCTGGCTGCCCAAGTTCTGTTCCGGTGAGCTCATCACCGCCATCGCCATGACCGAACCCGGTACCGGTTCGGACCTGCAGGGCATCAAGACCCGCGCGGTCCGCGACGGTGACGACTGGGTCCTCAACGGCGCGAAAACCTTCATCACCAACGGCATCAACTCCGATATCGTCATCGTGGTCGCGCAAACCGACCCGGAGAAGGGCGCCCAGGGCTTCAGCCTGCTGGTGGTCGAGCGCGGTATGCCGGGCTTCGAACGTGGCCGCAACCTCGACAAGCTGGGTCTGAAGGCGCAGGACACCGCCGAACTCAGCTTCACCGATGTCCGGGTGCCCGCCGCGAACCTGCTGGGTCAGGAGGGGATGGGCTTCATCCACCTGATGCAGAACCTGCCGCAGGAGCGGCTCTCGATCGCGGTCATGGCGGCCGCAGCGATGGAAGCCTGCCTGGATATGACCTGCCAGTACGTCCGGGACCGCAAGGCCTTCGGTAAACCGATCGGCGCGCTGCAGAACACCCGCTTCGTGCTGGCCGAGCTGGCCACCAAGACCACCGCGGTGCGGGTGCTGGTGGACCGCTGCATCACGGAACTGAACGCGGGCACCCTGTCGGTCGAGGACGCGGCCATGGCCAAATGGTGGAGCACCGAGGAGCAGGTCGCGCTGATCGATCGCTGCCTGCAGCTGCACGGCGGGTACGGCTATATGCGCGAATACCCGATCGCCCAGGCCTACCTGGATGCGCGCGTGCAGACCATCTACGGCGGCACCACCGAGATCATGAAGGAGATCATCGGGCGCAGCCTGAAGCTCTCCTGACCGGTTCCGGGCAACGCGCCGGGATTCGCCGGCGAATACACCGAGGGGCAAGGTATCCGCGGATACCTTGCCCCTCGCCGTATGGTCAGCGCCGTGCGGCCGGACCCTCGTACCGGGTCACGCTGCGCACCGGCTCATTTCGCTTCGGCCCGGATATCCAGGCTCTGCTTGCGATCGAAATAGGCCCTGGTCTCTCGGTACACCAGGGGGGACAGAATCAGCAGGCCGATGAGGTTCGGCAGTGCCATCAGGCCGTTGGCGACATCGGAGAACAGCCATACGGTCTCCAGTTCCCTGGTCGCGCCGATGAAGACCACCAGGATGAACACGATCCGGTACGGGACTACCAGCGCATTGCCGAACAAGAACTCGATGCAGCGGTCGCCGTAGTAGGACCAGCCGAGGATGGTGGAGAACGCGAAGAAGACGATGCTGACCGTCACGATGACACTGCCCCAAGTTCCGGGCAGCGCATCGGCGAACGCGGTGGCAGTGAAGGTCGCCGGCGAGGCGTCGGTCTTCCAGACTCCGGTCACCACGATCACCAAACCGGTGAAGGAGACCACAACCAGAGTGTCGATGAAGGTCTGGGTCATCGACACCAGGGCCTGGCGCACCGGATGGGTGGTCGCGGCCGCGGCCGCGGCGATACCGCCGGTGCCGAGCCCGGACTCGTTGGAGAAAATACCCCGGGCCACGCCGTACTGGATGGCTGCGGCCACACCGGCTCCGACGAAACCGCCGGTAGCGGCGGTCCCAGTGAAGGCATCGGTGACGATCTCACCGATCGCCGCGGGGAGTTCCTCGATACGGAAGATCAGTACGGCGAGGGCGCCCAGGATGTAGAGCACGATCATCACCGGTACGAAAATGCTGGCGACCCGGCCGATCCCCTTGATGCCGCCGAGGATCACCGCTCCGGCCAAGACGGTGATGATCAGCCCGGTGATCCAGGGCGCCAGGCCCCATTCCGACTCGACGTTCGCCGCAACCGTATTGGCCTGCGTCATATTGCCGATGCCGAACGACGCCAGCACTCCGGCCACCGCGAAGAATCCGCCGAGGAAGATACCCACGGGCCCCTTGATGCCCTGCTTCAGGTAGTGCATCGGGCCACCGGCCTGTTTACCGGCGGCGTCGGTGCGCCGGAACCGGACACCCAGGAATGCCTCGCTGTATTTGGTGGCCATGCCGACAAGCCCGGTCAGCCACATCCACAGGACCGCGCCCGGGCCACCGAGCGAGATCGCGGTGGCGACACCGGCGATATTGCCGACGCCCACCGTTGCCGCCAAGGCGGTCGACAAGGCCTGATAGTGGGAGATATCGCCTTCGGCGCCGGCATCGGTGCGTTCGACGAAGCCGAGGCGGAACGCGAGCGCGAACCGGCGGAACTGTATTCCGCGCAGCAGCACGGTCAGATATAGCCCCGTCAGCAGGAGCAGGGGAATCAGCAACCAGGGGCCCCAGATGAAGCCACTGGCGTTGCCGAGGAACTCTTCCATACGGAAAACAACCGCCTCATGGTACGGACCGCGGCCGGCGCGGCCGTGCAGTCACCGGGTCACCGCTCGCCGGTGACATTCCGGATCGCATTCAACCACTCCGAGCCGATCGGGGTGCGACGAGAGTCCGAGTGGGTGGAATGCGCGTAGCGGAATCCGGTATACCGAAGTACCAGGTGGCCCGGCGTAGAGGCCGGGCGCGCCAGGAGCAACCGGCGATGCGTCAATAGGTCTTGTCACGGCGGGTGAGTGTGCCGGCTGCGGCATGCCTCACCCGCCGTGCGTGCCGAATCATGAACTGGGGGCGCTCATTTCCCGGCCGGGACCGGTGATCAGGGGAAGATCCAGGGTGGTGCGGATACCCGGTGCCGCCGCCACCACCGCTGGAATGGCATTGACCACGCGCATCGCCGTGGCCACTAGTCCGGCGTGGTTGTGATCGCCCTGGTCGCTGGCCAGGCAGATATCCATGCTGTAGTGCGGTTCACCGGTGATCTCCACCCGGTAGGAGCCGCCCTCCTGTGCCGGTTGCGGCCAGTCCGGGGCCAGGTCGGCGCGCAGCCGGGTGACGTGTTCCAGCACCGTGACCACCTCGTCGCCGACCATCCCGCGAACCTCGAACCGCAGTCCGGCGGTGGTGCCGGCCGCTATCGCGCCCGCCGCGATAGTGAAATCCTCCGGCGCGGGGATCCGTTCATGGGTTTCGGTGACGCTGTCCAATTCCACCCCGAGCCCGGCCGCCAACTGCCGCACCACACTGCCCCAGGCCAGCGACAGCACCCCGGGCTGGAGCAGCATGGGGGTTTCGTCCAGGGGTTTCCCGAAGCCCATGATGTCGAACATCACGGCCGCGTTGTCGTAGGTGGCGTAGTCGACGATCTCCATACAGCGGATCCGGTCGACCCGGCGGCAGGTACCGGCGAGCGCCAGGGGCAGGAGATCATTGGCGAACCCCGGGTCGATACCGTTGACGAACAACGAGGCGCCGCCCGCCGCCGCAGCCTCCTCGACGGGGCGCAGCAGGTCGTCCGGCAGGACTTTCCACGGGTACTGCAGGAACACCGGAGCGCTGGCCACGATGTCGATACCCGCCGACAGAATCGTCCGCAGATCGCCGAGAGCCTCCATGAGCCGGTTATCGGTCATGGCGGTGTACACCACCACATCGGGCTTCGCGGCCAGCAGCGCCGCCGTATCGGTGGTCGCCGATATACCGGTCCGGACCTCGAGGCCGGCGAGCTCACCGGCGTCGCGACCCTCCTTCTCGCTGCTGGACACTCGCACGCCGACGAGCTCGAGCCGCGGGTCGCCGATGATGCCGGCCAGGGCGTGTCTGCCGACATTGCCGGTGCCCCAGTGCACTACGCGATAGGTCATGATGTCACCTCACAGATCCGGGATCGGCATATCGAGATTCGGAGCGATCAGTCCGCCATCGGTTTCGATCACCTTGCCGGTCAGGTAACCGCCCGCGGGGGAGGCGAGGAACAAGGCAGTGGCAGCGATATCGGCCGGATCGCCGATCCGGCCCAGCGGGGTCGCCTTCTCCAGCGCGCCACGCAGGTTGTCGTCGTCGGCGACCACCTTCAACGAGGAGGTCGCGATGGAGCCGGGGGCGATGGCGTTGACCCGGATACGCGGGCACAGATCCATCGCGGACAGCCGGGTGTAGTGCGCGAGCGCGGCCTTCGCGGTGCCGTAGGCGGCGAAGGCCCGGCCGGGCAGCCGGCCCATGGTCGAGGTGATGTTGATGATCGAACCGCCGTCGGCGGTATCCAGCATGACCGGTACGGCGGCCCGGATCAGGGCATGGGCATTGGCGACATTGAACTCGAATGCCTCCGTCATGGTTTCCGGGGAGGTATCGAGCAGGGGTTTCGGCATGGCGCCGCCGACATTGTTCACCACGATATCGAGCCGGCCGAATTCTTCCGCAGCGGTGCCGGCCAAGGCGGCGCAGGCGTCGGCATCGGAGAGGTCGGCCACCACGGTATGGGCTCGCCGGCCGAGGTCGCGGATCTGCCCGGCGACCGCGTTCAGGTCGGATTCGGTGCGGGCGGCGATCACTACGTCCGCACCGGCCTCGGCGAAGCCCAGCGCGATCGCGGCGCCGAGACCGCGTCCGGCGCCGGTGACGATGGCGACTCGGTCGTCGAGCCGGAACCTGTCCAGAATCATTGGGCTCCTCCTGAAGGTCTACTACGCTGATGACGACTATTCGACAAATCGATATCGAATAGTCGATGCAGTGTAGGGCCCGCCTGGGCCTGCGACAAGGGAGCAGATCGAGATGGCGGCTTCGGAATCCCCGCCCACCCGGCGGGTGGTGGCGGTGGTCGAACTCCTCGCGGAATCGTCGCGGGCGCTCACGGTAACCGAGATCGTGGACCGGCTCTCGCTGGCGCGGGCGACGGTGACGGCCGTACTCACCGAACTGTGCGCCGCGCAGTGGGTGACCCGCGATGCGAGCCTGGCGTACCGGCCGGGACCGGCCCTGGCGCGGCTGGCCGGCACCGAAGCCGTCGAGGCGGGCGGGGCCGTCGGCGCGGAACTCGCCGCGCTCGCGGAAGCGGCCGGATGCGGGGCGACGCTGAGCCGGATCGCCGGCGACCGGCTCACCATCGTCGCGAAACACTATGCGGGCGAGACGATCGTGCCGGGCCTGTCGGTGGGGCAGTCGATTCCGCTGGCATACCCGGCCGGGGCGGCGGTGATGCCGTGGCGGCCGGCCGGTGAACGGGAACGATGGTTGCGCTCGGCGGCCGGCCGCGAAGGCGCCCGGGATCTGCTCTACTTCGTCACCACACACGGATTCGCGATGTTCCGGCCGAAGGATGACGATGCCGGGCTGGTCGATGTGCTCACCGAACTGTTCGGCGCGCTCGGCGCCGAACTCCTGCAGCCCGCCCTGCGCGCGAAACTGCTGCGCCAGCTTTCCCGGCTGACCTCGCGCGCATACACCGCAGCCGATATCGCGACCCCCCGATCGCTTCCGGTCAGTTACGTCTCCGCGCCGGTGTTCCGCGGCGACGAGGTGCCGTACGAAGTTCAGTTCGGCCCGCTGCGAGCGGAGGTGGGGCCGGCCGACCGGGAGCGCTATGCGCACCTCATCAAGGTGGGAGCCCAGGCGATCTCGGTGGCGCTGGAAGCGCGCGAGCAGGCGAGCCCCGGGTCCTGATCGGTCACAGCGAGGCCGACCCGAGGCCACGCCGGTTCTGTAGAGGGCGGCGTGGCCGGCCTCGTCACGGCAGAACTGCCCGGCCGGGTCAGTCGTCGCGCAGTAATTCGGCAACCATGCGCGGGGTCCAATACCCTGCCGCGCCCGGGCGAGTGGCGAGATAGGCGGCCGTATCGGTATCGGACCAGTGGTGCGCCGCCCGCAGGCCGATGGCGATCCGGCGCAGATAGGCCGGCGCCGGTGGGTTTCCCGGCAGGTCGCGCCAGCGCCGGTCGGCAGTGCAGGTCACGATCGGCACACCCTCGTAGGAACCCGGGCACACCAGGGTTTCGTAGCGGCCGGGTCCGAACCGCGACCGGCCGGTGCGCAGTGCCTCGGTGAGATCCAGATCGGTGCCGGGCGGCCGGTACATCTCCTGCGCGGCGACATCGCTGAACTGGGCGCGGGTGAGCAGATAGGCGCGAGCAGGTGTTTCGGCGGGCGTTGCGGGATCGTAGAAGGCCCGGCCGCCGGTCCAGATCGCCGATTCGGTAGCGAAATAGAGCACTCCGGGTAGGACGATTCCGATCGACCGGGCGGGCGGCGTACTGTCCCGGCAACCGCGAACGGGCGGCCGGTCGGAACCGTCCGCGCTCGATACTGTGCCGGGCGTAGTCATCGCGCCGTCCGGGGTGTCACCGACGAGGTAACAGGTCAGACGGTCCGGGTCCGCATTCGACCCGTAGGCCGCGTACCACACCAGTTCGGGCGGGCCGGTGTCCTCGGTGTCGCAGCGTGGGCGCGCTACCGGAATGCTGTTACCGGCCATCCGCGTTCACCCAGTTCCGTCGCTCACCGAACCCGGTACTCCGTATGCCGGGCCGGCGAGCCCGGCATACGTTCCTGCCGCAGGCCGGGTCCGGCCACTCGAGTGGGAAGGTTTCCGGTGCCGCGACCACATCCCTGCGGGTGATTCGCGACGACCGGCAGGGATATGGGCGCTCAGATCTTGCGGATCACCGTGACGACCTTGCCGAGGATGCGTGCGTCGTTACCCGGGATCGGTTCGAACAGCGGGTTGTGCGGCATCAGCCAGACATCCTCACCGCTGCGTTTGAACGTTTTCACCGTGGCCTCGCCGTCGAGCATCGCGGCGACGATATCGCCGTTGTCGGCCACGTTCTGCTGGCGCACCACCACCCAGTCGCCGTCGCAGATCGCGGCGTCGACCATGGACTCACCGACCACCCGCAACAGGAACAGCGAGCCGTCACCGACCAGTTCGCGCGGGAGCGGGAATACATCCTCCACCGCTTGTTCGGCCAGGATCGGGCCACCGGCGGCGATCCGCCCGAGTACCGGTACGTAGGTGGGGACGGGCTGATCGGCGTTGCCGTCCTCGGTGGCCGGTACCGCACCCGCGGTATCGGCAGGCGCCAAGGTGGTGACCGAACGGACGGCTTCGTCCATACCGCGTACATCCACGGCGCGCGGGCGGTTGGGGTCGCGGCGCAGATAACCCTTGCGTTCCAGGGTGCGCAGCTGGTGGGCGACCGAGGAGGTGGAGTTCAACCCCACCGCGTCACCGATCTCGCGGATGCTGGGCGGGTAGCCGCGCAGGCTCACCGAGGAACGGATCACGTCGAGCACTTTGCGCTGACGCACGGTGAGATCCGCCCCGGTTGCCGCCGGCTCGGGGCCGGCGCCGGTCTCGGCCCCGTCGCCCGTGTCTGATTGGCTCACCACAACCGCCCTTTCTCGTCGGTCTCCGCGCCCGGTGGACCCGTGCCCGGCGGGCGGATCCGCTCCGGACGTACCCGAAGTTCATACCGTGCAGTGAATCTAGTCCGACCGCTGCGATCTATCAAACATCTGTTCGAGGTATGTCCGGCGTTGCTACTGACATCATCCCCCTTCGCGTGGTAGAAATCGAACATCAGTTCGTCGAACATTTGATCGAATACCGCCCGAGGTTCCGCGAGCGACCAGCACGGAGGTCCATCCGATGAACACTGCGATCAGCGTGACCGGCACCGGTGCGTGGGAAGACGTCACCAGCCGGACGGCACCGGTTCCCCGCCCACCGGGGGACACCGGAATGCGCCGTCCGGGTGAGGGCGAGTCACCGGTGCGGCTCTCGCATCCCGGCCGCGCGCCCCGGCCCTGCGCCGCGGTCGCGCGGCCGGGGTCGTGGCCCGGCGGCGGTGCGCCTGTCGCTCTGCGCACCGAAGCCGCCGCTCTGCGCACCGAACCCGCCGCCCGGGGCCGGGCCGTCGTGCCGGAACCTGCCGAACTCGTTCAGTGCGCCCGTGCCGGGTTCGCGGCGACAGCGGCGACGGCCCTGTTCACAGCCGGGGTCGTGGCGGGGTTCCTGGCGCTCGCCCATCTGCGCGCCCCCGAGCCGCCGCCGGCCCCGGAACTGCCCGGAATTCCGGCCGTGGCGGTGCCTGGGGCGCCCGGTGGCCCGGCGGCAGTCCGGTAGGTCGTGCACCCGTCCGTGTGCCGTCCCGGGGTGAGGGAAAGCGCGGCACACCCCATGCCGGTATCCTCGATGTGTTATGCAGATGAGCCGGTGCCTGTCACCGGCCCTCCCGGTACCGGGCAGCCACCCGGTGCCAGCGCTCGCCGGACCCGCGACCGCCGCCGGTTCGGCCGCGAGCGTTCGCAGCGACGAAGGACCCCGGATGCATTGCCCGTACTGCCGACACCCCGACTCCCGGGTCGTCGACTCGCGACTGGCCGACGAGGGCGCCGCCATTCGCCGCAGACGCGCATGCCCGGAATGTGGCCGCCGCTTCACCACCGTGGAAACGGCGATTCTCTCCGTGGTCAAACGCAGCGGAGTCACCGAACCCTTCAGCCGGGAAAAGGTTATTCGCGGCGTGCGCCGTGCCTGTCAGGGCCGCGAGGTCGACGACGATGCACTGAACCTGCTGGCACAACAGGTCGAGGACGCGGTCCGGGCCAAGGGTTCGCCCGAGGTGCCGAGCCATGAGGTCGGGCTGGCGATACTCGGGCCGCTACGCGAACTGGACGAGGTGGCGTATCTGCGCTTCGCCTCGGTGTATCGATCGTTCACCTCGGCCGACGATTTCGAACGCGAGATCCGGGAGATACGCCGGGCGCGTGCGGCGGTCGCCGCGAACGACTGATCCGGTGCGGCCGCACACCTGGCCGCCTTCAGCGCCGGGCGGCGTCGGCTGCTTTCTGGATGCGTTTCACCGAGACCGGATACGGTGTGCCGAGTTTCTGTGCGAACAGGCTCACCCGCAATTCCTGGAGCATCCACCAGATCTCGGCGACCTCGGGTGCCCGCCGCCGCGATTCCGGTGAACCGGCGATCAGGCGATCGTAGACGGCGGACGCCGCATCGAGTTCCGACATGGCCCGGCGGTCGCGATCGGCCGAACCGGGCAGCGCCGCGAGCCGGGCGGCGGCGCCCCGGAGGTAGCGGGGGAGTTCCCGTAACCGCGCCGGGCCCCACTCCGATACGAAACCGTCGAATACCAGTTCCGCCAGCTGCTCTCGCACATCGTCGGCGATATCGGATTCCCGGACCCCCGGCAGAGCGGCCGAAACCTCGTGTGCCGCGGCGAGTACCGGGACCACCAGGCGGACTATCCGGGCCACGACCTCGTTGAACTTCGGCCGGATCCCCGTCACGAGCCGGTCGAACCGATCCGGGTCGCGGACCGGTCCACCGGCGGCGGCGATGAGCTGATCCGCGGCCGCCGCGCGGCAATCCTCCACCAGTGCGTCTACCGATCCGTACGGGTTCTGGCTCAGTACCAACCGGTCCGCCGGCGACAGGCCGGCGGTCACCGCACGGGCGGAGGTCGGGATCGCGGCCAGCACCAGTGCCCGCATTCCGGCGCGCATGGCCCGGGCCTGTTCGCCCGGTGTCTTGAGCACGCGGACCGCGACACCGTCGGCTTCCGGTACCAGCGCGGGATAGCCGGTGATCGGCTGACCGGCGACCTCCCGGCGCACCGTCGCGGGCAGGGTGCCCAGCGATTCCGATGTCCACACCGTGGCGGCGGCCCGTTCGGCTCCGGCCGTCGCCGCTGCCACCGACGCCGAAACCTGATCGGACAGCCGGGTTCTGAGCTCGGCCAGGCTTTTGCTGGTATCCAGGATCCGGCCATCGGTATCGACGGCGGCGAAGGTCATGCGGAGATGGTCCGGGAGCGCGGCGGGGTTCAGATCGGCCGCGGTGATGGGGATTCCCGCCAGCCGGGTGAGCTCCCGGGCCAATCCGGCGCGTAACGGTTCGGCGCGGGCAGTGAGCGCGGCCAGCGCGGCGGTGGCGAAATCCGGGGCGGGTACCACCGTCCGCCGCAACTGTTTGGGCAGGGTTTTGATGAGCGCCGCGGCCAGCTCCGCCCGCAGCCCGGGCACCAGCCAGTCGAATCCGACCGCCCGGACATGGGCCAGCTGCGCGACCGGAATCCGCACCGTCACACCGTCGTCGGCCTGCCCCGGCTCGAACTGGTATGTCAGCGGGAACGATAACTCTCCCTGCCGCCAGGTGTCGGGGAAAGCCGCCGGGTCCAGCCGGTCGGCGCCCTCGTTTACCACGGCGTCGGTGGTGAAATCGAGCTGGTGCGGGTCGCTGCGGCGGGCGGTTTTCCACCATGTGTCGAAATGCCGGACCGAGACGATATCGGCCGGTATCCGCTGATCGTAGAAATCGAACAGCACCTCGTCGTCGACGAGGATATCGCGGCGCCGGGCCCGGTGCTCCAAGTCGGCGATATCGTCGAGCAGGGCGCGGTTGCGGTGGAAGAACTCGTGCCGGGTGTCCCATTCGCCCTGGACCAGCGCATGCCGCAGGAACAGTTCCCGGGTCGTTTCCGGGTCGATCCGGCCGTAGTCGACGAGCCGGCCGGTGACCAGCGGAACCCCGTAGAGCGTTACGCGTTCGTAGGCGCGCGCGGTGCCGCGCCGCGACGACCAGTGTGGTTCCGAGTAGTGGCGTTTCACCAGATCCCCGGCGAGCCGTTCGGCCCACTCGGGTTCGATCCGGGCCGCCATCCGGCCCCACAGCCGGGAGGTTTCCACCAGTTCCGCCGCCATCACCCAGCGCGGCGGTTTTTTGGCCAGCCCGGATCCCGGGAAGATCATGAACTTGGCATTGCGCGCACCCAGGAACTCGCGGGATTCGGCCTCGCGGACACCGATATGCGACAGCATGCCCGCGAGCAGCGCCTGATGGATCGCCGTCGAATCCCAGGGATCGGTATCCGGTGTCATCTCGTCGAGCGTCCGCGGGCCGGACAGGGGGCGAGCGGCGGCGGTATCGCGGCCGCCCTCTGTACGCTCCGGTTTCCTGGTGTGGCGGCCCCGCCGCCGGGAATTGCCGGCCTTGCCGGCTGTTTCCCCCGCGGCGGTGCGCTGCGCCGGCGCGGAATCGGCCGAGCCGTCGTGCAGCGACCAGCCCATCCCCTTGGTGATGGTGCGTAACTGGCCGTAGAGATCCTGCCATTCCCGGATCCGCAGGTAGTGCAGGAACTCCTCCCGGCACATCCGCCGGAACCGGTTGGCCGACAGGGCCCGTCGCTGACCGTTGAGGTACTCCCACAGCCGCAGATAGGCCAGGAAATCCGAATTCGGCACACTGAACCGGGCATGAGCGGTATCGGCGGCCTGCTGCTGATCGGCCGGCCGTTCGCGGACGTCCTGGATCGACAACGCCGCCACGATCACCAGCACATCGGCCAGACAGCCGGTGCGGTGCGCCTCGACGAGCATGCGGCCCATCCGGGGATCCACCGGCAGCCTGGCCATCTCGCGCCCGGTCGCGGTGAGCGTATGCCCCGAGCTGCCGGTATGTGCGGTACGTCGGCCCGGACGGGATTCTGCGGGGTCCGCGTCCGGAGCAGCGGCTCCGGACGGTTCGCCCTGCGAAACGGCGGCGGACCGGATGCCGGTGCCCGGTCGGCCGGTGGCGCCCGCCTCGGTCGAGTCCGGACTGCGCGCTTCGGTGGCGGCCGCATCGTCTCCGGCCCGATGGTGCGAAGTGCCGGCCGGACCGCCGCCCCGTGTGTCCGCCGGCCGGCGAGTCAGCGCGCCGAGTTCCTCGAGCAGCGCGACACCGTCGCGGACCGCCCTGTTGTCGGGCGCCTCGACGAATGGGAATCGTTCGATATCGCCGAGGCCGAGCGAGGTCATCTGCAGGATGACCGCGGCGAGATTGGTGCGCAGGATCTCCGGATCCGTGAACGCCGGGCGCGCGTCGAAATCGTCCTCGGAGTACAGGCGGATGCAGATACCGTCGGCCACCCGGCCGCAACGGCCCGACCGCTGCCGCGCCGAGGCCTGGGAAATCGGTTCGATCGGCAGCCGCTGCACCTTGGTCCGCATCGAGTACCGGGAAATCCGCGCGGTACCGGGGTCGATGACGTAGCGGATCCCCGGGACCGTCAACGAGGTCTCGGCGACGTTCGTCGCCAGGACCACCCGGCGCCCGGTATGCGGTGCGAAGACACGGTGCTGTTCGGCAGCCGACAGCCGCGCGTACAGCGGCAGGATCTCGGTGCGGGGGAGTTTCAGATCGATGAGGGCATCGGCGGTATCGCGGATCTCCCGTTCGCCGGACAGGAAGACCAGCACATCGCCGTCGCCCTCGGCGAACAGTTCGACCACGGCATCGCAGATCGCGTCGACCGGGTCGCGATCCACCGCGCGGTCCTCGTCGTCGTCGGTATCCGCCGCGACCGGCAGTGCCAGCGGACGGTACCGGAGCTCGACGGGATACGAGCGGCCCGACACCTCGACGATCGGTGCCGGATTACCCGCCCCGTCCGCGAAATGCCGGGCGAACAACTCCGGATCGATGGTGGCCGAGGTGATGATGATCTTCAGGTCCGGCCGGCGCGGTAGCAGCTGCTTCAGATATCCGAGCAGGAAGTCGATATTGAGGCTGCGCTCATGGGCCTCGTCGATGATGATCGTGTCGTAGGCCCACAACATGCGGTCGCGCTGGATCTCCGCGAGCAGGATTCCGTCGGTCATCAGTTTGACCAGTGTGTGCTCGGCGGCCTGATCGGTGAACCGCACGGTGTAGCCGACCGCGTCACCCAGTTCGGTGTCCAGCTCCGTGGCGATCCGCTCCGCGACCGTACGGGCCGCCAGCCGGCGCGGCTGGGTATGCCCGATCGCTCCGCGGACACCCCGGCCCAATTCGAGGCAGATCTTCGGGATCTGCGTGGTCTTACCGGACCCGGTCTCCCCGGCGACCACCACCACCTGGTTGGCGGCGATGGCGGCGGCGATATCGGCGCGCCGCGCCGTCACCGGGAGTTGCTCCGGGTAGGTGATCGCGGGAAGCGCCGCGCGCCGCGCGGCGACGCGTTGTTCGGCGGCACCGATCTCGGATTCGATCGGGGTGAGATCGCCGCCGCGTACCCGGTCGAGCCGTTTGCGCAGCCGGTGTTCGTCGCGGAGGGTGAGTGAGGCCAACCGGGTACGAAGCTCCCGGTGAGTGACTGCAGTCCTGGTCATTGCGACAACCAGCGTAACGAAACCCCGGGCAGCCACCGGCGGCGGTCGCGGTGGGTCGCCATGCGATCGACGGCCGGGCGGGCTGCGCCACCGCACAGCGCGCGAATCAGGGCCACGCCGGGCGGCCGGCAGCCGAGCGCCGGTGCGGCACGCTGGTTGTGTCCGTTCCGATCGAACCCGTGCCCTGGCCGGGGATGCCGTGCGACGATACTCGCTGGCACTCCCTTCGTGAAAGGTAATGCGGCATGGGCGAATTCGGGATCGACCAGACGGCGGTACGGGTTTGTGTCGCGCTCGCCTTCGCCGTCGCGGCCGCGGTGGTGCTGGTCCGGGTGACGCCGCGTCCGGCGCGGGCGGGGCCGCCGGCCGCGTCCGGCGCGGGCTGCGGAAGTGCGGACGGCGACCACGAATCGGATGCGGCGCATTTGTTGATGTGCGCTGTGATGTCGGTCATGGTGTTGTTTCCCGCCGAGGTCCACGCTCACGCGTTACACGGTGTGCTGCTCGCGATGACGCTGGTATTCGGTGTGCTGTCGGCGGCACGGCTCGTGCGCAATCGCGCAGCCGGTGCGGGACGGGCCGGCGCCCTCGGTTATCACCTCGGCGCGGCCGGGGTGATGCTGGTGACCATGTCCGGACATTCCGCTGCCGGACACAGCGGTGGGCCGGGGGTGGTGCCGGTGACCGTCCTCGCGCTGTTGTTCCTGGGCGATGCGGTCGCGGTAGCGGTGACGGCGCTGCGCGGAGGCCGTTTGTGGTGGGCGGCGCATCCGGACCCGCCGGGTCGCGGGTTCCCGCTCGGGGTACTACCGCACGTGATCATGGACCTCGGGATGGCCTACATGCTGGCTGCCGCCGCGATCGGCTGAGCCGACCGATCCCGACAGTGCTCGGCCGGTAGCGCCCAGGACGGGCTCGCCGACGCCTCCGCCTGCTCACGGTGCGCAGGACCCGGCTCGCCGCGTGCCCACCGTGCCCCCTCGGTGAATCGGACCGGGGCCGGAGCCGTCACCCGTGTATGACAAGCCTGCCGTCCGACTGTTGCGGGCCACGACCGAACCGAGACCGATCGCTGCGGCCGCCGGTCCGGCGTGCGCGAAGGTACATATTGCCGGGACAGACGGAGCGACCGGCGAGTCATCCGCCGAGGACTCCGGCCCCGTCCCTGTCGGCTACAGGTGCTCGGCCGCGCCGCACCGTGGAGACCCGCACCTGGCGCGGTGACAATGCGGCGCGCAGATGCTCGGCGACGGCTTCGGCGCTGTCGGCGGAGGTACCGCAGGTGAAGACATCGACGAAGATGTCACCGGTCTCCGGGTATGTATGTAGCGAAGCGTGGGACTCGGCGAGCAGCGCCAGCACGGTGACCCCGTGCGGTTCGAACTGCTTGCTCACCATTTCGCAGATGGTGACACCTGCGGTGGTCAGCGCCGCGTGCAGGGCTGCCGTGAGCCGGTCCAGATCGTCGCACAGCGCACTGTCGACCCCGCCGAACTCCGCCAGCACATGCCGGCCGGTGAACTCCGCCGTCACAACCCTTCGACCTCGCTCATTCGTTCTCGGCGGTCACCCGGATACCACCGTGACCTCGTCGAACACCACATCGCCCGCGGCATCGGATTCGGCCAGGTCCACGGCGGCGACAATCGCCCAGCCGTGATCGCCGGCCGGGTCGTCGATGATCTGCCGGACCTGCCAGAACCCGGGGCGTGTCTCGATCCGGAAAAGCTGCGGACCGCGGGCGTCCGGGCCGGTGCCGATACCGTCGTATTCGGCGAAATAGGGTTCGAGATCGGCCGCCCAGTCCGGGCCCGGGGACAGATCCGCCAGCTCGGCCCAGCGGCGGCGGGCCGCCAGTTCGACCCGGCGGAACATCGCGTTGCGCACCATCACCTTGAAGGCGCGTTCGTTGGCCGTGATGGGACGGACGGTTTCGGCACCGAACGCGAGCTGCCCGGCATCGGTTTCGGCGCCCGCGCCCGTCAGCTGCTCCCATTCGTCGAGCAGGCTCGAATCCACCTGGCGCACCAGCTCACCCAGCCATTCGGTGAGATCGTCCAATTCCTCGGTCCGGGCCGCCTCCGGCACGGTGCGCCGCAGCGCCCGGTAGGCGTCGGCGAGATACCGCAGGACAACACCTTCCGACCGGGCCAGCTCGTAATAGGAGATCAGCTCGGTGAAGGTCATCGCCCGTTCGACCATATCGCGGACCACCGATTTCGGAGACGGTGCGAACTCCGAGAGCCACGGGTGCCCGGTCCGGTAGGTCTCGTAGGCGGCCTCGATCAGTTCCGCCAGCGGTTTCGGCCAGGTGATCTCCTCGAGCAGTTCCATCCGCTCGTCGTAATCGATCCCCTCGGCCTTCATCTCGGCCACCGCCTCGCCACGGGCCTTGTGCTGCTGGGCCATCAGCAGCTGGCGCGGATCCTCCAGCGTGGCCTCGACCAGCGACACCATATCCAGCGCATAACTCGGCGAATCCCGGTCGAGTAGTTCGAACGCCGCCAGGGCGAACGGCGACAGCGGCTGATCCAAGGCGAAATCGCGCTGGAGATCCACGGTGAGGCGGGCATAACGGCCCTGCTCGTCGGGTTCCGGCAGCTGCTGCACCACCCCGGCGTCCCGCAGTGCCCGATACAACCGCACGGCCCGCAGAATATGCCGCCGCTGCGCCGGCCGCGGCTCGTGATTGCCCTCCAGCAGATGGCGCATCGCCTCGAAACAGTTGCCCGGGCGCGCGATCACGTTCAGCAGCATCGCGTTGGTCACCGCGAACCGCGACACCATCGGTTCGGGTGCGGCGGCGACCAGACGCTCGAAGGTTTCCTCGCTCCACGATACGAAACCCTCGGGCGGTTTGCGCCGCTGCACCTTACGCATCTTCTTCGGATCGTTACCGGCTTTCGCCAGCAGCCGGGTGTTCTCGACCTCGTGCTCGGGCGCCTGCACCACCACGGTGCCCATCGTGTCGTAACCCGCCCGCCCGGCCCGGCCGGAGATCTGATGGAATTCGCGGGCCTTGAGCCGCCGGGTCCGGACACCGTCGAACTTGGTGAGCCCGGTCAGCAACACCGTGCGGATGGGCACGTTGATGCCCACACCGAGTGTGTCGGTACCGCAGACGACCTTCAGCAGTCCGTCCTGCGCGAGGCGTTCGACCAGGCGCCGGTACTTGGGCAGCATTCCCGCATGGTGCACACCGATCCCGTGCCGGATCAGCCGCGACAGCGTCCGGCCGAAGCCGGAGGAGAACCGGAACTCGCCGAGTGCCTCGGCGATCGCATCCTTTTCGGCCCGGCTGGCGAAGTTCGCACTGGTCAGCGCTTGTGCCCGTTCCAGCGCGGCGGCCTGGGTGAAATGGACGACATAGACCGGTGCCTGGTGGGTGGTCACCAGTTCGGTGAGAGTTTCGGTGATCGGTGTCCGGGCGTAGGAGAAGCTCAGCGGCACCGGGCGTTCGGTCCCGGCCACCACCGCGGCACTGCGGCCGGTGCGTCGCTCGAGGTCGGTCGCGAAGAAATCGACCTCGCCGAGCGTCGCGGACATGAGCAGGAACTGTGCGTGCGGTAGCTCCAGCAGCGGCACCTGCCAGGCCCAACCCCGGTCGGGGTCGGCGTAGAAATGGAATTCGTCCATCACCACCTGGCCGATATCGGCGTTCGCGCCTTCGCGCAGCGCGAGGTTGGCCAAGATTTCGGCGGTGGCGCAGATGATCGGAGCGGTCGGGTTGACCGCCGCGTCGCCGGTCACCATGCCGACCCGTTCGGCGCCGAACACCTCGCACAGCGCGAAGAATTTCTCGCTCACCAGCGCTTTGATGGGGGCGGTGTAATACGTACGCCGCCCGCCCGCCAGGGCGAACAGGTGCGCGCCGACCGCGACGAGTGATTTTCCCGAACCGGTCGGGGTGGAGAGAATGACATGGGCGCCGGAAGCCAGTTCCATCAGCGCCTCGTCCTGCGCCGGATACAGCGGTGTGCCCTGATCGGCTGCCCATATCGCGAACGACTCGTACAGTGCGTCGGCGTCGGTTCCCGGTATCTCCAGCAGTTCGGTCAGATCCACCCGGGACACCCTACGTCGTGCCCGGTCCCGGGCACCGGCACGGTGGTCGTGTGCCGGTGATCGGCTCGCTCAGTTCTGCTCGTCGTCGGAGTAGCCGCCCTGTTCGGCGAGGAAGCGTTCGAACTCGGCACCCAGCTCCTCCCCGCTGGGCAGCTCGCCCTCACCGACCAGCAAACTGGACTGGCGTTCCTGAGCGGTGACGAAGGTGTCGTACTGACGCTCCAGCGCCTGGACGACCGTCTCCACCTCGGCATTGCCGGCGATATGTTCGTTGACCTGCTCGCGGACCCGCGCCGCGGCCTCCCCGAGGGCAGCCAGCGGGAATTCCAGCCCGGAGTTCTCGCCGAGGTGTTCGAGCAGGGTCTGCGCGGCCTCGGGGTAGGACGTCTGCGCCAGGTAATGCGGAACGTGTACCGAGAACCCCAGCGATTCGTGGCCGTGCTGGGCCATCCGGTACTCCAACAGGGTGGAGGCACTGGCCGGAACCTGCAGTTCACCGGGCCAGCGCTGATTGTCCGGGATGAGATCGCGGTTGGAGGAATGCGCCGTCACACCCAGCGGACGGGTATGCGGAATCGCCATCGGAATGGCGCTGAGACCGATACTGCGGCTCACCCCGAGCTGTTCGGCCAGCAGCCGCACCGCGGTGGTGAACTTCTCCCAGCGCAGGTCGGGTTCCATCCCGGCGAGGAGCAGGAACGGCGTGCCCGCGGTATCGCGCACGGCCCACAGATTCAGTTCGGGTTCGGCGTAGTCGGCGAAATGATCCGTTTTGAAGGTCATCAATGGGCGTCGCGACCGGTAGTCGAGCAGTTCGTCGACATCGAACGACGCGACCAGCTCGCTTTCCAGGCTTTCCCGCAGATGGGTCGTCGCAAGCCGGACGGCGTGGCCGGCGTCGGAGTAACCCTCGAGGCCGTGCACCAGAACCGGCCCCGAGCCGTCGTCGGAGGACAGCTGCGGAGCGGGGAACTCCAGTTCGTACATTCGCGACTCGTAGTCCATCGCGTACTCCTTCCTGCGCGATCCGTCGGCGGGCCGGTCGGGCAACTGCTGTGTCCGCTGCCGCGCCGCGAGCCGCGAATCACACTGTATTGTCCCCCATGACGATGAACGGCCACGCGGGGCCGTGCATCGGCTCTCTGCGGTGACAACAGCGACCACCTCCGGTGAATTCCCGGCCCCGAGCGGCCTCGATGCCGGACCGGGGGTGGTGTGCGGCCGATGAACGAAGGGAGTGTGGCACAGCCCTCGCGCGGACGTACTGCTTTCGGCCTCGATGGTTGTCCCAGCCGCATACCCGGTCCCCGGACGAGCGAATCCGTGCACAACCAGAAGTTATCCACAGACTTGTCTGTTTCCGGCATCGTCCCAGCTCACGGCGGCGAACTGGGAGAACACCCGCCGCATGATCGGCTCATGACACCCGCAGCGACCTCCGTCTCACAATCTCCCGCCGCCCGACTCGACGCCCCCGATCATCCGGGGCCGGCCCCCGCGGACCGGGCAGCCACCGGAACCGGCACCGATGGCCGTTGCCCGACCGCCCGGGCACTGGCCGCCCGGGCAGTCGCGCCGACAGCTGCCGCGCCCGGGCCGCCACCCGTCCGGGCCGGCGGTCAACCGGCCGGCTCCTCACTGCTCCGCTGCGCCGAGGGAACAACGGGCGAATACGACCGGCTGACCCGGCCCGCTCCGGCCCGGCTCGACGATCCGGGCGATCTCATCGCGGCGATTCCCGCCATGCTCGGTTTCCGGCCCGAACGTTCGCTCGTGCTGGCTGTACTGTGTGCCGCACCCGATGCCCCCGACAGCGCAGTCATCGATCTCGTCGTCCGGTTCGATCTCCGGCAGCCCGGTACCGGGCAGACGGCCGATGAAGGCACCGTCGCCGCGGCGGCATCGCGGGTATGCGGCCGGCCTGGTGTGGTGGGCGTGCTCGTCGTCCTCGTCGACGAGGAATTGCCGTATCCGGAAGGCTCGCTCCCGCAACCGATCCCGGTCCTCACCGCATTGCAGCGCCGGATGGCGGCCGCCGCAGTCCCGGTGCGGGCGGTATGGGCGGCCCACTCGATCGGTGGCGGCCGGCCCTGGTGGAGTCTCACCGATCCGGGCAGACGCGGTTTGATCGCCGATCCGGTGGCCTCCCGGGTCACGCTGAATCGAGTCCTGGACGGGCGGCCGATCCGGCGATGCCGAGACGAACTCACCGCACTGGTCGCGCCGGATCCCGCAGCACGCGCCCAGGTTTCGGCCGAGCTGGGCGCCGCGCAGGCCCGGGCCAAGGATCGGTACGCCGCGGCCGCTCACCGTGGGGACCCGATCGGATTCCTGCGCGGCGAACTCGTCACCGTGCTCTGGTTGATTTCGAACACCGAATCCGGCGCCGATCTCGCCGCCCGCGAACTCGCCGATATCGCGGTGGCATTACGCGACAGGGAACTGCGCGATTGCATGTTCGCGCTTGCCGCAACCGTGCACGCCGAGGCGGCCGAGCAGGTGTGGTCCCGGCTGGCGCGGGCGCTCGGCGGCGCCGACCGTGCCGAAACAGCCATGCTGCTGGGCTATTTTGCCTACGTCCGCGGCGACGGTCCGTTCGCCGGGATCGCCCTGGACGCTGCCCTCGACGCGGACCCGCACCATTCCATGGCCACCCTGCTGCACACCGCGCTGGAGGCCGGGATGCGCCCGGAGCGCCTCCGCGACCTGGCGCGGTGCGGCAAGGACTGTGCCGTCACCCTCGGTGTGGATATGGATGCCACGCAGTGGTGAACGGTGTACCGGGATCAGCGGGCGCTGTGTGCGCGGGAGCCGAGGCTCTGCAGATAGGCCCACGCGGCGGAGACGATCTCGTCGAGATCGTTGTGCTCGGGCCGCCAGCCGAGCTCGTCGACCGCCCGCCGGCTGGAGGCGATGAGAACCGCCGGATCACCCGCGCGACGGGGCGCATCCACCGCGGTGATCGGACGGCCGGTGACCCGCCGGCACGCGGCAATCACCTCGCGCACCGAGAACCCGGTGCCGCTGCCGAGATTGAACACCCGGTGGCTGCCCGCGGTAGCGGTTTCCAGGGCCAGCAGATGCGCCTGCGCCAGATCCAGGATGTGGATGTAATCGCGCACCGCGGTCCCGTCGGGCGTGGGCCAATCGGTACCGAACACCGAGATGGAATCCCGATGGCCCGCCGCGACCTGCAACACCAGCGGGATCAGATGGGTTTCCACCACCCGGTTCTCGCCGAGGCCGCCGTAGGCGCCGGCCACGTTGAAATAGCGCAGACTGGTGGCGGCCAAGCCGTGCGCCACCGAATACGACGTGATCGCATGATCGATGGCCAGTTTGGACGCACCGTAGGGATTGGTGGGCCGGGCAGGGGCATCCTCGGTGATCGGAACCTGCTCGGGTTCGCCGTACACCGCCGCGGTCGAGGAGAACACCAGCCGCGGAGTTCCGGTCTCCCGGATGGCCTCGAGCAACGTAAGGGTTTTCACCACATTGCCGTGCCAGTATTTTTCCGGCTGCTGCACCGATTCACCGACCAGCGACTGCGCCGCGAAATGCAGAACACCGTCGAAGCCCCGGGTGCGCAGCAGATCCGGCGCGACCTGCGCCACATCACCTTCGACGAATTCGACACCCGCCGGCACCCCGTCCGCATTACCGGTCGACAGATCGTCCACCACGACCACGTCGTGTCCGTGCTCGCGCAGAACGAGCGCGCATACCCCACCCACATAACCGGCACCGCCGGTGACCAGAAGTTTCATGGATCAGACCAGCTTCACCTGGACGGCGTGGGCCATTTCGTCGGGAAGTTCGAAACCCCCGTGCCCCGGAACGGTGATCACCACGGCCCCAGGTTTGCTCTCGACCGTGACGCGGGCATCGGGTACGACACCGGCCTCCCGCAATCGGCCGATCACTTCCGGATCGGTCTGGATATGTTCGGCCAGCCGCCGCACCACCACGGCATGGGTACGGCCCTGCGGCAGCTCGGAGAGCCGCTTCAGTGGTTCCTCGAGGAGATCGGCGGCGTTGATACCGAGTTCGTCCAGGCCGGGGATGGGGTTGCCGTACGGCGAGGTGGTGGGGTGGTTGAGCACCTCGACCAGCCGCCGCTCGACGTCCTCGCTCATCACATGTTCCCAGCGGCAGGCCTCTGCGTGCACGTTCTGCCAGTCCAGGCCGATGATATCGACGAGCAGACGTTCGGCCAGACGGTGTTTGCGCATCACGGCGACCGCCATACTGCGCCCTTTGTCGGTCAGCTCGAGATGCCGGTCACCCGCGACCAGGAGCAGCCCATCGCGTTCCATCCGTGCCACCGTCTGGCTCACCGTCGGCCCGCTCTGCTCGAGGCGCTCCGCGATCCGGGCGCGCAGGGGTACTACGCCCTCCTCCTCGAGGTCGTAGATGGTACGGAGATACATCTCCGTGGTGTCGACCAGATCCTTCACTGTTGCCCCTTCGTCGGCACGAATTCTACCTGCGCACCAGCGACCCCGGTCGGACGGAGCGGGTCGCGTGACGCGATGGGAATACCGGCGGCGCGCGGTTCGGCGCCGCTGTCGCACATACATGTATTTCTACTGCATGACAACGTCGGATGGGGTTCCGCCCTTCCCGATACGGTTGCGATCATGGCCACTTCAGCACCGCAAGCAGAATGCGGCGACCCGCATGCGGCGACCGTCGTGTGGACCGACAGGTTTCTCGAGTACTCGTGGACGCCCGAACACCCGATGAAACCGGCCCGGCTGCGGTACACCATGGCGCTGGCGCGTGCGCTCGGCGTGCTGGACGGTATCGAAACGCTGGAGCCGGGCGCGGCCGGTACCGGCGAACTGCTCCGCGTACACACCGGGGACTACATCGAGGCGGTACGCCGGGCCGTACCCGCGGCGGTACCCGGCGAGGAACCGGCGGACCCGCCCTACGGCCTCGGCTCCGCCGACAACCCGGTCTTCCCCCGGATGCACGAGGCCTCGTCGGTGATCGTGGGCGGCACGCTGGCCGCCGCCCGGGCGATCGCGGCAGGAACCACCCGGCGTGCGGTGAGCATCGGCGGCGGGATGCACCATGCCATGCCGGGGCGGGCTGCCGGCTTCTGCGTCTACAACGACGTTGCGGTGACCATCTCCTGGCTGCTCGACCACGGTTTCGACCGGATCGCCTACCTCGACGTGGACGTCCACCACGGCGACGGCGTCCAGCACGCGTTCTACAAGGATCCGCGCGTACTCACCCTCTCGATCCACCAGCACCCCGCGACGCTGTGGCCGAATACGGGATGGCCGGAGGAAACGGGCAGCGGGGCCGGTGACGGCACCGCGATCAACCTGCCGTTGCTACCGGGTACCCGCGACCCGCAATGGTTGCGCGCCTTCCATGCGGTCGTGCCCGGTGCGATAGCGGCGTTCCGGCCGCAGCTGATCATCAGTCAGTGCGGAGTCGACACCCACCGGGAGGATCCGCTGGCCGATCTCGAACTCGGTATCGAGGGCCAGGTGGCCGCCTTCGCCGCCATGCGGGATCTGGCCGACCGGTACGCCGAAGGCCGCTGGCTGGCGGTCGGCGGCGGCGGGTACGGCTTGGTCCGGGTGGTGCCGCGGGCGTGGACCCAGCTCCTGGCCCTCGCACTGGACCGCCCGGTGGACCCGGCGACCGCGATACCGCAGGATTGGATCGATCTCGTGCACACCGAAAGGCCGCGGATATCGCCGCCCCGCACGATGGGCGACGGTGTGGATATCGCGTTCCAGCGTTGGGACGGTCCAGGGGGGACCGCGGAAACCGGGGACGCCCGGATCGATCGCGCGCAGCGTGCGGTCGATACCGCTGTCCTCGCCACCCGCCGCGCGTGCTTCGGCCCGCTCGGCCTGGATCCGGAGGACCCGCGTGACTGAACCGGCCGAAACCGTTCCCGACGACCCGGCCCCCGCGCCGCAGCACTGGTACGCCGATGTCCTGGCCTCCGACGGCGGTGTGGTGCGGTTGCGCCCGATCACCCCCGCGGATGCCGACGAACTGCAGCGGTTCCACACCGCACTCTCCGATCGCACCCGCTATCTGCGCTACTTCGGGCCCTACCCCCGGATCTCCCCGAAGGATCTGTACCGCACCACCCACGTGGACTATCGCGATCGGGTCGGTCTGGTCGTCGTGCTCGGGGATTCGATCATCGCCGTGGGCCGGTACGAACTGCTCGACCGCTCGGGTAAGCGTGCCGCGGAAGTGGCCTTCGTCGTGGCGGACGGTCACCAGGGCCGCGGCCTCGGTTCGATTCTGCTGGAGCATCTGGCGGGGGCGGCGGCGGAGAACGGGATCGAAACCTTCGTCGCGGAGGTGCTGGCGGAGAACACGGTGATGGTCACCGTGTTCCGGGAGGCCGGTTACCAGGTGGAACGCAGCCGTGACGGGTCGGTGCTGCACCTCGAATTCGCCATCGATCCCACAGAGGCGCTGCGTTCGGTCCGGGATGCGCGCGAACGGGCCTCGGAGGCGCGCAGCGTCGGCAATCTGCTCGCGCCGCGTTCGGTGGCGGTTATCGGTGCCACGCCCAGTACGGGGCGGGTCGGTGGGGTGGTCCTGGCGAATCTGCTCGACGGTTCGTACCACGGTGCCGTGTACCCGGTGAATCCCGGCCGCCGTTCGGTCCGCGGGGTGCACGCCTATGCCACGGTGCGGGATATCCCCGACGAGGTGGATCTGGCGGTGGTGGCGGTACCGGCCGCCGAGATCGGTTCGGTGCTCGACGACTGTATGGCCAAGGGCGTCAAAGGTCTGCTGGTGTTGTCGGCCGGATTCAGTGAAACAGGGGAGCAGGGCCGCGGGCCCGAAGCGGAACTGGTCGCGGCTGCCCGCGGTCACGGGATGCGGGTGGTCGGCCCCAGCGCTCTCGGTATCGCCAACACAGATCCCGCGATCGGCCTCAACGCAACCTTGGCCACGGTGTTACCCGGCCGCGGGCGAATCGGGTTCTTCTGCCAGTCGGGCCCTTTGGGCGTGGCGATCCTGGCCGAGGCGGCGACCCGGAACCTCGGCCTGTCCACCTTCGTATCCGCCGGTAATCGCGCCGACGTCTCCGGTAACGACCTCCTGCAGTACTGGGATACCGATGCCGATACCGATGTGATCCTGCTGTACCTGGAGAGTTTCGGTAACCCGCGAAAGTTCTCCCGGATCGCGCGCCGGGTCGCGCGGAACAAGCCGATCGTCGCCGTGAGCCCGAGCCGGCTGGCGGCGCGCGGGGATTCGGGCGGGGAACTGGACCGCGCCGTCGTCCGTGATCTGTTCGCACAGTCGGGTGTCGTTCAGGCGGAATCGATCTCGGAGATGTTCGACTGTGCGGCGCTGCTGGGGTACCAGCCACTACCGCGCGGTCCACGCCCGGCCATCGTGGGAAACAGTACGGCCCTCAACTGGCTCACCGCGGACGCCGCGCGCAGCGAGGGGCTGAGCGCCGCGGAACCGGTCGATCTCGGGCCGCAGGCAACGCCCGAGGATTACCTCAGCGCCGTCACCGCGGCCCTGCGCGCGAGCGCAACCGACGCGGTGATCGTTATTTTCGCGCCGCCGATCCCGTTGCCGCAGACCGGTTATGCGGAAGCGATCCGGACCGCGGTGGCCACCGTATCCGGTGATAAGCCGGTGCTCACCACGTTCGCCAGCGGGGACGGCATTCCCGATCTGCTCGCGGTGCGCGGTCCCGGAGCGGCGGCGATCCGCGGCTCCATCCCGTCGTTCCCGGATCCGGCGCGTGCGGTGCGGGCATTGGCCCGGGTACAGCGTTATGCCCGCTGGCGCGATCGCCCGGTCACGCCGGGGTACGAGGGCACCGGCCGGCCCGAAGCCGTGCAGTGCCGGCCGGCCGGGATCGACAGCGAACGAGCGGTCGCCCTGATGGCCGGATGGATGGGCGATTCGGGTGGCGGCCGCCGGCTGGCCGACGACGAGACCGTCGCCCTGCTTGCCTGCTACGGAATCTCCGTTGTCGACTTTCGCGCGGTCCGCGATGCCGATTCGGCGGTGGCCGCGGCTGCGGAACTCGGATATCCGGTGGCTGCGAAGGCGACGAACGAGAGCTGGCGGCGGCGGCCCGATATGAGCTGGGTCCGTTTGGACTTGTGGCGGCCGGAAGCAGTCCGTCAGGCCTACCACGACCTGGTGGAGTTGTGCGGTGATCCGCTGCTGCATATCCAGCGCATGGCGCCCAAAGGTGTCGGCTGCGTGCTGCGGGTCCAGGACGATCCGGCTTTCGGCTCGGTCATCGAGTTCGGGCTGTCGGGACCGATCATCGAATTACTGGGGGACCGGGCCTATCGTGCGCTGCCGCTGTCGGCAGAGGAGGCCGCCGCCCTGATCGACGCGCCCCGAGCCGCGCCGCTGCTGAACGGCACACCGGCCAGTCCCCGGGTAGACAAGGCCGCCCTGATCGACCTGACCCGGCGTATATCGGCCCTGTTCGACGATCTCCCCGAAATGCGGGAACTGTCCTGCGAGCCGGTATTGGCCAGCCCGGAATCGGCCGCGATCCTGTACGCCCGAGCCCGGATCGGCCCGCAGCCGAGCCGTTTCGACACCGGTCCCCGGCGCCTGGGCTGAGCTCATATCGACGGCCGACATGGTGCCGTCCGCCGGGCGGGTCGGCCCGGGCTCGATCCGGGTCGTCGCGGGGCCACGGTGTGCTCGGGCTCCATCCGCCGAGCCACCGAGGTGCACACACCGAAGCGACCGTTTTGGGCTGTTGGCGGCTCTCCGGACGGCGTGTCACCGAAATCCGGGTGCAGATCTCGGCGGGCGCTGTGGAGAGGTGAACCGATCAGGCCGGACGCGAATGCGGCGAGCTCGTCGGGTCCGGCTCCTCCCCGCCGCCGGATGAGAGCCGATCCCCTCCAAACGACCGATGACCGGCCGAGGCGGCCGGTCATCGTTGCTTTTCTGCGGGTATTCGGTGCTCAGCTGGCGTAGGCGCGCAACCGGTCGGCTCGTTCGCCCTTGCGGAGTTTCGACATGACCTCGCGCTCGATCTGGCGAACCCGTTCACGGGACAGACCGAACAGTTTGCCGATCTGATCGAGGGTGCGCGGCTGCCCGTCGTCCAAACCGAACCGCAATCGGATGACCTGCTGTTCGCGTTCGTCGAGGGTGTTCAGCACGCTGCGGACATCGTGGTGCAGCAGGCCGGCGATCACGGCGCTTTCGGCCGATGTCGCCTCGGAATCCTCGATGAAATCGCCCAGCGGGGCTTCCTCGTCGTTGCCGACCGGCATATCCAGGCTCACCGGATCACGGCTGTGGTCGAGAAGATCGGAGATCTTCTCCACCGCGATACCCGATTCGGCGGCCAGTTCCGCGTCGGTGGCTTCCCGGCCGAGCTGCTGATGCAGTTCACGCTTGATCCGGGCGAGCTTGTTGACCTGCTCCACGAGATGAACCGGGAGCCGGATGGTGCGGCTCTGATCGGCCATACCGCGGGTGATGGCCTGGCGGATCCACCAGGTGGCATAGGTCGAGAACTTGAAGCCCTTGGCGTAGTCGAACTTCTCCATCGCGCGGATCAGGCCGAGATTGCCCTCCTGGATCAGGTCCAGTAGTGGCATCCCGCGGCCCGTGTACCGCTTGGCGAGCGAGACGACCAGTCTCAGGTTGGCTTCCAGCAGGTGCGACCGTGCCGCTTGGCCCTCCCGGACGACGATCGCCAGATCACGCTTGCGGGTCGCCGACAAACGCTTGCCGGTCTCCAGCAGGTGCTGGGCGTAGAGACCCGCCTCGATGCGCTTGGCCAGTTCTACTTCGTCGGCGGCGGTGAGCAGCGCGGTCCGTCCGATCCCGTTCAGGTACACGCGTACCAGGTCGGCGGCGGGGCTCTGGGCGTCGAGGTCCATATCACTGGGGCGCACACGAGTGGTGGCGGGGCTTGTCATGACTTGCCTCCTGTCGGTGGTGTCTCACTCCGAACAACGGACCCGACATAGGGAAAGTTCCCTCGCCAGGCGCGGATAAACCGCTCTGAACTGCGGTTTTCGGCGTTGCGTTCTGAGAAGTTCCTGAGAACAGAACGGGCCGGGACACCGGAACGGCCACCGCCGCAGGGTGAGCGTCTAGACCGGGTGCACCAGTCCGTGCCGCACCAAGCTCGTGACCACCCCCAGCGCCGCCGCCGCGAATTCCGGGTCCACCTCGTCGGATCCCTGGGACAATGCCAGCAGTTCGATCAGTTCGTACAACGGCAGACCGTCGGATCGCATTCCCGCCAGCAGGGAGACGGTGGTCTCGTCGACCTCGTGTTGCCAGCGCGGCCCGTCACCGCGGTGCAGGCGGGTCACCTGCCTGTCCCAGCCGTCCTCGCCGGGCAGGTAGACCCGTTCCAGCGCCGTCGCCGGATCGACCCGGTAGCGGGATTTCCACGCGCGCGCCGGCTCCGCTGCCACCGCACGCAACCACGCGGACCGTTCGAAATGGGCGAGCGCCTCCGCGCCGAGCGGGTCCTCGAAGCCGTGGGTCAGATCTTCGGCCAGAATCTCGGTCGGCCCGTCGAACGCACGCAGGTAGACGAACCCGAACCCGATCCCGGTCACGCCGGCCCCGTCGAGGGCCGCGAGCCATTCCGCGGCCCGTTCCTGGGCCGCCGGGCTCCGCGGATCCAGGCCCGCGTCGCGTAGCCAGGTGCCGACGTAGAGCGCGGGATCGGCGATATCGCGCTGGACGACCCAGGCATCGATACCGTAGGCGGGCAGCCAGCCCGAAACGCGCTGCCGCCAGTCCTCGTCCTCGGTGTGTACCCAGGCAGCGAGTACGGCCGCTGTCCCTCCGGGCGCGAGCAGGTCCGGGATATGGGAGAGCACCAGTTCGCTGGCCCCGTCGAGGGCGAGCCCGGAATCCCGGTAGGTGTGCTCGACCCGCGCCGGACCGACGACGAACGGGGGATTGGCAACCACCTGATCGAACGTGCGCCCGGCCACCGGCTCGAACCAGGATCCGGGGAGGAATTCGAGATCGAGTTCGTTCAGCGCGGCGGTGGCTTCGGCCAGCCACAGCGCGCGCGGATTGATATCGGTGGCGGTCACCGAACGGGCGTAACCGGCGGCATGCACCGCCTGGACACCGCAGCCGGTACCGAGATCCAGCACCGAACCGACGGGGGCGGTCGGTGTCGCCCGCAGCAACGACAGCGAGGCATGACCGACGCCGAGGACGTGGTCCTCGGTCAGTGTCCGGCGATGCATCGAATCGTCGAGATCGGACAGCACCCAGCGATTACCCGCACCGGTATCGAGCGGGCGCAGGTCGAGGGCCGCGCGCACCAGATCACCCTCGGTGGACAGGAGGCCGGCCGCGACGGCGTCGGGCACCGCGACCGGCGCCAGTGCCGCGGCAACTTCGGTTTCCGGGACCGCATCGCCGAGCAGCAGTAGCCGCACCAGCGTGCCCAGATCGCCCGCGGTACGGGCGACGCGCCGCACGGGGACCGGTTCACCGCGACCGAGAGCGCGGTGTACCTCGGGGCCCAGGACTTCGAGCAGAGTGTCGGCGTCGTAGCCCACACGGGTAAGGGCCGCACGCAGGTCCGGGCACAGTGCAGTCAGGGGTGAGGTGGCGGTCGGTCCGTGTATGGGCACAGCAGTACTCTGCCACTCGCGTGCGGTGCTGCCGGTGTCCGGACGCCGGCAGTTATCCGTCGATTGCGTCGTGGCGGCGTTCCTCGAGCGCGGTGCGCGGTTGGTCCCAGCGGCTGGGTTCGTTCTTGTCCCGGGGCGGGCGGTCGTTGGCGATGAGCACCGCCACCCACGGCAGGGGTACGGATGCCGCCATGATCAGGATCGCGATCAGGGCGTTCCCGAAGACGGAGTACGAGATACCGGCCAGGATCAGTGCGGGAATCCGGAACGCCATGATGATCGTGTAACGGCGTACCCGGGCGCGATGCTGGTCTTCGAAGGACGGCGCCGCCTCGGTGATCAGTGCCGCGTGTTTCGCGTCGTCACCGGGAAAGTATCCGGACGAACGGGTGGGACGGGCCGGTCGCGGTGCGCCGATGTCTTCACCGAGACCGCTCGCACCGGCGTCGATATGCTCCGAGCCGCGCCCGGAGTCTTCGCCGTGCTGCTGCATACCTTCGAGTCTTGCACTACCGCGGCGTGGGCGTAACCCCGGTGGGTACCCGGCGGTGCGTGAGGACCGCCGCGCGGTACGGCATCATGGAGTGCGTGAGTACCGATACTCTGGTTCGCCCCGATACGACCACCGACGAAACCACCGGTGACGACACCCCGAAATTCTTCCACTACGTGAAGAAGGACCGGATCGCCGAAAGTGCCGTGATGGGCACGATGGTGGTCGCGCTGTGCGGTGAGGTCTTCCCGGTGACGCGCTCGGCGAAGCCCGGCTCGCCGGTCTGCCCCGAATGCAAGAAGGTCTACGAGCAGCTGCGTAAGGGCGACTGAGCGCCGTATCAGCGCATGGTCGACGGCGCCGGTTTGCCACCGGTGCCGTTGTGGCGTCCCTGCCCGCGGTGGTGCGGCGGGATCCGGTGCGAACCCGGTTCCGGCGGCTCCCGCTCTTCTTCTCCCGGCGTTGTATCGCGTCGTTTGGCCAGCCACGCCTTGAACTGTTCGATCCGGGTGGCCCGCGCCGGCCAGAACTCCTGTACGGCGGCATTGAACTCGGCGCCGAGGATCACCGCGAAACCGAGGAAGAATGTGAACAGCAGGAAGGCGATCGGGGTGGCCAGCGCGCCGTAGGTGACCCCGGTACGGGTGACCAGCGTGAGGTAACGGCGCAGCACTTCGCTGGCCGCCATGAAGAACACCCCGGCCAGCAGCGCACCCCAGAACAGCCGGTGATACGGCAGTGAACTGTGCAGAGCGAATTTGTAGAGCGTGGCCAGGCCGACGATGAGCAGTAGGCCCACCGCGGGGTAGTAGAAGGAATCGATCAGCCGCAGCCCGGGTTCGCGCCAGGTGTCGGGCAGGATCCGGCCGATCAGTACCGGTCCCAGCGCGATCAGCGGCAGGATGAACACCGCCGCGATCAGGAACTGCACGTACAGCAGCAGGGCGAAGATGCGCTGCCAGACAGGGTGGCGTGCGTCCTGCTGGCCGTGTGCTTCCACGATCGCGTCGACGAAGGTCGCCATGGCCGACGAGCCCGCCCAGAGCGAGAGCACGAAGCCGACGGAGACGAACGCCGCGCGGCCCTGCCCCAGGACATCGCGGACGGTCGGCTCGATGAGATCGGTGACGACGCTGGGGTTGAACAGATCACGGCTGAAGGTCAGGATTTTCGATTCGACGATCTCGACGGTGTCGGGTCCGAACAGGCCACTGACGTACCCCAGGCCGCCCAGCAGGCCGAACAGTAGCGGTACCAGCGATAACGTCTGCCAGAATGCCGCAGAGGCGGATTTGGCGAAGATCGAATCGTTCCAGGACTTCACGGCCACCCGGACGATCAGCCGCCGGGTCTGGGCCAGGGCATGCCGCAGCCACGAGGTATCCCCGCGCGGGCTCCCGTGTCCGTTCCCGTAGCTGTGCATGATCAGTCCAGCATCTCCTACCCGCGCACCCTGTGGCGTGGCGCATGGTGAACGTGTCGGCGGTCGGCAGGTGAATCACCGGTTACCCGGCGCGGCGCGATCGAGTGTGTGACACCCGTCGCGACGGCCGCGCCGGTTTGGCACCATCGCGGCGGCGGCCGCTAGTGTTTGTCTCCGTGACCGATACGAGCGGCGCCACGGCGACGGCAGTTCCGGGCGCATCCCTGCGTGCCTGGCAGCGGCGCGCCCTGACCCGTTATCTGGCCACCAAACCCCGTGATTTCCTTGCCGTCGCCACTCCGGGCGCCGGTAAGACCACGTTCGCGCTGCGGGTGGCCGCCGAACTGCTGGCCGATCGGACGGTGGACCAGATCACCGTGGTCGCGCCGACCGAGCATCTGAAACACCAGTGGGCCGCCTCGGCGGCGCGTTCGGGGATCGCGCTGGATTCGAATTTCTCCAATACGACCGGCGCCACTTCGGGGGACTATCACGGAGTGGTCGTCACCTACGCCCAGGTGGCAGCGCATCCGTTCAAGCATCGGGTGCGCACGGAGAACCGCCGCACTCTCGTGGTCCTGGACGAGATCCATCACGCCGGTGACGCCAAGAGCTGGGGTGACGCGGTGGCCGAGGCCTTCGGCGACGCCACCCGGCGGCTGGCGCTCACCGGTACCCCGTTCCGCAGCGACGACAGCCAGATCCCGTTCGTCACCTACGAACCCGACGAAGCCGGGCTGCCGAGGTCGCGGGCGGATCATTCCTACGGCTATTCGGAGGCGCTGGCCGACGGTGTCGTGCGCCCGGTGGTTTTCCTCGCGTATTCGGGTGAGGCGCATTGGCGCGACAGCGCGGGCGAGGAGTACACGGCCCGGCTGGGTGAACCGCTGAATGCCGAGCAGACCGCCCGGGCATGGCGCACCGCGCTCGACCCCGCGGGCGACTGGATCTACGCCGTCCTGCGCGCCGCGGATATGCGGCTCGCGCAACTGCGCGAACGCGGTATGTCGGACGCGGGTGGTCTGGTGATCGCCTCCGACCAGGAACGCGCCCGGTTGTATGCCGAACTCCTGGAACATCTCACGGGTAACAAGCCCGTACTGGTGCTGTCCGACGATCCGACGTCCTCGGCCCGGATCGGTGAGTTCGCCACCGGTAACCAGCCGTGGATGGTCGCGGTGCGCATGGTGTCCGAAGGTGTGGACGTCCCGCGGCTGGCGGTCGGGGTGTACGCCACCAGTGCCTCCACACCCTTGTATTTCGCGCAGGCCATCGGGCGTTTCGTGCGTGCCCGCCGCAGCGGTGAGACGGCAAGTGTGTTCCTGCCCTCGGTCCCGGTTCTGCTGGATTTGGCCGCGCAGCTGGAGGTGCAGCGTGACCATGTGATCGGGAAACCGCATCGGGAGAAGGACGGTCTCGACGACGAGCTGCTGACCGAGGCGAACAAGCAGCGCGACGAACCGGGTGAGGAAGAGAAACGGTTCGTACCGCTGGCCGCCGACGCCGAACTCGACCAGGTGATCTACGACGGGTCCTCGTTCGGCACGGCAACGTTCTCCGGTAGTGCCGAAGAGGCGGATTATCTGGGTATCCCGGGACTGCTCGACGCCGAGCAGATGCGCGCCCTCCTACGGGAACGTCAGGCGCGCCAGGTCGCCGAACGGTCCAAGACCGAACCGGTTCCCGCCACACCGGTTCCCGACCCCAACGGTAATGCCGGTGCCGGTAATGCCGCCGAGCGAGTGGCAACTGCCGACAAACTGGGTGAACTGCGCCGCGAATTGAACAGTCTCGTCGCGATGCACCACCACCGCACCGGTAAACCGCACGGAGTCATCCACGGCGACCTGCGCCGCCAGTGTGGTGGCCCGCCGACGGCCCTCGCCACGGCAGATCAGCTGACCGAACGTATCGCCGCGTTACGGCGGATGTGATCTGCCGGCGGGCCGGGAGTCCACCGTGAACCCGGTAGCCCGGATCCATCGATACCGGCTGGGCGCAGCATGACGGGAACTTCGTCACGGCCGGCAGCGGTGCGAATGGGTGACGCGGTGCGGGGCTCGGTGTACTTGTGCCGGATGACCGGGGCACGGTCGGCGACCGTGCCCGAGTGCCGATCGACATGTGTGTGGACCCGTCGGTCCGGCCGTTCACCGGCGGCTCACCGGGAGCGGAAGCCGGCCGCCGACAGGGTTCGTTACGGTGTCTTTACCGTGCGCGAGCGGGCGCGGCCGTGCGCAGTCCGGAGCAGCTCATGAACCGCCTCGGCGGTCCGTGGTCCCGGGTCCACGACCGCCAGCCAGCCCGCGGTTCCATACACGGGATGGGCGATCACGGTGTCGCGAGCGCTCGGGTCGTCTTCGACAGAATTCGCATCGCGCGGTGTGTGGCCGGTCCACGTGCGGAAGGCTTCCGGTCCGGCGCTGATATTCAGGCGAAAACTGCCCGGACGGTCGAGCTGTGACAGTTCGTCGCCCGGATAGTTCTTGGTCACGATGGTGGCGAACGGCTGCGTCCGGGCCGGGACTGCGCTGTCGGGTGCGTAGTAGAAGAACGAATCGCCCCAGGAGAGTTCGGGAGAGCCGTCGCCGGGGCCCGGCCGCAGCGTCAGGACGCCGTCGAGTGCGGTGAGGTAATCGATGATCTCGTCGATGGTCATGTATTCAAGCGTTACATTGAAGTCCTTGTGGAGACTTTCGGTCATATATCGACAGGGAGTGATGTGGAAAGCCGCAACTCACGTGGTCTGCGAACTGTGGAGGTCGCGCGGCGCACCGGATACTCCGTTCAGCAGTTACGCAATCTGGAGCGCGACGGTGCGCTGCCCGTGGCGACGCGGACCGCGACCGGTTACCGGGTGTACGGCGAGGCCCACATATGGTCGGCGCGCGCATATCGCGCGCTCGCCGCGGGGATCGATCCGGGCTCGGCGAAGGCAATCCTGCGCGCGGCGCACGAACGAGATCTGCGACAGATGTTCGCGCTGCTCGATACCGCGCATGCCCGCCTCGACCGTGAACGCCGGGACCTCGACGCGGCACGTACGGCGGCCCGGGCCGTCGCGGACGAACCGATCGCCGACACCCACCCCACCGACGCAATGAGTGTTTCCGAACTGGCCCGGGCGCTGGGCGTGCGCCCCTCGACGCTGCGGCACTGGGATGCCGCCGGTGTGGTGGTGCCGCGCCGCACCGGCGCGCGGGAAACCCGCGTCTACACACCCGACGATGTCCGGGCCGCGCGGCTGGTGCACCAGCTCCGCCTGGCCGGCTACGGTATCGAACCTCTGCGGCAGTTGGTTCCCGAACTCCGGGGGTGGCGCCGCTGGGACGATCTGGCGGCGGTGCTGACGGCGCGCGATGCCCGGATCGACTCCCGTTCGAATGCCCTGTTGGAGGGTGCCACCGCGCTGAGCGCCCTGCTCGGTCTCTTCAGGGACGGGCGACCACCCGACACGTGATGGGTGGCCGCTGCTGCGCACCGTAACCGGCCGAAGGGATGGCCAACCGAGGTCGCGCGTCCTGGATCGGACTGTCCAGCGATGATGCCCGCCGAACGAGGTAGCCGGTGATTCCCACCGCATCGAACACGTTGTTCAGATCTCGAAGTACGTGGCGGGATCGACGGTGTTGAGCGGTATCCAGCGTGGAGACTCGGCGGGAGCCGCGGGATCGTCCGGCCCCGGGTCGTAGCCGTAGCCCTGTAGGTCCAGCCCGAACCGGGGGTTCTCGTCCACCTGGCGCGCCACTGCGTAAAAGGTGGCCAGAACGTGCACACATCGGTCGGTCCGGGCGGTACAGGAGCAGTCGATGGCCACCGGAACCGGAGCCACCGGCAGGCCCGCATCGGCCGCGGCGGCGTACATCTCGTCGGTCGGCACCGTCGGTGCGGTTCCCACGATAGGGGCCAGCGCGGTCACAACAGGCCGGGGGAGCGGCGTGAGTTCGATATGGGTGACCGATGCCTGACCGCCGCGGTGGATATACGCCCGGACGATCCGGCCCTCGGCCTCGGTGCGAACGCCGTTGTTGCGGGCGATACTGCGGGCGCGGGGCAGCAGCGGGTCCGGACGGGTCTGGCGCAGTGGTTCGGCCAGGCGCACCCAGTCCATTCCCCAGCGGGTGTAACCGAATTCGTTGTCCGCCATCAGTTGCCTCGTTTCCGTCGCAGGATCTCCACCAGCCGGTCGTCGTCGAGCCGGGCCAGCTCGGCGATACCGGTACCGGCGCCGAAATCGGTCAACGCGGATTTCCGGCGCTGCATATCCGCGATATGTTCCTCCACGGTGGTCGACGAGGTGAGAGTCGTCACGGTCACGGTGCGGGTCTGGCCGATGCGGTGTACCCGGTCGGAGGCCTGGGATTCGACCGCGGGATTCCACCACCGGTCGAAATGGATCACATCGGCGGCCCGGGTCAGGGTGAGCCCGGTGCCGGCCGCTCGCAGGCTCAGCACCAGCACCGGCGGGCCTTCGGGGGACTGGAATTCGTCGACGATGGTGGCGCGTTCGGTCTGCGAAAGCCCGCCGTGGAAGAAGGGCGCGGTGATCGCGAAATGTTCGTGCAGATGCCGGACCAAGAGCTCACCGGTGCCGCGGTACTGGGTGAAGATCAGTGTCGGCGCGGCATTGTCGAGGTTGTTGGCGACGATATCGGTGCACAGGTCGAGCTTTCCGGATCGCCCGGCGAGTTCGGTCGTTTCGCCGCTGATCAGTCCGGGATGGTTGCACACCTGCTTCAAGGCGGTCAGCGCCGCGAGGATCCGGGTCTGCCGTCCGGCGCCGGTGCCGAAACCTTCGTCCACGGCCCGGTCGAGCAGGCTGTCGTACAGCCGTTCCTGCTCGGGGGTCAGATCGCACAGCAGATCCGAGTGGATCTTCGCGGGCAGTGAGGCAGCGACCTGATCCTTGCGCCGCGACAGCAGAACGGGTTCGACCGCATCCCGCAGCCGCGCGGCAGCGTCGGATGACCCCTGCTCGATGGGTTTCACGAAACGCCGCCGGAACTGGGTGCGGTGCCCGAAGATCCCCGGTGCGACGAGATGCAGGAGCGCCCACAGTTCGTCGAGGTGATTTTCGACAGGCGTTCCGGTGAGGGCGACGACCGCGCCGGCGGACAGTGCCCGCGCTGCCTTCGCCACCTGGGTTCGCGGGTTCTTCAGCGCTTGGGCTTCGTCGTAGGCGATGGTTGCCCATTCGGTCCCGGTGAGCCCGCTGCCGTGCCGGCGCAGCACGGGATAGCCGGTGACGACGACGGTTCCGGGTGCGGTTTCCAGCTGCCCTCCCCGCCAGGGGACCGGCCGCAGACCCGGTGCGAAGCGGTTGATTTCGTGTACCCAGTTGCCGACCAGGGAAGTCGGGCACACCACCAGTTGAGTGCCCTGCTCGGCGCGGTCGGCGAGTAGTCCGATGGTCTGCAAGGTTTTCCCCAGGCCCATCTCGTCGGCCAGGACCGCGCCGCCGTGGCGCGCGACGGTGTCCCGCAGCCAGGCGATCCCGCGTACCTGATAGGGGCGCAGGTCGGCCTTCAAGCCGGCCCGCATCCGGTCGGCCGTCTCGGCGGTATCGCGCAGGACCGAGAGGGTGTGCTCGGCGTCCACGATCGCGGTGCCCTGGGCGTTGGGGACCGCGTGTGCGGCCACCGGAAGCCGCGTCGCGATACCGGCGAGATTCGATTGCCATGCGCGGGTGGAGTTTCCGGGACGGTCGACCGGGAGAGCGGCGAATCGTTCGGGTTCCACCAGAGCGCAGTGGACCGGCACGACTTGGAGGTGGGCGCTGCCCGCGCGGAGTTGCGCGGTGGTGCCGCCGGGAACGATCAGCGGCAGCATCGCGGAATCGCCGAGTCCCGGTGGCGGCTGTCCGGTATCGCGACCCGTCCACGTCCACAGTGCGAACATGTGCCGGTCGGGCAGGTAGGTGGTTTCGACGGTCGGCAGGGGGCACCCCCAATATCATCGTATTGCGTACGGAGTAATATTCGGAACGCGTACGGTACCGGATTTGTTCCGGGCGCTGCCGCACGGCCGGCGCCCGCACCGAGAACAGGGAGATCCATGGAGGGCTATGCGCATCGGCCGACCGCCGGAGCCATCGTCCGGTGCACCGCTCGGCGGTGGCGCACGGACAAGTCTGCCGCACCCCGGCCGGCGTTGGGCTCGCCGCGGCACCGGAGCCGGCCAGGGCCCGCCGTGAGCATCTCCGGCGAGGCGAGGGCAGGGAAGAGTCACCGCGAAGGGGCCTCGCTCATGACCGGCGGATTCAGCGTGAGCGAGTCAGGTCGGGTGGTGGTCGCCGAGTGTCACAGTCTGGGGCCTCGCTCTCGCCCGGTGGGCACAGCGTGAGCGAGTCGGTACCTGATGCGGCTGAGCACGGCCAGGCGGAAGCCTCGGCCCGGAGCCGGGAAAGCGGCACGAAGCGGGCCGGCGACCCGGCACGAACCCTGCTGGAGCTCTTGTGGCGGCACAGCCTACCCCCGCGGACGGGTGGACGTGGCCCCCGTCAGACCGTGAGCGTCGACGATGTCGTCACCGCGGCAATCGGCTTGGCCGACCGGGAGGGCTACGAGAAGGTGTCCATCCGCGCCGTCGCCGCCGAACTGGGGCTGCGGCCCATGAGCTTGTACACCTATGTACCCAGCAAAGAAGCGCTCACGGTGCTCATGGTCGATGCGGTCGCCGCTGCCGACGCACCGTTGCCCACCGACGTACCGGCCCGGGAACGGCTGTCCGCCATCGCCCGGCAGGTCCGCGACGAATACCTGGCACATCCGTGGCTGTTCGAGGTGCCGTCGTGGCGGATGGTGCTGGGGCCGGGCCGGACGCGGCGCTACGAGCAACAGCTGGCGGCCGTGGACGGTATCGGTCTCGACGATCCCGGGATGGACCGGGTGATCTCGGTCCTCACCCAGTTCGCCACCGGGAACGCCCGCACCGCGCTCGCCGCGGCCCGCAGCACCCGCGAGCAATCCGACGCCGATTGGTGGGAGACCTACGGGCCCCTGCTGACCGAGGTCATGCCCGCCGCCGAATATCCGCTGTCGACGCGGGTGGGGGCCGCGGTCGGCGAGCTGTATCAGGCACCGGGCGATCCGGCCGGCGATTTCGAATACGGGCTCGCGCGGTTGATCGAGGCGATCCTGCCCGGATGAGATGTGGCGGGCGACCGGAGGGTCGCCCGCCACGAATAAGCGGTGTTCTGTTGTTCGATGCTGTTGTGTCGGACGCGCGGACGGTCAGAGGGCGGGAGCGGACTCCGTGTCGATTACGGCGTCCAGCTCACGCAGTCGTTCCATATGTTCGTTCGCGTGATGCTGGCAGAAGAGCAACTCGCCACCTGCGGGCAGAACGGCACGCACACGGGCCGCCGCCCCGCAGCGATCGCAGCGATCGACCGCGGTCAGTGGGGTGCTAGTCAGGGTTCCTGGCATGACTCCTCCGTCCTGGCTTCCGGCACAAAGACCGTTCACCTGGTGTGAGGCCCGTGGTCACTCCGCGGGCTCGCTTCCGCTACTTCCCAGCAGTGGTATGACTACTCTGTCAGACGTTCCGGGCATCGGGATTGTTCCCTGTGGGGAACGACTGTGTTTTCCCTAACACGACCAGCGGTTTCCGCCTGTGGCGAACACCCCGGCCGGGCGTGGAATACCGGTGTCCCGCTGCCCGGTACGACTGTCGAGTTGTGTATCGGAGGTTACCCGTGCCCTGTGACACTCACACCCTTGTTCACCTCTGTTCTCCCGGTGAGTGGGCCACCGCGCGGCAATGGGGTGCGCATCGGCCGGCCTCCCTGGCCACGGAGGGCTTCGTGCACCTGTCCGCGCCGCACCAGGTGCACCTGCCGGCAAACCGGCTTTTCGCCGGCCGATCCGATATGGTGCTGCTCCGGCTCGACCCCGCGCGACTGGACGCCCCGGTGCGGTGGGAGCCGGGCGTTCCCGGTGACGATCCCGCGCTGCGGTTCCCGCACCTGTACGGCCCGCTGCCGGTCGCGGCCGTAATCGGCGTGGAACCGTATCGGCCCGGCCCGGACGGGCTGTACCCGCCACTGACCGGCTGACCGGACCGATTGCGCCCGGTGTTACCGCCGGGCGCCCGATTCGTCCTCCGGTTCCTCTGCCAGCTCCCGGGCGAGGATCGCGGCCTGTACCCGGGACCGGAGTCCGAGCTTGGCCAGCACCCGCGATACATGCGTTTTCACCGTCGTCTCCCCGATGAACAGCCGGACGGCGATCTGCGCGTTGGACAATCCGGCGCCCAGGCAGTCCAGGACCTCGCGTTCCCGGCCGGTCAGATCCGCCACACCCGGGGGCACCTCCGGCCGGGGCGCGGAGTTCGTGCTTGCGAAGGCCTGGATCACCGCGCGGGTCACCTCCGGTGCGAGAACACCGTCCCCGGCGGCGACCGCCCGGACCGCCTCGATCAGCGCAGGCCCCGACGCGGATTTCAGGACGAACCCGCCGGCTCCCGCACGGAGGCTGCCGAACACGTATTCGTCGAGGTCGAAGGTGGTCAGCACGAGAACCCGGGCCAGATTGTCGCCGGTGATCCGGGCGGTCGCGGCGATACCGTCCACTCCCGGCATCCGCACATCCATCAGCACCACATCGGGCCGCAGGGCGCGGGCCTGAGTGAGGGCGACCGCGCCGTCGGCTGCCTCGCCCACCACTTCGATATCGCCGGCAGTGTCCAGGATCATGCGCAGCCCGGCCCGGATCGCCGCGTGATCGTCGGCGATGAGCACCCGGATCATCACAGCGGTTCCCCCACGGGTTCCGCGGTCGCGGTGAACGGCAGCCGGGCCTGCACCGACCAGCACCCGGATTCGGGTCCGGACCGGAAGGTGCCGCCCAGCGCCGTCGCGCGTTCGCGCATATTCGCCAGGCCGCGCGGCTCCAGGCCGGTATCGAGGGCGGCCGGCGCTGCTTCCTCGGCCGGGAGCCGATTACGCACCGTCAGGACGAGCGTCCCGGTCTCGGTGTGCACCTCGATATCGACCTCCTGACCGGGTGCGTGTTTCATCGCGTTGGTCACAGCCTCCTGGACGATCCGGTACGCCGCCTGATCGACCGCGCCTGCCACCGGGTGGCCCACCGCGTCTTGGTGTATCCGCACCCGCATACCCGCCTGCCGGGCCACTGCGACCAGCCCCGGCAACTGGGCCAGCCGGCCCGGCGCGGTGGTTTCGGTCGCATCGTCGTCACGGCGCAGCAGCCCGATCATGGTCCGCATTTCCTGCAGACCCTCGACACTGTTGGTGCGGATCGCGGTCAGGATGCCGGTGAGCCGCGGATCGGTGCCGGTTCCGTTCAGCCCCGCCAGTGCCGCTTCGGATTGCAGGGCGATCGCCGACAGATGCCCGGCGATCACATCGTGCAGATCGCGGGCCATGGCCTTACGTTCGTCGGCCACCGCCGCCCGGCGGTCCAGTTCCGCCACCTGAGTCAGCGCTTGCCGCCGGGCGCGTTCGGCCGCGGCGGTGTCCATATGTGCGCGGACCGTGAGTCCCCACCACAGCGAGGTACCGACGAAGGCCGCCGCCATGATCAACGCCAGCACCATGAAACGCCAGTTCTCGGTCATCGCCAGCACCACGCCCGCGGCCGTCGCGGACAGCGCCAGCCACGCCACCACCGCTCCCTGCATCTGGCGGCGGGTGCCGTAGACGACCGCCGCGTAGATCAGGTCGGAGTAGACGAGCCACACCGGTAGCGTCGGCCCGAGCATCAGATCGAATGCCAGCGGGATCAGCCCCACCACCATGGCGGTGATCGGCGCTCGCCGCCGCACCAGCAGTACCGCGCACACCATCGCCAGCAGTGCGAAACGTGGAGCCAGTGGTGTGGACGGGCCGTCGGCGGAGATGAACAACATATGGAAGCCGGCCAGATACAGCAGCGAGCCGAACGCGAACCAGACGATCGCGATGACGATATCCTTGCCCGTCGCCGATAATGCCGACCACCGTTGCATTCCTCAATCTCAGCACACGGTTCGCCGCGGGGAGTCCATCGAAATAACGATCCGCCGTCGCAGGCGAACACACCCCCGCATCGCTCGGTATCGTTCATGATCACGGCGTATTTCGGCCGTCTGCGTTCTCGGCGCCCGCGGTGCCGGCCGCAGCGGCCCGGGCGGACGGGACCGGCGGATGACTGTCTACACCCAGCAGTTGGGCGGTACGAGTTATCGATTCGACGGTCTGGTGGAGGTGCTGGCCAAGGCCACTCCGCGCCGAAGCGGTGACGAACTGGCCGGATGCGCCGCGGCCACGGATGCCGAGCGGGCCGCAGCCCAGTGGGTGCTGGCCGATCTCCCGTTGACCGAATTCCTGGAACAGCCGGTCGTGCCGTATGAGACCGACGAGGTGACCCGGCTGATCATGGATACCCACGACCGGGTCGCGTTCGCGCCGATCGCCTCGTGCACAGTGGGGGATCTGCGTGACCGGCTGCTGAGTATTGCGGCCGGTGAAGGAATCTCGGATCCGGCCGCAACTCTGCGCGATCTGGCGCCCGGTCTCACCCCGGAGATCGCCGCGGCGGTCGCCAAGATCATGCGGAACCAGGATCTCATCGCGGTGGCGCGGGCGGCCCGGGTGCAGTCGGCCTTCCGGACGACCATCGGGCTGCCCGGTACGCTCGCCACCCGATTACAGCCCAATCATCCGACCGATGATCCGCGCGGTATCGCGGCCGCCGTGCTGGACGGGCTGCTGCTCGGCTGCGGTGACGCCGTGATCGGGATCAATCCCGCCACCGATTCCCCGCGGGCCGCGGCCGATCTGCTGGCGCTGCTCGACGATATCCGCACCCGTTTCGACATCCCCGCTCAGTCCTGCGTCCTGGCCCATGTCACGACAACCATCGATCTGATCGCCGCGGGGGCGCCGGTGGATCTGGTGTTCCAGTCGGTGGCGGGGACGCAGGCCGCGAACGCCGCGTTCGGAGTGGATCTGGCGCTGCTGCGGGAAGCCGAGGACGCCGGGCGTTCCCTGCGCCGCGGTACCGTCGGCGATAATGTCATGTATTTCGAAACCGGCCAGGGCTCGGCATTGTCGGCGGGCGCGCATCTGGGTACGGGCGGGAAACCGGTCGATCAGCAGACGCTGGAGGCGCGGGCCTATGCGGTGGCCCGCGAACTGCGGCCGCTTCTGGTGAACACCGTAGTCGGGTTCATCGGGCCGGAGTACCTGTACGACGGCAAACAGATCGTCCGCGCGGGTCTCGAGGACCACTTCTGCGGCAAACTGCTGGGCCTGCCGATGGGGGTGGATGTCTGCTACACCAACCACGCCGAGGCCGACCAGGACGATATGGACACCTTGCTCACCTTGCTGGGGGCCGCCGGATGTGCCTTCGTCATCGCGGTGCCCGGCGCCGACGATGTGATGCTCGGCTATCAGAGCCTGAGTTTCCACGACGCGCTCTACGCTCGCCGGGTGCTCGGTCTGCGACCGGCCCCCGAATTCGCGGGCTGGCTGGACCGGCTCGGAATGCTCGACGATACCGGCCGGGTGCGGGCGATCCCGCCGTCCGCCTCACCATTGCGCGCCCTGTTGTAGGCCGCGGCAACCGGATTCGAACTCGGCGTCGCCTGCTGCCCGGAGCGGTGGCGTAATTCCGGCCGGAGCGCGGCACGTATGTCGCGGGCGTGTCCACGACTCCGCCGGTGCAGGTACCTACGGCGGAGCGCGGCGCAGGAGGTTCGGGTGGATGATGGATCCGGGCGGAAAGGGCACGGTGACCATGGGGATCGGTAGCGATGGATATCGGGCGGAGACCGACTCCGGCCATACGTTCTGGACCGGATTACGCACGCTCACCCAGGCACGGATCGGCCTGGGCCGGGCCGGTGACGCATTGCCGACCCGGCGGGTGCTCGAATTCGCCGCGGCGCATGCCCGCGCCCGCGACGCGGTACACACCGCACTGGATGTGACCGCGCTCTCGGAGCGGGTTGCCGCCCTCGGGCTCGGCGAACCGCGCCACGTACCGAGCCGGGCACGCGACCGTGCCGAATACCTCCGCCGCCCCGACCTGGGCCGGCTGCCGGCCGAGGGGCCGATTCCACTCGACCCGATCCCGTCCGGCCCCGAAAACGGGCCTTCGATCGGCGTGGTTCTCGCGGACGGTCTTTCGGCCCGGGCTCTCACCGAGCACGGGCCGCCACTGCTCGAGGCGATCGTGGAACTACTGCGGCCGCGCTATTCGGTCGCCGTGCCCGTGGTGGCCACCCAGGCCCGGGTCGCGCTCGGTGACCATATCGGTGCCGCGCTCGGAGTGGCGACCGTCCTCGTACTGATCGGGGAACGCCCCGGCTTATCGGTCGCGGACAGTCTCGGTGTCTATCTCACCCATCGACCGCGGCCGGGCGCCACCGATGCGGACCGTAACTGTGTTTCCAATATCCACCCGCCGGAAGGCCTGGATTACCGGCGGGCCGCGGAGGTGACGGCGGGCCTGGTCGACGGCGCGCACCGGCTCGGCCGCTCCGGTGTCGAGCTGAAGGATACGTCCCGGGATCCGGTGTTGCCGGGGCCCGCGGGGACCCTCGACGACGGCGAACGGTGACCCGGGTACCGATACGCCACGGCCCCTGAGCATCGCGGGAACCGGTGGTTCCGGCGAGTTCAGGGGCCGTGGCGCGGAGCAGGTGCCCGAAGTACCTCAGTCGAGGTAATCGCGCAGGACCTGGGAGCGGCTGGGATGGCGCAGCTTGCTCATGGTCTTGGATTCGATCTGTCGGATTCGTTCACGGGTGACCCCGTACACCTGGCCGATCTCGTCGAGGGTCCGCGGCTGGCCGTCGGTGAGACCGAACCGCAGCCGCACCACACCCGCCTCGCGTTCGGACAGGGTCTCCAGCACCGACTGCAGCTGATCCTGCAGCAGGGTGAAGCTCACCGCGTCCACCGCGACCACGGCCTCGGAATCCTCGATGAAATCACCGAGCTGGCTGTCGCCTTCGTCGCCGATGGTCTGATCCAGCGAAATGGGTTCCCGGGCGTACTGCTGGATCTCCAGCACCTTCTCCGGGGTGATATCCATTTCCTTGGCCAGTTCCTCCGGGGTGGGTTCGCGACCCAGATCCTGGAGCAGCTCGCGCTGGATACGGCCCAGCTTGTTGATGACCTCGACCATATGCACCGGGATACGGATGGTGCGGGCCTGATCGGCCATGGCGCGGGTGATGGCCTGCCGGATCCACCAGGTGGCGTACGTGGAGAACTTGTAGCCCTTGGTGTAGTCGAACTTCTCCACCGCGCGGATCAGACCCAGGTTGCCTTCCTGGATCAGATCCAGGAAGGCCATACCGCGGCCGGTGTAGCGCTTCGCGAGCGATACCACCAGGCGCAGGTTGGCCTCGAGGAGGTGATTCTTGGCGCGGTTGCCGTCGCGGACGATCCAGTTGAAATCGCGGCGGATCGCGACCGGCGGCTTTTCTCCGGCCTCGGTGAACTCGCGCATCTTCTCGGCCGCGTAGAGGCCGGCCTCGATTCGCTTGGCGAGTTCGACCTCCTCCTCGGCATTGAGCAGCGCGACCTTACCGATCTGCTTGAGGTAGGCGCGTACCGAATCCGCGGAGGCGGTGAGTTCGGCGTCCTTACGGGCCTGGCGCAGCGCCTCGGATTCTTCCTCGTCCCAGACGAAATCACCGGAGGCCTTATCGGCCGCGGTGGGTTCGGCGGTCTCGGCCTCGGGTTCCTCGGCAACCTCGGCCACCAATTCGTCACCTTCTTCGGTGAGATCGTCCTCGGAGACCTCGAGATCTCCGAGGTCGGCAACATCCAGCGACTCGTCGTCCGGCTGCTCCTCACCCGGGCCGGGCGCGCCTGCGCTACCGGCCTTCTTCGCAGGGGCCTTCTTGGCCGCGCCCTTCTTGGCGGCCGCCTTTTTCGCGGGAGCCTTCTTGGCGGCGGCTTTCTTGGCCGGGGCCTTTTTGGCCACGGCCTTGCGGGCCGGGCGTGCCGCGGGAACTTCCGTGGCCTCGGCGTCGGCCGATTCGGCTGTCTGACGGGTATTCGTGGCTACCACGTACGCCCTTTCGTGACGGTCTCGTGCGGCGTCACGCCAGAGTAGTATTCCGGCGGAGCGGTCTGTCGGGTTTACCGGCTAAAACGCCGGTCGGGTGTCCGGCTCACCGCCGGGGTCCTTCCATTGTAACGATCCACCAGTGTGCCCCTGCCTGCGCGGCGGACATCTTCAGGGGGTGATTCCGGCATCGACAGCCATGGCCGCGCCTACGATACCCGCTGTGTTGCGCAGATCGGCGGGGATCACCCGGGTGCGGTTGGTGAGCAGCGGAATCCACTGGTCGGCATCGCGGCTGATCCCGCCACCGGCGACAAACACCGTCGGCCAGAAAAGATCTTCCAGCCCGCGCAGTACGGTGCTGACCCGGGTCGCCCATTCGGGGTAGCTCAGATCTTCGCGTTCCTTCACCGAGGCCGCGGCCCGGTGTTCGGTTTCCATACCGCCGATCTCGAGATGGCCGAGTTCGGTATTCGGGACCAGGGTCCCGTTGTTGAGCAGTGCCGAGCCGATTCCGGTGCCGAAGGTCAGCAGTAGGACCAGGCCGTCGATATCGCGGGCGGCACCGAAACGGTCCTCGGCCAGCCCCGCGGCATCGGCATCGTTGAGGACCGTGACCTCCCGGCCGTCGAGGGCGTCGGAGAACAAGGTCCGGGCATCGGTGCCGATCCAGGATTTGTCGACATTGGCGGCGGTGTGAGCGACGCCGTCGAGGACGACACACGGCAGCGTGAGCCCCACCGGACCGTCCCAATCCGCCTGGGCGATGAGTTGCGCGACCGCCGTGGCGACCGCGTCCGGAGTGGACGGTTGCGGGGTGGCGATCTTGATGCGTTCGTGCCGGAGTTCCCCGGTTTCGAGGTCGACCGCGGCGCCCTTGACGCCGCTGCCGCCGATATCGATCCCGAACGCGTGCCGTCGAGCGGACATGCGGGTTTCCCTCGTTCCCTGTGCTGGCTGCTGTCGTCCGGCGCCGGGGCACGCGGAGTACCCGAACGGCGCTGATCCGCCACTCGGCCCCGCGCTCGCCGCCCCCGTGCCGACTCGGGCCGGTGTGGTGTGCACGACAAGAGTAATGTGCGCGCCCGGATGCCCGGCCCGCAGGATCTGTGCTGCGATGGTGGGCGTGCCGGAATCGATTTGGTCTCTGACCGCTGCCACCGAACCTGCTCCCGCCGATGCCGTGCTGCTGCGCCGGATCGCGACCCATCTCGCCGGTATCGCCGCTGCCCATGTCCGGGTCCGCCGGCCCGAGGTATTCGGACCCGCCGGCACGGCGGATGGCGCCGTCCGCACCAAGAGCACCCCGACCGACCCGGTGACCGTCGTCGATACCGAAACCGAACAGCTGATCCGCGACGAACTGGCGCGGCTGCGCCCCGGCGATCACATCCTCGGTGAGGAAGGTGGCGGCGACCTGTCCGCGGCCGGCGACGACGACGTGGTCTGGGTGGTCGACCCGATCGACGGCACGGTCAACTTCCTGTACGGGATACCGGCGTACGCGGTGTCGGTGGCCGCCGTACGCGCCGGCCGTCCGGTGGCCGGCG